>CAVPWD010000014.1:0-364118 GCA_963709385.1 uncultured Acidobacteriaceae bacterium
CTGGGCCCGGTTGCTCCGTGTAATCCGTGCGCCAAGCTGGATGAAAAGGATCTTTATTACAAGCCAGATCTGGATTGGATCGCAAACGCCACGTCGCTCGGAGCTGACCTAAGTCAGATTCTGAAGTCCATCCGCGACAATCGACCGTCGGGCAAGCAGTTTTACGTTTCCCAAGACGAGGGAGTCGGCAATCCATCGTTCGAGCACGAACCCGGCTATACGAACCTCAAACTGCCCGACGCTGGATTCCAGTTTCTCGCTCTCTATCGTTTCTGGAACATCATCGAATACTGGTCGCCATATCGCGATCTTGTCGCGGGAGATTGGACTGGCGTGCTGGCGGAGTTCATCCCGCGAATCGCCACAGCGAAGACCGCTGATTCTTATCGCCTGGAAATGCTGGCTCTCATCGCCAGGGCTCGCGACGGCCATGCTAATTTGTGGAGTTCGCTGGATTCGCGGCCCCCGGTGGGTAAATGCCAGCTCCCGGTGAACGTGCGGTTCGTCGATGATCTTCCTGTGGTCGCGGGGATTTCCGCCACGGACGACAAAGTCGAGCTAAAACTCGGCGATGTCATCACTGAACTGGATGGAGTTGCGGTTGGCAAGCTGATCGAAAGTTGGAAGCCGTACTATGCCGCGTCCAACGAGGTCGCGCGCATGCGCGACATCGCCCGCTCCATGACTCGCGGGGAATGCGGCGAATCGACCATCGGCGTTCGCCGTGAAAACCATGATCTGAAACTCAAGATGAACCGTGCGGCGTCCGCCCCGAACTCGGGCATCCTGACTCACGATCTGCCGGGGCCGACGTTTCGACTCCTTTCGAAGGACGTTGCCTACCTGAAACTCTCGTCGGTGAAATCCGAGGATGCCGCCAGCTATGTGCAACAGGCCGCGGGCGCCAAGGGACTGATCATCGATATCCGCAACTACCCTTCGTCGTTCATGGTGTTCGCGCTGGGGTCGCTATTGGTCGACCATGAAACTCCGTTCGCAACATTTACCGAGGGCGACCTGTCCAACCCCGGCGCCTTCCATTGGGGATCTACGGAATCGCTGAAACCGGAACAGCCCCATTACTCGGGGAAGGTGGTCATCCTGGTCGATGAGACCTCCATGAGCCAGGCCGAGTACACCGCGATGGCGTTTCGCTCCCCGCGCGGGGCAATCGTCGTGGGCAGCGCAACCTCCGGAGCCGACGGCAACGTGTCGCCATTTCCTTTGCCCGGAGGCTTACGCACTATGATTAGCGGCATTGGAGTGTTCTATCCTGACAAGACGCCGACCCAGCAGATCGGCATTGTGCCGAACGTCAAAGTCCGGCCTACCGTTGGGGGAATCCGGGATGGCAGGGATGAGGTGCTGGAAGAAGCCCTCCGCCAGATTCTGGGGCCGGGCGCACCTGCGGCGGAGATCGAAAAGCTCGCCAAACCGTGATTCCCATCCCGACGCTCGCACCGACTGTAACTTATTTAGAAAGAATAAGTTGCTCTTGATTTGACGAGGATTAAATCCCCACTTCGGCCGAATTCTGCCTATGAGATCGGGCCGACGGTCTTTACCAGCTTTTACAATTCGCGGTCAAATAATTACTTGACCTCTTCGCGCCAGGCAGCTACATTAACCAGTTCCAGGTACATCCGGAAGCTTCGGGGCCGACGGTTTGCGGCATCTGCGCCCAGGAAGCCAAGCCCAGAAAATTGAGCATCTTCGGGGACCTGTCACGCATCTATTCAAGTGAGTTTTACGCTAACTCCTTTTACAACCTACTCGGAATCAGTGACTTAGACCGGACTCTGGGGTTCCTGGTCACCCTCCTGTGGCGAAAGGAAGAATGCGCAAGGCCACAAATCATAAAGTAAGGAGAAATAAAGCACATGCGCTCTGATCGTGTGTTTGATGCTTTACAGACTCTGCGGAACCGGTATATGCTGTGTCAGCTTGCCTCCAAGGCCACGCGGAAATTCCATCGGCCCAGCACCAGAATCCAGGAAACGATGAACGGCGTGTTGGATCGTATCGCGGGCGCGGAGCGGCAAGAAGTTTTGTCGGAACCAGAGAATTTTGCTGAGGCACAACGGCGGGCTGCTTAACCCAGCCCCGCCTTCCCTGCCTGGTGCTGTCTGCGTCTTTCCTGCGTCCCCTCCTTTTGAAAATCTCCCGCTGACACTAACGAATAAAGCCTTAGTGCACGGGTTTAGGTGAATCATGACCATTGCTGAACTAAAAGAAAAAAACATCACTGAGTTGACCAAGATCGCAAGGACCTTGGATCTTCCCGGTGCCAGCGGTATGCGTAAGCAGGATCTCATCTTCAAAATCCTGCAGGCGCAGAGTGAAAAAGAAGGCCACATCTTTGCCGAAGGCGTCCTCGAGATTCTGCCCGATGGCTACGGCTTCCTCCGCTCTCCCGACTACAACTACCTGCCGGGCCCCGACGACATCTACGTCTCGCCTTCGCAAATTCGGAAATTCGATCTCAAGACCGGCGACACCATCAGCGGCCAGGTACGTCCGCCGCATGAGGGCGAGAAGTACTTTGCGCTGGTCAAGATCGAGGCCGTCAACTTCGAATCGCCGGATGAAGCCCGCAACAAGATCCTGTTCGATAACCTGACGCCGCTGTACCCGCAGGAGCGCCTAAAACTTGAGACAACCCGCGAGAACGCGAGCGCCCGCGTCATGGATTTGCTCACGCCCCTTGGCAAAGGCCAACGCGGCCTGATTGTTTCTCCGCCGCGCGCCGGCAAGACCATGCTGCTGCAGAACGTGGCTAACTCGATAACGGCGAATCATCCCGAAGTTGTGTTGATGGTCCTGTTGATCGACGAGCGTCCGGAAGAAGTTACCGACATGCAACGTTCGGTGAAGGGCGAAGTAATTTCTTCGACCTTCGACGAACCCGCCGCGCGCCACGTGCAGGTCGCCGAAATGGTGATTGAAAAGGCGAAGCGATTAGTTGAGCACAAGCGCGACGTCGTGATTCTGCTCGACTCCATTACGCGTCTCGCGCGCGCCTACAACACGATCGTCCCGCCCTCCGGCAAAGTGCTCTCCGGCGGCGTGGATTCGAACGCGTTGCAGCGGCCGAAGCGTTTCTTTGGATCCGCTCGCAATATTGAAGAAGGCGGATCGCTAACGATCATCGCCACCGCGCTGATCGACACCGGTTCGCGCATGGACGACGTGATCTTTGAGGAATTCAAAGGCACGGGCAATTCGGAAATCATCCTCGAGCGCAAGCTGGTCGACAAACGCGTCTTCCCGGCCATCGACATTCAGCGCTCCGGCACGCGTAAAGAAGAGCTGCTGATCCCGAAAGAAGATTTGCAGCGCATCTGGGTGCTGCGCAAAGTGCTGAACCCGCTCTCGCCGGTGGAAGCCATGGAACTCCTGGTCGAACGAATGGGCAAGACCAAGTCGAACGGCGAATTCCTGGCCAACATGAGCACGCTGTAGTCTCCGAGCAACAGGATTCCGGGTGCCCCATTTCTCGCGCGCCCTTTGCGCGAGAAGTGGGGATTTCCGACAGGGCGAAATTGAATCCCGCCGCCCGGTCTGCTCTCCACTAACCAGCCTCCTTTTTCGCCCGATTCCCGCGACGTATAATTTTCGTGGAAGAGTGCTGCTCGACTCTCCGCGAGGTTGCCGTGCGATCAAGAGTCCATGGATGGCTGTTGTTGCTGTGCGCGTTCGCGCTCCCTGGTTTTGCGCAGACTCCCGGAGGGCAGCCGCAGCCGCCTCCGCTGCCCAGAAGTTTTCCGACGGTCCCGGGCGACGGAGACGAAACGCGCGACCGCATCGCCCACGATATGGAAAAAAAGGCGGCCAAGGAGCGCGCGGCTGCCATTAAGACCGACACCGACAAGTTGCTGAAACTATCGGTCGAACTGAAGGCGTACGTGGACAAGTCAGACGAAAATGTCCTCTCCCTCGATGTGATCCGCAAAGCCGAAGAAATCGAAAAGCTGGCCAAGAGCGTGAAAGAGAAAATGAAAGGGCCGAACTAAGGCGGCCCGCAGATACCTGACAGGTCAATGAGCGCAATTGATTCCATAACAATGTCGGCTCCCGCACCCGGATAGACTTTGGTGGTGCCAACCAACCAAGGCCCGGGAGAAAGGAGCCGAACATGAGAATTATAGGTTGTGACTACCATCCGGGCTTCCAACAAATTGCGTTTGTGGATACCGAAACAGGGGAACTGGAAGAACGGCGCCTGCAGCACCCGGAGGAGGCGGAGAAGTTCTACCGCGAACTGGTGGCCCAGGGAATAAAGGTGCGGGTGGGGATGGAAGCCAGCGGGCATGCGCGCTGGTTCGAGCGGCTGCTGGCGGAGCTGCAGTTTGAGTTGTGGATCGGCGACGCTGCTGAGATCCGTACCAAGCGAGTACGCAAGCAGAAGACGGATCGCCAGGATGCGCAGCTGATTCTGAAACTCATGCTGAAAGATGACTTTCCGCAGATCTGGGTGCCGGACTGGGAGAATCGGGATCTGCGGCAACTGCTGTGGCACCGGCACCGCATGGTGCAGGCGCGCACGCGAGTCATGAATCAGCTGCAAGCCGTGGCGCTCAACGAGGGACTGCGCTGCAAGAAGCGGTTGTGGCGGGAAGCAGGGCGAGAGCAGTTGGAGACGTTCCCGTTAGCTCCGTGGGCGAGCCGGCGGCGACGCGATCTGCTGGAGTTGCTGGACCGGTTGAGTCCGACGATCGCGGAGCTGACGCAAACTATCGAGCAGGAAGCGGAGAAGTGTCCGGCGGCGCGGCGGTTGCGGACGCATCCCGGGGTCGGTTCGCTGACGGCGCTGGCTTTCGTGCTGATCATCGGGAGAGCGGAACGGTTTCAGTGTGGCAAGCAGATCGCGAGCTATCTGGGACTGGTGCCGTCGGAGGAGTCGAGCGGGGATCGGCGACGGCTGGGACACATCAGCAAGCAAGGCAACACGCTGCTGCGTTTCCTGCTGGTGGAAGCGGCGCAAGTGACGGTGCGCAGCCTTCCGGAATGGCGGAGCAAGTATTTTCACCTGGCCATGCGACGCGGACGGAAGATTGCCAAGGTCGCGATGGCCCGCAAGCTAGCCATTCAGTTGTACTGGATGATGCGCAAAGAATGGGATTACGAGCAAGCAAAAAGATTCGGTCCGCACGCGGGACAGCCCGAAAATCGCCGTGGTGTGCAGTAGAACACCGAGTAATTGACTGGCGCGTCCCGCTCCTCCTTTACGGGGGAGTTCGAACTAAGAATCATGGTCGAGGTTGCGATCGAAGAGATGCATGGGTCGGACTAAGTTCCAGACCTGAACACTGATTGCGAGCGGGCTTTGGTTGGATACGGCACATCTTCAACGAGAGCGAAATGGCGCTCTTCTCCGAGTGCATGCTGTAGTGTGCTCGAAAAGTGCTTGACACCGCCGACATTGTTAGAGAGGCGATTTTTCAACAACTAGCCGCAAGTCGTGTTGGGTGGATCGGGACGCCTGCGCGCCCCATATACGATACGGTAGAGGTCTCCCTTCTTTCCCCATTCGGAGTCCTCTTCGTGAAGCCAGTACTCCAATCCAAACGTGTCGCTGTAAACATCAAAGTCGACGTTGATTTCACTTAGGCTGTCGTGGCAGTGTGTAAATGCCGCCGAGAACTTTACGGCGCTCATCGGGATAACGCCATCCGGTCTGACGATGATCTGGTACAAAGGCCCAAGCGTTGGGTTGTACACAGGGCCGTTCTTCATCGTGTAGGTCGGGATAATCCTCCAGCCGCTTCGCTTCGCTGCTGGCGGATCACCGAGAACCCGATGGACTGCTTTTTCCCCCGACACGCCGGGTTGAAGCGGAGCGAGATACTCGGAGTAGAACCTGAATCCCCGCAACTCGTTTGGATAGCGACTGTGCGGTCTGACTCCCGCAAAGGGTGTGGCGAGGACGAAGGCACAATATGCCACAGACGCTCTTGTCAGAAGGGCTCCCATACTCGTATTAGACACCGCTGATCGGATAGCTGGCGAGAGCAGGCGATAGCGCTCATTGACCAGTTCTGCTCCTATCCGCAGCGAAGTCCAAGTTCGGTCCATTAAATTGCAGTTGCTTCAAATTCCAGTTGTATCCATCCCTCGCCTGGGCCATAATGCCCCGACAGATTTTGCCTCACCATCTCTGCTGTTCCCATCGCGACAGGAGGGTCTCTATGCTGAGGGCAACTTCACTGGTATTCATGCTCTTTGTGTCTTTGGGCGCCGTCCGGCAGTGTCGGGCACAGAATGTTCACATACCTATCCCTCCCGCCCAACGTCAGTCGGAGGATCTCAGCACCCCCATCCCTCCGTCCACGGTTCCGCAGCCCGGCGCGGCCGTCACTCCGGTTCCTGCGGGGGACGACATTCAACGACAGCAGGCGATCGCCGCGAACACGCAACGACAGACCGAGATCAGGCGCGATACCGAGAAGATGCTGCAGTTGACTGCCGAACTGAAGGAGTACCTGCAGAAAGCCCAGCGTGGAGTCATGTCGATCGACGCCATCAAGAAGGCCGAGCAGATCGAAAAATTAGCGCACAGCGTGAAATCGAAGATGAAGATTTCGTTCTGAGTTCACGTAAGGACGGACGCATTCGTCCGTCCTGTGGGACGAAGCGATGACATGCTGGTAAAAGAAAACGCCATCCCGATAATTCCGGATGGCGTTGATCTTTCGGCCTGACCGACCGCGTCGCGGCTACTCCGCGCCCTGCTTGATCCGCATGCTGTAAAACGACCGGTATACGAACGTAAATGACACCACGAAGAACGCCGCCGCCAGCACTCGAGTCAGTGTCGTGCCCTGGTCGCTCGCCAGTTTGACCGCCAGTTCCACCGCCAGCAGCCCGAACAGCGTAGTGAACTTGATGACCGGATTCAGCGCCACCGACGACGTATCCTTAAACGGATCGCCCACCGTATCGCCGATCACCGTGGCATCGTGCAGCGGCGTGCCCTTCTGCTTCATCTCGACTTCGACAATCTTCTTGGCGTTATCCCACGCGGCGCCCGCGTTGGCCATGAAGATCGCCTGGTAGAGACCGAAGATCGCGATCGAGATGAGATATCCGACGAAGAAGAACGGATCGACAAAGGCGAACGCCAGCGTCCCGAAGAAGACCGCGATGAAGATATTCAACATGCCTTTCTGCGCATACTTGGTGCAGATCGCGACCACCTTCTTGCTGTCGGAAACGGATGCCTTCTCCACGCCTTCGAGTTTGATGTTGGCCTTAATGAACTCGACTGCACGGTAAGCGCCCGTGGTCACCGCCTGCGTTGAAGCGCCGGTGAACCAGTAGATCATCGCGCCGCCAGTGATCAGTCCCAGAAAGAACGGTGCGTACAGCAGCGAGAGCTTCTGTACGTCCTCGACATTGGTGAGTCCATTGGTGAGTGCCATGATGATGGAAAAAATCATGGTGGTCGCGCCCACTACGGCCGTGCCGATCAGCACCGGCTTCGCCGTGGCCTTGAAGGTGTTGCCTGCGCCGTCATTGGCTTCGAGCAGATGCTTGGCGCGCTCGAAGTCAACGCTCATGTTGAAATCTTTCTTGATCTCGGCCACAACGTTCGGCACCGCTTCAATCAGCGAAATTCATATACGGATTGCGCATTGTCCGTGACCGGACCGTAGGAATCGACTGCGATCGTGACCGGACCCATACCCAGGAATCCGAACGCGACCAGTCCAAACGCGAACACGGCGGGAGCCAGCATTCCCGCCGCCAGACGCCAGGCCCATGGTGCTCATGTAATAACGCAAGCGCCATCAAGAAACATCATCGCCAGGCCAAGATAGTAGCCGGAGAAATTTCCCGCTACGAATCCCGACAGGATGCCGAGCGACGCTCCGCCTTCCTGCGCCGAGATGACGACCTCCTTCACGTGCCGCGACTCGGTTGAGGTGAAGGACTTTCACCAGTTCCGGAATCAGCGCTCCCGCCAGCGTGCCGCAGGAGATAATCGTAGCCAGCTTCCACCACTGCGTGCCATCACCGCCGAGGCTGCGGAATGATGAAGTAGGAGATCACGAACGTCAATACCGATCGAGATGATCGAAGTCATCCATACCAGCGAAGTCAGTGGCGCTTCGAAATTCATCTCGTTTGCGGAGCCATACTTCGCCTTGGCAATCGCGCCATTAAGGAAGTACGACAGCGCGCTGGAGAACCAGCATCATCACGCGCATCACGAAGATCCACACCAGCAACTGCACCTGCACGCTGGGATCTTTTACGCCCAGCAGAATAAACGTGATCAGCGCGACGCCGGTTACGCCGTAAGTTTCGAATCCGTCGGCCGAAGGCCCGACCGAGTCGCCAGCGTTGTCGCCGGTGCAATCGGCGATGACGCCGGGGTTGCGCGCGTCGTCTTCTTTAATTTTGAACACGATCTTCATCAAGTCCGACCCAATGTCGGCGATTTTGGTGAAGATGCCGCCCGCAATTCGCAGCGCCGCTGCGCCGAGCGACTCGCCAATGGCGAATCCGATGAAGCAGGGACCGGCATAATCGCCCGGAATGAACAGCAGAATGAACAGCATGATGAGCAATTCAACCGAGATCAGCATCATGCCGATGCTCATGCCGGCTTCCAGTGGAATCTGGTAGACGGGATACGGTTTGCCGGGCAGGGAAGCGAACGCCGTCCGCGAATTAGCGAACGTGTTCACGCGAATGCCGAACCACGCCACGCCATAGCTGCCCGCAATTCCGACGAGACTGAATCCCAGAATGATCGGCAGCGTCAGTCCGACGGATTTTCCGGGCACAGGCGATAGCCATCCGAAGTAAGCAGCAATAATGACGGCGATGAATGCCCACAGAAAAAGAATGAATTTGCCCTGCGTGACCAGATAGGTTTTGCAAGTTTCATAAATCAGTTCCGAAATTTCGCGCATCGAACGATGCACGGGAAGGTTCTTCAACCGCAGAAAAATGGTCATGCCAAAGCCGAGGCCGAACAGGCAAAAGAGGATGCCGATCAGCAGCAGTTTGTGGCCATCGATGGCGCCATGCAAAAAGCTGACCTGCGAAAGGTCGGGCAGCTTGAGCGAAGCTTCACCTCCGGCTGATTCGCCGGTGGTTTGGGCAAGGGCGGCCGCCGCGCTGACGGTAAACAGCGCGACGACAGCCGAAAGTTTGAGGGCCACGCGGCGTGACAGAAACGCAGCAGTGGCGAGCCAGGTGCGCATAATAAGTCCTCCGATATAAGAACGGTTGTAAGGAAATTTCAAACGTGTCTAGGCATTGCCTTCCGGACGCAGCGTGAGAAACTCGAAAACAGTGATCTCGAAAAACACTGATATCGAAATCGAGCCTCGACGATTGTCTCCGGAATTCCGAACACGCTTCCACCGCAAGACCTGAAGGAGTGCTGAGCTTGGCCGCGTCGGAGTTTGTGCCGGGTGCGCCCAAAATAGGCGCGCGAAAAAGGACAGGAGAAGTAAGACCCTAGTCCCGATCCCCCTGCACAAAACAGGCGTTTATAACACGTCAGGTAGGCAGGGTCAAACCCACCATCGGGGGATAATGCCCGAATTGGGAACGAGGCGACAAAATCGTTATTCTATGACATTTCCGTCGTCTCATTTTGCCGCCCCGGCATCACGCCAGATATTTCTGCAGCGGTTCCCAGTAATGTGACCACCACCCTGGGGCTAGGGTTACGGACGCTCCTTGCGGGAAGCCGGTGTGATCGAAGACGAGTTTTGTGTCGCTACCTTGCTCGTCGAGCTGGAATCTCACAATCGAATAGAGACCAGGCGGCCAATCCTTTTCGCGCCATGCCTGCACGACGCGCTCGTAAGGAACCAGTTCAACGTGCCGTCCGGTGATCACGCCGCCGAAGATGGTAAAAGACCCGCCGACGTCCGGACTGATCTCCGTCGAAGCGCCTTTCATGATGAAATCCGTCACCTGCCGGAACCGTTTTTCGTCAGTGAGCGCCTCATAGACCCGCTTTCTCACCGCCTTGAAGACAACTTCCTGATGAATACTCTCGCAAGTGTGCGAGATTCCATTTCGATCAGCCTGTGGTTGCGGCAGGCCGAATGCCTTCTCCGCCATTCCGACGACGGGCAGGCTCGCCGCCAACCGCAGTGAGAACTCTCTCCGTGAATGTCGAATCGGATTCACTTGCGTTACTTCTTCCCGCTCACCGTGGCGTGATACATCGCGTCCAGCAAGTCCTGGGACTGGCCATCATAGTCGGCATCCAGCGACCACATGAACATGCCGCCCAGTCCGCGATTCCAATCGCAATAGAACGTCCGGAAATACGTGGAGAACGCGTCATCGTAGGTGATATAGCCGTTGTCTCCATCGATCCGGGTCATATAGGGGACGAGTGCGACGGGATCGTAATACGTCTTCCATCCTTTGTGGTTGATGCGGTACTTTACATCCGTGCCGTAATTCACGGTAGCCACGGTGTTATCGCATGCGCCATCGGCTGTGGTCGCGGCGTTCGGACATAATCCGAATTCCTGATTGATGTTGGTGTACAGGTAGCCGTAAAAAGGCGTTCCCATGTTGAGTTGCTCCGGCGGAACGCTGGCAAAAATATTCAACGCGTTAAAAGCGCTTCCACCCGGCTGGCACTCCCATGGTGCCGGGTCTTGCGGATCCCAGAAGATCGGCGAATTGAGCTGACCGTAGGCGGTCCACGGGCCGGCGCAGTCGTACATCATGATGTTGAAGTAGTCGGTGGAGAGTTGCAGTTGCTTGGTGTCGTATCCCCAGCCGCCCCAGGGAGCGACGTCGATCGACAGCGTGTAGTCCGGATTCGATTTCCGCAGCCGGCCCATGAGTTCGATCAGGAATACGCGGTCCTGCGTGGTCGCGGGATACTCCCAGTCGATGTCGAGACCGTCGTATTCATACTGCTTCTCGAACGCGGCGATGTTCTCGACCAGAGTCTGCAGCTTGCCGCTGGCTTCGAGTCCATTGAAATCGCCCCCCAGCAGCAGCATCACTTTGACGCCCGCCATGTGTGCGCGATTGTTGAGTCCGGGCTCGAGGAAGGTCGCGGGGACGCTCAGGCTGCCATCGGCATTGAAGCCCACTCCCGCGTGATTAATGTGGGTGAGCTCGTAGTAAGGAATCTGCTCGTGGCCGTACGCCGGCTTCTGAAACCTGCTCCAATAGCCGTAGTCGCCGACGATGCGCTTGGGAAGATTGTGGGCGTACTGTGCCTGCATGTTTGGAACCGACAGAGCGAACACCAGGCCGGCTAACGAGTAGAGAGCGACGCGAGCGAAACACAAGGAACGGGAATGCATGGGGACCTACCTCCTGGAAGACGCTGTGGCCGAGACAGGCCGCTGGGAGCGGCGTCCAGCCAGAAGCCCGAGGATTCTACCACAGAGAAGATGGGACTATAGGGAGAAAGCTTCCTGGCGCCCGGCTTCGGTTCGCGGAGTGTGTGAGCTCGTTGGACCGCCACTACAGGATTCACGGTATTGTCCGCTTGACGACCAATCAGTAACTTGGACTTGCAAGATCCGAGCGCACCCGTTACGGCGAGTGCGCCCCAAGCGCGGTCATGGGTTAGTGTTGGGCACCAACGTTCGGACCCTCACGACCGCGTTTTTTTCTCCGCGTTTCTTCTCCCTCCATCGACAAAGGCCGTGTCGGATTACCCTACGGCAGCGCGACATTCATATTCAGATTGTGCGCCACGAAGGCCCACTTGTCCGCCGTCTCATCGATGATCTTCGAGATCGGCTTGCCGGCGCCGTGACCGGCTTTGGTCTGGACGCGAATGAGCACGGGCGCCGGTCCGGCCTGATCGGCCTGCATGGTCGCGGCGAACTTGAAGCTGTGTCCCGGGACTACGCGGTCGTCGTGATCGGAGGTCAGGATGAGAGTGGGAGGATATTTCGTGCCCGGCTTCAGGTTGTGCAGCGGCGAGTAGGCGTAGAGCCACTTGAAGTCTTCCGCGTTGTCGGAGGAGCCGTAGTCCGACGTCCATGCCCAGCCGATGGTGAATTTGTGGAAGCGCAGCATGTCCATCACGCCGACTTCGGGTAGGGTCGCGCCGTAGAGATCGGGACGCTGGGTAATGCAGGCGCCAATCAGCAATCCGCCGTTGCTGCCGCCGCGAATCGCGAGCTTGGGCGTTGACGTGTACTTGTTGGCGATGAGCCATTCCGCCGCCGCAATGAAATCGTCGAACACGTTCTGCTTCTTCCCCTTCGTACCCGCCAGATGCCAGTCTTCTCCGTACTCGCCGCCGCCGCGCAGGTTGGGCTGCGCGTACACGCCGCCCATTTCCAGCCACACCACGTTGGGCACGGAGAAGGCAGGCGTCAGCGAAATGTCGAATCCGCCGTAGGCGTAGAGCAGCGTGGGGTTCTGACCGTCGAGCTTTAATCCTTTCTTGTACGTCAGAAACATGGGAACGCGCGTGCCGTCTTTGCTGTTGTAAAAAACCTGCTTGGTTTCGTACTTCGAAGGATCGAAGTCAACTTTGGGCTGGCGGAATATGGAACTCTTGGCGGCCTGCGGGTCGTATCGATAGATCGTGGTCGGAGTGACGAAGCTGGTGAACGAGTAAAAAGTTTCTTTGTCTGTGCGCTTGCCGCCGAAACCGCTGGCTGTGCCAATGCCGGGCAGGTCCACGTTGTGCAGGAAGGCTCCCTTCAGGTCGTGCACGCGGACTTCGGTGCGCGCGTCTTTCAAGTATCCCAGCAGGAACTGATTGTTCACGACGGTGGCCGACTCAAGTTTGTCCGCGCCCTGCGCAACCACGGTCTTCCAGTCAGCGCGCTCGGGATGGCGCGTGTCGATCGCGATCAGGCGGCCGCGCGGAGCGTCGAGATCGGTCTGGATCCAGAAGACGGGGCCGTCGTTGTCGACGAACTGATATTGCGCGTCGAAGTCGTCGAGCAGTTTTATGACCTGCGCGTTGGGTTGCTTCAGATCCTTGTAATAGAGACGATTCTTGGGCGACGAGCCTTGCCAGACTGAAATGACCAGATAGTGGCCATCATCGGTGACGCCGCCTGAAAATCCCAGCTCCTTGTTGTCAGGGCGTTCGTAGATGAGTTTGTCGTCGGCCTGCGCGGTTCCCACGACGTGGTAATAGAGCTTTTGAAAATAATTCGCACCGCGCATTACGGTGCCTTCTTTGGGCTCGTCGTAACGGCTGTAATAAAATCCTTTCCCATCCTTCGTCCAGGACGCGCCGGAGAACTTTACCCACTTGATCAGGTCGGGAAGATCCTTGCCGGTGTCGACGTCGCGGACGTGCCACTCCATCCAATCCGATCCTGAAGCTGCGGTGCCGTAGGCCATGCGTTTGCCGTCGTCCGATATAGCCGTGCCGGCGAGGGCGACCGTTCCGTCAGAAGAGAGGGTGTTGGGGTCGAGCAACAGGCGCGGCTCGGCGTTCAACGACTCAGCCACCAGGAGCACGTTCTGATTCTGCAGGCCATTGTTGTGCTGGTAGAAATAACGTCCGCCTTGTTGCTCGGGCACACTGAAACGCTCGTAGTTCCACAGCTTCTCCAGGCGGTTGTGAATTGCGCCACGATATGGAATCTGGTCGAGATAGCTGAACGTTAGCTTGTTCTCGGCCTCGACCCAGGCGAGCGTGTCGGGCGAGTCGGTGTCTTCGAGCCAGCGATAGGGATCGGCGACTTTGGTGCCGTGGTAGTCGTCGACCTGATCGACCGTCTTTGCTTTCGGATAAACCAGCGGCGCGCCGTCGGATTGGGCGGTGAGCGTGGTGGTCAGAGCAAACGCGAATGCGAAGCAGAGGACGATGGCGCTGGATTTTTTCACGGACTTTGTCACGAATGTCTTCACGAGTTGCTCCTGACGGGCGGGATACATCGCATCAATTTCCATCGATGGAAGAGGCGATTCATTCTGCCTGAGGGCAGGGTGTGAGCGCAAACCGGAAACGCCGCAGCGCGAAAAAGGTTGAAGTGTTCCTGTAGGAACACTGTGGAAAAGCACGGAGGTAAGTATCCCTTGACGGTAGGTATGAAAAATCTTAGGCTTGTCGATGAACGGTTCGGAGATGGCCCACGCTATTATCTGACCGAGCCAAAGGACATCGACATGCGCGTACCAGATCAGATTCGGAAATGCGTCCTATTCGTCGGCCTGCCGGAGATGCCGGAACCGGAATATCGAGGTACGGGCTTCATCGTGACCGTGCCGGGAACCCAGAGCAATACATTCGCTTTCATGGTTACGGCTCGGCATGTCGCCGAACGGTTGCAGGGAAAGGAGTTTTACATTCGCGTGAACAAACGCGACCGGACGGCTGTAGCTCTCAAGGGTCGCCCTACTGATCCGTGGTGGTTTCATCCGACAGACAGAAAGCATGTTGATGCTGCCGTCACGTTCTTTGCGCCGTCACAGTTGGCTCAATTGGATATTGAGCATGTTCCGTTTTCCATGTTTATAAATCACGCTACGCTAGAGGTACAGAATATCGGCGTGGGCGACGAAGTATTCATTCCTGGATTGTTCACGAAGATCACGGAGACTGCCAGAAACATCCCCATCGTCAGAACTGGAACCATTGCAATGATTCCGGGCGAGCGAATCCCGTTTGGAGATGACTTCATAGACGCATATCTGATCGAGGCCAGATCAATCGGCGGCTTGAGTGGCTCCCCGGTGTTTGTCCGGCAAACTGTAGTTATGGAAACATCGAGTTCACCAATGGTCATGGCGGGACGCAAGCCTGACGGATTGATGCACGGAGTTGGCGGGCGCATATTTCTCTTAGGGTCTATGATTGGGCACTGGGATGTACCAGAAGGATTCAGTCCGACCCAAGCGGAAGCCGTCAATATGGGGATTGCTCCCGTAGTGCCAGCGCCGAAGATTTTGGAGATAATTTTTCAACCGGAGTTGCAAAAGATCATGGACCAAGTAAACGCCGAAATGAAGACCAAGAATCAGAAGGGTGCAAAGCTCGATTTTGCGGAGAGCAAGAAGAACCCGTTCACTCAAGATGATTTCGAGACCGCACTGACAAAGGCTACCCGCAAGATCGAACCAGAGAAGAAATAGAACCACATGGCTAGTTCCAGTCTTTTGTCGGTTTTGGAAGGGCTTGCAAAAGCGCTTCTAACGCCTCCGACTCGTCGCGAGCTTGCTCTATTTCGTCGTAAAGGTGCTGAAATTTTGCGTGGAGTTGTCCCGCCAGTTCCGGGTCCTTCATCAGCCTCGCACACTCCGACTCCCACGTTTGTCGGGAAATGCGACGTGACAGCAACACAGTCTTCAGAGCGCAATTCTCGGAAAACAAGAATTCGGCGGCGCGAACAACGGTTAGCATCCTCTTCTTCTCGGCGTCAGTCATTGAAACGATGACCTCCTTTGATAAGTGCGTTCATATTGACCGACTCCGAGTCAGAACGGCTCAATCATGACAGACTCCCGGCGCACAACCACATCGCGCTTTTCGATCTGGTGCAAGAAACTGTGAAACATCGGCGTCCGGTCGAAGCGGCGATTGTACCTAAAGCTGTATTCGTTCAAGTAGGTTTGCAGATAATGACGGCCAACCTGATGGTAGACGCCACGAATGCCGGATTTTACGAGCGACCAGAATCCTTCGATTGTGTTCGTGTGAACTTCGCCGGAGACGTAAACCTTCTCACTGTGATTGATTGTGCGGTGATCGTACCGATTCAAATGTCGATTCAGAGAGTTGTAGCCCTTGAATTCGTCGGTCATAACGATGCTCTTGGGGAGGACGTACTGCTTGACCAAGCCGAGCATCGTGGAGCCTTCGACGTTATCCGAGACAACAGCGCGGACGCTGCCCTTGCGCTCGACCATGCCGATGACGGTGACCTTCTTTCCCTGATCGCCAGCCATCGGACGGCCAGCTTGCCCTTTGCGAGTTCCGCCGTAGTACATCTCATCCATTTCGACAGGGCGCTTACGTCCGCCACCGAGCGGCGGCGCTTTCTCATCGTCCAGCATGGAACGAATCTGCCGGAACATGCGCCACGCGGTTTTGTAGGTTACTCCAGTCTCGCGTTGAATTTGCTTCGCGGAGATGCCGCAACGGGTCTGAGCCATGAGGTAGATCGCATAGAACCAGATCGTGAGCGGGGTGGGCGACTTGTGGAAGATCGTGCCAGCGGTCGGGTGAACGTGATGGCCGCAATGGTCGCAAGAGTAGGACGGGCGGCTCTTAACCCTGTGGTGCTTGGTGGTCGCTTCGCAGGTCTCGCAGTAGATGCCTTCCGCAGGGTACAGACGGTTACGGAGCCATTCCAGACAGGTGGCATCATCCGGGAATTGCTTCTGGAAGTCTTTCAGTGTGTACGGCAGCATATTCGGCTTGCGATTGTTGTGAGCCATAAGGAGTTACCTGCTTACAGGTAAACTGTATCTGAATGCGTACCTACTGTCAAGGGATAATTACCAAGCACGGAATAACGGCTTGTAATCCGCTGATTCTCTTGAGGGGCGTTTTGACGAGGCTGTGTTTTCAGGGGGTTAGGCTGTGGAAGGAATGTCTACTTTCGAGGACGTGGAATGCCTACGAAAGTGGACTTGACAGACGAGTCAGGAGTCGTGGTTTGAGTTGGCCGGGCGCTCCGTCCTTGCGTTCTTTGCCAGGGCGGGCCGCGATGCTGCCTGCGCGATGTTTGCTTTCACGCCGCGTGCTGCGATCTTTCCGGGCTTCCTTGCGAGAGGGCCGGCAGCCCCCAGTTTGTGGCCGAACTAAACGCTGCTCGGGTGCGCTATCGTGATGCCGCTATACCGGCTAAAGTCCCCCACGTTCAGAGTGAGGATGTTACTCACTCCATGGACGCGCATAGCCGCCACCAGACGAGCGTCATGTACTTGAACGCCGGAAACCGCATATTGCACGACAACCCGTCGCCACTCGTGATAGACGGCCTCGTTGTCCGGTAGAAGAGTCATCCCGGTTTCGATCGCACGCACCTGCCGCTCTGCTTCGGTTACGGTCAGTCCGAAACCGTTTCGGGCAATGGGGCGCGTCATCGCATTCCACAGTTCTGCGATGTTCTAGTGTGTGAAGTAAAGACTGGTACCGGCGAGGGCTAACTTAGCCAGTGCAGAATCAACCAGCTTGTGTTGCGGATCGGAACTTCTGGCAATACGGAGCAGGATGTTCGTGTCGATCAAACACGAAACCATGGCCATCTAGTCGTGGTCCTGATAAAGCCATTCGCGAGAGATGGCTTCCGGCAGCGGCGGTATCTTGTCAGAGAACTGAGTGAGCGAGTCAAGCCAGGCGCGAATCTGTTCCGGCGTTTGCAGCCTCCGAGTTTCTGCCGAAACTGCCGCCGCCTGCCGGGCTAGCAGTTCCTCGATGTAGGCTTCCAGTGGTACACCTCGCTCCTGTGCTTGCGCTGCAAGTGCTTCTGGAACGTTGACCCTGATCACCATAATCAAACTCTAGCACGAAGCTGTGACCGAAGCACTCGCTTTCAACGCTTCCAACACCGCGCGACGGCACATTGTCAAACGCAAGTCGAAAGCGAACCTCCGCGGCTAAAGCCGGAATTGTTTCGACGCCTAGCGGCACGGCTGAAGCCGTGCCCTTCCACGAACGCCCTACGGTTTCACTCCTAGCTGCCAGAACAAGAACGAATAGATATCCGTGAATTCTTCGATCTGCTTGGTGACGGGCTTGCCGGCGCCGTGGCCGGCTTTGCTTTCGATTCGCAATAGGATTGGTCTCGTGGGGCTGGTGCCGTTTCTGGCTTCGGATTGCATGAGGGCGGCCATTTTTTTGGCGTGCATGGGGTCGACTCGGGTGTCGGTGTCGGCGGTCATGAATAGGATGGCGGGATATTCGGTGCCGGACTTTACGTGGTGATAGGGAGAGTAGGCGTAGAGCCATTTGAATTGCTCGGGGCTTTCGGATGTGCCGTATTCGGGGATCCATAATTTTGCAATTTGGAAATCCTGATAATGGATCATGTCTAAGAGCGGGACCTGGCAGACTACGGCGCGGAACAGGTCGGGGCGCTGGGTGATCATGGCGCCCATGAGCAGGCCTCCGTTGGAGCCGCCCTGGATGGCGAGGTGATTCTTGTCGGTATATTTTTCGGCGATCAGGTGCTCGGCGGCGGCGATCATGTCGTCGAAGACATTTTGCTTCTTGTCGAGCATGCCGGCGCGGTGCCAGTCTTCGCCGAACTCGGCTCCGCCGCGCAGGTTGGCGACGGCGAAGATGCCGCCGTGTTCCATCCAGAGATAGGCGGTGCGGCTGAAGGTGGGCGTAAGGCTCACGTTGAATCCGCCATAGGCGGTGAGCAGCGTGGGATTCTTTCCGTTTTTCGCCACACCTTTCTTGTGCACGACAAACATCGGGACGCGGGTGCCGTCTTTTGACTTGAACCATTCCTGCGCGACGTCGTAGGCGGAGGGATCGATGGAGGGGGCGTCGACTTTGGTCCAGAGCGCGCTGATAAGTGCGCTATTCGCCTCGCCACCAGGAACTTTTACGCTGATCGGCTTCAAGTCGAGGAGGTAGACAGTCGGCGGAGTCGTGAAAGAGTGAAACCCGAAGAACACTTCGTCGCGATCCCATCGTCCGCCGCTGCCAAAGACTGTTCCGATGGCGGGAAGTTCGATGTCGTTCAACTTCCTGCCGTCAAGATCGAACAGCTTCAACTGTGACGAAGCGTTCTGCTCGTACTGGGCGAAAAGCTTCCCGCCGTAAACAGCTACACCCTGCAGCACGGCATCGGACTGCGGGATCAATTCCTTCCAGTTCTCGCGATCGTAGTTGCCAGCGTCGGTGACGAAGACGCGGTAGCGCGGGGCGTCTTCATTGGTGGTGATGAAGAGTTTGCCGTTGTAGACCTCGCCGCGGTAAATAAAATCTTTGCCGGTGGTGACGCGCGTAGGCGGAGTACCGGCTTTGAGATTCATCAGGAAGAGTTCGGTCCTGGTCCAGCCTTGTTCGACGGTAATGAGCAGCCAGTGGCCGTCGTTGGAGAGTTGCACGTTGGGCCAGTCTTCTGGGTCGCGGCCTTCGCCGAAGATGGGTTGGTCTTCATCTTCGGGATGCGTGTCGCCGGGATCGTTGGTGATCTCGTGATAGAAGACGTGGCGGTTATACATTTCCTGGCCGGCGGGGACATCGCCTTTTTTCGGATAACGCGTGTAGTAGAAGCCGGAGTTGTCGAGCTTCCAGGCGATGCTGGCGGCGCGGGTGCGTTCGATGGTGTCGGGAAGAATCGTACCGGTTTTGGTTTCGATGATGTGCAGCGTGCTCATCTCGGAGCCGCCGGACGACACGCCGTAGGCGACGTACTTTCCATTTTCGCTGGGCTGGTACCAGTCGAGCGCGACGGTGCCGTCGGCGGCAAGCTGGTTAGGGTCGAGCAGGACGCGGTCGGGGCCGTCGAGTCCATCTCGCACATAGAGGATGGGCTGGTTCTGCATGCCTTCGCGGCGCGTGTAGAAATAATGTCTGCCGGCAATGTGCGGGACGCTGATGCTGCCGATGGAAAGTAATTCCGTCAGACGTTTGTGGATGCGTTGGCGTCCCGCGAGGGGATCGAGCACAGCGCGGGTGTAAGCCATTTCTTCGGCGACCCACTTCTGCGTCGCGGGAGTCGTGCCGTCTTCGAGCCAGCGGTAATCGTCGACGATGCGGGTGCCGTGAAGAATCTCGGCCATGGGCTTGATCTCGGCTTCGGGGGGTGCGGTGGGAGGCGTGACGGAATGAGGCGCCTTGGAAGACTTGGGGTCATCGCCCGCGTATACCGCGGCCGCCAGCAGACACAGGGATGAGAGAGACCAAAGCAAACGCAGACCTCCTGACATAGGACCTCGAGGGAAAGCTGTTGGGACGTGGCGAGCGGAGTGGCCAGACCAACGGTTTAGCGTAACAGAAATGCGGTGGGCGTTTCCGGGAAGGGAAGCTGCGCTGAAATGGGAAAAGGCATAGCCAATCGAAGCGAGTCTGGACCCAAGTAATCTGGGCGACGCCAGCGCGCGTCGCTAGTCTGAGGGTGCGAGCGCGGCGAAGGCTCGCTCGGAGAGACGCAGATGAGCACAACATTTCAATGGAAAGACAGCTACAGCGTTAAGGTCGCGGCCATGGACGGCCACCACAAAAAACTATTCGACCTGGTAAACGAGCTGCATGAGGCGATGAGCAAGGGGCATGGCAAAGACGTGGCGGGAGACGTGCTCAAGCGGCTGATTGACTACACGGTCCACCATTTCTCGGCGGAAGAAAAGTTGATGGAGAAGCATCAATATCCGGGGCTGGTGGCGCACCTGGCCGAGCACAAGGCCTTGACCGACAAGGTGTTGGCTTTTCAAAAAGAATTCGCCGCAGGCACCAGCAACGTGACGCCGCAGCTGATGACGTTTCTGCAACAGTGGCTGAGGAATCATATTCAGACCGTCGACCAGCGTTATAGCGATTTTCTGAACTCGCACGGCGTGCATTAACCGGCTGTTTTCACGAGCTGGCCGGAGATGCTATGATGAGGGTCGAATAGCCGAAGGCCGGGCCCTCAGCGCCCGGTCCACCACACTCCTCAGTAGCTCAATGGCAGAGCATCCGGCTGTTAACCGGAGGGTTGTAGGTTCGAGTCCTACCTGAGGAGCCATTCTCTATTTCCCGCCCTGTGTTAGGCTTACGCCGCTTTCTCCAACGTGATTGGCACGCTGTTCCTAGCCCCATATAGCCCCACCCACGAAAATCCGAGTCCGGCCTTCTCACACCACTCACGCCGCCAGACCCGGTCACGCTTCAGCCCTTCCGCGTACAGGTCGGTAATTGTGCGCGGTGCGTGCCCGAGCCAGAGCCCGATGAGTTCCTCGGGAACTCTGGCCCGGCGTAGCGTTTCGATGCGAAAGCGTCGAAGCGCGTGGACGCCGACTCCAGCGGCCCTGTTGACGTTGCGGTGCCCGATGGGACGGCCCGAACGGGTGGAAAACAGATACCCGTCCTTGTCTTCCGCGAACGCCCGCACCAGTGCTGCCAGTGGTTCTGCAAGGTCCACTTCCCTGACTGCGGCTGGTGTCTTCGGCTCCTGCTCCCGACCGTGCCAGATGCTCCGCGTAACGTGCAGCACCCGGAAGTCGTCGGTAAAGTCGCTCGCCTTAAGTGCAAGGGCTTCACCTATGCGTAATCCCGTCCCGGCGAGCAAGGTGAACAGAACGCCGAACCGGAAGGATGGATGCGATGTAATCTCACCAACCTCCGACTCGGTCACGGTGGGGCGATGCTGTTTGTTCTTGTCGATGATGGGCATTCCCACAAAGTCGTGGTTCCATTTTCGCGGGTAAATCTGCTCGCCTTCGTCGTTCACAACCGATGCGACGACCAGCTTCGGCACCTGCGAATAATTCACGATTGTCTTTGCTGCAAGCCCACCCTCCGCCATCGTCTCGACGAGCTTCTTGAGCGCTGCATTGGACACCTCCGCCAGCGGTATGTCACCGATGGTTGGAAGAATCCATTTGTCGAGTGCATGTTGCCAGCCGAAAATCGTGGCGGGTTTGACCGGACGTCGACGGCGTGTTGCCAGCGAAGAAATCCAGACCTTCGCCTGCTCACGGAACGTCATTCCCGGTGTGGTTGATGCGATGAAGGTGTCCTTATTATTGACGCCTTCAGTTTCGATGAACTCGCGGAGCTTCCGCTTGGCGACGGTGCGCGTTGCACAGTTGCCCAGCGAGATGACCCGGCGCTTGCGGCCCTCCGGGGCGTCGACCCAGAAGCGCCCGTAAGCTGGGGCTGCTGGGTTCCACGAGATTTGGTTCTGTTGAAACACGCTACCACTTTGACCTGTACGACGGCTCAAGGATGGTCCCCTTTTCCGCCGTATCGTTTTCGTCGCGGGAGCAAGGGTAACGTGGGGCTGGTTGGTTAGCAACTCGGAAACAGGGGCCGACATCGAACGCTCCGAATGAGAGGTCGACCGTGGGCGTTGCGTTCCGCTGGACGGCGCACACGCCCGCGTTTCCTTGGTAGGAACCTTCGTACTAAATTCGTGGAATCAGGAAACGCTGGTCGGATGACCTCGCGGCCATCGACGTGGCAGGCGTGTGTTACGACGTTGCAGCGCGTCACGAAGGTAACTTTCTCGGCCCTGCCCGTCCCCGGTATCGTCAGGGTAGGAGGAAGCACTCATGGCCACCAGCGGAGTAGTCCGCAAAATGATCGAGCACACCTACGTCCCAAATTTCCTGAGTGACATAGAGACCTCTGAATTGTTTCAGGCGTGCGCAGCGCTATCCTATTCAATAACGAAAACTGTGCCGTGGAATAAGGAAGTCAAGCATAGCTCCATAACCTTCGCGCCGGACGGATACAAGATGCGTCGAGGATACAATGGGGATTTCTGTCCCCTTAAAGATGCACCCGCAGCGATCAAGAATCTTGCAGACAAATTGACGGCGTATGCGGGCAAAGAAATCGACTATCTGTCGGTCGTCCGGTATCGCGACGGCAACGACGGCATGACATGGCACCAGCACAGCGAAGACAGGCATGGTCAGGATGCGTCGGTGTACATCGTCTCGACAGGTGCGACAAGAGACCTCTCTATTCGTCGTATAGATGGTAGCGATCACAAGAAGATTACGGCGCTTCCGGGGAGCCTTATCGTCCTGCCCTCCGAATTCAACGACACTCATGAACACGCCGTATTGAAGAGCAAGGCGGCGGGTGTACGGTACGCGGTCAACTGTAAGCACCTACCAAATAAAGAGGACAACACGAAGGCAGCATGGTTAGCCGAAGGCAAAGCCCTCGGCGCGAGAGCGTCGGAGAGGGACTGGGAAATAGGGTCGTGGTTAGTTCGGGGAGAGCAGGCGTTTCTTCCTAGTGCGCCTACAAGCAAAAAGGCACGCAGAGTTTATTTCGCACAGCGTATGGAGAAATGGTTGGCCCTTGTGCGCGAGGCGGCGGCAGTCACAAATCTGTCGGAAACGACGCTGCGGCAATACTCTCGTGTTGTTCGCAAAGTTGACCGCGTCGAGGGTGTTCACTTCTCGCACCATATTGAGGTGCTCCGTTGTCGCACGATTGACGAGAAGGGCAAGCCCCAGTTTAACGCTTGCGCCGCGCAGGAGATTTTGCACCTGGCCAAGAAGACGAAAGGATGGACGGTCGCTGATACGCGGGCAGAGGCCGTTCGGCGTTTCCCGGCACCACAGCAGGTCGAACCTGTCATAGAAAAAGCGAAGAGGCTGGTCCTCGATATTCTCAAGACGGTTCCCGTGGAGGACCAGTTTCCATTTCTCGACGCGTTGGTCACGGAATTGTCCCTTATGAAAGAAGAGGCCGACCGCGTGAGCACAGAGCGAATCGTGAAAATGTTAGAAGACGACGAGTTTGACGGCAGCCAGCCTTACTGATCGGGCAGACACGCTAGTCAACTAGCGAAACTGCCCGCCTCCCGCCTGAAGCATCGCCCCTCGTTCGCTTTCCGCAGGCCCGAGAGCCGTCACACCATACGGTAACAATGCCGGATGAACTGGCAAAATGGGACGAGATGAACTTCTTGGCGGGAGCGATTCTCACTTGGCGCACCACAAAGACTTGCTTGCTGCAAGCGCAGACGCCAACTGCGTGATTCCGTGAAACACCCCATTGTCCGAGTTCACCCGCCTTCGGCCCAGCCGAGGGCGGTTCGGCTTTACGGGGTGCTTTTATGACGGAACTACCGCAGCAGAAAATCAACAAGAAATCCTACCTGCCGGGCAAGATGTATTTCCCGCCAGATGTTGACCCATCGAACGAGGGCACAGACTTCGAACCGCTCCCAGAGAAGAAATGCGAGCAGCAAGGGAGGCGGTTATGAGCGACGAGTTCTACAGCAATCTTCACTGTTGCGCTGCATATCACATTTCGCAACTCACTGGCGACGGTTCTACCCAAGCGTTTTATCTCTACGACCGTTGCTGTGCGCTCGGCCACGAATCCGGTAAGGCCTTTCCGAGTCTCAGGCAGATGGCTCTTTTCTTACATTGCCATGAGACAAAACTCTACGCTGCGGCGGGACTTCTGGTTAACGACGGATGGCTGGTCGAAGAATCCAAGAAACCCGGCGCACCCACGGTCTACCTACCTGTGGAGCACGACGTTCGGGCGGGGCGTCATCCCGGTCGTTGTGCTCAACGGTTGGAACCTGATTACTGGAAGCGCGACCCACTCGGCGCTGCGTTTTACGGAATAACGGGCGGATGCAAAATCCCCGGCCCGAACATTCTCACGGGATGGCTGCGATTGTGCGACGGCAACAAGACCTTGCTGCTGGAGCACGCCAAGACATACGTCGCCGCCAACCCACTGCCACGGCACTTGAATAAGCACCCGGAGTGGCGGGCGGATTTCGGTTCTTTCTTGGAGCAGCAGCCATGAGCGCTTTTGTAATGACGTCGACCGCCTGCGGTGGACCACTCAACCGCCAGCGGTCGACGGACGTAAACCGCCTGCGGTCGATACCTCCACCGCCTGCGGTCGACGCATCAACCGCCTACGGTGGACATAGGTTTGTTCTTAAGCCCGCTGCAAGCGAGAGAGAAAACCCGACTCCAACCCGATACCGGGCAAGCCGGACGAAGGGAGGGTCCGGGTCCTTTCTCTCTTGGGGGCAAAGCCCCCAACCCCCATTAAGGCAACAGCAACACCAACCCCAGAGGTCGTCACACGTATTGGAGTGTATATGAGCGTCAATATCATAGTTCGTTTCCCGGACCCGCTGGCTGCTGCGTTGAAGCAAGAGCAAGTACGGACGGGCGTCACCGTGAGCGAGTTCATACGGCGTGCGTGCATCGCCGCCCTGAAACCGAAGGAAGAGCAGGTCACACCATGAGCAACCACTTGGAAACCGCAAAGCGTAACTGGCCCACCACGGTCGTAGGCGGAACCGGGCGTTGGGCAGTGGTGCCGAACGTCATTCACCCTTACAGCAAAATCATGCTGTTCGAGGACCGCTTGCTGGCCGAGGAACACATCATCGACCGCAAGGCGCACAAGGTGGTTGACCTTATGACGGTGCGGCCCATCGAGGAGACCCTCGCAAAGATGCGCGACCCTTATGACCCGGAGGACCGACGCCGTGCCCGGCAGGAAAGGCAGAGCAATGCCTAAGCTACCGCCGTGCGTACCCGACGACTGCTTGGCGGACGGCATCGATTGGTCGGAGCCGACGATTGCCGAGCCTGCCCGCAACGCCGCCCCACACAGCGATGCTTATCACATAGCCGGGCAACGACGCCTCAAGCCGTACAGGGACGGCAGAGCAAGCCATAAGCGCCAGCGCCCACCATCGAGCAGGCGACGTTGTGGGCGTTGAGTACGTTAAGCGGACGACGCGGGGTCAATGAGCGTAATCGGGATTTTTCGCCAACTGAGGCTCTGACAAAGACTACCGCTTAGCTACTTCGACGTGGGATAGTGAGGCGGGAAAGGCGTCTCAACACGGAAGAGTTGGTTCCATGCTCTTATGCCATTCATTAAACCCACTACTACTGATAGGGCTCCGAACATCGTTGCCGCGTAGCCCCAGTTATAGTGACCACGGCTCACCATCAGGGCTATGCTGATTCCCAGCCCATAGCCGAATCCGCTGCCAAGCACACCGAATACGAGGATGTATCGCAACTTGCCCATTTGAAGAATGCGCTGCTTTCTGGCATTCCGTTCATCTGGCGTACGCATCAGGACTGGAACTCCCACGGCGCGCAAGGCGAGCGCCCATACGGCCATCCACGCGAAAGCAATCGCGGCACCAACGACTATGGGAATTATTAACTCGCGCACGGCCCGATTCTACGCCCATACGGCACGTTTGGTCATGATTGTTGCTATCAGGCCATTACACTCAAAACCCCTTAAGGCACCGGATTCAAGCTGGATGCACTGACAGGCGACCAGCGGAATAAGTATCGCACGTTGGCCCGTCTGCGCCCCGGCGTTGACGCATCCTCCAGCGGCGTCCGACCTGACCCCCTCTTACATGACGCCAGTTACTTAACACGAGCCTCATCACGTAAGCGAAGCCATAGCGATGGCGTGCAAGTGGCGTCCTTTCAGCACTCGACAAGCGATGGACCTCTCGGATGCATGTCTATGAAACAAAAAGGGGAGGGGGAGTCGAGGATGAATCAGGCGATGCCTTCCACAGCGTGCGCCGGGAGAAATTTAGTGCGGGGTGACATATTCAAGCGACATAACACGCCCTTTCCCCGCCAGCGCCATGACTGCTGGGGACTTAACCCTGCGACATAACACGATACCCGTCACATCGGTGGGACATTGTGAATCCCTCAACAAAACGACAACCATCGGGAAACTCACGATTCTTGGACCCGCCCAGCCCGATAAGTATCGGCATGCGATGGTGCGTGTCCAGTGCGACTGCGGTTCACACGAATTCGTGGCCCGCAAGACTGCCGTCGAATCAGGCAACACGAAATCCTGCGGATGCGTCGCACACGCTCACAAGAAGCCTGCGCCCCCAGCGCCACGCCCGACTGCCCCGAGCCCCTTATTGGTCGAGGGCCCGCCAGCGCTTACGCCCGCTTGGTACGCCCAACAAATCGCAGGCAAAGAGGCAGCAGCAGTTGCTGCCGAAAGGCGAGCGAACGATTTGGAACAGAAACTGGCGTCGCAGGAATGCACGGACCTGGAAACGCATAAGCAGTGGAATACAGAAGCGACGACTGCACGTAAGTTGCGGCAGGAAATCGCACGCCTGAAGTCTGCAAAGGACAAAGCCGAAACTGGCGAGAAAAAAGACACCCGGACTCAGGTCGAAATCACACGAGACAAAATCGCTGCGCTGCGAGGTGGTCGGTGAAAGACTACGTCGCCATAGCGAACCAGTACATCGAGGACGTTCCTGTCGGGCAAGATTATTGCCTGCCAGTGGACCCGGCTCGCCTGCCAGCGCCAGCGTGACGACCTCACCCGCACCGACTGGCCGTATCACTTCGACGCCGACGCTGCGACCGACGCCTGCTCATTCCTTGAGTTGCTCACGCACGTAAAAGGTGAGCACGGCGGTGAGACGCTGGTACTGGAACCGTGGCAGTGCTTTTACGTGACGACCGTGTTCGGGTGGAAGCAAGCGAACGGTCGGCGCAGGTTCCGACGGTCGATTCTGTTTTGCGGAAAGGGTCAGGGCAAGTCATTTCTATCCAGCGGACTCGCCATCTACATGTTGGCCGCCGATGGTGAGGCAGGCGCTGAAGTCGTGTGCGCCGCTCGTGCGACAGACCAAGCCCGGCTCGTATTCGACACCGCCCGAGACCTGCTGCGGGCGAACCCACGGCTCTGCGACGCATTCGGCTTGCAGGTTTTGCAGCACACCATCGTTCAGAAATCATCCGCCAGCACCATGAAGCCTGTGTCGGCGCAGGGCAAGTCACTGGCTGGCAAGATTCCTCACTTCGCCTCCTGTGACGAGACCTGGAGCCACAGGACCCGTGAAGTCGTCGACGAAATGGAGCGTGGCACGGACAAGCGAGTGAACTCCTTGCTGTCGACCATCTCCCACGCCGGAGAAAACCTTTCCTGCGTCGGCTTCGAACAATACACGTCGGCGCAGAAAATCCTCACGGGTGAGCACAAGGACGACCGCACGTTTTGCGTTCTGTATTCTGCCGATGGCTTCGACTGGAAAACTGGCGAGGCGTTGTGGGCAGCGAACCCGAACCTTGGCGTGAGCGTTTACATCGACACACTCCGTGAGGCCCAGCAACGGGCGATAAGCATCCCGTCACTCCAGTCCGCATTCCGAAGTCATAACCTCTGCGAGTGGATTTCCGCCGACAGCCAATTCATCGAGGCCAGCAAGCTGGCGGCCTGTCGTGAGCGGGACCTGAAGATGGAGACCTTCAAGTACTGGCTCGTCGGTGAGCACCCCGGCGTCACGCAGCCGAATATGCTGCGCCCGTTTGTGTTGGGCATGGACCTTGCCTCACGGCAGGACTTGGCAGCGACCATTTTCTGCACGAAGGGATATCTCGACGGCGTCGAGCATTTTTACTTGTTCGGTCGCTACTACTTGCCCGCCGAGACGGTTAAGGCGTCGCCGATTGCACAGTACAAGGGCTGGGCACAGCGGGGGCTCCTGACCACGAACGCCGGGCCGAGCAACGATTACACCGCCATCGAGAATGACATCCTCTCGCTGTATCGGCAGCATCTGGGTTACGGCGCTGTCCAGAACGAGGACGGGTTCTCATTCAAGGCGGTCGCTTACGACAACTGGCAGGCGCAGCAAATGAGCGGCAACCTCGAAAGGGCTGGCATCACCGCCATCTCGTTCCCGAAGAACGCAAAGACCTATTCGCCTGTCATGGACTTCTTCACGTCGCTGGCGCTGGCAGGCCGTATTCACTTTGCCCACGACGACGAGGTGCTCCGTTGGTGCTTCGGCAACGTGGTCGCCCACCGAGACGCAAACGAGAACCTGTTTCCGAACAAGGCGAACGGTGACCCGCTGCGAAAGATTGACGGAGCCATCGCCGCCCTGTACGCCCTGCGCCTCGCAATGAACGCCGAGCTGCTTGCGCCGCCTGAAGTCACGGACGTGCGAGTCACTTTCATCGATGACGATGGAACCGTGCGGCAGAGCGGGCCGGACGGGAAGCTTATTCAGGTGCATGGGCCAGTCACGCCTGAGAGAGCAAAGGGCACGGTGCAGAGCGATGGCTAACCTTTGTGCGGTCGGCGGATGCGTTGGGATTGCTTACACGGGAAAGTATTGTGCCGCTCATGTTGGGACGGTGACCCGCCCGGCCCGGCCAGAGATTGACTCTTGGTATAGCCGGGCAGCGTGGTGCGGACCTTACGGAGTGCGTGGATACAAGTTGCGTCGGGACCCTTTGTGTGAAATCGACGGATGCACAAAACCAGCAACCGATGTCCATCACACGAAGGACTGGAAGGCGTCCGCCAGTTGGTTCATTTTCATGGGCGGGAACGATATGGAGTTTTTGCAGTCGCTCTGCCACGGGCACCATAGCGAAATCACGAAAGCGAATCAGGAGAAAAGTTATGGGACACGATAGGTCAGTTGTTGTTGAGCACGTTGAAGGAGCGGACTGGGCACTGGTGCTCACCGCAAACAGGAGCGAGTACGGACGGCGGTATATCGTGCCCATGATTTTCTGCAACGACGGCTGCGGGATATTCGCTACCGCTCCGAACCTGAAGTCATGGCAGCGAGCCGGGCTGGTGTTTGTGTACAACCCGCCGCAGGACCGCCGTGAGGAGATGCTCAAGAATGCCGTCGCCGAATTCGTGCGGACGATGTCACACCGCTCTGAAATCGTGGAGCGGTCGAGGGTCGGCATCGTTGCAAGAGCAAAGGCCAGCAAGCAGGATTTCAATAACCCACCCGAGGGTTTTGCTCTGAGCGAGGCGTCGGAGCCAGCGCTCTTCTGGTTGTGCTCACGCAACGAGACGGCGGTTCAGGCCATGAGGGTCCTGCGTTACCTCATAGGCAAGCACAAAATCGGAGCGCTCACGCAAGCGGAAAGCGAAGAAATCAACAGGAAACTTATCCTAAGTGGAGGACCCATGTCGAAACTTTTTGATAAGTTGTTCAAGCCGTGGCCAGCGTTGCGAAAGGCGACGCCGAGCATCTTCACCATAAACAGGACGAACGATTACACCGAATTGCCGCAGGGATTTTTCAGGGTCCTCACGGCGTCGGAAGAAATCGCTGGGCTTCAACGGCCCGTTCTTTGCTGGGAGGTCGGGCCCACGGTCGTTGATGGGGGAAAGCGATCACTCTCGACATACCGCTGGAGGAACTGCCGCTGGTGAAGCTTCACTTTGCGAATCAAGAGCAAGGCGTCCAGCGGGTCGGCGGCGTGGGCATCATTGACACAGACTTGCTCGATGAGAACGACGGCGCGGTCGGCTGGAACGGCATGCCAGCGCAAGACGTAGTCGCATATCGTTAACGCCGTCCTCGTAACACCACGCCGACACATTGGGTGCAAGATGTCGCCGAACAACGATTCGAACGACGGAGCATCAATGAAAATCCTTTAAAAACCACCCTCCCACAAAAAAGAACGGTATTGAAGAGCACGTCGCCCGTGCACTCGCTGAGTCGCCGCAGGTTTTGGGTGGCAACTTGTCCACGCCCCAATTACGGCACTGCTGAGTGGCTGCTGAACGTGCCGATCTGCCGCGCATGCCGCGAATCCAACCGATGTAAACCCAACCGTCGCCGGGGTCCAATGGGGCGTGCGGGACAAATCCCTGTCGCCGTTTTCACGGGTCATGGTGCTCAAGCGGACGGGAGCACGGTGACTACTACGATGCCCCACCCGCCGACGCACCGTTGACCATCATCCAGCGATTCCGTGACCTGACAGTCGACGGAGATGATGCTGCGTTGCTGCCGTCGCCGATGCAAAAAAACAAGCAGAGGCAAACAAGGAAACCGAACGGGTCGGCACGTTCCAGAAAATCTTTGCGGGGAAAGCCGAGAAAAAACGGGTGACACCAACGGGATAGTGGGGGCCGCCGCCTTGAGGTCATCAACCATGATGGGTGGCTGAAGCGGATGGTCCATTTTTAACGTGGGGCTGGAGCAACTGAAGAAAAATCATTAGCACCATCAGCAAAGAGCAACGTGAAAATATTCTCGGTGAGAACAGGAACATGGGCTGGGCATCGGCCCGGAGACCGCCCCTGAGTTCGTGAAGAACTTTGTCACCGAGTTCAGAACTGCACGGTTGGAAAAGCGTTCTATGAGTGCCGCGACGTCGCCTCGTACAAGGCGGGTGCGGAGAAGCGCACGCTCTCGACGCTTGGCCGCCAAGCGGTCGATTTCGGAAAACGGCTTTTCGGCCATCGGTCATCGCCGTGGAAGAGACGCTGGAGGAAGTGGCTGCTCGACAGGCCGCTGAAATTTCCTTTGAGAGGGGTGAAACCTCCCGACCACGTCGGTTACACGTGCCGTTTTCGCCGCACGGGTCGGTCCTTCGAGGACATTTTGGCAGAGGGCAAGAGCAAGGTTTTCAACCGCCAGCACGGTCTGGACGCACAGGCAACGGGATTTATGACAGAGGACGAGCGGGAGGCCTTCAAGCGAGCGTTCGACAGGAGCATGGGCCGCCGCCCGGCGAACCTGTAAAGGAAATCAAATGGAACTGCTTAACGCAATTTCGCACAGCATCGTCGACACGCAGCGCCGCACCTTTCCCGCTGGCACGCTGATTTGGTTCCGTGATAACAAGACGGCGTTCCTTGCTCTGGAGGACGGCAGGTTGCTGCCGCTTGCCGACTTGCTCACGGGAAAACTGGAGTGTGTGGCCGACCTTACAGCCTTGCTCAAGGCGGGGAAAGATGGCAAGGACGGCGTCAGCATCAAGGGCGACGTTGGTCCACGAGGTGAACGTGGGAGCGACGGCGCACCATCAAGCGTACCCGGCCCCACGGGACCGCAAGGGCCTCCGGGTCAGTCCATTCGAGGTGAGCAAGGACCGCCCGGACCTGACAGTGCCGTTTTGCTGGCTCAGGTTAAGCAGGAGTTGGCCGACATACGTCGTCAGCTTATTCCGCTCAATGATGAGTTCGCCAGATACCTAAAAGAGAAGGCGGACTTCAATGCGAGGATGGCCAAAAAGCTCGCTGGACTTCGGAAGCGAGGATAAGCCATGAACCGCCAGCCGATGACACCGAGTCAGTTGGATGCCTTAAGGCCGAAACCAGTCGCAGTGCAGCCCGTGGATAATTCACCGCAGGCGATTGCATACAGGTGCGGGGTGAAAGATTTGGCCCCGGTCATCCAGCGCTTGGTGACCGCAGAAAAGAACATCGCCGAGCTGACCGAGAAAGTCGGTCGGCTTGAGTCCGAGTTGCTGGCTGCGAAGTGTGAATTTCGATAACAGATTGCTGCTCCCAAAGCGACGCCTCCTTCGTCGCCGCAGCAAAGGGACTCTGGTTTTCCGATGGGCCGGGGTCCCACCTTTCCCGCCACGCCTGAAGAGAAACCGCTTCACGGCGTCGGCTGGGAGACGTCGTAACATACATCGCTCAGTTTATGAGCGCTCAAATCACTTTCTGTCCGCCCGCCCCCCAAACAACTTTCTTCGATGACCACCATTTTGATGGCAGATTTCAGGTAAGGCCAGTCTCAGTCCATTACATGGGCCGGGACGAGTGGGCTGGGACGGGTATAGATTTCTCGTCCTACAACTTTATGCAGACTTCACGGCGCAAGCAGAATAAGGGTCGCCGTTTCAGGACTCCGGCTTGGACGGCGAATGACCATGACGTGCAGGCCGTCATTGTCACATACCTTGAATCAAGAGTGTTCTCCCGAAAAAAGCAACTCCACTTTTGCGCCAGAAGACGACTCTCTTTGAAGGCCAGGTTGCGTCGTGTGGAGGAAGCGTTACAGGCGAGAGCGGTGACGCAGGAAGTGGTTGTAGACCGTCTGTGCTCTGAATACGTTCGGGAAACGGACGGCGCACGCCGCAGTGTGTTGGAGTCAGAAATACAGGGCTTGGATACTGCTATTCGAATCAACCGCTCCCCGGCGAAAGTCGTCGCTGGTGTCATCTACTTTTATTTTCGTGAGGGCTTGGACTCGACTCAGGTCGGAGCGGAGTTGGGCTTCCTTTCGCCGTGGGTGAGGCAGTTGCTTTTTCGGATAATGAAGATTGCCTTGGCGTTGGGGCTCGAAACTCCCGAGTCGATTACCTGCCAGCGGAGAGACCTTGCCGAGGAACGGAGCAAACGTGCTGCCGAAAAAATGACTGCCCGCAACGCTGCTCGGTCTGAACAGCGCCGGGTTTTGCGTGAACAAAGGAGAGCAGAGCGATTGGCTGCGCCAAAGCCACCGAAGGTGAAAAAGGAGCGGCCCCGGCTTCGCTGGAAAGCAGAGGGTAAATGCGCTGCGTGCGGTGGTGACAAGGCGGGTGCCACGACTGTGTGTTGCCGCACGTGCCTTGACCAGCAGAAGGCCTATAACGCCGCCCGCAGAGCACGGCTGGCTGGTGGTATCACGGCCCCATCCGCTGCATAAGGAGCCCGCTGTCGGCAACGTTGGGGGCAAGAAAAAGCCCCCGGCGAACCAGAGGTCCTCCGCTCCAAAGTAGAATGAAATGTGTGGAGGTGCAAAAAGGTTGACCCGCAATTCCGAGAAAGCCTTCAAAGCATTTGAGCGGAAGGTCCACCGCCTCTATGAACTACTTGAGCAGTCTGGTGCCGAGGTGACTTGGGACGACCACATCCCCGACCCGGACAACCCAACCCAGTTGCGCCAGATAGACATCACGATTAGGAGAGATGGAAAGCTAACGCTGGTTGAGTGTCGGCACCATAAGTCTCGACAGAATGTTCAATGGATAGAATCGCTTATCGGACGCCGAACTTCATTGCGTGCCCAGACCGTAATCGCGGTCTCTTCATCGGGATTCACGAAGGGTGCTCTAATGAAGGCAAAAAAGCGCCGTATCATTGTTCGTGATCTTCAACGACTTACCGAATCGGAGATTAAGAGTTGGGGACAGCGGATATCACTTACTCTCTTTTTCTACCAATACTCTGATTTGGACCTTTCCCTCTTGTTTGATCGGGCCAGCCTTCCACATCTTGACCCAGAGGCCCTCAAGTCGGAACTCGGTGTCCATCCGGCTATGCAGTCCCTTTTTAATGCGGCATCGCGCAAGGTCGACGAATTCAATCTCGTAGCCGATGAAGAGCCGCGCCGGATAGTAACGTTTGATCTGCGCCTTGAGATTGACGCCTTTCGCGTCTGTGGCGAGCGTGTACTTGAAGTGGCTTTCCGTGGCAAGGCGCGTCTGCTCGAAATGGTGGTTGCTCCGCCCGTCATCAGTGGCTACGGAGCACCGAAGAAAGGACCCACGCGACGCGAAGCCGTCATTGAGGACTTCGTGACTCTCGGAAAGACATCCATTGCTCACAAAGGAGACCGGATATCAATCTTCCTCGATGTGTCACAAGTTCAGATACCGCCGTTCTGCCTGTTCCGCTATTTCTGCACAAACGGTGAGCAGGAAATGGACCATGACTCTCTCGAACTCTACGGGCTGGACAAAAAGCTAAGGGTTGAAGGCAAAGGAATAACGGCCCGTATTTGCCGGAAGTGCTGAAATGTGCGCCGCCGATCAAATAGGTACTTCATCGTCGGGAAGCGGGTGCTCTTTCACCCACTGTTTGATTGCAGTCCACTGAGAGTTGTTCATGGTCACGTGGTACTGCTCGCGAAGTGTTTTTCTGATGTGTTGCACGCTGGTTTTGCTTCGAATACAGTCCACCACCTCCGCCAGTGCCGCACGCGGCATGCGGATACTCTCTGCAAACTCAACGTCGCCCTTCATTGGCTCACAGAAGCCGTAGCCGGTCGCGATGCGCTACGCCCTTCATAGTCGTCCATATGGGTCAATTATCCAGTGTACTCTGGGGTACGGGAGGAAGTGGATATGATCGATGACAGGGTGATGAAGGAAATCATCGTGGGGTCCGTCGCTGTTGCTTCTGCGGCACTCTTTAGCGGAATTCCCGCCGCAGTTCTGGTTTGGTGGACGTGGCAGCGCGATCAAGAGCGCCTTCTCGTTCAGAAGCTGCTGTGGTACGGCAACAAACTCGGAGGAGGAGAAGTTTTGCTGAGTGACACGTATGGTCCAATGTTCCATATCCTGATAAGAAACCGCTCACTGTTCTCGGTATACGTCAGCGCCGTGGGATTTGAGATTGATGGCTTGGTCCTGCAAATGGGCCATCCCTATTTCGACGCGAAGCTAAAAAGAAATCCGGACCCGACCTCGCCCCGTACCAACGTGGTCGACGATTCCTTTGACGTACGCGAAATTCGGGGCGGGAACTCACTCAGTGTTTCGATTCATGACCCCAAGGACCGTGCCGCTCTCACCGGAGCACTCAATAACGCTTGCAATAAATACGGACGGTCGCCGCAGGATTTGGTGAACAGTTCAAAGGTAATTGCGATGGTAGCCCTAGAAACAGGAAAGCAATTTACATCCATGTCGCTCCACCAGTGGTTTTGGCGCAGGGCGCTGCAAATAAAGCGGGAAATGGACGGACTCCCGCCAGATGATGCGAATGGATAGCAGCAGTTGGCGCAGGGTATAGCCCATATAGCCCAACTGAGGGCGGGATTTTTGATGTGCTCCTCTGCATGCGACGGACGACACGGCACTTAGAGTTTTGACCCTTACGGCTGTTAACCGGAGGGTTGTAGGTTCGAATCCTACCTGAGGAGCCATTTCTTTCAACCGCTTACCGATGGCAATCGCGTCGGACGGCGATGAGGGAAACCTGCTCCAAGTCAGGGTAGTGGCCCTCTTTGTCGGCGGTGCGCTCTGCGGGCGCAATCTGCTGCAGGGTGGTTCGGGCCGGCGACTCACCACGGAAATACTTCACATACACATCGTCGAATGCTTCCGTGTCGGCCAAGTCATCGAGGTACACGACCGTGGATACCACCTGGCAGAAATCTATATCGGCTTCTTCGAGGTTATCCAGAAGGTTGCGCATGGTTTGGCGGAGCTGGACGGGCGTCGTGGAAGTGAAGACTCCACCGTTTGGTCCGGGGATGAATCCACTCTTCGCGGAACAATACAACGTGTCGCCGGCAAAGACGCACGGGCTCGCCGTGGGGCTGGGCGGCATGTTCCTGGGGCGCACGGCACGCCGCTGCTTTAAGTCGCGTACGGCAACGCCGGTGTATTCGATTTGCGCTCCGCCGGGCAGGCTCGAGACCTCGATGGTGGCCCGGGCCGGAGTGTTGCCAAACTCGAAGCGGCGGGCATAATGCTCGTTCATGATCCGCATTGGGATTTGCGCAGTCAGGTAGGGATTGACGAAAACCATGTGGCTGAGGTCGAGACCGGCTGCCTCGACGACCGCCTTCATGCGATCGAGTGCGAAGTCTACCTGGGCTGCGGGATCGTCTGAAACTTTGTCTCCCGCGGAGGGAGTCGAAGGCATGGCAGAAACGAACAGCCGATCATGGGTGAGAATGCCGGGTGAAAAGGGCTCGTCCGATTTGTAGTTCGGCGGCGTGATGGCCCGGATCTCCGCGAGATTGCGCACTGCGACGGCGTTGATCTCGATGGGAGAGTCAGGAAGGCCGGTTACGCCGAGGACGGCGCGAGCCGGCGGAATCTTTCCAAAGAACTCACCGTAGACGCGGTTCATTTCCTCGTATTGGCGGATGTCGGTGAGGTAGACCGTGGTGTAGACGACGTGATCCATGGTCACGCCTGCGGTCTCGATAACCGATTTCAAGTTATTGAGGGCCTGCCGAACCTGAGTGGGAAAAGTTGACGGCAATGTACCGTCCGCGCTGCGAGGGCCTTGACTCGAGATGTAGATGTAGTCTCCAGCATCGATGCTTGGTGAACTGGCGCGATGCACGGCAGGAGATTGTTGGGCAACCGTCAGCCTCACCTGGGCTTGTGCCCCGACGGTTGACCACAGCAGCAATCCTGCAAGGAATAATTTCATTCGGCCCTTCCTCAGTATTTGGTAGCGGTGCAGGCTGCCGCGAGTAAGTCGAGTTTCGCTTGACTGGACAGCCGAGAGCCTGCCTTGAGCCTGCCGAAGGGGCGGCTGTCCCCCCCACTATGCTGCTTTCCCCTTCTGCGCTGCTCCCAGAATGCTGCGCAATCGCTGTCCTACGATGACTTCTTCGCCGGGCTGAATGGTCATGGAAACGAGTTCGATGTGGCTGGCTTCTGGCCGTTCTTTCCTGGTTGGATTCGGCTTGCCCTCGCGGACCGACTTAACCAGGCTGGGATTATCCGCACCGAGCACTTCGATGACGGGGTCGCCGGCACGCAGAGCCTGCACGCAGTCGGCGATGGTGAATCCCCAGGCATGCTGATCCCAGGAGATTTTCAGGGTGGGATAGCGGTTTCCGTCATCCGGAATGTAGATGCTGGTTTCTACTCCGGGCACGGTGTCGACCAGCTTTCTGATGCTGTCTACGCGGTCGTTCCACTCGCGGTAGAGCTTCTTGTCGTCCAGCTTCAGCCAGGTTTCGAGGGCGGTGAGGCAGCCGATCATTTCTTCTTTTCCAACTTTCATGGGCCGGCAGACGGCTCCCTCGCGCGGGCTGGAGTTCATGATGGCCGCTTCGATTAAATCCTTTCGGCCGAGAAGCACGCCGCTGCATTGTGGCCCGCGCAGGCCTTTTCCGCCGGAGAAAGTGTAGAGGTCAATGCCCATGCGGGCGTAGAGTTTGGCGTTGTCCGCGGGAGGAATGCCTGCCGCATCGTCGAGGAGTAGAGGGACCTTGTGTCCTTTCGCGATCGCGAGTTCTTTTTGCAGTTCGTCGCCCAGGTGCGTGGTGTAAATCATGGTTGTGTTTTGGTTGATGGCATTCGCAAGTTCTTCGGGAGAATAAACGAGTACCAGTTTCGCGCCGGTCAGCCGGATGGCGCTGTCAAACGCGCTGCGGCCGCCCGACATGACTACTTCGTTCTTGAGGCCGGTGGTATCGGGGAGTTGCCAGATGAGCGTGTCATCGGTGCCAGCCATGCACCCGGCGGTTGCGACCGCCATGGCGCCGGCGGCGCCGGAGGTGATCATTCCAGATTCGGCGCCAGTGAGTTCGGCCAACCGCCGGCCAATGCCATGCTGCAAGTCGATCACGTTGACGAAATATTGTCCCGCTTCGACCATCGCTTCACGAACTTCAGGAAACTCCAGAGAGCCGCTCAGATAGGTCCACGTCCCGCGGCAATTGATAACGGTCTTTACCCCAAGCCGGGTGTAACAATTCTGCCGAAGGTCTTTCCCCACGGCGCTCGCAGCCTTCGCGTAAAGGTCAGTAACGGCGATCTGGCTCAGCAGCGGAGCGGCCGCTACCCATTTCATGAATGACCGCCGGCTGGAATTCAGGGCATGCATTTTCGAGGCCTCCTGGACTTACGATTGCACATTTTCAAGTTGCAGATTTCAGATTGGGCTGGACTGTCGTTGGTCGTTAGTCGTTGGTCGTTGGCAACAAGCATTTTGCTTCTTGGCGGTCGGCCAACGGCTAACGACCAACGACCAATGACCAGCGCCAATTTAAGATCCAAAAATCTAAAAATTTCTCTCGACGATCCTACTCTTCATCCTCATGCAACGGAACGCGCGCGCGAACGGCCAGAATAAACGCTTTCGCTTCCGGTTTGTTCTGGTTGTGGAAGCCGACCGTGCAGTTGGGTCGGAAGTAATAGGCGTCCCCGGCTTTAGCAGGATAACGGCCTTCGACGCCGTTTGTCCCACTGCCAGCCACCATCTCGCCCTGACCGTCGATTACGAGATAGATTTCTTCCGCCGACGGATGATGATGTGGCCAATTCGTTCCTCCGGGAGAAAAATCCATCCAGAAAAAACTGTCCATCACGTAGGCCTGGTCAATGAAGTCTCGCTTGCCGCTGCGCAGTCCGATCAGAAGTTTGTACAAGACCGAATTCGGGTGACCGCTTACGGTCTCTTCCTTCGCATCCTCCAGGTTTGCGATTTTCGGATGCGGCGAGGGTGCTGCGATTGAAATCGAGGACGTGATCTTGAATCCCATGACGATCACCCGCAGCGGCTGAGCGGTGTTGTTCGAAATCGAATGTTTCACGCCGGGAGGCAGATAGGTGAAGTCATGCTTGCGCAACGCTTGTACGTCATCTTCGCTGTCCACACCGTCGTGCACAATGTAGTGCAGTTGGCCCGCTCCCTCGACAACGAAATAGATTTCTTCCTCGCGGTCATGGTCGCGATCGTAGAGTACGGTTTGGCAAGTGCCATGCGGATCGAGAGTGACTTCCCCGAAGCGAGTTACGGTTTGGAGGGAACGGGCTCTCTTTGTCGCCCTCTCCGAACATCGCTCGATAGTGGCAGGTTGGGGAGGTGAGCGCGGCCTTGGTCTCGGCTAGCTGTGGCAGGTAGCGATGCAGCCATGTAGGATCGGTTTGCCGATCTTGCGCTTGGATCCCGTGTGCCAGCAAGAGCGAGAACAGCAGAAGAACCGTAGCGCGGTGTGACCGGACTTCCATTCGAACATCAATCCTGCACATGAGGTTCCGCATCCTTTCCGGATGGAGATGGGGGGACGTCCGCAACGCCAGCCTCGCGCAGGATGTAGCTCACCAGATCATCAAGCTCAGCAGTTGTGAGTCGCTGCCCGTAGTCGACGGGCATGGGATCTCCGGTTTTCCGCTCGAGAGAGACAAGGCTGGATTTCATAAGCAGATAAAGCCGGCCATCTCCATCCTGCAATTGCAGAGATGCGTTGTCTTCGTTTCGGACCATGCCGAAGAACTTTCGACCATCTCGCGCAACGGCGGTTGCCGATTCCTGCTGGCCTGCGGCAGGCCTGAGAATCGCTTCACGAATCTCGCCGACCCGATGGTCGCGGGCAAATTCGCCCAGGTCTTGGGCGATGAATTGTCCTCGGCCCGCTATCCGATGACAAGCGGAGCAGCCAGCCTTTCCGAAGAAAAGCTCCCGGCCGCGGACCGGATCTCCGCGCATCGAGGTCCCGGCAGCGTTGCCCTGCGAACTTCCTTGCCAGTTTCCTTGTAAGAATCGCAAATAAGCGACGACCGCGTGGCTGTCTTCCTTGCCCATGTCGCTGAATGCGGGCATGCCACGTTGCGGAATTCCGTCGTGAATCAGGTTGAGCAGCGCCTGATCCGAGAGTGCCTTTCCCCCGGTCGGATGGACGATGTCAGGCGCATGCTCTCCGCCAAGTGCGTCGAGTCCATGGCACGTCGCGCATCGCATCTCGAAAACACTTTTTCCCCGCTGCGGATTGGGAGCGGACGGTTCGCTGTTCGACTTCTGGGCAAGCGCAGCGGCGATCATCCCCAAAAACATCAGCAGCAATCCGACCTTCGGTGCGATTCTCGTCATGACACATTCGCATTTCTCATCAGCGCGAATTCCGTATATCACAGAATCTGCTTGACGCAAATCAAATTATTTCGTTTCATTGGGTTTCATTTCGTTTGAGAGTTGATCGATCGGCGGGCGATGACGCTTACTCGACGGACCAGGTCTGATTACAGAATCGCATCGGGTATGGGGCGGTATTATGGCAAGGCGGATCCTATGGTGAGAGCATGATGCGGCGCTTTGCGGTGGTTTTGCTTTGCTGGTTCTTGAATTTGAACCTTGCTCCCGCCCAGAGCACGGGGGTGCCAAATCAGCCCGGCTCTTCTTGTAGCATCGAGGCCACGAATTACAAGGGTTGGAGCACTCAACAACTCTCCAACCGCTGGATAAAGCTCGAGGTCGTGCCGCAAAATGGCGGGCGACTCATGCAGGTGATTTTCGCGGGGCACTCTTTCCTTTTTGTGAATCCCAAGTATGAAGGGAAATACTTGCCCCCCGATCCCTCCCGCTGGTTCAACTATGGAGGCGACAAGCTCTGGCTCCTGCCCGAGGGAAACGACGACGAACAGCACTGGGTGGGTAATTCCGACTTGATCGACGACGGGCCCTACGCCTTTCGAAAGGTTTCGGAAGGGCGGGAATGCGAGATCGAATTGACTGGCCCCCCCGATCCGCAGACCGGAATTCAGATTCGGCGCACGATTCACCTCGACGCCGATTCGCCTCGAATCCGTTTTCATGCCACCATGCAGAACAAGACCGGGCACATGATCGAGTGGTCGATGCAATCCGTTTCGCAGTACGATACCGCAGACCACTCCGATCCGGCGCGAAGCAACAGCAACTTCTGGACTTTCACCCCGGCGAATCCATTCAGCAGCTATCTCAATCGCTACCACGTCCGCTTCGGTCCAGCGGAGAACCCGGCCGTCTCCGTCAGAGACGACGGTCTTTTCGCGTTGCATTATGTCCACATGGCGGCGGAACTGTGGCTCGACTCGACGACGGGCTGGCTTGCGGTGGTCGATGGCGACAGCCGCTACGCCATGGTCGAGCGTTTCCGTTACGAGAAGAACGAAACCTATCCCGGCAAGGCGTCGGTGATTTTTTGGACGAATGGTCCCGAGATGAGGTTGAATGCCGAGGGCGAGCCTTCGCTGACTGCCGGCGGCGATGGCGTCCCTCGTTATCTGGAGGCCGAGATCAACAGCCCGCTGGTCGAGTTGCGCCCGGGCGAGACTCGCGATCTTGACACGGAGTGGTTTCCCACTCGCGCCGGCCGCGAGTTCCATGGCGTAGGGGATGCAGGCATTGTGGTGCGCCCTCTGAACGCCACGCGTTTGGAGAACGGACACATCCGCCTCTCGGGCTCGTTTGGAGTATTCTTCGCAGGGCGTTTAGTCGCGCACCTCTACGACGAACACGGCACCAGCGTGGGAACTATGCCTCTGACCCAAGCTTCTCCGACCCAGGCTTCTCTGACCCAGGCTTCTCCGACCCAGGTAGACCCCACGGAGCTGGTCGTGCTGGAGACGGAGATTACTCCTCCTGCAAAGGCGGTCCGGATTTCACTTCATCTCGAAGATGGCAACGGGGTGGACCGCGGTTCTCTTCAGGAAGTTCCGGTGGTCGCGGTCGAGACCCACTGATATGAGATCGTTCCGCCAAGAGTTCGTCGTGCTCGCGTTGGCAGTGTCTTTTTCCGCGGTTTCCGCCGCAGGGCAGCAGGGGCAGGCTCCCGTTGTGGCCGACGTCAACGTGAGCGCGGACGATCTGCTGGTGCAGCCACCCGGAGCCAACTGGACTTCGTATAACGGCGACTATACGGGGCGCCGTTACAGCAGCTTGCACGAAATTACTCCGGCAAATGTCGCGCAGCTTCGTGCAGCGTGGATTTTTCATCCTTCGAATTCGGATCGGCTGGAAGTGACGCCGGTGGTCATCAACGGCGTAATGTACGTCACGTCGGCAAATCATGCATTTGCGCTGGATGCGCGGACCGGCCGGGTGATTTGGCATCACGAACGGCCAGTAAGCGCAGGGTTGCTCGATGATGCTGCGGCTCATAAGAACCGTGGAGCCGGAGTGTGGAAGAACTTCGTCTACATGGAAACCGATGACGCCCACTTGCTTTGTCTCGATGCACGCTCGGGTCGGCAGATCTGGGATGTGACCTACGCCGACAAGACAAAACAGTATGGGGCAACCAGCGCTCCGCTGATTGTGAAAGATGAAGTGATCGTCGGGACATCCGGCGGTGATTCCGGCGTGCGCGGGTTCGTGGCCGCATACGACGCTGTTACCGGCGGTCTGAAGTGGCGCTTCTGGACGATTCCCGGGCCCGGGGAATTCGGATCTTCCAGTTGGCCGGGCGATTCCTATCTCCACGGCGGCGGCACCACGTGGATGCCTGGCACGTACGACCCTCAACTGGACACTCTGTACTGGACAACGAGTAACGCGGCTCCGGATTTCGTGGGAGATACCCGCCCCGGTGACGACCTGTATACCGCTTCCGTCGTGGCCCTGAACCCGGCTACAGGAGCGTTGAAATGGTACTTCCAGTTCACTCCCCACGACGTATACGACTACGACGCCAATGAAACCCCGGTGCTGGTGGACCTTGAAACCAAGGGTGCGGTGCGCCACTTGCTGGTGCAGGCCAACCGTAACGGATTTCTTTATGTTCTCGACCGCACCGACGGAAAGTTTCTGAAGGCGACGCCGTTTGTCGAAAAGCTGAACTGGGCGAAAGAAATCGACGCTTCCGGTCGACCCGTATTGTCGGGACGAATCCCGAGCGCCGCGGGCACGGAGATTTGTCCGAGCATTGACGGCGCCACGAATTGGTTTTCACCTTCCTACAATCCCGACACCGGATTGTTCTATGTAATGGCGCTTGAGAGTTGCAGTATTTTCTTCGCTCACCCGCGACCGTTTACTCAAGGCGAAACCTACTACGCTACGGGCACGAAGCAGGCGGCGGATGACCATGCGCAAAAGATTCTGCTGGCATACTCCGTGACGGAGGGGAAGATTGTTTGGCGTTATCCCCAAGTCGGTCGCGGCAACTCCTGGGGCGGGACGCTCACCACGGCTGGTGGTCTGGTGTTTTTTGCGAATGACACCGGAGCGTTCGAGGCGGTCGAAGCGCGAACCGGGCGTGCCCTCTGGCAATTCAATACCGGCCAGAGCATCCACGCTTCGCCGATGAGTTACGCGGTCGATGGGGTGCAGTATGTGGCGATCGCGGCAGGAGGCGACGTTATCAGCTTTTCGCTTCCTCATTAATGGCGGGGTGCAAGTGAGCTGCTTCGGCGGAATGAAAGTCTGAACATGTGTCGGGTCGTTTGTGGACGCTTTTGTATAATCTGGCGATTCAGTAACGTGAAATCCTGCGCAATTCGCCCGGAGCATTCTTCGTGCTGGTTAGAGTATTCAACGATCGCAACGTGCTAGGGCAGGCAGCGGCCGACCAAGCGTCAACCGCGATTCATCTCGCGATTGCTCAGCGGGGCTGCGCGCGGATCATTGCTGCAACGGCTGCGTCGCAACTTGAATTTCTGGATGCTTTGACGAGGGCACCGGGAATCGACTGGCCGAGGGTGGAAGTTTTTCATCTCGATGAATACATCGGCTTGCCGGTTACGCATCCGGGAAGCTTCCGCAAAATGCTGCTGGAACAATTGGTAGAGAAAACCGGAATCGTGAAGTACCACCTGCTCGACGGTGATGCCGCCGATCCGTTGGAGGTGGTAAGGCGCGTGGGCGAACAACTGGCCTCCGCGCCCGTGGACATTGCGTTTCTCGGCATTGGCGAGAACGCGCACATCGCATTCAACGATCCGCCTGCCGACTTTCAGACTGAGGAACCCTACATCATCGTGAACCTGGATGAAGCTTGCCGGCAGCAGCAGGTAGGCGAAGCCTGGTTCGCCGATATTTCCCAGGTGCCGAAGCGCGCCATCTCGATGTCGGCACGCCAGATTCTTAAGGCCAACGAGATACTGGCGGTAGTGCCCGGCCCGCGCAAGGCTCAGGCAGTGAAAGCTTGCGTGGAGGGCGCGATCAGCCCCATGGCGCCGGCGTCGATTCTGCGCACGCACGCTAACGCCACGGTGTATCTCGACCAGGACTCGGCTTCGCTGCTGAGCCCGGGCCTGCCCACATCCCGGAGGACACCATGAACAAGTTTCGCCGCTTCGCTAAATCGCACATCGTGGCAACATCTTTCCTATCCATCGGCGTTTTGGGCGCGGGGTTATACGGAGCCGAACTGCTACTGGCGCAGTCAAACGGCGCCGCCGCATCGCAGTCCGAAAGCGCTTTAATTGCAGATTATCGTCATGTCGAAGTGGCTTCGGTTTCGGATGCGCTGGAACAGTTGACCGGCAAGCGAATGTACATGAGTCACCGCATGCACCCCATCTTCACCACAAAGTTTGCCGGCTTTGCGCGGACGGTCCAACTCAAGAAGGACGAAGGCAACAGCGATCCTGCGGCTTTGAATGGAATGCTCGCGGCCATCGATCAAGGTTCCACCGATTCCGTTTATGTGATGGTGGTCGAAGATGGCGAGGACATCGCAGGCATGGGCGGACTGATGGGCACTGCGATGGCGGCGCGCGGGTATGCTGGCGCGGTAATCGACGGCGGAGTGCGCGACGTGGCTTATTTGCGCAAGATCGGATTCCCAGTTTACGCGACTGGCATCGTGCCTTCCACCTCCGTGCATCACTACCGGTTTGCAGGGTCCCAGATTCCAGTGGTCTGTGACGGGGTGACGGTCAACGCAGGCGACGTTGTCACAGCCGATAGCGACGGAGTGGTGGTTGTGCCGAGGGCCAGAGCCCAGGAGGTGCTCACCCTCGCGCAGCAGATGGATTTCAAGGAGCACTCGATGTATCCCGTGATCGAACAGATGAAGTCGATCGTAGAGGCGGTCAAGAAGTTCGGCAGACTGTAGGGGAAGAAGGTCAATGCGAGCTTGACGTAGCCTTGATCGCGTACGGATTTCGACGACGCAATTTGTAACGCCAATTTGAGACGACCAACATTGAGAGGAGACCCAGATGAATTTGACTTTTACTCGCAGAACTTTCGCCGCGCGTTTCGCTTCCATGCTTTCCGCTGTGGGAATTACTGCCGCCGTGCTGCCGAACCGTGCGTTGGCTCAGGGTTCCACCGCACAGGATGCGGGCGGAATCCGCAAGCTGAATAGCGACGGCAAACCCGGCAGCGAGAAAGACGCCATCATGCCGGTCGTCGTCCACCACGGGTTGATTTACGTCGCCGGACAGGGTGCTCACGATAGCCGAGATTCCAAGGAATGGACGATTGAATCCCACACCGCCATGGTCATGGACAAGATCAAGAAGCATGTGGAAATTGGCGGAGGAACCATGGACAGCATTCTTCAATTGAGTGTCTTTCTGGTGAAGATTGAACACTGGGACGGAATGCACAAAGTATTCTCCACATATTTCCCCCACGGCGGCCCGGCGCGCACAACAGTCGCGGTGGCAGCGCTTCCGGGAGACTCGCTGGTGGAAATCAATTGCATCGCTGCAGTCGTTGGCAAGTAACCGGCAGTGACCCGGCAAGTGACCGGCAACGGAGCTTCGTTCATGGGACTCAGCTCAGAGTGGAACCGCCGCGGTTTTCTCGGCAGCGTCGGAGCGATTGCTGGTTCGATCTTTTCGAGTCAGGCAAAGAGCCAGTGATGACTCTCGTCCGCACGAGCCGCGTGCGTTGGTTTCTTGTGTTCTGGCTGTTCGTGCTAAGCGCCGTGTCTTATCTCGACCGGGTCAACATCTCCATTGCCAGCGGATCCATCGCCGATGCCTACCATCTGAGCGATGTGCAACTGGGAAAAGTATTCAGCGCCATGCTGGTTGGTTATGCACTCTTCCAAACGGTTGGGGGAAGGCTGGCGGACCGCTTCGGGCCGCGGCGGGTGCTGGCTTGGGGAGTGGCATGGTGGGGAGTCTTCACTGCCTTGACTGCTCTCGTCCCATCCAAGATTACCGGGGCTCTCTTCGTTTTTGTGGCGATCCGCTTTCTACTGGGCGCCGGCGAAGCCGTCATCTATCCCTCCGCTAATCAATTCGTCGCCCGCTGGATTCCGATCTCAGAACGCGGCATCGCCAACGGCTGGATCTTCGCCGGCGTGGGAGCGGGCGCCGGGCTTACGCCGCCGATCATCACTTACATCATGGTGCATTACGGCTGGAGGTCGTCGTTCTGGGTATGCTCGATCATCGGATTCGCTGCCGGCGCAGTATGGTTCCTCGCTGCCCGCGACACGCCTGAGCGAGCATCCCGGAGTATCGGAATCAGAGTTGGCTTTGATTCGCTCTGGGCTTGACGCAACCGAAGAATCATCGGCAAGAACTCGTGCCCTGGGCGCGAGTCGTGAAAAGCAAAGAAGTCTGGGCGGTCACGCTAAGCTACTTTTGCTACGGCTACATTGCGTGGATCTTCTTTAGCTGGTTCTATCGCTATCTCGCGAAAGTGCGCGGCCTGGATTTGAAGGCGAGTGCGTTCTACACCATGCTGCCTTTCCTGGCGATGCTGGTGTGCTGCCTGCTGGGAGGAACCATCAACGACCGGCTCTCGAAGTGGCGAGGATTGCGAATTGGCCGCTGCGGGCTCGCGGCATTTTCGATCGCGGTCGCAGGGATCTTCATTGCCTTCGGTTCACAGGTTCAAAGCGCGCGGCTGGCCAGCGTCGTGCTCGCGGGCGGGGCAGGTGCACTCTATCTGTCGCAGAGTTCTTTCTGGTCGGTGACAGCCGATATTGCAGGCTCGTCCGCGGGTTCGGTGTCGGGCTTCATGAATATGGGCAACCAGATGGGGGCGGCGCTTACAGCTTCTCTTACCCCATGGATCGCGGGCCGATTCGGTTGGACCACTTCATTTCTGGTGGCGGCTGGGTTATGCCTGGTGGGTGCGGCGAGTTGGCTGGTCGTCGATCCATCGCGACAGCTAAACCGAGAGTTAGAAACTGGACGAACTGCCGAGGAAGAATCCCTGAAGTGATTTCAATCAGGGGAAGCCGGGGATGTCTGAGTTCCGGGATCCGTCGCTGGCTCTGTCGAAGCACTCCCGGTGCATGTCTACGTTGGCGTCGCTGTAAGTAAGCTGTCATCTGCAAGCGGTCTCGGGATTTTGGATGCCCTGCAATCTGTGATGTTAGGTGTCCGGCGCTTGGGCGATTGACGGTCTTAATCAGAGTAGGCGCACGGACCTGCTTAAATTTTCAATATCGACTTACTAGCCTGCCTGCGTGACTTCAGTAATTAGCCCTCCTTAATCTTCTGTGCGACTCTGGCTGAAATGTGGGTGTTGAAGTATGCAACAGTTGTCCTCTCAATCGCTAGCTGGAGCCGTTCTAGTCGCGGATGACGAACCACCTACCCGCGTATTAGTCGACCGACCATTCACTCCGCAAGGCTCTAGTGTCATCGCGGTGCCAGACGGATGGTGGGAGTTATGAGTATTTACCGATCCCGGGCCGGCCAACTTACGGCCAGAGTCTCCCGCGCACACACTTGGACCGTGAAAAAAGACTCTGTCGCTGTTGCCTTGCTTTTGCTGACCGGGCTGGTCAACCAGGGCCTCGCCGATCCCCGCGCGGAACCTGCCAGTCCCGAACCTCTCAAACAATTGAGTCTGGCGGAACTCGGCGACGTAGAGGTGACGACCGCCTCGAAGGAGCCGGAGGAAGTTTGGAAAACGCCCGCGGCTATCCTCGTCATCACACAGGAAGACATTCGCCAGTCCGGTGCCACGAGCATTCCGGAAGTTCTGCGGTTAGTGCCAGGAGTCGAGGTAGCCCAAGTCGACTCCGATCATTGGTCGGTGGGGATCCGTGGATTTGGAGCCGTCTTAGCCAGCAAGCTACTCGTCATGATCGACGGGCGCAGCGTTTACACGCCGCTATTTGCTGGAGTGTACTGGCAAGCTCAAGCCACTCCGCTGGAAGACATCGAGCGGATCGAGGTGATTCGAGGACCCGGCGGTACGATTTGGGGAGCGAATGCCGTCGACGGGATTATCAACATCATTACCAAGAGCTCGAAAGACACCCATGGGTCGATGGTGTCGGTCGGGGGCGGCAATGTTGACCAGGGCACCGGCGCGATTCATTACGGCGGTGGAAATAGTCGGGGATTCAACTATCGGGTCTACGGCATGGGCTTCGTCCGTGGAGCCGATTTTCACTCGAACGGCATGAACTTTGACGATTGGCGGCTGGGTCAGGCGGGTTTCCGCACAGACTGGGTATCCGGCGCGCGCGACAGCTTCACGTTCCAGGGTGATGCCTACCGCGAAGGCACGGGCGAAGCGACCACTTATGCCCTTTATTCGACTCCGTCGCAAGTCAACGCATTCGGCACTGCATATTTGACGGGAGGAAATTTGCTGGGCCGGTGGAAGCGCGTGGTCAACGAAAGATCGGACTTCCAGATTCAGGCTTACTTTGACCGCACCAATCATTTTGAGCCTGAATTCGGAGAGACTCGCGACACCTTTGACGCTGACTTCCTCGATCATTTGACGCTGCCGGGGCAGCAGAACTTTCTCTGGGGACTCGGAGCACGCGTGAGTCCGGCGAATCTTATACAGACGGTGCCGTCCATCGATTTTCTGCCTCATCACCAGACGGACCACGTATACAGCGGTTTTGCGCAGGACGAGATTTCTTTTTTCAGTCATCGACTGGCTCTAACCGTAGGTTCGAAACTCGAACACAATAATTACACTGGGTTCGAGGTGCAGCCGAGCGCGCGCCTGCTGTGGAACAGCACGCCGCGACAGTCCCTCTGGGCGTCGGTAACCCGAGCGGTCCGAACTCCATCTCGTCTCGATGAGGACGTGGAACTCACGGATTATGCGGGGATGAGTTCCGGCCTGCCCGTTTACTTGCGCGTCAACGGCAACACGCAGTTCCGGTCGGAAGAATTGATTGCATATGAGGCCGGCTACCGGGCGCTGGTGACACCGCGTTGTTATGTGGATGTTGCCCTCTTTTACAACGACTACAACGATCTCTATAGCTTTCAAGTCGGCGCGCCCTTCCTCGAGCCGGCGCCGGCGCCTGCGCACGCGGTGCTTCCGTTGCTTACGAGTAACGGGATTAAAGGCAACACAAAAGGATTCGAGATCACACCTGATTGGAAGCCGTTCAGCGCCTGGGAGCTTAGAGCTTCATACTCCTATCTGAATATGGAGTTGGAAAACAAGCCGGGGAGCAACGATCCCACGAGCGTGGCCAATGATGAGGGCTCAAGCCCACGGCACCAGGTGACGATTCAGTCGTTCGTACGCCTGCCAAAAAAATTGGAATTCGATCAGACCTATCGCTATGTCAGCGCCCTGCCTGCCCAGACGGTCGCAAGCTACCAGACAATGGACACGAGATTTGGTTGGCACATGACTCCGGAACTGGAGTTATCGGTTGGCGGTCAAAACCTGTTGCAGCCGCACTACGCCCAGTACGGAGGCGATCCGGGCGGACCAGTTGAAGTCAAGAGAAGCATCTACGCCAAGCTCGTCTGGCGATTCAATGAGAAGTAATGCTGAGGAGAGTCCTGCCAGCGCTTCACGGACGACAAAGACCTGACGCGGAAAAACGGGGACGAGGTGGCGAACCAACAAAACATAATGAGCGCAGTTCGCATCAATGCTGCCCCGGGGCATCGCGGCTTACGGAGTGATCGCAGCCTTCCGCTGCCACGCGCGATCCCCGTCCTTTTGTGGCTGCTGCTCGCAGTGTCGAGCGCAGTGTCGAGCGCGCTCGGGCAGCAAAAACCCAGTGAGTACCAGGTCGAGGCGGCCTACCTTTATAACTTCGGCCGCTTTGTCGAGTGGCCCGCCCCAGGCACAGGCGTTGGAAGCGACCCCTTCACCATTTGCGTCCTCGGAGAGGATCCCTTTGGACCAACACTCGATGCCGTGCTGGCTGGCGAAAAAATTGGAAACCGGAGTGTGGCCGCCAAACGAATCTCGAGTCCGCGCGAATCCGCCGGATGCCAGATATTGTTCATCAGTTCGTCGGAGGCCAACCGGCTCAACAAGATCATCGAAGCACTAGACAAAACTGCCGTCCTCACCGTCAGCGATATCCCCGAGTTCTCCCAGCGCCACGGCATGATCCAGTTTGTTTTGGAACAGAACCGAATCCGCTTCGAGGTGAACCTAACCGCGGCCCAGCGCGCCGGCCTGATGCTCAGCTCTGAACTTCTCAAGGTGGCGACAACGGTCAGAAGGAATCCTCAGCCGGGAGACTGACGCTCAATGCTTAACATCCAAGACTATTCGATTTCGAAGAAGCTCACCTGGATGAACATGCTGGTGAGCGCGGCGGCCTTACTGCTGGCCTGTGGCGGTTTTTGCGCCTATGACCTGTATAGCTTTCGCGCTGCGCTGGTGGAAAACGTCTCCACCCAGGCTCAGATCATTGGGGACAATACCGTCTCCGCGCTGCTGTTCGACGATCCTCAGTCCGCAGAAAAAACCTTGTCGGCCTTGAACGCCAACCGCCATTTGATGTACGCGCAGATTTACACCCGAGACGGCCAGCCGTTCGCTCAGTACTGGCGCGATCGCGCGGGCGAAACGAGGGCTATGCCCGTCATTCCGCCGGGCCAGATCCAGAGCTACTGGTTCAAAGACGGGCAGCTGGGGCTGGCTCGCTCCATCATCTTCCAGGGTAAGCCAACCGGGACAGTCTACATTCACTCTGACTTGGGGGCGATGAATGATCGGCTGAGAAGCTACGCCGTGATCATCATCGCGGTATTCCTGGGCTCGCTGGTGGTCGCCTTAATGATTTCAAAGAAGTCGCAGCGGGTCATTTCCGAACCCGTAGTGCGGTTGGCGGATACGGTCCGCATCGTATCTCGCGAAAAAAATTATTCGATTCGAGCCGCCACCAGCCAAAATCGTGACGAAGTGTCGACCCTGATTGAATCAGTCAACGAGATGCTGGAACAGATTCAGCAGCGGGATAGCGCCCTGCAGCGGGCGCACGACGAGTTGGAGGAGCGGGTTCTGGAGCGCACTGCCCAGCTCGCGGTTGCCAATGCGATCGTTGACTCATCCGATGACGCCATCATCAGCAAGACTCTGGAGGGGACCATCACCGCGTGGAATCCCGGCGCCGAAAAACTGTTTGGGTACTCGTCCTCCGAAGCCGTAGGCAAACCCATGGGAATGCTATTGCTGCCGGAGCGGGCGAACGAGGAATCCGAGATTCTGTCGCGCATAGCACTGGGAGAGCAAGTTGACAACTTTGAAACCGTCCATATTCGCAAGAACGGGGAGCATATCGACGTCTCTGTGTCGATTTCGCCGGTCAGGGATAAGGGCGGCGCAATTGTCGGAGCTTCAAAAATTGCGCGCGACATCGGCGAGCGCAAGCGGGCCGAGAGGTTGCTGCGGGAAAGCGAAGAGCGGCACCGCAAGTTGTTTGACAACAATCCGCATCCGACCTGGGTTTTTGACCGGGAGACGCTGCGGTTTCTTGCGGTGAACGACGCCGCAGTGCGCAGGTATGGCTATTCCAGAGACGAATTCCTGGCCATGACCCTCAAGGACATTCGCCCGCCCGAGGATATTCCCGCTCTTCTCGAAACTGTAAAGGCTCTGGGGGACGGAAACGAAAGCAGCGGTACCTGGCGGCATCTGCTCAAGGACGGAACGGTCATCGACACGGAGAATACTTCTTATTCTCTGACGTTTTTAGGCCGAGCGGCTCGCGCCGTCGTCGCAGTCGACGTCACCCAGAAAAAGCGGGCCGATGCAGAACGGGTCCAATTCATGGACCGCCTGGCTGCCTCCAATCAGGAGCTTGAGCTTCGTAACCGGGAAGTTGAACGCGCAACCCAGATGAAAAGCAAGTTCCTCGCCAGCATGAGCCACGAACTGCGAACTCCTCTGAATGCAATTGTCGGCTTCTCAGATCTGCTGGCTGAGCGGACGCCGGGTGACCTCAATCCTAAGCAGGAACGCTTTGTGAATCACATCAAGCAGGCGTCCTCGCATCTACTGCAGTTGATCAATGACATTCTGGATCTTTCCAAGATCGAGGCGGGACAACTGGAACTGCATACCGAAGAGTTTTTCGTGAAGGATGCTTTGCCGGAAGTACTCTCCACCATTCATCCGCTGGCGTTGGCCAAGAATATACGGGTCGAGCAGAAGATAGTGAGCAAGTCTCAAGTGAAGGCAGATCGTGTGCGCTTTAAGCAGATTCTGTATAACCTGCTCAGCAACGCGGTCAAATTCACGCCGAAGGGTGGCTGCATCGGCATCGAGTGTGTTGATGACTGGGACTTCGTGCGCACGTCGGTAACCGATACCGGCATCGGGATTTCGCCGGAAGATCAGCAGGTTGTGTTTGACGAATTTCGGCAAGTCGAAGGTAGTGCGGGGGATGCACAGCAGGGAACGGGATTGGGGCTGGCGATCACGAGGCGACTGGTCGAGCAACAAGGGGGCCGGATTTCCGTTAAGAGCGAGTTGGGAAAAGGCAGCCAGTTCACTTTTACGCTGGTCGCAGTCGAGGCGAAATCTGAGGTCCACCCAGTTGCGGAAGCGGCAGGACCTTCTGTCATCGCGGCGCCAGGTCGTGTCTTGCCTTTGATTCTCGTTGTGGATGACGAAGAATCGGCACGTGAACTTCTGGCCAGCTATCTGGAACCGGAATACCGTGTGGCCATGGCCGCTTCTGGACCTGAAGCGATTGCCAAAGCTCAACATTTGCGGCCCGATGCCATCACTCTGGATGTGGTGATGCCCGGCAGTGATGGCTTCGAAACTTTGGCAGGGCTTCGGAGAAATCCGGAGACAGCCAACATCCCAGTTATCATTCTCTCCATCGTCGATCAAAAGCACGTGGGGTTCGCCCTGGGTGCGGCTGACTATCTCATCAAGCCGGTTCGCAAACCCGCCCTGCTGGAGACAATCCGCAAGCATGCGCCGTCGCCGGGCGACGACGATTCCGCGATCCTGCTGGTGGATGATGATCCCAAGACTTTGGAATGGTTGCAGGAGACTTTGCGGTCTGCTGGATACGAAACTCAGGCCGTGCGCAGCGGCGCCCGAGCGCTGGAAGTGCTGGCGAACAAAGTTGTGAGCGCAATTCTGCTCGACCTGCTGATGCCCGGCATGGACGGTTTTCAAGTTATTCGCCACGTCCGTTCGGAGCCCGCTCTAAGAGACCTTCCGATCCTGGTCATGACCGCCAAGAACTTGAGTGTGGAAGAGATCGCCCTGTTAAGTCGGGACACGCAAGGACTCCTGCAGAAGAACGGCTCCTGGAAGTATCAACTCCTTGCCGAAGTTGGACGAGTCGTGCGGTGCGATACGCGCGCGAAGTCCGCGGGGCAGTCGTAACTCGAAACCCAGTTGGCGAAGATGACGTTGCGAATCGACTCGTTCTCTTCCGCAGGGCGGCCTATGATTTTCCGTTGAAACAGTTTCAACGAGCTACTAGTTCCCGTAGAAAACGGTGACGCCATGTGTTCGCGGCGCCGGCACTCGCCAGAGAAACGCACGGCGTTCGGATCGCGCGGTATTCCTTCCAGCCCATCTGCATAGGTATTGATCCAGTTCGCGCCATTCCTTCGATTGGGCAGTCACTTTTGGAGTGAAGTTTGCACCGCTTGGCGTGGCGGCCCGAAGCGGCAGTCCGAAGATCCGCAACCAACCATAGCTCGGTGGAAACGCATTTTTGTTGACCGTGTGTGTTGAGTGTCTACTCCGCTTCCCGCAGCAACTCGCTTGGAGAAAGCTTTCGGAGGAAACGATGCGTCGAGAAATACTCGCTGGTGGCCACACTTTTTGCCGACTGTTCTTGGTTCTGATCCTTGTCGCTATTCCTGCGGCCACCCAAGTTGTCACTGGATCTCTCAGTGGTACCGTGGTCGATGCGACCGGAGCGGTTGTCGCTGCGGCGACGGTGACGCTCACCAACCTGGGAACCGGCGCCGTGCAGACGGCAACCACCTCCGAAACCGGTACGTTCCGGTTCACTTTGCTCGCAGTCGGGCGTTACGACGTTGGCGTCACGAAAGAGGGCTTCAGAAAGCTCAGAGTTACCGTCGCCGCTGTCGACGCCAACCGTGAGAACACACTAGGAACCTTGAATCTGCAGGTCGGGCAGAATACCGAGTCCGTCGAAGTTTCGGCCGCGCCGCCGTTGGTCGAATCCGCGCAGGCTCAGGTCAGCACCGTGGTTACGGGCGAAGCTCTTCAGAACTACGCCGGAACCGCCGAGAACGAAGGGATGGATTTCGTTGCCCTGACGTTGCCGGGTGTGGCCGCCGCCCGCGATAACAATTTCTCCAACACAAACGGAGTCGGCTTCACCGTGAACGGCATTCGAGGGCGCAACAACGATCAGCAGATCGACGGACAGAATAATAACGACAATTCGATCGCCGGTCCCGCTCTGTTTCTCAGCGATACCGATTTCGTCAGTGAGTATCAGGCCACGACCAGTAACTTCGGTCCGGAATACGGCAGGAATTCGGGCTCGGTGATCAACATTGTGACCAAGAGCGGCACCAACCGCTGGCATGGCACAGTGTTCGGTGAAGAAACCAATTCTATCCTCACTACCCTGACCAACGTGGAAAAAGATTTCAGCACCCCTGCCATTACCAAGCCGCCACGTTTCAACCAGGAATTCGCCGGCGGCACGATTGGCGGTCCGCTGCGCAAAGATCGCGTCTTCATTTTCGGGGGCTTCGACAATGAAATCGATTCATCTCGGGCGGTTTTTCCGACCGGCGGGCTGACGCCGACTCCGCTGGGGATATCGCAACTTGCCTCCTGCTATCCCGGCAGCGCGAGTGTGGCGGCGTTGCAAACCTACGGTCCTTATGGGGTCGGCGCCGGCTCGCCCTCCATCAACGGCGACGCCCGTGACTCTTTACGGCGATGGCGCTCCGGTGAACAACGCTACCGATCCCAACACCGGGTTCGCGGCCTGCGGATACCAAGTCGCGGGAGTTCAGCGCACTCTCCCGAACGGGTTTCACATTTACGATTGGCTGGCAAAGCTCGATGTACACGCGACCAGCGCTGACTCGTTCAATATGCGCTACCTGTTTCAAAAGCAGATCTTCTTCAACGCCAACAGCGGCCCTGCCGACATCGCCTCTGGATACCCGTTCAACGAACCTTCGCTGGGCCAGTCCGCGCTTGTGGACTGGACCCACACCTTCAGTAACCACACGCTGAATGAACTTCGCATCGGCTACGAGCGCAACGCCGTGCAGTTTGGTGGCAATACTCTGGGCAACACTGTCCCTCTCATGAACCAGATTTCCCAGGCGCTGGCCAGTGTGGTGTTTACCAATCCCGCGCTCCTGGGTTATGGCGTGCCCGGACTTTTTCCTGAGGGCCGGATCGTGAATTCGTACCAACTGCAGGACAACTTCGAGTACACGCGCGGCACTCACCAGTTGAAATGGGGCGCCAACATTACGCACCAGAGGTCTCCGAATGTTTTTCTCCCCAACTACAACGGGGGCTTCTCTTTTGACGGCTTCGCTCCATCCCCCGCGTGTCCCAGCTCGCAGCCCAACTGCGCGCAGACTGCGCAGAACACCGCGGGATCGTACGCGCTCAATACGCCTTCTTCTGTCGGACTTGTGGTGGGGAATCCGGAGTTCGGATTCAAAGAATGGGATACGTTCCTGTACGTGGGCGACGATTGGAAAGTGAAGAGGAATCTGACGCTGAACCTGGGCCTGACGTGGTCTTATCTGGGCCAGCCTGCGAATGTTTTTCACCAGGAAACGACGGCGCAGCAGTCCGGATCGAATCCTTTGTGGCTGGCTACCTTGCCGGCTTCGGTCACGACCAGCCCGTCGATTGGTGCGGTGCACACTCTGTTCGGACCCAGCATTGGTTTCGCATGGTCGCCGAATAGTGTGCTGGGCAGCAATGGCAAAACGGTGCTGCGCGGAGGCTATCGCCTGACCTACGACCCCGCCTACTACAACATTTTTCTCGGCAACTCGACCAGCGCGCCGGTCGTGTTGTCGCAGACTTTCTCCCCGACGCCGCCGGCGACCACGCCTGGGCTTCCCGCCGCGCCGTTCGGGCCCGCGGTCCGTGCGGAATATGCCAGCCTGCTGCCTTTAGGTCAACTCGATCCGAGGAACTCTCCGGAGACGATTACCCCTCCGACTCTGCGTCCCGACAAAGTGCATGAATGGTCGCTGGGCGTGCAACAAGAGATCACGTCGAACGCCGCTCTGGAGATTCGCTACGTGGGGAATCATGGCGAGGACATTTTCCAGACGGTCGATGTGAATCCGGCCATTGACGGGTTGGCCGCGGTCTTCCCGAGTTTTGTTCCGGCGGGCCTTACGCCCTGCCCGGCGGCGAATGCAGCCGTCCCGAGTGCCATTGGCCGCATCAACTGCAATGCCGGAATTCAGCTGGCAACCGACAATACGGGCTTCTCCAACTACAACGGACTCCAGGTGGAGTTCCGCACCACGAACCTTTTCAAACAGCTCACGCTCCGAACCAACTACACCTGGAGCAAGACGCTCGACAACGCCAGCGAAATCTTCAATACGTTCGGCGGTGGCAGCACGGAATCGCTCGCCCAGAATCCGCTGAACATTAAGGGCGGGGAATACAGCAACTCGGGAATCGATTTCCCCCAAACCTGGAACCTGACGTTCGTCGAAGATCTGCCGATCATGCGCCAGCAGCACGGACTGCTCGGGCATCTCCTCGGCGGGTGGGCGCTCTCGGGAACGTACATCCTGCAGTCCGGGCAGACCTACACTCCGACGCAGGAAATTACCAACTTCGCCAGTTATCTGTTTCAGAGCAACGAAGTGGAAGATGCCAATTTCAATCTGGCGTTTAACAACGGAGTGCCGGATGTAGTTCGCCCGTTCCTGGGGAGCGCGAGCGCTCCGGCCAATCAAGTGGGAATTTACGCAGGCGATGACTGTGCTACAGGATTCGTCATACCCAACTTGTGGAATTCGGCGCAAGTCTGCGGCGCGGCGCCCAATACGTTGATCAGCCTCAACCAGATTAATGCCGCGGTCGCGGCGGGAAATCCGGCTCCCGCCGCGCCTGTTACGAACAGCCAGGTTCGCTTCATTGCGAACGGCGCCGAGGCCGACAGCATTTTCGGCACGCCTTTCGGCAACGCCCGGCGCAATATCCTGCGCGACTACCACACCAATCTGGCCAACTTCAGCCTCTATAAGAACGTCAGATTTGGGGAACGCGCGACCGTGCAGTGGCACATGACGTTGAACAACGTTTTCAACCATCCGAACTACGGCAATACAATTCCGGGCATCAACCCGTTTATCGAGAATGCGGGGAATCCGGGTGCGTTCACCGGATTTGCCGAACCGAGCCTGGTATCGAGCGCGACGCTCAGTTGTCCGGCCGGAACGCGATGCATCTACTTTGGACTGAAGGTAATTTACTAGCAGTCACCGGCAGTAATCGGGAAAGGGCCGCCAATTCTGGGGCGCTGAAAAATCTGAGGCAAAGAGAAGGTGATGAGTGTACCAAGATCTCGTATGGAGTAACCCTATCGTCGACAACTTCCCTGTGAATACTCCTCCGGAGACCATCCGCCAGGTGGAGAGCGTGCTCCACAAGGCTCACGAGACCCTGCGCGAGTTGCTTGACCAACGCACGGAGGTTACCCGACGAATTGGCACGGTGCGGCGGACGATCCTCGGATTGGCCGGTCTGCTGGGCGATCAAGCGCTGCCCGACGATCTCACGCTTCGGGATCTCGACCTCACGGACCGGGCAGTTCATCGCCGCAAGCGGGGTCTCACCGAGGCCTGTCGAACGGTTCTGATGAAAGCCACGGGCCCGATCAGCGCGCGCGAGGTTCGCGACCGGATCGAGCAGACGGCGCCGTCAATCTTGTCCGGACACAAGCATCCCCTGGCTGCGGTTACCACCGTCCTGGGCCGCCTCGCACAATATGAAGAAGCGCGGATCGTGATCTCCGATCGAGGCGATCGCACTTGGAAGTGGTCGGTTGATGAGGCTGCAGACTTCGAGCAGAAGTATCCTGTAGCGGAACAACGGTAAGACGCGCGCAATCGCGATCAGCGCACGGTCAGGTTGGAGAAATATCCGTCCGTGCTCCAGTGCGCCCAAAGCGCGATCTGGCCGCGGCTTTCGCCGAGTTTCAAGTCGGTCACGATCAGGCAAGGCTGGGGCGCGTTGTTTACGTAAAGGCTTGCTTTGGTTCCCTTCACGACGATCTTCATCCGAGTCCAGACTCCGGGTTCGAGATCCACGTAGGCCTCGTATTGGCCGGGGCTCTCTGTGCGCAAGCGCCTCCAGGGAAAATCCGGCTCAGAGACGTACTGTACCGAGTGATTGCGCTGCAACTGGTCATCCGCGCGTCCGTTGACCGGCCGCAGATAGATATTCTCGAACCGCGCCCCGTGTGGCTGAACCCGAAAAGCGATTCCGATGAAGCCGCGCTCGTCCAGCCCGGAATTCGACCGGCGTGATCCGGCAACTTCCACTTCTATCGTTCCATCTTGGAAGTCCGACGCATTGAGGATAGCCAGGACGGCGTCGCCCGGTCCGCGGCGGTCCGGCAAGCCAACCAGATGGACGGCGGCGCGTCCCTTGTACGTCATGATCTCGCCGGTTCCTCCCACCAGTTCCAGACCTTGCAGCGAATTGAGCGGAAGGGTCAGGGCGCGGGTCGCCGACTCGGGGCCGAGCGCGGGGTTTCCCACGGATTGGGCAAACATCAAGTAAGCGCAGAAGAACAGACCGACGAATGCAGGGAATCGCAGGATTCTTATCATGGCTCGGTTGTCCCCCCATTTCTTGCTCGGGCTTGAGGCGCTGATATCCGTTGGATGGTTCGGTTGATGCAATTATGTTGACGCAGCAGCCGAATGATGGGACAGACCGTGGGCTGACGCGCCTCACTATGGGGACGAGAATATTCTTCCTCGGGCCAAGTTGCAAAGCAGCGGACGCGATCTTAGTCTCGTGAAGGAAAGATCGCACTTGCATTCGACGTGGAGACTTCCCGTGCTGCCATTAGGCCGTCGACGAAACGATCCAACCGGTCGCGGTATCCCCGGCTCAGCGAAAGCTTCTTGCCATTCTGCAGCACGACGAGATACTCGCCGTAGCCGCACGCCTCCAGCCGTCGAATCCGATCCACATTCACGATCAGGGAGCGGTGGATGCGCAGAAACCTATCGGGGTGCAGGCGGGCCTCCACTTCCGCAATAGTCTGGCGCAGCAGGTGGAAATCCTGCCCGATATGAATCTTTACCTGGTTGTGAGCAGCTTCAATCCAGTCGATCTCGTCAACACGGGGAAACGCAACCTGCCCACGCGAGCGAACCACGAGCCGCTCGGGTTCGGCGGAACGTCTTCGAGACTGGTTCAGCTCGCGAAGCAAATGAGCAATCACATCTCCGCGATCGGAGCCGTGCTCGAGATGAACCCGCACGCGGTCGACGGCCCGGCGAAACCGTTCTTCATCGAACGGCTTCAGCAGGTAGTCCATGGCGTGATGCTCAAAGGCACGCACTGCGTAGCGGTCGTGTGCCGTGGTGAAGATCACGGCAGGGATGGTTTCAGGAGGCATCCCCTGTAACACCCCGAATCCGTCAGTCCCCGGCATCTGCACATCCAGGAACAGAAGATCGGCCCGATATTTCTGCAGGCTCCGTATCGCTTCCTCCCCGTCCTTGCACACGGCAAGAACGTCAATGGCGCTAGCTTCGGCCATGGCGCAAATGCTCTGCCTGGCAACCAGCTCATCTTCCGCAATTACCGCTCGGATGTTCATTTGCCCCCCTCGTAGTGCATCTCTTCAATCGCGCGCCTGGACCACAGAACTTCGATCGCGAGCCTCAGGCTCTGGTGTTGCCTCCGTGCGAAACGGAACCCACACTTCCACCTGAAATCGCCCACCCGGCAATTCTCCGGCCGACAGCCGGCCCTTTGCGCCGTACAAGATTCGCAGCCTGCTTCGGATGTTCTCCAAACCAATTCCCAATCGGTCCCGCTCCTGCTCGCCATCGCTTGAACCGTTGTCATTCATTACCCTTACGCGAACCATGTCCCCTTCTCTGGAGGCACAGATTTGTACGCAGCAGCGTCCCGGCCGCCTGGCGACTCCGTGTTTGATCGCATTTTCCGCGAGGGGCTGAAGCAACAGGTAGGGAACCCTGGCCTCCAAAACCTCGGCGGCGATGTTGATCTCGGTCACCAACTGTTCTTGAAATCGCACTCGCTGAATGGCGAGGTAGAGTTCCAGAAACTGCAATTCCTGTCGCAAGGTGGACTCGGGATGATCTTGTCCTGCCAGACTCATGCGCAACAAATCCCCAAGCGAGCAGATCATCCGTTGCGCCGCACGCGGATCGATGCTGACCAGAGCGCCGACGGAATGCAGAGCGTTGAACAGAAAGTGCGGTTGCAGTTGCGTTCTCAGGACTTGCAGCTCAGCTCGAACCAGATTGTTTTGCAGCTCGGCGCGATGCAATTCCTGATTTCTCAGTTCGGCGTAGTAGGCCACCACGTAGCCGAGCCCCGCCACCAGGAAATAAATCTGAATATCGGGCTCGGCCTGCGAGAAGAAGACAGTCCGAAACTGGGAGACGAAGGGCCGCGGACGCATGGTGGGGAAAATTTCGGCACCCCACAAAGTCTTGATCAATACATCGATACCGATGATGGCCGAGATCGAAAGCACGTGCAGAGGAATCAGCCTTGGCCATTGTTTTTTCTCAAGCGGCATTCGGGCGCATAGGAACAGCACGGCGGGGGTGAGCACCAGCGCCCAAATGCCATACCAGAGAATGTTCATGCGGATGGCTTGCGCCCATGAAATTGGACTGCCTTCACCCGCCAGGAGTCCGTAGTTGAACCATGTGCCCAGAGCCGCGAAAGCCGCCCACAGGACTAGTAGTCCGCACCAAACTGCCCACCAATTCGGACTGGTCCGCTGGAATTGCAGCTCGGCGCTCATTGACGGCTTAGACTCGCTGGAGCGAAAAAAGCGAGCCTTTGAGCCTTTAAAAGTGAATACTCAGCCCGTTCCCGAAGCAGATTCGTCGAGCGGCAAAGCGATCTCAGCGGCTGGACGTCAAAGAATGCAAGCGCGTTCAAGAGGAATCGGTCTCAGGAGGAATATGAAAAGAACATTTGTTGCGATCTTTGCTTTGGTCTTGGTAATCGGTGTTTTCTCCGTCGGTGCGGGGCTCTGCGCTGCCCAAAGTGTTCCGCCTGGCGGCGACCACACTCCACCTAGCTATGACATGAAGCCGCAGTCGCTTCTGGATTTGGAGGCCATGCAGAAGAAGTTTGTCGACCTGGCCAAGGCTCTCCCTGCCGACAAGCTCACGTGGCGCCCTTCGTCGGACTCTCGATCGTTCGCCGAGGTCTTTCTCCATGTCTCGGCCGAGCGCTACCAGATTCTGAACCTGATGGGGGCGGAACTTCCGGCGGGCTTCGATGGCAAGACGTTCGAAAAATCCACCACCGACCGGGTTCGGATCGAGGAAGAACTAAACAAATCGTGGGAGTTTACCCGGAAGGCGATCACCGGCATGACCAACGCCGACTTTGCTAAGCCACTGCCCAAACTCGGCCCGGATGCAAACTTCGGCGACGTAGTCTACCTTCTGGTCGTGGATGCACATGAGCACCTTGGCCAGTCTGTTGCTTACGCACGTGAAAACGGAATCGTGCCACCATGGACAGCTGCGGCTCAGAAAGCGGCGGCGCAAAAGAAGGCAGACGCGGAAAAACAGTAGACGTGAAGAGGTCGCGCGGGCAATGCGACTTCTTCGCGCTGCGACTACTTTGGAGTGGCGCTCTGACCCGTCACGGCGCAGGAGTGATTTTCAGGTTAGCGAAGTAAGCGTCGGTGCTAACCCGTGTCCAAAGCGCGATCTTGCCGTGGCTGTGACCATTCTTGAGATCGTTGACTATCAAGCAAGGCTGCGGGGCGTTGTTGACGTAGAGTCGCGCTCTGGTGCCCGAGACTTCAATTCTGAGTTTCGTCCACGCTCCCGGTTCCAAGTCGACGTAGGACTCGTACACTCCAGGGTTCTCCGCGCGCAGGCGAGTCCACGGGAAGTCCGGCATAGATTCATACTGGGTCGAACTGTTCCGGTAAAACTGGTTTTCGAGGCGCGAGTTTTCGGGACGAACGTAGATAGTTTCCGCCTTGTCATCCAGCCTGCGAAACGACACGCCAATCATTCCCTTGAATCCGCGCGTGTCCTCGTACGTCGCGTAGCCTTGACGGCGTGCGCCAGAGACATCGACTTCGATCGTTCCGTCTTTGAAGTCGGAATCCGTGAGTACCGCCAGCAATTCTTCATTCGTAGCATGCTCGTGTCCCGGTGGCGGCACCAGGTGCAAGGCGTGCCGACCGCGATAGTCCATCCATTTCATATCTGCATTGATCAACTCTAGTTTGAGCGAGGAATCGAGCCGGTCTCTGGCTCGCGATTTAGAAGACTCCTTCTGCTGTCCGAAGGAGGCACCGGCGAGGAGCCAGGGTAGTAGCAAAAGAAAAACGCGAGCACCGGGTTTGCTCATACATTTACCTGTCCAGTTTAATCTCGGCCTCGCCAATAGAGACCGCGGACGGACGTTTCCGTGTAACAAAGTTAGACGGCGGCATCTCTGAGAAGCTTGCTCTTCGGGCTGAGTCCCAATGATGGAGGGTTGAAATGCACGACAAAAGGGCCGAGTGTCGGTTGATTCCCTCTGGCTCTTCTCTCGACCCTCTCGATCATCTTCTGCAGGTTTCTCGCGTGCGAGATGCGATCCTTAGTTGGGTGTGCGACTCGGCGGGCGGAAGGCCTTTTGCACCAGGGTGTGGCGGGCCGCGCCGATCAGGCCGCAGTCGTCGTTGAGAATGATTTTGACAGGCATGTCTTTGAGAATGCTTTCCATGCGGCCCTTGTCGAGGAAGGACTCGAGGAAGACGGGATCTTTCATTTTGGCCACATTTTTGGCGGCGATGCTGCCGCCGATAAAAATGCCGCCGGTCGACATGTAGTGCAGGGCACAGTTTCCAGCTTCGGCCCCGAATACGCTGACGAACGTCGACATCGTTTGATCGCAAATCGGAGCTTTGCCCTCGGCTGCGAGTTGTGAGATGAGAGCGGGAGCATCCGGCGCGGCGGCGATCTGATCGTGCAGCCACGCGGGCTCTTCGGCTTTGTGCGCATCGCGGAGAAAATCGTAGATGTGGCGGATGCCGGGGCCGGAGAGGATGCGCTCACAACTGACGCGTCCGTATTTTTTCTGCAGGTAGGCGAGCAGTTCCATCTGTAGATCGTTTCTGGGGGCGAAATCGGCGTGACCGCCCTCGCACGCGAAGGGATGATGGCGGAATCCGTCCCAGAAGAGGCCAGCGACGCCCAGTCCGGTTTTGGCGGAGATGACGGCGCGGTTGCCTTCAGCATCCTCGGAGCCTTCACTGAGCGTGACGAAGTCTTTCGATTCGAGGGCGTCGATTCCGTACGCGTAAGCCTCGAGATCGTTAAGCAGGCCGACAGAGGGTAGTTTCAGTTGTTTGGCAAGTTCGCCGGAATCGATGATCCAGGGGAGATTGGAGATCTTGCTGCGCCCGGAGCGCACGGGGCCAGCGACTCCGAAGCACGCGCTATGAACCGGAATCCCTTCCGAGCGAATGAATATCGGAAGGATTTCCGACAAGCCGGGATATTCCTGGCTCATGTAAATCTTCTCGACCACACAGGAGAGGCGATTGCCTTCGGTTTCGAAGGCGGCCAGCCGAGTGCGAGTAGCTCCGATGTCTCCGGCGAGAATCATGGCTCAATTTTCCTCCATTGACGTTCATCGAGTTGCAAGAGTTGATCCGCGTCGGCCGGGCCCCAGGTGCCGGAAGCGTAATTGGGAAACTTGCGCGGAGGCAGGGCGCGCCAGACGTCTAATACGGGATCGACCACGGTCCATCCGGCTTCGACCATATCGGCACGCTGGAACAGGGTCGCATCGCCCATCATGCAGTCGTAGAGAAGAACTTCGTAGCCGGTGTAGGCGTCGGCGCCGAAGTACTTGGAATATTCAAAGCTCATGTCGACCGAGCCCACGCGCAGAAGTGGCCCAGGAATTTTTGCGCCGAAGCTGAGAGATATTCCCTCGACCGGCTGGATTTGTATGACCAGCGTGTTGGTGTGCAGCTTGTGGAAGGGCGCATTGCGAAATAATTCAAATGGCATGCGCTTGAACTGGATGGCGATTTCGGTATGCCGCGTGGCCAGGCGTTTGCCGGTGCGCAGATAGAACGGCACGCCCGCCCAGCGCCAGTTGTCGATGTTGAGTTTGAGCGCGACGAAGGTTTCGGTGCGCGACTCGGGAGCGACCCCGGGCTCCGTGCGATAGCCGGGAACGTTCTCAGTGCCAGCCTTTCCTTCAGCTCTTCCATCGATCGTGCCCGCGCCGTACTGGCCGCGCACGCTGCGCTGTAGCACGTCCTCGGAGTCCAGCGGCTGCAGCGAGTGCAGGACTTTGGCTTGTTCATTCCGGACGGCGTCGGCCTGGAAGGAAACCGGAGACTCCATCGCTGTCAGGCTGAGCAACTGCATGACGTGGTTTGGAACCATATCGCGGAGAGTTCCGGCATTGTCGAAGTAGGCGCCGCGGCGCTCCACGCCTACAGTTTCGGCGTTGGTGATTTGTACGTGATCGATGTAGCGGCGGTTCCAGATGGGCTCGAAGATGGCGTTGTCGAAGCGGAAGACCATGATGTTCTGCACCGTCTCTTTGCCGAGATAGTGATCGATGCGGAAAATCTGGTTTTCTTGCAGCACGCTCTTGATGTCTCGGTTCAAGGCCTTGGCTGAGTCCAGATCGTGGCCGAAGGGCTTCTCGATGACGACCCGGCGCCAGTGTCCGCCCTCCTGCTTCGACAGGCCGGCTTGCCCGAGTTGCTGCACGATTGACGCGAAAAACTTGGGCGCGGTGGCCAGGTAAAAAAGGTAGTTGCCCTGGGTGTTGCGCTCGGCGTCGATGGTGGCGAGGCGGTCGCGAAGAATTGCGAAAGTGTTGGGATCGCCAAAATCACCGCGCTCATAATAGAGACGTTTGCCCAGCCAGTTCAAATGGGCGGCGGCATCCGGGCCCGACGGAAGGAATTCGCTGACCTGGGTGCGAAAAGCTTCGACGGTCAGGTCATCGACGGAGACTCCCATCAGGGCAAAATTGTCGGGGAGCAATTTGGCCCGCACCAGATTGAACAGGGCCGGAATCAGCTTGCGTTTCGTGAGATCGCCGGCGGCGCCAAAGAGCACGAACACGCATGGACCAGCAACTTTGCCGGCGAATTCGAGGGATGGGTCCGAATTGGTCGTAGCGGTGGCTGCCATGCTTCGCGCTCAAGGTTGATTCTCCACGGGATGGTGGAGTGGGCAGCATTGTAGGCCAAGAGGGGGTGAATTCCAAAACGGCGGCGATCATGTCCGAACTCGGATCGTGTCGGAACTCATGCGCTACAGAGGACCACAGCGGGAATTCGATCACTACCAGAACTCGAAGAATCTGGCGTGGCGGGCTTGCAGGGTGTAGGATTCTCCTTTCTTGCTGGACCTTCCTGGAAACTGATTCAGTTAAACGGCCTTATCGTAGCGTAGCTGTGCGGAAGCCTGGGAACCCACGACGTGTTTCCCAGGGCCGCGCCGAGCCCGCCGTGCTGAATCCAAGCGGCACTTCGCCCGCGGCGACGGAATTCCGGTTCGGCCACCAGGAGGAGCCATGTCGCTCTGTCTAAAACGCTTTATCCCGCGATCTAGAGTTCTGAAGCCGGGTCTCGGAGTTGCGGCCGTCATGCTGTTGCTGGTCACGGCGGGAATCGCGCAGACGCCGGCGGCCAGCGCCCCCAGATACGATCCCCAGACAGAAATGAAGACCAAAGGCGTGGTGGAGGAAATCAACGTGCTGACGGTGGGGACACGTAAGGATTTCACTGAATTGATTCTCAAGAGCGGAGAGGATAAATTGCACATCTATGTCTGCCCCAAGCCGTTTCAGGACGAGATGGGCATCAGTTTCCTCAAAGGGGACGAGATCGCATTGACGGGTTCAAGAATCAAGCAGGACGCGTCGGACGTGATCCTGGTGCGGGAAATGGTGAAGGGGTCGGACACGCTGATGTTCCGCGACGGCAAAGGGAAACCGGTGTGGGACGAGAGAACCGGCAAGTGACTACATTCGCGTGAGGCAGGTATGAAACTTTCGGATACGATTGGAGCAGTGCTGGGCAGCAAGGAAGAGAGCCGGGTTCTATCGGTGGCGCCGGACCAGTCGGTGTACGATGCGATCGAGAAGATGGCCAAGCACGGCGTCGGCGCTTTGCTGGTGCTTTCGCACGACAAACTGGTGGGAATCTTGTCGGAACGCGACTACGCGCGCAAAGTCATCCTGAAGGGGCATTCCTCGAAGGAAACTCAGGTGCACGAGATTATGACCAGCCCGGTTGTGTTCGTGGGTCCGCAACATACCGTGGATGAATGCATGGCGATCATGACCAACCACCATTTCCGTCATCTCCCGGTGGTGCAAAACGAATCGGTGGTGGGAGTGGTATCGATTGGCGATCTGGTGAAGTGGATTATCACCGGGCAAGCGCAGACCATCCACGAGTTGGAAGGGTACATTACGGGAGCGTATCCGGGTTAGCGCTGAACTGCCGAACCCTGGGTGGGTGCCTCTAGCAAATTTCGGGAAGCATTGCAGATTCCAGTGCAAGAATTACATCCCTCAGTTGGCTCACGCCCGAGCCACTAAGCTGAAAACTAACGGTTTAGGTTTTGGCATGTCCTGTGCAACCTTTTACACGTTCCCGTACTCAGATATGGGCTCGACTGGTGCGTTTGCCTCTGGCGGATGCGGGAATCGCCCTCGTCTTCGTTGCGTCATGGTGTCTCTCGTCTGACGATTCTCTGGCTTACGTCCCTGGCTTTTATGAATTTCGAGGACCCACTGGATGCGATTGCTGAGCGCGCGACTCATCGTCTCTCTGATTGTTGGCGTCACGCTCGTGTCCCTATGTTCGTCGTATTACCAGGTCCTGATGATGGACCGTGGGCTACGAAAAGATCTGGAACGCCGCTCCGAGGTTCTGGGCGAGAGTCTGGGGCGCAACGTAGAGCGCGATATGGCGCGGGACACGCCGCAGGCTCTGCAGCGAACCGTGCAACAGTTCGCCAACCGCGAACATCTCGCGGGACTGGCCGTCTACGATCCCCAGGGTCATCCAATCGCCATCACCGCTAACCTTGAGCCGATCATGGCCAGTGCGCCCGCCGTTGTAGGGCAAGCCCTCAAACAAGATCAAGACACCAGTGCCTTCCTGAAGATCGGGAGCGCGTCGATTCATATTTACGCGCTGCCGTTGCATCGAGGGGACTCGATCATCGGCAGCCTCGCGATCATCCACGACTCGGGCTACATCCGCGGTGAGAGCCTGCGCATTTGGCGGGAGACGTTCTTGAGCGCGCTGGCCCACGTCGTTCTGATTGTGTTGATTACGCTGCTCATTGTGCGCTGGAGCATTGCCGGGCCGATTGCGCGGACCGCTCACTGGATGAAGGCCCTGCGCACGGGAAGAGGTGCGGTACGCATTCGGGTTCCGGATCTGGAATTGTTTCGTCCGCTGGCGCGGGAAGTAGCCACTTTCGCCGAGAGCCTGAATACTGCCCGCTCTGCGGCGGAACTGGAAGCTCGATTGCGCGAGTCGGGAGAATCGATGTGGACGGCCGACCGGCTGGCGGTGCACGTTCGTGCGCGGCTGGAGGATGGCCGGCTCTTCGTGATTTCGAATCGCGAGCCCTACACGCACACACGGCGCGGAAAATCGGTTGTGGTGAACGTGCCGGCGAGCGGGTTGGTCACGGCCATTGAACCAGTGTTGCGCGCTTGTGACGGAACCTGGGTGGCACACGGATCGGGCGACGCCGATCTGGACGCGGTGGACGCGCAGGACCGGCTGCTGGTTCCTCCGGACGATCCACGGTACACGTTGCGGCGCGTCTGGTTAACCAAGGAAGAGGAAGAAGGTTATTACTACGGATTCGCCAACGAGGGGCTCTGGCCGTTGTGCCACATCGCGCACACGCGTCCACTGTTTCGCGCAAGCGACTGGAAACATTATCAAGAAGTGAACCAGAAGTTCGCCGACGCGCTTCTGGAGGAGATGGAGAACATCAGCAGGCCGGTGGTTCTGGTGCAGGATTACCACTTTGCTTTGTTACCAAGAATGATTAAGAAGGCCAGGCCGGATGCGCGAGTCGCGATCTTCTGGCACATACCGTGGCCGAATCCGGAGGCGTTTGGAATTTGTCCGTGGCAGCGCGAACTGGTGGATGGGCTGCTGGGCGCGGACTTGCTGGGCTTCCATATTCAGTCGCATTGCACGAATTTTCTGCAGACGGTGGACCGGATCGTCGAGTCGCGCATCGACTGGGAGCATTTCTCGGTGCAGCGACTTGATCATCGGACCGCGGTGCGGCCTTTTCCCATCAGCGTGGAATTCGCCGACGGCCCCACCGAACCGGCGCGCGAGTCGGCGTACGAGCAACGCGGAGCCTTACTGAAGGCTCTGGGAGTCGAAGCGGCGTCGCTGGGCGTTGGAGTGGACCGGCTGGACTACACGAAGGGCATTCTCGAAAAATTTCTGGCGGTCGAGCGTTTCCTGGAAAAGTATCCGCGCTACCAAGGCGTGTTCACCTTTGTGCAGATTGGCGCGCCCAGCCGAACTCACATCAAGCGTTATCACGACTTGCAAGCCGAAGTGGAGGCGGAGGCGGACCGCATCAACTGGCGCTTTCAGGGGGATCACTGGAAGCCGATTGTCCTGTTGAACCGGCAGCACAGTCACAAAGAAATCGAGCCGTATTACCGCGCCGCCGATTTGTGTCTGGTGACTTCATTACACGATGGCATGAACCTGGTGGCGAAGGAATTCGTCGCGACCCGGCAGGACGAACGGGGCGTGCTCATTCTCAGTTGTTTTACCGGAGCGGCGCGCGAGTTGCGGGATGCATTGCAGGTGAATCCTTACGACATCGACCAGACAGCGGAGGCGATTCGGGCGGCCCTCGAAATGCAGCCGGAAGAAAAACAGATGCGCATGCAGCGAATGCGAAAACTGGTGCGCGAGCACAACGTGTATCGCTGGGCTGGAAGTCTGATCGGCGAACTCTGCGAAGTACGCCTGGATGTCGCCGAGGGCGGCAACGAGAGATTCCGGGAGGGCGCGTCCGTCGGATATTGAATTGGGATGACTGATTGGGATTACTTCGGAAGGGGAAAATAACGATGGTTGCCGCCAACCCGCCATTGCGTAAGCCCAGCAGGTCGTTTTACTTCAACACATCGGAGCACCTCCTGCGCATCGGAAGGCAGACAGCGACAACGCTGTCAGAGCTGTGGCAGGGGCTGCAGACTTGTCCCGAGGATTCGATCTTCCAGCACACGTTCCGCACTCTGCAGGAACATCATTTCATCCGTCAGGGATTCTCCAATGATTTCGCGCACTGGAGCCTTTCGGCCTGCAACGAGCCGGTATTGGCGGAGCAGTTGGCCAGTGTCGACGTTCGGGAGTTCACGGCGATTGAAGGGTTGCGGCGGAGAATGGTCGAGATCGTCGACGATTTTCTGGAGCAGCAGCCACGGGCGATGTTGCGTGCTGGGCATGAGCCGTTCTATTTCTGCGCTTCCGACATTGTTGTGCTTCCGACGGCGTTCGTGGCGGACTCGTTGCCTGCGTTTCTCGACGGCTTGAATCAGGTGAGCGTGCATTCCATTCATCACCACTTTATTGAGGCGCGCCTGCGGCTGCACCGCATGTCAAACGATTTTTCGCAGTGGTTAGAAGAAGAACTTGGACTCGAACAGGCGGCCGAAGCGATTGAGCGCATCGACATTTACACCAACACGATGGAAGGCGTGCGGCGGCAGATTGCCGGCATTATTCAAAAAGCATTGAACGGCGGCGGGGCATGAAGGTAAAGGATCAGAACACAAAGGCTGGGACCTCCAGCGCTACTGAGCCTCGCTCTGAGGCCGAAAAATCAGCGGCAATCGTGTCCCCCGTTCCCTCGGGCCCCGCGGCTCCAAGTCGAAGCAACGGCCGACCGCTTCCAGCCAGTGTGATGACGCCTCCTGCGCCCCCTCCGCCGCCGCATCTGGACGACTACAAGAGCATCATCGGTCAAGCGCAGATCGACGCTTTGCGCTTCCTGGCGCGGGAGTTGAAGGGGAAGACCCTCAAGATGGTCAACTCCACCGCAGTGGGCGGGGGCGTCGCCGAAATGCTCAACCGGCTGGTGCCGCTGCTTTCGGAACTGGAGGTGCCCACGCATTGGGATGTGATCACTGGCGGCAACGACTTCTTTGAAGTCACTAAGGCATTTCACAATGCGCTGCACGGCAGCAAATACGAGCTGACTAAAGCGGCGCAGGAAATATTTCTGATGTACAACGAACAGAATCGCGAACGGATGCATTTCGATGAGGAAATGGTGGTGATCCATGACCCTCAGCCGGTCGGGTTGATCCGCTCGCGCGGCCAGAGCTCTGCCAAGTGGGTCTGGCGCTGCCACATCGACCTGTCGAATCCCGACGCCAACGTGTGGGAGTTCTTGCGTCCGTTTGTGGAACAGTTCGACGCTGCGATTTTTTCTTCGCAGTCTTTTGCACGGCAGTTGCCCATTCCGCAATATTTGTTTTACCCCTGTATCGATCCGCTTTCGGAAAAGAGCAAGGATCTGCCGGATTCAGTGGTGCAGAAAATTTGCGATGAGTTTGGCATCGACCGCCGTCGTCCGATTGTGACGCAGGTTTCTCGGTTTGACCGGTTGAAAGATCCGGTGGGGGTGGTGCACGCGTACAAACTCGCGAAGAAATATGTGGACTGCCAGTTAGTTCTGGCAGGCGGTGGAGCGAGCGACGATCCCGAGGGAGCCGCGGTCTTGCAGGAGGTAAAAGAAGCGGCGGGCAACGATCAGGACATTATCATTCTCGACCTTCCACCCTGGTGCGCGCTCGAAATCAATGCCATCCAACGCGCGTCGACGGTCGTGGTGCAGAAGTCACTCAAGGAAGGATTTGGACTGACGGTGACCGAGGCGCTATGGAAAGGGAAGCCTACGATCGGCGGCGCCGTGGGCGGCATTCCCAACCAGATCATTCACAAACTCACTGGCGTGCTGGTGCATTCGGTGGAAGGCTGCGCGTTTCAGATCCGTTATTTGCTAACGCATCCGGAATATGCGCAGAGGATCGGCGTGAGCGGACGCGAGCATGTGAAGGAAAACTTCCTGATCACGACCAACGTGAAACGCTGGCTGCTGCTGTTCCGGATTCTGCGGGAAGCGAAGCAAGAACAAGTGGCTAGAAAGCAGGCGGGCTGTCCAGACGCTCCCGGCAACAACGGCGATAAGGGGTCTGCTTCACTTGTCCCGAACGCCGGCTAAGTCCCTGACCACATGATTTGTTTAACGACTACCAGCGCGGTTCGCGCGGCTGCCGCGCGTGGCCTTGATAGTCGTCGCGACCACGCCCACCTCCACCCCCGCCGCCGAAGCGCTGCCCGCCACCACTTTTTGGGCGGTCCGTTTTGGGCTGGGCTTCATTGATCTTCAACGCGCGTCCACCGAGATCAGTGCCGTTCAGGGCGGCAATGGCTTTGTCGGCTTCGCCGGCATTCGTCATTTCCACGAATGCGAAACCGCGGGCGCGTCCAGTTTCACGATCGGTGACGATGCTGACTTTTTCGACTGCGCCGTGCGCTTCGAAAACACCTCGCAACTCGGACTCGGTGGTGCTGTGGGGGAGATTGCCGACGTAAATGTTCTTCATTGCATATCCTCTCGAAGGTCTCAATGTTGGCGAAACAACCGGCGCCAAGTCACTATTCGGATGTTGTTTTCGATGGCGACGCGGCTGATGCGGACGGCACGGACTGCGTGGGCATGTTCTTCAGCATTTCGTGGTTGCGCAGACGCCGCGCAATCTTCTGCTTGCGTATGCGGTTATATCTCGACTTGTCGCCGTTGACTTTGGACACGATAAACTCCTGTGTTTCTGGCTGGGCGCTGCCGGGGCCGGAGAGCGAACCCTTCGGAAAACTCGCGGGCAAAAAGAAAACGCCTTTTCGATCTCTCAATCGCGAAGGCGCAAGGTGTGCCGTATCTTCGAGGTTAAGTAGATTCAGTATACGCTGTTGGCGGCCAGACCGCCGGAGCAGCCAATACATAGGCTAAGATTCGACTGCTTTTCGCGTTTCCGCTTCGGCCAGCCAGCCCCGCCGCAGTTTTTCTGGCGGGACGTTTGACAGATAAGGCTTGATGTCGAGGACCGGCGTTCCGTCGAGCATGTCGACGCCACGCACATGCAAGCGCGGACCCTCGCGGCGGAGAAGTTCAACCACCGTCAATCCGATGGGATTGGGGCGACGCGGAGATCGCGTGGCGAAAACGCCGTGCGGGCGATTATCGCTAGGCGGCGTGCCCACCAAATCGAAACCTTCTGCCCGGTCGAATGTCCAGAGAACGATCAGGTGCGAGAAGCCGTCGATGTCGATGAGCCCTGCTTCGAACTGCGGCAGAATTTCGAGAACGCCCTCGGCCTCATGCTTCGCTCCCAGACCCTTGGGTACGCCCTTCGTATCCTTGTAGGGACTGCGGACGGTCCCGATCGGCTGCGGCGAAAACATTGGCTTCTACTCTTCTTTCTTCTCGCTTGCTCGCGTCTCCGGAGATCGAGGCGGCGGATTGTCAATAGGCTTGCGCGGCAACATCTGGTCGCGCATGGCGGCATCATAGACGAAGCCAGCGACAATCACCGAAATCTGTTTCAGGTCTTCGGGCTGCAGGCGGTCGTAGACGTCCATGTTGGAGTGGTGCGTGCGCGTTTCGTACTCGATGGGATCCTGAATGAATTGGAATCCAGGGATGCCGACCGCGTCGAAGGACTGATGATCGGTGCCGCCGGTGTTGCGCATGGTGAGCGTGGTCATACCAAGATCTCTAAAGGGACGCATCCACGCCTCGAAGATCGGAGCGACTGCTGCGTTCTCCTGAAGATAGATGCCGCGAATTTTTCCGGTGCCATTGTCCACGTTGAAATAAGCGGAGACCTTGGCCTGTTCGGGCTTTGGGGTGACGGGCCCGGCGTCGCGGCGCAGCAGGGTCGGCGTGTCTTTCAAAGCGGGGTCGTCGGATGGAGGACGCGAACCGAAGTGGTGTTCGACGTAACCCTGCGAGCCTAGCAGTCCTTCTTCTTCGCCACTCCACAGGCCGATGCGGATGGTGCGCCGCGGCTTGATGTCGAGCGCTTTCAGAATGCGCATGGCCTCCATCATGACGATGGTGCCCGCGCCGTTGTCGGTTGCGCCGGTGCCGGCGTGCCAGGAGTCGAGGTGGGCGCCGAGCATGACGACTTCATCTTTCTTGTCGGTGCCGGGGATTTCCGCGATGGTGTCGTACTGCATGGGGTCGTCGTCGTAGAAAGTGTTAGCGACGTTCAGTTCGAGGGTCACATCTTTTTTTTGCTGGAGCAGTCGTGCGATGCGGCTCCAGTGCTCGGAGGCCATGGTGAGCTCTGGAATCGTGACGGTTTCTCCTGTCTTGTACGAGCCGCCGGATTGAACGAATACGGTCCCGCCACCGGCGGTGCCGCGGCTATGGTCGATGACCGCCAAGACTTTTTCATCGGCAAGAAACTGATTTAGCTCCTTGATGAACTGACGGCGTCGGGCGAACTCCGCCATCCGAGAAGGCGAGCGATCGGGAGGAATCTGATACTCGCCGATCTTGGCCAGGTCGTCGTCGGTGTAACGCTTGAAAGGAGCTTCGGTGATGGGATCCACTTCTGCGTCAGGGCCGAGAATCGCAATCATCCCCGCCAGCTTGCCCTTGTACTTGTCGAAGTCTTCTTTTTTTTCGATGTTGACGCGGACGCACTTGCCGGTGACGACACCGTTGGTGCCGGGCGTCCAGGCTTTCGAATAAACGAGAAGAGGAACAACATCGGGCGAGGTCATACGCGCGTTGACGTACTGGTTGGCCCATCCACGGCCGAATGGTCCCCAGGGTTCAAGGTGCGCATTGCTCAGGCCCATGGCGGTGAACTGGTCGCGGGTCCACTCATTCGCGCGCTTCATGTTCGGAGATCCGGTGAGGCGCTCGCCGATTGAATCCATCAGGCCAGAGGCGTATTCCATGACCTTGGAATTATGGAAGCCCTCGGAACGAATGCGGGAGATGGTTTCGAGATCAATTTTCTCCTGCGACCAGACGGCGGGAACAGTCGACAGAATCAGGACCAAGAGACCAACGAGTCGCGGAAACCTCTGCATGGATCGGTGCTCCTGTGCGGAAATCAACCGGCGATTATACAGCTGAGTTGGGAAGCGGCGCGGGTGCGGATTGTAAAGTTATTTCAACGGCACGCAGTCCCGTGCAGCGACGGCGAAAAACCGTAAAGCACAAAGGACACGAAGGTAAACGAAGGAAACTCGGACGCCCCCTTCGTGACCCTTCGTGTCCTTTGTGGTCTACGGTTTCCGGGCTGGAAGGTGCCTACGATTGTTTTGGCGGTGGTGGGGCGACGGGCTCTTTGCGTTTTTCGTCAGTATCCGTCGAGAACAGCATGTAGTGATCGAAGCTGTGACGGCGATAGTAGCGGTGCCTGCGAAAGTCAAAATAGATCTCTGCGCTTTTCGGCAGCCAAAGGGATGTGTTTTTCTTTGGGAACGGGATTGGACCGTATTCGACGACCTGATGCTCGCTCAGCAACTGGATTTCCGGCATTGGGCTGACCATCTCCGCTTCGATACGCACGATCTGAAACTTGTCGGCGGTAATCCAGGCCCTGCCTTTGAGCTTGACGGGATGGATCTGATTGCCGACCTTGTAACTGTGCATGTGGTTGGGGCGGTCATCGCGCTGTCGGAAGTGCACGAGCCAAGTCGCTTGTCCGTGCCAGTCTCCAAGACCTTCACACGACATTTCAAAGCTATCGCGCATGTGGGGATGGAATACCAGTGCCAGTGCGGCGAAGCCGGTGCTGGCAATGTTGTCGGGATATCCGGCGAGCGAGAGTTTGTCGGCGCGGTATTCATCGACCGAAAGAAAGCCGGGTTGAGGTTCCGTGATGGATGCGACGTAGTTAAACTTCCGTGTTTCGGTGCGCACCGGACTGCCGTACTCATCGAGAGCCTGATGGAACAAATCTTCAATCGCCGAAAAACGCGTCACGTCTTCCACCAGCGCCTGAACACCCTTGCCCGATTCCTCGATGACTTTCTCCGCTGGACAAACAACGCCCGGAGCTACTGCCAGCTTGAGGTCGTCGACTCCAGGCGGCTGCCACGACTTCATCGAAAGCCCCGGAGCAGGAAGCGCGAGTAAAGGATCGACGCCGGAGAGGCGCGCCTGCGCCTGCGTCGTATTGCCTGCGGGCGCGGGCGAAGACGTTTGTTCCTGAATCTCCGCGATCAAACTACGAACCTGTGCAGCGACAGGATGCTGCGGCGACTCCTGCAGAAAAACGTTCAGAGCCTGAAGGCCCTCCTGGTTCTGCCCCAGATTCACCAGCGCCTGGCCAAGAACGAGTTCGGCCGGGCCAGCGGCAGTCTTGCCCTTGGCAATCGCAGCCTGCGCCTCGTCGCGCGCTTTGGCGTAGCTTTTTTGGTGGAGATAAGTGTCGGCGAGCAGGTTGTGAGGAAGCCAGTTCTCCGGGTCGACCAGCACCGCCTGCTCCAGGGCCAATCTTGCGGCAGGATAGTCTTGCCGTTCCAAGCCAGTCCTGCCCAACAGAGTGAGGGCCTGGGGGTTATGCGGATTGAGATTCGTCGCCGTGCCCAGGTAAGTTCCAGCCTGCGCGAAATCCTTCTTCTGGAAATATAGATAGCCCAGCAGAAAATTCAGATCGGAGCTGGAAGGAACATCGTGGTAGGCCGCAGCCAGCTGCTTCTGTGCTTCATTCAGATTTCCCGACTTGAGCGCCGCGACCGCTCGCCGCTCTTTTTTTCGCGTCTTCGGGGCCATGACGGCGTCGGCGACATCCAGATTGACTGCCTCGGGATCGCGGTGAAGCACGACGTCAAGCTCCAGTTCGACAAGCGTGGGCACGACCTGCAGTTCCGCGTGTGTGCTGAGGTAGCCGACGGCGCTCACCTCCACGTCGTAATTGCCGTAGGGAATGTTAGTGAATACTCCCTGAGCTTTGTCGTCCGTCGTGGACCATGTGGCTGTCTGCTTGATGCGGTCCACGAGCTTCAACAGAGCCTGTCGATCGAGATGAGCGCCGTTGCGCTCGGCAAAAACGTGGAGATCCACGACTCCGGTGTTCGGGGCAGTGGCGTGATTTCCCGTCGTGGCAATCTGGTCTTTCAAAGAGCCTTGTCCGTTCAGGTAGTCGCCCGGAGATTGCGCCGCAGTCGCTGCGACTAGCAGAAAAGTGAGCAAGCACGCCACGAAGACGAACTGCGCAGATGCGCTCACCAAAGATGAGATCATCAGAATGGAACGGCGGCGGAGCATGGCTGAGACCGCGAGCAGTGTGGCACAGTCCCTCGGGGTGGTCAAACCGGAAAAGTGCGGCCGGAGAATTGCAGAAACCGCGATGCGGAGGCTACTTTGAGGCTGGTTCTCCGGGCGCGGTCGATTTGGTCTCGTTCCGGTTGAGTTCCTTGTCGACTGCAGGATGCTCTTCACCGCTGGTAGCGGGCTTGGCATCATCATCGTCGTTCTTGATGATGTATTGCACAATCAGAGAGATGCGGCGATTCGCGGGATCGAGTGGCGCGGCGGGCTTGCGCAGCCGCTGGTCGGCAAAGCCGCGGACTTGCGTGATCTGGTCGGCCCTGATTCCGTTGGCCTGCATCACGCGGCGGGCTGCGTTGGCGCGATCGGCGGAGAGTTCCCAATTTCCGTAGCTGGCGGTAGGCGAATACGGTGTGGAATCGGTGTGGCCTTCAATCGAAAGTTTGTTAGGGAGCTTGCCGAGTTCCTGAGCCAGCGTGATCAGCAGTTCGCTGCCGTCGCCCTTTAGCTTGGCGCTCCCACTGTCGAAAAAAGTGCCGCTGGCCGATTCCGAGAGTTCAATGCGCAGACCCTCCGTAGTCACGGTCATCTCAATGTGACTCTTCAGTTTCTCGAAGTCGGTCATCTGCTTGATCGCTTTCTGCAGCTGGTCTTTCAACTTCGGCATATTGTCGCGGGTAAGCACAAAGTTTTCGCCGGCGCCCACCATGTTGGAGCCGACTTTTCTCGAGGTTCCCGTGGGATCTTTGAAGTATCCGCCGACGGCCTCCTGAATTTGTTTGCTGGAGTTGAGCAGCCACAGCACAATGAACAGCGCCATCATGGCTGTAACAAAATCGGCGTACGCGACTTTCCACGCGCCGCCGTGATGGCCGCCGTGCCCGCCTTTCTTCTTGAGGATGATGATGGGACGCTTTTTGTCCATAATTGTTATCCGTGGGCGCCTGCGTTCAGGCGGAAGGTACGGCAGCGGCGGCAACGGCAGCCCCTCCGCCACGGCAGGCTGCCTCGAGTTCTTTGAATGAAGGCCGCACATGGCCGGGGACGGCGCGGCGCGCCACTTCGACGGCCATGATGGGAGCGCTGCCCTTCAGGAACGAGACCATCAGAACCCGCAGCACGTACAGGAACGCATGTTCTTCCTCCGCGGCCTTGGTCATGTTGGCGGCGATCGGCCCCACTAACCCGTAACAAAGAAGAATGCCGAGAAACGTTCCCACCAGCGCGGCCGCGACCTTTTTCCCAATCTCTTCGGGCGGACCGCCGAGGGCTCCCATGGTGATAACCACGCCAAGAACGGCGGCGACAATCCCCAGACCGGGGAGGGAATCGGCCATGGTGCTAAGGGCGCCGGTGGGCTGAGCGGAATCGTTATGAAGCACTTCCATGTCGAGGTCGAGCATCTGGTCAAGATCAAAAGCGTCGACGCCGGTCACCGCCATGCGGAGCGAGTCACAAACAAAATCGCAGACGTGATGGTTCTTCAGGAATGACGGGTTCTTGGAAAACACCGTGCTCTTCTCCGGTTCTTCGACATCGGCTTCCAGGGCCATCAAGCCGTCTTTGCGGGCTTTGTTGAGCAAGTCGTACATCATCTTCAGGGTGTCGATATAAGTCTGCTTGCCGAATTTGGAGCTGCCAAACACGCCGGCCACGCCGCCTACGATTTTCTTGATGGTGTGCAGCGGACTGCCGATCAGAAGCGTGCCGATCGCCGCGCCCCCAATGATGATCAACTCTGCCGGTTGCACCAGCACCCGGAGATTGCCGTGCTCCATCAGGTAGCCAGCCACAATGCATCCGAAGACGATGACGATGCCGATGATGGCGAACATTACTGACTCCCGCAGGATTGGCTTCCGCCCCCGGCGGCAGCATGGGTGCGGCCCGCGGACGCCGAGGTCAGCGATATCTGCGCGCGGTGCATGAGGGCCTCGATGGTGTCACCCGGTTGCGCCGTGGCTTGGCCGATGGAAACGGGCAAGGAACGCCGTTCTCCCCACCACTCGATGGCGTCGTTGGCCAGCATGTGGCGGACGCGTTCGCGCACCGAGTTCAACGCGTCTTCGCGGCAGCCATTGAGGATTACGAGAAATTGATCGTCGCTCCAGCGGCCCACGAAGTCCGTTTTCCAGAGAGCGCCTTCGAGCGTCCGCGCGATCACCCGTAATAAAGAAGACGCCGCTTCCCGCCCGAAGTTGGCGCGAAACTGATCCAGCCCTTCCACCCGGAAAAAGAGAATGCCGAACGGAACCTGGACCTCGGTGAACGTTCCTAGTGTCTCGCGCAAGTGCGACTGCATCATGGCGTGGCTGGCCACGCCGGTGACCTCGTCAACGCAGCCGGGGAGGTTAAGAACGTTTTCGCGATCGTCGGGACCTGCGGCGGTCTGCTGATCTTCAAACGTCTCGACCGCGCCGATGATTGAACCATGAGCGTTGTGTACAGGCACGGCGCGGATGCGGACCGGAACTTCGTGTCCCGCTTTGTGGTGCAGGTAGCCGATGGCTTCGGCTGGATGCGAAGTCTTGATGGCGCGGGCGAGGGGACACTCTTCGTTGCAGAATTCACATCCCGGCTGATCGCAATGCAGCAGCGCTTCCGCGACACAGGAGTGTCCAATGACCTCGTGGCGCAGGTGTCCGGTGATGCGTTCGGCGCCCTCGCTCCACAGCACAATTTTTTTTTGCAGATCGATGACGCACAAGCCGACCGGCAGGCTTTCCAGAATGCTGCGGCAAACCTCGGAATCGTGAAATGCGGACATGCGTCGCCTAGCGGAGTCTCTTTCCAACTAGGGAGTTCATCGGCAAAATCCACATCGACTTCAGAGGGCGTGGGGATGCGATTCTTCGCACAGGTGCAGCGAAATCCCGCTTTTTCAGGGAGATAGCAGAAATGGCACTTTCGGGGGATACATGGCACAGGAGTGCTATAGGCAGAAATGCGACCCAGGGTTATTTTTGTCGGTGAGCAGTTCTGGGGGAGGGCTGCCCGGGCGTCCTGGACTCGCAAGAGTCGCAGGACGCTCGTCATTTTTGGGGCAATTTCGCGAAGAAAACCGTCACCACCAAGGACACGAAGTATCACGAAGGAAGCCTTGTAGACCTATCGTGAGACTTCGCATCCTTCGGGGGGATGCTAGTTCCTTGGTTTAGTTGGTTGAAATGGTGAAATTCACCGTGATCCTGGCCTGGGTCTCGACCGCTTCGGCGCCCTGGTAATGCGGTTTGAAGCGCCACTGCTTCACCGCCTCGCGCGCCGCGCCCGCCAGAATTGGCGGGCCACTCATGACGTGGAGATCCTGAATTGCGCCATCGCGGCTGATGAGCGCCTGCAGGATCACGGATCCCTGTACTTTCATCTGGCGCGCCAGCATGGGATATCCGGGCCTTACCGAACGGCTGACGATCTCAGATGCGTCCGCCGAAATGTCGACGCGCTCCGACGCGTTCGTCAGGTTCGCCGGGGTCGCGGGTGGTGCGCCCACCGGCGCGGCTTCAGGAACTGTCTGTGACTGCGAACCGGGTTGCAGATCGACTCTTACTGAGTTGCTGCCCGAGTTGCTGCCGGGGTGAACCGCGCGATGAACGTCGCCCGCAACGACTTCCACTTCAAGCGGAGGAAGCACGGTCCTTGCAATCGCGGCGACGGGGGACGCGTCTTGAGAAGTGTCTTGAGAAGATGGGGGAACCGCAGGAGCGGGGTCTTTCGTCTGCGGCTTCGTCCCTGCGACGCTATGATGCTTGGACTCGACTACCGGCGGAGATGCATTGGTAACCGCCGTTTGTGCCGGAGCGGTGGCAGCCGCGCTCTGGGTCGGTTCAGACTCCGGCGGCTCCAGCGCTTCCTGCGCGTCCGGGAACCAGAAATCACGATCCCTGTAGAGAACGATTCCCAAAGCGACGATGAGCAGGACGAGCGCGAGCACCATCATCCGCCGCTGCTTGGGTTCGCCCGAACCCGACGGGCGCCGCCCTTCCAGTAGCGGGCGACCGGATTTCGGATCGAATGGTTTCAGCTCGAACATGCAGGGGCTCGGGGTGTCCACTTGCGGCGCCCCGGCATAGTATCCCTCGAAAACCCTCGAAAGCAAAGCAAAAGCAAAACACTGGGCGTACTCGGATGGACATACGAAGGAGGATTCTTTCCCATCGTGGTATCTTGGCCGTAACTTTGTGGGGCCCGTGTGAATCCCATCGGTGGAAGCACTGTAAGCCTAGGAGCTTAGCGTGGTAGCGTATGGAACCAGAGAACCTTAAGCCAAATCCGGACGAATCAAAGCCTGCCGAGGCGCAGGGGGCAGGGGAGAAGGCTGGCGAGCCGGTCACTGCCGACTCGACAATCGTCGACCCGAAAATTGCCCGCCCGGAAATCGCGCGGGGTGCTGCGATGGTCGATCCGAAAATCTTTCGCCTCACGATGACTGAGCGCGAGTTCGCTCGGTTGTCGCGCCGCGAACTGCTGAAAGTTGTGCCGGTGCTGGCGTTGGGGGCATTCGCCATCCCGAGCTTTCAGGACTCGCTGTTGAAGAAGGGGCTGGCGTTCAGCGACTGGGCCTCCGCGCGCCTCTACCGGCGCGGCCATCTGGCTCCGACCTTTGCGGATTCCGAGCTGACGCCGCCCGAGAAAAGTTTCCCATCAACGGATACGACGTGGAGGATCCGGGAGTAATCTTCGAGAACTGGACTCTGACCGTCAGCGGCGCAGTGCAAAAGCCCGGCGACTACACCCTGGCGCAGATTCAGTCGCTGCCGCAAGCATGCGCCACAACACGCGTCACGTCTGCGTCGAAGGGTGGGACGTGACTGGGCGCTTCGGCGGGGCACGGCTTTCCGATTTTCTGAATATGATCGGCGCCGACACCTCGGCCCGATTTCTCACCGTGACTTGCGCCGACGATTACTACGAATCGCTCGACATGGCGACGGCTCTGCATCCGCAGACTTTGCTTTGTTACGAAATGTACGACCAGCCGCTGACGCGAAAGCACGGCGCGCCCCTGCGTTTGAACGTGCCGACGAAGATCGGCTACAAGCAGGCCAAATACTTGACCGAAATGAAGGTCACGAATGTTCTGGAAAAAGTCGGCTACTGGGAAGACCAGGGATATTCGGAGTTCTACGGGCTGTGATGGGGATTGTTGATTTTTGATTGCTGATTGCTGATTGAAAAACAACTGTGCGATCGACGCTTTTCAATCAGCAATCAGCAATCAACAATTCGGAGAAAGCGCATGAGCAGCAGGGTTGTCGAAATAACCCGCACGAAAGACGGCGAGACTGAGACCGTCGGTCGCGCCGTCTACGAGCACCCGCTGCCCGTGCGCCTCTGCCACTGGGCGAATGCGATTTCTCTTTTTGTTATGGTCGGGAGTGGGCTGCAGATTTTCCGCGCCTTCCCCAGCTTTGGCGCCAAGATTCCGCAGAAAGATCTGTTGAACTGGCCGAAGTCGTTCGCCATCGGTGGATGGCTCGGCGGCGCGCTGCAATGGCATCTGACTTTTATGTGGATTTATATCGCGACCGGGTTGATCTATCTCGGCTACCAGGTTTTCAGCGGACATTATCGTCAGGTTTTATTCACGCACCGCGACGTTCCCGGGGTGTGGCCGATGGTGAAACATTATTTCTTTTTCGGTCCGAAGCCCGTGGCGACCGAGGCTTACAACCCGCTGCAGAAACATGCGTACACAACGGTGATCGGGCTGGGCGCGCTCTCCGTGCTGACCGGACTGGCGGTCTGGAAACCGGTGCAGTTTTCCTGGTTGGCGTGGTTGATGGGCGGTTTTCACTGGGCGCGGCTGTGGCATTTCCTGATCATGTGGGCGATTTTGGGATTTGTGTTCGGCCATCTGGTGATGGTGTTGCTGCACGGCTGGAATAATTTTGTCTCCATGCTGACAGGTTGGAAGAAAGATCCGGATTACTGAAACACGGTCCTGACGAGAGGTGGAATTCGCGTGGATCAACTGGCTGTTGACAAGTGCGGGATGAAATGGCGGAAGCGAACGTAGCGCTTAATAATCCGGAGCACGCCGGCACCACGCGCGAACAGGATCTCATCGCGCGGGTCCGGCGCGGGCAGAACGAGCTCTTTTACGAACTCGTGAGGCCCTACGAGCGGCGCGTGTACGCCGCAGCGCTCGCCATCCTGCGCAATCCTGCCGACGCCGAGGACGTGGCGCAGGAGGCTGTGGTGAAGGCCCTGGCCAACATTCGGCAGTTTCGTGCCGAGTCGCGCTTCAGCACCTGGCTGATTCAGATCACGGTGAATGAAGCCCTGATGCGGCGCCGGAGGGAGCGAACGGTGATGATGGAAGCGATCGACGACCGCCGCGAAGAAGAAACCGAATACGCGCCCCGCGAGTTCGCTGACTGGCGCGAAATCCCCTCGGAATCGCTGGAACGAAAGGAAGTGCGGCAACGACTGGCTGAGGCCCTGGCCACGCTCGACCGCAAATATCGCGAAGTCTTCGTGCTGCGCGATATGGAGCAATTGAATATTCAGGAGACGGCCGAGGCGCTGGGAATTTCCACCGCTTCGGTGAAGACGCGGTTGTTGCGGGCGCGCCTGATGTTGCGCGATCTGCTGGCCGCTGGATGGGAGCAGGGCTGGTTCAGCCGGCTTCCGTTCGAGAAGGGAAACAAACCATGGTAAACAAAGACGACAAGCGCGACGACCGCACGCCACTCGTGAACTGCGAGCTGGTGTGGCGCGAGATTTCGAACTATATCGAAGGCGAAGTCGATCCGGCGCTGCGCTCCGCGATGGACGGACACTTCCGCAGTTGCAAGCGCTGCACGTCGGTGCTGGAAGGAACGCGCAATGTGGTCGCGCTGTACGGCGACGAACGCATGATTGACGAGCAGTCGATCGAAGTGCCGTCGGGCTACAGCCGGCGGCTGGAAAAACGGCTGGCGCAGAGTGCGCGGGTGAGTGGCAGCCGCTGGTCTTCGTGGTCGGCGTGGCTGGTTCCGGTTGCGGCCTTAGCGTTGATTGCGGGTGGATTGCGGCTGGCGACGTCGGTGAACAAGACTCCTCCGCTGAAGGTGCAGCATGCGCAGCCCGGACATGGTGTTCCTCCTGACATGGTGGTCGTGGTTTCGACCGATGACGATAGCAAGTTATTTCACGTGGCCGGATGTCCGTTCATTCACGACAAGAATAAAGTGCGAACTCTGACGGCCAAAGAAGCAATCCAGCAGGGATACACTCCCTGCCTGCGGTGTATGCGGAAATATCTGAATGTGGCAGGGAATCAGGGAGCGGATACGGATGACGACCACGACGCGGAAGTTGAAGGGCAACTGCGCGGCGAGGGACACTAGGATCTCGATCTGACTGAGCAATGCTTCTGCCGCTGCGAGGCGGACCCTTCGTCGCTCAGGGTAAGCTGCGTCCGCCGCTCCACAGGCGATGAGAAGCGGTGCAACCGGAAAGGAAGCCAAAAAAAATAGGCGCGGAGCGACCCGCGCCTGAATCCGTGGACGACCGCTCAGTTCGGCTTCATCTGATCGTTCTTCATGGTGTCGTCCTTCTTCACGTCATCCTTCTTCATATCGTCTTTCTTCATGTTGTCTTTGCCCATGGCATCCTGCTTGGCGGCTTTCTGGGTCTTGGGCTTGGCGGTCTTGGAACCGTTGGCGGGCTTGTCCGCCTTCATCTGATCCTTACTCATCGAGTCTTTGCTCATCGAATCTTTCTTCATCGAATCGTGCTTCATCGTGTCCTGTTTGGGGTCATCTTTCTTCATGTCGTCCTGCTTCATCTGGTCCTGGGCGAAGGCGGCTATGGAAATCGCCAGAACACACGTCAACGTCAGGCTGCTGAGAATCTTTTTCATGTTGTCTCCTGTAATGCGAATCGAGTTAATTTCTGTCGAGCAGGCTCTTCACCTGCGGGCGGAGATGGGATGAGCGGAGCGGGAGGAAGTTACAGGAAGCTTGCGTGGAAGAGCGGCGCTTCCAGCGCCGCGTAGAGCGGCACCACGATTCAGGGTTTCAGCCCCGTTGGTGGTTGTGCCTGCGTTACAGCGAATACGACCACGGAGGCTAAAGCCTGGCTCTTCTGTGCTCGAACGCGGCCCTGAAAGGGCCGCTCTTCCACGAACCCGTCAACAGGCTAGTTGGTCGCGCGTGATTTTTAGTCCGGGTAGATTTCCCAGGACCGTCACGGCGACTGCGTCGGTCTGGAAGAATTCGTTCGCCAGTTCGGTCAAGTCTTCGGCGGTCACGGCCTCGATTCTCGCGATCAGTTCGTCGAGATCGTAGAAGCGGTCGAAATACATTTCCTGGCGCGCCAGGTTGGCCATGCGGGCGCTGCTCGATTCCAGCGAGAGCATCAGGCTGCCTTTGAGTTGCGCTTTGGAGCGGCGCAGTTCTTCTTCCGGCACGGGCGTCGTCTTCAGACTGCGAAATTCGCTGATCACAGACTGCACAACTTTGGAGGCCGACGCCAGCGACGTGCCGGCGTAAACAGCGAGGCATCCGGTGTCGCGGTAAGGGTTCAGGTCGCTGTAAATGGAATACGCCAGGCCCTGACGCTCGCGGATATTCTGAAAGAGCCGCGAACTCATGCCTCCGCCGAGCAGCGTGTTCAGAATGTACCCCGCATGCCGTTTCTCGTGCGCGATCGAGTGCCACGGCACGCCGAGACAGAGTTGCACCTGCTCCAGCGCTTTCTTATTGCGCAGAGTGATGCGCGAGAAAGTCTTGGGTGCGGTCGAATGGAAGCCGTTTTTCATCGGCTTCATGTGCTCGAATTGTGCGGTGACCAGCTCGACAAACTTGTCGTGATCGAGATTGCCCGCCGCCGAGACGATGATGTTGCCGGGCGCGAAGCGGTGTCCGTAGGCCTCGACCACCGGTTTGCGCTCGAAGCGCTTGACCGTCTCTTTTGTTCCCAGGATCGGCTTGCCCAACGGATGATCCTTAAAGAAATTCTGAGTGAAAATCTCGTGGACGAGGTAGTCGGGATTGTCCTCGTCCATCTTGATCTCTTCCAGGATCACGCCGCGTTCGCGGGCGATGTCGGCGGGATCAAAATTGGGATGCAGCACCAGATCGCTCAGAATGTCGAGCGCGGTGGGCACGTGCTCGTCGAGCACCTTGACGTTGAAGCAGATGCATTCCTTGGCGGTGAAGGCGTCGAGATTGCCGCCGATGGAATCGACCTGGCGTGCGATTTCTTCGGCCGTGCGATGCTTGGTTCCTTTGAAGACCATGTGCTCAATGAAGTGGGAGATGCCGTTCCATTCGGCGTCTTCATCGCGCGAACCAGTTTGTAGCCAGACTCCGATCGAGGCGGAGCGGATGTGGTGCATCTGCTCGGTGATAACGGTCAACCCGTTGGGCAGCTTTTGACGACGGATGTTGCGTACTTCTTGAGCCATGTCGATGTGAGTTGATTCCCGTAAGAGATTCTCCTCTATTCTTACACAACTGGTCGGGCCGAACGGGATGTGCGACAATAAGATGTTTAGCGACTTAGAATCAATAAGTTACGGCCGCTTGAGCTGGGCGCTAATCTGCGATTTCGCGGTTCTGTGAAACAACGTCGAGGTACGGCCCTTGAAAAATCAAAGGGAATGGATTGACGTCATTGACCCGCCACTGATTTGTGGCGTGCTCTCGGTGTTGCCTTTTGTTTATGTCGGCTGGTGTCTGATAGCTCATGCATTGCTCGGCTATTGGTGTACGGGCGATACGGTAATCGTGCTGCTCGGGATTTTCTCGTCGGTCCCTCTATCCGCGATTGCGGGCGCCTACGGGTCGCGTTATTGGTGGTCAGTGACTGTAATTGCGCTCGCGATGTTGCTTTTCTTCGTCTTCAGGCTGCACTAAGGCCAGGCGCTGCGGAGTGCCCTAATTCATGAATGAACTTCTGACATCGTCGCTGCTCGGAATGGACCGGGGCGACCTTGCCACGCTGGTCGAAGGCCTCGGCGAGCCTGCCTATCGAGCGCCGCAACTGCTGGAGGCCGTCTATCGCCAGCGGGTGGAATCGATGGAGCAGATTTCGACTCTGCCGCAGCAGCTAAGGGCAAAGCTGGCGGAACAGGGCATTTCCGTCGGCATGCCGAAGATCGAGCAGCGATTCGTCTCGGTGGACGGGACGGTGCGCTATCTGATTGGGTTTACCGACGGGCAGAGCGTCGAGACGGTGTGGATGCCGGAGGGGGACGGCGGCGAGGCGAGCGAGGTGGAATCGGGCGAGTCGGAGAGCCGTGGCGCGGCTCGCGGTTGGGGGCGCGCGACCATCTGCATTTCGAGCCAGGTGGGGTGCGCCGTGGATTGCCATTTTTGCCTGACCGCCCTGTTAGGCGTGAGGCGTAATTTGACGGCGGGCGAGATTGTGGGGCAGGTTTGCGCCGTGCTGAAAGATCAGAACGTTTCGCCGCAACATGACCGCATTAATCTGGTTTTCATGGGCATGGGCGAGCCTTTTCTGAATTACGACAACTTCATCAAGGCGGTGCAATTGCTGGTGCAGGAGGTCGGGCTGGCGGAGTCGCGGATGACCGTGTCGACCGCCGGCATTGTGCCCCGCATTCACGATTTCGGGCTGGAGGCGATCCGTCCGCGGCTGGCGATTTCGCTGAACGCTTCGAATAACGATCTGCGCACCCGGCTGATGCCGCTGAACAAGAAATGGAGTCTCGATCAACTGATCGCCGCGGCTCGGGAGTTTCCCCTGCGTAATCGGGAGCGGGTAACGTTTGAGTATGTGCTGCTGCGCGGGGTCAACGATCTGCCAGCGAACGCCGAGGAAGTGGTGGACTTGCTGCGAGGAATCAAAGTGCGAGTGAATCTGATCGCGCTGAATCCCGGGCCGGGGATTGATTATGAAACTCCGGCCGATGAGAATGTGGCGGCATTCCAGAAGATTCTGCGCGATGCCGGAATACTGACGTTTGTGCGGCGTCCGCGCGGACGGGATATCTACGCGGCTTGCGGGCAACTCAAGCGTACGGTTGAGATTGCCACATCACCGGCACTGTAGCCGTCGACGGTTTGACGCGCGCGGGAACGGATTCGGTGGCTGGAAGTTCCACTCGCAGGAGCATCGCGCCATTCTCGCGCGGCTCGCGCGAAATGTTACCGTGATGTTCCTGCAGGATGCCGTGGCATGCGCTCAGGCCGAGGCCATCCTCGCGATCGACCGGTGACGCGACGCCGGCGCTTGAAGCCGGAGACAGAGGCACCGCTTCGGTGGCGATCTGCAGAACTGAAATTCCTTCCTCACACGTCGTGCTGATGGTGAGCACTCTGCCGCGATTCTCGCCCATGACGTACAGACAATTTCCTATCAGCTGCAGGCAGACCTGAAGCAACTGATTCGAATCCCCCAGGACCTTAGGCAGGGCGGAGTCGAAGTGCGAGCACACTTCGATATGGAGAGCTTCCCACTGCGGCTGCGTCAGTTTAACGGCGGTACGTGCCAGCGTGTTTAGATCAAGCGGAGTCTTGGGCGATGGTGCTTGGCGGGCAAAACTGATCAAGCTTGCAACCAGTGATTTCGTCCGGCGGACGTACTGGCCGATCCTGGCTGCCAGTGGCGCTTGTTCCGGCGTGAGCGGGGTGCTGAGCAACAGGTCGGAGTATCCCAGCATAGCCGTGATGGGGTTGTTGAGTTCGTGTGCCGCACCACCGACCAGCTGACCAATGGAAGCCAATTTTTCCGATTGAAGAATCTGCGCCTGCAGACGCTTGAGATTGTCGAAAGACTCGCGGGAATGGCGCAGCAGGTGTGTAAGTTCGCGATCCAGCAGATGCTGACGCACAAACACCATCACGCCCATCACGAATGCGGCCGCCAGGGTCAGGGCCAAGCGGAAGGAATGGATGCGCGGTGGGACAGCCGCATCGGACATGGCCCAGGCGGCGAAGAGGGGCAGGGAGAAAACGGCAATCATGCCGCAGCGGGCGACCCACACGCCATAGACAGTCGAAACCTCGCGGGTATTCGCTGGAGCCGCTTCCACCCGGGTGCGCAGGCCGATCCAGGTAACCCAAGCCATCGCAATCGCGAGAGGAATGTCGTAGAGGCTGCCGCTGTAGTAAAGCTTTCGCCCGATCGCCCAGTTGGCCAGGGCGGAACTGGTGGCGTAGCTGAAGCTCATACCGAACAGGCTGGCGTAGAGTTTTCTCCATGCTCCCTTGCTGCCGATCCAGCAGGCGGCCAAGCCCGCCAGCAACGCGAGTTTCTCGACCGAGTAGGCGGCGTTGAGGTTGCGGTCATAAGTGTCCACGTCGGGAACGACGTATTGCCAGGGGATCACGATCAGAACGTAAAGATAGAACCACCACACCAACAGCAGAGCGAAATCCAGACGTCCCAGGCGTGCGGCATATTCGTCCCGCGGAATATGGGGACGCAGGGCGATCGCTGCCATCAGCGGGACGATGTTCAGGAAGAGGATGACGTCACCGGCGAAGAGGTCTGGAACCTCGCGGCGCGTCACCACTTCGAAATAAACCCAACACAGTTGATAAGCGAACCAGAACGTAAGCCAGAGAATGATGAGCGACCAGAACAGTCGCATGCGGCCCTGAGAGCGCAAGGCCAGCGGGACGAACGCAACGGCGCCCGAAGCTAACAACAGCGTCTGGATGATGTCGGTGAGCGCCGTCAGACGAAAAGACTGGGGCAGTGCGAAGGCGGCCGCAATGGAGGCGGCCAACATTCCCATCACTACTGCCAACCATAATTTAGAGCCTTTGCTCAAGCGCACAACCTCATTGGCAATTTTAGATGGGGATCGTGGAGCGCCGATGGTTACTGTAGTAACCTAAGCCACAGCTCATATCAATCAGCGGAAGTGTGCTGGCGGAGTACACAGCCGAGTCTTGCTTGCCTTAAGTTTTTCATATTCAATGATATGCAATACTACGCGCCCCTCGTTTGGAGATTGAATCGAGTGTCTTCGAACACTGACCGGTACCGACGTTCGTGGAGGCTGCGAATCCCGCCCGATGCGGGAGAGACGCGGCGTATCGAGCGCTGGCTGGCGACCGCCCGCGTAATTCTGGCGATTTCGGCCTTGGTCGCGATCCGGATGGATCCGACGGAGTTGTGGCATTCGTGGGCGGCCTACGGGCTGTTCGCTTTTTATCTCGCCAACAGCGTGCTGATCCTGATGCTGCTGCGGAGGCGGCAGCAGTCGACCGCCGCGTTTCGGCTGATGGTGCATGCAGGAGATTTGGTTTGGCCGGCGGTGATTTCCATTTTCTCGGAAGGACCGCGAACTCCGTTTTTTCTGTTTTTTGTCTTTGTGCTGGCGGCGGCAGCCTACCGCTGGGGCGTGTGGGAGACCGTGGGTACGGCCGTGGGCGAAGTTGTTTTGCTGTGGGTGGAGAGTTTTGTCCTGCTCCACATATCGCTGGGCCCGGGAGGAACCCTTCCTTGGAGCGAGTTGACTGGCCTGCGGGTGAATGTGGGCGAGTTTGAACCCAAGCGCCTTTTCATGCTCTCGGTGTACCTGATTGTGATGGGCTTGTTGTTGGGGTACCTCGCCGAACAGCAGAAACATCTGCGGGCGGAGAAGGCAGTGGTGACCGGCATCCTCTCAAGGGTGCGAGTGGAAGCCGGCCTGACCGGGACGCTGCAGCAAATCTTTAGCGACATTATGTCGATGTATGGGGCGTCGCGGCTGCTGGTGGCATCGCAGGAAGCGCACAGCCACCGGGTTTTTGTGGGAGAACTGGATATCGCCAACGGCAGCGCGACGTCCGAGTTCCGCTGGCTGGAATCGGCGCCGCGCGATGCGAAGACGTATCTCGAGGATTTTCCGGGAGACGTTTGTTATGCCGTAATCGACGGAGATCGCTGGTCGACCCTGGCCCTGGACCGCGAGGGCAACGCGGTGCCGGTGGAGAACCTGACCCCGCTCTCGAAACTGCGCGAAACACAGAGTTTTGTTTCGCTGGTTACAGTTTCATTTCTGTTTGGCGGGGAATGGCGAGGCCGCGTATTTCTCTTTAACCCGGTGTGGCGGGGCGAGAAGCAGGAGGAACTGCGCTTTCTGCTGAATCTGGTGCGGCAGATCGGTCCGGCGATCTATAACGTCTATCTGCTGCACCGGCTGCGGCGCCGAGCGGGTGCGGCCGAGCGCGCGCGGTTTGCTCGGGAGTTGCACGATGGTGCGGTGCAATCGCTGATCGCGGTCGAAATGCAGGTTGACGTGGTGCGGCGCCAAGGAGAGGCTGGCAGGCCGATCGGCAGCGAACTGGTGCGAATCCAGGGACTGCTGCGCGAGGAGGTGCTGAAGCTGCGCGAACTCATGCAGCAAATGAAAGCGATCGAAGTGGACAAAGAGCGTTTGCTCGGGGTTCTGACCGACACCGTCGAGCGCTTTCAACGAGAGACAGGAATCAGCGCCCGCTTCGTCACCGATCTGGAAGATCTCGACATGCCGCAACGCGTCTGCCGCGAACTGCTGCGCATTGTGCAGGAAGGTCTGGTCAACGTGCGCAAGCATAGTGGGGCGCGGCACGCCCTGGTACGTCTCGCCGCCAACGAGAGCCGATGGAACCTGACGCTTGAGGATGACGGCAAAGGGTTCCCTTTCGCCGGGCGCTATAACCAGGATCAGATGGAAGAGGCAGGCAAGGGACCGACGATAATAAAAGAGCGGGTGCGCTTGATTGCAGGCCAACTCACGGTAGAATCTAATCCCGGACAAGGGGCCCGCCTGGAAGTCACGGTGCCTCGGAGTGGGGAATTGCCGCATGAATTTTAGAAAACCGCAGCCGGTTCGCCTGGTAATTGCCGATGATCATCCGATTTTCCGCGACGGCCTCCGGCGCTTGCTGGAAGCAGAAGCCGACCTGAAAGTTTTAGGTGAAGCCTCGGATGGCGCTGAAGCCGTGAAGCTGGCGAAGCAACTCAAGCCAGATATTCTGTTGCTGGATCTCGCCATGCCCAAGCATCCGGGCCTGGAAGCGCTGCGTGACCTGAGCCAGCCGGCGAATGCGACCCCGGTAAGGGTGATTCTGCTGACCGCCGCGGCCGAGAAGAGCCAGATTGTCGAAGCTCTGCAACTGGGCGCGCGCGGCGTGGTACTGAAAGATTCCGCCACGCAGCTCCTGCTGAAAGCGATCCACACCGTGATGGCCGGCGAGTACTGGGTCGGACGCGAAAGCGTTTCGAACCTGGTGCAGTATCTGCGGACGCTGATGCAGTCGTCGCACGACGAGGCACGGCAGAAAAAATTCGGCCTCACACCGCGCGAGCTGGAAATTGTTTCCGCCGTGGTCGCGGGATATTCCAACAAAGAGATCGCCGAGTATTTCAAGATCAGCGAAGATACGGTCAAGCACCACCTCAGCAACATCTTCGACAAGCTGGGAGTCTCGACCCGGCTGGAACTGGCGTTATTCGCGGTGAATCAGGCGCTGCCGCTGAAGACCATAGCGTGAGGGGCGGGTACGCGGTGGATTCCGACGTGGACTCCCGGTCGTAAGCGCTTACGGAGCATTCGTGACCGAGGGCGCCCAGCCCGTCGGATGGTCTAATGATAGCCAAATCGCTCATTTAAAAGCACTTGTTTGGTTTCAGGCCGGTGGCACTTTTGGGCCATTGGCTGACTTCAGCCTTGGGACTATGCTTTTTAGAACGGGTACAGCGTGGGGAAAATCCAGAGGGTGATCCCTAGCTGGAACTTGTTTTCAGGACAAACAGAGATTAAGGGTGTATTTTCCCCGCAGGAACAAGTCCTGAGGAGCCTGAAGGATCGAAGTTGAAGTATTTGAAGTTGAAGGACTGAAGAAAGAGGAGCCCGTGGCAAAACTTATACAGCAGCTCTGGAGCGATGAGCGGGGCCAGGACATTGCCGAATACGCAGTGATGTTGGCTGTGATTCTGGTGATTGTCGTGGGCACGATCCGGCTCATTGGATCGAATGCCAACAACGTGTTTTCGCAGGTCGGCAGCTCGATCCAGTAGGACCCGATTCAACCGGGTCCCATCCACAAAATGGACCGGCTTTTCGCGACCGAAACGGCGAAGGCCGCGTTCGCTATTTCTCGTAACATCCCCAGCAACAACTTTGCGCAACGCGCGACTGCTCGTCGCGCGAGTGTAGCTATTGTCGCTGCACTATTTCCAGCGAGATATAGGGCAAACTACTTTTGCTCTGGCGCTGCCGTCGGCGTGGGCGCGCTTGGCGTAGATGTGGTGAGCGCCACCTTGTCCGCGCCACCCGCTGAAAACCGCGTCAGGAAAGGGAAGAAGGGAGTGATTTCAAACTCCATCTTCTCATGCGCCGAAGTCAAGGCCACGGCCTTGGCCTTGGAGAGTTCGACCTGATCGCTCCAGGGGTCGACTCTGATGCGGCCACCCAAGGGTAGAGCCGCGATCTGGTCGAGACGCTTTTCGTCGAGCGCTGGAGCCGCGGCGAGCAAGGTTGACATGCGCATGCTCTTGCCGCCCGCCAGGCTGTCTCCCAGATGAGATCGGATCAAGTGCTGCAGGTCAGGTGCCTTGAGCTGCAGTTCTTTCAAAAACAGTCCCGCGTTGCCCAGTTTGTCTTTGTACGGTGAGTTCTTAAGCATATCGAGGGCTTTGGTATCGGCCGCTTCTTCATCGGCCGGGCTGTGCTTGAAGTCCAGGCGCTGGAGAGACTCTTCGTCGGGGAAAAACAGCTTGTCGTTAAAGGCGAGTTGAGTATCGAGACGATGTCCCAATACGATGTGCGCAAGTTCGTGGGACAGAACCATGGCGAGGGACGCTTCGTCAGGAAGAACGTCGAGCAGGCCGCGACTCATGACGATGGTGTGGCCGATGGTGAACGATTCCAGAGGCGAGGTCAGAAGCACGCGGCAGTGCACGTCGCCTTGCAGATCGATGTTGTTGGTGACCAGCAGATTGTTGACCACCGTGCACAGGATCTTGTCAACGTCTCCGGGCGGAGCGAGCAGGCCGATTTTGGTGAGGCGCTCGACGGCATTTTCTTCCGCCTGCTTTTCCCACATTCGCTCGGCCACGACGGGCGTGGCATCGGCGGCAGCGGCGGACTGGTCGGTTACGCTCTGAGGCGAGTCGACCAGAATCTGCGTGAACTCTTCACTCTTGCCCAATCCCTTCAGGTCGTAACCCCAGAGACGGGTTTGCGCTTTGAAGTGCAGTTTCTTGGTGAGGCCAGTCTTGACGTTGGCCTCTTCCGAGTAGACGTAGGCCGGGAGCCACGTGCCCGGACGCATATTCAGGCGCCAGCTGTCGAAATGAAAAAAGAATCCGTTCTTGCCTGGCGATTCGTAGGTTCCGTTGAAACGAACGATGTTGTAATCCTGATCTTCGACCCAAATCCGCCCCAGAAATCGGGCCTCCCTCCGGTCTTCTCTGGGATGCAGATCGATCACGAAGCAGCGGACTTCGCCGAGAAATTCTCGGCGCACAAAAGTGAAGTCGTAGTTCCTCTTCTGGAAGTCGGAGTCGACCACCACCATCTGCGCGAACCCCACCGGGAAATAGTGGAGGGCATAGAGTCCGGTTAACTTCTTCACCACACGATGTCCGAGCGAGGGTTGGCCGGTAAAAGAAACATCGTCGGTGCCCTCGGACATGTCGAGGCGACCAAGAAAGTATTGATCTTTGTCTGGGACCATGTTGCCGGAGTGGTCGTCCTTCAGGTCCTGCAGGTAGGTTTCGACCATGGGGTGCATGTGGCGCATCTGCGCCATGAAATAGTGCTCGCGCTGCACGACGTGGTCGAGAACTTCATTTAAATTGGTCGCTGCGGGAACGACTGGCGCGGCGCTCTGAGCGGACGGCCCCGCCGCATTCACGGGCTGATCGGATTGCGTTACGGTAGCCGGAGGCGCGGGTGACGCAGAATCCTGAGCTAGAGCCGGAAATGCGCACGCGAATGCGATCAAAACCAAAACGGACCCGGAAACAACTTTTCGCATAAGAACCTTCTGGGAGTGGATCACGCTATCTGGAAAATAATGTGCACGACGGCCGTCGAATCAGAGGGTTGGCCATCGCGCAGGGCAGGCTTAAAGCGAATCTGTTCGGCAGCGCGCACGGCGGCGTCGTCCAGACCGTGCCCCAGCCCGCGAACAACTTTGAGCACGTGTATTTTGCCAGTGGCTTCGAATACTACCTCGAGAAGCACCTCGCCCTCGATCCGCTTGGCGCGGGCTTCATCGGTGTAGACGGGAGTTGGTTTGGAGAGGATTTCCGCGGGCGTTATTCTGGCGGCAATTTCCGCGGGGCGCGATTGAACCGTGGGCGGTGCGGGGACGTCGGCGTCTCCGAAGCCTGCCTGGCGGACCTGCCCGCGCGCGGGCCGAGCGTCGGAGGTGGCTATGCCATTGCCAAATCCTGTGCTGGCGACCACGCCACGCACTCCATTGGCTCCGCCCGTGCCGTTACCGTAGCCGGGGCCGGTGGGCATATCGAATCCGCCCGCTTGGGCGATGTTGACTTGCTTGCCTTGATTTGGCTTGGCGGGAATTCCGTTGGGATCGCCGAAGCCGCCCGTCTGCACCTTCTGCGGTGGGAGCGCGACGGTCTGAGGCGCGGAGCTTCCGGTCGAAAAACTGCCGGTGTGCACGCCCTGCTTGGGCATGACCGGCGCAACCGACGGAATCACGGGCTCGGGTTTTCGGTCCGTAATCTTCACTTCGGGGAGCGGAGTATCTTCCGACTTCGGTTTCGGCCTAGGCTGAGGAGCAGGCAGACGCAAAGCCGCCGGGGGCGGATCGAGCTGAGCCACCAAAACCGGCTTCGGCCGTGGGAGTTGCCGCTGCGGCGTATGATTAACCGGCGCTGGCGTAGGAACCAGGGCAATGGCGTTCTCGTGCTTCGGCTTCTCCAGGATTTCCGGATGCAAAACCGGCACCCACACCAAGACAGCAATCACCATGGCCTGAATTCCATAGCTGAAAACAAGCTCAGACCACGGCGTGCTCCACTTCGGGAGCGGGGAAAACAGGTCGGGATCGGATGGTCGCGATGCCATAGTGAATTCTGTTTGTTTCAACGTGCCGAACAAATGTACTGATCCAAAATGTTCTGAACCCTGGATGGAGCTAAAAAGTTGCCCCGACGGTGTCGAATGCTGGGAAACTGGGAGGTCGGGTCAACTTCAAAGTGTACTATTCCCCCTCGCATAATGCACGGCAGAGGCCATTCGGGTGAGGCCTGTGCGGACCATAACCATCTCACCATCAATGCCTTACGGCTGCAATAGCACGGGTTGGCCAGGGGGCGGGAGCTCTTATGCAAAAAACTACATCATGGAGTAGAGAGATTTCCATGCAGGTTGGGTGCAGCGAAGGCATCTAGCAGTGCACAATCTTGCCACTTTTGATTCCGCGTGTGGCGTTGCGCGTATCGACCACCAACTGAGCCTCCTGAACGATGTTCTTGAAATCGTAATCGGAGTGGTCGGTAACAATGAGAACACAGTCGTACTTGCCGAGATCTTTCAACTCGGCACATTTCATCTGCAGATCGTACTTGCGTCCCCGTCCGATGAACGGGAAATAGGGATCGTGGTAACTGACCCGGGCTCCGTCTTTCTGCAGCAATTCAATAATCGTGAGGGCGGGCGATTCGCGCAGATCGTCGATGTCTTTTTTGTAGGCCACGCCCAGCACCAGCACCTGCGCGCCGTTCACCGATTTCTTGTGGCGGTTGAGGGCGCTGCCAACAGACGCCAGCACATGGTAGGGCATGTTGGTGTTAATCTCTCCCGCGAGTTCGATGAAGCGGGTGCGGAAGTCCCACTCTTTCGCTTTCCACGAGAGATAGAACGGATCGACGGGAATGCAGTGTCCGCCTAGGCCCGGGCCGGGATAGAAAGGATGAAATCCGAACGGCTTCGTGGAAGCGGCAGCAATGACTTCCCAGATATCGATGCCCATGCGCAGGCAGAGCATCTTGAGTTCATTGACTAGCGCGATATTTACGCAGCGGTAAATATTTTCGAGCAGCTTGGTCATTTCCGCCACGGAGGGTGACGAGACCGGGACGGTGCGACTGAAGATGGTGCTGTACAGAGCGCAGGCGAGTTCCGACGCTTGCGCATTCAGTCCGCCGACCACCTTGGGAATATCGCAGCGGGCGACGGTAGTGTTGCCGGGATCTTCGCGTTCCGGGGAAAATGCCACCAGAAATTCCCCGCCCGAGGAAGCGCCGTCGCGAGCGGCTTTCAGGCCGGCGCGGTTTTCTTTCTCCAGGATCGGGACCATGACTTCTTCGGTTGTGCCGGGGTAGGTCGTACTTTCGAGTACTACAAGTTGGCCAGCGCGCAGGTGGGGAGCGATGGAACGAGTGGTGCCGGTGATGTAGCTTAGGTCGGGTTCGTGATATTCGTCGAGCGGGGTGGGGACGCAGATGATGATGGCGTCCATTTCTTCGATTTGGGAGTAGTCGGAGGTGGCGGAAAAGCCTTGCGCCTGGGCCGCCTGAATTGCTTCCGCCGCAATGCGATAAATGTAGGAACCGCCCTTGGCCAGAGTTTCGATCTTGCGGGCGTCGATATCGAAACCGGTGACCTTGACCTTCTGCTCGCTGTAGAGCAATGCCAGCGGAAGTCCGACGTAACCCAGGCCGATAATACCAACGCGGGCCTGGCGCTGTTGAATCTTGCTCTTGAGTTGATCGAACGTGGTATCTGCGGCAGAGTAGGTCGTCATTGGTTTTTCCGCGATGAATCGCCGGACGGCTGCGAAGCTAGGTTCGATTTTAGCATCTTGAACTGGAGCGGCCCGCTCGCTCCGAGATGAGGTTCGCATGCTTGAAAGGACATTTTCTTGGGAGTTCTTACGGAAACCGGGCGGTGGATGAGGAGTTTGACTGGAAGGAAGCGCGTCTGGATCGCCGCCGTATTATTGGCAGTGCCGCTGACCCTAGCCCTGGCGGCGGCGAACGCAGGCCGAGTGCTAGTCTTAGATGCTCCCCAGCGGTCGGACGTCATTCTGGTTCTTGCTGGGGAAACGGAGCATCGCCCGGCCCGCGCACTGGAACTGCTGAGCCAAGGGTATGGCCGGCGGGTGGTCATCGATGTTCCGGCGGTGGCGAAGATCTATGGGTTTACCCAGATCCAGCTGGCCGAGAGATATGTGCAGAGCCTTCCCCAGGCAGCGTCGGTTGCGATCTGTCCCATCGATGGACTCTCCACCCGGGACGAGACACGGGATGCGGAACGATGTGTGGAACGCGAAGGGGGCAACCGGATCCTCATTGTGACCTCCGACTTCCATACCCGCCGTGCCCTAACTATTTTTCGCCATAAGATCCGCGGAAAGTCGTTTTCGGTGGCGGCGGCTCACGACGAGACCCAGTTCGGAATCCGCTGGTGGACCAACCGGCAATGGGCCAAAACCTGCTTGGACGAGTGGCTGCGGGTGGTGTGGTGGACCACCGTCGACCGTTGGCGTTAAGCGGAATGGCCTTTCCGGAGCGGGGAACAGGGAGATAAGTTTTCCACCGGAAAAGGGCTGGCCTAGCACAAAAGGGATTGACTGACAACAACGAGGAGGATACGATTCAGCGAGGGTCACCAAAATAGTTATTAACGGAGTGTGGGAATGGGAAGGTTCGCTTTCCGTGAGATGGTAAGTTGCGTGCTCTTGCTCCTGTTTCCCGGTTCGATGCTCGCGGCCGATTCCAACGCGGCCATGCTTTATATCAACGGCGCCGCGTATGTGAACGACGCTCGCGTTCCGCGCGCTTCGGCGGCGATCTTTTCCGGCGATATGCTGCAGACCCGTCCCAACTCTGTGGCCAACATCAATGAACCGGGTTCGAGCATTACGGTTCTATCCGATTCGCTGGTGCAGTTCGAAGGCAAGTCGGTAGACATCCAGCACGGAGGGGTCACCGTATCGACTTCGAAAGGGGTTGGCGCTTCGGCGGGGGATGTGAAGATCACACCGAAGTCGAATGCGTGGACCGAATTCAAGGTGGTCGATATCGACGGAACGGTGAAGATCCACGCGGAAAAGGGTGATCTGCTCGTCGATAACGGCAGTAATGTGCTCACCCTCGCACAAGGTCAGCCCGACCAGACGGTGGACGAAAATAATCCCGCTGCCAAGAACAGCAAGAAGAAGAAAAACAAGAATCAGGCTCCGGGGGCTTCGCCTGCTGCTGGCGGCGGAGCGTTGAGTTCTCCCATCGCGATCGGTGTCGGTGCGGGAGCGATTCTGGGAATCACTACGTGGGTTCTGGTAAAGAGCTCGAACCCGGCCAGCCCGAGCAAACCATAGTTTCGTCCATTGGAATTCTGCAAAGCCGCCCCGTCGGGCGGCTTTTTAAATTTTTGGGGGAATCCGCGTGATAGGGAACTAGGGCTGAAGCCCGGCATTACTTGCTCACCGCCAACGCGGCGCTGAAGCCGGACAGCTAAGGGGCCGCTCTTCCAGGGTTGTTTACGCGTTCGCGGCTCTTTCCGAAAACATGCGCGTAAGCAAACCAGCCCAGCTACACCACTTCGGAAGCGGGCAACATTTGTTCGTCTGTCGCGGTGGGCGCCGATGGCTTGCGTTGGCGTACGCGTTGGCGCAGGGGTGGAGCTGCAGCAACCGTGCAGAACACATAGAAGAGAGCGGCATTGGCGGGAATCTGCAGATTGAAATCGAACAGGCTGTGAACCAGAATTCCGGTGAATCCGAGCGTGCAGGCTAGAGTCGCCGCGCCGCTGACGTCGGACATCCAGTTCGCGATCTTCGGGATAGCTCCTCGATAAAGCACGATCAGAAACCAGATCATTATGCCGAATCCAAGCAGTCCCATTTCGGCCAGCAGTTGCAGATAGTCGTTGTGACCTTCGTTGACAAAGAAGTTGGTGTAGAAGGAACGGAATTGCGGGTAGACGGTGGGGAACGTTCCGAGTCCCCAGCCCACGACGGGCCGGTTGCGGAACATGCGGATGGTGTCGCGGTCGATGGAGGTGCGCATGCCGCCGGAGATTTCGGTGCGGCTTTCGGAGGAGATGGTGGAGACGCGGGCGGTGAGTTCTTTGCCTCCGAGCCATGTGAGCATGGTAACCAGCACGACCGCGAAAGCTCCCAATCCGATCGCGACCCGGACACTTCTCTTGTGGCGCATCAGGATGGCTGCGAGCACGGCCAGTTCGACAAAAATAGCCAACATGCCGCCGCGAGAACCGGATAGGAAAATGGTTCCCACCATCACCGCGGCGGCGACGCCGGCAGCGATGCGTTCCTTATCTTCGGCCAGGCGGGTGAGGGACAAGACCAGCGGGATCGGGGCCAGCATTTCCATCAGGCCGGCATAGTGATTGTGGTTCACGTAAGGGCCGTAGATCCAGCCACCGTGGCTGAGAGGATAGAACCAATAGAGCCTGCCGTTTGGAGAAACCCCATACAGCAGGGCAAAGCCCGCGATGGCGGAACCGTAGACGGTGAAAATCAAACCTAGCTTGCGAGCCTGCGCGCTGCGCACCAAAACTTGTCCCGCAAGGAAACAGAGCATGCCGTAGGCGCAATACAGGAGCGCGCTGGAGAAGGAATCGTGCTGGTAGGCGCTGGTGCGAAGGACGAGCTGCAGGAGAATCAGAATCCCAAACCCCGCCATGGGAAGGAACAGTGGGTTCCAGCGGACGACGATTTCGCCATCCAACCACTGCCGGGCGAGCCAGATGACCGTGAGAAGAACCGAACCGGCTTCCAGGACGAAGATGGACCAGGGTTCAACCGCCCCGAACGCGAGGGGACCGAACATCAACAGGCCGAATGTCCCGTAAAGGAGGATGGTGCCGAGGCGCGCCGACAAGGCGCGGAGATCGACATCTGTCATCTTGCGGGAAAACTTTTTGCGGGACGAACTTTTGTGGTTAGGCATGCGATTGGTTCTTTCCGGCGGCTTGCCTAAGACGGCTTCCTGGTAATGCGAAAGTCGTCGATCCAGAGCTTACCACGGATAGGACTCCTCTCAGGAAGCCGCCGGACGTGCAACAAGACCAGTTTGCAATCAGGGCTGGTGGTGAATTCGCCTTCGACTTTCTTCCATGATTCAGCGTCTCTCAGTTCTTCGCTTTCGTAATACACCGCCTGACTGTACATGTCGGTAATGGTGAAGTGCGGGCCTCCGGCACCCTCCTGCTCACCCTTGTTCTGGTATTGCGCGGAGAATTGGTACTTGGTTTTGGGCTGCACGGGGACGAGTTGGTAGAACCCGGCGTCGCTGATCCTGGGGCCGTCAAAATTAATCATCAGGGAGCGGGGGCCACGAACGTTGGGGCTCGCGGCTGGGGCGTGGCGAAAGATATTGCTCACAGGCTCGAATAGCCGGGCGAAGAAACCCTTCTGAGCAGGTTCATCCTGGTGGGGGCTCTCGATAGGCTCCAGAGTCAGGCCGACGCCCAGTTGCCTCTCATATTGCCAGTCGAAAGGGTTGTTCAATACGTCGAGAGTGAAAGTGTTGTTCGCCACCAGATTTTCCAGTGTCGGCAAATAAGCCGAGAGGCCAAAGCGGCTGGTCATCTGCTGCCACACCAGGACCGCCTGGTCGACCTTTTTTTGCTGAATGAGAAACCGGAGGTATTCGTAAGCGTAACGCTTATCGAAGGGTTGATGGGTCTGTATGAGCGCGTCCCAGACCTTGAAGCTGCCCTCAGTTTCATTCTTGATCCGGAGTGCCATGGCGGGGACGTCAGTGTCTTCGGGTGCGGCGGCCGCCCTGCGGAGTTGGAGATCCACATTTTGTTGGAGCAGCGCGAGAAAAACGATGTAGGCGTCAGCGGTCGGCGGCACCACATCGGCCAGCAAAGCATCGACCTCGGGATTGATCCGCCAGCAGGCCTGCATCGCGGGAGCGGCCAGGGAGGTGTCGTTGGCCATAACGACGCGGAATTCGCGCAGAGCTTTTTCGTTCTCTCCCTGAACCAGGTACAGATTGGCGGCCTCCCAGGCAACGTCAGGGGTCTTGGAATCGGCCAGGATGGCGCGCTCGAGGGCGACCGTCTGATTTGCCGTATCGCCCAGTACCTGATAAGCGCTGGCCAGGTCGAACCAATAGCGGGCCGAATGCTCATTGAGATGGACTGCCTTCTCATACTGGCCGATGGCGGTGACTGGATCCCGGGCCACCAGGTCGTAATAGCGACCCAGGTGGTCGTGGTAATCGGCGTCGCCGGGGTCGAGCCATGCCGCCACTTTCAGCCAGGTCAGGCCGGTGCGGTTGCCGGCAAACGAAGCGATGAACTCAAGCGACACCAAGCCCAGATACAGTATCGCAAGGGCGACGGCAACGCCTGCGACCAGCCGCTTCCGAGCGGGTGATTGGAAAGCAATCTTCATGTCGTTCGTTTGATGACCCTAGCTGAATAACTCCATTTGAATGACTCTTCGCTGCGCACTGCTGGCCTACGCGCTGCTGGAAGACGGCGCCGAAGTTTCCTCCATGTCATCGTCGTCCTCGTCTTCCGAGGCGCCTGGGTTCTGGTAATACTGGGCGTATTTGCCCTGATATTCGTAGTAATAGTAGTAATCCGGAGAACTCAGGTCGACCGCGTTCAGCAGGACTCCGATCACCTTTGCGCTGACCTGGGAGAGAATGTCGCGGGCGCGGCGGAGCGACTGTTTCGTGGTCTGGCCGGAACGAATGACGAGCACCACGGCATCGGCCCGGGGAGACAGCACTACCGCGTCGGTGACCGAAAGCGAGGGGGGCGTGTCGACCACAATGTGATCGTACTGCTCGCGCAGTTGAGCCAGTACGTCCCGCATGTCGCCAGAAGCCAGCAACTCGGCCGGGTTCGGAGGCGGGGTTCCGGCGGGCAGAACAAACAAGTTGGGGAGAATCGATGTGCGCGTGATGCACTGCTCCAGGGTGTTGCTGCCAGTCAGAACATTGCTGAGTCCGCTGCGCGGTCCCATGCCCAGGGTTTTGTGAATGCTTGGCCGCCGCAAGTCGGCGTCAATCAACAGGACGCGAACGCCTTTCTGAGCCAATACCACGGCGCAGTTGATGCTGGTAGTGGTCTTGCCCTCCTGGGGGAGAGCGCTGGTCACCATGATGACCTTGGGAGGAGCACCCAGGTTCGACAGAAGTAACGAAGTACGCAGGGCGCGGTAGGACTCGGCCATCTGCGACTGGGGGCGGACCTGGGTGACCAATTCTACGGCTTCCTTGGAAGAGGCAATGACGAGGCGCTTAGAATCCGGTCCTTCGCGCGCGGATTTGGAACCGAGCGGAATCATGCCCAGCGAAGGCAGGCCCGAAATCATGTGAGCCTGTTCGGTGGTGCGGATGGTGTTATCCAAACCTTCCAGCAAGAAAGCCAAGCCGACGCCGGACGCCAGACCCAGGATAAGGGCAAAACCGAGATTGCGAGGGATGTTGGGCTCGATTGGATAACTGGGCGGGCGGGAGTCGTCGACGATGACAAAGTTGTTGGCCTTCAACCCCGCGGAGACGCTGGCTTCCTTGAGTTTTTCCAGGATCCCTTCGTAGAGTGCGCGATAAGTGTCGGCGTCGCGCTTGAGCATGTTGTACTCGATCGCGCTCTCGTTGAGCTTGTTGGCTTCCTGTTTTTGCTTCTCGAGCGCATCGTGCAGCAAGTTCTCGCGCCCCAGTGCCGTCATGTATTGGCCACGGACCTTGCTCACAATTTTTTTCATCTCGCCTTGAACTTCCGAGTCGACTTCCTTTAACTGATTGTTCAACTGCGCGAGCTTCGGATAGGAAGGCCCGAACTGCGTATTGAGGTCGGCAACCTGAATCTTGAGATCGGCCCGTTTGGCGAGAAGGGTGTCGAGCAGCGCCGAAGCCGACTGCGGGCCGACGTCAAGGCCGCCGGCGCCAGCCGCGACCGCGTCGGGATCGCCGGACTCCACCAGGCGGTAGAAGGACTCTCGGTCCATGCGCTCGCTCTCGGCGGCGGTCAGCGCTTTGTTGAGTTCGTCCAGTTTTTCGGTGGTGATATTTTGCTTTTCGTCGATGCCCAGGATTTCGTGTTCTTTTTGATAGCGCACCAGCTTTTCCTGGGAGGATTCGACTTTCATCTGCATATCGACGAGCTGATTTTGCAGCCAGTCCGAAGCCGCCATGGTGGCGTCGAAACGCTTCTTGCGGTCGTCCTCAATGTAGGTCTGCATCAGCGTGTGCACCACGTTCGCGGCGGTCTGGGGATCGGGGCTGCGGTAGTGGACTTCGATGATGCGGGAATTCTGGCTCACCGCAACTCGTAAATTCCCGGTGAATCCGCCGAGAAGGGACGATGCCCGCGCGGGATCCTGCAGAGGATCGGGATCGAGATCTGGCGAAGGGGCGGGCGATGCTTGGCCGCCAAATTCCGGCCGGCGGTCCAGGTTCAGGGAGCGTATGACTTCCAGAGCCAGATCGTCGCTCTGCAGGATCTTGACCTGGGTTTCCAATTCGCTAGGGTCGTAATAGTCCAGGCTGAAGGTCGCGGTGTTCTGAAAGTTCAGGCTATTGTCCGGCTTATTAATGGCAATCTTGCCGCTCGCCTCATAGACTTTGGGCATCCTCAGACTGGCGATGGCGACCAACGAGAAAATCGTCGCCAGACAACCCAGGACGGTCCATTTGTGTTTTCTTAGAACGTTCCAGTAGTCGCTGATCGGGGAGTCATGCGAAGGAAGTTGGGGATAGAACTGTGGACCCGCAAGGCGGCCCAGGTCGAGATTTTGAGCGGGCTGAATTTCGCGAACAGTCGGGTTATTCGCCTGTACCAGGGGTCCAAAATCCATGCCTGCTCCTCAACGAGTTTGTGACTGCTCCAAGGCCCGAACAGGGCTTTGCTGTACACCGGCTACTCTGTCCCGGTTCGAAGAGGCTGGTCCGTCGCGCGGGGAACTGGTTTCGCACTGCGTAACTGGAGAGTTCGTTCGACATTTTAGCATTGGATGGACGAAAGCCGGAGCGAATTTTCGGCGGTCTTCAGCCAGTTGTCCCACGCCGCACGCCAGTTCGAGGAAAGTCCGTTATACTAGCGGCGACGGGAGACCCGGACTGGGAGCGGCTTCCACGAAGGTGTCTGATTCTACACAGGTTTGTGACGAGGCGGATGGGATGAATTGGTCGGAACAGGTGGTTCTGGTTACGGGCGGGACCGGTTCTTTCGGGAAAAAATTCGTCGAGACCATGTTGAAAGAGTACCGGCCGAAGCGCCTGGTGGTGTTCAGCCGCGATGAGTTGAAGCAGCATGACATGCGTACGTCGGGACTGGATCACTCCAGCCTGCGTTATTTCATCGGCGACGTGCGAGACGCGGCGCGGCTGGAGCGGGCGTTCGCTGGGGTCACGATTGTGATTCACGCGGCCGCACTGAAACAGGTGCCGGCCTGCGAGTACAACCCGTTCGAAGCCATTCAGACTAACATCATGGGCGGGCGGAACGTGATTGATGCCGCCATCAATCAGGGGGTGCGGCGCGTGCTGGCGCTGAGCACCGACAAAGCGGTCAATCCCATCAACCTCTACGGCGCGACGAAACTGTGCGCCGAGAAAATGTTTGTGCAGGCCAACGCATACTCGGGACCGCAGGATTCGCGGTTCAGTTGTGCGCGTTACGGGAATGTGGTGGGGAGCCGGGGAAGCGTGATCCCGGTTTTCCAGGAGCAGAAGCTGCGCGGCCGAATTACGCTGACCGACGCGCGCATGACCCGCTTCTGGCTCACGCTGGAGCAAGGCGTGCAGTTTGTGGTGAGTTGCATTGAGCAGATGCACGGCGGAGAAATCTTCGTCCCTAAGATTCCCAGCATGCGACTGGTCGATCTGGCGGAGACGATTGCGCCGGGATGCGAGATCGAGACGATTGGGATTCGTCCCGGAGAGAAACTGCACGAGGTTCTGGTTTCGGAAGACGAAGCGCGCAACGCGCTCGAAGTGGAAGACCGGTACATTATTCAGCCGTCGCATCCCTGGTGGCGGCGGGAGAACTGGGTAAACGCCCGGCCCTTGCCGGAAGGATTCCGCTATGCCAGCGACAACAACGAGCGCTGGCTCACCAACCGCGAATTGCAGGAACTGATCGCACCGTCCGCCGAGGAACATCCGGTTCCGGCGCGAGTACCGGCGTAGCTTGACAACCATCATGAGCACGACGACGGTCAGCCCGCAAGCTCTCGCCATCAATGGGGGAACGCCTGTGCGCGCGACGCTGCTGCCCTATGGACGGCAGGCTATCGACGAGACGGACATTGAAGCCGTGGTCGAAGTTCTGCGATCGGATTGGCTGACGACCGGACCGAAAGTCGGCGAGTTCGAGGAGGCTTTCGCTGCGCGCGTGGGCGCGGCGTGTGCGGTGAGCGTCAGCTCGGGCACCGCCGCCTTGCACGCGGCGGCCTTTGCTGCTGCGCTGAAGGCCGGCGACGAAGCGATTACCGCTCCCTTGACGTTCGCCGCTACGGCGAATTGCGTTTTGTATCAGGGAGCAACTCCGGTTTTCGCGGACGTTAGCAGGGACACGTTGAATCTTGACCCTGAACAAGTCTCGAGAAAGATTTCTTCGAAAACTCGAGCGATCATTCCTGTGGACTATGCCGGGCACCCTGCGGACATGTCCGCGATGATGGACCTGGCGCGGCGACACCGGTTGATTGTGATTGAAGACGCCTGCCATGCTCTGGGCGCTGAATACAGTGGGCGGCGCGTGGGCGGCATTGCCGACATGACTGTGTTCAGCTTCCATCCGGTGAAGCACATCACGACCGGGGAAGGCGGCATGATCACGACCAACGATCCGAAGCTGGCCGAGACGCTGCGGCGCTTCCGCAATCACGGAATTTCGAGCGATGCGCGGCAGCGGCAGAGCGCGGGCCAGTGGTATTACGAGATGGTGCTGCTGGGATTCAATTACCGCCTGCCCGATATCGTATGCGCGCTGGGAATTCAGCAACTGACGAAGATCGAGGCGAATCTCGCGCGGCGGAGGGAAATTGCAGCGGTCTATACATCGGCGTTTCGGGAGATTCCAGGTGTGATTCCGCCAGTTGTACGGCCGGAGGCGAATCCGGCGTGGCATTTATATCCCATTCGCCTAGATCTGGAGCGGCTGACGGCGGATCGGACACAGGTCTTCCGCGCGCTGCGCGCCGAAAACATTGGCGTGAATGTGCACTACATTCCGGTGCATCTGCATCCCTATTACCGCGAGCGGTTCGGATACAAGGGCGGGGAGTTTCCCGTGGCCGAAGACGCCTACGAACGCCTGATCAGCCTGCCGATGTTTCATGCCATGAGCGATCAGGATGTGGAAGATGTGGTGCAAGCCGTGAGGAAGGTTTTGGGACGCTATCTCAAATGAGCGAAACCATAGAGACGGAGCAGACCGTGGTCTGGAAGAGCGACTTCGGCCGCGAATAGCCCTCTTCCGATCTCGCATTGGTGCGGGCACAACGCCTGCCCTACCCGGGGAATACCAACGTCGAAATCGTATTTCTCCCGAAGAAGAGGCTCTGAAACGAGGAGGCATCTTGAAAGTAGTGGCGATCGTGCAGGCTCGCATGGGAAGCACGCGGCTGCCCGGCAAGGTGCTAAAAGACCTCGAGGGCGAGACCGTGCTGGCGCGGGTAGTAGATCGGCTGCGACGCTCGCGGCTGATTGACGAAGTGCTGGTTGCGACCACCGACCGCGTACCTGACGACGCGATCGTCAGGGAGTGCCGCAATTGCTCGGTTCCAGTTTCCAGGGGCGACCAGGAGGATGTGCTGGATCGCTACTTCCGGGCGGCGCAACTGGCCAAGGCGGAAATCGTGGTGCGCATCACCTCAGATTGTCCGCTGATTGATCCCGAAGTCACCGACAAGACGATTGCAGCGTTTCTTGAAGCGCGCCCCGACTATGCGTCCAACATCCAGATACGGACCTACCCGCGTGGCCTGGATACGGAAGTCATGTCTTTTGCCGCGCTGGGGCGGGCCTGGCAAGCGGCGCGAAAGCCTTATGAGCGTGAGCACGTTACACCGCGCATCTTCGAACATCCGGATGAGTTCGAGATTCTATCAGTGACGGGCGAGGCCGACCACAGTGGCTATCGCTGGACGGTCGATACACCCGAAGATTTGGAGTTCGTCCGGGCTGTTTATGGCCGGCTCAAAGATAAACCCGCGTTCTTGTGGCGAGATGTTCTCGATCTGCTCGAACGCGAACCTGCACTGGTGGAGTTGAATCGTGCCATCGAGCAGAAAGCCCTACACTAAAGGCTGATGACCGTTGCCTCTCTGCTGATTCGGACGGACGCCAGCCTCACCATGGGCACCGGGCACGTCATGCGCTGCCTCGCGCTGGCCCAGGCGTGGCAGGATGCGGGTGGTGGCCGCGCGGTGTTCGCCATGGCGGAGACCACTGCCGGAATCCAGGCGAGACTCGCTGCTGACTCGTGCGAAATGGTTTCGGTGCAAAGCGTGGCGGGAACGGGAGAAGATGCTGGCGCGACCAGCACTTTCGCGCAAGAACTGTCGGCGCCATGGATCGTGGTCGATGGCTACCAGTTCACGGCAGAGTATCAGCGCGCGTTGAAAGCCGCAGGATTCAAGATCCTGTTTCTCGACGACTATGCCCATGCCACCCACTATTTCGCCGATGCGGTGCTGAATCAAAACGCGTATGCGGGCGAAAAAATGTACGAGGCACGGGAGTCGTATACTCGGCTTTTGCTGGGGCCGGATTATTGTTTGTTGCGCCGCGAATTCGTTCCGTGGCGGGGCTGGAGGCGCGAGACTCCGGCCCTCGGCAGCAAGGTGCTGGTCACGATGGGGGGAAGCGATCCCGAGAATGTTACTGCGACCGTGATCGAGGGCTTGCGGACCCTGTCGAATGTCGAAGCGACCGTGGTTGTCGGAGGCAGTAATCCGTATTTCGAAGGTCTGCAGCGATTGACGGCGCAGTGCAGCGACCGAATCCGGTTGGCGCAGAGCGTCGCGAACATGGCGGAGTTAATGGCGTGGGCCGATCTGGCAGTCAGCGGGGCAGGATCGACTTGCTGGGAAATGTCCCTGTTGCAATTGCCGATGCTGCTGATTGATCTTGCAGAAAACCAGAAGCCCATTGCGCGATCGCTCGATAGACTGGGCGCAGCGATTCACCTGGGAACTGCAGGAAGTGTCACGGCGACGGGAGTGGCGGAGCGCGTGATCGCCCTGCTGGCGTCGCAGACGGAACGCGCAGCCTTGTCGCAACGCTGCGGCAAACTTGTGGACGGCCGGGGAGCGGAGCGCGTGCTTGCCGAACTGGCCCGCGGCTGAGGAAGCCATTCTAAGGACAACCATGCGCGTCTTTTGTCTTTGCAACAACTGGCTGGGCTGGCAGGCGCTGAAGTGGTTGCGTCAGGAGGGCGACGAGATCGTTGGCCTCGCGGTCCATCCAGAAGCGCGGACCATATGCGGAAGCGAGATTCGCTCCGAAGTCGCAAACACGAACTGCGCGATCGTCGACGGCTCCCGGTTGAAGGAGACAGAGGTTCTGGACAAAGTTCGAAATCTTAAAGCAGATATCGCTCTCTCGGTTTTGTTCGCCTACGTTTTAAACGCCGAGTTTATCGGGCTGTTTCCCCGCGGATGCATCAATCTTCATCCCGCGCTGCTGCCTCACAACCGCGGGCGTTTTCCGAATGTTTGGAGCATCGTGTCAAAAACCCCGGCGGGCGTAACTCTTCACTACATCGACCCGGGGATCGACACAGGTGACGTGATCGCGCAGAAGGAAGTTGGGATCGAGGTCACGGACACCGGGCAGAGCCTTTACCGACGGCTCGAAGTCGAGGGACTGGATCTCTTCCAGACGGTTTGGCCATCGATTCGCGCGGGAACGAGTTCGCGGAGCCCGCAGCCAGCGGGAGGGAGTTACCACCGGGCGCGGGACGTCGAAAGCATCGACGAGATTGATTTGCAGAACTCGTACCGCGCGGAGGATCTGCTCAACGTGATTCGCGCGCGCACCTTTCCGCCGCATCGGGGGGCATATTTCATGCACCAGGGAAGGAAGATCTATCTACGAATCGAGCTGAAGGATGAATCCGAAGTTCCCGGGGAATAAGTGCGACGGCCGCCTTTGCCGCAGGCCGCAAGTGATGAACTCGAGGAACGCGAGTGTAATATGAGAAATTCTGATTACACAATAACGAACGATGGGCTGTGAGGAGCGAATGATGTCGCGGGCAACTCAATCGGAACTTTTAGAGCAGAGAATCGCAGAGAACGTCGCCGCGCAACAGGTCGACCTTGCGACCTGGATCTTCGAGCGGGTGCACGTGCGGCCAGGTGACCAGGTTCTGGAACTCTGCTGCGGGACCGGTGGGCAGACTCTGCCGCTGCTGGGGCGTGTTGGCGATGAGGGCCGGGTTGTCGCCGTCGATCTCTCCAAAACCGCGTTGGAGACTCTAGCCGCCAAAGTGAGCTCCGAAAATCGTTCCCGGTTGACTTGCGTTGAGACCAGCCTGGAGAATTTCTCGCCGGCCTTGCCGCAGGTTGGAACTCGCGGCGGCTTCGATCTGATCTTTTGTGCGTATGGTCTCTATTACAGTTCCGATGCGCAGCGCACGTTGCGAGAGGCCAAAGCCAAGTTGAATCCGCAGGGCCGGATCGTGGTGGTTGGGCCATTTGGTCCGAACAACAAGCAACTGTTCGATTTGGTGCGCGCGAGTGGCGTGACCATCTCCGAGCCGGTTGTTTTCTCCAGCGAGTCGTTTATGTTGCAGACGGTCTTGCCTTGGGGCGTGGAGAACTTCGAATCGATTGCCGTGCACTCCATGGTGAATCCCGTAAGTTGGAATACGCCGGAGCGAGTGCTGAACTACTGGCGAAATACCACGTTCTATGATGCCGAAAAGCGAAGCGATTTTGAAAAACTTTTGCAAGAGCATTTTGAAAAACATCCGGTGTTTGTCAATGAAAAGTGGGTCCTGCTGGTGGAGATGAGCCATGGCCGCAGCTAGTCCGGTCCTGGTGATCGCGGCGCATCCGGACGACGAGGTATTGGGTTGTGGCGGCACGGCGGCGCGCCTTGTGCGCGAAGGGCGCGAGGTGCACTTCGCCATCATGGGAGAGGGCATTACGTCGCGCCACCCGTTGCGAGAAGCAGCGGATGCGGGCCAGTTGGTCCAGTTGCACCGGCAGGCGCATGCGGCGGCAGAAAAGGTTGGAGTGAAAAAGGTTCATCTGCATCAGTTGCCGGATAATCGTCTCGACACAGTGCCTTTGCTGGAGGTGGTGAAGCGGGTGGAAGATCTGATCGACCGCATCAAGCCGGAAGTCATCTACACCCATCACGCTGGCGATCTCAACATAGACCATGGGATTATTCATCGCGCCGTTTTGACCGCGACTCGTCCGATCGCCGGGCAGCCGGTGCGGGAGATTTACACCTTCGAGGTACCGTCCTCGACGGAGTGGGCTTTTCAACGGATCGAACCGGCATTTCGACCGAATGTTTTTGTGGACATCACGCGAACGCTTGAGGCCAAGATCGCGGCGATGGAGTGCTACGAAACGGAAGCGCGAAAGTTTCCCCATCCGCGCTCCCCGGAGGCTCTGCGGGCTCTGGCCACGCGTTGGGGCAGCGTTGTCGGATGTGCGGCGGCGGAAGCGTTTGAACTGGTGCGTTGCATTCGTCCCGAGATCGAATGAACATCGACCGAATGGTGGCGTCAATCACAATTGGAAAGCGAAGCATTGGGGCGGGGTACGGCGCCTACGTGATCGCGGAGGTGTCCGCCAATCATCATCAGAAATTTGACGAAGCGGTCAAGATTGTTCAGGCTGCGCACCAAGCGGGCGCGGATGCTGTCAAGCTACAGACTTATACTCCTGACACCATCACGATTGCGTGCGACCGGAAAGAATTTCGCATCACCAGCGGCACGATTTGGGACGGAACTACTTTGTATGAACTCTATGGGCAGGCTTACACGCCGTGGGAGTGGCAGCCTCGGCTGAAACAGATCGCGAACGATCTGGGTCTCGATTTGTTCTCGTCCCCTTTCGATGCCACGGCGGTCGACTTTCTGGAAAAGATGAACGTGCCGGCACACAAACTGGCATCGTTCGAACTGGTGGACATCCCGCTGATTCAGAAGATGGCGCGCACCGGCAAGCCGCTGATCATGTCCACGGGCATGTCGACGGTGGAAGAAATTGAAGAGGCGGTGCAGACCGCGCGTCAGGCCGGGGCCACGCAGATCGCGCTGCTGAAGTGTACGAGTGCGTATCCGGCGTCGCCGGAGGAGATGAACTTGCGGACGATTCCCGAGTTGTCGCGGCGATTTAATGTGCCCGTGGGGCTTTCGGACCACACCATGGGATCGGCTGTGGCCGTGGCCGCGGTGGCGCTGGGGGCGTGCATCATCGAAAAGCATTTGACGCTGTCGCGGTCGGAGCCGGGGCCCGACAACGCATTTTCTCTCGAACCGCAAGAGTTCAAGGAGATGGTGCAGGCGGTTCGAGTTACCGATAAGGCCCTGGGCGAGGTCTATTTCGGAATCGCGGCTAAAGAGGCGAGCAGCCGCGTTTTCCGGCGGTCGCTGTTTGTGGTACAGGACGTAAAGCGTGGTCAAGCGTTCACTGCGGAAAACGTCCGATCCATTCGCCCGTCGACATGGACTGCATACGAGGCATCTGCCGGAGGTTCTGGGACGGCTTGCTGCCCGCGATATTGAGCGGGGAACTCCGCTGAGTTGGGACCTGGTTCAACCAAAATAATCTTCCTCACTGCGTTGGGTCGGAATCAGGCCGGGCCAGAATCAAGGCGAGTACTAAACTACCCGTCTGCTTCAGAATACAAATGAAGGAGCGTGAGATTCGTCAGTCCCATCTTGAAGCGAGTGGTCTATCCGTGCCTGGCGGGTGCAGGATACTTACGGTCCGTGGCGCGACCGGGTCTTGCGGTCATCACCTATCACGGAGTTCTTCCGCCCGGCTACAAACCGATTGATCCAGGATTTGATGGCAGCCTGATTACGGCCGAGGTTTTTCGCCAGCAACTGCGCCTGCTCAAAGCGAAGTACACGGTCATCTCGCCCGAAGAGATGCGCTCCTGGTGTGAGAACGGGGGAAAACTTCCTCCACGCGCCGCGCTGCTGACCTGCGATGACGGATTCCTGAACAATCTGACGGAGATGGTGCCGGTTCTGCAGGATGAAGCATTGCGCTGCCTGTTCTTTGTGACGGGAGGTTCGGCGGGCGAGCGGCGAACCATGCTCTGGTACGAGGAATTGCAGCTCTTGTTCTATCGAGCGCGGGCAGGAAATTTCAAACTCAACAGCGATGGAGTTGAGATCAGCGGAGTGTTGGGAGAACGCGAGCAGCGACGCGCTTTGTGGTGGAACACGGTAAAGCGGCTTTCGCAAATCGACGCGGAGAGCCGTGAACGTTTCATGCGCGAAGCGCATGCGTACTTTGACCTGCAGGAGTCGCTGCAGTTTTACCTGGACACCTATCCTGAAACGCAGCGCCATTTCTGCCTTCTTACGCGGTCGGAGTTGCAGAAGCTCGCGGCCGCGGGGATGACGATCGGTGCTCATACGTTGACTCATCCGATCCTGGCGCTACTGCCTCCGGAACTGGCTTGGACGGAAATCGCGGAGAGCCGGTCGTGGCTTGAATCCGCGCTGGGAAAGCAAGTTTGGGCCTTCGCTTATCCATTCGGTGACGCGGCTTCGGTCACGCCGCGGGTCGTCGCCATGACCAAGCAAGCAGGCTTTGCCGCCGCGTTTCTCAACATTGGTGGCGGACTGGGATCGACCCTTCCCCTGCATGCCATTCCACGCGTCCACGTCAATGCCGGGATGAGCCTGGCGGAGTTCGAAGCCCATGTCTCGGGCTTTTACGAATCACTTCAACGAGGCTTTCGGCGCTCGCCTCAGCCCAGCGTGCCGGGGTTCGAGGTTGTTCGCGATCCTTCGCCCAACCTGCGACCTGCCTGAGACGCATTTCAAGTTTCGCTGTTTGCAATACCTCACGTGCCTCCCTCTCAGATCGGCCTTGCAGCGCGCGGATTGATACTATTACCTATCACGTTGCGGGTGACGATTGGGTGAGTTGAGATTGCGCTTCGTTCTGCTCAAAGAAATTCCGGAGGATATGGAGTTGCGTCGCCAGTGGAACGCGCTGGTGCTGCGCGCGGAGCAGCCACAAGTCTTCTATACGTACGAATGGGCTCTGGCCGTCTATCGCTCCTACCAGGGGACGCTGCGTCCGCTTCTTTTTTTGGCGTATGACGAGCAGGAGTCGTTGTGCGGAGTGGCGGCGCTGGCCACGGACGTGTCAGGTCGGCGCGCGTCTTTTCTGTGCGCCACGACCGGTGATTATTGCGACTTCCTCGGCGCCGATGAGCACAGAGAGAAGTTCGTGGACAGCGTGCTTGCCGAATTGAGAAAACAGAATGTCAGCGAGATGGCTCTCGCCAATCTTCCCGCCGACTCCGCCACCGCTGTGGCCATCAGAAAAGTCGGTGCCTCGCACGGTTACCACAGTTTCGCGCGGACAGGTTATATCTGCGCTCAAGTTTTGCTAGGCGCGTTGGAACGGAGAGGCGATGCCAAGCCCGTTTTGCCCCGGAAGAAGATGTTGCGCCGCTTCCTGAATGCGATGGGGCGCGAAACTCCGGTCCGGCTGGATCATGCGCGTTCGTGGGATGCGATTCAACCGGTCCTGCCGGAATTCATTCAAGCGCATGTGGGTCGCTTCCTGGTTACGGGACGGATCAGCAATGCGGCTCGCGCCGAACGCCGGACATTTCTGGAGGAACTGGCGAAGCTGCTCTCGGAACCCGGTTGGGTGGTTCTTACGCGCATGATGGCGGGGAAGAAGGTTTTCGCCTGGAACTACGGTTTCCAATTTCACGGGACGTGGTTCTGGTACCAGCCGACGTTTGTGAGCGATCTGGACAAGTATTCTCCTGGCTTCTGCTTGCTGGCAAAGCTGATTGAAGAAGCGGCGGACGATCCGGAGTTGAAGATGGTCGACCTTGGCCTGGGTGCGGAGGAATACAAGGATCGATTTGCCAACCAGACGCGCGAAATTCTATATGTCACACTGAACGCATCGGCAGCGCGGCACTATCGCGAGATTGTGCGTTACCGTGCAGCCGAAATCGTGCGCGCTTCGCCACGAGTGGAAGCGCGAATACGGGCGGTCGTGGATCGCTGGCATCGGCTCAAGGAGCGGGTTGGCAGGGAAAGCACGGCCAGTACACTCGCTTGGGGGGGAAGGCGATTGCGCGAACTGCTGTGGCTGGAGTGCGAGGTTTTTTTCTACGAGTGGGGCGGATCGGCTCGCGCGAATTTGTCGGGGCTTACTCTGCAACCGCTCGATTTGAGCGCATTGGCCTCGGCCGCGTCGCAATATATCGATGACCCGGCCACCCTGGCGTATCTGCTGCGCGCGGCGGCGCGTGTGCGGGATGGGCAGGCGGAGGGTTTTGGGTTAGTCGATGCGCAAGGAAACTTCCTGCATTTCGCCTGGGCCACAGCTTTCGACGGTTTCTTTCTTTCTGAGCTGAAAGCCAAGGTGGACGCGCCCTCCCCGGATTCCGCGCTGCTCTTCGATTGCTGGACTCCGGCTGCGGCGGTCGGGCAGGGCTACTACGCGCAGACTGTCGAATTGATTGCGCAGTTGGTGCGGGACAGAGGGCAGCGCCCATGGATATTCAGCGCCGGCAGCAACGTTGCGTCCCGGCGAGGCCTGGAAAAGACTGGCTTCCGGTGGCGCTACTCGCTGGTTCGGCAGCGTCTGCTGGGGCGGCAGCGGGTCAAGGGCGAGACACCCAGATCTCAGCCAACCGCCTGCGAGGATGTTCCGGTTGGGTCGGAAGACTCGGCCGCATAGCGCTATGCGAGTGCTCCTGCTTCAGCCCGAAGATTTGCCCGGCGCCGGCCCATGGTCGCGCGAGCGCTGGGATCTCATCGTCGACCTGGGGAAGTCTTCATTATTTTCGGTGGAGGACTGGACGCGGCAAAGTGGTTGTCCTGTGCTGCGATCGGATCGTTTTCGAGGCGGGGCGGCGGACGTGCGGCAGGTGCGGAGCTTGTTTTCCTCGGGCCGGCGCTGTTTGATCGATGAGGAGGGACTCGATTGGTGGGACCTGACCTCTCTGCCGGTGGCACAAGAGGCCCTGACAGTTCTGGCTTTACGTGGGCTGGCGGCGGAGCTCAGTCCGTCTGCGGAGTTTTGGGCAACGCGCTCGGGAGGACCGGTTCATTTTCTGGAAATCCTGCTGCAACGGACGGCTCGTACCTTTGACCACAAGGGCCTGGCGCGGACCGCCGCTCGCGCTTTGCGCTATGTGGGATTGGCCAACCGTTTCTCTGCACGACAGATCAAAGAGATTTGTCTCGACAAATACGACTCCGGTTACCGGTGGCGCTCGCGTTTCGCGACCCGGCGGCAGCCTTGTGCCGAGCCCGTGGTGCTGGTGCCCAGCGCGTACGGAAACGTTTCGCGCATGGCAGCAGCGTACGCGCGACTCCTGCCGCAACAGGCTTTCTTGACGGTGGCCACGCGGCAGAGCGGAAGAGACTTCGCACCACTTCCGAATCTTCGCCTCCGCGACCTTGCGGCCTATGCCAAGGGCGATCCTCCGCAGGCTGAAATCGCTTCGCTGCTGGATCGGTGGAAGACGCTGAGAACGGACCTGTGCTCGTCTCCGGACTTGCAGGTGCTTTCGCTTGCCGGAGTGTTGGATACAGTTTCCGGCGAGATCCGCAATGGACTTTCTGCCCGCGATGCCTGGCGCAGAGTATTGGAGCGCGAGCCGGTGTGCGGGGTGCTATGCGGAGATGACAGCAACCGCTATACGCTTTTGCCGGTTTTGCTTGCTGCCCGGCGCAGGATTCCGACGGTGGACTTTCATCATGGAGCGTTCGACGGGCGTTATCTGCTGAAGGATTTGCCCTGCGATGTGTACCTGGCCAAGAACGAGATGGAGCGGGATTATCTGCTGCGGGTTTGCGGTCTCCCCGAGGAAAAGATCGTGGTGGGCGCCCCGACGCCGCGATTGACGCGTTCGTCCCGCGGAGGCCGGGAGACTCAGAAACTTTCGTTGATCTTTTTCTCCGAGCCTTACGAAGTAGTTGGGATGAGAGCCGAGGAAGTGTATCGGGAACTCCTGCCCCCGCTTTGCCGTCTGGCTCGCGCGAACGGCCGCGGCGTGATCATCAAACTTCATCCCTTTGAAAGCCTGTCGCAGCGAAGAAAAATAGTGAACGAAGTCGTTGTTGCAGAGGACCGAGAGCTAGTGACCGTTGTAGATGGCCCGCTAGCCGATTCGCTCATGTCGCAGGCCTGGTTCGGTATCACCGTCGAATCGACGACCGCGATCGATTGCCAGCAGAATGGTATTCAATGTTTCCTGTGCGGCTGGCTGAATCTCTGGCCCTTTGAGTACGTCCAGCAGTACGTTCGTTTCGGGGTGGGAGAAGTCTTGCAAAGCGCGGAACAGATTGCGGGAATTCCCGCCCGTCTGGAGGCCTTTCAAAATCGGACTGCAGCACCAGCGAATCTTTCAACGGTCGCCGATCCGGTTCTTTTGCAACGGTGGCTGACTTCCGGCCTGCGGGAGCGAGCCGGCGCGAGCCCGGTGTGGTGAATTCGCAAAATGTCGGCCTCGGAGGCCCTCGCCGCGTAACTGGTAAACTGCGAAGTTGGTTGGCGCGCGAAGACTCCGCCGGGATGGATGTATGACTGAGATCGAGAAGAGGGATGTGCGTTTGCCTGCGGATCTGTGCGCGGCCGTGGAGAAGAGGTTCGCCCAGACGTTCGCCAGCGTCGAAGAGCTGCTCACTTTTATTCTGCGCGATTTGGCGAATGACGAAGCATCCAAATTTGACCAGGCCGAACAGCGTCTCGTCGAGGAGCGGCTGCGGGAACTTGGCTACCTCTAACATCCCACTATGAATCTGGTTCGAAAGCTATGGCAGCGTGGCCGAGACCTGCTTCCCATCGCCGGATTTTACTTCGACAGGCCGCTCGTCTTGCTGCAGAGCGACGACTGGGGGCGGGTCGGCCTGCGTGATCGCGAAGGATTGGAGCAGTTGCGGGCCGCCGGCCTGGCGTTGGGAGAACGGCCGTACGATTTTTACACGCTGGAGACTGCGGAAGACTTGGCGACGCTGAGCGCAGTATTGAAGCAGCATCGCGATTCCAGCGGACGAAATCCCTGCGTGGAGATGAATTTCGTTCCGTTCAATCTGGACTTCGCCAAAATGAGTGGCGAGGAAGTTCGCCAGATTCATTTGCTTGCCTTGGCCGACGGTCTTCCCCAGGATTGGAGGCGTCCCGGCCTTCTAGAGGCTTACCGCGAAGGAATTGCCGACGGAGTCTTTTACGCGGCCATGCACGGAAGTACGCATTTCTGTCGAGTTGCAGTCGAGCGTAATTTGGGTGGTCACGAAGAGCGCACCAAGCTCCTGCGCACGCTGTGGCGGGCGGGAACGCCCTACATTCACTGGCGCATGCCCTGGATTGGGTACGAATACTGGGACCCTGAGCAACCGGAGGATGAGCGGTTTCTACTGGGGGAATCGCAGCGCAGCCTGATTGGCCTTACCTTCGGGGCCTTCGCGAAATTATTTTCCACGCTGCCGCGTTCCGCGTGCGCTCCGGGGTATCGGGCCAACGACGATACTCACCGCGCGTGGGCACAGCATGGAATTCGAGTGGCGCAAAATGGTCCCGGAGCGTTCATTCCTCCGCATTTTGGTCGCCATGAGATTTTGCATCTGCATCGTGTGGTCGAACTGGAGCCCGCGACCGATGCGTCTTTCTCTGTGGAAGCCAGTCTAGGTCAGGCGGAACGCTGTTTTGAACTCGGAATCCCAGCGGTCGTGTCCGTGCACTCGATCAATTTTCATTCCACAGTGCGGGATTTTCGCAGCGCAACCCTGCAGGGTCTGAATGAGTTCTTCGCCGGACTGGAGTCGAAGCACGCCGATCTGCTGTATCTTCACGATGCGGATCTTTACGAACTAGTAAACCGAGGTTCTTATACGACACCGCAGGGCACGGTGCAGGTGAACGTGACGCGCAAGAACTTCACCCGGGTCAAAACCGCGCGGACGCAGGAAGCATAGAGTGCAGCAAGCATAAAAATGGAATTACAGAAGTCGATCGTGCTGGTGACGGTGGATTGCCTGCGGGCCGATCACGTCGGCTTCATGGGCTACGAGCGCCCGACGACGCCGTTTCTGGATTCGCTCGCCGCCCAGAGTTTTGTTTTTCCGGCTGCGATGGTGGCGGGTGCGCCCACCTATTATTCGTTCCCGTCGATTCTGGCATCGCGTTATCCGCTGCAGCTCGGACGCGATGTGCTGGGCCTGGCTCCCGGTGAACCCAGTCTGGCCTCCGTGCTGAAACAGGCGGGGTATGCCACCGCTTCGTTTAGCGCGGGCAATCCCTACATCTCATCGCAGTTCGGATATGAGCAGGGTTTTGACGTTTTCCGCGACTTTATCGAGGGCGAGCCGGGTCCGCTGTCGGATGAAACAGCAGGCGCTCCCGGAAGCGGATGGGCGACCCGCTTGAACCGGAGACTGCAGGCGATGCGGCTGGTCATGGGTCCGTTGCGAGTTCTTTATGACGAACTTTATTTTCGTTACTGCCAGCAAGTAACCCCGCCCGCGAATTCACTCGATGCCCTGCGGAGGTTTCCCGCGGCCGACGTTATTGTGGACCACGCCTGCGAATGGCTGGTGTCGATCGGGGGCTCGCCGTTTTTCCTGTGGCTGCATCTGATGGACCCGCACTCCCCGTACTATCCGAAAGAAGCGGCGCTCGCTTTGATGGGTCAGGATCCCGTTACTCCGGGCCGCGCGCGTTATCTGAACTCCTACTGGAACCGTTCCGATCTTGGACCTACGCGGTTGGCTCATCACCGCGATGCACTGCTCGCACTGTACGATGCCGGGATCCGCTGGGTCGATGTCCAAATCCAGCGCCTCGTCGAGACTCTGCGAGCTTCTGGCGGCTGGGAGAATTGCATCTTCGCTCTAACCGCCGATCACGGTGAGGAGTTCCTCGATCACGGTGGACGCTACCATCCGCCAACCAAGCTGATGGAGGAGCTGATACATGTGCCCTTGCTGTTGCGTGTGCCGGGAAGCGAGAAGAAAGAGATAGGGAAGTGTCCGTTTAGTCTCCTTCACCTTGCTCCCACGTTGCTGGATGCCGCGCAAATGGCCGTTCCACCTGAGTTTCACGGGCGCAGTGTGTGGAACGATGTGCGTCAAGGAACGAATCCCGACGGTGTCGCGATCTCCGAATGTGTTGCGGGTTGCAGCAATCCTTTTCGTCCGGACAGGCGGCTGGGATCGCGAGTGTTGTCGGTTCGCGAAGCACGCTTCAAACTGATGCTGCAATTTGATCCTATGGAGGAGCGGCTTTACGATCTTGAAGCGGATCCGGGTGAGCAGGTTCCACTCGCGCCGAACGCTCAAAAGGCGATGCGCCGGCGATTGCTCGAGATTGCGCGCGAGCACCTGCAACGCTCATCCAGCCAGCGCGACCAGCGGATGAGTCTGCGTGCGTGCGTGCGAGACCTTCAGCTAGAATGGAAGCGATCCTTTCCACAGCGCTCGCGGTCCGCTTGATGCCGAGCCATCCCCGCCCATGAGGCCAATTCGCATTCTGGTGGACAGCCTGGCCGACGAGGACGCGCTCAACGCGCAGATGACCAATGCGCGCGACATCATGAGCCGGCTGGATGCCACACGTTTCCACGTGAGCACATTCTTTGTCGAGAAGCCGGACGCACGATTGACGCAGAGAGCGGCTACTCGTCTCATCCAACTGCCACGGCGGCGTCAGACTCTCAGAATCCTCCGCGAATTCCTTTGGGGGAAGCATGACATTCTCTTCTACATCAAGGCTTCCCCGGCGGCTAAGTTGTATTTGGCTTTTCGCTCGAAACGGTTCGACAACCGGGTCGTGATCGGCAGTGTGGAATCGCAATCCGATCTACGCAATGAACCGACCGTTAAGCCTCAGCAGGTGCATATGTGGGAACGAACGGTCCTGCGTAGTGACTTTCTGTTCAGCAATTCGTCCGCGGTCAAAGCGAGTTTGGCGAAAGAATACGGTCTGCCCAGCGAAGTCGTGCCAACGGGAGTCGATACAAAGTTCTACACACCCGCGTGGGATCGGCCGGCGAACCCGCGTGTGCGCGTGCTTTTTGTGGGATCGCTGCGTCCTTTCAAGGGGCCTCAGGTAGTGTTGCGAGCGGCTGCGCAGCAGCGCGATGCTGATTTCGTTATTGTTGGAGAGGGAATCATGGCCGCCGAACTTGAGGCGCGGGTGCGGCAGGAGGGGCTGACGAATGTGGAGTTTGCACGCGGTTTGAAGCCGCCGGCACTTCGTGAACAGTATCGGGCGGCGGATATTTTCCTGTTTCCCTCGCGTTGGGAAGGCTCTCCCAAGGTGATTCTGGAGGCGGCGGCTTGTGGTCTTCCGGTGATCGCGCGCATGGACTATAAGCCAGAAACGGTGGTAGACGGGGAAACCGGATTTCTCGGCAGCAGCGACGACGAAGTTCTTGATCATCTGGCCAAGCTGGTGGCAAATCCAGAACTGCGCCGTGACATGGGGCGGGCGTCTCGCGCACACAGCGAACGGTTCGATTGGGATCTCATTACCCGCCAGTGGGAGGAGATTTTCGAGAGGCTGGCGCGGGACAGGGCGGTGGGCGGCGCATGAGCTCCCCGGGAGTAGTTTCACCTCGCGGGGCGCGGCCGATTCAAGTGCTCACGCTGACGCCCTTCTATCCCAGTGAGCACGATGATGCCGGAGGCTGCTTCGTAGCCGAACCGCTGGACTGGCTCACGAAGGCGGGAGTGGTAAATACCGTTTTGGCAGTGCAGCCTTTTTATCGAGGGAAACTTCGCGCTTGGAAATCCGGTGTGCCGGCGGAATGGCTGCGCTACTTCTCTCTGCCCGGCGGCTTGGGATTGCCGACCGCGGGCGCCTTTCTCTTCTCCCGCATCGTGGGGCGGGTGCGCGAGCTGCAGCGCTCGCGGAAGATCGATCTCATCCACGCGCATGCGCCGCTGCCTTGCGGACATGCAGCCATGCTCTTGAGTTCCGAGCTGGGATTGCCCTATGTCGTCTCGGTGCATGGACTGGACGCATTTTCAACCCAGCAGGTCAGCGGCCGTGCAGGCGAATGGTGTCGGCGCATTTCCCAGCGTGTGTTCCGCTCTTCGCGCCGCGTCGTCTGTATCAGTGAACATGTGCGCGAGCAGGTCCTGGAAGGTACGGGGCCGACTTGCCGGACCTCGGTGGTCTATAACGGTGTGGATCCGGAATTATTTTCGCCGGGTTATGAACCGTCTTCATCGGAGTCTGCTTCTGGCGGGCAGGTGGTGTTGAGCGTCGGCAATCTGATTCCGATCAAGGGGCATGAGTTGCTTATCCGCGCGGCGTCGTCGCTCGCTTCAGAGTATCCTGCGCTCGCATTGGAAATCATCGGTGACGGTACGGAGCGTTCTCGGCTTGGGGACCTTGCGCGGCAACTTGGGATCGGAGAACGCGTGCGCTTTCTTGGGCGTCAATCGCGACATCAGGTTGCTGCGGCGATGCGCCGATGTACCGTATTCGCGCTTCCCAGCCGCTATGAAGGTCTGGGCTGCGTCTATCTGGAGGCCATGTCGGTGGGCAAGCCGGTGATTGGCTGTCGCGGGCAAGGAATTGCCGAAGTCATCCGCCACGGTTCAAACGGCTTTCTGGTTGGTCCCGATAACGAAAAAGAACTTGGGCTGGCGTTGGCGATGCTGCTGGGTGACGAGAGACGCCGTCGCAATCTGGGCGCCGCCGCTCGAGATACGATTCTGGAGAGATTCACACTGGCGCAGCAAGCGGACGGCCTGGTACGTATCTATCGGGAGGCCGTCGCATGAAGCGGCGTCTCGTGCTGCTGACGGAAATCATATCCCCGTATCGCATTCCGTTGTTCAATGCTCTTGCGCGGCATGAGGGTGTGGACCTGCACGTAATCTTCCTTGCGGAAACCGATCCGGTCCTTCGCCGATGGAAGATCTACAAGGACGAGATCAAGTTTTCGTACCAGATTCTGCCGTCGTGGCGGAGGTACGTGGGCGGGTACAATGCGTTGTTCAACCGGGGCGTGGGTCGCGCGCTGGGGGAAGCCGCACCGGATGCGATCCTCTGCGGAGGGTACAACTATTTCGCCTCGTGGCAGGCTCTTATGTGGGCGCGAACGCACAACATTCCGTTTCTTCTGTGGTCGGAGAGTCACGCGCACGAACAGCGCCCAGTTCGTCCTCTGGTGGAGTTCCTGAAAGGCGAATTTCTTCACCGCTGCAGCGGGTTTGTCGTGCCTGGCCGTCTGGCCCTGGAATATCTTCTCGGCTATAAGATCAAGAGGGACGTGATTTTCACCGCGCCGAATGCGGTCGACAATGACCTGTTCGCCGCGGGCGCGGAAGACGCCCGCAAGAATGCGATTGCGCGCCGAAGGGAACTGAGCCTGCCCGATCGCTATTTCCTTCTTGTGGGACGCCTGGTGCGAGAGAAAGGGGTGTTTGAATTGCTTTCGGCGTATGCCAAACTGAGTGAGCAGGTGCGCCTACAATTCGGCCTGGTATTCGCCGGCGATGGCGTATGCCGGCAGGAGTTGGAAAAGCAAGCTGCCGCCGTTTCCCCGGGGGTGGTAAGATTCGCTGGCTTCGCCCAGCGAGAGCAGCTGGCGACCTATTACGCGCTCGCCGAGATGCTGATTCTGCCTACCTACAGCGATACGTGGGGATTAGTCGTGAACGAGGCGATGGCGTGCGGATTGCCGGTGATTCTTAGCCAGGCAGCGGGATGCGGTGCCGATTTAGTGAGCGAGAACTGGAACGGATTGCTGATTCCACCGAAAGATGTGTCGCGGCTCGCGGCCGCCATGGAGAGCCTCGCCAGCCAGCCGGGGCTTTGTGCCCGCATGGGCGCCAACAGCCTGCAGCGTATTTCGCGCTACTCGCCGGAGCTATGGTCGCTGGGGATTGCTCAGGCAGTTGGAGCGGAGGGCAAGGCGCATGACTGAGCGCATTCCCAAGATCGCGTTGGTGGGTGGCGTGATTCTGGCGCCGTTTTTTCTGGCGTTTCTTGCCTATGCCCGACCGGGATATTTCACCAATCCAACTTATTTGGGAAGCCTGCTTGGGCTGGTGTTGCTTTTCGCGGCTATCTGGATGTACCGCCAATGGTTTTTCCCTCTAGTGCTCACGGCGTTCGTATTTGCAGGTACGAATCTGCCGGTGGGCTCCGGTTGGACGGTGGCGCGCTGGCTGGTTCTGGGCGTCGGAGGATGGGTAGGTTGCATGATTGCGGTGAAGGAACGGCGCCTCCATTTCGGCCTGTTTCATGCGATCGCATTGTTTGCGGTTCTGGCGGCGCTAGTGTCTGCCGCGGCTTCTCGTTATCCCGGGTTTGCCGTTTTGAAGGCTCTAAGCGTTCTCTTGCTGTTTGTCTACTGCAGCACTGGAGCGCGGCTGGCAGTAGTAGGACGTGAAGCCATTTTCTTTGAAGGATTGCTGACCGGCTGCGAGGTGTTTGTTGGAGGCATCGGGGCCGGGTACTTCCTGGGCCGCGAAATTATGGGCAACCCTAATTCGCTCGGCGCGGTGATGGGCGTAGTGGGCGCGCCGATTCTTCTTTGGGGAACCATGGTTGCTGAGAAGCCTTCCGCCCGCTACCGGCGCTTGCTTCTGTTTATCCTCTGCATGAGCTTGGTCTTTTATAGCCATGCGCGCGCTGGTATTGCTGCTGCTCTGATTGCTTGCGGACTGCTGTGTATCGGCCTGCGCAAGTACAAGCTGTTCGTGCAGGGACTCTGTGTTCTTGTGATTCTGGTTACGACATTCGCAATTTTTCGGCCGGAAGCATTTTCGAGTGGAATTTCCGAGCTGAACGCGTCGGTCTTGTACAAGGGGAAGGATCCGACCGAGGGCTTGCTCGCCTCCCGGGAATCGCCGTGGCAGGCAGCAGTGGACTCCATAAGTAAGAATTTCTGGTTTGGCACGGGATTTGGAACTACGGATAACGGCCTGGACGCCAGCGCAAACCTCGGCCAGTTTTCCACCAACTCGGGGGTGAGCGCGGAAAACGGCAGCAGCTACCTCGCCATTGTTACCTGGGTGGGATTGCTGGGCGTGCTGCCTTTTCTATTTCTCGTGGTTGCGATCACAGGGAAAATTCTTCGCACCTTGGTCTGGATGTTCAAAACCGGGAACCCTTCGCATCCGGCCGTTCCGCTGGCCATGGTAATGGTTGCCGGCCTGTTACACGCCGGATTCGAGGACTGGCTGTTTGCTCCGGGATATTATCTTTGCGTATTTTTTTGGAGCATGGCGTTCGTTTTCGCGGATTTCGCCCCCCAGTCGCCGCTACCGAGCCCCGCCGCCTCGTGGCGCCCGTGGATGACCCGGCCACCTGCGGGCAGCGTCGCGCCGAGTCGCTAATGCATTTGTTCATCAACTCTCTGGCTGCCAGCGCAGGCGGAGGCCTTACTTATGTCCGAAACGTAATTCCGTACTTGGCCGTTACCCCTGGACTTCAGCTCACGATAATTCTAGGACCCAATCTCCGGGAAGAGTTTCGGGCATATCGCAATATTGAATTCCTGGACAACGAAGCGCCGACCGGCCGCCGGTTTTGGTACGAGCAGTCGCGACTGCCTGGCCTTATTCGCGAGTCTCGTGCCGACGTTCTGTTGTCGGCAGGAAACTTTGCGTTGAGAACATCGCCGGTTCCGCAAATCCTACTTTCGCGCAATTCCATCTACACCTCGGCAGATTACTACCGCGACCTGCGTTCCCGGGGAGAATATCGCCTCTGGGCCGATACTCACCTCAGAGCTGTGCTGGCCAAGAAGTCCGTCCGCTGGGCCGACGTCACGGTGGCGCCAAGCGAAGCGTTTGCGGGCGAACTACGACGGTGGACCGGATTACCCATCAGGGTCATCCATCACGGGTTCGACAACGAAACTTTCTCCCGCGACTCCACTCCTCTCTCCGCGGAAGTTGAGGAGAAGCTGCGCAGGGCGCAGGCGTCATTCAAGCTTCTGTTCGTCAGTCACTATAACTACTACCGAAACTTTGAGACTCTCATTCGCGCCCTGCCGCTCTTACGGGACCGTCTCGCGGGCCGTTCGGTGAAGCTCATTCTGACCTGCAGGCTCGCTACCGGTGAGAATGACGGAGCGTATCGCCCGGATGCGGCGGCAAGTCTGGTGAAGAGCCTCGGAGTTTCTGACATGGTGGTCGAGCTCGGAGTGGTCCCCTACCGCCAGCTTCATCAGATTTATCGTCGCGCCGAAGTCTACGTGACGCCCGCCTACACCGAGACCTTCGCGCACCCGCTGGTTGAGTCGATGTCCTGCGGATGCCCCATCGTCGCCTCCGACCTTCCAGTACACCGCGAGATATGTGGCGATGCAGCTCTGTACTTCCCCCGTTTTTCGCCGCAGAATCTGGCTGACCGCATCGTGGAACTGGCCAAGGCGCCTGAAATAGCCGCACGCTGGTCCGCAGTCGGAATTGCACGCGCGGCAACTTTCAGCTGGAGAAAGCACGTCGATGAATTGTTGTCTCTGGCGCGATCGTTGGTGGTTTCGCGAAACTGATGCGAGAGCCGGGCGATTTTCCCCATCGTGAATCGGCGATCCCGGCAATCAAGAGCGATTGCCTTGCGAATCCGAAGGTGACGCCGTTTTTTCTGCGGCAGGTATACTCGACGGGGCGTTATGTCCACTGCCAGGCCTGAGCCGGTTACCCTTCCTTCGGATGCGATCCCGCATGAGCCTCTGCGCCTTGGCTATCGACCGTGCCTGGATGGTCTTCGTGCCTTCGCTGTCCTCGTAGTCATGGCTCATCATGCATACCTTCCTTACTTCGCCGGAGGGGGCGTAGGCGTCGATGTCTTTTTCGTACTGAGTGGCTTTCTGATCACCAGCCTCCTTCTGGAGGAATGGCGACGAACCGGGCGAATCAGCCTCAGGAAGTTTTACGTTCGCCGGGTTCTCCGATTAATTCCAGCTCTCGTCGTTTTCCTGACCTTCATCCAGCTATACAGTCTCGCGTTCTTTCACGGGCAGAGGTTCTGGGAGATGGAGAAGGCAATCGCTGCCGTGGTTTTCTACGTTGGAAACTGGGTTCGGGCCTTCCAGCTTGTGGACATGGGAGTTCTCTCACATGCCTGGTCGTTGTCCATTGAGGAGCAGTTTTATCTGCTGTGGCCCCTGCTGCTCCTGCTGTTGCTGCGCACCCGCAGGAATGATCGCTGGATTTTGGGGCTGCTGGGCTTGGCGATCTGTGTCATCGCCCTCCGCCGGGCGTCGATGTGGGCTGGTCCAGCCTCGGCGGAACGCATCTACAACGGCAGCGACACGCGCTGCGACGAACTGCTCACCGGCTGTGGCTTGGGTGTGTTGCTCCACTTGGTCTCGTTTCCGCTAAGCCGGGCACGTTCGATTGTCAGGTACGCCTTTCCGCCGGCCGGCCTCCTGATTGTGACGGTAATCGTTCATCCTTTGGCGCAACAGACCATGTACACGGTGGGCTGGCCGGCAATTGAGGTAGCAGTGGCAATCGTGATTCTCGGCTTGTTGTTGGGAACCGGAGGGCCGCTGCAGAAACTGTTTGAGTCCCGTCCTGCAGTTTGGATCGGAAGACTTTCTTACGGTCTCTATTTGTGGCACTTTCCTATCGTCGGAAGAGCAGGAGGCTGGCACTTTCTTGGCCCGTTTCGCATTGTAGCGGGATTTGCGCTGACATTCATTGCGGCCGCCTTGTCGTACTATCTCGTCGAGCTGCGATTTCTGAGGCGGAAAGAGCGTTTTGCTTCCGCTTGATCCACAGGGTCAGACACCGATTTGCGTTTTGGAAGATGCTGCTTTCAGCACCGCATCAGCAACTTTGTTAACTGTCTGCTCCGAGAGTCTCGGGCTTGAATCACCGTGGCGTTCGCGGGGCCACGGTTCCCGGGCGGCTGTCGGGGTCGGAGTTTTCAGTGATTGAAGGCGTGATCTCGATGTCTTGGCGGCCCGGACTCGGCGGTGGCGCAAGCCGGTGGCCGAGTCGAATCAGGGGGCGTTCTACGAAGCGGTAGCTCAGCGCGGCCACTCCGACCAACAGCACACAATTGACCGGGAATTTCTGCAGCCATGACCAGGGGCGTGCTGCGCCGGGGACAAGAAACAATTGCTGCCAGAGATAGAGACTGTAAGAGAGCCGGCCAATCCAGCGCATCCATCCCAGCTCGAGAATTCGTCCAACCCATGTCTGCGGACGGAGCACGGTAGTGGCGACGACGATCGCGAGCAACGCGGACTCGAAGATCGTGTAGTAGTGGCGGCGAAAGACGATTTGTAAGCCGAGATACGTGAGCACACAGCCACACCAAAGCCACGTCTTCATGGTCCGAAGGAACATCGCACGCAAACCTGGATCGGCCAGCAACAAAGCTGCCAGGCAGCCCAGGAGAAGTCCATCAAGCCGTACGTCGGTGCGTGAGCCGAACAGCAAGCCGTGCACGTGTCTCTCGAAGAACTGATGCCGCAGATCCCAGGACCGCCAGCACGCAACGGCGACAGCGAGGCCGGCTGCCAGCCACTTCGCCCGCTTCGGGCGGCTCAGAACCAATAATCCCGGCCAAAGCAGGTAGAAGTGCTCCTCGACTGCCAAGGACCAGTAGTGAACTGTGTAGGCGCCCCAACCTGGCCTGATCATGTGTTGCGGCAGATAGTTGCGAAAAAATAGCAGAGAGCTCCACCACTCCCATGGGCTGACGATGATGATGCCCGCCATACTTAGAATTCCGATGATTGCCAGGTACAGCATTGCGGGAGGAAGAATCCGGCTGGCGCGGCGAATGTAGAAGCCAGCCAGACTGATGTGCCCGGTGACATTTTCTTCTTCCAGAAGCCGGGAGCAAATCAGGAACCCACTGATCGCAAAGAAAAGGCTGACGCCATTAGGACCGATCCGGGTAATCGCGAACAAGGATGGAAATCGTTTGCTGAATTCGAAGCCGTGATCCACGATTACTGCGAGGATCGCTAGAGCGCGCCAACCGTCCAAGGTCGGCAAGTACCCTTGTTTCGCCGGTGTCATTCTCATCCACGTCGAACTGGAAGTGGATATCTCGCTGTTGCGAGCGTCAGAGTTTGCGACACCTTCTGAATCTGATCGCCAGTCATTTCGGGGAAGAGAGGCAGAGATAGGACTTCGCCTGCCGCCTTCTCGGATTGAGGAAGATCTCCACGGGAATATCCGAGGTCAGCATACGCGGGCTGCAAATGCGCGGGTGTGGCGTAGTGAACGGCGGATTGAATTCCTTCCGCGAGCAGGGCGGCCTGCAAGCCGTCGCGGTCTTCGCTTCGCAGGGTGTAGAGATGATAGACGTGGCGGGCCCAGGGCATTTCTGTGGGACACTCCACTCCGGAATCCGCCAGCAATTGATCGTAGATACGGGCCAAGGCGCGTCGCGCTTCCGTCCAGCGGTCCAGATGGCGAAGTTTGACACGCAGAATTGCGCCCTGAAAACCTTCCATGCGGTAGTTGTATCCGCGCAGTATGTGATGATATTTGCGATCCGTTCCCCAATCGCGCAGCATGCGAATGGTTCGCGCGTATTCGGGATTGCTGGTGGTGACCGCGCCGCCCTCGCCGTAGGCTCCGAGGTTCTTGGCGGGATAAAAACTGAAACACCCGATGTCGCCGATGCTCCCGGCCGTGCGTCCTTTGTACTTGGCGCCGTGCGCCTGGGCGGCGTCTTCGATCACGACCAGGCGATGACGACGCGCAATTTCCAGGATTGGATCCATGTCGGCCGTCTGGCCGTAAAGATGCACTGGCAGGATCGCCTTGGTGCGGGGCGTGATGGCCGCCTCGATCGCCGCGGGATTCATGGTGAACGACCGTGGGTCGATATCCACAAGCACGGGGCGCGCCCCCGCGTAGATCACAGCCGCCACGCTGGCAACAAATGTGAACGGCACGGTGATCACTTCATCGCCCGGGCCCAGGCCCGCCGCCAGCAACGCCAGATGCAGGGCGCTGGTGCCTGAGTTCAAGGCAATGCACTCGGTCGCGGCGCAATAGGCAGAGAATTCCTGCTCGAAGGCGGCCACTTCGGTGCCGAGAATGAACTGGGAAGTCTCGAGGACTCTGGCGATGGCGGCGTCAATCTCAGGCTTGATGCTCTGATACTGCGCTTTCAGGTCGAGGAAGGGAACCTTCATGGAGGGATCTGTCATTCGAAACCGTGGCTGTTCGCATTATCAGCTTACGTCGGACGATACAATAGAATCGATTTGGCATCAACCGCAGGGCAGCCTCCATTGACGAGCGTTCGTTCAAACCACTAGATTTACGGCAGCCATGGAACCGAATGCATTCGTCGCGGAGGTCTACCGCCGGATGTCCCTGCGCCAGCGGCGTGACCAGGCGAACCCCTCCTATTCAGAAATCATGAACGATCGCCGGGTATTGCTCGCGGTCGACGAATACGAGGCCCTTCTGCCCGCCGATAAATCGGCACCAATCCTGGACATTGGCTTTGGCGGTGGATGGTTCCTCGCGGCGTGCCTTAAGCTTGGCTACTCCAATCTTTCGGGAGCCGATTTCGGGATCGCGAACAAGTCCCATGTCAAAGGCTGGAACCCGTCCGCGGTCACTCTACATGAGATACAAAGCGATATTGGCGACTTCCTCTCGACTCACGCCGAACGCTACGATTTCATCCATATGTCCCACGTCATCGAGCATATTCCCAAGTACTCTCTGCTGTGGGTGGTCGATGCCCTCTATCGCGCGCTGCGCAAGCGAGGCGCACTGTTATTACGAACTCCAAACATGGAGGGACCAGCCTCCAATTCCAGTTTCTATGTCACCTTGGCGCACGAGTATGGTTTTGCTGGATCGAACTTGAAGTCGTTGTTGGAGATTTGTGGATTTGAGGATGTCGCATTTCACGACCTCAGCGTGGGGGCATCGAACGTGAAGCGGAGGCTGGGTGTCGTCCTGCGAGCTCCCTTCCTGGTACAGAACCGGATTCGAAATCGCTTGTTTGGAGTGAATGTGGGTGGAAAATTTGGATCGGAACTCGTCGTGACCGCCAGGCGAGGGGACATTCCGCCTTTTTTCGACGTCAAATATCGATAATGACTGTAGTGATTCTCTGGTGAGCGATCATCCGATCGATCTGCCGAGCATGCGTACGACGTTCGCCACACCCAAAGCCGAACTGGCAGCTAGAACCGGACTCACCACGCCAATCGTCCAGAGGATTCGCCGGTCCTTCGGAATCCAGCGATAGAGAGCAAGCAGGACGAAAGGGAGAATGGGGATCGCGAAACGGGCAAAATTACTGCGCGCCCACACGGGATAATTGTAGGCAAAAAGACACCAAAGATACGGCACAAGGAATACAGTTTCGACCAGGTGTGCTCGACAGTACGCGCGGAACTCGTTGCTCCTCACCATCACGACGATCGCGGCGATCACAAGGAATATCCAGGCGAAACTCAGCGCCAGGTTGGTCCAGAGCGCTGGGTAAAGGAAAGTCCCCTTGATGATGGCGTAAAAAGGAATTCCGAAGAGCCAGCCCCCCTGCCACTGCGAGCTGTGGTAACTGTTCACGGTAGCGAGCGGGTCTCCGAAATGGGCGGCGAGCGGCAGGGCGTAAAGAACACCCACGCACAGCCCGATGGCAGTAGCGGCGGCGAACCTGCGAAAGTCCCGGCGCACAAGCAATGCGAGACCGATGCCAAGCAAGGCGAACACTCCCAAGGGACGGACGACCGTGGCAAACGACGCCAGCAGGGAAGCCAGCAGCCAGCGCTCGCGGCGAACGCACGCAAAAGCTGCCAGCAGCAGACACACGAACAGAGGCTCGGACCCTCCGAGGCAGGAGCGCTGCAGCCAGTCAAAGTTCAGGACCGCGAAGTAGCCTGCGATCCATCCGTTCCAGAGTTTCCGGGTGAGCAGGACCGAGAGCAGCGACGGCACCAGAGAAAATACAAGTAAGGCGGTGCGGTCGGAAATGCCGGTGACCTTCGAGAGCTCCGCCATCGCGTAGGGCAATCCCCAGAATTGCTTGATGACGACGCCGTGGAAGTCCCATCGCCGAACCGCCGCCGCGAGAGTCATGTAGGCTCGGCTGTCGCCGAAGCCATCGACCGCGGCGCCGTAGTTGCGCGTCAGGGCTATGACCGAGATAAAGAGCACGAAGCTCAGAGTAACCAGCGATGCTATTTCGATTCCTGACGGCGCAACCATGCCGGCGGAGGACGATTCTATGAGCGGGTCCGAGGAGACAGGCGTTTTCGGGGCGGGTATTTCAGAGGACAGCATCAATCTGGCTTTCGAGTTTCCGTGTGTTTTCCGGTTGTTGGCCGCGGAATTTTCTGGCGTCGTTCAACGGATTATAGCGCAGCGATTCGGAGCCGCCTTCGGTAGTGTTTAATAGAACATGGCCAGTCTGAGTAGGATTACATTCTGAATGTGCGGAATCTTTGGAATTGTCGGGCAGAACGCATCCATCGCGGAAGGTCTCCTCGAGCGGGCTACCCAATCGCTCGCACATCGTGGGCCCGACGACTCGGGGACTATTCTCCTGCGTGATTCCGTTCCGGGCCCGGTCGAAATCGGGCTGGGCAACCGGCGTCTTGCGATTCTTGATCTTTCGCCTCTGGCGCATCAGCCCATGCACGATGCCGAGACCGATAACTGGATCGTCTACAACGGCGAGATCTATAACTTCCGCGACGTGCGCGCTGAACTTGAGCAACTCGGCACAAGTTTCGTCAGCCACTCCGACACTGAGGTTTTGCTTAGGGCTTATGCGCGTTGGGGTGAGGAATGTCTGGCAAGATTTCGCGGGATGTTTGCCTTCGCGATTTGGGATGCCCGTCGTCACTCTCTGCTGATTGCCCGCGACCCGATGGGGATCAAGCCGCTTTACTACGCGCAGTCCGGCTCGTATTTTCTTTTTGCTTCGGAAGTTCGCACCTTGCTGGGAACAGGGCTTGTGCCCTGTCGCATCGATCCCGCAGGCCTCATCAACTACCTGACGTTCGGCTCTGCCTATGATCCGCTCACGCCAGTCGAGGGCTTGCGTGCGCTGCCTCCTGGCCACACTTTAACCTGGGAAGACGGGAAGCTACGGCTCTCGCCTTACTGGGATTTGGTGAATCAGGAAACAAGAGGCGAACCGCCGGTCTCTCTTTCGACCGAGAATGAAAATCTGGCGGTGACGCAACTGCGGCCTCTTCTCGAAGAATCCGTACGAATGCAACTGGTGAGTGATGTTCCGGTCGGGGTTTTCCTTTCCGGCGGCATCGATTCGAGCGCGCTGGTCAGCATTCTCAGACGCGGCGGCGTAACGCCGAGCACATTCTCCATTGTCTTTCGCGAAGCAGAGTTTTCGGAAGCCGAACACTCGCGCGCCATTGCGCGGGCGTTCCGCACCGATCATCATGAGATCACGGTTTCCCAGGAGGATGCACGGGCCGCGATACCTGAAGCCCTACGCGCCATGGACCTGCCCACCATGGACGGCATCAATACCTACTTTGTTTCCCGCGAAACGCGCGCTGCCGGAGTGAAAGTCGCGTTGTCTGGGCTAGGTGGCGACGAAGTCTTCGCCGGATATTCCAGCTTCCGCACGGTGCCGCGCATGGAGCGATTTGCGCGGTTCTGGAAAAATGTTCCCCGGCAGGTTCGCGGTTCGCTCGCCTCGGCGTTCACAGCGCTCTTAGCGGAGAACGATCGGAATCGCAAGCTGGCTTCACTGGCGCGCGACAATGGCCGCGTGTTGCATCCCTACTTCCTCAGCCGCATGCTGTTTACACCGCGCCAGCGCGATCTTCTATTTCCTGGCGCGGATGCCGCGACGGCTGAAGCTGCGGCCGCTTCGCAGTGCGATCGGCTTCAGCGGTCTCTCCCACTCGACGCCGTGAACCGCGTTTCCTATCTGGAGTCGCGGTGTTATATGCTCAATACACTGTTGCGCGACGCTGATTTTATGAGTATGTCCCAGGGTCTGGAGGTCCGAGTTCCTCTGATCGATCATCAGCTAGCGAAGGCGGTCTTGTCTCTTCCCGGCGGTTGGAAACTCAACGGCACACCCAAGAAACTTCTAGTCGAAGCGCTCGGTGGCTCGTTGCCGGACCAAGTCGTGCATCGGCCCAAGCGCGGGTTTACGTTGCCTTTTGAGCATTGGATGCGTCAAGAACTTCGATCTGAGATCGAGCCCGTTCTCGCCGCGAAGCACATCAGCGATGGGCCGCTGGGCGGGTGGTTGGACGGAAATCAGGTGCAACAGATCTGGAAGGATTTCCTCCGCGGCGCAGTTTCGTGGACGCGGCCGTGGGCTTTGTACGTGCTGCAGCGCTGGTGCGAATTGCATTTGTAGTCGAATCTTTGACGCATGCAAAAACTGGCAGAGCCAAAAATCGGAGAAGGACGAATCGAAGAAGCGCGAGTCGTAGCGGGAGATGCGCAAGTTCCAGCGCGAAGCGGCAAACTGCCGGTTAGCGTCATTGTGGCGGTGCGCAACGAGGCGAGGAATTTGCCCAGTTGCCTCACTGCCCTACGCGATGCCGGCGAAGTGTTTGTCATCGATTCACAGAGCACCGACGCAACGCAAGAAATTGCGCGCTCCTTCGGCGCCAAGGTGGTTCAGTTTCATTACCAGGGCGGTTGGCCCAAGAAACGTCAATGGGCGATTGAGACTCTGCCGCTGGCCTACGACTGGATCTTGCTGGTCGACGCCGACGAAGCGCTTACGCCAGAGTTGGCCGAAGAGATCCGCCGGGCGATCGAGAATCAGGAGATCAACGGCTACTACATTTCCCTGCGTATGTATTTTCTCGGCCGGCTTCTTCGCCACGGGGGCGCGGGCTTCTGGAAGCTGTCACTGTTTCGACGTGGCAAGGGCCGCTACGAGTGCCGATTGAAAAATCAGGATGTCTCCATGGCCGACATGGAAGTGCATGAACATGTTGTGGTCGAGGGCGCAACCGCGCGGCTGACGAACCCGCTGGTACACCGCAATGTGGAGTCGTTGTCGCGCTACATCCAGAAGCACGATGAGTACTCCAACTGGGAAGCCAAGGTTTGGGTTGAGGGAGAACCCAACGAGCAGGTCCCGCCCTCGCTGTTCGGTACCCAGGCCCAGCGCCGCCGCTGGCTGAAGAAGAATTTCCTTCGCCTTCCAGGCGCACCGCTTTGGTTGTTTCTGCTCAAATATCTTTTCAGCCTGGGATTTTTGGATGGTGTTCCCGGACTGGTTTATTGCGGCTTTCAGGCCGTGCAGGTGTTTCATGTGAAGGCGAAGATTTACGAATTGCGGCGGGTCAGAGAGGATGAGGACTCCCAATCCTCGGTGCGGGCCTGATGAGCAGCTTGCCGGAAAGCACGGTTGTTGCATGGCGCGGCGAGAGTCGGGAATATTCCAGCTGCGCGCCGTTCTCTCCCGCTCAGTCCTACCCGGAATATGACTTTGCCGATATTGCGTCGGGATCAAACTCAGCCTATGAAGGGGTGCGTGGCTGTTTTCGTACAGCGGGTCTTGACGCTGGTCACTTCGGAGCGGCCGAGTGGAATCCGCTCGCAGACTTGATTCATCCGGGTGAGACCGTGCTGCTGAAGCCGAACATGGTGCATCAGCGACACCCCCGCGATCCGCAGGGCTGGCGATACGTGATCACACACGGCAGCATCATCCGCGCGGTCGCGGACTATGTGTGGAAAGCGGTTGGGCCGAAAGGCAACATCATTCTTGCCGATGCGCCCCAGACCGATGCTTCTTTTTCCGAGATGGCAGAGTTGCTCGGCTTGCACGCCATCCGCGACTTTTACACGGCTCGCGGCCTCAAGTTTGAACTGATTGATCTGCGTCAGGAAGAGTGGATTACCCGTGCCGATGTTGTGGTCGAGCGGCGCAAACTCGCGCCCAGTGCTTATGGAGCGGTTGCCTTCGATTTGGGACGGGCCAGCGAGTTCGTGAATCATCCTGGGGCAGGACATTATTACGGAGCGGATTATGACGCAGGGGTCGTCAATCATCACCACAGCGGCGGGCGGCACGAATATCTGATTGCCGGTTGTGCTATCAAGTGCGACGTGGTGTTCAGTCTGCCGAAATGGAAGACGCATAAGAAGGCCGGCATCACCGCGAGTCTCAAGAACTTGGTGGGCGTGAACGCCGACAAGAACTGGCTGCCGCACCACACCGAGGGCGCTTCGGTGAGAGGTGGAGATGAGCATCCCAATCCGGACTTGAAACACCGCACCGAGCGCAGAGTCGCTGCCGCCGTTCGCGGACTTTCACATCGGGTCCCGGTGGTTGGCCCGTGGGTGCATCGGGTGGCGCGGGGCGTGGGCAAGCCGGTCTTCGGCGATACGGACAGCACCGTTCGCAGCGGTAACTGGTTCGGCAACGACACGATTTGGCGAATGTGCCTCGATCTGAACAAGATCGTGTTCTATGGCAATGCCGATGGCTCGCTGCGAGAACCGCAGCCGCAGAATCGCAAGCGGCACTACGTGCTGGTCGATGGAATTCTTGCCGGCGAAGGAAGAGGGCCGCTGAATCCCGACCCGGTACCGGCGGGGGTCGTGTTGTTTGGCGTGCATCCACCAAGTGTGGATGCGGCCTGCGCGTACCTGATGGGATTTGATCCCGACAAGGTTCCAATTGTCGCGCGAGCTTTTCAGTGCCGGGAGTTTCCTCTTTCCGATCATGGCTGGCGCGACGTCACGGTGCGCAGCAACCATCCGGCGTGGAACCGGCAACTGGCGGAGATTTCGGCTGACGATACCTTTCACTTCGAGCCTCACTTCGGTTGGAAGGGGCACATCGAACAAGTTTCCACTGACGAAAGCGTTGAGGCGGCGCAGCAGCCATGAGCGAATCCGTTCTTGCCGAGCAAATCTATCCGCGGCTACCTGTGTTCCTGCAGAATGCGGCCTGCTGGTACTACGGGAAAAAAGAAGCGCGGGTGCGCTTCGGCCAGGAATTTGACCGACGCCTGCAAGGACTGGTGGATTCGGAGAAGTGGAGCGCCAGCGAGATCGAGGCCTACCAGAGTGAAAATCTGCGGGCGCTCGTCCACCACGCGTACGAAAATGTTCCCTACTATCGCGAACTCTGGAAGACTCTGAGAATTTGCCCCGACGACATACGAAGCCGGGACGACCTGCACAAGTTGCCGGTGCTTACAAAGGAAGAAGTACGTCAGAATGCGGGGCGCTTCGTCTCGCAGAAGACTTCAAAACGCGAATTGCTATCCCGCCACACTAGCGGCACCACCGGCAAAGGGCTCCATTTCTACATGACCCGAGAAGCGGTTGCGTTTCAGTGGGCGGTGTGGTGGCGTCATCGCCTGCGGTTTGGCGTGAGTCCGGGAACGTGGCACGCAAATTTTACCGGACAGAGAGTGATTCCCATTACGCAATGCACGCCGCCCTATTGGCGCTGGAACCGTCCTATGCGGCAGGTATTGATCAACATGCAGAGCCTGACACCGGCCAAGGTTGGCAGCATCGTGGAGTTCCTGAATTCAAAGCGATTCGATTTTTACGCAGGCTATCCTTCCTTTATTCACATGCTGGCGCTGAACGCGACCGACGCTGGCCTGCGCCTCGCTACGCCTCCGCGCGTAATTTTCACTGGGGCCGAGAATATGCTCGATTTTCAGCGTCGCGACATTCAGGCATTTACTGGCGCTGTTCTGACCGACCATTACGGTTGCACCGAAGCGTGCGGCAACGCTTCGCGGTGTCCGGAATTCGTTTACCATGAAGACTTCGAGTTTGGCATTATGGAAGGGATTGAACGGACACCGGGTGATCCGGCCCAGACAATCGTGTGCACGGGATTCGCCTGCGACGCCTTTCCGTTCATCCGCTACGAGGTAGGCGATACGGCAGTCTGGCGGGATGGGAAGGCCTGCCCCTGCGGGCGCAGCTCACGAGCTCTGCAGCGCGTCGAGGGGCGAACCGACGACTACGTGATCACTCCTGAAGGCGCGCGTATCGCCCGACTCGACTATCTTTTCAAGGATGCTCTTAACGTGAAGGAAGCTCAGATCATTCAGGAGCGGCTTGGGGAGATCACGATTCTTCTGGTACGCCGAAGCGCTTACGGCGGCAAAGACGAACTGGAAATCAGGCGGGACATTCGAGGCTGGGTGAGTCCGTCACTCGAAGTTCGATTCGAATATGTTCAGGAGATTCCGCGGGGAGCGAACGGAAAATTTCGCGCAGTTCTTTCTCGTCTGCAGTCTTCTCCGCCGAGTCGGGTCGCCGAGCAGGTAAGCCAGTGAAACAGGTTCTCCAACACGCGCGCACGGGGGAGATTACGGTGGTGGAAGTTCCCGCACCGCGGTTGCTGCCCGGCTGCGTGCTGGTGCGCGTCGCCGCCTCGGTTGTTTCCGCTGGCACGGAGCGGGCGTCGGCTGAGTTTGCCCGGAAGAGTCTCTTGCAGAAAGCCCAGTCCCGACCCGACCTGGTTCGCGAAGTCATCGGCAAAGTACAGCGCGACGGAATCTTTTCCGCGATCCAGGCTGTACGCAGCCGTTTGGACCAACCGCAGAGCCCCGGCTACAGCAGTGCCGGAACTGTGATCGCGGTGGGCGAGGGTGTCGTCGATCTTCAGCCGGGTGACCGCGTCGCCTGTGCGGGCGCCGGATTCGCAGTACACGCCGAGATCGGCAGTATTCCGCGGTTGCTGGTGGCGCGGATTCCTACTCGTGATCCGATCGCTGGCGACGAGGTTTCTTTCGACGAGGCTGCCTTCGCGACCCTCGGTGCGGTCGCCTTGCACGGCATCCGGACCGCCGACGTGAAGCTCGGGGATCTGGTCGCTGTCATTGGCCTTGGACTGCTGGGCCAACTCACCGTGCAAGTTCTGAAGGCCGCGGGCTGTCGCGTTCTGGGTCTGGACATTGACGCTTCTCGCGCTGATCTGGCGCGGCACTTGGGCGCAGACACGGTTGCGAGTTCGCCGTCGGCATTTCGCGATCTTTGCCTGGAGAGTTCGCGCGGCGCGGGCGCCGACTCTGTTCTTATCACGGCCGAAACGTCGAGCAGCGAGCCCGTCAATCTAGCGGGCGCAATCGCGCGCGACCGCGCCATCGTCGTTGCTGTGGGCACCGTCGGCATCGACATCGAGCGCAAGGCTTATTACGAGAAGGAACTCGACTTCCGCATCTCGCGTTCGTACGGGCCCGGCCGCTATGACGCGGCCTACGAACAAAAAGGCCGCGACTATCCCATTGGCTACGTACGCTGGACCGAGACTCGCAACATGGAAGCGTTCGTACAGTTGCTCGCCGACAAGAAAATCAAAGTCGCCGCACTGATTACCCATCGTTTCCCGATCGATCGCGCTCAGGGAGCCTACGACTTGATCACCGGCAAGTCGCGCGAGTCATTTCTAGGAGTCGTAATTCAGTATTCCGGTACGAGCGACGACTCGCGCACGCTCGCTCTCGTGCCAGAGTCCGCGGCCGTTCCTCGTTCTCCCGCGACCGCAGGGGTCTCCGTCGGATTGCTGGGCGCCGGCGTGTTTGCGACGGGCACGCTCATACCGGCTCTGAAGGCCTCATCCGCTACTTCATTGATTACGGTATGCGCTGCCAACGGATCTCACGCCAGGCATGCCGCTAGCAAGTTCGGTTTTCGCGATTGCAGTACCGACGAATCTAAGGTCATCCAGGATTCCCGGATTAACACGGTGATCATCGCGACGCGCCATCATCTGCACGCGAAGCAAATTCTCGCGGCGCTCGGCGCAGGGAAGCACGTCTTCTGCGAGAAGCCGCTTTGCCTGTCCGAGGATGAATTGCGTTCCATTGTCCGCGCCTATCTCGGTATCGCAACGAGCGCGCGGCCGGCGCTAATCGTGGGTTTCAACCGCCGCTTCGCGCCGATGACGACACGAATGAAATCGTTCCTCGCGCCGATTTCCGAGCCATTGGCGCTGCACTATCGAATCAACGTGGGATTTCTTCCTCCTGACCATTGGGTGAACGATCATGAGCAGGGCGGCGGACGCATTCTGGGCGAGGTTTGCCACTTCGTCGACCTGCTGATGTTCCTCTCGGGATCGCCGGTGGTAGAGGTTGAGGCGCGAACGGTCGGCAACGCCGGCCGCTATAGCGGCGACAATGTGCTGGTCGCGATGCGGTTCGCGAGTGGCTCCGAAGGAAGAATCAGCTACCTGGCGAATGGCGACCGGTCATTTTCCAAAGAGCGGATTGAAGTGTTCGGAGGAGGAACGGTCGCGGTTCTCGAAGATTTCCGCCGACTCGAACTTGTGCGCGACGGCCGGAAAGAGACGATCCATTCGCGCTGGCGTCAGGACAAGGGCCATCGCGACGAGTGGGCGGCATTTGCGCGATTCATACGACAGGGGAGTACGGCGCCGATCAGTTTCGAGGATTTGGTGTGCTCTACGCTGGCAACGCTGCGCGTCGATGAGTCAGCTGCCACCGGCAAGCGGCTTCCGGTAGACGTTGCCGCATTTCTCGATGCAGCGCAACCAGCTTCCAGCCATAACGAATGACCCAACCATAATGACCCAACCACCCCCGGCACGCCAGAGGAGACACTGCTAGTTTCATGCTCATTTTGGGCCTCAATATGTTTCACGCCGACGCCTCCGCGGCGATCCTGGTCGACGGCGAAGTAAAGTTCGCGATCGCCGAGGAGCGCCTGAACCGTCGTAAACACTTTGGCGGTTTTCCTGCACTCGCCGTGAAGTCTTGCCTGGATGCGGTGGGCGCGAAGATCTCTGATATCGATCACGTGGCCGTCGGTCAGGACAGTGACGCGAACCTCGCGAAGAAAGTTCAATACGCGCTCGCCAACCCGGCCAAGATCCTGAATTTCATTCGCCTCCGCCAGCGCAAAGAAGGCATGCGCGATGTGCGCGCTCTTCTTTCCAAGGCGCTCGATGTTGATTCCGCGCAGTTGCGATTTCAGGAACACCATCTCGAGCATCACATCGCCCACATCGCCAGCGCGTATTACTGTTCGCCATGGGAGAAGGCTGCCGGCTTCAGTTACGACGGCTCTGGCGATTTTGTTTCGACCATGATGGCCCGCTGCGAAGGGAATGAAATCGAAATCCTCGACCGCGTCTTCCTTCCGCATTCGCTGGGCAGTCTCTACACCATGATTTGTGAATTCATCGGCTACAGCCAGTACGGCGATGAAGGCAAGGTCATGGGTCTTGCTCCTTACGGTAGGGACACCTATTGCAACGAGATCGGCAAAATGGTTGCGGCGAAGAACGGCGGTTTCCAGCTTGACCTCAGCTATTTCAAGCCGCTTGGCAGCAACCAGGGAATGCAGGTTTTGCCGGATGGAACGGTGCGCCTGGCGCGCCACTTCTCCGACCGCGTGCAGAGACTATTCGGTGAACCTCGCAAGCTGCACGCTGAGATCACGCAGCGCGACATGGACCTGGCCTTTGCGCTGCAGCATCGCTTCGAAGAAGTCTTTTTTCGTCTGTTGAACCAACTACACCGTCGCGTGCCGCTTCAGGATCTCGCCCTTGCGGGCGGGTGCGCGCTCAACAGCGTGGCCAATGGAAAGCTGTTCGACCGCACTCCTTTCCGCCGGACGTACATTCAGCCCGCAGCCGGTGACGAAGGCCTGGCCATCGGCGCGGCCCTGCACACCTGGCACTCCGTGCTGAAGCAGCCGCGGCGGTATGAATTGAAACACTCTTACTTGGGGCCTGAGTTTTCCGAGTCGCGCATTCAGTCGGCGCTGGTGAGCGCTGGCCTGCAAGGGCGCAAGCTTGAGCGCGGCACGCTGCTCGACGAAGTGGCAGAACAAATTGCCGCAGGGAATGTTATTGGTTGGTTTCAGGGACGCATGGAATGGGGACCGCGCGCATTGGGCAATCGTTCCATCGTGGCCCATCCCGGATTGCCAAATATGAAGGACGTGCTCAACGCGCGCATCAAACACCGCGAGTGGTTTCGGCCTTTCGCGCCGTCCATCCTGGCGGATCATCAGCACGAATATTTCGAGCACGACCACCCTTCACCCTTCATGCTGCATGTCTACAAGATTCGGCCGGAAAAGCGGAAGGAACTTTGCGCCGTGAACCATGTCGACGACACGGGCCGACTGCAGAGCGTGACTCGGGAAGAAAATCCGATGTACTACGATTTGATCTCGGCTTTCTACCGTAAGACGGGAATTCCAGTGATTTTGAACACGAGCTTCAATGAGAACGAGCCGATCGTATGCACCCCGGAGGAGGCGATCGACTGCTTCAAACGTACTCGGATGGACGTGCTTGCGATTGGGCCGTTCTTGGTGACGAAGCCTCAGACCGCAGATCAGGAATCGGTGGCCGCGTCTGTTCGAAGAAGCGGAAATGCCTAGATGATGTCGTTGTTCAATTGGCCGGCAGAGTGGCTCAGTGCACCAGAAATCCCGTGGCAGCCACGACGATTCCCACGGCGCCCAGCGCAAGCCCCAGGCCCCAGAAGATCCTTCGACCCGATAGCAGAGTGATCGACGTGATCACCAGGCCGATTTCCAGAAACACTTCGGCTAAGTCAAATCGATCGGCGCGATTCCTCTCGGTGGCGACCTCGGCTTCCAGTTCGTGCGCTTTATCCTCGATTTCCTTCTGATCGTCTTTGTAGCGCGTCGCTTCCTGCGAATACTTGTCGCGCAACTTCGCCAGCGCGGCAGCGTCGTTGGTTGCCTGCACAGAGGTCAGATCCACGAACAGTTCATCGGTGTGCCTGCGAATGTTCTTTGCCTGGTAGAAAGCCCACTGATCGGAGGCTTTTGCCTGCAGCACAACCTCTTCCGTGTGGGCCCGGTGCCCCACCAATGTGACCACCGCGACCAGGACTGCGAGCAGCGCCATGGTCAACGACACCGGAGCTAGCGTGGGATCGTGCTTGGCGTGCTCAGCGTGTTCCTGCAGTTCGTTCAGTTCCTCTGACATTCTTCTACTCCCCCATTACCTTCACGATGACCCGCTTGTCGCGCTGACCGTCGAACTCGGCGTAAAAAATCCGCTGCCACGTGCCCAGATCCAACTTGCCTGCCGTAATGGGCACGATCACCTCGTGATGAATCAGCAGCGCCTTCAAGTGCGAGTCGCCATTGTCCTCACCGGTGTCATGATGTTTATAGTTCTTCCGGAATGGCGCCAGGTGCTCCAGCCACTGGTCGATGTCCTCGATCAGCCCGCTTTCGTTGTCGTTAATATACACGCCGGCTGTGATGTGCATCGCTGAGACCAGCACCATGCCTTCCTGCACTCCGCTCCTGCGGACAATCTCCTCCACCTGCGGGGTGAGGTGTATGTAGGCGCGATGCGTCTTGGTGTGAACCTTAAGATATTCTGTCAGGGTTTTCATTTGCTAGGTGCCTAGCGCAACGCTTCTGCAATTGTTCCGCTGCCGATCAGAGCCGCAATCCGCGCGAGATCGTTGTACATCACGCGGTCTTTCTCCATCGTGGGGCAGACCGAGCGAATCGCCGCATGAGCTGCCTGACCGCGCTTCGACGTCTTAAGGGGAGCCAGAAAGTCGATCGCCTGCGCCACCGCCATCGCTTCGATCGCCAGCACGTTACGAGTGTTCTCGACGATACGCTTCAGCTTGATGGCAGCCGTCATTCCCATGGAGACATAATCTTCCTTGTTGCCGGAGGTGGTGATGGAGTCGACCGACGCGGGATGCGCCTGCACCTTGTTCTCGCTGACCAGTGCTGCCGCGGTGACCTGCGCCATCATGAATCCGGAGTTGAGGCCGGCGCCCGGCGCGAGAAACGGCGGCAAGCCCTCGCTGAGTGCGGGATTCACCAGCCGTTCGATCCTGCGCTCGCTGATGCCCGCGAGCGCGCTGAGCACGATCGCGAGGAAGTCTAACGCGAAGGCCAGCGGCTCACCGTGAAAATTTCCGCCTGAGATCACGTCGCCCTGGGAGTTCTTGGCGTCGGTGATGAAGACGAGCGGGTTATCGACCGCCGAGTTGGCCTCGGTTTCGAAGACGTCGCGGCAGTGCGCCAGCGTGTCGCGGACGGCGCCGTGGACTTGCGGGATGCAGCGCAGAGAATAGGCGTCCTGCACGCGTCCGCATTCGCGATGCGATTCGCGAATCTGGCTGCCTTCGAGCATGTGCCGCAGGTTGGCGGCGGTCTTCATCTGCCCACTGTGGGGACGCGCTTTGTGAATGCGTTCGTCGAAGGCCGCGTCGGTGCCCTTGAGCGCGTCGCAGCACAGGCCGCCTAAAACGTCGGCAGTGTCCACTAAGGTTTCCGCCGCCAGCAGCGCGAGCGTGGCCACTGCCAGCATGGCTTGCGTCCCGTTGATCAGGGAGATCGTTTCTTTGGCCTCAAGGATTAGAGGCTTGATCTGCGCCCGCCTCAGAGCCTCCGCGCTCGAAATGCGTGCGCCCTTTTCATCGAAGCACTCGCCCTCGCCAATGAGGGATAGAGCCAGATGAGCCAGTGGAGCCAGATCGCCGCTTGCGCCCACGCTGCCCTGCGATGGCACAACCGGAGTGACCCCGCGGTTGAGCATCTCGCACAGAGTGTCGATCACAATAGCTCGAACCCCGGAATGACCTTTGGCCAGGGAATTCGCGCGCAACAGCATCATGGCGCGAGTTTCCGCAACGGAAAGGGGCTCTCCCAACCCCACCGCGTGCGAGCGCACGAGGTTGACCTGAAGCTCGCGAATCTGGTCGCCGGCGATACGCACGTCGCTGAGCTTCCCCACGCCTGTGGTAATCGCGTATGCCAGTTTGTTGCTGGCGACAATCTCATCGACGACGGAACGGGCACGGTCGACGGCTTCGCGGGCGTCGGGGTCGAGAAGCACGGCGCGGCGAGTTTCCGGGCTCGCGACTTCGCGGACGGCTTCGAGAGTGAGATCGTTTCCGTTGATGTGCAGTGCGTTCAAGAGGGCCTTTTCTGTTTACTTTCCCACCGCGGCGCGAAACACCGTCAAATACTTCTCCGGCAGCGCCGCGATCTTGAAATTCGAATCGGTGACGATGTGTGTGGTTTCTCCCTCGGCCAACAGCGTGCCGTCGTCCCGCAACAGTTCGTAGTTGAAGACGACGACCGATTCGCGCACGCTTTTGAGCCGCGTTCTCACCAGAATCTCCTCGTCGTAATACGCCGGAGCACGATAGCGGCAAGTCGCTTCCGCCACGGCGATGAAGCGTCCGTCCTCGCGCTCCATGTCGCGATAAGAGAAACCCATCTGCCGCAGCAGTTCGACGCGGCCCACCTCGAACCAGATGAAATGGTTGGAATGATAGACGACGCCCATCTGGTCAGTCTCGGCGTAGCGCACACGTAGCCGGGTTTCGTTGAAAGCCTGGTGACCGCTTGAAGTCATTTCCCCGTCCACACCGGTTTTCGTTTCTCTAGAAACGACGAGATCCCTTCCCGGAAGTCGGCGGTGGTGCGAATCGCGGCGTTCTCGCGCATCGCCGTTTCAATCTGGGCATCGAGCTCGGCGCGGGCATGATCGGTGAGCAGTTGCTTGGTCGCTCGAAGCGACGCCGGGCTGTTTTCCATCAACAGGCTGGCTAATTCGCGAGCTCGCATCATCAGATTCTCGGGTGGAACTATTTCGCTGACAAGACCCATGCGCGCGGCTTCCTCCGCGCCGAAGAGTCTTCCCGTCAACAATAGATCGCGCGCCTGCTTTTCCCCGACCTGGCGCAGCAAAAATGTCGAGACAATTGCCGGAACGAAACCGATGCGCACTTCGGTGTAGCCAAACTTCGCGTCAGGAACGGCCAAGGTGAAGTCGCAGAGCAGCGCAAGCCCCGTCCCGCCTGCGATCGCAGCACCGTTCACCGCGGCAATCGTGACCTTGGGAAATTCATACAGCGAGCGGAACAGGTGCACCATGGTCTGCGAATCTTTCAGGTTCTGCTCTGGCGAACGGCCGAGCAGCGCCTTGAGATTGTCCAAATCCAGGCCGGAGCAGAATGCCTTGCCGGCGCCAGTCACGATCAGTACGATCGCGTCTGATTTCGCGACTTCATCAAGTGCGTGCAACAGGTCTTCAATCAGTTCGAAACTGATGGCATTGCGCTTCTCCGGACGATTAAGAGTAATCGTCGCGACCGGGCCGTCGTATGCGAGTTGGATCGTGTCGTAGGTCATTTCAAAAAGCCGCCTCAGATTTCACGGATTCCCGCGGATCCAAGCTCGAAAAGATTTCTTTTGATCCGTGAAACGCTGCGACCACTCAATCGGCCGCCTGTGCGCCCGAAAACTTTGCCCCAATTCCGCCTGTAGCCTTCAGCAGAGCGTCCAACGGTTTCAATTGTGGCAATTCCGCGCCACGCTGGCGAAGCGTTTCAAGCACCGTCTCTGTCGCGATGTTACCAACCAGCGCGTCCTGCGCAAAGGGACATCCACCCAGCCCTCCCAACGCAGAATCGAATCGCCGGCAGCCCGCGTTGTAGGCGGCCAGAATCCTTGCTGCCGCCTGCTCGGGGCGGCTGTGCAGATGCACCCCGATTTCGAGGTAGTCGTATTTCGCCATCACCGCGCCCACGAGGTCGCTGATCTGAGGAGAACTCGCCATGCCGACCGTGTCGGCCAGGGAAATCATCTTTAAGTTGTCGACTTCCATGAGCGAGATGGCTTCGATCACTTCGTCCGGATTCCACAGGTCTCCGTAAGGATTGCCGAAGGCCATGGAGATATAAACCATAACGTCGAGGCCAGCGCCGTCGGCTTTTTTCTGAATCTTCTCCAGCTCATCGAGCGCTTCTTCCGGCGACTGATTCTGATTCTTGCGCAGGAAAGTTTCAGAAATTGAATATGGAAATCCCAGCGTCGAGACCGCCCGGGTCGCTATCGCCCGCTCCGCTCCTTTTTCGTTGACCACGATGCCGATGATCTCAACGTCATCCGGCGGATCGAGTTCTTTCAGCACTTCCTCGGAATCGGCCATTTGCGGCACGGCCTTCGGCGATACGAACGACACCGCGTCAATATGCTTGAATCCCACGCTGATCAAGGCCTTCAGATAGTCGACTTTCAAATCGGCAGGGATCATCCCCTTCAGCCCTTGCCAGGCGTCGCGTGGGCATTCGATCAATTTGACTGGATCAGCCATAAAATCTCGGCCACGGATTAATACGGATTCTCACAGATAAGACGAAGAGGTAAGGAATATGTTTTGTTTGATCCGCGTTCATCCGTGCAATCCGTGGCAATTCTTACGTCTGCAGCACTCCCACCTTGAACTCCGCTACATCCGGGTTGAGCGCCGCTGCCTCCAATGCTTGCGTAATTGCATCCCGGGTTTCGATCGGATCGATGATCTTGTCAATCCACAGACGGGCCGCGCCGTATCGCGGATCGGTCTGTTCGTCGTAGGTGCGCTTCACCGACTCGTAGAGTGCTTTTCTTTCTTCTTCGCTTAGCTTCTTGCCGCCGCGCTCGAGTTGCTTCACCTTGATCTCGACCAAGGTCCCGGCTGCCGAATCCCCGCTCATGACCGCGTAGCGCGCGGTTGGCCAGGCAAACACAAAGCGCGGGTCATAGGCCTTCCCACACATCGCATAGTGGCCGGCACCGAACGATCCGCCGACGATCACGGTAATCTTCGGCACAACGGAGTTAGAAACGGCGTTCACCATTTTCGCGCCCGCCTTGATAATGCCGCTCCACTCCGCGTCGCGACCAACCATGAACCCGTTTACGTCGTGAAAAAAGACAAGCGGGATCAGATTCTGGTTGCAATCCATAATGAAGCGGGCGGCCTTCTCGGCGGATTCGGTGTAGATGACGCCTCCGAATTCAACTCTCTTGTGGCCTTCATGGTCGGTCTGTTGCGCGTGCAGTTTTTGATTCGCGACGATTCCGACCGCAAAGCCGCCGATGCGCCCGTACCCGCAGATCAGAGTTTTTCCGTACTCCGGCTTGTACTCGTCAAAGCGGCTGCCGTCGAGTACGCGCGCGAGTACCTCCTTCATGTCGTAGGGACGCGCGGGCGAAGAATCGTAGATGCCGTAAATCTCTTCGGCGGTCAGTGCCGGATCCACGGGCTTCCTCCGGTCCCATGGAGAAAGCCGTCGGTATCCCCACTTGTCGACGATCGAGCGGATACGCGCGATGCAAGCTTGATCATTCGGTTCGCGGAAGTCGACCGTGCCGCTGATGGCCGAGTGCATGGCCGCTCCGCCTAAATCCTCCGCGGAAACTTTCTGTCCAATCGCGGCCTGCACCAGGGCAGGGCCAGCGAGAAACAATCCGCTGCCGTCGGTCATGAGCACGTGATCGCACATCACGGGCAGGTAGCCGCCGCCGGCTACGCACATGCCCATGATGGCGGCAATCTGCGGAATTCCCATGGCCGACATCACCGCGTTGTTGCGGAAGACACGCCCGAAATCGTCGGTGTCGGGAAATACATCTTCCTGCAGCGGCAGGAAAACTCCGGCAGAGTCGACGAGGTAGATCGTCGGAATGCGGTTCTCAATGGCGATGTTCTGGGCGCGGATTACTTTCTTGGATGTCATCGGGAAAAACGCGCCCGCTTTTACGGTCGCGTCATTGGCGATGATCATCACCATCCGCATTTGCACGCGCGCCATGCCGGTGATCACCCCGGCGGCCGGCGCGCCGCCCCACTCTTCGTACATGCCGTGCGCGCTGTACAGGCCGAGTTCGAAGAAAGTCTCCGGATCGACCAGCAGTTCGATGCGTTCGCGGGCGGTGAGGCGTCCCTTGGCGTGCTGGTTCTCAATGGCCTTTGCGCCGCCGCCCTCGGAAATCTTCTGCTCTTCGTTGCGCACCTGGGACATGAGGTCCGCCAGGAACCGCATATTCGCCTCAAAGCGGGCGGAGGTTGGATCGATCTTGCTCGCCAGCACATTCGCGGGCGTAGACGAGTTCACTGCGGAAGGTTCATTGCGGTCGGCCATGAGTCGAAGGAGCGGACTGACTACGGTATACCAGCGGGGTGGAACCGCGCAATCCAATGCCGCTGCTTACGGTGTCACTTCCTAGGCTTTGCGCTCGATCCATTCCGCCAGGCGGCAGCCGTCTTCCTCCAGCAGAAATGTTCCTACGCCGAAGCACTCGCCGACGATGTGGTGCGACTCCGGGTCGCGGGCGGCGCGCGTAATCCATTGCTGCCCAACGCGGTACTGCGCGGCGGTGAACCACTTCTGCGGCAACACTTCCACCAGTCCAGCCTGCAGATAAAACACAAAGAGCGCGAACGCCGGATCGTTGTTCGACACAGCTTTGTAGCTGGTGGGAACGATTAGTTCATCCACGCTCTGCAGTTCCGGTGGAACGTCGATTTTGTGCATGCCCGGTGTCAGGGTCAATGGAACTTCAAAATCCACAGAGGGCGCACTTTTCGAGTAAATGCGGTCCGAAGATGGTTTGAACCAGCCGGCGACCTCCGCCAGGTCAAACCCTTTCAGCTGGTCGGGATCAAAACCGGTGAGGCGAATATTGCGGCCCTCCGGGCACCACAGGCCGACAGAATTCGGCGGCACCAGAAACGGACGGCAATAAGTATTGAGCGCGAGTCGTGCCAGTTCAGGCTGTTGTTCGAGACCGAGAGTGACGAGGTGGCCGATCGGGCCCTGATCTCCGTGATGGGTCCAGACGAAGCGCTGACCGGCCAGCGAACGGATTGCCGGAAACGTCTCCCAATACCACGGAGCCGGGCCTACGGTTTTGGAGAGGATATCCCGGAGACGGGAGGCGTTGATTTCGGCCATCACCCCGCCGCCGGCACGCCGGGTCCCTTCACATGCGTGCGGATGAATTGGACGATGTCGTCCATCGTCGTGCCCGGCTGGAAGATTGCCGCCACGCCTAACTTCTTCATCCCATCGATATCCTGGTTGGGGATGATGCCACCGAGCACCACGATCACGTCGTCCATTTTGTTCTGCTTGAGCAGGCCCATCACGCGCGGGACGATGGCGTTGTGCGCGCCGGAAAGGATCGAGAGGCCGATCACCTGCACGTCTTCCTGCAGCGCAGCGCTGACGATCATCTCAGGAGTCTGGCGCAGTCCCGTGTAGATCACTTCCATGCCGGCATCGCGCAGAGCGCGTGCAATTACCTTGGCTCCGCGATCATGTCCGTCGAGGCCGGGCTTGGCTACGAGCACGCGAATCTTCGAGTCGGTCATCGCAGACCATTTAACCACAGAGGGCACAGAGGATCACAGGGGACACAAGTCAGGTTTTCTCTGTGCGCCCCTGTGTCCCCTGTGGTTGAACGGTCTTGATGTCGAGACTCCGCCACAAATACCAGCAGGCAACGCTGCGATGTGGTGCCCATGCCCGGGCAATCTTCTCCATATCTTTCGGTTTGGGAAGCTTGCGTTTCTTGTAATGCTTCTTGATGGCCACCTGGATGCCGTAGTCACCTGTGGGCAGCACGTTCGGCCGCCGCAGCGAAAACATGAGGAACATGTGCGCCGTCCAAACGCCAATACCTTTTACCTGCGTCAAGTGCTGGATGACGTCCTCATCCGGCAAGTCCGCTAATTTCTCAAAGTTGAGCACGCCCTCCGCGGTTTTTGCCGCCAGGTCCTTGAGGTATGACGACTTCTGTTTCGATAGCCCAACACTGCGGAGTTGCGCATCGGTCAACTTTAGAATTCCATCCGGCGTGAGCGGTTCGCCGGCCAGTGCAGTGAAGCGATTGAATATGGTTACCGCAGCCTTGCCGTTCAGTTGCTGGTAGACGATCGCCTCCGCCACACTGGAAAACTCCGGCTGACCAAACTCCATGCGGCACGGCCCAACGCGCTCAATGATCGCGCGTAAGACAGGGTCGGATTTCTTGAGATGATTGACGGCTTTTCGCATGGCCATACGTTTACCACAAATCGGCAATTAAGGCGAATAAAAAACGAATTAGAAGCGATTCGAAGGCTCCGAGGCAGAATCGAATCCCAGGCCTGACGCCCGCCTAGCGGATTGCCGCCAATGCGAGTCCGGCAAGCCCGCCGCCAGCGACGACCCACGCCGGACTGATCTTCCAACGCAACAATACGGCGAGCGCCGCCACGGCAATCACCCAGGTCGGCCAACCGCGCAAGGCATCGGCTGCCAGCCGGAGTGTGACTCCGGCCATCAGCGCCACGGCGCACACATTCACTGAATCCAGAAACGCGGCCATCCACGCCGACTGCCGGAGCCGGAATAACACTGGGGCCAGCAACGCGACGTAGAAAAACGACGGCAAGAAAATAGCCAGTGTCGCTACCGCGGCCCCCGGCGCGCCTCCCAGAAGGTATCCAATAAACGTGGCGGTCGAGAGCACCGGACCGGGCGTGAACTGGCCGATGGCGACAGCGTCGAGAAGTTGCTGCTGCGTCAGCCATCCGTACTGATGAACCAGTCCCTGTTGCAGGAAAGCCAGAAGCACGTATCCGCCGCCGTAGAGCACTGCGCCCACCTTCAGGAAAAACAGTGCGATTCTGATAAGGGAGGGTCGAGCCTCCGCGACCGCTGTCGACGCTACTGCTATCGCGGCAAACGGGCGCAACCATGAAGACCAAGTTCCTCTGGCCGCTCCGACGCCGAAGCCTCGGGCAAGAGCGAGGGTGAAAAGAGCGCAGCTCCCGCGGTGCGAAGGCTCGCAGCCCGCCGTGCCAGCATTCCGATCGCACCACCGCCGAATAGAATCGCAATTGGATTCACGTTCAGAAAAAATGCCGCCAGCGACAAGCCTCCCAGCACCGCGAGTCCCACGTCTCGCACCGCTGTCTTTCCCAGGCGCCAGACAGCGATTGCAATCACGGCAATCACCGCCGGTTTGATTCCGCCGAGCACTGATACGGCTTGAGGCCACGTACCGAACCGTATATAGGTCCACGCGAATGCCCCAGTGATCAACGCTGCCGGCAGAATAAAACTCGCTCCGGCGACGCATAGTCCTGCCCAGCCAGCGCGCACGAATCCCACACTGATCGCAAGTTCCGTTGAGCTGGGACCGGGGATTAAATTGGCGGCTCCCAGCATGTCGAGAAACTGCTGCCGGGTCAGCCATTGCCGCTTGCCGACAACCTCCGATTCCATCAGCGCGATGTGGGCCGCGGGCCCGCCAAAACTGATGCCGCCGAGCTTCAGGAAGAGCGCTGCCAGTTCGCGCAGCCGCGCAGGATGCGACGATGCTCGGGTCTTGAGAATCTCTCTGATCTCAGCCACGCCCCCCTTACCGTTCCTCTTACCGCTAATCCCAGGAAAGATCAGGAACCTCCGAATGAAACGACGAATGCGCTCCCGCTAAGAGAGAAACGCCACCGTTTCCTCCACCAACTCCGCCGTCGGTTCGTAAGGATCGCCGGGCGCGTCGTATTCGATCGAGCAGTAGCCCTTGTAGTTATTCTTTTTCAGGATGGCGAAAGTCCGCGCCATGTCTACGTGGGCGGGTTTGCCCTGATCGTTGACCTCGCCATCCTTCACGTGGCAGATGCCGTAGGCGTGAGCGAACATGGCATCGATGGCGCGATACGCGAAGTCGTCGTCGTGTGTGTTCAAGGAGTTGCCAAAATCAGGCAGGGCGCGCAGCCAGGGACTGTTCACCTTGTCGATCACCTGCACGATGAAAAATGGGTCCTCGCTGACCGGGTCGTCATTCTCCAGATGAACCACGACATTTTTCTTAGCCGCATATTCCGCGACGCGCGACAGCGTGTCGGCGGCGCGGCCGACGTGCGGCTTCGAATTCTTCGTTCCTTGAATGTGGGTGCGAATGCTGGGCGAGGCCAGCGCCGCGCCCACGTCGATCCACTTTTTACTCTTCGTCAGGGCCCGGCCGCGTTCCGCCGGGTCCGTCGAATACTGGCCGTCCTGCGCGTCCACGGCAATGTCCACGACCGCGGAGTGGGCTTTCTCTATGGCGTCTCGAAGCTGGTCCAGATACTTCGAATCAGTCAAGGGGAAGACGGGACTCCACAGTTCAACCTTGTGCACCTTGAACTTCTCAGCGACATGCGCGGGAAAATCTTTCAATGGCATCTGCTGGGCTAACTGCGCGGTACTGAGGGTGTTGCCGTCCTCTCCTTTCCATCCTATGATGAATTCGCGAAAAGGATACGTGGCGACCGCAACCCGGTCCCGCGGGGCCGAAGGAAACTTGACCGACGGTGCTGAATCCGACGCCGCACGTGCCAATTCCGGCAGAAGCCATGCTCCCGCGGCGACGCCGGCACACTGCCCAAGAAACTGACGTTCGGTTACTTTGCGCGCGGTTGGCGGCGTTCATGCGCGCCAGTGTAGCAGAGAGGATCCTTCGATCGCGCAGCCGCGTCTGACTGAAGTTTGGTTCCGCTCTGTGTCGTTGATTCAGTACTTCAATAAGTCAATTCATCGCTGCTGATCCGGCTGTGAACCTTGCGCCGCGTTGGGGAGACTCCTGCAGTTCGGCGCGAGCCACTGGGGACAACCCGAGACGGCGTAGAAGCTGAGAGAACCGTGGATCATCGCGCAGGGGGTCGGCAAGTGGTTCACTGCCAAGGTAAACAAGGTATTCGCAACGCTCTTCGTAGGCCTTGTCGAGCCAGCGGAAGGCGTCATCTTTTTGATTGAGGCCGGTATAGATCACGGCGAAGTAAACTGCCGGCACGTACTTCTTGGTCGCTACCGCCGCAAGCTTGGCAAGAATCCCGTTCGCGTTGGCCTTGTCGCCGGACACGGCGTACTCGTGACCCATGAGGGAGAGAATGGCGGGATCTTCGGGGGCAGCCGTTAGAATTTTCTGGAAGGCAGCACGCGCCTGCGGATGCATCCCCATCTGCTCATAGGCTCGGCCGATGTTGACCAACGCAATGGCATAAGTCGGATCCAGTTCGAGCGCCTTCTTGTTCTGCTCGATGGTTACATCGAATTGTCTCGCGTGGTAATAGGCTTCGCCCAACGCAGAGTTCAGTAGAGGGCTGATCGGGTCCAGTTCGAGTGCTCTTTTCCTCTCTGCGATGGCCTCGTCCGTCTTGCCCATGGCGGTCAGGTAATACCCGTAGAACTGGTGAGCAGTGGCGTATCCGGGACGCAATCGCAGAGCTTCTTCAAACTCCTTACGAGCCTCGGAATAGTTGCGCTCATACACCAGCTGAGAGTAGCCCAGCGGTACGTGCGCCTCGGCCAGTGTGCCGTCGAGTTCAAGGGCTTTCTTAGCGGCGTCTTCGGCTTTGGGAAATGCCTCGCTGGGAGTCAGAGTCGAATACGGCGCCGAACCCAGCAGTTCGTAGCAGTCGGCGAGTCCGGCATACGGAGGCGCATAGGTCGGGTCGATTTCAATCGATTGCTGGAAAAGCTTGATCGCCTTCTTGAAGCCTTCCTCCGAACGCTTGTTCCAGAAATAACGACCTTGCAAATAAGCCAGATAGGCCTCGCGATTGACCTGACGGGTCAGAGGCTGGGCGTGCGGCAGCTTGTTTAGGACTCCGCCAGCTATGGCGCTGGCGACCTCGGACTGTATGCGCAACACGTCCTGCAAGTCGCGCTCGTAGCTTTCACCCCAGACCTGGGTCTGGTCGCTGACCTGAATGAGTTGTGCCGTAATCGCCACTCGCTGTCCGAAATGCCGGACGCTGCCTTCGAGCACGTAGTTGGCGTGAACGTCTTTCCCAATCCGATCAAAACCGCTCGATGTATACGCCGGACTGAGTCGGATTACGCCCATTTCGTCGGGATGGAGTTGACCGAGGCGAGAGATCATTTCCTCGGTAAGTCCTTCCGCGACAAAGTCTTCACCGGGATTTCCGCTGATATTCTTGAAGGGACGTACCGCCAGAACCACCTTGGTCTTCGGCGTGGTGGCGACTGGAGTGGGCCAGAAACGGATCGCAACGGCAACCGCTGCTGTCGCTATGATAGCGAGCAGAAAGATTAAAGTGAGACTACGCACGCGGTCCGGCGGAGCATCGGTAACCCTCGTCTTTTCCGTCCGATCAGCGACTATGGTCAACTCCTCGCTGTTCGGCTCGAAAGGCTGCGCGCTGCTATCTGCTTTGTCTTCTTCGCTTTCGTCCTGGAGACTTGTTTGGCTCTCTTTCCACCACGCGTCCAGGTCAGGTTTGTAGGCGAAAACGGTGCCCTGTTTGCCATGAGCCAGGCGGCGGACGGGCAATCCGCCGTTTTTCTCCCAACGCTGGACGGTTCGGACTTCCTTCTTAAGGTAGGCTGCAATCTCCTTCCAGGAGTCGAGGCGGTCATTTGCCGGTCGATCGTTGGCTGGTCGGTCTGCTAGTCGATCAGTGGAGGGCGGATCGCTTGCAGGGCGGTCCGGTGTCGTCGGTCGCGGTTGTGGGTCGTCCCCACCCATCGTCTTTCGCTCCAAGCCTAAAAATCCCAGGTAAGTTGGCGCAAGAATACCCCTAGGTATGCCTTTGTTCAATAGGTGTGGTTCTAACCCGTTGTCGATGACGCGGGATGTCGCACATTGTCGCTTGCCCGCTGCACGCCCAAGTCGTATTCAATTGGAGAGGCTCTTCCGCAGCCAGGTTCAGGCGGCCGAAGACCGGCCGCCAGTGCTGGAACGGTCCTACCGGAACGATCCTAAGTGGTGGCCTTGCAGCGTTTTGATGGGCGATCCTCAGGCTGGCGGCGTATAGTGGAGTGAATTTCGGGTAGCGGGGTCCTGTTCCCAGGCATTCCGCAGCAATGGGGATACCCGTCAAGACCGAGCGTTTGTCTAAATGAAGCTTTCTGACTTCAGCGGGAAGCAGTGGAGGATCCTGTTGATCCTGATGCTGGTCAACTTTGTGAATTACGTTGACCGGCAGATCGTGTTCGCGCTGTTTCCTTTCCTTCGTCACGATTTTGGCTTGAGTTTTGTGCAACTTGGCTACCTGGCGACGGCCTTTACGGTGGTGCTATCGCTGGCCAGTTTCCCCTTGGGCATGCTGGCCGATCGGGTGTCCCGGCGCGCCGTGATCAGTGCTGGTGTCCTGTTCTGGAGTGGAGCAACTTTTTTCAGCGGTTTAGCGGGCTCGTTCCGATCCTTGCTGATGGCCCGCGGCCTGGTGGGTATCGGAGAAGCGGCTTACACCCCGGCGGGAACTGCCGTGATCTCGGCGGCATTTCCGAAGGAGGTCCGGGCTCAGGTGCAGGGTGCTTTCGACATCGGCATGTTTATTGGTGGTGCTACCGGCATCAGCCTGGGCGGATACATGGCAGCCAAATTCGGATGGCGTCACGCCTTTTTCCTCGTTGGAATACCCGGTGTCATCCTGGGATTGACTGCGCTTCGGTTGCCCAAGTCGGTGGTCGCGGTTGCGAGAGAGTCCATGCCCATAGGCGACCTGCTCCGGGTGCCCGCTTTTCTGGCGCTGCTGGTCAGCGGATGGTTTTGCAGCTTTGCCGGATACTCCTACGTTGCCTGGGGTCCCGACCTCGTCCAGGACTACAAAGGGTTCAGTCCAGAGCAGGCAAGCATGGCGCTGGGTGTGACGATTGTTCTGGGAGGTATGCTCGGCATCGCCACTGGAGCGTACTTGTCGGACTTTTTGGCGAAGCTGCGCGTCTGGGGACGGGCGATCGTAGTGCCCATCGGTTTTGTGCTGGCCGCTCCATTAATTTATTTTTCGCTGCACTCCAGCGGAAAAATTCACTTTCTCCTGTTCTTCGGTTTCGGGGCATTTTTCCTGAGCTGGTATCACGGACCGCTCACAGCCACGATCCACGATCTGGTTCCACCCAGCGGGCACGCCACGGCGCTGGGTTTTTACAATCTCTTCGTGAATCTGCTTTCCATGGCGGTTGCGCCGCTGGTGATTGGGAAACTGGCGGATCGCTACGGCTTGATTACTGCCCTGCACGCGCCCATCATCGCACAACTTGCGGGAGCGGCGTTTTTCATCGTGGTGATTCAGTGCATTCGGCACGACGGCCTGCGGCATCCGGTCCTGGCACGACACTGGGAGAACGAACCGGTCAGTTTGCCAACAAGAATTGCTTTGGTGTTTGAAGAGTCCTGATGTGATGTACAATCCCAGCACACTTCCCTTGGGGAAACTTAAGTGAGGAGAAAAAATACATGGCTCAGTTAGCGCAGTTGCCCATCATCGATCATTACAGCGCTTACAAACCCCGGCCCTTCACGCGAGAACAACGATCGGAAACCACGATCCTCTATGGTGGCCTCACTTGGAAGCACGAGCGCATGATGCAAGGCGCGCTGCACAACATGAAGTACAAAGCTGAGCCGCTGCCCAACATCAACCGCGAAGATCTTGATGCGGGCAAGGAGTTGATCGATGTCGGAGCCTGCTGCCCGACGATCTTCACGACTGGAAGCCTGGTCAATTTCCTGAAGAAGGAAGTGAAGGACCACGGCAAGGACGAAACCAATAAAAAGTTCGTCTACCTCACGGCGGGCGCCTGCGGCCCATGCCGCTTCGGCCAGTATCACGAGTCTTACGCTATGGCGCTCGACGGTCTGGGGCTGCGCGACTTCCGCCTTTTCTTGCTGGCGCAGGACGAACTCGACCAAGGTCCAGGCAACGGCGGCGGTCTCGACATCAACATGCCCATGAGCCTGGGCATCATCTGGTCGATTCTGTGCGGCGACGTGGTCACCGATCTCGAATACTTGACGCGTCCCTATGAAGTGAACCCCGGGCAGACGGAACTGGTGCTGCGCGAGTGCGTCGAAGACATGTACGACCTATTCCTCAACCTGCCGGATCGCGGGAAGAAGTACAGGGCGATGGCCTGGCATTTGGTGAGCGACTATTTCACCAAGGCGCTGCGCGGTGTGCGCAAGAAATGGGACACGATTGAAGTCGACCATCTGCGCGTAAAGGCCAAGGTGAAAGTCACCGGAGAGTTCTGGCTGCAGACGCACGAAGGCGAAGGCAACTACAACATCAAGCGTTGGCTGGAGTCAGAAGATTCGGAAGTGATTCCACCGCCGGTCGCGGTCTGGCTGCATTACCTGATGCACCCGACCATCCGCAAACTGGAGCACCGGCACAGCACCAGCAAACATCCAAAGGCGCAGGAGTTCTTGCTGCACGCGCTGGAGCGCATCTATCGCGGAACCTACAACCGCTTCCGCAAGGCGCTGGCGTATTTGCCGCACGAACTGCCTGACCAGGAAGAACTGAAGCGGCTGGCCGAGCCTTTCTACCATTTTGAATTGCGCGGCGGTGAAGGGCACATGCTGATCGGCAAGGCGCTGCACTCGTACCATCACAAAACGGCGCACATGATCTGCGAGCTGTCTCCGTACTCATGCATGCCGAATACGATGTCGGTCGGTTCCATGGCCAACGTCATCGGGAAATATCCAGATCTGCTCTACGCTCCCATCGAAGTGAAGGGCGATGCGGAAGTGCACGCGCTCTCGCGCTGCCAGATGATCCTCACGGAAGCGAAGAAGCGGGCGCAGGCCGAGTTTGAAGGCGTCATGGAAAAGACCGGACTGAGCGAAAAGACAATTCGGGCGTACGAGGCGAAGCATCCGGAAACGCGCAAGGCGACATACAACATCCCGCACCGCGCCTATGCAGGCACCGCCGCCAACTACGTTGCGCATCTGGCCTACGACAAAGGACTGGCGCGGGCTTAGGACGGAACCAGCAAGGGCAAACTATGTCAGCCCGACCATAAAAGGTCGGGCTGATAAGGTCAGAATTAGAACGCTGAACTTGCAACGCCGAGCTGGGACGAAATTGTTCCAGCTTGGGCGTATCCTGACGAGGTCGATCTATGGCGGAAGGTTTCATCCAGATTCAACCGCTTGAGCAGGACCCTTCGCTGATCAAACCGGCGCTGGCAGTGCCGGTTTCTGATGGCAAAGCGAAGATCTGCGGCCTGGACGTAGGCAGCACGACGTGCAAGTACTCGATCGCCTCGGCGGCTGGGGAAACATTAGGTCAGGCCTACGAGCGCCATAACACCAAGCAGGCGGAGAAAGTCCTCGACTTCCTGACCCGGCTTGAGACGGATCACGGTCTTACCCCTGAGGTGGACCGCGTCTTCTTTACCGGCTCCGGAGCCGGACTGATTGCGCCTCTGGTCGGCGGGAAAGTCATTCAGGAAGTGGTGGCGGTTGCCGCCGCGGTGGAAAAAGTTCATCCCAACGTGCGCTTCGTCAGCGAAATTGGCGGCGAAGACATGAAGACGATCTTCTTCAGCGGCGACGGTCCCAGCAAGAGCAAGCAGGTGCTGATGCAGAGCGCTTGCTCGGGCGGAACCGGCACTTTCATCGAGAAGACTGCCCGGAAACTGGAGATTTCGACCGAAGAGCTGGCGAAGATGGGCTACGACGGCTACACGCTGCACAAGATCAGCAGCAAGTGCGGCATTTTCGCCGAGGCCGATTCGAATACGTTGCTGAAGGCCGGCGTCTCGGTCGAAGAGATCATCGCTTCGCTGTTCGAGGCGGTGGTCTATCAGAACCTAGCTACGCTCACTCGCGGCAACACGCCGCTGCCGGAAATTCTTCTGCTGGGCGGGCCCAATCTTTTCTTCAAAGGACTGCAGGAAGCATGGCGCTACCATCTTGCAAAAGTGTGGAAAGAACGGAAGGTTGAGATTCCTGACGGCCGCGATCCAGAGTCATTTATCCGCGTGCCCGACGACGCGCTTTATTACGCGGCCCAGGGCTGCATCGAGGTCGGACGCAGAGATTCGCCGGCCGTCGGCACCTACCAGGGCACATCGAAACTCCGCTGGTGGATTGAAGAGGGCCAATACGAAGAAAAGAAAAAAATTGGCCGTGGCGGACTGTGGAAAGATGCTGGAGAGTTGCAGGGATTTTTGGACCGGTATTCTAAGCCCGGCAGCCCCGGCAACAGCAGCACCGTAGCCGCAAACACTAAGAGCAACGGCCACGGGAATGGCAACGGCCACAGCAACGGAAACGGCAATGGCCACGGAAATGGCAATGGCCACGGGAAGCCGCGGCGGCGCCCAGCGGTGCAACTTCCCATGCTCGGCAAGACCAGCAAACTCGGGCCTGTCGTCGTGGGCTGTGACTTCGGGTCGACGACAGCCAAGGCCGTCTGCATGTCGCCGGATAAAGAGCTGCTGTTCTCCTGCTACGCCCTGAGCCGCGGCAATCCTATCGACGACGCCAAGAGCCTGTTCCGGCAGATTCGTGACGCGGTCGGCGACGGGCAGATTCTCGGTCTGGCCATTACTGGCTACGGCAAGGATTTGCTGAAAGACATTCTCGGCGCCGACTGCCCGGTGGTCGAGACCATCGCGCACGCCAGCGCCGGACTTCACTATTTCCCCGATGCGGACTGCATTTGCGATGTGGGCGGTGTCGACGTCAAGATCATGCTCCTCAACAACGGAGCGGTCACGGATTTTCGCCTGAACTCGCAGTGTTCTTCGGGGAACGGCGCGTTTCTACAGGGCGTTGCCGAACGCTTCAGCATCCCGATGAGCGAAATGGCGGACGGCGCGTTCCGTGCGCAGGCCATGCCGCAGCTCTCCATGGGTTGCGGAGTTTTCCTGCAGAGCGACATCGTTAATCAGCAGCGCAAGGGCTGGCAGGCGGAAGAAATTCTGGCGGGCCTGTGCGCGATTCTTCCGCTCAATGTCTGGATTTATGCCGGCGGCTTGAACAATCTGACGCAGGTGGGCAAGAAATATATCCTGCAGGGCGGAACCCACAAGAATCTTGCCGTGGTGAAAACTCAGGTCGACTTCATCCTGAAAAAGGTTCCGGATGCAGAAGTGGTGGTCCATCCCTTCTCGGGTGAAGCGGGTGCGATCGGCGCGGCTCTGGTTGCGCTCGACTGGTGGGAGGGCGGCGGCGACAGCAAGTTCCGCGGCTTTGACGCCATCGAACGGCTGACTTATAAGACGGCGACGTCGGTCGATACGGTTTGCCACTGGTGCCCAGTGACTTGCCAACGCAGCTTTATCGACGTAGAACTTGAGGGTGGCAAAGGCCGGGAGTGGAGCAAGGTCCCTCTGGAAAAAGGTTGGGAGCGGGTGATCGTGAACAACTCGTGTCCCAAGGGACTGGTCGAAGATCTGAACGAGATGAAGGTCATTAAGATCGGGATGGAGAAGACCAAAAATGCGTTTCCCAACGTTGCCGATTTGGTCCGCAAAGAAGCGTTCCGTCGCGTCAGCGCCTAAGAGTACGAATAAGGACCGTTCGCAGGTGCGCGTCGGAATTCCGAAGGTGCTGAATATCTGGACGACTCACCAGTTCTGGGTGGGCTTCCTCCGGAATATCGGCATCGAGTCGGAGAACATCGTCTTCAGTTCTGACACTTCCGAGGAGCAGGGCCGCGAGTTCGGCAAGGGCCGCGGTACGGTCGACTGCTGCTATCCCGTCAAGGCCATCAGCGGCCACTACGGCGAACTTGTGTTCGGACAAAAGAAGAAGATCGACATTCTCCTCAGCCCGATGATTCACTCCCTGCCTTCGATTCTGCATGGCCACGTAGTCGATACCGTCACTTGTACTCGCGTAATGGCTGGTCCGGAGAACATCAAGGCAGGATTCCTCAAGGAGCGCGACGTTTTTGGCGAAGCCGGAATCGTGTACGCTTCGCCGTTCGTCAGCCTCGGCGACCGCCACATGGTGGTCGAGCAACTGCACTCGTCTCTCAAGGATGTGTTCAATCTTGACCTGGAAGAGACCGAACGCGCCGTCAAAGCCGGATTTGAGGCCCTCGACAGCTTCACCGACAAAGCCAGAAAACAAAGCCGCGACATTCTGACCTGGTGCGCGATGAATCAGAAGCCATGCATTCTGGTGCTGGCGCGTCCCTATCACATGGACATCGGAATCGGTCACGAGATTGAAGGTGACCTGCAGGCCCACGGCTATCCGATTCTCTGGCTGCAGTATCTTCCCGGCGACGAAGACCTGATGAACTGGCTGTTCGAAGCCGACCTGCAGATGGGCAGAATCAAGAGCCCGTTCGACATCCAGGACGTTTGGACTTCCTCCTACAGCAGCAACACTAATGAAATCATGTGGGGCGCGAAGCTGGCGGCGCGGTGCCCGTGGATCACTTGCGTGGTCCGCCTTTCCAGCTACGAGTGCGGTATGGACCAGCCGACCTACACCCCCACGCAGAAAATCGTGGAAGCGACCGGAACGCTGTTCTTCAAGTTCGGCGATCTTGACTCAACCAAGCCTGCCGGTGGAATCAAGATCCGCATCGAGACCATCGTCCACTACATGCAGAAGTATTCGCAGAAGATCATGCGCCAGAAACTTGAGTGGCTGTCGCCGAACTGCCCACTGGGAACTCTTCCTCCGTTCCCGCAGGATGCCGTAGTTGCGGATGCGGCGGAAGAGATTGCTCAGGAAGTGACACACGAAGAGCCTCGCGCCGTCCAGAATTATCGGGGACTGCTGCTCCAGAAGAAGAAGTTCCCTCGCGTCACGGCCTAGCCTCGACGCAAGCGTGCGACCGTACCGAAAGGTCGTACTGTTTTTCCACTATTGACCTGCCGTTCCGCGTCCCTATAATCGCTGGGCTTTTCGACGTCCAAAAAGCGGAGACGCCCACACCATGGCAGAGAAGAAAATAATCGCAAACCAGAAAACGATTATCCAGAATCAGAAGACCATCATCGCCAACCAAGCCGCTCTCAAGGCAAATCAGGCCACCATCAAGAAGAACCAAGCCAGCATTCTCAAGAACCAGGCAGGCATTCTGAAAAACCAGGACTCCCTCAGCGCGATCATCGAGAATCAAAAAGAAATTCTGGCGCGACTGGGCAAGTAATTTGAAAGCTTCGGCAAACGACTTGTTCATTTTTGCGAGGCGTCGCCGGAGGCGGTAAGCCGGTCTTTGCAAAAACAATGGCCTGTGCCGAAATAATTCCTTTTCCTTCTTTCACCGTGATGAACTGATTAGGCTTGACGTTGGGGATGGTATCTTTCTGGCCGCTCGGCCAGACGATCTCCAGGCTGACCGACTTGCCGGCTTCCGGCTTCCCCAAGCCGAAGGTGAGCGGGAGTTCGCTTTGGGATAAGTAGCTCGAGCCAGTCTTCACCATACCGAAAAGGCGCGTTCCTTTATTTGTTCTGACTGTGACCTTCGTGCCGATGCCATCGCGGTTCGATCGGGTGCCCACAGTCTTCACCCGCAGCATGTCGTTCTGATTTCCATTGTCGTTGCGCAACAGCCGCGCCGGCCCATTGTTCGCGGTGATCAGCAAATCCAGATCGCCATCATTGTCGAAATCCCCATAGGCCGCGCCCCGGCCTACGATCGCCTTTTGCAGCGGGGTTCCAACTTTCGTGGTTACTTCGTCAAACTTGCCGTTGCCCAGATTACGGAAAAGATGCGGCGGCTGCGCGTACTTGACGTTCGGCTGCACCACGCTGATGTCATCGGAGACGTGGCCGTTCACTGCGAGAATGTCGGGCAGGCCGTCGAGATCGTAGTCGAAAAAGAATGTGCCGAAGGTCAACGACTTCGTCGATATTCTGGCGATTCCGGTAGCAGGGGCCTCATCCGTAAAGAGTCCCGAACCGTCGTTGTGGTAAAGCGCCATTCCTTCGTTGGTGAAGTTGCCGATCAACAGGCTTTGCCAGCCGGAATTGTCGTAGTCGGCCGCATCGGTCCCCATCCCGGCACGCACAGTGCCAGCATCGCTGTAGGCCACGCCCGCCGCGACCGCGACATCGGTGAAGGTTCCGTTGTGATTGTTGTGGTAAAGCTTGTTGGGTTCGGTGTCGTTGGAAACGAAAAGATCGAGCCATCCGTCGTTGTCGTAGTCCAGCAACGCAACCCCGAGCGCCTTGCTCGTCGGATCGTAGAGACCCGCGCGTCGCGTGACATTTTCGAATGTTCCATCGCCCCGGTTGTGGAACAGCGTCGAACTCTGGCCCTTGTATCTCTGCGGAGTGCAATACGATTTGTTCTTATTGTCGAGCGAACAGTATTGGTCGGTCTCAATCGACCAGTCGATGTAATGGGCGACGAAAAGATCCAGCTTGCCGTCGTTGTCATAGTCGAACCAAATCGCGCTCGCGGAGAATCCTGGGTCGGCTACTCCCGCTTTGGCGGTAACGTCGGCAAACTTGCCGTTGCCGAGATTGTGGAAAAGATGGTTCGACCCGACCGTCGTGATGTAGATATCGACGTTACCGTCATTGTCATAGTCGCCGACCGCGCACCCCAGTCCGTACATCTCGACTGCGAGGCCGGCCTGTCGCGTCACGTCAGTGAACGTTCCATCGCGATTATTGTGGTAGAGAGCAGGGAACGACTTTCCCGTTTTATGGCCTGGCCAGTCCATGGAATTGACCAGCAGAATATCCTGCCATCCGTCGTTGTCGTAATCGAGAAAGCACGCGCCGCTCCCCATAGTCTCGGGTAGATACTTCTTTCCGAACGCGCCGCTGTTGTGTTTGAAGCGAATGCCCGACTGGGCGGTTACGTCCGTAAACTCGATGGCACCGGAAGGACGGGAAGGCTTTGTGATCGAGTCCGGCTCCGCTGGTTGAGCTTTAGAAGCTGATACCGCGGGAATCGCCGCGGGTGGCGATGGAGCAGAGGCGGGAGCGGAGAGTGGTTCACGCTGATTCCTTTTGTTTGCAGCTGGCCAAACCCAATAGAACGATGAGCAGCAGACAGCAAACGACGGAGCAAAGAGGCCTCAGATGCGACAAATTTCCCTTGCAAGTGCTCACTGCGCCACCGTAAGTTTCGCAGCATTGGCGCGACGCGAATCCAGCCAGATCTCGATCAGCATGGCGGTTGGGCCCACGATGAAGAGGGCATAGAACGGCGCATAGACAATCTGGAATAAGCGCAGCACCATTTCTGTCAGAGCTACCAGAAACACCACGATGCACTGGCCGCGCTTCGACCGGACAGTGGTCTTGGGATCGGTAATCATAAAGAAGATGAACAGCTGATACATTGGCCCGGTGATCGGCGCAATTTCCGACTGCCACGGACTGCCCGTCATCCAGCTCCGCAAAAACGCGAAGGCGATGAACGAGGCCACATAAATGCCCGTAATGTGAAAGCGCCGCAGTCGCCAGATAATCACCGAACCCAGCGCCCAGATGGCGAGCATGGGCAAAAGATAATTGCCCCACTGGATGCTCAGGGTGGCTACCGTGTCCGCCGCAAGAAACAGCATTACCGAGATGCCGAAATTCGAAGGATTCCAGATATGGCGGCCCTTCACTCGCAGCACGTACTTCGAAGTGATCGAGATCGCACTGCACAGCGCATACGGCCAGAATGCCGGCGACCGCACCAGAATTCCGACGCTGATGCCGCTGATGTAAGCGCTGGCAGGATGCGGCCATTTGTGAAAGAAAATTCGCCCCAGCACCAGTTCGAGCGCAATGCTGGTTACAATCGCCAGCAACGTCTTCGGATAGCTCTCGAGCATGCCGAACGACAGCTGACCCACCAACAGAATGCAAGTAATGAAGGCAGGCGCAATGTAACGGTTGTCGAGGCTGAACCACGATTTCTGCTGAACTGGCGCCTGCGGCGGCAGCAGGGGCACGTTCATCTGCTGGCTCATGCAGGCTCCTTCATCTTGTGCAACTGATTCGCGGCCGGCTTATCGATGGTCTGAACCTTGCCCGAGGGCCAGCGAACGACGACCTTTTCGATACGCGGGTTCCTGCCCACGCCAAAATGCAGTCGCCGGTCATTCTGCGCCGCAAAACCGCTACCGCCGGAGACATTCTGCACCTGCTGCTGGCCGTTCCAAAAGAGCGTGACTTGGGCGCCGATCGCGCTGCGATTGCTGGTGGTGCCTTCCAGTTCGAATTCAACCCATTCGTTCTCTTGCGCAACCGTGTTCTTATACAGCAGTAGCGGTCCGTTCTGATTTGCCACAACCACGTCGAGCACTCCACGATTCCACAGGTCCACCAGCGCCACTGCCCGACCGTCATACGCATCCGTAACACCGACGGCCTGGGCAACGTCGACAAACCTTCCCGCCCCATCATTCAGCCAGAGCCGTTTGTTTTGGTAGCCCGACAGACTGCGCCCCTCAAACGCAGGCCAATTCTTGGCATCGCCGATGATGGTGCTGTTTCCGCCTGCCACCTTGGAGAAGTCGTACCAATAACTTCGGTTGTGATCGAGCGAAATGTAACCATTGGTCAAATACAGGTCGAGCGTTCCATCATTGTTCAAATCGCCGAATTGTGCGCCGAAACTCCACCCGCCGAGCTCCACGCCAAAGTCGCGCGCTAAGTTCTGATACTTAACGCCAGCGCCCGCAGTGCCTTCCTTCGGTACCCACAGATTGTTCCCCTGAATCAGAATTCCGTCCTCCGAAATATTGGAAACGTAGACCGCGTATCTGCCCTGGTTGAGAATGTCGCCAAATGCCGCATTCATGCCGCTTTTGGGAGCGAAGCCAACCCCTGTCTGTTCGCCCACCTCGTGAAACCGCTTGCCGTCGTTGAAGTAGAGTTCCGAGACGCCGTAGTCATTTGCGACGAACAAATCCGGATGCCCGGTTCCGCGGAGATCTGCCGCAGCCGCCGCTAAGGCCCAGCGTCGGCTGTCGATGCCAACTTTCTCGCTGACCTCCTCAAACTTGCCGTTGCCGAGATTGTGAAACAAATACTTGCGTCCACCATTTTTCGCGTACTCAAAGCTGTCGGGCATGATGCGCGTGGTCGTGAGATGCCAGAGATCAATGTCTTCGGCGTAGTAACCACCGACGAACAGATCGAGGAGTCCATCGCCATCGTAATCGAACCAGATAGCCGTGCTCGCGTTCACCCAGGCAGGCAGCCCAGCCTGTTCGCTTACGCGAGTGAAGCCGTGGCCCCGATCGTTGTGAAACAACTCCGGACGTCCCCATTTGATCAGAAATAAATCTTCGTAGCCGTCATTGTCATAGTCGCCCCACACGGCGCCCGTGGAGACGCCGGTGCCCTCCTGATTCACGTCCGCGATGCCCATTTCTGCGGCCACATCTTTAAATGTGCCGTCATGCATGTTTCGGTACAAAGCGTTCTTGCTGCCGATTGCGCTGTTCGTGACGTAAATGTCGGGCCAACCGTCGCGATCGAAATCGACGATCGACGCCGACGCACCCATCGACGCAACCTCCGGCATGATGGGATCCAGCTTGGGATCGAGTTTAGGAGACCGATGAACAAAGCTTATGCCCGCCGCATGTGAAACTTCTTCCAGATAGAATCCATGTCGCGCCAAGGCTGTCTTCGGATCGGCCTTCGATCTGTCCCCTTCGCGTCCGGCCGCCATCCTCTTGATGACGAACGGTGTGGCTAAGAGCGCGACAAAGAAAAGGCTAAGAAAAAACCTTGCGATCCGGTTGCCTGTCATTTGCCGGTTTCATCCCGCAACGCGTTCTTAAAAACCTCGGGAGTGACATAACGCGTTTGATAAGCGTTCCAGTCCTCGGGATGTCGCCGGTAGGGCCACTCGTCCTCAAGCCTGCCCGGCGGCGTTGTGTATTCGTTCCTGGCGTGGTAGGGCAAAGGCAACACAGTTTTGCCGAACGTAGAGTTGTAGTCGCCGTCTTTGATCCAGCCATCGCCGACGATGATGTAGTCACGCACCCAACCTGCGGGCGGAGGCGGTTGCTCGGCAAACCGGAACGTCATCTCGTCTCCCGAATTCATAATGACGTAACGATCGTCCACCCGTGCCAAAAGCTCGCGCACGTCGCCATATCGCGTGTAGTAACCAACCAGATCGCGCCAGCGCTGTTTCGACCCTTCGAAGTGGTTGTAATCAGGAATTTCGGGCGAAGAAGGATTGGCCTGGTTCATAACCGAGTAACCTCGATAGTGAAGGTCGGCGACAGTTGGATCGAGATGCACAGTCTTCAGGGGAGTATTCGGCAGGCCCTGCGCCCACTCGATCGAGTCCCAATAAATTTCAAGATTAGTTCGCAATCGCACGCGGCGCGGCGTGTTGGTGCGGAAAACATTGGTGAGATCCACGAGGCAGATCTTCTTCCGCCCAGCCGGGAAGCCGAGGTTGGGCCTGGCCACGACCCATCCACCACGTCCGTCCGGTACTTCGAGGCTCAAACCGTGGGCTGACTCCTGCTTGCCCTGACTGATGGCTACATTGATAGAGGAATCGGTCGGGTGCATCCAACCCCGCAAGATCAGATAAAGCGGGCCGGTTTGGGGCGCATCGTCGCCGAGGTCTACCTCGACATAGTGATCGCGCGTTATGCCCTGATACTGGCCGCGCCCGAAGGTATCGAGGTAGCGTCCGTCAAGCGCGCTCACAGTATCGGTGACGTCCTGGCCGTTGTCATCCACCGCTCGAGCAATCTTGTGTGGAGTCGCGACCGCTGTGATTGCCAGTTTTGCAGGCGGAATCACGAAGCGCTCATCCACAAAGATATCGGTACCGAGGGGATGGTCGACGGTCGTGAGCGCCAGATAATCGTAGTAGTAGGTCTCCCAGAGTTCGGCGGTGATGCGAAGATCGTAAAAGCCATCATGCGGTACGAGTTCATCGTGTGCAATCTTGTACCATTCTTCGGTGGCTTCCACCCGTGCCGTACCCAGGGTGTTGATGCGTAAGCCAATGGCGGAACTCCACGGCACCGCATCTTTCACGAAGTCGATTTGCTTGCCGTTGTAAGCGAACAGGTAGGGGCATGAGCCCTTGATGCGCTGCTCGGTCACGATCTCCTGATCGGCTTTTGCCTCGAACTCGGCACGAACCGACCCATTGGGCCAAAGCACGCGTATGACATCTGCGCTGGTCTGGTCTCCCAATCCAAAATGAACTTGCGGGCCAGTGATTGGCTGTTTCTGCACCAGCAAGCCGGACCGAATCTCAATTTCGCCGCCGATTCCATAAGGATTGATGCGCTGGTCGCCGACAGCCTGCACGGCATGCGGGCGCACGACTTGCCAGTGATAATTCTTCGAGCCGGTGTTGAGCGCCTGGATTGGCTGTCCATCGGCGGAAAGGCCAAGCAGATCGAGCCGGCCATCGCTGCGCACGTCTGCCGCGTCAAACACCAGCGCCGGCCCAGCCGGATCGTCCAACGGCGCCAAGTTACCTTTGTCGTCGCCCAGCCAGATGAGCGCCCCGGCCACGCTGGCGCCTGGTACTTGCTTTGTGGAAGCCAGAAACAAATCAAGCGCTCCATTGTTGTCGAGATCGGCGACGTGCAGCCTCACGTCGTCCACGAGATTCTTGGACACATCCGGAACTCGCGCAATCTCCGCCGTCTCCCAACTCTCTCCCTCGTTCTTGTCGGAGATTCGAATGATCGCTCCGTCAGTCTGCACCGCGATCAGATCGAGTACTCCGTCATTGTTTACATCGGCGACAGCAATCGCTTTTGTGAGCGCCAACCCGGCAGGCAACGCTCGCTCGCGGAACTGCCCTTGACGCTCATTCATGAAAACGTGCAACCGGCCCGCGTGGTCGATGATCGCCGCGTCGGGATTGCCATCTCCGTCCAGATCAGCCCACGCGAATCCCCGCATACCTGAGATTCCAGTAAAGGGATGAATCGCGAGAAATGTTCCGTCTCCGTTGTTTCGCAGCACAACCGGCAATCCCTCGCTCGCGCCCAGCACAATGTCGAGATCGCCGTCCGCTTCAATGTCGACCGCCCACGCTCCCGTATAGCGCGCATTAACCACAGCCTTCGGCAGTTTGGTTTGTGCCGTCACATCGGTAAATGCGCTCGGACTGTCCTGCCGAAAGAAGCGCACGCCTCCTGCGCCCGCGAGCACGAGATCGGTCTTGAAGTCGTAATTGAAGTCGACCTGCAAGACGCCGTCAAACGTTGGCTCAACCTTAGAGGGTCCACTGGGAAAGGGAAGCGTTGCCCCGGTCGACAAATGCACTTCTCGCGAATCCGCCTCGGCGATAACCGGCGCTCCGGCGCTGCCAAGCTGAATGGCTCCAACCCAACTCCAGGCACGATGGCCGGGATTGTCAATCGGCTGCACATCGAACTTGATCGCGGTGTCTGCCGGCGCTGGCGCGAAGGCCGGCGATTCCACGCGAAGAAAGTGCGTAAAGGGTTGCGCTTCCTCGCCGGCGGGCGCTTTGATAAGCGATAGACTCTGCCGGTATTCGGGAATGCGCATGAGCACATTGCGCAGGAACGTGGTCCGCGTCGCTGCCGCGCGCGGATCGGATCCCGCGGCCGCTGCCCGCACGGCGGCAAGCTGCTGTTGCACTTCCGGCGGCCACGCTGACGACCGGGCACTAATTTGGGCGACAGCAGATTTCAGCGTGTCCGCATCGCCGCGCTTCGCCGCGACGCGGCTCAATTCGAGCAAGGCCGCAAGATTGTCCGGTTGCGCGACCAGAATCTTCTGCATCACCTGCTGGAATTCGGTTTCGCTGTTGGCATCGCCTTGCCGCTCGATCTCTTCGCCAAGTGCATATGCTGCGCGCAGATTCTTCGGATTGAGATCGACAGCTTTCCGCAAATCGGCGATCGATTCCGCGGAGTGGCCGCGATCGCCTTCGAGAATTCCCAGCAGATCGTAGATTTGATCATTTTGCGGAGCGAGATCGCGCGCTCGCTCAAGTCTTTGTGACGCGACATCATAATTTCGCTGGCGCAACGCCAGCACTCCCCAGTTCGTCCATCCCGCGGGTTCCGTGGGTACCAGACGGGTTAGCTCCGAGAGTTTGTTCTCGGCGTGAACGTCATCGCCAACCTGCAGCGCCGCGAGTCCAATGTAAAACGACGAAACAACATCGGTGTATTCTTTCGATCCCCTCGCGGGCAGCTTGGGGCTGGAATTGCATCCGGAGAACGCTATGGTAAAGCTTGCAAGAAGCACCAGCGACGCAACACGCTCAGGACGAATCGATCGCCACAAAAGCAAAGGGCAAGTTCGGCGGCTGCAGCGCAACGAGGTAACCCGCATTAATAAGCCATCCTCTACTGGAAATGTCGTTCGCGCTCTCTCATCGGGAGCGATCCAAGCTAGCTGCAGTCGGTACGGTGCGTTCGGTTCCAACCCTTTGCCCCATTTGCGCGATTCGCCGCCGCCGCACCCGCGAAATACCACGCAACCACAAGAAGGCAATGAGCAGGAACGGCAAGAGATATAACAAAAGGTCCCAACGGCCAAACCCTGGGGGCGTTACTTCCACCTGTGCCGTCGCTTCTCCGGTGCCTTGTGAACTCTCAAGGACGAGTCGTACCCGCCACAATTCTTGCCGGTCGAACTCAGCCTGAGCGTTGTACTGCACCTGCCCGTGGGACTTCACGCGGTCGGCGGTATAAAACACTTCCGCGAGCCGGCCCGTCACAGGCTGTACGCCAATTCTGATCTTCAGATCGTCTGGAACCGCACTCCCTGGCTGCGGTTCTACAAACACGTAAAAGGCTCCGGTGCCCACATCAGGATGAGTCCAGAGAGCAACTATACAGGGACCAATCTTCTTATCCTCGATGATCGGAAACGGCGGGCCTTTATGGGCGCTGGCTGATATCGGTAACATCAGCAAGAGCACAAGCAGAGAGCCAACTGACGGTCCTACCGTGATTGCCCTGCGATTTCGCATCTTCGTAGACTTAAACATTTCGTGGCCACGTCGCCATAATTCTCAACCGACTACCCTCCCATCAGAGTAGCGCGCATTTCCATGGGCTGAAACATCAGCCACATCGACCCAATCCAGAGAACCAGGCAGACCGCCGCCCAGGGAAGGAACGCTCGCAGCGGCCGATCTGGAGAATCATTTTCCGCCAGACCATAAATCACCGCCAAGGATCCGGCAAATCCGATCATGAGGAATCCGATCTCGACCACTTGCACGACATTCGCCGGAAGACCGGTCAATGTCCACTGGGGTTCGCCCAGGAAGGGCCGGCCTAGACTCGCGACGGCATTCTGAGTGACGGGTATCAGGGTGTACAGTCCGGTCAAGAAATGAAAGCAGTAGTGAGCCAGCCACATACCAAACCCGAGAGGAACCAGGCCGTAGGTATATCTCACCGCCAGGGGCAACAGGCCGCGCCCATTGCCGGTCCAGACTCGAGTCAGCCACGCAGCCAATCCCAGCAGAAGAACCGGCTCCACGATGAGGAAAAATGTGAAAATTACTCCGAGCACCGGCGCTTCGTGATTTACATGCAGCACTTCTCCCAGCCAGCGTTCCACGGCGTAGACGGGACTGACCATGCCAAACGCATTCAACAGTGCGCCAAACGTAAAGACGATTACCAACGCGGCCAGATCTTTCCGGTGCGAGAAGTATCCAATCCCTGAGCGAATAGGATCCGTCATCAGTTCGCTCGCGGGCAGCCGGCTCAATATGCCGATGTTGTCGTGCGGGCATGCATGCACGCAGTCCAGACAGAATGTGCAGTCCATGTTGCCAACTTTGCTGGGCTGAAACAGGGCCAACTCGCAACCGCGGATCGTCACCAGGTCCGACACCGGTTCACGCCGGCCGCGAATGCAGTCTTTGGTATTGCAACGTGTGCAAACATCCTGCTCCCGCACTTTCACTTCGAACGGAGAAAGGGTCGACGCCACAAAATTGAACTGTCCTATGGGGCAGACGAACTTGCAAAATGAAGCATGCTTGAAGAAGCCGTCCACCACGAGCGCCGTCAGAAAGTAAGCCACGATCAGCCATGCCGTCCACCACGGTGAAGACCACAAATCGAATAGCTCGTAAGTAAATAGAATCAAAACGAAAAGTCCAACCGACAGCCATTTGTTTTTCAATGCTCGCGGCCATGTAAGCCGAGGCTTAAAGAATCGTCGCGCCACCTGACGTACCAGCATGAAAGGGCAGGCGAGACAGAAAAAGTTTCCCGCACACAACAGCACCAGTACCAGCACGCCGCGAAAGTGTAGCCAGCTCAAGGTTGTGGCTAGATTCTTAGGAGCCAGCGTCGGGCCGAATAATCCGTGCAGGATCATTACGACGCTCACGACGAGCAGTGGCGCCTGCAACACCGGACGTGCGTAGCGCCAGCGGAATAAACGGCCCAGGCCGGGCACTCGCATCAGATCGAAAGGAACCGAATCGGAGATTTCAGGGGCCGGGATGGGAGATGGATTCAACAGCTTGCCTAGTTGGTTCGGACGCCCCTGACATCAATCTGTCGTTCCAGCTTTTTCCCGCCGGGCAGCGTGACATGCAGGAGGATAACCCAATCTCCCGCCATCGGAAACTCCAGATGAGTCTGGTAACGGCCGGGGCTCGTTTCTCTCGCTTCGGCGAAGACGGGACTCATTCCCGCATGCGTCATGTCGGCCTCGATCGCAATGTGCGCCGCCGTCACCGGCTTGCCGGTGCCATCCGCCAACTTAAAAGTGATCACAGCGGGGCCGACGCGAACTGGTTCCGGAGAAATCTCGTGCTCAATCGCGATCGAAGCCGGCGATTCATCCCGTCGGGAGCACCCGATGCCGAGCAAAGTTGCCACGCAAGCGAACCCGACAAGCCATGCTATGCCCAGCTTTGACCGTTGCTCGAAACACCTCTGGATCACGCAGCTTTTGCCGACTTGTGGCGGCCCCACTCGCATGTGCAGGCCATCACTCCGCATTCGCTCTCGGCCGGAAACATGTGGTAGTACATGGCAATCACCATCGGGATAAACACGATCGTGTTGTAGAAAAGATGCAGTTCGACTCGCGGGAAGACCAGCTGCAGAATGCTACAGGGCACGGGCTTTCCCCAGAAGTTGTGATGAAATGTGGCCTGAAAGATCAGCAGAAAATGTTCGATGTGGTGCCAGAACTGGATCCAAAACGCCACCATCCACCAGGTATGCGAAACGCCGGTGAATCCCTTGCGAAAAACCCAAAGCCCGATCAGCATGACTAGGGCATAGCCATAGTGCAGGCTCTCAGACTTGACCAGCCACGGATACCACAATCCCAGCAGACCATTCGCCTGCGGCCGCGGCCAGCCCATCACATAGATTTGGTACGCCTGGACCAGATGCTCACCCCAATGCGCCAGCACGATGAACATAAAGACCTGCAAGCCACGCTCATGCCATCGTGTATTCAGTTTCTCGAAAAAGCCAGCGTTCGCCGCAGGCGCGACATGGATGCTGGGAACCGCAGGATTCGAAACCGCCATCGCCGTCCTCCTCCCCTAGAGGTGAACCACAGAGATGAACCACCCACAAAATGTGACCACGATCACACCTTGGCCGTCCCTGGTCAATAATAGAATCGTATTAGCCGCGCCCTTGTATTTCCTGTGCCTTTAGAAGCGGAAGTTAGTCTCAAGGAAGATGAGCTGCCCATTTGCATCTTTCGGATAAATCGATGAAATGACTCCCTTACCCCAGGCATGACCGTAATAAAGCGTGGTGCTGAAGGCAGGGGTAATCTGGTAGTCGGCACTCAGGTCCCAGACGTTCGCCAAGCCGCGATTGGTGCTGCTGGGACGCCCCGTATAGCCAAACGTCTTGGGCTGAAACGCTCCGCCACCGGAATACCAAAGATCGGAGGCGCTTGCTAGACGCAGGGCATGGACTTCGCTGCGCAAGGCAAGCTTCGAAACTGGACGCAAATTCACAGTGCCGTACCAGTCCTCGTTATTCATCATGTTGTAGAAGGGGAAGCGTGCGTACTGGCGGGGAGTAGTCAGAACCTGAAAGAAAGTTCCATGGCGCGAATCACTCGGATTCCCGTCGCCGCTGCCGTACGAATATCCGGCGCTAATCCAAGGCTTCAGGACTTTGACCGCCGGCTGCCATCCCGCTTCGCCGACGAAAGCACCGGCGTGCTGCTCCAGGTTTCCCCAGGAACCGGTTTGCACGACGCCCCAAACCAGAAAGTCAAACTTGCCGGCGTCAGTTGTGTTGAAGACATGGACGTAGTCCGCGCCCCAGGTTGCAATTTTAATCCTGCCCACGTCTGCGGTGCGAACTGGCGCCGGACGGTTATCGGTTTTCAGCACCGAGGTGCGGTCATCGATATAGCCCATGGCGAACACGCGCAACTCTCCTGCGCTCTGGCCTGCGTTGACTGATCGCGTGTAGGCGCCGGAGAAAATATTCACGCTGAGTTCGTCCATTCCCTTGACTTGAAACACGCCTTGGGTCGGCCTGGCGCCGAAGAGGGTTACGTTGTTTCCTCCGGAATCCGCTGAGAATTGCACGCCATCGTAGGTGCGCTGCACTGCCGCAAAGCCGAAATTTGAAATCAGCCGGCTCGAAATGCGCGTCTGTATGATGGTCGCCAACAGCGGATCTTTCGGTTTGACTTCCAGGCCGTCAAAATATTCGAAGCGGCCCAGTTTGAAACCGAACGGTCCCTCGTGCTTGACATTTATAAACGCCTGCTTCACAAATCCGTTGGCCACGTTGGTGTGATTGTTGTTGGCCGCGTAGTAGCTGCCGCCCAGCCCGAGCTGGCCTTGCGGAGCCGCGACCACGGCGTCGTCGGGCAGGCCAAGAATCGATGGCTGTTCACCTTCGACGAACCAATCAAAGTGTTTCCCGGTTTGCCCGAATCCCACGCGCAGTAGGGAATCCCACAAGCCGTAGTCGCTGTTGCCAGTGGCGCCCTCAAACCAGTACCACCCTTCCGCGCGGGTGCGCCAGTTGACCGAGACCTCGAGCGGACCCAGCATGTGCTTCGGTGGTGGCGCGGCTGCCATCTGTGCGGGTGTCGCCTTCGCCTGCTGTGCCGGCGCAGATGGCGAGTCCGGCGTCGATTGTTGCGACGCCGAGTCTGAATTGTCGGCCCCGAGTAGAGGCTGCTGGGCGAACGAAGAGCCGCCCGCTAGAATCATCATGCCCAACGCCAAACGACATGCAAATCGCAAACCCATATTGCTCCCCAGTCTTAAGTTTTCGGATTTCCGCGCGGTCACCATACGCACGAGTCGCCGTCCAACTACCCGTTTCACTCCTTGCGCGGGTAGCTACCGGACGTGTGATTCGCAATACCGAGCGATTGGTGAAGACTCCATCCCCACAGAGTGCCCCGGATTGTCGGGGCCTTTCTATCGGTGGGTCAATAGCGGATTCATACTAGCGTTCATGCTTGGCGAAGCAGGTTTGGCGGAGACGGAATGAATCCATGACGCTGGTCAATCGAAAGCATGCCCCGCCGCGGAGGCGGGCTGAATTTTTCCGAAGATATACCGGACAACACTGTTAGGATTCGATCACAAGGAGTCATCGCCGTGTCCAAGCCTTCCGCGCCGAGAATCCTCCTCCCCGCTGGATCGATTGTCGCAGTTGCACTCGTAGCAGCCATTGCGTTGGCAGGCGTCGGCCATCTGCATCTGCAACCGGCAAATGATCCTGCCAGACTGTTCGCCGGAGTGACCCAGTGGCCTATGAGCGAGGCGGAACCTCGCCGCCAGTTTCGTGGGAAACTGGACGCGCTTCCGCTGGCCTTTGAGGTCAACCGCGGCCAGGCCGATCCCCGAATCAAGTACCTGGCGCGGGCTGGCGGGTACACACTTTTTCTGACGGCCCAGGATGCAGTTTTTGCCCTGCGCTCGTCATCGCAGCCGGCGGCAAAGGAAACGGCCCCCAAATCCGATTTACACCGGACAACACTCGCTGCCTCACGCGGACACCAAGAAGAACTCGCCGGCGCGATTCGCCTGCACCTTTCAGGAGGAAATCCGCGAGCGCAGATCGCCGCCGGCCACCAGTTGCCAGGACGGTCGAACTACTTCATCGGTAACGATCCCAGAAAGTGGCAAACGGATGTTCCGCAATATGCGCGCGTTTCGTATCGTAACGTATATCCGGGAGTGAGTCTGGCCTTCTACGGTGTGCAGCGCCAGTTGGAGTTCGATTTCATCGTGGCGCCCGGCGCGAGTCCGGCGCCAATTCGACTCGGTGTGTCTGGCGCCGATCGGATCGTCATCGACGATGCGGGGAACATGCTGCTCTCATCGTCGACTGGAAATGTGCTGTTGCACAAGCCCGTCGCCTATCAGGACGAAAATGGGGGTCGTCGCGCGGTTGAGGCGCGCTTTGTTCTCACGGCTAACGATCAAGTTGGCTTCGATGTAGGCGACTATGATCGCAGCCGAGAGCTCATTATCGATCCCTCCGTAACCTATGCCACGTACTTGGGTGGGAGCTTTGAAGATGACGGCATCGCCATCGCGATCGACAGCAGCGGCAACGCATATGTAACCGGGCAAACCACGTCAGCAAACTTCCCCATCGTCGCGGGCAGCTACCGCACCACGAACGCTGGCGGCTTCGATGTCTTCGTGACCAAGATCTCGGCAGGCGGATCCTCACTTATCTACTCCACTTACGTTGGCGGCAGCGGTAACGACGGCGGAAATGCGATTGCCGTCGATGCTTCGGGCGATGCCTTCGTCGCTGGGGAAACGGCCTCACCCACTGACTTCCCAACCACAAATGGAGCGCTGCAGACTACGTTCGGAGGAGGTGGTCTCGACGCGTTTGCATTCGAGTTGAACCCCGCTGGGACAAAACTCACCTACAGCACGTACCTCGGGGGCAATGGCGATGACGTCGCAAGCGGCCTCGCTCTGGATGGTTCTGGGAACGCCTACATTGTAGGTGGGACGGCGTCCACCAATTTCCCAAGGCAGAATGCCATTCAATCCTCCATCGCAGGACAGTCCAACGGCTTCGTCACCAAGTTGAACTCCTCCGGCAACGCGCTGGTTTACTCCACTTACCTCGGGGGAGGCACTGGTGATCTGGCGACCGCCGTGGCTGTCGATTCTTTGAACCAGGCTTATGTAACCGGCGCCACGCAGAACCCCACATTTGCAACCACCGCGGCTGCCTTCCAGAAAACCTGCGGCACCGACGGAACCTGCAATGGTGGTATCCCCGACGCATTCGTAACGCTGTTCAAAGCGGATGGCAGCGCTTTCGTCTATTCGACATTCCTTGGAGGCGAGAGTACCGACCAGGGCTACGGCATTGCCGTGGACTCCGCCGGTGACGCCTACGTAACCGGAGCAACACTCTCCACCCGTTTTCCGTTGAAGTCGCCAATTCAAAAGTCCAACGGCGGCAATCAGGATGCTTTCGTCACGGCACTAAACCCCGCCGGCAGCGCGCTGCTGTATTCAACCTATCTCGGCGGCAGCCTGAACGATACCGGGACTGGGATCGCGGTCGATGGAGGCAACAACGTCTACGTTACCGGGCAAACCGGCTCCTCAGACTTTCCCACTGCGAACCCGACCCAAGCTAGTTTGGCCGGTTATGACGACGCATTTGTAACCGAGATCAATGCAGCCGGATCGCAGTTTCTGTTCTCTACTTATCTTGGCGGTTCACTCAACGAGAATTCGGGGACCTCGATCTTCGATGGGAGCGTGATTTCAATTGGAGCGATTGCGGCGGATAAGGCGGGCACCGGCATCTACGTCACCGGAAGCACCTTCTCGACGGACTTTCCCACTCATGCGGCCCATCAACCCATCAACGGGGGCTCTGGATACGCTGACGCGTTCATTGCTGAATACGCGCAGGCCAACTTCAACATTGCGGCCTCGGCTTTTAATCCCCCCGCGGTCAATCCCGGAGCTTCCGCCAAGTCCACGATCGTTGTTGGTGCCTTAAATGGCTTCAGCAGTTCGGTGGCCTTGACCTGTTCTGTCTCGCCGGCAACCGCCCATCCGCCAACTTGCGGCCTCAGTCCTGCAACGGTGACGCCGGGAACTCCGTCGACGCTTACCGTTACCACCACGGCGTCCACCACTCCTGAGAACTATACGATTAGCGTAACCGGTACGTCCGGCGGATTTGTGCACACCGCAATTGCCATTCTCAGCGTTCAGGACTTCAGCATCTCTACCTCACCGCTGAGTCCACCCGCAGTGAACCCAGGGTCCCCGGCGACTTCCACAGTTATGGTCAGCGCGATCAATGGATTCACCAACGTGGTGAGCCTGACGTGCTCAGTCACGCCGGCGTCGGCAAACTCACCCACGTGCGGATTTAGCCCCGCGTCAGTGGCTCCCGGAACGCCCTCGACTCTCACGGTGACGTCTCTCGCGGCGACTCCAGGTGGCTTCTACACGGTTGTCGTAACCGGGACAAACGGTGCGGACGTCCACTCCACCTCTGTCACCCTGGCAGTCAACGGCTTCCTGATCTCAGCCACCACACCTGCTGCAGTGACCGCTGGTACCTCCGCTACCTCCACCGTCACCTTGACGTCGCTCAATGGATACAACCTTTCCGTCAGCCTGAAATGCAGCGTATCCGGCACAGGGTCGCCGCTTCCAACTTGCGGTGCGACAAGTTTTTCAACCAATCCAGTTACGCCGACCGGCGCCGGCGCTCAATCCCTGCTGACTATCACGACCACTCCGCCGGCCAAGGCAATGATCCGGCGGGGGATGAATCAGCGAGACTTGCACCTGCCCGGGATGGTCCGGCGCGAGAGGATTCTCTCTGCAATGTTCCTGTCCGCGGTGGGAATCTCGCTCGTTGGCATCTGCCTTTTCTCAGCCGGTGTCCGACGGAGGAAACTCGTCGGCGTCCTGCTCTTCGGCCCGCTCGTCATGTTTGTCTTCCTCTTGCCCTCTTGCGGCGGAGGCGGTCCAGCAGTTTGCTCGGCCGTCCCCAACGCTCCCACGGCGCTGATCGCGTCCTCCACCACGAGCACAGGCACGACGCTCATGTGGACTGCGCCAACGTCGGTGGGCGCTGGAAACTGCGGATCGATCACTTATACGATTTATCAGAACGGAGCCTCGATCGGCACCAGCACCGTAAGCAGTTTCAGCGTCACGGGCTTATCTCCATCGACGACCTATGCGTTTACGGTGGCGGCCAGCGACAATGCGGGCATGGGGCCGCAAAGCTCACCTTTGAATGTCACTACGGGATCAGGCGCGACGCCTCCAGGGAATTACACCGTCACGGTCACTGGAACGGACGCGAACAATCTGTCCAACTCCACCCAGGTGACCTTAACCGTCAACTAGAACGAATCTTCATACTGCCTGGGAAAACTCCGGGTCTCGTATCAAGCCTTCTTGGCCTTCGCGGGAGGAGCCAGCGCGACGGCCGCTTCGCTCGTGAGCAGCAGGAAAGTGAATGTCTCCTGCAAATACAGGCGGACGGCGGCATCGGTGTGGCTCAGATAGCCGATGGAGACGTCCTGACCGATATGCAGCTCGAAATCGCCACCACGGGTGGTGAGTACGAAAGCGCCGGAAATGGCGGGCGCCCAGATGATTTGATCTTTAACTAACCGCTTTACGTGCTCCAGCACCGGATATCCGTGATCGCTGGTTTCCGCGAGCGCGGTGTAGGCGTCGGCGCCGAGAAGCACGGCATAGGGACCGTTGACTCCAACGAGACGCAGCCGGCTCAAGCTTTGGGCAATCGCATCCGGATACTCGCTCACGTCGGCGGGAAGAGTCATGATCGGGTTGCTTATTCCTTGACGGATGCCCCCAATACCGGCGGCGGCGTAGCCGTCGAATATGGCGGAGTCCTCGGCAAATGCGATCTGTCGCGCGGCGTCCTTCGCGGGTTGCCAGTCTGAATCGTTCGCGCCGCGATCGACGTCGTCGATCGCCTGGCGATCCAGATCGAACGGAACCCGCAGCTCAACCAGCGCCTTTACCTCGCGCTGCCTGGCGACTATGCCTTTTGCCGGGGCGGTAATCGTGCGCAGGTGGCCGGTGCCGACGGCAGAGAGGCCAGTGCCGGCTGGCCCCTTCAGGTCGACGACGCGCCGTCCGGCAAAATAGCGTTTGAGCGTCCGCGATGTTTCTTCTTCAATCTGAGTCCATGCCGAATCGGAAATGGGAGCAAGCTCACGATGAAGGTTATTCATGTCGTACGTCTCCTTTGAGAGAACCAATGCCCAGCGAACCGTCGCGCGCCGATGGCATCGATGAAGATGAAATAGATGAAGATGGGATGGTTGCGGAAGTCTCGGCCACCGGCGCTACAGGGGACGCCGCACCCGCAGGCTGATCTTCAGCAAAGTTCTCCAAAAATGTCGACGATGGCACAAAAAACAAGTTTCCGGTGACGGCGCGGCTGAAGTCGAGCAGCCGGTCGTAATTGCCGGGCGGCCGACCGACGAACATGTTCTCCAGCATCTGTTCGATGGTGCGGGGCGAACGGCTGTACCCGATGAAATAGGTGCCAAATTCACCGTGCGCGGGCCGGCCGAAGGGCATGTTGTCGCGCAGGATCTTGACCTCTTTCCCATCCTCGACAATCGTAGTGAGCGCGCTGTGGGCTGAGGTTGGCTTGACGGAATCGTCCAATTCGATGTCGGAAAGCTTGGTACGGCCAATGATGCGCTCCTGCGCCTCGGTCGAGAGCGCATTCCATGCGTCAAGATCGTGAAGATATTTCTGCACGATGACGTAGCTGCCGCCGGCGAAGGCAGCGTCCTCGTCAGCGATGAGCACGGCATCGATTACCGCCTGCCCTCTCGGATTCTCCGTGCCGTCGACGAAGCCCATGAGATCGCGGTCGTCGAAATAACGGAAGCCGTGCACTTCATCCGCCGGCGTAACGGCATTTCCGATACGCGCCGTAACCTGTGTGGCCAGCTCAAAGCATAAATCCATGCGCTTGGCCCGGATGTGGAACAGCAAGTCGCCAGGCGTGGACACCGCATGGCGCGCACCGGCGCGGACTTCCTTGAAGGGATGAAGTTCTGCCGGCCGCGGCGGCCCAAACAGGCGGTCCCACGCCTCGGACCCAAACCCCATGACGCAGGAGAGTCCTCCCTCCAAGTCTCGAAATTCCACCGCGCGCACCAGCTTCGCGAGGTCTCCGCAGAAGGAGCGAAGGATAGCGCGGTTCTCCGAGCCCGGGTTAAGCGTCACGACCATGAAGATGGCGGCGCGGGTAAGTGGCGCGGCTACTGCCTGCGCCACGAAAGGGAATCTGCCTGCCGCTTCGGGCGCGCTCATCGCATCGGGATGGGGATCGGTCTCCATCATGTGTCGTCCCGAAGCCGTGCTGATCTCGGCCTCGGAAATCCTAGCTCGCTTCCCGTGTGAAAGTTCGCCAGCTAGCTTACCATCGCCTACCAAACGTATGAGCTTCGTATCAATGGCGAACTGGCCGCTTCCTAGCTGGCGCGCGCCAGGCCATCCAGTCCCCGCAGTGCGTTTGCGTCAATCTTCAAGTCTGCCGCCGCCACATTTTCTTCGAGATGTTCGACCTTCGAAGTCCCGGGGATCGGCAGCATGACAGGAGATCGAGCCAGCAGCCACGCCAGAGCCACCTGTGAAGGGGTCGATTTCCATCGTGCGGCGATACGACCGATGGGGCCGTCCGGACCGGAAACGCGACCGGCCGCCAGCGGGAACCACGGAATAAAACCCAAGTTTTCCTTTTCGCAGTATTCCAGAACGTCTTCCGATCCGCGGTCGGTGATGCTGTAACGATTCTGCACGCTCACAATCGGAACAATCGTTCGCGCGTGCTGGGTCTGACGCACGCTTACTTCCGATAAACCGATGTGTTTGATTTTTCCCTGTGCCTGCAAGTCTTTCAAAGTGCCGAGCTGATCTTCCGCCGGCACTTTCGGATCGATGCGGTGCAGCTGATAAAGATCGATTCGGTCCAGCCGCAGGCGGCGAAGGCTGCCTTCACAGGCGGCTCGCAGGTGTTCCGGTTTGCCGTTTTCTATCCATTCGTTCGGTCCGGGCCGGTCGAAGCCGCCCTTCGTAGCAATGACTAGACCTTGCGGATACGGATGCAGCGCCTCGGCTATGATCTCCTCACTCACAGCGGGACCGTAAGAATCCGCGGTGTCGATGAAATTGATTCCCAACTCGACAGCCCGCCGCAAAACTCGGATTGCCTCGGCCCGATCTGCAGGTTCGCCCCAAACTCCATCTCCCGTGATTCGCATCGCGCCATATCCTAAGCGCGTAACGCGAAGATCGTTTCCAATCAGGAATTCTCCAGCCTGTCCAGCCGGCGCCTGGTTTCGCTGTACGGCGAACGTCTGAGTCTGCATGTAATCTCCCCTTCCGCGAAAACGTTAAGATCGACGAGTGCCCTCGTGTTGGAGTAATGCGAGGCAGACGAGGTTGCAAAAAAACAATTCGGTCACCGGCTCGAAACGCCGTAGGCTATGTTCGCTTGATGATGAACACCGTTTTGTCGTCGATGAGGTCTCCTTCGCCATTTCGTCTGTGAACGTCGTCTTGCTTTACTGCATATTCCAGAAGGGCATTGCAAAGGTCTTTGGCGGATTGCCGGTAATGCTGGCGCATGACGTCTTCGAGTTGTCGCTTTTCCTGTTCGTCCGAGCCATCATAAACACCATCCGTGTAAAGAACGAGGATATCTCCCGGACTCATCAGCGTGAGCTCGGCAACATCGGAAGCGTTCAACATCCGGTTCCGAGGCTGCATCGAGAAATATTTGTTGCGGTCCGGATCGTCTTCGGGAATCTGCAGGCCCAGGGCAAGGAACTGGACAATCTGGTCCCCTGGAAACTTCATGAACTTGAGATATTCCGCCGAGAATACGAGCGGTGGTGGATGTCCAAAATTCACAAATCGAAAATACCCCTGCGGATGTATTTCCCCATACAGCATAGTTGCGATTTCCCGCGCGTTTTCTTTTTCCGTTCGGCCCAGCGCATTGCGAGCCGTGACCGATTGTGCCAGGCGCAGGTTTATCTTTTCGAATAGCCCCGGTGTCGTTCGGCCGCGCCGGTCAAGCTCGGACAGCATGAGAGCGTGAAAAGTGTCGTGCACCGTGGAGGCAATCTTCGCCGAGATAATACCGTGCCCCTGCGCGTCTACCAGAAGCACCCCTGCCATCGCGTAGAGCGCATGCAAATCTTCTGCAACTCGCACCTGCTCCGAGCTCTTCGCCTTCCTGTAGTCGGTTTCCATCTCGGGGGTGTAGTTAGGCTTCGATTTCAGCCATTCCACATGGTCGTCCACCGAATTACGGGGCGTCTCGCCGGGGGGCAGAGATTGGAGAAACTCCTGCGAAAGCGTGCGAGCCCGTCGAATTCGTGCATCGATGTCGTAACGCTGCTGAAAATTGATGTACTCAAACAGATCGCCACCGACGGTGCCAGCGGGTATGGAATTTCCGTACATTTCAATGCCCGGTATGTGTGGAATGGAACCTTCTACCGGCATCAGCCGCTGGCGCAGATATTCGCCGATACTCGGCTCTGTGTACGCGTTGTCCATACGAGAACTGTACAGCACCACACCTCCAACTTTTCGAACGCCGTCTCCGGAGGCCTCATTCCGCGCAGGTCCAGACCGTTGAGGCCTAAAAGAAAACGTCAAGTACGAGGCAGCTCGGAACAAGAGTTCGGGCGCAATTTTGACGGATGCGCCCCACCGTTTCGCGAATTCTAGACGACCGCCCGATGGAGATCAACGATGAGGTCGTGTTACGTACCGCAGCAGCGCGCGCGAGATTCCGTTTCGTAACACCCACGCACGAACGCGCTGGGGACCACTCTCGCCCTGACGTCGGCAAACCGATACCGAAGTACAATGGACGCTCGTCCGTTGCGCGGCGCCTCTTAGCGTGACGCAGTGGGCAAAGTATTGACGGCTGCGGACGACCCTTGAGTAGGAAACACCACGATCCATTACAATTGCCGAAATGGGGATGTGGGGATGGAGCATCCTAGCCAGATTCGTATCCTAAGTGTCGAGGACCACCCGGTTTTCCGGGAAGGCCTGAGCACGATCATTGGGTCGCAACCAGATATGCTCCTGGTTGCCCAGGCGACCAATGGCGTGGAGGCGATGGAAGAGTTTCGCCGCCATCGACCGGACATCACGCTGATGGATCTCCGCCTTCCCGGCACCAATGGCACAGACACGCTCATCGCTATTCGCGGCGAGTTTCCGCACGCACGCATCATTATCCTGACCACCTCGGATGGTGACGGCGAGATTCAGCGGGCGCTGCGAGCCGGAGCCTCGGCTTACATCCTCAAGAGCATGCCGAAGAACGAACTGCTGGGCGTGATCCGGTCGGTTCACGCCGGTAAACGGCAGGTGCTACCGGAGATAGCGGCCCGTCTGGCTGAGCATTTTGGTGACGACGATCTTACGGTCCGGGAAATAGAAGTCCTCCGCCTGATTCGAGATGGCTATCGTAACAAGCAGATCGCGGACGAGTTGGCGATCGCTGAGACCACGGTCAATTTTCACATCAAGAATCTCGTGGATAAGCTGGGAGCAAATGATCGGACCCATGCCGTGACAATTGCCGTCCGCCGCGGCCTGCTGCAGATCTGATACTGTTTGCCTGACCTATAGAAAACTGCAGGACGGTAACTGTAGATCATGATGTATCGCTTGGGCGATGAACCGAGTAGCGTCGGAGGTACCGGCCAAGCGCGCTGTCGCCGGGACTAGCCGCCTTGTGCGCTAGCGTTCGGAGATTTTCCGGGGAAAAACAGATCAGGATCAGGCGTGAACCCACTTGAAAAGAGGCACGCGAATCTCGTTACGAACGCCCGGAAGTTGAATTCTTCCCAATCGCTTTTACTCAGCTTTGTGCTGTTGTACCTGGCCGTGAGTTCGGCCCTGGCCGTCGACCCAGGCAAGCACATCTCCCAGTATGCACACAGCGCCTGGAGAATACAGGACAGGGTCTTCAATGGCTCGCCGATCGTGATCGCTCAGACCACAGACGGATATCTGTGGATCGGAACGAATATTGGCTTAGTGCGTTTTGATGGTGTTCGCTTCGCCCCCTGGAACCCGCCAGCCGGCAAGAGGCTCCTCGACCCCAGGATTTTCTCCCTTCTGGGAGCACACGACGGCAGCCTCTGGATCGGCACTGGATATAGCGTTTCCCGCTGGAGAGATGGGGAACTGGTCGACTACCCGCAACTGAGCGGACGGATTGAATCAATCGTGGAGGACGCCCAAGGCGTCATATGGCTGGTTCGCACGCAAGCGACGGACGGAATGGGGCCGCTGTGCGGCATAAAAAAAGATGATCAGTTGAAGTGTTACGGAGCCGCTGACGGGATTCCATTTCCCCTGGCTATCCGGCTGGAGAAGGGTAGTTCTGGTGAACTGTGGGTTGGCGGTTATAACGAGCTTTGTCGCTGGAGACCAGGATCCTCTAGCACCTATTTTGGGAGCACCTCGCGCCGTCCAGAGACGTTTGCCTCGTTAAGGGGAGTCGCAACGGGAGCAGATGGATCGGTTTGGGCGGCCATCGATCGATCCGAGCCGCTCTTGGAATTGAAGCAGTTTGAGCACGGAGCCTGGGCTAGTCGCGCGTTTCCCGCCATCCCTGTGAACAATTCCGATGTTACGACGCTGTTTGTCGACCGCGACAACGCTCTGTGGATTGGAACCGCACATCACGGAGTCTTTCGCACCCGCGATAAGGATGTCGATCACTTTGGAAACACTGATGGTCTATCAAGCGACGCGGTCGGACGCTTCTATCAGGATTCGGAAGGCACCATATGGGTTGTAACTTCGGCGGGAGTCGACAATTTTCGTGATTTGAAGGTGACCACCTATTCCATGGGCGAAGGCTTGTCGGCAGCCGGGGCCAGCTCGGTGCTTGCGTCACGCGACGGCACGATTTGGATCGGCAATTATGGAGCATTGAACTTCTTGCGCGACGGCAAGCTGTCTGCGATTCGGTCAGGTCACGGCTTGCCTGGGGCAAACGTTACCACCTTGTTTGAGGATCATGCGGGGCGCCTCTGGCTGGGGTTGGACGACGGGCTCTGGGTTTACGACCACGGTGCATTTCGCGGCATCCGCCATTCGGGCGGCAGCGCCCTCGGCATAATTTTTGCAATCACTGAAGATACTCACCACAACATCTGGGTTCGCGCGGGCACGAAGCTTGACCGCATTTACGATCTGGAAGTCCAGGAGGAATTCGCGTCTTCACAGATATCGACCTCGTACACGCTGGCCGCCAACCCCCAGGGAGGCATAGTTCTAGGGCTGGTGAATGGGGATTTGGTCCAGTTGCAGGACGGGAAGACGCAGACCTTTGCCGCCAAGGAACTCGGAAACACCAGCCAGATCCGGGACCTTCTGGTGGACGCTGATGGGTCGGTCTGGGGGACAACGCTGGACGAGGTCGCTCACTGGAAAAATGGCGTCCGAAAGAACCTGTCCACGCGCAATGGTCTTCCCTGCGATGGCATTTTTGCTTTGGTGAAAGATACGCGGGACGCACTGTGGCTATATTCGAAGTGCGGGTTAATTGCAATCGAGAGATCACAACTGGACCAATGGTGGGAGCACCCGGACGATGCGGTGAAGTTCAAGTTGTTCGATGCATTTGACGGCGTCCAGCCGGGCTTGACTTCCTTGAAGCCGCAAGCCGCGGCATCTCCCGACGGGCGCTTGTGGTTTGTAAATGGCCAGATTTTGCAAATGATAGATCCCGACCATTTGCAACGGAATGTGATACCGCCGCCAGTAGAGGTTGAACAGGTTGTTGCCGACTGGAAGCGCTATTTGCCGGGCCAGGATCCTCGCTTGCCATCCCACACGCGTGATCTTCAGATTGACTATACCGCGTTGAGTTTCGTGGCACCGCAGAAAGTGCGCTTCCGGTACAAACTCGATGGTCACGACCCATCCTGGCAGGAACCCGGCACGCGGCGCCAGGCTTTCTATAACGATCTTCGTCCCGGACAGTACCGCTTCCATGTGATCGCGTGCAACAACGATGGTGTCTGGAATGAAAACGGCGCAACCTTGGATTTCAGCATCGCGCCTGCCTGGTACCAGACCGGATGGTTCCTGCTTTCCTGTGCTCCTAGGCAGCATCGTCCTGGCCGGGGCTTTTTACCGCGTTCGAGTGCAGCAGATTCGCAAATCTCTCAGCGCCCGGTTTGATGAGCGCTTAGCGGAACGGACTCGTATGGCGCGAGAACTTCATGACACCTTCCTGCAAACTCTTCAAGGCAGCAAGCTGGTTGCTGAAGATGCGCTGGAAAAATCGTCCGACCCTGTCCAAATGCGACGAGCCATGGAACAGTTGTCGGTGTGGCTGGAACAGGCAGTCAAAGAAGGGCGAGCCGCGCTGAATTCGCTGCGCACCTCAACCACGCAGAGGAACGATCTCGCGGAAGCCTTCCGCCGAGCCACCGATGAATGCCGATTGCAAAGTCCGATGGAAGCCTCGTTTTCTTTGGCCGGAAACGCAAGAGAAATGCACCCCGTGGTCCGCGACGAGGTTTACCGAATTGGTTACGAGGCGATCCGCAATGCATGTATGCACTCGCGGGGCAGCCGCCTGGAAGTTGGATTGAAGTACGGACATGACCTTGTCGTGCTCGTCCGGGACAACGGCGTTGGCATCGACCCCTCCCTCGCTCAACAGGGCAAGGATGGGCACTTCGGCCTTCAGGGAATGCGCGAGCGGGCCGCCCGCATCGGCGGGAAGCTCGCGGTCGTCAGTTCCACCAGTTCCGGAACCGAGATTACCGTGGTTGTCCCAGGAAGCCTCGCCTTCCGAAAGCCACGCCCCAGTCCACTTGAAAAGATAAGAACCATTCTTCGAAGAGTGGGCCCCACGTCTCATTCCGATTGATCCCGTTTCATCTCGCAAGACTGCGCAAATCCACGAGGCTTCCCTTCGTAGAAAACCCGCGAAATCAGGATCTGTCGCCCAGTGAAAATCACGGAAGCGCAAACGAAAACACATCGCTTCCCGCCGCAATCGCGAAATACTGCTTCCCATCGACGGCATAGCTCATGGGGGACGCATGGATCAATTGACCAACGTGGAAGTGCCACAAAGGCTTGCCCGAACGACCATCCAGAACTACAAAATTCTGGGCGTCGTCTCCGTACGCAACCAGGCCCGTTGCCGTTGACATCACTCCACCCCAACCTTTGTTCCTGCCGATCTGGAGATCGCGCCATGCAAAGTCGAGCGTATTCAGGTCAAAGGCATGGATATAACCCTGGCCGATTTCATCCACGGCTCGCACACCACTGGCGTAGTAATTTCTCCCCTCTTCGAAAGGCTTTGTATTCGACTGGATCACCGCGCATGCTTCATACGAGCGGAAGTAAAACATATGAGTGGCCGGATCGTAGCTGGGCGAGTACCAGTTCGTAGCTCCGCCATTGGCCGGACAGACGCGAACGCCATTCTTGTCGGGTGTAAGGCCAGCGAAAATGGGCCGACCGTTTTCGTCAATGCCCTTGGCCCAATTCTGAGTGCTCATGAACGGTTTGGCGAAGAGGAATCGCCCATTGGTGCGGTCCAGGATGTAAAGGAATCCATTACGGTTGGCCGTCACAATCAACTTGCGCGGTTGACCTTTGTATATTGTGTTCAAAATTACTGGCGTTTGTACGGCATCGTAGTCATACAAGTCATGAGGGCTGAACTGGAAGTACCACTTCAACTTGCCCGTATCAGGATCCAACGCCAGCAGGGAACTGGTGTACAGGTCGTCGCCGGGGCGAACGCTGCCATCGTAGTCCGGCGCGGGGTTGCCGGTGCCCCAGTAGAGTGTGTTGAGATCGGGGTCGTAAGTGCCCGGCATCCATGTCGTGCCTCCACCATGCAGGTAGCTGTCTCCCGGCCAACTCTCATTTCCCTTCTCGCCAGGCCCGGGGATGGTCCAGAAGCGCCATTTCTCCTCGCCTGTTTCTGCGTCGAAGGCGGCCAGGAATCCGCGCACTCCGTCATCTCCACCTGAAATACCCACCACCACTTTGTCTTTCACGATCAACGGAGCGCTCGTAGCGCCGTAGTTCTTGTTGCCGGTCGCGTACTCCACTTCCCAAATCAGGTGTCCCGAGCGCGCATCAAGACACAGTAAGTGTGCGTTGTCCGTCTCCATGTAAACGCGGGTGCCCAGTATGGCCACGCCACGATTGTGATGCTGGGCAGGGTCGTCCACCAGACCCTGGGAAATGGCGCGGACATGGTGCCACAACACTTTGCCGGTCTTCGCGTCCAACGCGTATGCATCATTGGCGCTGGTCACGAACATGACTCCCGCGACGACTATGGGAGTGACTTCTAGAGGGCTGACCGTTCGCGGATGGAACACCCACTGTGCAGCCAGCCGGCCAACATTGCCCGGTGTGATCTGAGTCAGGCTGCTGTGACGGGCGCCACTGTAATCGCCATTGTAGGAAACCCAATTGTCTGTAACATGCGTCTGAAGCAAGTCGCTCTGCTGGACGTTGATCAAGCCATTGCCGTCGTCCGGAGGCATTGCGTGTTTGGCGGCAGAATGCGTTTCAGAGTTTGCGGTTTGTGCGGACCCAATTCCGGCGCACATCGCCATCAGCAGGTACGCGGCCACTAGGGCTCTGACTATACGATTATCAATTCGCATCGGGATCGATTGCGGTCTTGTCATGGTGAGCGCTGCCCGGCGAATTATCGGCCCTCCACTTTATCAGGGCGCGGACTCCTGCTCGTGACAATGAGAAAACTCACAATGTCATTCAGTTCCTTCGAAGAAAGCCGCGTGCTGTAGTTACGCGGCATCAGAGAGTGCTCGCTGTATTGGACATCAGTCACGTCGCTCCGCGCCAGAAGATGATAGCGGCCGTCTTCGGTCTGTAGAGCCAGGTTGAAATTGTCCTCGTTTCGCAATGCCCCGCGTCAGCTTCTGCCCAGCCTTGGTCGTCACCGTCACTACTTGCGAAGAGGGCACGAGCGGAGTGTCGGGAGTCGTGATGGCGCGCAGGATCTCATCCGCCGTGCGCGTCCGGCCATAAGCTGTCAAATTCCTCGCCATAAACCCGCCCTTACCCTGCATCAAGTGGCAGGTGGAGCATTGCGCTTTGCCGAAATACAGGGCGCCACCCGCGTCCACGTCTCCCGTGACCGCTGCGTCCGCCGATGTGTCGATGGCGGATGTATTGTCTCTGAGTCGGGTTAGAAACTCCACCACGGCCCTAATGTTTGCATCGCCGATCTGGGCGAAGGGAGGCATGCCGCCCGTTGTCCCGTCATGCACAATTCGAAATAGTTCCGAGTTGGACAGATGAGTGGAGTTCGAGGCAGAAACAAGCGGCGGAGCCTTGTCGCCGCCCCTGGCATCGGCTCCATGACAGCCGGCGCAATACTCCATGAACCGCTGAGCGCCCTGGCTCGCATCACTTCTCTGCGCTTGTACAGCGAGTGACGCACATCCGAAAAGGAACAACGTTGCAAAGGCGAATAACGTCTTAACCCGGCGAGGCCACATGAGTGTTCGGACTCCCCTCAAAAGCACTGGGTCGCAGGTACCACGAAGAGTGTGCCACAAACCACGGAAATGCAGCCAGAGGCAATCGATCCCAGGCCGGTCGGGCGGGCAATGCGGCCGGCTTGTGCATTGATTTCTTGCGGCACGGGCGGCAGTTCAGGCGGTTGCCGCATCTATTCTAAGTGTGGGATACTTTAATCGTCCGCGCGGAGCGTTCCTATGCGTTCCTTTATTCTGCTCGGTATCTCCCTTTGTGTTGCGTTCACGGTCACTCAGGCTGTCGCTCAGTCTTCGGCGTCGGTAGGCGCCGTTCGCGCCCATATCGAGGGTATTGAGATACCCGCAATCGCCAATGCCCCATTTACGGCAAAGGTCGTCGTCACCTGGAACGAGCCGCTGGTGGGCGGCGGCACGTCATCGCGGAAGTACTACACGGTAGTGGCCCGCGACTCTCAGGGGCGCGTTCGCCGCGAAACTCGTGAGTTCGTTCCCGCGGATTCGAACGACGAACCCCCTCTGCGCACCTTCACGATCCTCGACCCGGTCTCCGACACGCGCACCGTTTGCACCAAGGCTTCCATGAATTGCGCCACCTCCGCCTTCTATCCGCGGATTCCTCTGGGAAGCTCCGACGGCACGCTTTCCAATAGTCCCGGCAACGTCACGCGTGAGAGCCTTGGGCAGCAGACGATGGACGATTTGCCGGTGGTGGGTACGCGCGAGACTGTATCGAATGCCGGCGCTAATCGCATCGCGCTCACTCACACGGATGTCTGGTACTCCCCCGATCTACACATGGACCTCAACGTAGTCCGAAGTACTCCCCAGTTAGGGGAGGTCACCCTCCAGGTCACGAATCTTACGCGGGGAGAACCCGATTCATCCTGGCTTTCAGTCCCCTCTGGATACGCGGTCAAGAGCGGTTCAGCCCAGTAGCCGGGACCTTGTAGACCGCGAGTTCAAGCATGATTCTTACCGGATCTCCGGCGTGCGTCGGAGATCCCTTTCCAATGCCTTATCCATTCTGAGAGTGCCGCCTATCTGTCACATTCTCACCTCAGTCACAAACTTCGTTCCGGCGACGCAACTGGTCCCTTCCGGGCCAGCTCGCGTCTTTCCTCAGCATTGGTTCAAGTTAGCGGTTAGGGGGCAGTGACAATGATGCGACAGAGTGGTTCGAAGTCTCAGCAGCCAGGGAGATCTCGAAATCCGGCGGAGCAGATTCAAGAGCCGGCAGGAAAGGAGTAGAGACCCTGGGCTGGAGGCCATAGAGGGCGGCGATGTTGGCGTGAGGATTGCGCGCGATATTTATAGCGGCAGTGGCCGTTTCCTCAGGTGCAGTTCCAGAGGCGCCATTGCTCCGCGCGTTACTGAAGAGAGTTGCGCAACTGACCGAAGCCGGCGAATTGGAGTTAATGCAAGCCGACAGGATGTTTGCCAGGGTGTGAATCTTGGTCCGTGGGACCTGGTTGGAAGCCAGAGTAGAGTTGGCGAATCCGGTGGTGATGCTGGCCAGGTCGGCGGCATTGGCCATGCCAGTGCCGCCGACTGGTTTCGCGGAAGCAATGACATGGGTTGCGTCAGTGGCGATGTCGGCCATCGCATAAGCCGCCGCCACGGTCGTCACTTCGTTAACGAAGATGAAGGGAACAGCAGCATCGAAATTTCCCGACTGCGGGCAAGTGCCGAGAGATGCCATCAGGCCGATGGCGGCGTTCGGCCCATCATCACCGCTGTTGCCGCCTCGGGTATAAAGATAGACCTGCTGGCCGGCGGTGCAGGTGTAGTCGCCGGCAATCGAGAAGCCGCCATATTCGCCTGTGCGCACGTAGTGGCCAATAGAATCGGCTGGATTGCCGGTCGCCGATGTCAGCAGCGACACCGACGAATTGCCATACGTTCCAGAGTTGACTTGAAGTACATAAACCCTGGCCCCAACCACAGCGCGGGATTGCCCGCCGTTTACGACGCCCTGGTATGGTCCGGGAGGAAATGCGCCAGCACGATAAGTGCTGTCGGAATCGGGGAACCGAGAGTCTGCCGTGACCGGACCGACGACAGCTCCGGATCCTCCAGAACCGCCACCGGATCCACCAGATCCTCCGGAGCCGCCGCCCGAAGTACCACCGGAAGTGCCGCCAGAGGTGCCTCCCGATGTGCCTCCCGATGTACCTCCCGAGGTTCCGCCTGACGTACCGGAGCCGCCGCTAATGCCGCCGCTCGTACCGATACACTCGCTCCGGTTCCGATTCCGACCGTTACAGTCGTTGTGATTTCCGCAACCGCTAAGGAAGAGGCTAACCAGAATAACCGAGGAAACGAAGTAGCCGAGGTGACGCATGGTGGCCCTCTGCACGATCTCAACCCCTACTATAACAACCGATGCGCGAAAAAGTTCCGCGGTTTGCACAGAACTGCCGTGAATACTGAGAATAGGGCAACTCGATCATACTCCAGCCGCCTGTCGCCCCTATCCCAGGAGGTTTCTGGGTAGTGGGCTACTTTCAAGTAGCCCACTACCGGTTTCTGGCCAGGCCATTCCCATCTGCCCTTGATCCTTCCGAAAGTAGTGTTCTTACGGAAGGGGTCGTTTAGTCAACGACGTTGTTATTTCGCATCCGGAACAAACACCAGCGCCTCTTTCTGGTGAGCGAAATCGATCTCCTCGAGCGCCTTCGTACTGCCGCTGATTCTGTCGATCACGACGCCGGTCTGAACCACCTGCTTATCATTCGTCTTTAGCGTCGCTGGCGAGGTAGCCACAGTGTTGCCGTGTTGCAGGAATGTAACTTGCACCGCCGGACCGGCGCCTTGCCATTCCACTTTGTAGCTACCGGCTTTCAGTTCGGAGTTGCCGACTCGCACAGAGTCAGGAAGGTCTACCGAAAGTTGGTTTTGACCTCGTGCCAGCGCCCAACCCGGAAACACCAAGATAAGTGTCGAGATAAGTGTGAAGTACTTCAGGCTTTTCATTTCAGGTTTCCTCCTTTTGAACTCTCGAAGCAGCGCTTACCGCAACTTTTTCCCCTCCGCCGCGGCGGAGACGCTCTCCAGTTTGTCGTCAGCGTCGGGCTTGAGCTGAAACGAAACCGAAACGAATTCCTCCGCCGCGATTGCTTGCAAGTTATCTGGCCGGGGTCCTAATCGTTATCGATCAACGACCATGGAACCCACCACCACCTCCATGGAACCCGCCGCCACCTCCGTGAAACCCCCCACCACCGCCGCCGTGGAATCCGCCGCCGCCGAATCGTCCGAAGCCTCGTCCGGAACTCCCGGCCATGCGTCCGGAATGGAAACCGCTGCCCGTGGATCCCGGTCCACGATAGATACCGTGGGCGTAATTATGCCCTCCGATATAGTGAGACCCCGGTCCCCAGTTGCGCGAGTCTGCGCTGAAATGATGGTAGAAGTGTCCGTTTCCGTAGCGGCCCCCGCGGCCGTATCCATATCCGTATCCGTACCCGTAAAACGGAGACTGATAGACCCACCAGGGAGAATAGAAACCCCAGCCGAATGGGCTGTAAAAAATCCCGTCGCCCGGGATGAAAGTGAAGGCGTCAAACCACGGGTCCCAATACCAATCGGCTCCCCACCAGCCCGGGTCGCCCCAACCATCCTGGGCGTACATGCCAGCCGCATCGACGTTGGCTTCGGCCAGGTAACCCGACCGCAGACTGCTCCAGCGGAACAGATCGCCCTCTTCGTAGGACTTCTTGTCGAACTTACGAGGCTTCGACAAATCATTGCTAGCCAATGTAATTTCACGCCCACCCTTCACGTCGACATGTTCATGGCCGCTCTCTACAAATGCTTTGCCGTCGAAAACGCGCATCTCTCTCTGATTCTGATTAAAGTCATACAACCCGGTCTTCAACAGTTGCGTAGTTGTACCGGCATCGTCGACTCGGATGCTGTTTTCCGGATGGATCTCGGCGACTTCCAACATTGCGTGCCCCCGGTCGACCTCAACCTCCGTGTCCGTGAGGCTGGGCGATATCATTTTTACGGAACTGTTATTGCCGATTCGCAGGAAGACGCCGGGCGTCAACAAAACCTCCGCTTTGCCCTTCTCCGTAACCAGCGACTGGCCCGGCTGCAGTTCTGCCGTGCCGATTGACTTCGAGTCGAGGGCCTGATCGCCGATGGAGGCTTGGCCTTCAACATAATTGAGAGTTCCCGGTACCGCCGACTTTGCGCTCGCCTCGCTCGCCCACGCGGGTGCAGTTAGAATCGCGGCCAGGACGAAGCTTACAATTGCTCCAAACCTTGGCAGCCGCATACGTCATCTCCTTCTAGTCTTCTCACCTACATTAGATGGCGTTGTCAGGTCATACGATGCTCGCGACATATCGTCAGACGATATATAGCGCCCTCAGTTCGGAATTCGCGATGCAATACCGTTTACTCGCAGCAACATCCCGCTGCCAGCTCGTACGCTTACGTTGCCCTTACTCGACTGCAATGTGATCTCGCCAAGCGGAGGAGTCCGACCCGCATGCGGCAGAGTAAGGTCGGGGAAATCGTAAAGACCACAGGCGTCAGAAGCGAACACCCACAGCGCTTGGGGTTGGTCGTTACCATCGACTTCGCCGCGGCATTTCTCGCCTGGCTTGGAAACGGCGCGAACCAGCACGCCATCGGGTACGGAATAGCCGACGATTTCCGACGCGTGGACGATGGCGCCGCCGCCGCGATAGTCGACTTCCCCTCCGATCTGTTCCGTGGTCCAGCTATATTCGGAGGTCCCGCGATCCGGTCCGCTGTCCGGAATCTGCGCTTCGGACACGTCCATCATGGTGGCGAGTGCCCGCAGATTCGTTGTCAGCGGCCATCGTTTTTTCTCACTTACTAAGGTGTCGAAGCGCAACGATATCTCAGCAGCCTTTCCATTACTTGCCGGTGTGGCGGAGACCACATGACCGATAACCCTGGCGCCAGCATGAATTCTCAATCCGCCCGACAAGGGTACGTCCTGCATGACTCGGGCACTGATCCGGTCCCCGGCGCTGGCCCGGTTCGATCGCAGCGCGGAATTCAACTGAAGCGGCAAGATCGTTCCCCCAGGGATGGTGTCCTGCGCAAACGATCCTGCCGTCAACAAAAGCACGAAGACGATGGTCCTCATGCTGTCACCCCCGATCTCTTTGGTTCACCCGAGTACACATTTTAGCCTCACGGCTTGTTTCCCCCGAAGGTGTAGCCGATCGAGACGCCATAGCGAACCAGGTGACCGGAACTGAATTCGACGTTGTTGTTGATGAGGTAAAGACGCGCCTCCGGCCGGACGAAGAAATTTCCGTACGGGTAGAAGCGAATGCCTCCGCCGACGTCAACCATGAAATGGGTGCTGCTCACGTAATCGGAGCAGTTCCCGTAGATGTCGCAGTTATAATTGCCTTGATAAAACCGAACGCTTTCCGCCCCGATTCCGCCGAGCGCCTCGGCGCCGATGTACTTACTGAAGCGGCGTGAGTAGATGGCATTGAAGTCGTAGAACAATGGCCGGTAAGGGAGTTGGCCAGCATACAGGCCCTGGCTCGCCTTCCAGTTCACCTCGGCTTGCACCCCCAGATTCCCCTTAAACAAAACGTCCCCGTTGAATCCTAAGAACGCACCGCCTCCCTCGCCGGGCAGAAAGTTTCCGCCGCTAAAGCTGTTCCCCGGAGAAAAGAGCGATCCTCCAGCAAAGGCAAGATCAACCTGTTGTGCGAAAGCAGGAGCGACGAGCACACCAATCCAACAGACGGCTACAACAGCAACCAGCTTCTTCATAGTGACCTCCATCTAGAGTGGTTTGCGTCCATAATCGTGGCTCTAATCTGTGAACCAACTTCCACATCCTTTCCAGCCCCATCCTTCACTTCTCGCTTCTGGATCCCCTTTGTTCGTCTTCAGGCGGACAAGTAAGCTCCTGGGTCGTTAAATTGATCGCGCTGGCCCTTGGGCCACGAGTACAGGCGACCTACGTTCACAAGAATTTGGCCGTCGGGAGCAAGTTCAATCCGCGCACGATCCATGGGGCGGGGAGCCGGCCCTTCGAAGTTAATCCCTTCGCTGTCATAACCACTGCCATGACACGGGCACTTGAATTTGTTTTCAGATGGCTTCCAATCGGGCGTGCAGCCCAAGTGCGTACAACGCGCATAGATGACGAATAGCCTGTCCGGCGTGCGATCCACCCAGATTCGATAGCGTTGCAGCCACTTTTCATCGATGCCCAAAGCGTAATCACCGGGATAACCAATCTTGAAAACGGTGGCTGGCTCAAAGAGCACGCGAGGCAAGAAGAATCGAAAGAACGCGATGAACCAGGCCGCCAGGAAGCCCACGATGCAACTCCAAACAAACCTGCGCCGGCGCTTGTCGATGATCGTATTCGCTGGACCGGTGGAAGCGATCCCCGCAGCGTGGGCGGCTCTGGAAGTGCCGAGAGCGGGTGTCCCTACGTAGCGAGTGGGATCTGGCCGAGCCGGTGATTCGCGGTCGCCCACTGCTTGGGGCCGCGACTCTACACGGCTCTCGGCGTCTCTAGACTCCGCCGTTGCTTCGCGGGACATCGACCTCATCTCCTTATCTGTCGGGAGGCGCCCGACGGGCCCTTGCGCGAACAGGAAAAGCGCTTATCCGGCTCGCCTCCAAGTCGCGGCGGCGGAAGAGGGGATCCGGGCAGACACATTGGCGCCAACCTCCTCCTCGATCGCTTCTTGACACCGCAGGCAGAACTGCGTCCACGGCAAAGCTTGCAACCTCCGATCCTGGATATTGTCCCCGCAAGTGACACATACTCCGAATGTGCCATCTTCGATGCGCCGCAGCGCTGCATCGATCAGGCGCAAAAGGGTTCTTCGTTGGCTGCTCCTCTCGAACAAGGACTCCTTCGATAAACTGATGACGCACCGGTCTGCACTGTCGTGTGCGGAGTCGATATCCAGCGATCGGGTTTCGTGTTCGACCCGGCTTAGGAACTGCCGGACTTCCTGCCGCTGCACTTCTAGCCTTTGTCGCAATTGCTCAATGTCGAACCGCTCCATGGTCTGTTTCCTCCGTTGTGCCACCAAGGTTGGGGACATATGTTGGAGCCCTGTCACGGGATCTCCGACCAGTGTTGTCCTTGGCTCGCAAGGCTCACGAGTCCAAGTCATGAAACGCCCATTCAGGTCTCTCCGTGTTGCGGAGATATGAATCGAAGAACCGGAGCAGAAATGGGGTCTGGCTCCCGATCCCTGCAAACAACAGAACCGGAACGTCGGGCTTGACCCGTTTCATCTCAGCCCGCACCGCCGCGCCTGTGGCGTCCGGCAAGTCGTATTCCAACAGAACGCCTTGGATGGGGTATTTCATGAGCATCGAGAGACCCTGGCTTCCCGAAGTTGCGGATACAACTTCATAACCAGCCGTCTCCAGCATGTACTTCAGGGCGTCCAGATACTCAAGATGATGCTCAACGCAAAGAACTCTAACGGTACTCATTGGTATGCTCCTGAACTACGCGCGCTGACATGTTTTGTGATTGGAAATACCGCAACCGGTCCTGCTCTTGTTCCGGCAGGGGTCTCGGTCGCAGCAGGATTTCTCGCAGTGCCCATTCGATACGGTCAACGCTCTCCGAGATCACACGAATGCTTTGTTGGTTTTGGATCGAGTCAGTGGTCAAGGTAACTGCCGCCAGAGCATTGCGAATGTGATGATTCATGTCCGAAATGACCTGCATCCGCAACAGCGCAGCTTCCCGGCGCTGGTTCGCGGCATGCATGAGTCTCGCCGTGAGCAGTGCGACCACGACCGCGGACACGCCTTCCGCCAGCAATCGCTCCCAGTGACGCCCAAGATCCGGCACCAGCAGGTAATGCATGAATTCCGTGGCGAGAAAGGCGACGACTCCAACTCCGAGAGAAACAAGTTTCACTCGCGGGTGATGGTCCCAATCCGTGGAACGATTTGCTCCGGTCCTTGCGTGTGTTCGCAGCAGCTTAGCCATTACCGTCCTCCAAATCCGCACTTCGCCGGAGATGTGGCACGATGGACCAGCTTTTACCGCCAGTTCACACGTCCTGCCGCTCATGGTGAACCATGGGCGGCCTCCGGTACTTGCGCAACCACGCGGCCTAGAGATCTATGAAGGTCGTAGGTCGCTATCGATGGTTGAACTGGAAACGATTAGATCGCGGGAGGTGGCCGGTTATAGTGGAAGCCCTTGGTTTGTAAGGCCGACCAAGGTTGAGAGGCGGCAGTCAAATGCGCCGATTCTGAAACGGGTGGGAACGGCAGAAAATGGCCGACAGGAGCGCTCCACTGCCATCCGTCCGAATCAAAATGAGGCCTCTGAGTGTGGCTGGAGACTGTATTGACCGAGGAGTGGTGAACAGAGAGCGGCTTAGTGAAATTCGGTGTGGCGGTTCGGACTACCAGAAGCGCGAACAGAGCGGCGAATGCAAGAAACACCCGAGTCCCGATTGTCTTGCGTCCGCGGTTCCAGGGATGCCTTTTCAATGACGTGAACCCCACCCTGTAATTATCGATGATTATACTGCGACTTAGGTTGGCCGGAGCGCTTTTTTCGCGAGTCATCAAATCTGACAAGTGGGACAAAATGCCCGTGCCTCGCCAAAGAAACATGTTGCCCCAGCGTCATTTCATGAAACCATAGTTAGCCGCTGTACATCTCTAGAACGTACGTACGATTGCGCGGTATGCGGCCTTGCGGTCACAGGGTGAGAATGGGGAAGAATCATAACGCGCGACTGACCATCCCCTCGATTCGTCTCTTACTCATCGTTCTTACCATAGCAGCACTGACCGCCAGCCTGGTCACGCGTACTTTTCGCATCCAGGTTTTGCCACGGGTAACGGCGCAGTCGAATTCCCCACACGCCCTGCGTCAGCACTTGGATCGCGGCGCGACTTCGTGGGCGCCACCGACTCTCCATTTTGCTCCGCTGCTCGTCTCCGAATTCGCTTCGCGTGTGCCGACGGTGTGGCTGCGACTTCCAAGCCTGCGTCTCGACGAAAAGCTCTACAACCGGCCACCGCCTTCCCGCTGACACGGCCGCTTCCTCCCGGCGCGGCGTCGCTGTCCCGGTGTGTCTTGAGGAACAGTCCGGCGAATCGCGCTTGGATCATGCGCATGCTACAAAACTACCGGAGGTATCGATGAAGGGGACGATATGAAGCGCGTGTCGATTCTTGTTTTCCTGATGGTATCGCTCGTGGAGTTGGATTTGGAACGCTATCGAATCTATTGGTTCCTTTCGATAGCAGCCTTCGCAGTCTTGCTTGGTAATGTGCTGTTGAATCGTCGCCAGGCTCACCACGCTCCAAGGCCTCGAGCATCCGCCGTTAAAGGAGCTTCATGACATCCTGGACTTCAGCCCGCTGGTTGCGGCAGTTCGCTGATCGCCTTGTCGGAGTGAACGCTTCCCGATACCGATAAGTGACTGCCGTTGCGGGTACGACAGACGAGCAGTCATACCCGCGATCCTTCAAGCGACAGTGCGCCACTGCAAGTGCCCGTTCACAGACTGGCGCGAGACGAACACCTAGCCTCACCGGTTTTCGGACCCGGAATGCTGGACTCTCAATCTGCTTTGCGCCAGGTTGAATCCCGGCTGTATCGACTCAACCCCTTTGCGATCTCCGCCGTCTTGGGGCCGAGATCCTTCTCGTAGACGACTCCGTCTTGATTCACAACGAACGTCATGATTCCCGAAGATCGATACTCGGCTGGATAGGCCACGAAGGCGAACCCGCGTGTCATCTTTCCGTCGACAATGTAACTGCCTTCTGCGCCGTTGGACTTCGCACCTTGGCCGCTCAGGACGCGGAAGTAGTAACCCTGGAAAGGCTGGCGTTCCTGATTGGCCGCGTCTCCATAGCCTTCCTGTGCAGCCGCTGCCACAAGAGGGCCGATCGGACTGGAGGGTTCGCCGGAAGATGCTTCCCAGTAAAGCCCATTATGCTTGCCAGGATCGCTGAACATTTTCTGCGCATACTGGGGAGGGCCGCCGTCGTGGGGCTGGGCGTAGTATTCCTTTTCCGCGTCGACCAGTTCGCGGCAGACCTGGATCGCGGTCAGTTCATTCTTCCCAACCCTGCGATACAGAATTTCCTGTCTCCCGTCCGCAGTATCGAAATACCACGAGCTGCCTTTATGGACGAGGGGGATAGGCGTGGGCCAGTTTTCGGCGCCGACGTAGAGGGTGGTGGTACCGTCGGGCTCGATTACCAGGCGATGCATCTGCTGGTATTTCTGGACGAACTGATCTCGGTTGTCCTTGTCTTCGGCTTCGTCGCCGGAAGAAATAAGATCCTTGGCATTCGATCCGAGAATCTTCAATAACGCCGGCTGATCATCATTTTGAACCGCGGTCAACAGCGCTTGGGCCGCTTCCGCCGCAGAGGAAAATGTCTGTTGCCCAGCCTGCGGTTCGCTGGACTTTCGGGTCGTGGATATCCCTTTGCTGGGCGCAGGTTTTTGAGCCGATTGTGCCAGCGCCAGGGTTGAAATGACACCTCCGGTCGCGAGAATGGCGACCGTAACCAGGCGGCAGACGCCACAACGATATCTTCTGAAAGAGCATGTTTCCAACGTCATAACTTGGATGTCCTTTCCGGCACACGCCAGATCTGAAATGTACCTTTGCCAATCGACAGCTTGGCTACCGCCTGCCGCCACCGTGTCCGCCTCCGCCGTGCATACCACCGCCGCCACGCATGCCGCCGCCACCAAAGCTCGACCTTCCTCGGGAGGAAAAGCCCCGCGTCTCTCCACCGCGGTTGAGTCCGCTGAAGGCACCGGAGCGCGTTCCGGAGAAACCCCTGGCGGAGGGGGCGTGAAAGTTGCCGGCATGGCCACCGCTAAATCCGCCGCCGCGGCCAGGTTCGTGGAATCCACCGGCGCGGCCGGAACCGGCAAACCCACGCGCGAAGCGATCCCCGCGTCCGTAGGGCGCGTAGCCTCTGAAATTCCCGTGGAAGTAAGCGTTGCGGTCGTAGAACGCGCGGCTATGGAAGCCATAGCGGCCGCCACCATACATCAGGCCGCGGCCATGCCAATCAAAGCCCCAGCCATGCCAGCCCCAGCCATATCCGAAGAAGGGACCAATTCCAAATCCCACTCCGAAGGAAAGATACGGACCGCCGACGCCCCACCAGGGGTAGAATCCCGGCCATAGCCCGACTGGGTACCCGTAGACGAATTCAGGATCGTAGTCCGGAACATAAACCACATCCGGGTCCGAGGGTTGAATCACGACCTCCGGACCCTGATTCGTCACCGTCTGTTGCGGTGTCGTTTGCAAATGACCCGCCTCTTCCGCTTTCTGGCGCATGAACTGAACAGCATCCATAACGTCCGCCTGCTGGTTGACGTCGGCGTCGCCAAGCTCGGAAGTCCAGGACAGATCTTTGTCCAGGTTTGCCAGCACCGAGGGAAACTGCGTCAAGGCCTTCACGCTCGGATCCCAGTCCTGCTGGTCCACCGCATCGCCCAATTCTTTGCCCTTCAGGTTGGGATTCTCCTGCAGAAACCGTTCGGCCTCGACAATCTGTGTCGGGTAGGCGGAAGCCGCAAGGATCTGCGCCACCAGGGCATCCGGATACAACGCGATCGGCGCCACCAACTGCTGCAACTGTTCGGGAGTTAAGTGTGCGGATTGTGGTGGTGCCGGGCTTGACGGGGGAGCTTGCGCGCCGGGCTGATCCTGCGCAGGAATCGGGGCAGCTTGCAGCCGGCCAGCACTTGCTGCTAGGGCGATGGCAATAGCAACAGCGCCGTTGAGAATAGTCCTGAACGATTTTGCTTTCACTAGGAACCTCCAATACGGGCTTCAGGTGCATGGATTGCACCTCGCGGTTTTTGCGATGTTGGATCTCAAGTCCTCCTGCCAAAATAATGCGCAGAATTGACGATGCGAAACCACTCAAGAAATGTCCGGCGGACTCTTACCCGAGGACACGGTTGCCGAGATGGATTTAGCCGGGAGGCGGGCGTGTGTAAAGGCTCGCTTCCAGAAGGGAGTGTGGCGCCGGTTCCCCTGGTGCCATGGCAGCACAGAAACCAGGAGCGGGCAGAATCGTCAAGCTGAATCGCGGAGGCATCCAGTTGTCGGCGCAGTCGGCCAGACGCTGCCTCTTCGCATCGGACGTTACGTGCGTCTGGGTGGCCTTAATCGCATGATCCGGAGGCCCACAAAAGAACACATAACGCGTCGCCAGGTTCACAGTCAACGAGAACACAGCCAGCACGACAACTGCATAGCGATTTACCCGAGGTCTCTCTCCGAAATGTAGTCGGTGCAACATCTCAGGCCGCCAGATTATTTTATGCCGTGTTTCGGTTTTGCCACAGGACCTACTTTAACAGCCCGGCAACTTTCAGTGCAGACATTCAGCGCGTCCTAATGTTCCCACTTTTATATATTAGATCGAACCGGCGGGGACTGCGTGCCGCATCGCCATGATTTCCTCGACCGCGCGATGCCCCTGATCGATGGCGATGTTCGTATACGCGTGCCCGTCTGCGTCGGAGTTCGCAATCGTCATCCGTCCAAACGGCTGACGTCCGACCACGCAGGGCCGCTCCGCCGCTGGACGATCGAGCGGTTCGAACAGCCGGTTGTATTCATAAGCATATCCATGGGGCCAGCGGTTGACTGTGATGGCTTCAATGTCGGTCGCGGGATCGAATCCTCCAGCCGAGAGCATGCGCCCCAGTTGATCCTGCACATGCTGCTCGAAGGTTTCGAACTTCGTGGTGAACAGCTCCCAGCGCCCAGCGCGGTATTGGTTTTTGCACGGGAGACCGGGTTTGCAGGGCGTGCGCAACAAATGCAGAACGCACGACTCGTCGGGCGAAGCCGGAAACTTATACCTGCCCATCGAGACCGGGTAGTCCAGCGTAATGTTTGAAAAGTACGCGCCCGGCGCGTAGATGGAACTCAGCCCCAGCTTTTGAAACGACTTCCAATTCCTGATCTGCACATTGGTATAAACCAGCGGAATTTTCACCGCGTAAGCGAGCGCCTCTTTCTGTTTCTCCGGCATTTCCGGGCAGAGATAAGGAATCACCATGTTGTAGCAGGCGAGCACGCAGTACGGAGCGCGCACGCGTCGGGCCTGGCCCCCGCGAACGTAGGTGACCTCAACTTCCTTCGCGTTCTGCGGATCGCCTACATGCTTGGCATTCACCGCGGTACTGTTCAGACGAATTCTTATCCTGGACGACGGATCGTCAAGGCGCGCATAGTTCATCCGCGCCGTGACAATATCTTCCATCGTGCTGCCCGGAGCTGAACCGGGCACCAGCCAACGCACCAGCATTCTCGCAATCGAAGCGTTGCCGTCGGGGAAAGTGGAAGATGTAGGGCTCGTCTTCTTCTTCCTCGTCATCGCCGGAGTGGCGTTTCGGCAGGGTTATCCCACCGAAGCCGGGGAAGCCGTATTCAGCGCAGTCGTAGGCCGATACTGCATCAATGCCAACGGCATACAAGTCGTGAGTGGTGGTCTGGAAAATCTTTGCCACGTCGGGATGCACCTTCACATCCTGCAGCAAGAAATCCTTGTAGCTTTTCTGGATCAGTTTGACACGCTTCTGTTCCGGAGTCAGGCCGGGCAGGTAGTCGACCTTCGCATCTTGCAACCGGAGCAGATCGCGCCGCGCTTCCGGCGCAATAGGAAGTTGATCGGCGACCTTCGCGGAGTAACGCGGGCTCACATAATCCGACGCTTTCTCCAGTAACGATTCTTCCTCCACGATCAAGCGGTCTTCGCCAAAAGTCTCCTCGTCGAAAAACGTTGCCTCACCCAGCTTCATCCTTGGGAACAGTTTCTGATCGTAATACTTGTAGAAGCGCTGAACATCGATCCCGAGTTCCTTCAGCAGTCCCTTGGCGACTTTGCTGTAATTCGCCGGCGCTTCAATCGATTGCGTGCCACCGTAGCCGATCAGCAGGCGATTGCCGGAATGAAACTCGTTACGCTTGGCGTGCCCGCCGAAGTCGTCGTGATTATCGAGAATCAGGATCTTCGAATCCGCTCCCGCGTACTTGCGAAAGAAGTAAGCGGCAGCGAGTCCGCTGATGCCTCCACCAACCACAATCAAATCGTAGGTTTCGTTGTCGGCTGTAACGTCCGGCCACTCTTTGCCATCACGCAAGTCGTGCGCCACTTCCCACGAGCCATCATGACTGCCGCGCATTCCGGTTTTCGCCGGAGGATAGTAACCGGGATCTTTTTCCGGAGCGAAAGGAGAATCAGGAATGCCAAAGGCCTCCAGCCACGGACTGCCCGCCATCAGCGAGGCGCCAACCGCGATGCTCACGCCGTTGAGAAAATCGCGGCGGGTGATGGAGCGGGGCACGGTTGTTGCATGATCGCCGGCGGAAGTTTTCGAGACGGGGTATTGGTCGGCCATGCGAAAGAAGGTGTGAGCTTTGCTTCCAAACCTTACTATAGTTTCGGAAGGTTACGAAACGTCTCGCGGGGTTGTCAAGCGTCGCGGTTCAATTCGTTGTCAAGCGGTTTCACGGGGAGTACCGTAGGATGCGGGTGAGATCATGACGTAGCGCATCGAGAGACCATGAACGATCAATCGTTGTTGCAGGCGGCAGTCGAAGAGGCGCGGAAGGGACTGCAGGAGGGCGGTCTGCCGATCGGTTCGGTTCTAGCCGATCCCGAGGGGCGGATCGTTGCTCGGGGCCACAACCTGCGCGTGCAGAGCGGCGACCCCACGGCGCACGCGGAAACAGTTTGCATCCGCAACGCGGGCCGCCGCCGCGACTGGCCGCAATTGACCCTGGTCAGCACTCTCAGTCCCTGCATCATGTGCGCCGGCACGGCGTTGCTCTATCGAATTCCCCGAATGATCATCGGCGAGAATCAGAATTTCCGCGGCGCGGAAGACTTGTTCAAACAACATGGGGTTGAGGTCGTCGTTTTCAACGACGCGCAGTGCATCCAGATGATGCGCGACTTCATCAGCCGTAACGCCGATCTGTGGAATGAAGATATTGGAAAGTGAGCGATCTACTTCTTCAGTTCGCCGCCGGGCTCGAAGCTCACGCCAGCCACAGCGCTGCCGGAAGCGAGGAAGTCGCGAATCCTGCCTCGATTCGTCCCCGCCTGATCGATCGCTGCAGACAAACTGCGCACCGCCTGCTCCAGAGAAGTTCCCTCAGGCAATCGAAATATCCACGGAATATTGGTTGAGGTGAGCGCGCGGTCGGAAGAAATGGCAACAACCGGCACGAACGCTTTCACCGCGATCTGTTCCGCGAGATGACTGGAAGCGCGATCGAGCGCGATCAGAGCAAGTGCATGCTCTTGATAAACCGCCTTCACTAGATCGTTGGAAGCCTTACCCCACGATGTCTCGGACGGAATCGCAATCAGCGACACATGCTTACCCGCACTATGAAGCGCGCCGAGCAGACGAACCATTTCCGCCGACCGCACCGCCTGGTCAGCAAGCGGTCCGAAGACTGCAATTTGCAGATCGCTGCCCTTCTGGTCGGGCGTGGATGGTCCCCAGTAGGGAACGCCATCTTCGCCCACACGCGCATACGGTTTTTCCATGGTAATGCGCCGATAGTCGATCGCTCCGTTGTGTACGCGAGCCAGAAACATTGGCGCTATGTTTTTGCTGTTGGGGTCGAAAATCATTTCGCCGGTGACGCCCTGGTGAGTTTCAGTCCCAGCCAGCGCATCTCGAATGCGGCCGCGGTTCAGCCCGGCGCGGCAAATTGCTTCCCGCAGGATCTGCATTTGATCGTATGCCAGGGCAGCGAAGTGATCCGCTTTCTCATGAAAGCGCGCTTCGTAGCGGGCGTTGAATTCCAGCCAGCGCGGGTCGGTGCGGTTTGCATCGTAGGGGAAGACGGCCTCGAAACCTTCGGCCGCGGGTCCAGCCAGCTTAATCAATTCCTCGCCGATGGTGCGATGGCTGCCGAATACGCGCTGCTTCATGCCCAGTTCCTGCATCTGTTGCAGGATCATCGCAGTCGGGCCGATGTCGGTCCACAGAACGATTGCGTCAACCCGCGAATCTTCGATCACCTGGAGCTGACGACGGAAGTCGGTGTCCCCGCGCATGAACTTTTGTTCAATCACCACGGGATGGCCAAGGCGGCGGGATGCGTCGCGGAACTTGACGACACCAAAACGCCCGTAGCGGTCGTTTACTCGCAGAATCGCGACGCGCTTGAATCCCAGTTCGGTGTAGACGTGGCGAGCGAGCGTGTACCCTTGCTCTCGATCGTCTTGAAGGTCGGTGAAGTACCAAGGGATGGCAGTTTCCGGAATCGTTGGATCGGTGGAAGCGCTGTTCACCAACGGAGTCTCGCCCTTTAGTGTGAGGCGCAGAGCGATATGCGTGGATTCCGAGCTGATGGAGCCGAACATAGCCCAGACTTTGTCGTCATAGATCATCCTGACGGCATCGTTCGAGGCTGCGCCCCAGATGGCGGAATCTTTCGAAGTGCCCGCAACCGCAGACGTGTTCATCTGCCAGTTGTCATAGTCGTTGTGGGTCACCAGCCGGAAAGGTTTGCCGCCGTAACCACCTGATGCGTTAGCTTCGTCAAGCGCCATGGTCGCGCCATTCAACATGCGATTGCCGAGCACCTGGTCCGGATGGTCGTAGAGCGGCGCAAGAAATCCTATACGAATCTCGTCGAGGGTCTTGAAATCGGGGTCGGGGACATCGCGCGCCGCGCCGTTGTATTCGACAAGATCCTGATAGTACTCGTAATAAGGAGTGGTGAACTTCGAGAACGGACGCAGATCCTCGGGCGCACCGGTGTAGGGCTTCAGCGAGCGAGGCGCCGGTGGGCCCGGCGGATTGCGGCCACACGCACAAGGAACAGAAGTTTGGGCCCACGCGGTGCAAGCCAGTACCCCGGCCAGCACCGCCCGCACAACAAAGACACTCACAATGCGCATGGGGTTACTCCACAGGCGATTCGCGCCGGAACATGGCAATTGCTTCAATTTCGATCAGCAGATCGGGCCGGCAGAGAATGGCCTGGATTCCCGTTGAGGCCGGCAGCGGGTCGAGTCCCTGTTCTTTGTAGAAGGCTGTCCGCTCGTCGTTGAATGCTGGATAATCTCGCTCAATGTCGCGCAGGTAGCACGTGGTTCGCACAATGTCATGCCACGTCGCGCCTTCCGCGGCCAACAGCTTTGTGATGTTGTCGAAGGTGCGCCGCAGTTGCGCGCGAAGATCGCCCACGTGAACGGTCCGGCCAGCATCGTCAATGCTGGCGGTGCCCGAGATCAGCAGCAGCGTGAGCCCGCTGAGATCGATCCGCATGCCGCGGGAAAAGGCGCTGCCGTAGTCGTAAGCCTCGTTCAGCGCCGAGTGATTTGTGATGGCCCGTTTCACTACCGGCGCCGTGGCTGCTTCCGCAAATAATTCCTGCAGATTCATGGAATGACTCCTCATTTACTAGTTGTCTTGTGCGTACTCAAAACTTGTTTCGTGCTCGCAACCTGTGCGGTTTCCACAGAACTTTTCTGCCGGATGCCATGGCTCAATCCTTTGGCCGTCGCCACCCAGAGGTCGTCGCCTTGAAAGTCAACGCCGAGAATGTAGTTGTGGGCAGGGGCGCTCTGTACCGGAATCTTCTTCACCACGCCGGCCGCATCGCGCACCAGCATCTCCGGTTTATGTGTGTCGAGTGCGGGACGGTACACGGCCCAGTTCGTGCCGTCGTAATAAGCCAGGCCCTTGTCAGTGGAGAACCAGGCGCGATTGGCGTCGATGGCCTTGACCTGGTTGAGAAAATTGCTGGGCAGGCCGCTGTCTTTCGTCAGAAAGTTGTGCCAGTAGCGCCCGTCATAGCGGCTTGCCCCAGAATACGTGGCCACCCATAGAATCTTGTCGACATAGCTCACCGAAGTCGTGATCTCGTGAATCAGTCCCTGATCTTTCATCAGCACGATTTCGTTTTCGCCGTCGGGGTCGTTGTAGTCTTTCCAGCGCTCGCTCTTGACGTCGTATTCCAGAACTCCGCCGCCCCACACCGCGTAATAAACCTTGTCCTTCGCTGGGCTGACGGAGTAAGTCCAGATTTCGTACATGGGCGTATTGCGCTCGTTGAACAGCGCCCACTCGCCGGTACGCGTGTTGAAACGGCTGGCGCCGGCAGCGGTCGCGGTCCAAACAAAATCGTCCAGTACGCCAACTCCGTACACGACGTCGTTGCTCAGGCCGGAGTTCAGTTGAGTGAAAGTGTCGATGCGGCCAGCCGAGACGCGGCTCAGCCCGCCCATGGTGCCGGCCCATACGTCGCCGGTGCGCTTGTCGAGAGCGAGCGAAAGCACCGCCTGGTGCGCCAGGCCATCGGCGGGACGAAACACTTTCCACGCGCCATTCTCGTACAGGCCAAGTCCGTTCTCCGTTCCAGCCCAGATGCGTTTTCCATCCACCAGCACGCAGAAGACGTGATTGTCGGGCAGGCCGTTGGCAATGGTGAAATTCTCCCAGAGAAACCGCGGCATGTCCTGTGCGGCCAGGGACGCCGCGAGGAGCGCCAGCACCGCGAGCGTTGTAAACGTGATTCGTTTCTTCATAACGTTTTCAAATACTCGATGAGGTCGTTTAATTCGTCTTTCGTTAAATCGTTGCTCACGCCGTGCGTATCTTTCGGATTGAACACGGTCCAAATTTCTTCCAGCGATCGCGCCGAACCATCGTGCAGATACGGCGCCGAATACGCGACGTTGGAAAGTTGTGGCACATCGATCACCGGCGAACGGTCGGTAGGCTTACCCGTGCCAACGTCAATCTGTTGCTGATTGGTGTATTTGGGCCCGCTGTGGCAAGTCGCGCATTGATTCGCTTGCGGGATCGCTTTGCCGCTTTTAGCTTTCGTACGTTCGAAGATCGCTTTCCCGCGCTCTTGCGCAGCCGTCAACTCTCCGGTAGCGAGCCGGTAACGATTCGGGCGATAGGGAAGCGAGTAGACGAAAGTCACCAGGTCGGTAAGCTGTTGCGGCGTAAAACTCTGCGAGCGGAAGAAAAACTTTTCGGTGCGCGGACCGCACTCCGTCGGCATGTCAGGGTTGCCACCGTTCCACTTGAAAGGTTCGGTGCCCGCCAGGTTCTCCAGCGACCGGTTATCGACAATGTCTTTGCCGAAACCGTCCGGTTCAAGATCCCATTGCAGTCCGTCGATGGTGGCGTCAATGTGGCAGTTCGAGCAGCCGAACTGTCCCTGAAACGCGAAGCCAGCAGTGAAGAAAAGTCGCTCGCCGCGGCGGAGCGCGTCGACGTTCTTCGGGCCGCCGAGGTCGATGGTCGATGCAACCTTGTCGGCGGTCGTATCAATCACTGCGATAGTGTCGTCCAGACGATTGGCGACGTAGAGCCGCTTGCCGTCGGGTGAGAGCACGACACCCCGAGGATTGTGGCCAACAGGAATCCGCGCCAGCACGTAGTCCGCGGACGCCGAAAGATCGTTGACAAATGGCTGCCGCCGCATTCGCATCGTCTTGAGCACGCGGGCAACGTCGACTACCGTGACGCTCTCTGATCCGGCTGTGGTGATAAAAATCTTGGACTTGTCGGGGGCGATCGCCACACCCCACGGCAGCGCGTAGTAACGGTCGAGTTCGTCGATCGGAATCTGCACGGTTCCGCCAACGTCTTCGCCGAATAAGGTCAGCGAATCTCCGAACGCCCAGCCGTGTTCGACATGCGCCAGCGGAATCAGATTCTTGGGGCGGAGTTGTGCCGCTACGCCAAGTCGGCCATCCGCCGACATTGCCAGATGAAACGTTCCAGCAACGTTGTGCAGCGGTTTGCGCTCGACGACGGTCTGGCGCGCGACGTTCGATCACAGTAATTTCCGAATCCGGCGGCGTGCGGGACGCACCCGGATTCGGATAGACGTGCGTGCAATAAATCCACCTACCGTCGGGAGATATTGCGAGATAGCTAGCGCCACGGCCCGCTAGAAGGCGCTTGGTTTCTTGTCCAGTTGCGAGATCGATGACGGAAACGTCGTTGCTCAGACGATTGGCGACGTACAACGCTCTCCCATCGCGATCGACCAACACGCCGTCTGGTTCGAATCCGGTGGGCAACGTCTGCACGATGGTCAACGTAGTCGTGTCGATCACAGAGACGCTGTCAGACGAGGCATTCGCGATGTAAAGGCGACGCCCGTCTGCCGACATCGCAATTCCGCGCGGCGAATGCCCGACTGAGACCGCGCCCACAACCTTGCTGGATTGCACATCGACGATTCGTACCTCGTCACTGTCCTGGCACACCACGTAGAGCAGACGGCCATCCGGCGAAAATTGCATTTCGACCGGGGAGAGGTAGCGCTCCTTCGGAATCGATGGTGCTTGTTTCGCTGCAGGGGTAGCCGCGATCGCCAGCAACGCCGCGGCGAAAACGGCCGCGATCTTGGCCGCCAGTCGAAAACTCGTGCTGCGTGTGGTCCGCGCTTTCATCTATGGCTCTTCCACCGTAAGCACGCGATCGACGGAGAGATTTTCCAGAACCTGTTCCGCCCCGCTTGGCCAATGGATGGTGAGTCTTTCCACCTTGGTGGCGGAGCCGAGACCGAAGTGAATGCGGCCGTCGTCCTGTGACAGATATCCCGATCCCGCCGATGCGCTCGGCAGTTTGCTTCCGCCCGCCGGCCAGAAGTTCCAGTCGCGCTCCAATCCCGTCGCGATTACTCTTTTTCCCTTTAAGTTTCACCGTGAGCCAGTGGTTGCTGTTCTGCGTCACGTTGTGCAGCAACGTGCCCGGCGCACCCAGGTTCACGACGAAGGCATCGACCTTGCCGTCGTTGTCGTAATCGGCAAAGCAGGCGCCGCGCGAAACCGTCTTCACGTCCAGTGCAGAGCCGGCCTCGCGCGACACGTCGGCGAACTTACCGTTGCCCAGACCTCGAAACAGGGACTGCTCCTGCGGCACCAGATGAATCAATCCGCCGTGAAAGATCAGAATGTCGAGCAAGCCATCGTTGTCGAAGTCGTAGATGCCCGATCCCCAACTCGTGTACTGTGCCGTCGCTTGCGAAATCCCCGAACTCGGCCCAATATCTTCGAATCCATTCGGCACCTGTGTTGCGCATCAGCCGGTTATATTTCGAATCGGTCACCAGAAGATCGAGGCGGCCATCGCCATCCACGTCGGCAAACACCGGGCCCATGGCCGATGTGTTCTCGCCGTTTTGTCCGTACGCCACACCGAGTTCGCCCGCCACTTCCTCGAACGTGCCGTCATGTTTATTGTGGAAAAGAAAATTTTCCGTCTTATCGTTGGCGACGTAGATGTCGGGATAGCCGTCTCCGTCAAAATCCGCGGCGGTTACGCCCATGGTGCGGCCCTTGTACGCGCCGATTCCCGACTTGTCGGTCACGTCGGTGAACGTTCCATTGCAATTGTTGTGGTAGAGACGGTTGGTCTCGGCGGCGTAGTCGAGCGGGCCGGGATAATTATCGGCAGCGTAGTAATTGCGATACTTGGGATCGAACTTTACATATCTTCCGACGAACAAATCCACGCAGCCGTCGCGATCATAATCGAGCCACGCCGAACTGATCGACCACCCATCGACTTTAATGCCTGCCTTCGCGGTTACGTCAGTGAACGTTCCGTCACCATTGTTGTGGTAGAGAATCGCCTTGCCGTAACCCGTGACGAAGAGGTCGACGAAGCCGTCATTATCAAAATCGGCAGCGATCGCGGCCATGCCGTAGATATTCGCCGCCACGCCGGCCTGCTCGGTGACGTCCGTAAAGGTTCCGTTGCCATTGTTTCGGTAAAGATGATTGTGCGGCGGAGTCGCGGGCTGCTTCTTCAGCGGATACGGATGCATCCCATCCTCAAGCGGCTTGCCGCTGGCCACGTAGAGATCGGGCAGTCCATCATTGTTGTAATCGAACCACACGCAGCCCGCGCCGGTGCTTTCCAGCAGGGAGCCGAGTTGCTGCGCTCCGAAGCTGTGCGTGAATTGAATGCCGGACTTTGCTGTGGCATCCTCGAATCGAACGGTGCTCGGCGCGCTCGCTTGCGGCGCCTGCGCCAGCAGGGAAGAGGACAGTAGAAGAAGGCCAAGAATTCGCAGGCTCATCTAATTTCCTCCTGCGGCGTCGTGCGCCGTCGCGCCCGTCAGATCGGTGGGTATCGTGGATTTCAGCAGGATCATCGGCACCGCATTCTCCGGCGAAGTTTCCGGGCCGGCGTGGCATCCTACGCAACCACGCTGCTCGCCGCGGCGCATCCAGAAAAATCCCGATTCGCGCTTCAACGTCTTGCCGCCGGCGTCAAGCAATTCAATCTGCAACGGCTGTTCAGTCGGCACGTGAACGAAGAATGATCCGTCGCGCTCGACCGGCGCGCTTCCCAGCAGTTTTGTGTTTCCCGCGCCGTCGCGCGTGTAGAGACGCATCGAATGAATCGATCCTGCGGCGAACCGGTATTTCGAGGTGTACGCGTTCAGGCAGAGCAGGTTGGCATTCGCCCAGTCGTGAAGTCCAGAAGGATGGCGGTTCGGCATTCCGCGCTCCGTGATCAGCGTTGGCTGCACCACATCGAAGTCTTGCTCTGCTAACGCGACGCGCAGCGCGGCGGCGCCGGGAGTCCAGAGCATAAGCTGAAACGGTGCTTTCGCGTTCTTGCGCCACGGCAGCAGCCAATCTCCCGCGGAGGTCTCGGCGATGTCGCCCGCGTATTCTCCGGCGGGAGCGGCGACGTGAAGTTCCTGCGCCCGCGACGATGTGAATTTCGCCAAGCCAGATCGTGAAGTAAACACAACATCACCCGATCTGACTTGCTTGCCTTGGTTGTGCGCCGCGCTGTGATCGCAGCGATACGACTCCACTCCGCTGCCATCGGAATACACGGTATAGATTTCAGGAGTCGCCTCAGCACCCAGCGGGTACGCGGCTTCAAACAGGATGCGACCATCGCGCAGAACATCCGTCGGCAGAAAATTCGTCGGGCCGTAGGTCACGGCCCAGCGGCTTTCCTCCAGCCAAGTCCGTGGCCTCGATCACGAATCGCCCATTGATCTTCCGCGCGTACACCACGCGATCTTCGGGCAAATAAAAAGGACGAACGCAATCCTCGCTGCCAGAGCTCACACGTCGCAGCTCTCCACCGGCCAACGCGATTTCCCAGATCTGCCATGGGTCTTGAGCTTTCGCCCTTCCCGCGAACAATACACGCTGTCCGTCGAACGAAATTGCGGAATCGGCGGACGCCGCGAACCCCGGAACCAACGAGTGCCGCCCCTCTGCGGTTTGCAAGAAGATTGCTGCGCTGGATGGAAAGCGCTCCGCGCCATGCATCCACGCCAGCGGCTCGTAGCGCTTTGCCACCGTATACAGGAATGACGGTGAATCCGCGGAACTGGACGCCTCTACCGTCGTCCTTTCAATCGCAATCCGCGCGAGCCCGAAAGCCGCCAGTGAAAGCAGGCAAGCCAGGATCGTATGTCGTGATAGGTGAAGGGATCGAATCGAACATCCTGATGTCGCGCGCCACAACATCAGGCCGCTCCTCCAATCGGGAGGAGTCGCGGGCCGATCAGCCTGATCGTTTGTTTGCAGTTCTTTTTCTCGTAGTTCCGAGTTTTTGCAGTTCAGAGTTGAGCAATTCAAGTTTTTGCAACGCGAGTTGCTGCAACGCAAGATAGGGTTGCAGGTCGTCCATCATGGCGCGGAACTCGCCGAAGGTCAGCGACTGATTTCCGTCGCTCAAAGCTTGTTCCGGGCAAGGATGCACTTCCACAATCAGTCCGTCTGCCCCCACCACTACCGCTGCTCGCGAAAGCACAGGAACCAGGCTTCGCACGCCCGCAGCGTGACTGGGATCGACGATGACCGGAAGATGAGAAACTGTTTTCAGCACCGGCACGGCGGCAATATCCAGCGTGTTGCGGGTCGCGGTTTCGAAAGTGCGAATGCCGCGTTCGCAAAGGATGATCTGCAGATTACCCGCCATCGCGATCACTTGCGCCGACCGCAGCAGTTCTTCCAGAGTCGCAGTGAGCCCGCGTTTCAGCAGCACCGGACGTCCGCAGCTGCCGAGTGCCTCCAGCAGCGCGTAGTTTTCCATGCTGCGCGTCCCGACCTGCATGATGTCGGCATATTCCGCAATCAGGTCGACATCATCCTCGCTCATCACTTCCGTGACGATGGCAAGTCCCGTTTGCTCCCGAGCCTTGCGCAGAATCTTAAGGCCCTCGACTCCCAGGCCTTGAAACGCGTAGGGTGAGGATCGCGGCTTGTAAGCTCCGCCGCGCAGAATGCGCGCGCCCGCTGCGGCCACGGCTTCCGCGGTGCGCAACAACTGCGATTCAGACTCGACGGCGCAAGGTCCAGCCATCACCACGAAGTCATTGCCGCCGATTTCGAGATCGCGCACTCGCACTACACTGCGCGAGCCCTCGCCATTCTTCTCGCCGGTGCGAGCGACGAGGTCGAAGCAGGAGAACTGGCCGTTCCATTTAGGATTCATGAGCGCGGGCCCATTCTAGTAAGCGGCAATTGAGCAATCATTAATGGGAATCCACTAGCGCCGCGAGAATACACAGCAAAGGCAACATCCAGACCCGTTTGCGGCGTCCGTAACTGGTTTGTATCGTTAGTGAAGCGGGAAGTTCGTGATCGCAATCACACTTGTGAGAGACGAAACGCACACACTGTGGATTTGAGCGCGAGAACCAGCCTCCGGCCTTGCGCCCGACCGCCTGTTTTCGCTTCCCGTCAAGCAGCGGCTACAATGGAAACGAGGAATAGAACGAGGAATAAGAAGTCCAATAAAAGAGGTAATAGGAAGTGAAGAGGCTCCCATGACCACGACTCATCCCGTTCGCCCGGAAGTCGCCGCTGAAATGCCGGCCGTTCCGCTTACCACCGAAGGCTACAGCGTCCTGCACCAGATGATGCGCCTCCGCCGCCCGGCCTGGCGCGCGCTGCCCGAGGCCGAGCGATCGGCGATCGCCAAAGAGGCGTCCGACGCGCTTTCTGCCATGGAGAGCAGAGATGCCAAGAATTCCGCAGGGCAGTCCGCTCTGTTCTCGCTCATCGGCCACAAGGGCGACCTGATGCTGATCCACTTCCGCGAGTCGTTCGCCGATCTTAATCAAGCCGAACTTCAGCTCGCCAATCTTCGCCTCAGCGATTACCTCGAGCCCACCACTTCCTATCTCTCGATCATTGAACTGGGGCTCTACGATTCGACGGTCAAGATCTACAAAGAACTCGCCGACCAGGGCATTGAGCCGCACTCCGAGCAGTGGAAGGCCGAGATCGCGTGCAAACTTGACCGCCATAAAGAAGCGATGCGTCCACGTCTGTATCCCGAGATACCGCCGCACCGCTACGCCTGCTTTTATCCCATGGATCGCCGCCGCGGCGAAGACAAGAACTGGTACATGCTCCCCATCGAAGAGCGCGCCCGTCAGATGGGCGAGCACGGCCTGGTCGGGCGCCGGTACGCCGGAGAAGTGAAGCAGATCATCACCGGCTCGATCGGCTTCGACGACTGGGAGTGGGGCGTCGACCTTTTCGCCGACGATCCCTTGGTCTTCAAAAAGCTGATCTACGAAATGCGCTTCGACCACGTCAGCGCCGTCTACGCGTTGTTTGGACAGTTCTACGTGGGCGTACGAGTCCCAGCGGCAAGGTTGGAGGATCTGTTGAACGGGAACTTGCCCCGTTAACGGCAGGGTTCATGCAGGCCCCCCTGTCGCGACACGGTTTCCTGCGCTGTTCATCTCCGCGATCTCAGCGCCCTTCTCAGCGCCCTCTGCGGTAAGCTTTTGTTTTGAACTTTTCAACCTCTGGAGTCCTATGCCCACCCTCGCCCCCATCGAATACAAAGACGCCAGCCCCGAAGTCCGCGCCGTCTACGACAACATCATGACCACCCGCAAGACCGACTGGATCAACAATTTCTGGAAGGTGCTGGCCAACGATCCCGTCGCGCTCAAGCGCACCTGGGATGACATTAAGCAAATCATGGCCCCCGGCGCGCTCGATCCCCTCACCAAAGAGTTGATCTACGTGGCTGTAAGCATCAGCAATCAGTGCCCGTACTGCATCGCCTCGCATACCGCCTCCGCCCGCAAAAAGGGAATGACCGACGAAATGTTTAAAGAACTAATTTCGGTTGTCGGCATGGCCAACGAAACTAATCGTCTGGTCGCGGGTTATCAGGTGGAAATCGACGAGCAGTTCAAGAATGGCAGGTAGCCGCTGATCGTTTGTCTGCACGATGGGTTTCCATCGACGGAAATGGGGATGCATCCAACGCAAAAGATGACACTCGTGCGCAATCTTGTGAGGGCGAGCTTTTTAGCCGGTCTCATCTTGCTCATGCAAGGTTGTGGCTCGGGCAGCGGAAGGTCCAACATCACCCCGCCCCCCCCTCCGCCAACGGTTGGGGCCAGTGTCAACGAAAGCCTGGAGACCGCCACTCTCTATGTCGACGGAACGGCCGGAAGCGACAGCAACAACGGCTCCCAGAGCGCTCCCTTCAAAACCATCAACAAAGCTTTGGCCACGGCCGCCGCGAATAATCAAAGTAGCGTCGGAACCCAAATCAACGTCAATCCCGGCATCTACCGGGAACAGCTGACATTTCAGGCCTCGCAAACAACTTTGCCTTTTACTCTTCAGGCGGCCACGCCCGGAACTGTTTTTGTTTCGGGTGCTGACGCTCTTCGCGGAAATACCTGGACGGTCTCAACCTATGGCGCGAACATTTACACCCATGCCGCGACCTCCAGTTACATCTCCCAAACATGCTCTACGCCGGCGGGCTGGCCTCCCATTCCGCCCGTTGTCCTGAGAAGGGAAATGGTTTTCGTCAACGGCGATCGCCTCAATCAAGTCATGTTCTCGAATGAACTGGCGCCAGGCACATTCTGGGCCGACGCCGGCGGCACGAATCAGCTCTACATTTGGCCGCCAGAGGGAACAACCATGGCGAACGCCGATGTCGAGGTAGCGACTGCCTCTCGAAGTCCCCTACTGCATACCTCGGACGTCAACAACTTCGTGATTCGCGGTTTGACCTTTGAATACGACAATTCCTGCATCCAGTCGGGATCCCGCATCACGAATGCAACCAATGTGTTGATCGATGCCGACCAGTTTCTCTGGAGCAACTCCATCGGATTCGGCATTTATGCAGGCAGCACCGAAGCCACCCAAAACATCACGGTGCAAAATAGCGTGGCCAATCACAACGGGCAAATTGGTTTTTCCGGCAACCAGGTCAAATACGTTCTCTATCAGAACGACGAAAGCTCCTACAACAGCTGGCGCGGCGCGCTGGGAGCTTTCTACGAAGTCGGCTTCGACGGCGCCGATTTCTTCCTGCACCACAACAGCGATTTCAACAACTACAGCGCCTTCTATAACGAAAGCAGTGGCGTGCATTTCGACACCGACAACGCCAACACCAAAGTCACGGGGATGCAATCCGGCGGCAACAACGTTGAGGGACTTTCCATTGAAGCCAGCGAGGGTCCATTCACGGTGCAAAACAGCGCCTTTTGCAGCAACTCTCTGGTGCCCGCCAGCAAGACCGGAAACATCAACATCGACGATTCCTCCGGCGTCACGCTGACCGGAAACACGTTCTACAACGGGGGCCCCGAACAGGTTTACATTGTTGGTGGCGGCCGCGCGGGCACGAACTGGGAGCAGCCCACTGTTCCCCTGGTTCGCTTCAATCAAAAGTTCACCCAAACGACCAATACTCTGATCGGCACGGCGGACCAACTCGGGTTTTACACCTACTACAAAAACGCTCCCTCTTGCAGTGTTCCCGTCAGCGATATGTGGCAAACGTTCGGCGGCACATTTTCATCGTCGTCCAATACCTGGGGCGACACCCTAGCGGCCAATTCCTCTTACGCCTTTTTCAACGCTGCCATCGTGGGTGATGCCAACGTTCCTCTTTCCACCTGGCAGAGCGCGCCACCCACCGGGATAGGGCAGGATACGAATTCGCAATTCGTGCCGGCAGCGACTGCTCCCACGCAGTGCTCACTTCCCACACCGGACATCGCCGATTTTTGGCTCGTGCTCGGACCCCGGGGCGGAGCTGCTGCCATCGTTCCAACCGCGGGAGGGCCCTCGATCCCGGTTCCCATTGATCTCGTTTCCTTGGGCTTTACGGGCAACGTTTCACTCAGTCTCGACACGACTCAGCCCGCAGGATCCCCAGTCGCGGGTCTAAGTGGAAGCTTCAGTCCGCAGACGATATCGCTTTCTCCCGGCAATCCCTTGACGCCGATTCCCAGCACCCTCACGGTTGCTACTACAGCCGAGACTCCGAATGGTTTTTACCCGCTCACGGTCACGGCTACCGATGGGAAAAGCATCACGAGGACGTCAACATTCTTTGTGCAAGTGGGATCGCCGTCAGCTCTCCAGTTCGGAGGGGCCAAGACCACGATTCCAACTGGAACTTGTTCGATCTTTGAAATCCACAGCGTCGACTCGAACGGCAATCCATCCGACGTGTCGGCCGACACCTACCTCAACGCGACCGGGACTCGTGCAGGACAGTTTTATCAGGATTCGCGCTGCTCCACCCCGGTCAGCTTTACTCCCATCCAGACCAGTTGTCCGGCGGGCCTTCTGATCCCGCAAGGCGACTATGCTCCGCATTTGTCCGGAACCCAGTCGATCTGGTTCATGGACCCCAACGCCGAAAATCTGAGCATCACCATCAGTGATGAGGCGGGGAAGCTGAAATCCGTCACAACCGCGATTCAAGTTCAGTAGAGTTTGGCAATGGGCTACTGAAAGGGATGGTAGTTCGCTGCGCCCGTGGCCGAGCTAGTTTCGCCGACCCGTTCGTCCGAACTTGAATTCATGCGCCTTCATGTCCGCTCTGCGCCCGCGAAATCGCACGCCCTCAGCCTCCAGCCGTAACCGCTGTTCGACGGCGGAATCGCCGGTCAGCTTGATCTGGCCGCCGGCTCCGAGCACGCGCTGCCACGGCAATTCAAACCCTCGCCGCAGCACTGCCGCGACTTGCCGCGCCGCCCCCGGAGAGCCCGCCGCCCGCGCGACCGCGCCGTAGGTCGACACTTTTCCGCGAGGAATGGCCCGAATCGCCCGCTCGATCCGCAACCGCATCGCGCCGGGTACTGGCTTCGATTGGAATCTCGGGCAGGAGAATCGCGGCCGGATCGTTTCACCAATGTCATCCTGAGCGAAGCAAGCCTGGCTCGCAAAGCGAGCCAGACTTACGAAGTCGAAGGATCCCTTTAGGATATTAGGGATGCAGATTTCGAGAAACCCGATGATCCACAGCGGAATCCCCTCGCAATTTCACGCTCTATCCGCGTTCATCCGCGAAATCCGCGGCGGCAATTATCGTTCCCCTACGCGGCGCTGCGGAACGACTCCAGCGCCTTATACTCCGAGTCGTGCACGTCAAACACGGTCAGCAGCTTGGTGATCTGCAGCAGGTCGGTCACGCGCTTGTTCAAATTCGCCAGCTTGATCGAGCTGCCGGCGCTGAGCGCGGTAGTATGCAGCGACACCAGCGTGCCCAGCCCACTCGAATCGATGTAGTTCACTTCGCCTAGGTTGAGCACAATTCGTTTGGCGCCGTCGCTGATGGCCTTTTTTACTTCGTCCCGCAACAAGGCTGATTCTTCGCCCAGCACAATCCGCCCGTTGCCCTCAAAAGCCACAATCCCGTCAACCGTTCGCTTCGTAAGTTTCAATTGCATAACAACGCTCCTTTGCGGCCCGCCGTAGACTTGCCTCGCCCCAGCCGCATCCGCACATAATTGTGTCGCACCAGCCTATCGCGAGTAAGGCCGCTTAGCAAGCCCAACCCGAGCCGTTTCTCCGCGTTTTTTCACTGTTAGGACACACCCGCGGTTTAAGGTTCTGTTTTATTGCCGCACTCATCCCGTATAATCATATCTTCCGCTCATGAGCTACACCGTCCTGGCGCGCAAATACCGTCCGCAGAAGTTCTCCGAGGTCATCGGACAAGAGCACGTCACCCGTACCCTGCAGAACGCCATCGAACAGGGACGCACCGCCCACGGCTACATCTTCAGTGGCCATCGCGGCATCGGTAAGACCACAGTCGCCCGCATTCTGGCCATGGCGCTGAATTGCCGCTCGAAAGGATCATCCCGTTCCCGAGCCTTGCGGCATCTGCGAATCCTGCACCGAAATCCGCGCCGGCAACGCCGTCGATGTCATCGAAATCGACGCCGCCACCAACCGCGGTATCGACGAAATCCGCGAACTGCGCGAGGCCGCGCGCTACCGCCCGGCGCGCGACCGCTTCAAGATCTACATTCTTGACGAAGCCCACCAGATCACCGACGCCGCTTTCAACGCTCTTCTCAAGACTCTGGAGGAGCCACCCGACCACATCGTCTTCATGCTGGCGACCACGCAGCCCGAGGACATTCCCCAGACCATCCGCTCACGCTGCCAGCATTTCAGTTTCCGGGCCGTCAAGTTTGACGCCATCGTCGGACAGTTGCGCGATCTGGTCACGCGCGAAAAAATCGAAGCCGATGACGACGCTCTCGCCCTGCTCGCCGAAGCTGGCGACGGCTCCATGCGCGACGCGCTCTCCATCCTCGACCAGGCGATCGCGTCCTCGAACCAGCGCCTGACCGCTGATTCCGTCCGCAATCTCGTCGGCGCCGCGCCCGCGCACATTCTTGAGCAAGTGATGCAGGCGGTCGCCGAGGGCAAGAGCGAAGAAGTTCTCCGCCACGTCGACCATCTGATCAGCGAGGGGCACAGTCCCACGCACTTCGCCCGCCAGATGGTCCGCTTCCTGCGCAACGCCACAGTCGCTCAAATCGCGGGCAAGGATTCATCTCTGTTGCAGGTTTCGAGCGAAGAACGCGAGCGCGTCGCCCGGGTGGCTGCATTGTTCGGCGAAGAAGATCTCACGCGTCACTTACAGATCATGCTCCGCACCCACGGCGAGTTGGGCTACAAGCAGGAACAGCGGTTCCATCTCGAACTCGGTCTGCTTAAGATGGCGCACGCACAGAAGCTGATCCCGATCGAGCAGTTGCTCAGCGACGTCGCGTCCGCACCGGCTTCGAGCGCGCAAAGGCCGCCTGCGAGACCGGCCATCGTGGGCAGCGCGCCGGGCAGTTCTCATAACTCTGAGACGCGCCGCTCCGAGCCTGCTCCCAGCGCGCGTCCCAACTATGTGTCCCCATTCGCGGCAGACTCGGCGCGCAAGGGCACGCCGCGGCAGGAGGATTCCTCCAGTTCCGCGTCTCCGCCCGGCCCGCGCATCGTTGCCTCGGCGGGCACCTCAGAGCCTGTGATCATGGGCTCCGCCGCGCCTCAGCACGATCCCGAACCCGAGCCAGAACCAGACGCGCATCTCGATGCTGATCTTGATCCTGATCGAACGGACGCGGGTAGCTCCGGCTCTGCCGCCGCCAAACCGTTTGCCGCCGAGCCGCGCCCAGAACCAGAATTGCAAGCTCAACCGGCGCAGCCGGCTCCGGCCGCTGCAGAATCGCAGCCCCAGCCGCATTCACAATCTCAGCCTCTGGCGGAAATTGCGAATCAGAATCAGAATCCGCCCCAGAATCCGCCTCAGAATCAGATTGACCGTCTGCAGAGCGCCGTGTTGCAAGCTCTTGCCGACGGCAACCAGCGCATCCTGGTCTCGATGCTCTCCGCCGGCGAGTGGAGCGTGCAGGGCAACGAAGTGGTGATCAAGATCGCCGAGTCGCAAACGGTCGTGGATATGTCTCTCAGTCCCGACGCTAAACGACTGGCCATCGCATCGGCCAGCGGAATCCTGGGCCGCGCCGTGAAGTTGAGAGTCGTTCCCGGCGCGACCGTGGTGCCTCAGGAAGGGAAGAGCAATGGCGCCGCCGCGCGACCGAACGGGCCGACGGTGGGCGGACGAGGACGCGCGGAACAAGATCCAATCGTGCAGCGCATGCGAGAAAAATTCGGCGCCGAAATTCGCACCGTGATCGACTACCGGGAAAAACGGTGATGGAGCAAACCTGTGCGTTTGTCATCCTGAGCGAAGCGAAGGACCTCTGGAGTCGTCAGCAGCACCGTTGCCGGCGGCAGAGTACATAGGTCCTTCGCTCCGCTCAGGATGACAACTAGCTGAGATCGACCGAAGCATACGGAGAGGTACCCATGGGTGGATTCAACCTGCAAGACCTGATGTCAAAAGCCAAGGCACAGTACGACGGCCTGCAGAAGAAGATGCAGGAGACCGTGGTCGAGGCCACCGCCGGCGGCGGCACCGTCACCGCGAAAATGGACGGCCGCAAGCAGTTGCTGAGCCTGCGCATCGATCCTGAAGCGGTGAAGTCGGGCGACGTCGAGATGCTGCAGGATCTCGTTCTCGCCGCCGTCAACGAAGCGGCGCGCAAAGTCGATGCGCAAATGCAATCTACTGTCGGGGGCATGCTGGGCGGGCTCGGCATCCCGGGCTTGTGAGTTCCTTCTTGATCACTTTGTCATCTTGAACGAAGCGAAGAATCTTTGGACTCGGTCGCTGCCGTCGTGGTAATTGGTTCTTCGCTTCGCTCGGAATGACATCTCGTTTTTCGTTCAGAGGCCAGATGAAGATTCGGATGATCGCAATGGATGTCAGTACGCTCGGTATCTGCATCATGTTGCTCACTGCGGCGCTTGTCCAAGGCCAATCCGCACCCGCGAAAGAGGCATTTGTGACCAACCACGCCGCCGGACCCTTCGACGTAAAAATGATCCCGCAGGACGATAAAACCGGCGACGGCTTGAGCCGAATGCTGCTCGACAAGCAGTACCACGGCGATCTCGAAGGCACGGCCAAAGGCCAGATGTTGACTGGCGGCATCAGCGCCAATCACTCGGGCGCTTACGTGGCCATTGAAAAATTCACCGGAACACTACATGGGCGCAGCGGCAGCTTCGTGCTGCACCATACGGGAATCATGACCAACGGGAAGCCCGACCTCACCATTCTGGTTGCGCCCGATTCTGGCACGGGTCAGTTAACTGGCATCGCAGGAAAGATGACAATCAATATTGCCGCTGACGGAAAGCATTCGTACGATTTCGAATACACGCTCCCAAAAACCGATTGAGTCATGGGGAAATTTGGCTAGTTGTGTAACGGAGCGTGCGATTCCGCTGGCGGCTACAATGTCTGCAGCGCAGTTTTCGATTGCTCAACTGCGAATTTCGGTGCTGCAATTTCCCTATGTCCAAGTTTGCCGAACCCATGTCCCGCCTGATCGACGAGCTGAAAAAGCTCCCCGGCGTTGGCGCCAAGAGCGCGCAGCGGCTTAGCCTTCTACATTCTGCGATCGAGCGATGAAGACGCCGAGGCGCTCGCCACCGCCGTGCGCGACGTGAAGGCCAACTTGCGGCTTGTGCTCGGTATGCAACAACATCACCGATGTTGACCCCTGCGTCTACTGCACCAGCGCCACGCGCAACCAGCGGCTGGTGTGCGTGGTCGAGGAACCCACCAACATCGCCGCCATCGAAAAGACCAAGCACTTCAACGGAGTCTTCCACGTGCTGCACGGGGCCATCTCGCCGCTGCACGGCATTGGCCCGGAGCAGTTGCGCATTTCAAATCTCATCTCTCGCGTCGACGCCGGCAACGTCGACGAAGTTATTGTCGCGACCAACCCGACGGTCGAAGGCGAAGCTACGGCTACGTATCTCTCGCAACAACTCAAGCGCGTGGGGGTGAAGGTTACTCGCATTGCCATGGGCATTCCGGTCGGCAGTGACATCGAATACACCGACGAGATCACTATGCTCAAAGCTATGGAAGGTCGACGGGATATGTAGGTTGCTGCTGCCTGCCTCGTGCCTCTGGACCCTGAGGAAGCGCCAAAGCCATGGGTGGTAAGGTGGTTCGCGGAAGCCTGTCATACTGTGGTTTCCCGCGGCTCTTCACTTCCGGTTCGTTCGGCGACCCAGTTTTTGGAATCGGAATGGCGATGTGTATTCGGGTTCCTGAACCGTCGGACTCGATACTCATCGTCCCGGAGAATTGGAGAACCCGCTCGCGCATGCCTCGAATACCGACGCCCGAACCTCTGGATTGAATTTCTGACAACCGCTCGGCGGGCATGCCTCTACCGTCATCCGAGACCTGCAGGACAAGCGCTTCATCATCGCGAGCGATGCGGATGCCAGCGGTCTTACTTTCCGAATGCCGATGAATGTTGGTGAGGCATTCCTGGATAATACGAAACAATGACAGCTCATAATCGCGATCCAGGCGCTCGATGTCAGCTGGGAGGTCGAGCGACACCTGAATCCCACTCCGTTGGGCGAACCCCCTGACGTATTCCGTAAGCGCGGATTGGAGGCCAACCTCATCCAGCAGGGGTGGGTACAGAAGATGAGACATCGTGCGAATGTCTTTGGTCATTTGTACGACCAGCGACTCGATGTTGTTAAGCGACATGCGCCACGAGCACTCAGCCGGTCGCGCTCGCTGGCTAGATTGGAGGCCTCCATGCCGAGCGCCGCGAGAAGTTGCCCGGCCCCGTCGTGGAGCTCCCTCGCGATTCGCCGTCTTTCCTCGTCTTGCGCCTGCAGTATGCGGGCCGACAGTTCGCGGAGCTCCTGGCTTGCGTTCAGCAGTTCCCGGGTGCGTTCCTGTACTCGCTGCTCCAGTTCGGCCTGACTCACCCTGAGTTGCGATTCTCTATCGCGCTGCAGGCGGCCAATTTCGAGTCTGCCGCTGACGCGAGCCAGCAGTTCCCGGGCAGAGAAGGGCTTGATCAAATAATCATCCGCACCCGCCTGGATCCCTTCTACCCGCGATTCTTCACCGGCCCGGGCCGAAAGCAGGATGACTGGAATAGTGCGAGTCCGCTCGTCGGCCCGCAGGGCCTTCAGCAGCTCAAAGCCATCGAGTATCGGCATCATGACATCGCTAACGATCAGATCCGGGGAGTGTTTAAGCGCCGATTGAACGGCGGCTTGCCCGTCAGCCACCGTTTCCACTTCGTACTGTTCCGACAATAGACGGGCAGATACTGGCGCATGTCGGAGTTGTCGTCAGCAATGAGGACGCGAGGACGGGCGACAGCCTTGCGACGCCGGGGGACAGGGTACGGGCAGCAACTCGTCGTGCACGGAAAAAATCTCGTCGGTCCCCGCGATGGAATCAGGAAGCCACCTGAGGGCTTCTTCTACAAAGGGTTTCGCGCCCACGGCGGTCGACGACAAGCTACGTTGGCCTCCCATTTGGCCGGACGCGAGATGATTTTGTCCAAAGGGAATGCTGACAAAGAATGTGCGAGCCTTGTCCCACGTCGCTTTCGGTCTTTATAGAGCCGCCGTGCAGTTTCACTAATTCGTGGACTAAGGCCAAACCGATCCCGCTCCCCTCATGGGTTCTGCTGGGCATATTGGGAACACGATTGAATCGCTCGAACAGTTTAGGTAAGGCCTCAGCGTGGGATTCCCACACCGGTGTCGCGAACGCGAAGCTCGGCCGTGTTCCCCACGCGATAAACGCTGACAGCGATTTCTCCATCGAAGGTGAATTTGAAGGCGTTGGAAATCAGATTCAGAACAATCTTCTCCCACATATCGCGGTCGACGTAGACCGGTTCCCCTAGATCTAAGCAATCCACCACCAGTCGCAATCCCGCCTTGTCGGTGGCGGAACGGAATACGCTGGCCAACTCCGAAGTGAAGCGGGCTAAGTCCGTAGCCTGATAGACGGCCTGCACTCGTCCAGCTTCAAGGCGGGCGAAGTCCAGCAGGGTATTGACCAGTCGCAACAGCCGAGCCCCGTTGCGACTCACCAGGTCGAGTTGAGCCTTGGCCATGGGAGAAAGGTGAGTCTGGCTTCGTGCCAGCAGGTCCTGGAGCGGCCCCAGCATCAACGTCAGGGGCGTGCGAAACTCGTGGCTCACGTTGCTGAAGAATGCTGTTTTTGCCCGGTCAATTTCCGCGAGAGCCTCGGCACGCTTCTTTTCCGCCGAGTACGCGCGTGCATTCGCGATGCTGGCGGCGATCTGGCCGGCGACGAGATTGATGAATCCGGCGTAGCTGACATCCAGCGGGCGAAACGGATTGAGGGCGGCGACGATCACTCCGGCAGGCTTGTCTTGCCCCTGACTCGTAATGGGAGCAGGAGGGCTCGCCAAGGCGCCTTGTCCCAGGATCCGGATGGGACCGACTCGAACCACTCCGGCAGATTCTCCACGACGATGGAATCTTTCCCAGCGAGCAGTTCGCTGAGTGGCCAAGGTTGATTCTTGTCGGTCAATGGAATCAACTCCGGCGCCGCCGGGTGAGGCTGCCGCCATTCCGGTTTGGCAGGCCAGGCGGGCCTCGCTTCCGTCGTCGGTGAAAAAATACAGGAGGGTAAACGGCAGATCTTTCTGATTTTCCCCAAGACAGCGAGCGATACAGGCGACTACGTCCTCCTCTGTAATCGTTTTGTTCAACTCTGCTGCCAGGGAGCGTAGTGTCTTGAGCCGGCGTTCGCCGATCACGCGATCGGTTTCTTCGGTTACCACGCAGAGATGCCCGGCAACCGTGCCGTCGTCTCCAGACAAGGGACTGTAAGAAAAAGTGTGATAAGTTTCCTCGCGATATCCGCTCCGCTCCAGGAACAGGAGCAGCGCTTCGTCCCACGTCGCTTCCCCGGTCTCCAGGACCCGGTGAATGCGGGGACCGATGTCGTCCCAAATTTCCTTCCAAACCTCCGGAGACGGCTTTCCCAGCGCCCACGGATGTTTCTTGCCCAGGGTCACCCGGGCATAGTCATCGTTGTAGAGAAACGTGAGTTCCGGTCCCCAACTCATCCACATCGCAAAACGTGAGCTTAGGAGGGTGCGAACCACGGTCTTTAGGCTTTGGGGCCACTCTTCGATGGCACCGAGTGGGGTCTTAGCCCAATCGAATTCACGGACCAATTCGCCCCAATGCCCCTCCGCCTCGCACCCATCCTCGGCGTGAGTGCGAGATTTCTCCCCGGTGCCGCTCACTGGTCTTCCGAGCCGGGTTCTCGAATAGCTTTTTTATAGCGAGCGGGCAATTCCTGGGTCAGATTCCGATTTGGTCATGGAGCCTCTCGCATCGACTGCGGCAGCTTGCTGCCGGGCGATCGTCTCGTGATTCTGGGTGACAATGATCACGTTGCAATCAGGAAGCTCCCGCCGAATAATTCGTGCCGCCTCCAATCCGTCCATGCGAGGCATGTTGATGTCCATCAGGATAACTTGAGGACGCAGTCGCTTCGCCTGCTCAATGGCTTCGATCCCATCCCCAGCTTCGCCGCAGACCTGCCAGTTGGGCTGAGATTCAATAAACGATCGCGCAGTGCGCCGGAACAACTCATGATCGTCGGCAATCAGAATTTGAACAGCATGCATCTTTAAACCTTTCTGGCGGCGAGATTCGTTGGATTTCGTACAGAAGCAGTCAGACATTATCTTCCGAACCCAGACACGAGCCTCTACAGCGTTCGCTGTATTACTGGTTGGTAATTCTGGCATAACGGAGTTGCTCAACTCCTCAGGCGGTTATCCGGTGCAACCGGAACGGCGCACCCTCACCCGGCGGCGGCGCCAGTCCATTCCATTGACCGAAGAGAATCAGCCTTGGCCCATCAGCGCTGGGTGCGCAAAATCGACAGGCTGGAGCCGACTTTGTAGTGCGAAAAAATATTTCTGAGCGATGTAGAGAATGCCACGACGGCTCCGACTACTCCATGAACGCGCAGACTGGACCCGGCGGTGTTGTCGGTTTTGCCGGTTGGTTCGATGGCAGATAGCAGGATGCGGGAAATAGGATGCGGAAAAACAAGAGGAGATGAAATGACAAGCTTGACTCCCTACCTTCTATTCGATGGAAGTTGCCACAAGGCAATGGAGTTCTACCAATCCTGTTTTGGCGGAGAACTGACTGCAGTGAAGGTCAAGGATTCTCCGGCGAAGGATCACATGGCGGCCGTGCAGCAGGAGAAAATCGTCAATGCCCGGCTGCGGAGCGGCAACGTGGATATCTCGGCATCGGATTGGCTTATGCTCGAACGGACACCGATCCGAGGCAATACCGTTTGTCTTTTTCTGAGTGGAGGGACTTTCGAGGAATTGAAGACTCTGTTTGAAAAACTCTCAGAAGGTGCGGAGGTGACCGATCCCCTGCAAGAGAAGTTTTTCGGCACCTACGGAGCCCTCAACGACAAATTTGGCGTCCGGTGGATGTTTCATACAAACAAAAAGGCCTAGAAGAACTGCAATCAAACGAACAAACCAGCAAAGGAGCGAACGAAATGAAATACATTTTGCTGATGTCGGGTACGAAAGCGGGGGTTGAAGCGTATCATGCCTGGTCGCCAGATGATATCGAGGCGCATATGGCGGTTCTCCACCGCATCAACCAGGATCTCACCGCGTCCGGAGAATTTGTCGCTACACAGGGTTTAGCCGGACCGAAGGAAGCCAAGATCGTGCGTGGCGAGAAGAACGGCGTACCGGTCACCGACGGTATTTTCCCCGAGTCGAAGGAATTTCTCTTAGGCTACTGGATCGTTGACGTTCCGAACGCCGAGCGCGCTTACGCCATCGCGGGACGGATCTCCGCCGCATCCGTAAACATGCCGATCGAGGTGCGACAGTTCGCAAGCTATGAAGCTAAATCCCGATAAATGAATGTCGAGAAATCGTCCGGTAGCTCCGACTAACCGATGACGGCGCAGGAAGCGGCGCTGAACGAGACCAGAGGAGAAGGAAAATGAAATACATTTTGATGATGAATACGATGAAGGCCGGGCACGGGGTCCCCGCATGGCCCCGGGGAGACTTACAGGCGCACACCGCATTTATGATCGGTGTCATTAAGGAGCTTCGCCAATCCGGCGAGTTGGTCTCCGCCGAAGGTCTTTCTTTTCCTAGTGAGGCTAAGCTGGTGCGGGCCGGTAAGAACGGTGTGCCTATCACCGACGGCGTGTTTCCTGAAAGCAAGGAATTTCTTGCCGGATACTGGATCGTCGACGTTGACTCGGCGGAGCGAGCATACGCCATCGCGCGCAAAAGTGTCGGCGGCGCCGGGGCCGGGCGGCGCGCCGCTGAATATGCCGATTGAAGTGCGGCCCAGTTATGAGCGGGCCTCCGCCAGAAATGCTGTAACGGAGCGATGATGATGAAGCCGTGGGACGCGACTGCCGAGCATCTGTTGCGCGAACTGGCGCCGCAGGTGCTCGGGTCAGTGGTTCGGCGTTTTCGCGACTTCTCATCGGCCGAGGATGCGGTGCAGGAGGCGATGATTGCGGCGTTCACGCAATGGCCGCAGGAAGGCGTCCCGGAGAATCCGCGGGGCTGGTTGATTCAAGTTGCATCGCGGCGCATGACCGACCAGGCGCGCAGCGAAATGGCCCGTCGCGAGCGGGAAAACGCGGTATTCCGGGAAGTCGAGATCGCTGCACCTGCTGTCGAAGTCGAGTCTGACATGGATCCAGATGACACGCTCATTTTGCTGTTCATGTGCTGTCACCCCGCGCTTACTTCGTCTTCGGCGATTGCCTTGACGCTGCGGGCCGTCGGCGGTTTAACCACGGCGGAAATCGCCAATGCATTCCTGGTTCCTGAAGCGACGATGGCGCAGCGCATCAGCCGCGCTAAGCAAAACATCAAGACTTCCGGCGTGCCTTTTCGCCTGCCCGCTGTAGTGGAGCGCGCGCAACGGCTACCGGCCGTTCTCCACGTGCTCTACCTGATCTTCAATGAGGGCTATGTCAGCAGCGTTGGACCACAGTTGCAGAGACTCGATATGGCACGTGAGGCGATCCGATTGACTCGCTGTGCGAAAGCGCTTCTGCCTGACGATGCGGAAGTAGCAGGCCTGTTGGCCCTCATGTTGTTGACCGACGCGCGACGCGCGGCACGGACAGGCCCTGACGAAGAACTAATCTCGCTGGACAAACAAGATCGAAGTCTGTGGGACCGGGCCGAGATCTACGAAGGCACAGAGCTTCTGACCGCCGCGCTAGCGAAAGGATCGGTCGGCCTGTATCAGTTACAGGCGGCAGTCGCCGCAGTGCATGATGAAGCGGCGCGGGCCGAGGACACGGATTGGCCGCAGATCCTGGCGTTGTACGAATTGCTGAAACGCGTGTCTCCCAGTCCCATGGTAACGCTCAATCATGCAATTGCAACCGCCATGGTCCACGGCCCGTCGAAGGGTCTCGAACTCCTCAAGGTCCTCGATAGCGACGGCCGGCTTGCCGAGCATCACCGCCTCGACGCGGTTCGTGCTCATTTGTTTGAAATGCTTGGTGATCGGGAAAGCGCCGTCAAGCACTACCGTACTGCCGCGGGCCGGACGACGAGTATTCCGGAACGAAATTATCTGATGGCGCAAGCGGCTCGACTTGAGGAAGGGAAATGAGCTGCTCCATAAGTCTGCGCTGCACAACTTCTGGTGCAGACTGTGCAAGACTTTGCTGACCGCCGGAAAGTGTCAAACTGCCGGGCAAAGGATCAATCTTAACTCCTTGTCTCATAAGTAATTCATAATCAGATAGTTGCGGACAGATCCGGCGATTTTGGTTTAGCTGTCTATGTGGCATGCGATTTGCAGTTCGCATCCTGTCTGCTTCCTCGCTCTCGAGGGATCGTTGGAAAGTCCGGCGATCTTGTTCGATCTGTTACTGGTTCGATCTATGACTGGTTTGAGGACGCGCAGCCGGGCGACCGGCCTGGTCCTAACCCAATCAGAAAAGCAGCCTCAGCGCCAGTCGCGCCGAGGAGGAATGTAACCGCATCCAACTCGACGCAGAAGGAACCGGGCCAACCAGCCCGGTTTTTTTCTAGCAGGGGACTTCCGGTTCGAGGAACACGTTCATCTCTTCTTCCGTCGCGCTGATGCCTTCGGGCAGGGTGCCGCGATTGTATTCGGCCATGCGGTTCTTCCATTTTAGAAAGTCGGTGATGCTCTGCGGCTCGATCCTCACTTCCACGCGACGCAGGCTAGCCAGCAGCAGATTCATTTCATAGCGCAGGCCGGTTGCGGTGCGCAGGTTCTTGGCCGAGGGGTGCAGCATTTCGATTCGGCCGCGGCGGAGTTCGAGTAATCCCCAGCCGGTGGGAAGTTCTTCAGGCTTTACCAGTGATGGCGGAGTCAGGTAGAAGCGTTCGCTGCCGACTCCTTTTTCTGGCTTCAGGCGAAACGGCTTGGCGCGGTCGGCGAGGAAATCGGCGCGCGTGACTTTGCACTCGACCAGCACGGAATGGTTGGCGCGCTTCCATCCGATGGCGTCGGGCATCTCGCCGCTGACGCAGGCCTGCTCGGAGAGCACGACTCCGCAGCGATAGGAGCGCAGCCAGCGCACGGCTTTTTCGACCAGTTGGGCGTGAGTCATTGGGCATTACTCATACGGACGATCACGTTGTAACGTGAGAACTGCGTTGCGGGATAGTGACTGGGAAGCTACGGGCGGGTTTGTAGCGAAAACGCGGCAAGTTTTTCATGGCCTTGACAACGACTGGCCGGCGCAGCACGGTTTCAAGCAGGTACCTTTCCGCGGCGATGGTTTGAGCGGTAGGACTTCCTGGCGCGTAGCCTTCGGCGGCGATAACCAGGGCTTCGTTCTTTCCGAGCGCTGGCGGCTTGCGGAGGAATCCGTTGGTGCGGCGCTGAGGTGCGATTGCGTTTTCAATTTTCACGCGGCGAATATGGCCGTCATGCGCGGAATCTAAAGCATTCGCCAGTCTCAAAATTGCGGCGAGTTGAATCGTGATTCGCTGCTCGTCAGGCAGAAGATCGCGCAGAGTTTTGTGGCTGCGCGTGGGCAACGCTCCGGCGTGAAAGCGAGCGACGATGGCGGCGCGGGCCATGGTCTCGGGCTTCCATCCCAGCGGCGTGCCGTGGGCTTTGATCAGTTCCAGTGACGCTTTGTGATGTCCCTTGTTGCCTTGTGCCTTTCCCACATCGTGCAGCAGAGCGGCGACGTATAGGCTGGCGCGCGCATCGGCTGCGACGCCATTCTGCGAGCCGTTCGATGGGCCGAGCAGTCCAGCCGCACTGAGGCCGTCGTAGAGTTCCAGCGCGAGGCGCGCGACCCGCTCGGAGTGAGGGAAATCCGGGTCGAGCGCCTTCGCCCATAACTTCATGCGCTGACCGGCAATCTGCTGAATCTGTTTGCCTTGCGGCAGCCCGGCTCGCCACACGCTCCACAGAGAGTCGGGGCCGACGGTGCGCTGCCGATACTCTTCGATGCGCTTCGTCCGCTCCGCGACTATACGGTCATGCCAACTCTGACGCGAGGCCTCGTCGGGAAAAATGTGGCAGGCGAGCGCGGTTGCCCACAGCACGTCGAGATCGTGAACCTCACCCAGCAAATCCTGCATATGCTTCAGGTCGTTGCTCCAGGCCTTGTGCTCGATGGGCAAAAAGTTTTCCACAATGTAGCGAAAGCGTTTGATGCCGATGCGCAGCGTGTGAAATGCAACCTGCGACCGGTTGCGCAGGGCGCGATTGTGCAGTTCGCGGGCGGCGGTCCAGCGCTCGAGCGCCAGATGCTTGAATACCGCGCTGCCGGGGCGGATGCGGGCGGCGCGCAGGGGCAGAGTCTTAGCCCACTGACGCCATTGTTTGCGGTCGAATTCGTCGAGGGCGGCGCGGGCCTCGCGTTTTTGCTCGGACTCGCGGGCGTTCAGGATCGTGAGCAGGGTGTGGGAGGGATCGGGTGGTGCGGGGTCGTCGTGTGGAACGATCAGAAGCGGGCCTTCTTCGTCCGGACCGCCTTCGTGCGAATCGTCGCTCTGCGGACCAGCACGCTCCGAGTCGCTGAACGCCGAGGCTTCACGGGATTCGGCTTCGTGATCAGAAGCGGGCAGGATCTCCCGCTCCACTCTTGCCGGTGCAGGATCGAGCTTTTCAATCCACTCCATCATGATCTGCACGTCGCGCAGTTCGCCGAGGCGCTGGAACAGGCGCTTGCCCGCCTTCTTCATGGCTTTCCAGTCGGGGTCGGGATCCATGGCGATCATGCCGTCGGCCAGGGAACGGCAGCGGCGCAGGGCCACGCGCAGGTCGTGCACCGGGTCGGTGCTGAAGTCGGTTTCGACGTGAGTACACTCTTCGAGCACGCGCGCCATCCAGTAGCGCAGTCCGGTCGTTTTTGCGGGCGTTTTCAAAGTGGTTCGCGGGCGCGGAAGACTCCGCCAGTATTCTACTGAAGATGAGCCGTGGCCGGTTCGCGCTTGTCAGGACGGTTAGCCGGGAACCCGCTCCCGTTTCGCGCGACTCTTCCTCGGGTTCTCAAAAACACCGAGGCGGCAGTCAGGCTCAACCCCCCCATCCTCAATCTCAAACACGTCCCGCCCTCAAGAAGTTGTCATTCCGACACGCGAGCGAAGCGAGCACGGAAAAACCTGCCCCCAAATTCTTGTCATTCCGACACGCGAGCGAAGCGAGCAAGGAGGAACCTGCTTTCCTCGGGGACATGCCAGGGGACATGCCCCTACGAGCACCTGCGGTTGGGTCAATTACCTCCGTAACGTTTGAGGGCTTACCGTTTCGCATTACCCTTGAGCTTCGAACTTGCGTTTCCGAGGAGCTTGCTATCTCTGCCACAAACACATCGCAAGGCGCCCGTTCCGCCTCGGCGCGAGCGTTTGTCCATAGTCTGAACATCCTGATTAAGTACGCCCGGATGTATGGCTACGATCACAAACGCACCGAGGCGCAGTTTGAGATCACATGGAACGAATTGCAGCAGGGCCTGCCCACCACCGGGGACAGCGGTTTTCTGCTGGGCGTTTCCGACAATAAGTTGTTGCTCGATGGCATTCCGCTGGAAACGGGAAACGCGGAGCGTAGTTTCGCTCAACTGCTCAACACTGCTGGATTGGCGAGCCTGCATTTCTCGAAAGATGTGACCATCGAAGACTTCACGCGGCTGGTGCGGGCTTTCACCGCAGCTGGGTCGAAGGCGCAGGACGTATCGAAACAGATTAAGGAAGCGCTGAGCGGAAGCACGGGGAAGCACGGCAGCACCATCAAGATTAATGAAGTGAAGTTCGTGGCCGCCGATCCGCTGACCGGCGATGTGAGCATCGCGGCTCAGATCGCGGCGCAGACGCTCGGGCCCGAATTCAAGCAGTGGTTGAATGATCCGCAGAAATTGCTGCAATTGATTGCCGCCGCCGAAGGTGCGAATGCGGGCGGCGGACAAGGCACGGCGGGCGGAGTTCCCATGGTTCCTTTGGGAAGCGCGCCGAATCCTGTACCGGGACGCGGCGCAGGAACTGGAACTGGGACTGGGACTGGAACCGGAACTGGCGCCGCTCCGGCGTGGACCGGTGGAATGGTTCCGTTGCAAGAGCAGGAAGTGATTCAGGCGATCCGCCTGCTCACGCGGTTCGGCCAGGTGCAGCAGGATCCCACGATCAAAGAAGAAGACATCCAGAAGGAACTGGTTGAGACCGATCCCAACACGCGGTTGAACCTGCAGCAGTTGCTGGGAAGCCTGGCGGCGAAAGCCACGACGGCGGAGGAAGAAGATACGCCGCTGCTGATGAAAGCGGCCGAGCACATGGCCATCCGCTTCGCGCTCGAGCGCTACCAGAAAGGCGAAGTGAAGGTCAACGCCGTCCATCAAATGATGGAGCACATGAGCCGGCAAATGGACTCGCTGCGCTCAATCTTGAAACTGCAGGAAGAGAAGATGAGCAAGGCCGGGATTCTGGTGGAGTCGCACGCCGACATCCTCGACCGTATGTTCTGGGCGGAAGTGCCGGAATCAGGCAAGAAAAGCGTGCTCTTGTCGCACGAAGCGCCCTGCGTTCCACCGCGCAACCTGCGGCAGTTCGTGGAGGTGCTGCTGGAGCGGGATGACAAGCAAAGCGCGGCCGACATTCTCAATAACTATTCCGGTTGCTTGAGCGCCAAGGAAGTGGAACCACGGCGGAGAACCGCCATCGGTCTGAGCCAGCTGGCGGACTTGTACGCGCGATTGGGCGGACAGCCCATGGGGCAGGCGATCCGCAAGCTGAGCGAGCAGTTGATTGCGGAGAAAGACCCGGAGTTGCAGAGCTTGTTTAGCGCCGCATTCGTGCGGCTCAGCCAAGAGGCGAGTTCGGCGAAGAACTATGCGGCCGTGAACGAAGTGTGCGCCGGAATCGAACTGGTCAGCGTAGAGCGTCCGGTGCTGATGGCCGACCTGCGGCCGCGGGTGGGCGTGGAGAATCGGCTGCCGGAATTCATTGAAGAAGCGTTACACCAGAGTCCGCTTCCGGCGGACTTGCTCGCGGTTTTACGGCGGACTTGCCATGCGGGTGCGGAGCATCTGGCGGACCGCTTCTTCCGCTGCATGCGGCGCGACGAATGCGACAGCATGATCGAACTGGTGAAGGAATTGGGCACTCCGGTGCTGGCGCAGTTGCGCGAAATTCTTCGTACCGGGCAGCCGCGGCAGGCCTCGAGCGCAGTTGGACTCGTAAGCCGGCTCGACGTGGGAACCCTGCTCGAACTGTTGCCGGTCCGTTTGCCGGAATGGAATCGTTTCTATCACGACGTTGTGGTTCGGCAGATTGCTTACGGTGCAGCCGCGGATCGTGGACGAACACTGCTGGAACTGGCGGAAGTTCTTGATCCGCTGGTGCTGCCCGAGGCGGTCGACGAAATCGGAATGAGCGGCGATATGACCTCGACACCGCCCTTGGTCGCCATGGCGCGGCCGGGTGACACAGCATCGCGCTCTCCGTTTGTGCAACTCAAAGCGATTGAGTCGCTGGGCCGGCTGAAGGATGCCGAATCGGTGGCGACGCTGCGGGAAATTCTGGAAGCAAAGAAGACTTTTGGCTGGGTCTATCACCGCGAGTTGCGAATCGCAGCGGCGCAGGCTCTTTCGAAAACCGATCCGCGCTACAGTTCTCAGGTTCTCTCGGACAGCGGGTTGGAGCCGGCGGAACTGGCGATCGCACCGCTAGATATGGCTCCGGCATGCCCGTGGGTGCGGCAGCGGCGCTACGAGCGCATGGTGCTTGCCAAGACGGTCTCGGCCATGATTGGCAGTTCCTGGGGCAAGTCGAGGATTCAGATCCGCGAATTAAGCCTGGGCGGCGGCATGGGAACGAAAGAAGATAACCTGCGCATTGGCAGCGAGGCCGATCTGGAGATTTCGCTCGGCATGCGCTCGAAGATTCGCGCCCATGTGCTGCTGCGGCGGGCGCGCGTGAACGAAGTTGGATTTGAGATTGTGAACACCGACCTGGAAAGCCGCTACCGCTTGCGCCGCCTGCTGGTCGACGCGCTCAATCATGCTCCGAAGGACAAGGGTCAGGAGTGGAGCGGAGACCGCAAGGTATAGCGTTCAGCGGGGGAAAACAGCCGGTTCCCTTCGGCTCCGCTCAGGGCAGGCTGTCACCGCGCCTTTGGCTCGGTTCGGAATGACAAGACAAAAAAAGCCTCGGCTTGCGGCCGAGGCTTTCTTGCGTTCCGACGAGATTCTTACTTCACTTTCAGGAAGATGATCGCCAGCGTGTAAAGCGCCAGCGACTCGATCAGCACCAGGCCCAGCAATAGTGCAAATTGAATGCCCGGCCGCGCGGCTGGGTTGCGGGCGAGGGCTTCGGTTGCGGCCGCGGTGGCCTTGCCTTGGGCCAGGCCGCAAACCGCGGAGGCGATCGCCATGGAAAATCCCGCGGTGATGGCGATCCAGTTGGTCTCGCCAGCGGCGCCACCCTGCGCGAAGGCAGGCATGGCGAAGCACAGGGCGGACAAGGTCATGAACAGATGACTCAGCTTACGCATTTTTGTTTCTCCTCGTATTAAATGTCCGCCAGTGGGTGGTTGACGCCATACCGTGCAGACGCCCTCACGCTTGCGGCCCAGTTGCTAGTTCCCAGTCGTCAGTTTCCAGTTCTTTACGCTCGCTCCATGCTCACAAACCGGCAACTGACATCTGGCAACTGGCAACTGCTTAGTGCTCGTCGGCGACGGCGCCGGACACGTAGATGATCGCCAACAACATGAACACGTAGGCCTGCAACAGGGCAACCAGAATGTGCAGGCCCATGAAAATGACCGGAACACCGATCGGAATCATGGAAAGGAAAACCAGCGTGATGAGGTCGCCGGCGAAAATGTTGGCCCAGAGACGAACCGTAAGCGACAGCAAGCGGGCGAAGTGGCTGACCAACTCAATGGGGAGCATGAGAGCCGCGAGGAAGATCCTCGCAATCAGCGGCATGCCCTCCATTGGCGGACCGAAGAAATGCAAAAGATACTTGGGCCCGGCGTGCTTGAATCCCTGGGCATGGTAGTACAGGAACGCGCAGATGGCGCAGCCCAGGGGCACGATGGGAACGCCGGTGGGCGACTCAAAACCAGGAATCAGGCCGATCAGATTACAGACCAGGATGAAGATGAAGACGATGGCGAAAAAAGGAGTGTAGGGTTCGCTGTGATGCCCGATAATTTCGCGGCTCTGGCCGAGAACAAATCCTTCAACGCCTTCGAAGGCATGCTGTAGACCGCCGGGAGAGTCGACCGACAGCCGCGACCGGACCAATAGGAAGACGGTCAGAAGGAATGCGAATACGAGCAGCTCCATGGCGAAAGAATTCGGGATGGGCGCCTGCGCGTACTTCGGCGTGATGTGAAGCACGTGCAGAAACGCCGTGACGGGGCCGGCGAACAGATGGTTCAGGATTTCGGTAAACCAGAGTTGTTCAGGCATAGGACAGCTTTTAGTTCTTAGCTCTTGGCTTCCAGCTTGTCGCCGTAATATCCACCGCTTCTTCCCGCTCAAATCTTGCGAATTACCGCCACGTATAGCTCATATACGGCTTCGCAGGCAATGGCTCCGACGGGCAGAAACAGGCCCGCAAAGAGACCGCGGAGGCTTGCGGGAAAACTGGTTAATATACCATACGCCGCGGCTCCCAACAATATATAGCGAAGCAGGAAGCGGGCGACGATTCCCGCGCCGGATTGGGGCTTGCCGGAATTCGTTACGCGGTCGGCGAGTCCGGCTACGCCGCTCTTGAGCCAGTGAAAATTGAGGAAGGCGACAACGCAACCGAGCAGGAGGCCCAGGGCTGTGGCGCCGCCGAACTTCCACCAGGCTGCGGCGGAGATCCCCAAGCCAACAACGACCATGCAATTACGAATGCGAGCGAGGGCACCGGCGTAGAAGGTGTCGGATGCCGGGGACACGGCAACTGGGGCGTCGGGATTTACGAGGTCGTGAGTCATGCCGGGTCACCCAAAGTTTACGCGGTTGGCCGGGGTTCCTTCGCTGCTTCGCGCCCCGTGCCCGACTGTGATCTTACTTGGTGTCGCGCAGAACGCTGCGAATTAGTTCGATCATGCCGGCCGCAATTCCGAGGAATAGGCCGACGATACTGATCCATGAGGTGTGAAGCCAACGGTCGAGTGCCGAGCCGATGAGCCATCCCGCGACCGTGCCAGCGGGGAGCATGAGCGCGAGCTGGCTGTAGCGGCCGACCTGCACCCAGGGATTTTTCTTCTGGTTGGGATCGGGATTGTCGGGAGCAGGGGACGGCATTTTTCGCGGGCTCGCTGGGCCTGATTCTACCAGCGGAATTCTGGAAATGCCTTTCGAGCCTCGAAGTGAGGCGTGTGCGGCTAAGGGGTCCCTTCGGCCAACTCAGGCCAGCTCTTCGACTGCGGAAATACTTCGCTCGCGAAGCACGTCCTTCGCTCACGTGACATTTTGTCTTAGTGCGTGAGCCGCGCGACTGCGGGATTTTGTGCGATCCCCAACGCCCAGTTCACCAACTCGATGAAGCGGTTGGGGAGGATTCCGATGTAGAGCGTGGCCAGGGCGGTCAGGCCGAGGGCGGCGCGCATGGTGAAACTGAGCGGAAGTTTTTCTTCTCCCTTTTCGACTTTGCCCATGAACATGGCGTTCGCGATTTTCAGATAGTAGTAGAGGCCGAAGACGGAGTAGAGCACGCCCAGCGAAGCCAGCGCGTAGTGGCCGGTCTCGATCAGGCTGAGGAAGATGAAGTACTTGCCCCAGAATCCGGCGAGCGGCGGAATCCCGGCCAATGACAACATGAAGATCAGCATGAGCACGGCTTCGACCGGAGCGCGCGAGTACAGGCCATTGAGATCGTCGAGTTCGTCGCCGACAATGTTGCGGTGGCGCAGGGAAGTGATCACTCCGAACGCGCCGAGGTTCATGAAGGTGTAGACCAGCAGGTAAATCAGGATTCCTTTGACGCCGTCGGGATTGAGTTGCGTAGCGGTTCCGGCGATCAGGCCGAGCAGCATATAGCCGACATGAGCGATCGAAGAATAGGCCAGCAGACGCTTAGTGTTCGTCTGCGTGAGCGCGGCGAAGTTGGCGCCGGTCATGGTCGTGATGGAGACGAACACCAGCAGCGGGAGCCAGGTGGAGCGCATGGGCATGAGTCCGCCAACGAGGATGCGGAGCAGCATGGCCCATCCTGCGGCCTTGACGGCAACGGACATAAATCCGGTGATCGAGGTGGGCGCGCCCTCGTAGGCGTCGGGCGCCCACTGGTGGAAGGGGATGGCAGCGATCTTGAACAGCAGTCCGGTAACAGTCGTGACCAGCGCGATGATGGCGACGGGCTTGTACTCGTTATGCAGCACCTGGCTGTTCAGCACATTGCCGATGACCCCCAGATTGGTGCTCCCGGTCAGACCATAGAACAACGACAATCCGTAGGCGAAGATGCCCGAAGAGAACGCGCCGAGCAGCAGATATTTCAGTGCGGCTTCATTGGACCGCCGGTCGCGGCGCAGGAATCCGACCAGCACATACGTGGAGATCGCCATTAACTCCAGGCCAATGAAGATGAGCACCACGTCGGAACCGGCCGCCATGCACATCATGCCCACGACCGAGAGCAGCATGAGCGCATAGTACTCGCCGTGATTCTCGTGCTCGGTTTCGAGATAGCGAACCGACATCAGGATTGAAATCGCCGTGCCCGCCAGGAATAGCGCGAAGAAATAAATCGTCGTGCGGTCGATGAATACCGTACCCATCAGTCCGCCGACGCCTCGTCCGGGAGGCACTCCGATCGCCAGCATCCAAAGGTGAATCTTGTAGACGCCGGCGGCGGAGAACCCGACTCCGACCAGCGCGGTCACGGCGTTGGCCCACTTCAACTCGCGGGGCAGCATAAGGTCGATCAGCAGGATGCCAAGCGCGAACAGCGTCAGCAAAGTGATCGGAAGCGCGAGAAGATAGTCGGTCCAGGCCACTAATTCTTCCCCTTCTTTTTCGACGAGGTAGCGGCCGGAGTGGCGGCGGACGGCATCATTGCCGCGGCGGGGGCCATCATCGCCGGCGGTTGTGCCGCAGCGTTGACCACACCGGGTTCGGGATATGCAGGATTCACAATCGCAATCGTGTGGTTCACCGGCTGCTCGAGAATCTGCAGGAACGGTTTGGGATACAGGCCGATCCAGAACGCCATAATGATAAGCGGGACGAACGTCGCTACTTCACGCGGCGTCAGGTCGTGCAACTTTTCATTCTTCGGATTGGTGACCGTGCCGAAGAATACGCGCTGATAGAGCCAGAGCAAATATGCCGCGGCGAGAACGACTCCCGGGACAGCCCACGCAGCCCACTGCCACTTCGCCATGAACGTTCCCAGCATGATGTAGTACTCGCCGATGAAGCCGTTGAGCAGCGGCAGTCCCATCGAAGAGAGGAACATGATCATGGTGATCGTTGCGTAGACCGGCATCACGTTGGAGATGCCACCGTATTCGGCGATTTCACGCGTGTGGCGGCGTTCATAGAGAATGCCGACAATCAAGAACAGGGCGCCCGTAGATATGCCGTGATTGATCTGCTGCAGCACGGAGCCACTCAGTCCGAGCGGTGTGAGCGCGAAAATTCCCAGCGTGCAGAAGCCGAGATGGCTCACGGAGGAGTAGGCCACCAGCTTCTTCATATCTTTCTGCATCAGCGAGACCAGCGCGCCGTAAAGAATGCCGATGATCGAAAGAAAAATCATCCATCCGCGAATGGTCAGGCCGAGGTGAGTGGTGGCATCCGCCAGCACGTTGGGGAAGAAGGGAAGCGAGAAGCGAATGAAACCGTAAGTCCCCATCTTCAGCAGAACGCCGGCCAGGATTACGGAACCTGCCGTCGGAGCTTCCACGTGGGCGTCGGGCAGCCATGTATGGAAGGGAAACATCGGCACTTTGATGGCGAAGGCGAAGAAGAAACTCAGGAAGAGCAGAGTCGCAACGTGCGGACCGTAGTCGGCGTAAATATGCGGCGCGGTTTCATACAGCGCAGTCAGACTGAATGTGTAGACGCCGGTGGACGTGTGATGGTGGAAGTAGAGGAACAGAATGCCCAGCAGCATCAGCACAGAGCCGGCCAGGGTGTACAAGAAAAATTTGATCGCCGCGTAAAGCTTGCGCGGACCGCCCCAGATGCCGATCAGCAGATACATCGGCACCAGCATGGCTTCCCAGAAAACGAAGAAGAGGAAGAAATCCAGCGCCATGAAAACGCCGAGCATGCCGGTCTGCAGCACCAGAAACCAGATGTAGTATTCCTTGACGCGATTCTCGATGGCGGTCCAGGAAGAGAGAATCGATATCCAGCCCAGCAGCGTCGTCAGCATGATGAGCAGGAAAGAAATGCCGTCGATGCCAATCACATAGCCCGCGCCGATGGTGGGTATCCAATTATTCGGCGCGCCCTCGATGAACTTGAATCCAGGCTCGAAGCGCTGTGCCCAGAACCACGGCACCAGCGGCAGCGAAATCAGAAAGCCGCCCAGCGCGAAGATGTTGGCGATCCAGCGGACGGCGTCTTTGTTCTCCTTGGGAACGAACAGGAGAACCAGCGCGCCGACGAGCGGCGTGAAAAGGATGATGGATAGGATGTGGTTTTGCATAGTCAGCTTCTAGCTGGGAGCGATGAGCCGTGAGCAATGAGCAACCTCGGTGTTGCTCGCTCATCGCTCACAGCTCATTGCTCACCGCTCAGTGGTACACGTAATAAAACACGAACCCTACCAAACCTGCGGTCATGACCAGGGCATACCATTGCACCAGGCCGTACTCGAACAAGCGCGCGGGATAACTCAGCATGCGCGACAGAATCGCTGGCCCGTTGACGCCGATGCCGTCGATGATCCACTTGTCCCACCAACTGGAAATTGTGGCGGCGAGGCGGGTGATCCATCCCGCGGCATTGACCGCGCCATCGACTACGTTTGTGTCGAACCACGCGCTGGCCGCGCCCAGGCCGAGCACGCCCAGACGCACGCCGCCGATCTTTCGCCGGCCGGTGAAAACATAGTCGTAGCCTTCGTCGACGTAATACTTGTTCAGCAGAACGTTGTAGACGGGCGGAGCGGCAGCGGCGATGGGCTCGATGTATCCTTTGTCGGCGTGGCTATAGGCTCGCTTGGCCATGACCCAGCCGATGCCCGCGGCGGCGACGGAAAGAACCATGAGCGCGTATTCGACTGGGCTGGAGTGTTCCGCTTCTTTCTCTCCGGCGGCGAGCTGCGCGGACTTGCCCTCTTCCTGAAGAACCTGCGCTTCCTTGGCAAACACCGGATCGAGGAATCTCTCGAACCGGGCCGATCCGCCGAGACTCGTCGGCCAGCTCAGCCATCCCGCGGAGAGCGAGAACACTGCCAATATCAGCAGAGGCACGGCCATCGATTTCGGGCACTCGTGAATATGGTGTTCTACCTCATGGCTCATGCGCGGCTTGCCGAAGAACGTCAGGTAGATCAAGCGGAACATGTAGAACGCGGTCATGAGCGCGGTGATATAGCCGATACCCCACAAGATGCGATACGCGTCCGGCTCCTTGGACCACGTCTCCCACAGGATTCCGTCCTTGGAGAAAAATCCGGCGAATGGTGGTATGCCGGCAATGGCGAGGGTGGCGAACAACATCGTCCTATAGGTGATGGGGATGCGACGGGCAAGGTCGCCCATGTTGCGCATATCCTGCTCGCCGCTCATGGAGTGGATAACCGCGCCCGCGCCGAGGAAGAGCAGAGCCTTGAAAAACGCGTGAGTGAAGACGTGGAACACCGCGGCGGAGAACGCCCCCACGCCCAGCGCGAGGAACATGTATCCCAGTTGCGAGACGGTGGAATACGCCAGCACGCGCTTGATGTCGTTTTGGACGAGACCGATTGAAGCAGCAAATATCGCGGTCAGCGCACCGACTACGGCCACCACCATCATCGACTTCGGAGCAAGTACGAAGAGCGCGTTCGAGCGCGCGACCATGTACACGCCAGCCGTCACCATGGTCGCGGCGTGGATTAGCGCCGAAACTGGCGTCGGGCCTTCCATGGCGTCCGGAAGCCACACATAAAGTGGAAGCTGTGCCGACTTGCCACACGCTCCGACGAAGAGCAGCAGGGTTGCGGCGGTAATGATGGGATCGCCAATTGCGAAGTGGCCGGAGCGGGCTGCTGCAGTTACATCGATAAAGCGCAGCGATCCCAGATACCAGGCGATAAAGAACATCCCGAGAATAAATCCCGCGTCGCCAATGCGGTTGACGATGAACGCTTTATTTCCCGCGTCAGTAGCCGACTTGCGATGGAAGTAGAAACCGATCAGCAGATACGAGCACAATCCCACGCCCTCCCAGCCGACGAACATGAGCACGTAATTGTTCGCCAGAATCAGCGTGAGCATGGAGAACATGAACAGGTTGAGATAGCCGAAGAATCGGTAGTAGCCGCCCTCATGCGCCATGTATCCGGTGGAATAAATATGGATCAGCATGCCGACGCCGGTAACAAATAGCAGCCAGATGCTGGAGAGCGGGTCGAGTAGAAATCCTGCGTCGGCGCGGAACGTGGCGTGCGTACCGCCTTGCACGACGTAATTTGTGTGCCCGGTATCGGTGCCGAGCCAGGTATAGAGAATCTTTTCGTACGGCTGATGATCGTGCGCGGGAGCCCAGTTGTTCGCGTATTGCCAGACCGCGCCGCACGCCACCAGGAACGCCAGAACGATCGTCCCCACGCAGACCGCGCTCACCGTCGACTTCTGCAGCTTGCGGCCGAAAAAAAACATGATCGCCGCGCCGATGGCGGGGAAGAGCGGGATGAGGTAGATGTGGGTTAGAAACATTGCGCCTTTGGCTCTTGGCTTTTGGCTCTTAGCTTGACCCTGCCGGGCCAAAAGCCAAGAGCCAATAGCCAAGAGCGATCTTCTACCATTTCAACAAATTCACTTCGTCCACGTTGACCGTCTCCTTATTACGGAAGAAGGCGATCAGGATTCCCAGGCCGACTGCGGCTTCGGCGGCGGCGTCGGTGATTACGAAAATTGCGAACACCTGGCCATGCAGGGCGCCGGGACCGCCGAAGTGGCCGGGCATGCCTTGCCAGTAGCGCGAGAATGCAACGAGATTCAAGTTCACGGCATTCAGGATCAGTTCGATCGACATCAGCACGATGACCACATTCCGCCGCGTGAGCACGCCGATCACGCCCAGCAGGAACAGGGCTGCGCCCAGAACCAGGTAGTGCAGGGTCGAGATGTGGAGCATTGCGTCCATTTGTTATAGCTTCTAGCTTCTAGCTCATTGCCTCTAGCTAGAAGCTTGTAGCTCATAGCTAGCAGCTCTCGTATTCAAATTCTTTTCTTCGCCATCACCACCGCTCCGATAATCGCGACCAGCAACAGCAGCGAAGCTATCTCGAAGGCGAACATATAAGTCCCCGTGTTGCGATCAAACAGCAGGGACGCAACAGCCTGCGTATTCTGCGACTCTCCGTAGAGCATTCGGCCGTTCGGAAACAGGTCCTTGCCCTTGGTGTAAACCGTGATGAACAGGCCGCCCAGCACGGCTGCGGCGACGACCCCGACCAGCCATTGCTTGTTGAACTGGCGCTCTTTCACGCTGCGCTCCATGTTGATCAGCATGATCACGAACAGGAACAGCACCATGATGCCGCCGGCATAAAGAATAATCTGCACGCCAGCGACGAACGGAGCATAGAGCATAAGGTAGAGCGCGGCCTGTGCGAGTAACGTCGTAATCAGTGCAAGCGCGGAATGCACGGCGTTCTTACGCGTGATGACCAGGATGCCGCCGATGATCATGGTCCCGGCAAGCAGGTAAAAGAAAAATGGCGTTGCGACCGGAGGATTCTGGAGAGGATTCATAGTCGGTGCAGCCACTCCTTGATCGGCTCTTCAAGAAATCCGGCAGTGGCGGTCAGAATTAGTAGCGCCAGGCCCATCGGCAATAAAACCTTCCATCCTACTTTCATAAGCTGATCGAAGCGGTAACGCGGGAACGTGCCACGATACCAGATATAGAGGTACATGAACCCGGCAACTTTGGCCGCGAACCAGAAAATGTCGCCGATTCGGCTGCTCACCGCAGGCACGAACATGACCAAGCCGATCAGGCCGAGGACCGCGCCGAAGCCGGCCAGTCCCATGGTTTGAATCTTGAACAGCGGATGCTTGGGCATGCGCGCCGTGTTGAAGAAACAAATCGCGGCGAAAAGAAGGAACGTGAGGCCGGGGAAAAGAGAGAAGACAAGATCCCAGGTGGGGCCGTTCAATAAATTCGGAAACGGCCGCAGCCATCCGCCAAGCCACAGCGTGACCGCGATCGAAGAGACCGCGATCATCGCCGAATATTCCGCGAGGAAGAACAATGACCAGCGGAATCCGCTGTACTCAGTGTGGAATCCAGCGGTGAGTTCGGATTCGGCTTCGGGCAGGTCGAACGGAGCGCGATTGGTCTCAGCGACCATGGCGACGGCGAAGATAAAAAATCCGATCAGGCCGAGCGGGAAAAACTTGAAGATGAACCAGGTGTGTTGCGCCTGCTGTGCCTGCACGATGCCGATCATGCTGAGTGTGCCCGTGCCGGTCGGGTTGAGGCTGGTCATCAGGATGACCGAAACCACGGCCAGTCCCATGGCGACTTCATACGACACCATCTGCGCGCTGGAGCGCAGCGCTCCAATCAGCGGATAGTGCGAGTTCGAGGCCCATCCCGCAGTGACAATCCCGAGCACGCTCAATGACGACACGCCCAGCATGAAGAGAATTCCGATATTCATGTCGGTGATGGCGTGCGCCGGGCCGAACGGCACGACGACGAACACGGTGAACGCCGCGAGCACAACAATCAGCGGCGCCATCCAGAAGACGAGCGCGTCGGCCTCGGCGGGCATGATGTCTTCTTTAAGAAGCAGCTTGATCGCATCGGCGATGGGCTGCAGCAGGCCGTGCGGGCCTACGCGCATGGGGCCGAGGCGAACCTGCATGTGCGCGAGAATCTTGCGCTCCAGCCAGTTCATCGCGATGACTGCGACGGAGAGTCCGCCGAAGACCAGCAGAATGTAAACCGCGGCCCAGAAAATGTTTCCCGCGCCACCGGGAGTTAGATCCTTGGTCTTGAGATAGGACTCGACGTACTGAATGAATCGTTCATCAGCGGTCCACCTCGCCAAGAACAATGTCGAGCGTGCCGATCACGGCAACAACGTCGGCGACCAACTGGCCGCGGCACATCATATCCAGAGCCTGCAGATTCACGAAACGACGGCGGGCGTACGCGCACGCGGTAGGGCTGCGTGGAACCGTCGCTGACGATGAAATATCCGAGCTCGCCCTTGGGCGCTTCGATGGAGTGGTAAACCTCGCCCACCGGCGGCTTCATCACCTTGGGAACTTTGGCCATGATCGGACCTTCGGGAATGTTCTCGACGGCCTGCTCGATGATGCGCAGCGACTGGCGGAACTCAGCCATGCGCACGAGATACCGATCGTAGGTGTCGCCATTTTCGCCGGTAGGAATATCGAAGTCGAAATTCTTGTAGTTGGCGTAGGGCAGGGCCTTGCGAATGTCCCACTTGACGCCGCTGGCGCGGAGTACGGGGCCGGTCACGCCCAATGCGATGCAATCCTTGCCGGAGATGATGCCCACACCCTTGGTGCGCTCCAGCCAGATGCGATTGGTGGTGAGCAGTTCTTCGTACTCGTCGATCTTCGGTTTCACGAATGAGACGAACGTCCTTACGTCTTTCTCGAAGCCGTCGTAGGTCTCGTATTGCAGTCCGCCGATGCGGAACGCATGCGTAGTGAGCCGCGCTCCGCAATATTTCTCGAATATTTTGAGAATCTCTTCCCGGTCGCGGAACGTGTAGAACAGCGGCGTGATGGCGCCAATGTCGAGAGCATGTGTCCCCAACCATAGCTGATGGCTGGCCATGCGATTCAACTCGGTCAAAATCACGCGAACGTATTGCGCGCGCGGTGGTGCCTCAACGTTCAGAAGTTTCTCGACCGCTTCGCAGTATCCCAGGCCGTTCGAAACCGCAGCCACATAATCCATGCGGTCGACGTAGGGATTGAACATCGTATAGGTGCGGTGCTCGGCGATCTTCTCGACCCCACGGTGCAGGTAGCCGATCACGCACTCCAACCCAAGCACTTTTTCGCCGTCGAGCCGCAGAATGACGCGCAGCACGCCATGGGTCGCAGGATGCTGCGGTCCCATGTTGATGACGAGCTCGTTCGCGTCGAGAAACGTCTTATCCGGCGTGTCGAGGTCAAGCGGCGCGAGTGTATTCGGATCGGTCATTGAATAAATTGGGGAATAAATTGGGAAGGGCACGACTTCAGTCGTGCCACTACGGGCTCGAAGCAAGGTTGGGCTTTAGCCCCTGAGGGCGCTCGGACGGCGAGAGCAGTCTTTGGGACGCTATTCATTGCCCGCTCTCAATCCCCAAATTGATCTGCACCCACTCGTTATCCTGCTGCAGAATTCCGTAATCCTTGCGCAACGGATGTCCCTTCCATCCGTCGGGCAGCAAGATGCGTTTCATATCAGGATGCCCGTCGAACTTGATGCCGAACATGTCGAAGACTTCGCGCTCCAGCCAGTTGGCGGTCGCCCAGATCGGCACAGAACTGGCCAGCGTCTCGCCATCGGAGATTCGCGTAGTCACGCGGATGCGCTCGTTACGCGGGAACGAATACAGCACCCAGACCACATCGAACTGCCTCTCGCGCTTGGGATAGTGCACCGCGGTAATGTCCACGCAGTAGTCGAACTGCTCTTCGTTGCGCAGAATCTGAAGAATCTCCGGAATCAGCGAGCGGTCGACGATCATGTAATCCTGCCCAAGATACGCGAGCGGCTCAACACCCGACCCGTACTGTTCTTTAAACCTGGCCACCATGGGCGAATCCCACGGCGTGGGCACGGGAGCCGCCGGTTTCGGCGGCGCGGCGGCAGGTTTAGCGGCGGCCGGTGGTGCAGCAGCAGGTTTGGGCGGAGTTGCGGCGGCTGGTTTTTCGGGAGCAGTCTTGGTTTCCGATTGAACCGATCCGGCGGGTGTAGCTTTCACCCCGCCCGGAGTTGCGGGCTGATCCGCCGTCGGCTTCGGTTCACCTTCCGGCGGCGGCGAAGAGGGGGATTTGATTTCGTCCGGCATAACTCGCGAAGGCACATACCTCGGCGCAGTCAGGGTTGCGAGGAACGATAACTTTTATCAGCTTGAGCGGATGGTGTCAACGCCAGTTGATGGTCGCTGCACAACCAAAATGTCACGAGCAAATGTCACAAGCGAACGCCCCGAGCGAATGTCATTCTGAGTGGAGTGATTGTTTCGCGAAGCGAAGCAATCACGGAGTCGAAGAATCCCTACTTGTGGCGATGAAGCAAGCTGACCCATAAAGAGTTCCGTACGGGTAGGGATCCTTCGACCGTGATGCCGGTCGCTTTGCGAGCTGCATCTTCGCTCAGGATGACAACGCAGTGACGTTGACGCCAGAAACCGCTAGGCGCGCGATTGCGCCTGATACTGCTCGATCAAATCGCGAATGCGCTGCGCATCGGCCTTGCGATGTCCGTGGCTGGTGATCGGATCGGTGCCGCCTGTCGATTCGATGACGATCTCGGCCCAGAACACACCGGTGGAAATGTGTACGGAGGCAACCTTCGAGATTGGAATGCTTTCCTCGTTGCTCCCGAACAGTCGCGACTTGACTCGCGCGACGCGCTGCGCGTTGACCGTAAGTCTGGTGGGAAAAAGAAAGTTGCCTTGCGTCCAGCGCGACGCGGCGAAAGTTTCGGTGGGAGAGGAATCCATCGGGTTGGCGGCACCGGCGTTCATCGGATTCGGAACGGTTTTATCGTTGAGTAGCTAGCCGATCGCTATTCGCCGGAACTGGGTCAAATGACTCCATCACTCATTCACTGAATGACGCAATTCCTACACCCATTCCAGCGCGCCTTTTTGCCAGACCCAGATGTAGCCCACGATCAGGATGACCAGAAAGATCATCATCTCAAACAGGCCGAACAGTCCGAAGGCCTTAAACTTCACGGCCCACGGGAACAGGAAAATTGTCTCTACGTCGAAGACTACAAACAAGATGGCGATGATGTAGTAGCGGACCGTGTAGCGTCCGCGGGCGCTGTCGATGGGGTCAATGCCGCATTCGTAGGGCATGAGCTTGCTCTTGCTGGGATTATTGGGCCGCACCAGCTTGGCGGCCAGCAAAGTGATCGGCAACAGGGTTCCGACGATCACGATAAAGATGAAAATAGGAACGTAGTTTTGCGGCATAGAAAGACCTGCCTCTTCAATCGGCGCAGCACGCCATAGTAGCGCTGATGAGCCTGCGGTTCAAGCGAGGGGTTTCCTTCGTGAACTTAGCGTCCTTTGTGGTTCAAGGTTTCCCCACCAGCCATTACGAAAATCCATTGCGCGCGAGCGGCAACTCGCGCACTCGCTTCCCCGTCGCCGCGAAGACCGCATTACACAGCGCCGGGACAAACGGCGGCACGCCCGGTTCTCCCACTCCCGCTGGCGGCGCAGTGCTCTCGACAATATGCACGTCAACCTGGCGCGGCGCGTCGTTCATGCGAGCCACCTGGTAATCGTAAAAGTTCGACTGGTCGACCGCGCCGTTGGTCGCGGTAATTTCTCCCGTGCGGGCGATGCTCGTGCCGAACACGGCCGCGCCCTCGAATTGCGAACGAACCATCTCCGGGTTGGCAACGATTCCTGCATCGACCGCAGTCGTCACGTGGGGAATGCGGATTGCGCCCTGGTCGTCGATCTCCACTTCAACCACGGTCGCGACATAAGTGAAAGAAACTCCGGTGAACGGCAATTCCCATCCCGCTGCCCTTACCAGATTTCTTCTTGCCCCAGTTCGCTTTGTCGGCGGCCACTTCGGCGACATGGCGCAGACGCCCGATGTCATAAGGATACTTCGGCGCGACTCCGGGAGAGCCTTTCGGTCCTGGATCGACATTGCGCGCCGGCCCCAGCAACGTCAGCAGGTAGTCGTAGGGATCGCGCTTCGCCGCGTATGCGAGTTCATTCGCGAACGACTGCACCGCGAACGCGTGATAGATATTCGCCACCGACCGCAGCCAGCCGATGCGAACGTGCGCCGCGGCTGCTCCATTTTCGGAGCGGAAGTTAGGGACGTCAAAAGGAGTCAGATCCCACCCTAGCGACATTTCTCCCGCGCCCCCATAGACCTCGTTCTGGTTAAAGGTGGATCCGATGGGAGGAAATACCGACCGCTGCAGCCATGCCTTCGGTTTGCCGGCGTCGTCGACCGCGGCTTTCAGGTACATGGCGGCGACGGAGTGGTAGTAGTCGAACTTGATGTCGTCCTCGCGGCTCCAGACGACCTTGACCGGCTTGCCCGTTTTCTTCGAGAGCACCGCCGCCTCGACCGCGTAATCCGGTTTCGACTTACGGCCAAAGCCTCCGCCCAGAAAAGTCACGTGGCACACGACATTTTCTTTCTTGATCCCGAGTGCCTTCGCCACTTCTTCCTGCACGCCCTGCGGATTCTGCGTGGGCGACCACACCGTCACTTTCTCATCTTGAACATCGGCGACGGCGACCGGAGGTTCCATGGACGCGTGCGCCAGATGCGGAGCGAAGTATTCCGCTTCGACGATCTTGCCTCCCTTGGCGAATTCCGCGTTCGCGTCGCCGGTCGCGTGCACGACTTTGCCCGGCTGGCGGGCAGTTTGCTGCAGTTCCTTTTTATAGTCGGCGGAGTTGTAACCGGCGTTGGCTCCGTTATCCCACTCAATCTTTAGATTCTTTCGCCCCTTGAATGCGGCGAAGGTGTTGTCGGCAATCACGGCCACGCCGCCCAGAGGTTGAAACGCGTGCGGCGGCTTGAAGGGATCGATGGCGATGGTCTTCTTGACTCCGATCACCTTAAGCGTCGCGGAGTCATCGACGGACTTTACTTTTCCTCCCAGCACGGGCGGATGAGCGATCGCGGCGTAGAGCATACCGTCGACGCGGACGTCCATTCCAAACAGCGGCTTGCCCGCACAGATATCGGAAACGTCGTAGCCGGGCGCGGGCTTGCCGATATAGCGCCACTCCTGCGGAGACTTCAGCTTTAATTCTTCCTTCTTCGGCACCGGTTGGCTGGCGGCCAGGGCAGCGAGCTCACCGTAGCCCATTTTGCGCGAGGAGTTTTTGTCGGACACCACGTGGACAGGATCGGCAACGCACTGCGATTCCGGAACTCCCCAGTGCTGGGCGGCTGCCCGGACCAGCATGAGTCGGGCCGTGGCTCCAGCTTCGCGCAGCACGTCGAAGAATTCGCGCACGGAATGCGAGCCGTCGGTGTCCTGCGATCCGTAGCGCTCGTCGGCGTCGCCCTGGATCACCTGAACGCGAGTCCAGTCGGCGTCAAGTTCGTCGGCCAGGATGCGCGGGAGACTGGTGCGAACGCCATTTCCCATCTCAGACCGGTGGGCGACGATGAGTACTCGTCCGTCAGTCTGAATGCCGACGAAAACGCCGGGATGGAATGCTGTGGTGGCGATAGAGGCGGGTGCAGTAGCGGCTCCGACCCCAACCCCAGACCAAAGCGTGCGCGGAATGATCCGTGCACATAACACGAACGCTCCCGCCGAGAACACGCCCTGCAGAAATCCGCGGCGGCTGACGTTGTCGATTGAGATTTCGTCGAAGGCGATCTTTTTTGCGTCGACCTTTTTCAGTGGCAATCATGCGGTCTCCTTCGCCGCTTCCTTGATCGCGGAGCGGATGCGCTGGTAGGTGCCGCAGCGGCAGATGTTGCCGGACATCGCCGAGTCGATATCGTCGTCGCTGGGATGCGGCGTGGTAGAAAGCAGCGACACGGCCTGCATGATCTGGCCGGGCTGGCAGTAGCCGCATTGTGGGACGTTCACTTCGGCCCATGCACGCTGCACGTTGTGCGGACCGTGCTCGGTGACTCCCTCAATGGTCGTGATCTCGAGACCTTCCACGGTCCCCATCTGCGTCTGACAGGATCGAATCGCTTTGCCGTTTTGCAGTACGGTGCAGGCTCCGCACAAGGCGACGCCGCAGCCGAATTTTGTGCCAGTGAGTCCGAGAATGTCGCGCAGATACCAGAGCAGCGGCATTTCCGGATCGCCCGCGAAAGATTGATCGAGGCCGTTAACCTTGAGATGAACCATGGTGGCCTTCCTGGATTGGATTGGAAAATCACGACTATTTTACCGCCGATGGAGTGTGGGAAAGTAGCGGCGGCGTTCCCGGGTAGTGGTGCAGTTTGAGTTCAACATCGAAATCTTAGATGGCGTCATCCTGAACGGAGCCGTTTTTCAGGCGTAGTGAAGAGCCTGCCCTGAGCGGAGCCGAAGGGATCTCGCGTGTGGCGCTACCACTTTCAGAAACCAGACTGCACCACTACGCGTTCCCTTCGCGGAGATTCAGCAGCCCTTGTCGGGGAAGAGGTCGGGAAAGAGGAAGATCGCGCGGGCAAGGTCCGATTGCAACGTTTCCTCGTGGTAATAGCGGGTGAGGATTCCGTTCTTCCAGACGAGCAAGTCCGGATTGGCGCCGGCAAACTCGTCCCAGTCGGCACTTTGAGACCGCGCCATGCGCTCGCGAATCAGAAAGAAATACGCGTGCGTGATGGTCTCGTGGTAAAGCTGTGCTTTGCCGCGGGCGGCAGCGAAGCGCTTCAGGGCCGCGCAGAAGCGTTCGAGCGCTTGCAAAGCGGGGAAAGTCGAGAGATAGGCAAAAGCCAGACGCACGTGGTCGGCATGGTGAAAAGAATCTTCCGGGATGGCGTCGGCTTCAAAGCGATGGATGAATTCTTCCGCGGTCATGACGGCGCTCTCTCAGTTTCGTTTGCCGAGCGCGATGGCCAGCGCCGCCGCGGCGTAGATCGCCAGATTGCCGACGTTGTACGTGCCATGCAGCAGGTGAATCAGGATTGCGAATATGAAAACGGCGAACAGCAGCCACGCGCCGCGGATAGCGGTTTTCGGAATCAGCAGCAGGATGCAGCCGGCAATCTCGCCCCATCCCAGAATGATGCGAATGAAGCCGGGCATGTGAGTGCGCGCGAAATCGTGCGCCGCGCTCGGCAGTACGAACATCACCGCCTCGATCAGGATCACAACGCCGAGCGTCCATTGCAGGATCGTGATGGCAGTCTTGGTTGAGGTGGTGCTCATGGCTCTCCTGAATTACCGGTTTTCTTTAAGAAATAGATTTGGGAAGGGCACGGCTTCAGCCGTGCCGCGAGCAAGAAGTCGGTTTGGGAAGGCACGGCTTCAGCCGTGCCGCTAACCGTTGCATCGACCCGGCTTTAGCCACTGAAGGAACGATGCCAGATCGCGTGCAGCCTCTTGAAACATGCCCCTCATTACTTTTCGGCGCCGCGCCTGCGCGGCGATTTTGCCTTGATCTCTTTCAGGCGATGACTGGCGCCGGAGTCGAGATCGAGTTCGTAAAACTTCTTCAGCTCACGAATGCGTTCCAGCGACGCTGCACTGAATGGCGTCTTGCCGTCAAAAGCATGCAGCACGATGCCTTCGAGCACGTCGCCGAGCGTCATGTCGTGATATTCGGCGAACGCTTTCAGAACTTTGAGAATCCGTTTTTCAATCCGTACCCCGGTCTGCACGCGTTCGATTTCGAGTTTGGAATCATCGGCCACGTGTACCAATGTACCATGGTACGCTGGTAGCGGCAAGCGCGGCCCGCATGCGTATCCCCATGGCAATACCGCCAGGACCGCCGCTCGAGCTTTGGGTCCCGGACAGTAACTTGCGTCGCGTTTATGCCCAGATCGGGTAATGGCTCAAAATTGAGCCATTACCCCAGATCGTCGCCCTAAGGAAGGAAACGCAGCAGAGGGAATGACCGGGGTCAATGAGTGAAATGGCCTGGTTTCGACAGTTGTGCGAATCGGCCACACTCTCTGGGCCCCGGCGAGACTCCCATGAATACTATGGGTTGCCACAGCTCCCATTGAAAGTCTTGAAGCCGTCGTAGAGGGTATCGTTGGTGACCGCCGTTAGGTGCGTTCCATCCAGGTTCATGCTGTAAATCTGATAGTTGTCCACCGTCGGGTTCTGAATGGTCGGGGGGATATAGTCGAAATAGATCTTGTTGCCCACCACCACTGGATCCCAGTTATTCAGGGAGGACGTGAGCGGGATGAGGTTCCCCCCACTCGCACTCACAGAGTAAATATTCTGGCTGCTGCCGCCGCTGTTACTGAATATGATCGTGCCGCCGTCCGCGCTGAAAGACGGGAAAGCGCCATAAGTGGTCGGGACGATGACTTGCGGATTGGAACCATTCATACTCATCGTCGCCAGGCCTTGCGAGCCTGCCCCGTACATTCCCACGGCGATGATCGAACCGTTGGTGGCGGGAAAACAGTACTCTGCGCCATTCGTGCTTGCAATGACCGTCTGGTGGCTGCCATCGGCGTCCATCACGGAAAGGCCGGATTGCTCGTACACAATTTTGCTGCCGTCGGGCGTGTACTGCGGATAAAGCCCAGGTGCAAGTGTCCTCATCCCCGAACCGTCCACGTTCATGGTTGCGATCTGGTAGCCCGTACTGCTGCCGCTGTAGTAAGAGAACAAAACCTGCTGACCACCGGGCGCAAGGACGACGGAGATGTAACTGTTGCTCGACCCGACCAGGGCGGTCGTCCCATCACTCTTCAGCACGGTGATCTGATAAGTGAGATCTGAGACGCGGTGCAGGTAGGCGAGGACGTTGGACGGCTGGGGCGGTGGTTGCTTCGTCGACTGGCTGCTTCCGCCGCCTCCACAACCTGCAAGGCTTGCCAGTAGGCCGCAAGCCGCGAGCAACACAAGTGAGCGCACGGACGTGATCAAGTTTCTCTCTCCCCCCGAGGCAGGATATAAGGCAACGTGTGAGGCCAACACCTGACTGCCGGGCATTGCAGTGCATTTCACACGAATAATCACTTTCTGTCAGTGATTTGGGATACACCGCGTGGGTGGGGAGTCCCAGGGGGACCACAACTGTTGAAAAATCCCCCTTACACTCATTGACCTCGATGCGGAGTCATCTGCGGAATGTGCATCCGCTTCCGGTCCGTCCCGGCGAATCCCTCTTTCGGTTTTCCACAGTCTGACTGCAAAATAAATCCCATCTCTGTGACGAACAACCTTGACCGAGAATACAGAAAGCGGACAATCGGACTGTGCCCCAACTTCTGGACAGAATCGAAACCAAGACTTTCTTTCCGCGGCGCGCAACTGTCGCTCGTAACTCCTTATCCCGTAATATTTTGCGCGTAACTTCTTTCGATCCAATATTTTGGCGGCGTGACCGCATATCCCCTAACGCTAACTCCAACGCAATCAGGATTTTGCCGCGAAGCGCCAAAAAAATAATCGGCATACCCACCCGGCCTCGAAGCTGCCGCACCAGCAGACCCACCACGCAAGCCCGCCCAAACGCATTGTTTATAATCTCCCTTCCATCGCCAGAACTTAAAAGGACCATCTTGGGACTCGACGACAATATCTACGAACTGCGGCGCGAAAAACTGAAGCGGATTGAAGCGCTGGGGCAGCCCGCCTATCGCAGCAAATACGAATTCACCCACACTGCCGGGCAGATTCTCGACGACTACTCTGGCAAGACGGCCGAGGAACTCGACGCCGCGCGAGTGAACGTTCGCGTGGCGGGTCGGCTCATGGCGATTCGCCTGATGGGCAAGGCTGGGTTTGCGCATCTCCAGCAAGGCGGCAAGAAGCTGCAGATTTACGTGAAGAAAGACGCGGTCGGCGACCAGGGTTTCGAGTTGTACAAGCTGCTTGATCTCGGCGACCACATCGGCGTCAGCGGATATCTCTTCCGCACGCGCACTGGAGAACTAACGGTGCACGTCGAAGAGATCACATTTTTAAGTAAAGACCTGCTCCCGCTCCCCGAGAAATTTCACGGGCTCACCGACGTCGAACTGCGCTACCGGCAGCGCTATGTCGATCTCGTAATGAATCCCGAGGTGCGCGAAGTTTTTCTGAAGCGGACGAGGCTGGTGCAATCCATGCGGCGCACACTCGATGCCCATGGCTTCGTCGAAGTGGAAACGCCCATGATGCAACCCATCGCGGGCGGAGCCGTGGCGCGTCCGTTTGTGACGCATCACAACACGCTCGACATGGATCTTTACCTGCGCATCGCGCCGGAACTTTATCTCAAGCGCCTGGTGGTGGGCGGGTTCGATCGCGTGTATGAGATCAATCGTAACTTCCGCAATGAAGGCCTGGGATGGCGGTGGAATCCCGAGTTCACCATGCTCGAGTTCTACCAGGCCTACACCGACTATCAGGGCGTGATGGATCTGACGCAGGAGATCATTACGCAGTGCGCGAAGGACGTAATGGGCGGGACGAAAACTAAGTGGACGGTCACGGAAGGCGAGAAAGGCGGCGAGAAGGAAGTCGTCCACGAAATCGACTGGGCCAACTGGCAGCGCATGACCATGCGCGAGGCCGTGATTCACTACTGGCCACAAGGCGCGGGCGCCAAGCCGACCGTGAGCGAACTATCGAGCGCGGCGTCCTTGGTCAGGAAACTCGGAGAAGCGTCGACTGCGCTGCACGCGGCTGCGACCAGCGACACCGCCTGGAAAGACACGGAAGAAGTAAAGAAGCATCGCATCGACCACCTGCGCGTTTTGAGCCAGGCCGTGGCCGATACCATGAGCGGCGGCGACGCCGGCAAAACCATCGCGACTTTATTCGAGGCGTTTGCGGAAGAGCACCTGGTGCAGCCAACCATTATCTATGAGTTTCCCACGGCTATTTCGCCGTTGTCGAAGCAGAAACCGGATGAGCCGGACTGGACCGAGCGCTGGGAAATGTTTGCCGGGCAAATGGAAATTTCCAACGGCTTCAGCGAACTCAACGATCCCGAAGATCAGCGCCGGCGGTTCGAAGGTCAACTGCTGCAACGCGAGCACGGCGACGACGAGGCGCACCAGATGGACGAGGATTACATCCGCGCGCTGGCTTACGGCATGCCGCCTGCCGGGGGAGTCGGCGTGGGCGTCGACCGGTTGTGCATGCTCCTGACCGACTCGCACACCATTCGCGACGTCATTCTTTTCCCGTTGCTGCGTCCCGCGAAAGCCTCAACCACAGAGGACACGGGAGCGCCGCCCACTGAATAGGTTTGGGAAGGGCGCTGCCTCAGCCCGTGCCGTAAAGGTGGAAGGGCACGGCTTCAGCCGTGCCGTAAACGTCGAAGGAGACGCGGCTTTAGCCGCTGAGGGGTGAGCGAAGTCGTACCTCACAATGCACTATTAGTAGTGCATACAGATTTCTATACTTTCCATAGTTTGGGCTTAGATGTGGCGGCGCTACCGTAGTGTCCGGCATGCCCGTTGACACTGGGTCGGTAGCGCTTTGCCGTTGGTCCCTGAACGTCACCCATTCGCTGCGACTGCATAAGATAGCCAGCGGCCCGGAAGAGAAGAGCAGCCAAAGCCGGGCTGTCGGCCCCTTCTGAAGGAAAGGCGACCCTCAGGGTCCTCCTTTTCTAGGGCAAGTAGTAACGGAACGACGTGAAGATCATGTTGTCAATTCCTGACGGGGACACGTCGACCCCCGTGGAGAAGCCCTTGCCTGACCAGGTTTGACGGGTCACGTAGGAGTACTGCGTGCCGAACTGGAATCTGCCTCTGGGGCCGCTGTAGAAGCGATACCAGAATCCGGCGGTGCCTTCGATCACGACACGCGAGTCAGCCGTGCAATTGGCGAGAGTGCCGGGGTCGAAACCGGCGCTGCCGTTGGTGTTGTTCGGTGTGGTCTCCGCGGAGCAGCCGAAGTTGCTGAACGCCGGAGAGCCGTAGCCGACGGCCTTGCCCGCGATGGCATCGTAGTCCGCCGAACGGCTGCCGTACTCAACACCGGCGTAGGCGACGAGGGTGAGCTTCTTGTGGCTCCATTCGAGAGTACTTAAGCCCATCAAGTTCTTGATCAGGTGAACCGTGCCGTCGGCGTAGATCGAAGCGTCTGAAATTCCCGCGGGACCGTAGCGTCCGATTCCGCTGCCGCCAAAACCTTTTACGCCGAAAACGAAGTGCCCGGGCAGGGCCCAACGCGCGCTGGCGCCAACGCCGCCGCCAGTCTTGGAGGCGTTGAAGGCGTCCAAAGCCGAAGTCACACCGGCGGCCAATCCGCCGCAGGATGCAGTGGCGGCCACTTCCGCGCAGGGAAAGACGCGGTCCCGGAAGTGGTCAACCACGCCGAAGATTTCGTAGTGTCCGAAGCCGGGATCGAACGCGACCTTCGCCATAAGATCGGGCGAGGGATTGAACGAATAGGTGGCGGTGGTGTTGTAGCTGTTGCCGGCGCCGTCCGAGCCCAGCAGATAGTTGCCGGCGTTGCCGTGCGAGGTAAGCGTGGCCTGCGGGTTCTCTACGGCGAAGGCGATCGAAATCTTGTCGCCGAAGCTCTTGGTTACACGAATGCCGTACTGGCGGGCAAAAACGAATCCCACATTATACGAGGGATCGATCGTCTTGGGGCGAGCGTCGTTGGTTCGTCCCAGGTCGTCGTCAGGGGAGATGCCCTGACCATTCTCGGTGAGCAGGCTCCAAATCTGGCCGCCGAGGAAGCTCCAGCCATTGTCGAACTTGACCTGGCCCCACGCTTGCCGGAGGCGGAGGGTGTAGCTGTTGGTTTGGGTCGAGGTGGAAGTCACACCGGCGGAGAGGAAGTCGGCGGATACGTAGCTGGAGAGATCGGCGTTGCCCACGCGACCGGAAACGAAGGTGGAGATTTTAGACTGGCGTCCGGAACCGAAGAACTCCGAGAGCTGGCTCTGTGAGGCACCAGGCATGGTTACCGAGTTGAAGGGCGTGGGCAGATCGGCGCCCAAAGCGCGTGAACGGCGGACGAAGGCCGCCTCGGAATATCCACCCGGAGTGATGTTGATGCCCCTGAAGTGCAGCGTAACGGGGCCCTCCATCTGTTTGTTGAAAGTCTGCTGCGCTTCCTGGCCGATGACCGGAGCGGCAGCGTTGTCCTTCTGGACGTTATCGGGAGAGCTGGGCAGAGCGCGGGCTGGAGCGCTGCCCAGTGCCGCGATCTGCTGCGAGTTGCCTTGAGCCGGCGCGACGTTGGTGCCGTCAGCGGCAGTGGCCGCGGGCTGGTGGGCATCCTGCCATGCCTGTTGCCGTTGGAGTTTTTGCGTGAGCTGCTCGATCTGAAGTTGCTGCGCGGCCAGCGCATCTTTCAGGGGCTGGAGGTCTGCAGCGGTGACCGGCGGCGGAGGGGTGGACGCCGGAGCGGCCGCGGGCGCTGGGATCCCGGCGGCTGGAGCCCCGTTTGAAGCGATCTCGGTTTGGGCCCACGCTCCGGCGGTCAAGGTCAAAGCGAGCGCAAGAGCGGGGAGAAACAGGTTCTGGTTGAGTTTCATGAAGGTGCAGTCCTCTCCTTTTGGGTTTTCCCGGTAGTGCTAACTGCGAATCGGTGGGGCGGTTAGGGCGGTATTCCATAAACTAGATGTACATAATAGACATTATGGACGTGCGTGACAATGCAAGCGTCATGCCATCTTTCAAGTAATTGTGGGGATCATTAAATCTTTTGGGTTGAGTGCGTTAGGTGCGAGCTGCAAGATCTTGCGTCGCGGCCGGTGTGCATTCGATTGCGGTCCATGTGCTGAAAATGGTACGACATCGGTGGAAAATTTCGGCGGGTTGCAGGATCTTGCAGAGGCAGTGACGGATCATTCCGCTTGTTCCCGCGCGCACTGCCCGTCGAGCTGCGCTCTGACAGCCGGGGGCGGCTGTCCCCGGATGCTTCACGCCGCGATGCGTAAGACCAGAAGCGTCACGTTGTCAGGACCGCCGCGCCCTAATGCCATCTTCACTAACGCGGCGCAGGATTCTGCGGGAGTGTTGGAGCGGACGGCGGCGGCGATGTCCTGCTCGCCGACCAGGCTCCAGAGGCCATCGGTGCAGAGCACGAGCGTATCGCCCGGTTCCAACGCCACAGAATGTTCAGGTCTGTCGGGGACGACTTCCTTGCCCGATCCCAGAGCCGCAGTGAGGATGTGGCGTTGCGGATGCGACTCGGCGTCTTCGGAGCGGACAATGCCGCTCTCGACCAGGCGTCCGACATAGGAATGATCGCGGGTGAGGCGGGCGACTGTGTCGGGACGGACAAGGTAGAGGCGGCTGTCTCCTACGTGGGCGAAGCAGAGTTCGCGGCCTACGATCGACACTGCTGTGCAGGTGGTGCCCATGCCGTGGAAAACGGGATGTTCTTCGGCGTAGCGCTGGATGTTGCGGTGAGCGGCATCAAGGGCCTGCAGCAGCGTGGTCTGCGGGTCGCCGTTGAATTCCGCATCGTAGATGTGGCGCACGGTCTCGACCGCGAGGCGGCTGGCTTCCTGTCCGCCTTCGTATCCGCCCATGCCGTCGGCGATAATGGCGAGCCGGCCCTTGCGCCGGAAGTCTTCGTCAGAGTCCGGCTCCCAGTAGAGATAAGAATCCTCGTTGTTGGAACGCTGGAGCCCGACGTCGGTCAGGCTGGCGATCTCGATCCCGGGTTTGGTATTGCTGCAGTCAACCGCCATAGCTGAGGCGAACGAACCGGCTCTTTTCTGAAACTGCTTCTGAATCAAGCCCATGGAAACCCGCGCGATTGAACCTGGGTATGATCGAAAAACGGTTTAGACTCGGGTCATTATATAGGGAACGATATACAGGGAACGACGAAACATAGGTTTGCGGTTCGCGGCCATGCTCCGAGTTAGGAGCGGGTAGCGTATCACTTCACGAGACTCCGTGAACACGAAGTTCGTTCCCGTTCGGAAAAGGGAAAAAACACATCCGCCGCAGTGTTCTGTTTTGTGGGTGCGATGCATCTACCGATTTGGCGGGGCGCCAAGGATATTTTATGAAATCGATTGCCCGAGTGATTTGCGGTTGCTTGTTGCTGACGGCTCCTTCGCTGGGGCAGGAAAAGCGGCTGTGGGTGCTGCGTGCGCCGGGAGAGATGGTCGAGTACGATCCGGGGACGTTCGCGGTGAAGCAGACGGTCAAGCTTCCCGCCGGAGCGCTGCAGTCTCCGCAGAATGTTCTGGTCAACCATCTGGGGCAGATTCTGTTTGCACCGACAGTGTCGTTGCCGCTTTCCGACGACGACACTGCCTCCTCGCAGAAGGTGTGGTTCTGGAATGGACGAGTGGTAACGATGATCGATCGCGGGGTGAAGCGCGAGGTCAGTGCCACGGGATCGAATCAGGCGGTCACGGAAACGGCACCTTCCGCCTATCTCTCGGCGGACGGCGGCCATCTGTTCTGGTTCGCGAACCAGTCGCGCCGGTTGCAGCGGGAGGACGTAGACCTGTCGGCGGCAACCACATGGCAGGGCTGGCGGACCGATACGAGCGGCGGTGGGCGCGAGGAGCTGACGACGGCGAAGCTGCCGGATTGCCGTTGCCCGACTGGAAGTTGCGAAGAGAGTTGTCCCGTGGGTGAGGTTTGGGTGCCGGAGAGGCGGCGTGGATAAGTTCTTCGTGATGACGCAGGTCGTGGCGGGGAAGGGTGAGCCGGTCGCGAAGGCGACGACGCTTTATCAGGAAGAAGCAGGGAAGTGGAAGGCCGCGGCTTTGGCCGAGCCGCTGCAACGGGTGCTGGACACGGCGTCGGGAGGGAACGTAATCATCGAGGCGATACCCGATACCAGTTGCTGCGGATGGTCGAATCAAAGTGACGACCAGACGCTGGTGCAGGCGAACGGGAAAACGATCCCAGTGTTCGATGAACTTGCGACCTACAAGAATCCTGACTACGACGTGAGTTTCTACACCTCGAGAGCGCGGCTGTCGGCGGACCTCAACTACATCGCGATGACGATTGAATCAACCGCGCAAGCCAACAAGCCCATTCAGTTGGCGGAGCAGGGACAGGCGAGCCTGGAAGAAGCCAAGCAGATTCGCAAGGCGGTGGCGGAGCTGCCGGCGGTGGAAGTGAAAAGTATGGAAGTGAAGAGCATGCGAGGATTCACCGAAGCGAGTTGCGTTTCTGCCGCACGCGACGCTCGTGGGCTGGATCAGCGATAAAGAAATACTGATCGTGGAAGGTCATGTGCTCGTGGCCTATAACGTGGGAACGGGAGATCGGCGGAAGTCGAGTGTACGAGTCGAAGATGCGGCGATGGTCTTCCTGCGGTAGAAGTTCGGAGCGCGACTTTTTTCGAGATACAAAATCAAAATCCCCACTTCTCGCGCAAAGGGCGCGCGAGAAATGGGGCACCCAAAATATGGGGCACTCCGAATATCGGCCTGCCCAGGGTTGGCTCGGCCTAGTCGTTGTCTGGCGGCTCGGGTGGTCTGGGGTCGTGGATGAAGAAGTCGGCGCTCTTTGGCGCCGCGATCGTCGAAAATGGCCGCGGTTGTTGAAATGTCCGGAAGAATTCGCGTAAGTCGGTGGTAGAACGATTATCCGCGAAACCGAGTTCTCCCTCTCGGAGTCCGAAGTTGGACTGAATGAAACGCAGAATGCTGCCGAAATCGTGCCGCTCGTTGTCCACGTAGCCTTGCGGCGTATAGGCGGATACCACAATCATCGGGACGCGAAATCCGTACTGATAGTCGCCTTGCACCCCCTCAAGAATGGTCGGCGGTTCGTGGTCGTACCAGCCTCCCCAATCATCCCAGGTGATGATGATGGCCGTGTCCTGCCAATACGTAAGACTCCGGTTCCCGTTGCCATCGGTACAGGAACTGTTGCCAATGGCGTTGACGACTGCGGCCACCCAGGAGGGCCCGCCGCCATCGCTGAGGCTGGGGTGATCGGAGTTCGCCGCGGTGGGCGTGACCCAGGTCAGATCGCCGAGATGGCAGTTCGCGAGATCGGTCAGCACCTGAGCGGGATTATTAGGCACCACATGCGAACCCCATCCGGTGCATTTGCCGCCGCTGGGAACGCAAATATGTTCAATCGCGTTCGGAGCGGTCCAGATAGAGCCTGCGCCGGCTGCGTAATACTTCCAGTCGGTCACCAGGTCAGCCATGGTCTGATGCTCGAAGCAGGGGAAAATCGTGGATTTCTCGACGCCGTAGGGAGGGGGAGTTGAGTTCGGGGAAACAACCGCGACCATGGTCGTGGATTTCGCGTTACAGCCCGCCTGAGCGCTCGTTGGAATCATGTTTTCCGCGGCAAAAATTCCCAGCGCGTCGTCCGCCTTGGTGGGCGCGGAAGTTCCGCCGAAAATGAATTGATGTGCCGGGAAACTCGGCCCCTGGTTGGTTTGAAACATGTAGTTGGCCCAGCCGTATTGGCTGGCGAGGGTCAGATAGGGGTTCAGCACCCCGGTCGCATTGCTCACATATCGAAACTGGGGGTGAGCCGGGCAAGTCGTGCCCGCTTTTGGATGGCACCCAATCCCCGCTGCGCCATTCATTTGGCAGGTCGGGGGATTCCCGGCGACTACGTTGCACATGGCGTTGAAACCTCGGTGCGAGTGGTCGAGATCGTAAGTGCCCGCTAAGGCCACAGAGCCGGGTTGGATCGTCCCAGTCTTGGTCTGCCAGTTCGACGTTTGAATATCGTATGGTGCGAAGAACGTCGGGGGTACGGCACAGGCTCCATAGGGAGCGGAGCAGAGGCCTTGAAAAAGATTGTCCGGGGTCCGGTTCTCCTGGACGATGACCACGATGTGTCTGAAGTTGAAGATCTGGGCTTGCGCCGTGACCGCCGCAAACCCCGCAAGTAACAACAGCAACCTGGAGGCAACTCTCATGGATACAGTCTTCCTAGCCGAACACGGATTTGGGCACAACCTGGAACGAGTGGGCGCGACCAAGGGGGAATACAAGTCGCAGACTTAGCGAATCAAACTTGGTCGTATTGTCTGATGAGAGCAGCCCCGTGTCAAGCGGCGGGTGGGGCTGTTTTCGGCTGGTTGTTCCGGGATGAATTCGCGAAAACCCGCGTGGATGGCCGAAAGTCAGGCACCGGGAACGCGGGAGTCAAGAGTGCTTGCGCTGGCCGGCGCGGTAGATCATCCAGCCGAGAAAATTCGCTCCCACCACTACGCTGACGATTTTCAGCGAGTACTTCCACGCGCTGCTCACCGGAACGATCGGCAACACCGAGAGCAAAACAAACAGCAACGTAACCGCGAACGCCGTTGCCGCTCCGGCGCGGAGCCATGGGCCGGGGCGGATTCCTTTCTCTTTCGGCGCAAACAGAGGGATGGCAAATAAGACCAGATAGGCGAGGCCGTAGAACGTCCAGGCCCAGATTTGCAGCAAAGTGAATGCTTCCTGGTTTCTCGCGCCGATCAGGACGGCGGTACTGGATGCGAGCGCGACCGCGCCCATGAAGAGAATCGAATTGACCGGGGTGCGGTACTTTGCGTGCAAAACCGAGAACCAGCCGGGCAGCAAGTGGTCCCAGCCGGCGGCCAGCGGCAACCGAGTGTTGGTGGAAAAATACAGAGTGTAGCTGCAAAGGTAGTTCAGCAACAACAGCAGGATGGCGATGGAAATCAGCGGACCGGCGAAGCCGAACATGCCAAATCCCGCATTGAGCGCCTGCGGGATGGGGCCGATCACGTCGATTCCGTCGGGTGAAACATAAGCGAGGATCGCGCTGGTCCCGAGGATGTAGAGCAGGGCGATCAAAGGCGCGGTGAACAGGATGGAGCGGGCTAGGTTGCGCCCGGGATTGCGCGATTCGCCCGCAAAGATGGCGACCATCTCGAAACCTGACAGAGCCCCGAAGGTCATCTTGCTGAACACGCTGAGGCTGAACAGCGAGAAAGTAGGGAGAACCAGAGGCAGAGGATTGTAGTGGGAATGGCTCCCGCGCTGATGAAAGAACGGCAGGGCGATCAGGACGGTCAGGATGAGCACGGTGAAGATGCTGCCCACGTTGCTGACCCACTTGCCCACGCTCAGGCCGAGGCGAGCAACCAGCATCATGCCCGCGATCAGCGCGACCGATGCGGCCACGAGCAGCAGTTGGTTGGAGGCAATCCATTCTGCCCTGGGACCGAAAGCGTAAGCGATGTAGGTGGTGGTTACGAGCGCGATTTGCGAGACTTGCACCGTGGTGTCGAGCCACACGTTCCACGCCACCAGAAAACCAAGGCGGTCCCCGAAGGCCAGCCGGGCCCACTCATAGAGCCCGCCTTCGAGCGGCATCAGTCGGTTGAGATGGGCCACCACCATCGCTTGCGGCACGAAGAATAAAAGGATGGCCAGCAGCCAGAGCACGACATGAGCCGATCCTGCTTTGACCGCCGTACCGAAGAATTCGGGGACGATCACGATCAGAATCTGCGCCAGCGCCAGGTCGGCGATGCCGAGTTCTCTGCGCAGAACTCTGTCTTGCGGCTGAACGGCCGCGGATGGCGAACGCGGATTGTCCGAGTTTGAGTTCATCGGCCGGGTACGGATGGGGCCTGACTATTTCTTCTTCGTTCGATCGAATCGGTGGCGTTACTCCCGATCGATTGGCCTCGTGCGAGAATTGCGACGCGGAGATTAGAACATAGAACCGGCGGATTCTCCGAGTGAACGGAGTCATGCGGACGTATTATCTGGCGCGCGAGCAGTGGTTGCCCAAGTCGATCGACGACGTGTTTCTTTTCTTCTCGCGCCCGGAGAATCTGCAGGTGCTGACGCCAGAGTGGCTCGACTTTCGCATGGTGGAGGCGCCGCCGGCTCTGGCTGTGGGCTCGCTGATTCGTTATCGGCTGCGCTGGCACGGGCTGCCGATCCGGTGGACGACCGAGATCAGCGAGTGGAATCCGCCGCACGGGTTTGTGGACCGCGAAGTTCGCGGACCGTACGCGCTGTGGAACCACGAACACTGGTTTTTCGCGCAGGATGGAGGGACGACGATGCGCGACCGGGTTGCCTATGCGCTGCCTTTTGGCTGGATTGGAAGTCTGGCGCACGGGATCGTGAAGCGTGACGTGGAAGATCTTTTCGATTTTCGAGCGCAGGCTATGCGACGGCTGTTTCCGGCTTGAACTGGCTGTACAAACGCGCGGGCTTCGTATACAAACGCTGCCAGTGGCGCGATGTTTTGGGGTAGATTCTTGGGGGCCCGTCCGTGTCTGTCACTTCGTCTGTCGCTTCGTATTTCAGGCCGAAAACGCTGGACGAGGCATTCTCTCTGCTGGCCTCTCCGGGCGCACAGATTCTGGGCGGGGGCACGGATTTTTATCCGGCGCTCGGCGAACGCCTGCCGCAGGGGCGGGTCGTCGATATTACCGCTCTGGGTGAAATTCGCGGCATTTCGGTTGAGTCCGACCACATTCGCATCGGCGGGTTGACCACGTGGAGCGAGGTGATTCGCACCCCGCTGCCCCGCTGCTTTGATGCACTGAAGGCTGCGGCACAGGAAGTTGGATCGGTGCAGATTCAAAATCGCGGCACCGTGGCAGGAAATTTGTGCAACGCGTCACCGGCGGCAGACGGAGTTCCGCCACTGCTGGTGCTGGACGCGGAGGTGGAACTGGCGTCGGCGGCGGGGAGACGGCGGTTGCCGCTCGAACAGTTCCTCGCGGGCAATCGTAAGACGCTGCGGCGCGCGGATGAGATTCTGGCGGCGGTTTTGGTGCCGCGGCGAATGGAGAATGCCAGGTCTGCATTTCTGAAACTGGGCGCGCGGCGGTATCTGGTCATCTCGATTTCCATGGTGGCGGCGGTTGTGCAGGCGGATGATGCGAGATGCGTAGCGGAAGCTCGGATTGCCGTGGGATCGTGCTCGGCGAAAGCGCAGCGGCTGAGGGCTTTGGAAAACGATTTGATGGGCCTGCCGCTGCAGACGGGAATCGGCGAAGCGGTGAAGGCCGGGCATCTTGCGCATCTTTCGCCCATCAATGACGTGCGGGCGACGGCGACGTACCGTCACGACGCGTCGTTGACGCTGGTGCAGCGGGCGCTGGAAGCCTGCGTGGGGACGCGCTGACATGGCCACGACGCAGCAGCCACCGACAGAAGCTGGCACCGGACGAATTTCATTTTCCGTGAATGGACGCGGAGTTGAAGTATCGGCTACGGGTGCGCGGCGGCTCTCACGCGTGTTGCGCGACGATCTTGGGCTGACCGGAACGAAAGTGGGTTGCGATGCGGGTGACTGCGGTGCGTGTACGGTGCTGCTGAATGGCGATCCGGTTTGCGCGTGCCTGATTGCGGCGGGCCAGATTGAGGGATGCGAGATCACGACGGTCGAAGGACTGGCGCAGCGTGCGCCGCTTCACGGTCGGCTGCAGCAGTCTTTTCTTTCGCATGGCGCGGCGCAGTGTGGAGCTTGTACTCCGGGAATGCTGGTGTCGGCGACGGCGCTGCTGGAGAAAAATCCATCTCCAACTGAAAATGAAGTGATGGATGCGATTGGCGGCGTGCTGTGCCGGTGTACTGGGTATCGCAAGATCATCCGCGCGATTGTCGAGGCTGAAACGAATGCTGCGCCGGAGGGGCCGCCGGTTGCGGGGGCTGCGGTCGGTTCGCGCCTGGTACGGCTCGATGGCAAGAAGAAAGTCGATGGCACTGAGATCTTTGGCGCCGACGAAACTCCCGCGGGAGCACTGGGGCTGCGGGTGATTCGGTGCCCTCATGCGCGAGCGCAATTTGAGTTTGGCGATCTGGATGAGCTTGTCGCGAATCATTCCGGCGTGACGCTTGTTCTTTCGGCGAAGGATGTTTCGGGCGTCGATTGCTATGGTGTGATTCCCAGGTTTGCGGATCAACCGGTGTTTGCGCACCGCGAAGCTCGGTTTCGCGGAGAAGCCGTCGCTGCCGTGGTTGGAGACACGGATGCGATCGAGGGACTCAATCTGGCGGAGTTTCCCGTGCGATGGCAGGAATTGCCGCCGCTGAAGACCATCGATGAAGCGACGGCGGCCGATGCGCCGCTCATCCACGCCCATCGTGAGGGCAACGTGCTGGTGCGTGGGCGGGTGGTTTGTGGCGATGTGGAGAAAGCTCTCGCCGAAGCGGATTTCGTGGTCGAGGGCGAGTACGAGACCGGATTCGTCGAACACGCCTACATTGAACCGGAAGCCGGCTTTGCGCGCCGCGTCGGCGATGGGATCGAGATTCAGGCATGCACGCAGTCTCCGTACATGGATCGCGCCGACATTGCGAAGATTCTGGGCATTGCGCCGGAGAAGGTACGAATTATCCCCACGGCGGTCGGCGGAGGATTCGGGTCGAAGCTCGATCTCTCGGTACAACCATTCGTGGCGCTGGCCGCGTGGAAGCTGGGCAAGCCGGTGCGCATGGTGTATTCGCGAGCGGAGTCGATGGCCTCGACCACCAAGCGGCATCCGGCGCGGATGCGGCTGCGCGCGGGCGCTACACGGGACGGAAAACTGACGGCACTCGACTTTGCGGCAGACTTCAACACTGGCGCTTACTCTTCGTGGGGACCGACGGTGGCGGGGCGCGTCCCCGTGCACGCTTCGGGACCATACCGAGTTCCACATTACCGCGCACTGACTCGCGCCGTGCATACCAATATTGTTCCGGCGGGAGCGTTCCGCGGATTCGGCGTGCCCCAGGCGGCAATCGCGCAGGAACAACTCTACGACGATCTCGCCGATCGAGTTGGAATGGATCGGCTGGAGTTTCGCATCCTGAATGCGCTCGGCAACGACACTCCGACTGTGACCGGACAGGTGCTGGGCGAAGGTGTGGGCATTCGCGCATGTTTCGAAGCGTTGCGTCCACGATGGAGCGTTGCGCGGCAGCGGGCTGCGGAGTTCAATGCGAACGCGACTGGTCCTTTGCGGCGCGGGGTTGGAGTTGCGGGCATGTGGTACGGATGCGGGAATACATCGTTGCCCAATCCGTCGACGGTGCGAATTGGATTGAAGCGGGACGGGCGGATCGCGTTGCATCAGGGTGCGGTCGACATCGGCCAGGGGTCGAACACGATTGTGACGCAAATTTGCGCCGATGCCGTGAGGGCTCCGATCGCGCAGTTTGATTTGGTCGGGGGCGACACGGCGATTACGCCCGATTGCGGCAAGACTTCGGCTTCGCGCCAGACATTTGTAACCGGCAAAGCCGCGCACATGGCAGGGAGCAAGTTGCGCGACGAGATCTTGAAACTGGCGGGTGCGTGCGATTGCGCGACGCTCGAGTTCGCGGACGGTAGTGTCTCGGTGGTTGAAGAAGGGACGCGCAAATCGCTTCCGCTCGCGGAATTGCCGCTCGATGCGTTCGGCTACGTGATCACTTGTGAGGCCACGTTCGATCCGCCAACGAGTCCGCTGGATGAGAACGGGCAGGGAAAGCCGTACGCGGTATTTGGTTTCGGCGCGCACCTGGCCGAGATTGAAGTGGACCTGGAACTCGGAACCGTGCGCGTGTTGAAAGTGACAGCCGCGCACGACCTGGGGCGCGCCATCAATCCCACACTCATCGAGGGGCAGATCGAGGGCGGCGTCGCACAGGGTCTGGGCATGGCTCTTATGGAAGAATTCTTTCCTGGCAAAGGCGAAAATTTGCATGACTATCTGATTCCGTCGGCCGGCGATGTTCCTCCGGTGGAGTCGATTCTGATCGAAGATCCGTCTTCTGTGGGTCCGTTCGGAGCGAAGGGGATCGGCGAGCAGGCGGTCATTCCCACGGCACCGGCGATTTTGAATGCGATTCATGATGCGATCGGCGTGCGTATTCATAAGATTCCGGCGACGCCGGATCGCGTGCGCGCGGCGATTCTCGCAAACGCCAACATTGCGAAGACGAACGGGGGAGCGCGTGGCTGACGATGCGATCCGCTGCGATGCTTGTCCCGTGCTGTGCTACATCAAGCCGGGGCGGACGGGATCGTGCGACCGTTACGGCAATCACGAGGGGAAGCTGGTGCGGCTTGATCCGCATGTTGTGCTTAATCGCGCGCTGGAACGCGGAGAATCGGTGGTTCCGTTTCTGGAGCGCGCCGGCGAGTGGGACGGAACGCTGATTCACCACAGCGACGTGAGCCACGGCGAAACGTTTGTGACCGCGATTGGCGCGGGCACGACTTATCCGGATTACAAGCCGGCGCCGTTCATTATTTCGTCCCAAGTGGAAGGCGTCGACATGGTCACGGTGGTGACTGAGGGAATTTTCAGTTACTGCGGCGTGAAGGTAAAGATCGATACTGACCGGCACCTGGGTGCGGAATGCAGCACGGTGCGCGCGCAGGGCGAGGCGGTGGGCCACGTCACGACCAGCGAGTACGGCTCGCAGATGTTGTCGCTCGGCGGCGTGCGGCACTTGACCGGAGGCAGTCGGCAGGAAGGCACAGCAACCTGCGACGCTCTGCTGAATCTTTGTAACGGCGAAGCCGTCGAACTTAAGATCGACGAAGGCGCCAAAATTGTGGTGCAGGCGGGCCAGGCTCCGATTGTCGACGGCGAGCAGGAAGAGCGCATGCGCGTGGGTTGCGGCTCGGCGACGATCGGGATGTTTGCCAAGCAGTGGTTCGGAAAAGTCGACGAAGTCGTCGTAGTCGACGATCACATCACGGGCGTATTGTCGGAACATCAGGCGGGCAAGCTGCTTGGCGTGCCGGAGACGGGAATCAAGTTGAAGGGAAGACGCTCGACTCCGGGAAGATATTTTCAGGTGGCGGAGCCGGGGACTTCATGGGGCGGGACGGATATTGACGATCCGCTTTCGATTCTGGGGAAATTTAACGCGAAGAAAGCCTGGCCGGGGCTGCGCCTGCTGATGGTCAGCACCACCGGCGAACATCATGCCTATTTCGAGTTGGATAAAGACCTGAAGCCGCGAGAAAGAGAATTGCCGGCAAACCTGCGAGAATCTGTCGCGCGGATCAAGGAGAACTGCGAACCCGCGCTGTGCACCGTGTTGTTCATGGCCGGTGCTGGAGGATCGTTGCGGGCGGGAGTGACCGAGAATCCGGTAAGACTGACACATTCGGTGCGCGACGCGCTAACGCGTGTGACCTGCGGGGGCGCGCCGGTTTACGTTTGGCCGGGCGGCGGAATTACGTTCATGGCGGACGTGACTCGCATGCCGCGGAACGCGTTTGGATATGTGCCGACTCCGGCGCTGGTAGCTCCGATTGAATTCACGTTGAAGCTGGCGGATTATGCGGCGCTGGGCGGATATGTGGAGAACGTGCGTCCGCTGAGTTCGATCGAATCGGCCGATGATGGCCGGCGGCGAGTGACGGCGCGGGCGGATAATCCGTGGCCTCTGGAATCGAGTGCGAAGGTGAAGAGGCGATGAATCAGCGCGCGCAAATTCGGCTGTTGCCTGACGGACGGCGACTGCATCTTCACGATGGCCCGATCGACCTCATCGTTGAAGCGTTCGGCTTGCCGGGAGAAATCGAAACGGCATATCGCTCCGCGTGCGCGCGCTTTGCAACGCTACTCGACGAACTGTGCAGCGAGCTTTCGCTTCTGCGTCAAGCTTGTTCCGAGGAATCGCCATGGCCACGAGGCGCGGTGGCGCGAAGAATGACGGCCGCGGTGCGGCCATATGGCGCAGAGTATTTCATCACACCGATGGCCGCCGTGGCGGGCGCCGTCGCGGAAGAGATTCTGGCGGCCATGGTCTCGGAGGCAAAGCTTTCTCGCGCTTACGTGAACGATGGCGGGGACATTGCGCTTCATTTGAGTGTGGGTGAGAGATTCGTTGTGGGAATGGTAACGCGGCCGGACCGTCCTTCTTTGCTGGGGACGACTACGCTTCGCTCGACCGATCCCGTTCGTGGCATTGCGACCAGCGGTTGGCGTGGGCGCAGTTTCTCTCTCGGGATTGCGGATGCGGTCACCGTGCTCGCCGATCGTGCGGCCGCTGCCGACGCTGCGGCGACCATCATCGCCAACGCGGTGGACTTGCCCGGCCATCCGACGATTGTTCGAATTCCGGCATGCGAGCTTTCACCGGACAGCGATCTGGGCTCGCGCAGGGTCACGCAGGCAGTGAGTGAGTTAACTACCGAAGAAGTTGATCAGGCTTTGACCGCGGGCGCGCAAACTGCCGATCGATTGTTGCGAATCGGTTTGATCCGATCGGCCGCGTTGAGTCTGCAGGGTGAGACGCGCGTGGTCGGAGTTTTGGGGGAGTCGAGAGCGATAGCGAGTCCGGTTCACGAAAGGGGCCTGGTGCATGCCTGAGGTGGTGGTCCGAAAGAAGGTCACATGCCTGGAAGAGATCTTTCACGAAGGCGGGCCGGTGGCTGAAGAGCCCTTGCGCCGCGCGGCGGCACTTGCGGTCATCCGAAATCCGTTTGCGGGAGCGTACGTTGCGAACATCGAAGGATTCATGGACGACCTGAAGCCCTTGGGCTTGGAAATGGCGCGGACTCTGGTCGCGGTGCTGGGCGGCGACGCGAAAGTTGTCGAGGGCTACGGCAAGGGTGCGATTGTCGGATCGGCGGGAGAAATCGAACACGGGGCTTTGTGGCATGTGCCGGGTGGATACGCGATGCGCGAAGTGCTGGGCGGGGCGAAAGCGATCGTGGCGTCGACGAAAAAAGTTGGCGGACCGGGAGCGCGGCTCGATGTGCCCGTCACACATATCAATGCGTCGTATGTGCGCAGTCATTTCGATGCCATGGAAGTCGGCATCAACGACGCGCCGCGGGCGGATGAAATTCTGTTGGCTCTGGTGATGACCACCGGCGCTCGGGTGCACGCGCGCGTGGGTGGGCTGGCGGCATCGCAGATCAAGGGAGAAGACGGGCTACGGTAACTACAAATCGGTAACTACAAATATGAAAGCCAAGATCCGCAAGATTGCGGTGTTCGTCGAAGAGACGCTGCGCGAAATGGATCGCGAGATTGTTCCGCCCACGCGCAAGGCGACGGCCGTGGCCGTGATTGAAAATCCTTGCGCCGGAAGATATGTCGAGGATCTTTCGGAGCTAATGGCGATCGGCGAAGAACTCGGCGAGTTGCTCACAGAGCGCGCGGTTGCTGCGCTGGGAATTCTGGGGCCGTCGGCAGAGAGCTATGGCAAAGCCGCCGCGGTCGGCGAGAACGGAGAACTTGAACATGCCGCCGCGATCCTGCATCCCAAGCTGGGGACGCCGGTGCGGCGCGTTCTGGGCAAAGGAGCGGCGCTGATTCCGTCATCGAAGAAGCGTGGCGGGCTTGGCGTGGTGCTCGACATTCCGCTGGGCCACAAGGACGCGGCGTTTGTGCGCAGCCACTTCGATGGCATGGAAGTGCGCTTGAATGACGCGCCGCGAGCGAACGAAATCATGGTGGCGATTGCAGTGACCGATAGCGGGCGTCCACTGGCGCGGGTGGGCGGGCTGGCGAAGGATCAGATCAAAGGGGAAGACGGGTTGCGTTAGGGTCTGTCCAAATCCCCACTTCTCGCGCAAAGAGCGCGCGAGAAATGGGGTACCCAGTTTCTCTCCCGTCGGTGTGCCGAAGTGACAGCGATAAGTCAACGGCGTGCTGGCGCGCGCATCAGGAAGGTGATGTCGTCGACCTTATACAAAACCTTTCCCGGCGAGTCCGGTGTTGCGGCAACTTTCCCCGCGCGCACTTGATCAAACGCTGCAACCAGCCGCGGGAGAACTGTCGGCGGTGCAACCGGGATATTGTGTGCGCCCAAGACTAACTTGATTTGCGGCGCGAGAGCGGCCAATCGTCGAATCGACGCAGCATAACCATCGAGATCAGTCTCAGGTCGGTACAGCCAAATGGGCGCGGGATAGTAAGTGTCGCCGGTGAAGAGCAGGCCATTGGCGCGATCGATCAAGGAGATCGCGTCGGGAGTGTGGCCAGGCGTGGCGATGACTTCGATTATGCGGCCTCCCAAGTCGAAGCGGTCGCCGTCGTGCATGTACGCTGTAATTTTCCACGGTCGCGTGACGTAGGCCTTTGAGTCGAATCCTTTCGGCAGCGTGCCGCAAATCTGGTCAGGCGTGATTTCCGCCTGCGCATCTTCTCGTGAGCCGAGCGCGTTTTTGCGCGTGAAATCCGTGTCCATTCCGTAGACGGTATCGAACTGCCAATTGCCGCCGACGTGATCATCGTGCGTATGTGAATTCAGAACGATGATCGGCAACTTCGTAAGCCCCGCAGTCAGTTTCTTCACGTCGCTGATGCCCATGCCTGTATCGAACAGCAATGCTCCCTTCTTGCCCACGATGAGGTAGCCGATCGTTTCTTCCGCCTGGTGCGGTTCGTAGATGGCGAAGACGCCCGGCGCAGGTTTGTAGACTTCGAACCACGGGTCGCCGACGAGAACGCGCTCCAGAGTTTTGTATTCGGGACGCGGGAGAGCGCGGCACCAATCGGCGGGGATCGGAGTCTGCGCCAACAGAGTCGAGAAGGCGATAAGAATGCTTGCGAAGACCACCACTGCTTTGCAACCAAGAGCCTTTCCGGCTGGGGCGCTCGGCTTCGCCCCTTCGGCAAGCTCAGGGCAGGCTTTCGCTTGGACGGCCGAGGCGGCCGTCGCCACATGATTTTTGTGATCCTTCTGATTGCTCATGGCTTCACCACCGCCGGAACGCGCGTTGCCGGCGGCGTGTTGCGGCTGCGCTGGATGCTTACCGCGCCGTCGGTAATCACCATGCCTACGCCGGGCAGGTCTCCTTTTTGAATGCTGTCGAGCAGATTCTTTCCGGCGGACTGTTGCGCGGTGTCGAGGAAAACGAAACCGGCTTCGCGACCAGGGGCGATCAGTCCGCAGTTCAGGCTGCGCATCTTGGCGGTGTTTCCGGTCGCCAGACAGATTGCAACTTCCGCCGGAATTTCTCCGAGTGACGACAGCATCGCGATCATGCGCAGAATGCCGAGCGGCTGCACACCGGAACCGGCGGGCGAATCGGTGCCGAGAATCACGCGGTGGAGTTGCTTGAGTTCTTTCGCTGTACGTAAGGCGACCAATCCCGCACGCTCGTTGCCGTTGTGCACAATTTCCAGCGCACGCGGCGAGCGTTCGCACAACTCGATAATCTGATCGTCCGGAAGAGCAGTGTGGCCGCCGTTGACGTGGCCAATGACGTCCGCATCGGTTTCGAGCACCATATCTTTGTCGATCAAGCTTGATCCCGGAATCGACGGCCCACCGGTGTGAATCGTGCTCTGGATGCCGTATTTACGGGCCCAGGCGACCATGCGGCGTCCCGTGACTCCGTCTTTCACGCTGCCGAGACCGACTTCGCCGAGAAACTTTACTCCGGCGGCGGCGAGTTCCTTGAAATCATCTTCGACCATGCCCTGCTCGATAACCGGAGCGCCAGCGTAAACTTTCACGCCTCCGGGACGAAACGCGTGGAAAGCGCGCTGCGCAAAAATCGCCATCGCCTTCAATCCCACAATGTCTTTGGGACGGCCAGGCGTGTGTACTTCTCCCGCGGAGACCATCGTGGTGACGCCGCCGTGCAGGCAACTGTCAATCCAGCCGAGTTGATTTTGACGAGGCGTCCAATCGCCGCACACGGGATGCACATGGCTGTCGATCAAGCCTGGCGCGAGCGCGGTGCCTTTGGCATCAATCGTTGTAGCGGCGTCCGCAATGTCGAGGTCTTTTTCTTTGCCAACGGAATGAATGACGCCGTCTGCCGCGATTACCGTGTCGGCGTCGAGAATGGGGTGGTCGAGGTCTCCGCTGAGAAGAAGTCCGATGTTGCGGATGACTAGCTTATTGAGTGCTGTGGATTTTGCCGGGGCGTCGTGGCTCATGGGATCGTTGCTCGAAATCGGGAGCCTGCAAATGATATCTGACCATGCCGCTTCCGGCGAGGTTTGTCAGCGCGCGACAGACGGTGTTACGCTCGGCTTTCGTCGCCACGGAAGAACACGCGCCGAACAACATCCGAAGGGAGAATCATGCTCTCGTCCGACGTTTCGCCCGACTTCATCCTCTGGGAGGTGGACACACAGGTAGATTTCATGCTGCCCGGAGGGAAACTGTACGTGCCGGGCGCGGAGAAGTTGCTGCCCAACATCAAGCGTCTAACCGACGCAGCGCGGCAGGGCAAAGTGTTTCTGGTTTCGCATGGCTGCTTTCATGCGCCCGACGATCCCGAGTTCAAAATCTTTCCCCCACACTGTGTGAAAGGGACGGCCGGTTCAGATTTTGTTCCGGAAGCCATCACGCAAAAGGTGGTGCGCGTTCCCAATGTGGAGGAAGCCAGGCTCCCGGAGGATCTGTCGCCGTATCGGCAAATTCTGCTGGAAAAGCAGACGCTGAACATCTTTGAAAGCCGGCACGCCGATGCGCTGGTGAAACAACTCGGCAATCAGGCGGAGTTCGTAGTCTTTGGCGTCGTGACCGAGTATTGCGTGAGCTTTGCCGTCAAGGGCCTGCTCGAACGCGGGCGGCGCGTGGCTGTGGTGCAGGATGCCATCGAGACTTTGAAGCTGGAAGACGGGCAAAAGACGATGTTAGAGTTAAAGAATCTCGGGGCGCGCGTTACTACAACAGCGCAGGCTCTCGGCGACATCAGCCGCTGAGAGCCCGGCTCGCCCTCTAGTGGTGGTCGCCGTGGTTGTGGCGCCAGGTCCAGTATTCCTTCTGCTCATCTTTATCGAGTCTGCGGAAGTCGCGATGAGGATCGCGATGGGTCTCGGCTGCCCAGCGGTTGTAGTAGACGACCTCGTCGTTGTTCCACACGTGATAGTCGGTGTAGTAGGGATCGTAAACGCGGTAAGGATGGTGCTCCGCGCAACCAATTCCTGCCAGCGATGAAGCCAACGCCGCCGCCAGCAGCAACAAACTCAGGGGATGCGAACCACGGCTCATGTTTTTCTCCTTGAAGGGAAGAAACACTTCTCAGGCGGATTAGTTGCCGAAAGGCGGTGCATGGTTTCAGAAAAGTGCACGTCCGCGAAAGCTTTCTTCAGCTTCAATGAGCGGTTTTCGGAGGACCGCGCCTTCTGGGGGATGAGTGTGCGCGCTCTAACGTTTCCTTGCGAACGCTATTTCTTTTTCTTTCGAATGCTTTTCAACGGAGTCACCCTTGTAATAGACTACAGTGTCTTCTGACGAAGGGGATTCACGTTGGGAAATCCGTTGCGCATGCTGCTGGATCTGCCGGAGCAGGAAAAAAGCGAGCGCGGGCTGGAGCACACGCCGCGCGAAATCTGGCAGCAGCCGGCTACCTGGAGCAAGACGTACGAGCGCTGCCGCGATCGCAGCGCCGAGTTGAACGATGTGTTGCGTCGCGCCGGAATCGGCCGCGGCAGCACTTCTTCGCCTACCGTGTATTTGCTGGGCGCCGGCACCTCGGATTACACCGGCCGTGTGCTGGCTCCATTGCTGCGCCGGCGCTGGAGTTGCGATGCCTGGGCGATTCCCAGCACCACCATGCTGACCGAGTTCGAGGAGTATCACCGGCCGGGAAGGGAATATCTCTGGATTTCGTTTTCCCGTTCGGGGGAAAGTCCGGAAGGCGTGGCGCTGCTGGAGCGGGCGCTCGATCGGCATCGCGAGATCCGGCATCTGTTGATCACTTGTAATCAGCACGGTCCCATGGCGGAACTATGCTCGCGCAACCCGGATCGCGCGCTGGCGTTGATTTTGGACGATGCGGTCAACGACCGCGGCCTGGCCATGACCAGTTCTTTCACCAATATGGTGCTGGCCGGGCAGTGCGCTGCCAATGCGGAGGATCTGGCTGGATTTGGTGAGCTCGTCTCTCACCTGGCGGAGACTGGAACCCAGTTTCTTCCAGCGGCGGCAGAAGTCGCGGCGGCCATCACCGTGCTGGGATGCACGCGCGCGTGTTTTGTCGGGTCGGGAGCGCTGCGAGCGGTGGCGGACGAATGCGCGCTGAAAGTGGTGGAACTCAGCGGCGGCAAAGTGACCACGCTGGCGGAAACGCCGTTGGGATTGCGTCACGGGCCCATGTCGAGCGTCGATGGGCAGTCATTGTTCGTCGCTTTCCTGTCGAGTGAAGCGCGGCGGCGAGGGTACGAACTCGATCTGCTGCGGGAAATCGATCGCAAGCACCTGGGGCGCGTGCGAGCCGTGGTCACGGCGCGCGGGCAAGAAGACGTAACGGCGTTGGCCGATTATTCTTTGTCGTTGGATTGCGTGGCCGATTTTCCCGATCACTATCGGCCGATACTCGATGTGATGTTCGGACAACTGATTGGTTTGTTCGCTTCGATGCGATGCGGGTTGAAGCCGGATCAGCCGAGCCCGAGCGGAACCATCACCCGCGTGGTGCAACCCATCAAGCTGTATTCCTGACGGATTCGCCGTAAGATAGCGTCCTCGAGAGGACCCCTGTCACGACTTTTTTCGGCGGCCGGCGCGAACTACGTCGGCGTCCGAGACCTCGCGGTTGCGGCGTCATGGTACAAGGAAAAGTTAGCCGTACGCGAGATCAACGTTGAGATGGATGACGGCGAGGGCTGCGTCGCGCTGGGTTTCTCCGACGAGGAATACATCATCGCTCTCGGACCCGCTGGCAAGCCAACCGAGGAGTTGCGGCCGCTGCTTTACACGACCAACATCAAGAAAGCTAGAGAGTTCCTGAACTCGCGAGGCGCGGCTCCTGGTGAAATCGAAAAGGACGCGCAGGGTACGTCCTATTTCGAAATCCGCGACCCGGAAGACAACGTTGTCGAGGTTTGCGAGGAGCCGTAAGCCCGCGTCACTTCCTACGCGACTCCCGTCACAGCCGTTCCCGGTTCATACGGGCAGAAGGGGTCGGTGCCGAGCGCGTCGCCGGTGTGGGCGAAGGCGCGGGCGCGGGATCCGCCGCAGATGTGGCTGTATTCGCACGCGCCGCACTTGCCGTGAAACTGGTCGGGGTTGTGCAGCGCGCGGAACGTTTCGGAGTTGCGATAAATGTCGACCAGCGAACCGGTGCGCACGTTGCCGCAGCGCAGCGGCAGGAATCCGGAAGGATAGACTTCGCCCAGGTTCGATACGAAGACGATGCCGTGTCCGTCGCGAATCTGAAATCCCTTGTAGACCGAAGTGGACTTCATTTGGCCAGTCGCCATGCCCGCGGAACGCATCTTGTCGATCGCGATGCGGCGGTAGGACGGAGCTTCCGTCGTCTTCACCTGAAACGGCGAGTGCATCGATAGGTCGAAAACCCAGCGCATGATGCGTTCGCCTTCTTCCGGCGAGACTTCGTTCAGCGCTTTGCCGCGTCCAACCGAGATCAGCATGAACAGGCTCCAGCGCATGACCGGGAAACTGGTGCGCAACAGTTCATAAATCGCTGGCAGATCGTCGGCAGTCTCTTCGGCGACCAGCGTGTTGACCTGAATGGGAATTCCGAGGCGGCCGCAATGGCGCGCCGCTTCCATGGTGCGTTCAAACGTTCCCGGAACGGCGCGGATGTTGTCGTGTTTCGCGGCGCAGGAGCCGTCGAGGCTCAGTCCCATGCTCTGAATCCCGTGCGCCTGCAGTTTGCCGATGGCATCGTTGGTCAACTCGGAAGTCGCGCTCGGCGTGATGGAAACTTCCAGGCCGAGTCCGTTGGCGAAGTCGATCAGCGGGAAAATATCTTTGCGGCTGAGCGGATCGCCGCCGGTCAGAATCAGATGGGGGAGCGGCTTGCCGAATTCGACCAACTGCGTCAGAAAGCGCTTGCTCTCGTCGGTGTTGAGTTCGAGCGGATGAGCCTTGGGCATCGCCTCAGCCCGGCAGTGTTTGCAGGCCAGACCGCAAGCCTGAGTCATCTCCCAATAAACCAAAAGCGGATTTCTGGAAAAATCATGAGCCATGTGGCCCATGTTCGGAGTAGTGCCGGCGACCACCATGATGTTCCCCCTTACGGCGACGCTTACTGCGATCACTTATCGCGATTGACCCACTGCGATGACCCTGAAAAGAACTCCCACAAGCAAGTTCAGGTTACTTTCGGAGGTGGAAAAAGGCTGTGATTTGAATCACAGGGGAAAGTGACGGCTTTCGCAAAAGGCCGGGGTCAGGGAACAGTGGCCAGGGGTCAGTGCGAACTTCGCTGGCGCGAGCGGGGGGCACAATCTTGGAAAGTTTACTGCTTGGTACCCCCCCTTCCCCCTCGATCTTCTGGAATCATGGGCTTACGGCGAAAATCCCGGTTTGATCTTAGGGCTGCAATCAGTTACGGGCAAAATCTTGAGCCGTAAGGGGTTACAGTCCGGGACCGATTCCCGATGGCTGATGCTAGTGTGGCGGAACCGAGTTTCTCGGTCAAGGTTAAGTGAACATTGATCGAGAGTAAGTCTGTGGAAATCGCAGGGCCACGACCCACGCTCGCACAAAGTCCGGTGCAACTGTTGAGAATTGAACTCGTGAGTAGGTGGATCGGGTGTGGACGCTAACTATGACTTAGAAGTTGAAGCCGAGGTCGAATTGGAAATAGCCCTTGCCTCAGAGCCATGGCCTGATCGCAGCGCGTCTAGTTCTGCGCCCAAAGCGAGAGACGACAGGGTCAGCACCGCGACAGGTATTATGGGCGTGTTGAACCTCCTTTTGCATACTTCGTTGGCGCCCGCAGATTTTCGGGCTGACCTTCGTGTTGCATCACGCGATATCCCCTAGCTTCCCGATAAACGCAATTTCTCGCTACAGCGTCTGCAGGAAGTTGACCAAGTCCTGCATCTGCTGTTTCGAGAGGCCAATCTGGAAGCGCTGGTTGTAGAAATTCACCACTTGCTGCAGATTGGCCGCAGCTCCGTCATGGAAGTACGGCGCGCGTGCGGCCAAGCCTCGCAGAATAGGACCCTTACCTCGGCCGATATCACTGCATTGTCCGGAGATCAGCGCTTTTCCGGGATCAGAGGTGTAGTAGGTATTACCGGCGAGCGGGCCTTGCGTACAGACCAGCTCGAACACCGGCAAGGTCGGCAGCTGCAGTTCCTTGAGTCCCGCCAGGATGTTCGGGTCCGTCTCATACTGCGGCGACCGGCTGGTTCCAATATCCAGTGGCAAGGGGAGAGAATGATTGCCCACGTTGAAGGCATCGTGGCAAGTGGTGCAGGTTCCCGTGATCTGCTGCGTGCCGGTGGTCAGACCCGGAACGTTGCTGATCGTCAAGGGTTGCGTGTTGAAGATCTGCTCGCCGCGGGCAATGGAAGCCTGCTGCGAATTTCGCGAATTCTGGAACGACGAGTAAATAGTGAATACGTTGGGAGTGAACTGCTTACCCTCAGGATCGGCGCCCAGAGAATCGTTCATTCCCGGATAGTAGGGCTGCGTAGAGAGGAACTTGGCTCCTCCCTGCGCTTTTTTCGAGAGATCTCCCGCAGCGAAATCAAACAATTGCGCTGAGTTCAGCGCCAGTTCGAAGCCCACAATGTCGCTGAGTTGCGTTGCCGTAGGAGGCTGTGCGGCCTGGGCGTGGATCAGGGTTGCGTCGATCGCCTGTTGTGTGAGGTCCGTGTTCAGATTTCCGGCGAAGGTCTGGCCGTTGTTCAGCGGGAAGGTAAGAGATTCGCGGCCATCGAACATAACCGCGCTCAAGAAGCCCAGGTTTGTGGTGGGCAATGGCCGGCGATAGACGGAAACCGTCTGCACCCCTTGTGAATCGGTGGTCAGGGCGCAACCATACGGGTCTTGTACGGCGGTAATCGTGTATTGTGGCGCTGGTGCGTCGGTGGTATTCGGCGGGACGGTCAGTCCGATGCGAATCAGTCCTTTATTGACGACTAGGCTGTTGTTCACGGGACCGGTGGGACAGGTGGAGCCATCGATCTGGGCGAAAAGCGGGTCTTGGCCCCGGGTGACGAAGTAGCGGATCTGCGCGTCTGCGGCGCTCAATCCAAAGGCGTTATTGGGTTGGTGGCAGGTGGCGCAGGTTCGGCCGTTCGTGCCGAGACTCTGAAAAAACGGACCACTCAAGTCGACGTTGCCCGTATTGCTGTACGTCGCGGAGAAACCGGTGAGGTCGAGAAACGGAAAGAGGTTGGGAAGGTAAACGTCTGCGATCGCAGAACCCGTGGCAATCGTCACGAGGGCAACTACGCAGACGACGATTCGCCTTCGGAGCCTTCCGTCAAAGCGATCATCAGATTGGTGCAGCAAGTTCCGAACGAAAGAGAAGGTGCGCGACTTATCAGACATAATCTCTCCTCAAAGGTCTCCGCTGGCCAGTTCCTGTGTCACTCTGGAAGCGCGCGGCATAGTGACCTAGAGACGTTCCTTCGCTCAATAGCGGCGTTCTGTCGAAACGCTTAATTTTCATGTCCCCGCAAGTTGCTGCAAATACGAAGGCTTTCGCGATTCGAGGGACCTGACTACAGTTTTTGGAGTTTCACCTCTCATCGCAGGCGAGAGATACGAAGCGGAATCACAGCGAGGAAGAGCCTCGTCGGCCAAGAACCAACTCACTGCGGTAACCAGGTATCCCACGCATTGAGAAATTGGCGGCCCGTTTTCGTGGGTGCAACGGTGCTCGATCAAAGAAACAAATGCCCGGGTCTGGGGGTGAGCACCCAGACCCGGGCGGCTGTTCCGGTTTGTTGGCGGGCGGGAGAGGGGATATCCGGCTGTCCGGCTTGGAGGCCAGAGTTTGCCGGTGAGCGGATCACTCACCCTTCCGTTGCGTCGCGTCTGCTTGCCTTGGCCAGCGCGAGTTTCGCCACGATGGAACAGCGATCTTTGTTTCTTAGAACTCGGTTCTGCAGCCTCGGGGGCTAACGCCCTCACTCGAAAGAGGGCTCTTATTGCAGCGGCGTCACCCAAACCGCGGAACCGTAACTATCAACCCCTACTACTTCTTCTGCGCTTCGCGAACGTAGCTAACGAGCATCTTGATCTGGTCAGGAGTTACGCCCTTGGTCGAGAACGCGTGCATGGGCTTCTTGTCTTTGCCGCCGTTGGAGATCATGTCGGTCAAGTCGGCGTCGGAGGCTTTCTTGGCATCGTCGCCGACCAGGCTGGGAATCTTGGCTGCCGGTTTCCCCGCAAGGTCTGCGCCGTGGCACATCGCGCATTTCGCCTTGTAGAGGGCTGCGCCGTCATCGGCGGCCCAGGAAAGGTTGGGCACAACGAGGAACAGAGCCAGCGCGATCATCACGATCAGGATTACGAGCTTCGTTATCTTCATGATTGCTTTTCCTTTCGAACTTTTAGTGTCCCGCTGCTTCGACTGCGCTGAAGCTGAGGAATCACGCAGACCAAGATCGAGACTCGGTAAGAATTTACTAATCGTCTTGCAGTTTCCACGGAGGTGGCCGACTTGGTCAGTGATTACGGTCACGCCTGGTCGTGATTGCAGTGGGCATCGATTGAGCCGCTAAGTTGTGGAAGGGAAGGCAGATCGCGTCAAAAGACCTTGCGCTCCGCGCGATATGCCGCAGTGTTTGTGGGTGGAAACGAGTTCAATCGTCTGGGGCGTGTGCAAGTCATTGAAAACAGAGGAGCGAACCTCATTCTGAGCCTTTTGCCATTTGGCACGGGGCTTGCCCTTCGGTAATCGAGGTGTTTTTGTGGACCCCACACTCATGGTAATCGGCGTGAACCACCGCACAGCACCGGTGGCCATGAGGGAACGTTTCTGGATCAGCGAAAACCGGCGCTACGAAGTGCTGAGGCAGCTAAAAAGTGTGGAGGGGATCGAAGAGATTGTCGTCCTTTCCACCTGCTGCCGCACTGAATTCTTGTTCTGGGCGAGCGAGCCAACTCTGGCAGCGAACTCCCTGCTGCACTATCTGGGCGTCGAGCACGGTCTGAGGCTCAGCGAGTGGGAACACTTCTACCGCTTGCTCGACGAGTCCGCTCTCAGCCATGTCTTTCGCGTGGTGTGCGGGCTCGATTCGCTGGTGCTGGGCGAGCCGCAGATCGTGATGCAAGTTAAGGCCGCATGGGAGCAGGCGCGCGTCGTGGGGGCCTGCGGGCGTTTTCTGAATACGGTTCTGGAAAAGGCGCTCGGGGTCTCGCAGCAAGTGCGGAGCGAGACGGCGTTTGAAAAGTTGTCGATTTCAATTCCCATGGCGGCGCTGGACGTGGCGCGGCAGATCTTCGGATCGCTCGAAGGCCGGAGAGTGTTGCTGCTAGGCGCGGGAAAAATGGGCGAAGTATCGGCGCGCTATTTGGTGGAGAGTGGGGCCGGGTCGGTGGTGGTGATCGATCAATCGGCGACGCGAGCGCAGCAACTGGCGGAGAAACTTGGAGGCCGGGCAGCCACGCTGGCGGAACGCTGGAAGTGCATGCTGAGCGCCGACATTGTAGTGAGCGCGAGTGGATGCCCACACGTGATCCTGACCCGTGAGGAAGCGGAGCGGATTGCCGTGGAACGGAACCGCGTGGCACTGGTCATGCTCGACATCGGAATGCCGCGCGACGTGGATCCTGAAGTGCGCCGAGTGGATGGAATCGTCCTCTACGACCTGGACGGTTTGGAACGTTCGGCGAAGAATCGTGGCGCCGATCGCACCGCGGCGGCCGCTCAAGCGGAAAAAATTGTGGCTGCGGAGGCGCAAGCGTTCCGCGGACGACTACAGGCGGAGAGCGTGGTGCCCACCATCGTGGCGCTGCGCCACCGCCTCGACCAAATTTGCCGGCAGGAACTGGAGTCCTACAACGCAGAGCATGGGCCGTTTACGCGGGAACTGGATCAATCGCTGCACGCAATCACAACTCAGGTTATTCAGAAGATTGCCAGCTCTCTCGCCCGTGAGCTCAAGGAACTTCCAGAAAAGGGGGAACAGGAGCAGATGACTGCAGCCGTGACACGACTGTTCCACCTGGATTCGCCGCAGCAGGCGCTTGCCGGCACCAAATCGGAGAAAAGAGAAAATGAAAGACGAGAACAGCACATCGTCACCGTTCACTGAGAGCTCTAAGAAGCCCGCGGGATCGATCGCAGGATCAACCGCCGCGGGAACGCGAGCGGCCGGAGTATGGACGGGTCCGCAGGCGTACATTCTGGCGGCGTTCTGTCTGCTGCTGGGAGTGGCGCTGGGCTACCTGTTTCGGGGATCGGCATCGCCGGTTGGCGCGCAGAGTTCAGCAGCGACAGCATCGACAACCGCGCAGCCGGGAAGCAATCCGCACCAGGCCGAGCCTGATCCAAACGCGCAAGCCGCGCTGGCGCAGGCCGCGGCGCCGTTGCTCGACGCCGTGAATAAGAATCCCAACGACTACGACTCGCTGATCAAGCTGGGAGACTTGTTCTACGACGGAAAACAATTCCCCAGCGCGATCCAGTACTACCAGCGCGCTCTGGCCCTGCATCCCGATAATCCCGATGTGCGCACCGACATGGGCACGGCTTACTGGTACAACGGGGATGCCGACAAAGCGCTTGCCGAACTGCAGACCTCGCTGAAATATCGGCCCGGCCATCCGCAGACGTTATTCAATCTGGGATGGGTGCGCTGGCAGGGTAAGGCCGATCCGAAGGGCGCGGTAGAGGCGTGGGAACAATTGCTTAAAGCGAATCCGGATTATCCGCAGCGGCAGCAGGTCGAGCAATATATTGCCAAGGCCAAAGAGCACGCTTCGCGTGGCTAGAGAGTTCGATAACAGGCGTCAGTTCATAAGCAAATCATAGAGACGCCGTGCGGGGCTTCCGAAGAGGAAGCCCCGTTTTGCGTTATCGCTCCGGGCAGAAGACGAAAAGCTTTTAGCCGCCGAGTTCGCGAAGAAAAGCCGCGGGGAACGCAGAGAGAACCATTCGTGGACTGAAACTGCACACCTGCCATTTTTGTTTCATACACGTGGTAGCGGATTCTGCGATATCGTAGGGGTGCCAGTTTTCGCCTGCACGATGAAAACCCCTACGAAAAACCGCTCAGGCAGCGAACTCGATCTTTGCATTGCGCATCCGTAGGTTTACGTAAGCGAGGTGGAAAGTGCCCACTTGGTCTCCGCGCTATTTCTCTGCGCCGGTTCTTGTGTTTTTAGTCGTCCTGTCGAGCGTTGCCCAATCACAGACTGCGGCCGCATCCCGCACTACCGGGGCCGTGGATGAGCGGGTTCGCGTTACACTCCGGGGAAATGTGCACCCGCTGGCGCAGGCGCAATACGATCAGGGGCCTGTGGCCGATTCGTTTCCGGCGGAGCGCATGCTGCTGCTTCTGCAGCGCTCGCCGGAACGCGAGACGGCGCTCCGGCAGTTCCTGCAAGATGCTCACCGGCCAGGCGGTACTACGTATCACAAGTGGCTAACGCCGGAGCAGTTTGGCGAGATCTACGGGCCGGAGGATTCAGACGTTGCGGCCGTATCGGGGTGGCTGCAAGGGCATGGCTTCTCGATTGCCCGCCTGACCAAGGGTAAAACGGCGATTGAATTCTCCGGTACGGCCGGACAAGTCCGCGAAGCCTTTCACACGGAGATTCACTCTTACCTGGTAAATGGAGAACTGCACCACGCCAATAATCTCAACCCGCAAATTCCGGCGGCGTTCGCGGACGTTGTTGCCGGGGTTACGCCCATGAATGATTTCCGCCCGCTGTCTTATGTGCGGTCGGTTGGCAAGGCGGTGTACGACCGGAGCACACACAAACTCGTCCCCCAGTGGACCTTCCCGGCAGGTCAGGATGCGCTGCTGTTTGGCCCGGGCGATTTTGCGATTCAGTACGACCTGAATCCGCTGTACGCGGCGGGGGTAACGGGAAGCGGCGTCACCATCGGAATTATTGGCGATTCGAACGTGGATCTCAGCGTGGTCGCCATTTACCGGTCATTTTTTGGACTGCCGGCGAATCCGCCGAATGTGGTTGTCGATGGAGTCGACCCGGGGATAAATGGCGACGCGGTCGAATCGTACCTTGACGTTGAGCAATCGGGTGCGGTGGCGCCGGGAGCGACGATCAACCTCTACACTTCGGCGGACACGTCTCTGCAGTATGGGCTGAACCTCGCGGCGCTGCGGGCGGTGGATGACGACGCGGCCACGGTCCTGAGCACCAGTTATGGCAACTGTGAGCAGAACATGGGATCAGCCGGAAATCAATTCTGGGCGGCCCTATGGGAGCAAGCGGCAGCTCAGGGACAGACGGCGTTCGTTTCCAGCGGAGACGGCGGGCCAGCGGGCTGCGACAACTTTAACTCCGGGCAAGCGGCGCAGAATGGCATCGCGGTCAATGCGATCGCATCCACGCCCTGGGACGTGGCTGTCGGCGGCACCGATTTCTATTACAGCAGCTATAGCCAACCGGCATCGGCGCAGCAGACCGAGATCGAGACTTATTGGGACACGGTCCCGACGCTGTTTCCTACGACTTCTTTGCTACAGTCGGTTCCTGAGCAACCGTGGAATCAGCCGTTTGGACTGAATCTTTACTCGGGCGGAGTTTATAACCCGAACACTCCGAACATCGTGGGTGGCAGCGGCGGCCCCAGCAGTTGCTCGATTGGAGTGGAGGGAACGAATGGATCGTATTCCTCCTGCACTGCGGGCTATCCGAAGCCGGCGTGGCAGACAGGAGCGGGCGTGCCCGCGGATGGCGTGCGCGATCTGCCGGATGTTTCGCTCTTCGCAGCGGCGGGAGAGAACGACAGCTTTTATCCGATCTGCACGGCTCCGTACGAGTGCGTGGTGACCGACGGCGACCTGACGGTGGGCGTGGTCGGGGGCACGTCGGCATCGTCACCGGCGATGGCCGGGATCATGGCCCTGGTGAACCAGAAATACGGAGCGCAGGGACAGGCGAACTTTGTTCTGTATCCTCTAGCCGCGCAACATCCGACGGCGTTCCACGACGTCACGGTGGGGAGCAACGTCGTACCTTGCCAGTCCGGCAGTCCGAACTGCACACTCAGCGCCAATACCGACAACACAAAGGGCTTTTTCACTCTGGGCTTCTATGCGGGTAAAGGCTACGATCTGGCGACGGGGCTGGGCAGCGTAGACGCCAATGTTCTGGTCCAGAACTGGAATGCGATTAGCTTTAAGTCAACCAGCACGACGCTGCGTCTCAGCCAGACTAGCTTCACGCATGGAACTCCGGTGACGGCGAGTGTCGGAGTGAGCGGCAGTGGCGGCACGCCCACCGGGGACGTCGCTTTAGTGACCACCGCCGCAGCCCAGAGCAACACCGGCTTCAGCGAGTTGACGCTGCGGAGTGGAGCGGCTGCGAGTACAGTGAACAGCCTTCCCGGGGGGCAATACCAGGTCACGGCGAGGTACGGGGGAGATAGCATTTTCGGGACCAGCAGCTCGACGCCGGTCGCCGTCGATGTTACGCCGGAAGCCAGCACTGTTTCGCTGACCGCAGAGTATTTCTATTACGGCAGCAACGCCTATCTCCCGATTGCGAATGGTAGCAGTTATCCGTATGGCACGTACTTTGTCTTCGATGCGCAGCCGCGGGGAGTCAGCGCACCGGCACGGCACACAGGATGGAATCGCTACCGGAACGGCGAGTTTTATTGATTCGGGCACGGGGAATGTCGATTCGGGAGCGTTGAACCTTAACCGCACGGGATCGGTCGAATGGGTACCGACTTCGGGACTGCCGGTAGGAGCGCACAGTATAAGCGTCAACTATTCTGGCGACGCCAGCTTCGGTCCGTCCGCCAGTGCCGCTCCGATCACTTTCAACATCACGAAGATCGCTCCGGGAGTCGACCTCTCCCTGGGTTCGGGGTTCGGGACTACGACGGCGACGATTGGACTGGGAACTCCGATCACGCTCACTCTGATGGTCGGCATCACGGCGCCAGCTGCCCCGCCTACGGGCACGGCAACGTTTTACCTGGGTAACAAGGTCCTGGGAACGGCCACTCTCGGAACGCCGCCTTACTACAATCCGAGCGTCGCTGCCGCGACTCTGACTGTGAGTTCTTTGCCGTTGGGGACCAACACCGTGACAGCGAGCTATGGCGGCGACAGCAACTACGACGCCGGGACGTCTAATAATTCGGTCAACGTAGTAGTGATGCAGGCGGCGACGGTGACGGCGAGCGCCAACCCGGCGTCGCTCAATCCGACGCAGAATTTTACGGTCACGGCAAACGTTGCCGGGGCGAACGGACAACCGGCCCCGACGGGTGGGGTTGGGTTTTATGCATACGGTCCCGGGGGAAGCTGGAGCGCCTCCGGCACGCTGGTAAATGGGTCGACGAGCTTCACCTTCCCCGGCCCATATTTTAGTCCGGGCACGGTTTACGTGAATGTCGATTATAGCGGCGACACCAACTACGCCGCGGTAGAGGTCACGATCCCCGTCACCATCACGAATCCATTTACGATGAGCGCGACTCCGATTGTGATTGCCGCGCCGGGGGCAACCACGGGCAACACGTCCACGATTACCGTCACTCCGGCCAATGGCTTTACGGGCAGCGTCTATTTCTCCTGCACGCTGTCGTACTATCCGGGCGGAGCGCAGCATCTTCCCACCTGCAGTGTCCCGGCTTCGTTCAATGTCGCGAACGCGAACCCGGTGGCCGCGACCATGACGATTAGCTCGACGCCTTCCACGACCACGGCGCTGAGCTCGCGTTCACAGCCGGGCTGGCTTGCCGCCCAAGCGGGCATATTCCTTGCCGCGTTTGTGCTGGTGGGTATTCCGCTGCGACGCCGCGGTAGGCGCCTGGGTCTGCTGGTTGCAGCCGGGTTGATCGTGTGTCTGGCGGGCTGCGGCGGCGGAGGTAGCATGGGCGGTGGTGGCGGAGGCAAGACGATCCCCGGCACTACTCCAGGCAACTACTCGTTCATGCTCGAGGGGTCGTTCACCACGCCGGTGGGGAGCAGCGTTCCGCAGGTGCTCATCGTGAAGGTCACGATACAGTAGCTCGACCGGGTGGAAAATGCCGGTTAGCCCGAGGAGTTCTCGGAAGAAACCGAGTCAGCGGCGGACTCGTCGTCGCTTGGGACCAGATCAAATTTCTTCAGCTTGTAGCGCAAGTGCGTCACGGCTGATGTCGAGCAGGCGGGCGGCGTGCGTCTGGTTGCCGTTGGCCTGGCGCATGGCGAGTTCGACCATGGCGTGCTCGACCTCTTCGAGGGAAGTTCCTTCTTCCGGAATGTAGAGGCGGGGAAGAACGCGTCCATTGGGCAGTTGCTTGCCACCGCCATCGGCAGGCGTGCTGCTGTGTTCGAATGCGGTCTGACCGCCGCGGGCGGCTTCGCCTACCGCGAAGGGCATATACACAGGGCGGAGAATCGCTTCGTCCTCCAGGATCATGGCCCGCTCGATCGAATTCTTGAGCTCGCGCACGTTGCCCGGCCAATTGTGAGCCAGCAGTAAGCGGCGGGTCTCGGGGGAAATTCCGCGCACCGCCTTCTTGAATTTCTTGTTGTACCAATCGATGAAGAAGTCGACCAGAGGAAGAATGTCCTCGGTGCGCTCACGCAACGGCGGAATGAAGATGGCGATGATGGCCAGCCGGTAGTAAAGATCCTGGCGAAATTGGCCTTCACGCACGGCTTTTTCCAGATCGCGATTCGAGGCCGCGACCACGCGCACATCGACCTGCAAATCGCGCACGCCGCCCACGCGCCGGATCATTTGGTCTTCGAGCACGCGCAGCAACTTGGCCTGCAGCAGCGGCGAGAGCTCGCCGATTTCGTCGAGAAAGAACGTGCCGCCATTGGCGGTCTCGAACAATCCCTTCTTCATCTGCTTGGCGTCAGTGAACGCGCCTTTTTCGTGGCCGAAAAGTTCAGCCTCCATGAGCGTCTCTGGAATCGCTGAACAGTTGATGGCGACGAACGGTCCATTCTGCCGCGAGCTTTCGTAGTGGATGGTCTTGGCGACCAGATCTTTGCCGGTGCCGCTCTCACCCTGCACCAGGATCGTCGTGGCCTCGCTGGCCGCGACTTTCTGCACGAAGTTCATCAGTTCGATCGACTTCGGCGACACGGCGACGACTTCGTGATAGCCGGTGCGGCGACGAACTTCCCCGCGCAGGGACTGAACCTCGGTGCGCAGGCGGCTGGCTTCGAGCGCGTTCTGAATGGTGACGTGCAGCTCCTCGAAGTCGAGAGGCTTGCCGATAAAATCGTAAGCGCCGAGCTTGAGCGCGCTCTTCACGTCGTCCAGTTGCGGATCGGCGGTGATCATGATGACGGCTCGGGCGTCGCCGTTCTTTTTCAGTTGTTCGAGAACCTGTAGGCCGTTCAAGTCGGGCATGCGAACGTCCAGCAGAACCAGGTCGGGCGATTCCTGTTGTGCCATGCGCAGGCCGGGCTCGCCGGCGGCGGCCTCGACAACCTGGTATCCCCACTCTTCGCACTTCTGGCGGAGCGACCAGCGCACCAGGCGCTCGTCATCGACTATAAGGATTTTCTCGGCAGGCATGCCTTGATAGCTTACTACGGAAGGGACTCGACCAACTGAACGCCGCCCATTCCTTGGGGCAGAGGCCTAGGCGGACGAAACTTGGTGGGACGAGGCAGCGGCTAACGAATGCCCAACAGCACGCCCAGGTAAGTACGCGCTTTTGTCAGGAGAGCTGTATCGGCCCTGGAGTGAAATGTTGCCTTGCGCGCACCCCAGTCCAGGCTTTTGAGATGATCCACGAGCACCGCTCCCTCGACTCTGTCAATCGTTGTCGGCAAAGCGAACGGATATGGTTTGCGCCGGCTGGTGAGCGGACAGACGAGCGCGAGTCCGCTCGCCCGATTGTAACTTTGATCTGTAATTACTAGCGCGGGGCGGCGTTTGGCTTGCTCGCGTCCGGCCTGGGGATCGAAATCGAGCCAGATGATGTCTCCGGCTCGAGGGACGTAGCGGTTCACCATTCAACGATTTCCTTGCCACGATCCCGTCCAAGGCCGGTTTCGTCGTAACGATTCTCGGGAGTAATCTGAGCCACGAGTTCGCGCAGAGTCGGCGCCTGTTGCCGGGGCCGGAGATTGATGGCTCCTCCCTTGGCCTCAATCAGGATGGCATCGCCTTCGCGAACGCCGGCCGCTTCGGCCAGCGGCTTGGGAATGCGCACTGCGAGACTATTGCCCCACTTTACGATCTGCGATTGCGTCATTGTATCCCCGGATCGATATACAAGGGTGGATATACGAAGTATACACCATCGAAGATACGGAGGATATACGGTTTATTTTCTGCCGAGCGCCACGAAGGCGAGCTACGAAGCCACGCTCTGCACCCCGGCCCGTTGCAGCGGCAGCACGACCGCGAAGGTGGTGCCTTGGCCGAGGGCGCTGGTGACTTCGATGCGGCCGTGGTGGTCTTCTACGATGCGCCGGGCGAGGGATAATCCCAGGCCGGTGCCGTCGCCTTTGGTGGTGAAGAAGGGGCGGAAAATGTTGGGCAGGTGGTCGGGGGCAATGCCGCGGCCGTTGTCGGCTACTTCCACGACCGCCATCGTGCCCAGAGACTTCACGGTGACGGCGATCTTTCCATTCTGGTTGCTGTTCCGGAGATCGTTAGTTCGAAGATCGTTGCTTCGAATGTCGATGGCCTGCAGAGCGTTCAGCAGCAGGTTGAGCAGTACCTGGTGAATCTGATCGCTATCGTGCTCGACTTCGAGCAGGGATGGATCTCTCTTGAGAACGATCTCCACCGACTTCGCCAGCGCCTGCTGGCGGCCGAGCATAACGGCATGCTCCACGGTCGTGTTCAGATCGCTTTTGCGAACCGTGGGGGGGTGCGGGCGCGCGGTCTGCAGCAGGTCGGTGACGATGTGGTTGATGCGGGCGATTTCCTGGCGAACATCTTTGACCACCGAACGCGCGGGACTGGTTGCAGGCAGGTCGCGGCCAATGATTTCGATGACGCCGGCGATTCCTGCCAGCGGATTCCGAATTTCGTGGGCGAGTCCGGTTGCCAGTTCTCCGAGAGTTGCAAGATGCTCGGCCCGCGACATTTGCGTGCGGTGCAGGCGTTCGATCTCGAGGCGGCTTTCGCGCATCTGCCGCACCATCTGATTGAAGTTGCGGCCCAGGTCGCCAATTTCGTCATTGCGATGGGCGAAGCTCACGGAAACATTGAGATCACCGCTGCCGAGTTGCGCGATCTTCTGCTGCAGTTCCACCATCGGCCGCTGCACCGTATAAGTGAGCACGACGAGAAGTGCGCCGCAGATGGCGACTGCACCAACTCCGGCGACGAGCAGGACCATGTGTCGTTCAGGATCGCGCCACGAAAGCGTGGCCAGAAGGAACAGCAACATTCCTCCCAACAGAACGCAGGCGATCGGCACCAGCGCCTTGATTTCCCAGTTGATGCGAAGCCAGGGCAACTCGGGATCTTTCACTTCAGCCGCCGCAGGCGCGGAGGTGGTGATCGAATGATCGGTGCCGTGCCTTTCCGTACTGAAGAATCCAGTGCGCGAACGGATGGGCGCAGCCGAAGCGGAACCCGCGTCGGTGGAAATCTCCGAATTCGTCAGTTCAAGGGGCTCAGGCATAAGCGTGTAATCCAGGCAACAGGTACGTGACGCCGAAGAAATGTGAACATCACCACCGCGAATCCCAGGATGGCGAAGTAGGCCGCTCGACGTCCGCGCCAGCCGCGCGTAATGCGCAGGTGCAGGTACAGGGCGTAGACCAGCCAGGTAATCGCCGCCCACGTCTCCTTGGGGTCCCAGTTCCAGTAGGAACCCCAGGCCCGGTTGGCCCAGTAGGCGCCGGCGGCGATCATCAGGGTGAGCAGGGGGAAGGCAATGCAAATGGTTTTGTAGGTGATGCGGTCGAGCGCATCGGCATCGGGCAGCAGTCGCTCCAGATCTTCGCGGCGCCACAGGAGCAGGAGATAGAGCAGATTGGCGAAGATGCCGCCGACCAGCGCCGAAAGAATGAACGGGCTCGCGGCCAGAGTGGTCGGGTACAGACCCTCGGCGTCGAGCGACGGATAGCTGCCTTCGCGAGTGCGCAGAAGAAAGAAAATCAGCGCCAGCGCCTGCAACAGAATGCTGAGGAAGACGGCGCGATCGGCCATGGCGAGGAGACTTTCATTTTTCCTGATACGCGACACGATGTAGAGGACAAGCGGCGCGGCCACGCCAGCGAAGACCAGAAGCATGAGCCAGCCAAGGTCGGGGATGGTCACGAACAGGCGAACGCCCTTCGAGATGAAGACTTCGGATTTATTCTCGGCGTCCCACGCAATCACGTTGAATCCGCCCCATCGTTCGAAGCGGGTCAGGATGGCGGCATAGACTCCGACGGTGAAGATGCTGGTCGCGGCCAGAAACATTTCCGTTTTCACTTTGTCCTGGATGAGGAACATCATGGCCAGCGCGAAACTCAGTGCGCAGGCCGCATAAGCCAGCATGGCCAGAGTAACGTGTACGTGCAGCCAGGTGGATTGCAGAGCTGGAACCAGCGGCCGGACGTCGCTGCGCAGCAATTGCATCAGGACCACGCCGACAATGGCGACCGGCATGGTTACCGTGCCGATGACTTTCACGCCGTAGCGCTTCTCGGCGATGAGGGTGAGAGCGGCCAGCGTCCACACGAAGGCCAACAGCATTTCATAGATGCTGGCGAACGGGGGATGGCCCGATTCGTGCCAGCGATGCGCGACCGCTCCGGTATTCGCGAGCAGTCCGGCCCAGGTGGATAACGAAGCGAACTTGATGTAGGAGTCGGTGCCAGTGACCCCGAAGCCAAGATACAACGCTCCCGCGCCCGCATAAAAGACCAGCGCGGCGTAAAGCAGGTTGGCTTCACTCAGAATGTTTCCGCTCTTGACCACGTTCAGAAAGGCGATGAACAGCAGGAACGCGATGCTCAACCCCACCATGACGACCAGGGTTGCGCCGGTTGCCGGATGCTGCTCCACTTTTGCTCGTGCCATACGTTTCCTCCCAGCGCCGGACTCACCTTCCGGCGATCGTTGTTCTGGAGATCGTTGTTCTGGAGATCGATATCAGTTGCGGGGCGGCAGAAACTGCCGCTTCCGCTTTCAATTCCTTCTGAATCTGCTCTACCACGCTCTTGAACTTGAGTTCGAAGGCGTCACGATTGCGATTGGCGGTGCCGCCGATCCACAGCGCCATGTGGCCGCGCGAGTCGAGCACGGGAACTACCCAGAAGCGCATGTGAACCACGTAGAAAACAAAGGTCAGGCCAATGGCCATGAACATCACGCCGGACCAAACCGCCCACTGGCCGGGTTCATGCGAGACCTGCAGTCCGGTATACAGGCCGGTCTTCAAGTCTTTCGGTTGGAAAATGTAGGGGGAGGACGCGTTTTCGGCGATGCCCTGAATTTCCGGGAACCACACGTTCACGCTGCTGTTCGATTTCTTCGAAGTCACGATCAGGTGCACGGCGGGGTTCGAAACTTCATTGCTGCGGGCGTAGACCCGGCCATCCTGTACGACGTAGTCCGGAATGAACTCCGCCAACTGCACGGTCGTGTCGGCATCAAGCGGCACGGTCTGATTCAGCGACAGAGAAATCTCCTGCGCCGGGCGGGTCGGAGCGCCTGCCAGGGCAGGATTCGCCGGCGTCGCGCTGAGGATCAGCTTGTCGATCTTGCCGGTGCGTCCGTAGGTCGACTGGTAGAAGCGCAGTCCGTGGTAGACCAGCGGATCATTGACGACGATTTCTTTGCTCTGCACTTCGCGTCCGCCGTCGACAACGGCCAGTTTCGACCACCAGCGCTTAGGCGTGCCGTCGGCGTAGGTGTCTTCGCCGGTGCCGTCGCAGCGGATGGAGAAGGGAATCGCGCGTGAGGCTCCGCTCTTCAGTTCGATCTGATTGCTGGCCGAGCCGGGCGTCAGCATGAGGAATCCGTGCCAGCCGTAGAGCGCGTCCACAATGCCGCCCAGGAAAATCAGCAGCAGGCTGGCGTGAACGAAGTAGACTGCCATTTCAGAAATTCGGTTGCGCTCGGAGAATAGAGAAAAACTATCGGGGCGGACGATGCGCTCGGCCTTCAGGCCGGAGTGTTTGAGGGCGCGTTCGGCCGCGCTCAGGCCTGCCTCTTCATCGGGGATCGCGATTTGCGCCTGCGTGGGCAGAACCTTGCGGAAACTGTCATCCGGACTCTTGTAGGGACGCGCGAAGAAGCGCCAGGCATTGGGGAACCGCTGCACCGATGCGGCGATAATACTCAGGCTCACCAGGATCATCAGAGCGACGAACCAGCGCGTATGGAAAATGTCGGTCAGGCCGGTGACATCGAGAAAGTGCAGCATGGCCGGCGAATAGGCGCGCTGCATGTCGTCGGGATCGGTGATGGGGCGCTGCAAGATCACCGTGCCCGCCGCGGAAAAGATGACCACCAGAATAATCAGAACGACTCCGGTCTTGATGGAGCTGAGGGTCTGCCAGACTTGGTGGACCGTTTTGCGAAAAGCGGAGCGAATTGACAGGGCCATAACTTTCCTCTTCGCGTAGTGCAGTGCACGTTCGACGCCAACATCGTTGGCCGCCCACGAGGGTCCATGCAAGTCTTTTGGGATCAATCCGTTGGAGCAGAATTCCCAATTTGTTTCGCAGGTCCGGGATGGGCCATAACACTCATCTTTCGGAGGGCTGGCTGCGATTTCGCGCTGCCGGGAAGTGTGTGATTTCAATCACAATTGGCCCAAAATCAGAAGAAAAGCGACACACCCAAGCGCCAGAGGAGAACCTGCGCGATTTCACCGATAGAGTGTGGGAGAAAGCCCATTCGTGGCTTGGCGAATCCGAATCGTGAGCGTTCCGGTGATCGCAGGTGTAAGTTAGAAAATGAATTGTTGCAGTAATTTACAGTTCAATCGAAGATGTGCGGTGGTTTCCCACCATTAAGGCGAGGATCGTGCACATGCAATGGTTGGCCATGGTCCCACAGTCTCCAAGCCGTACGCTTCCAGTCCGCGTAAACCTCGTGCAGGCCCTCCCCCGCCTCTTGCAGCTGCTGGCCTTGGTGCTGGTGATGGCGGTTGCGCCGGTGTGGGCCAAGGAGCATCCAGTTCCGCTCGACAAGAATGTCGATTCCGCGAAATGCCTGGAGTGCCACGAGGATAAGACGAAGGGCAAGTCAGTACACTCCGCGATCGCGACGGGCTGCCTGAGCTGTCACGAAGTGCGCGTGAACAAAGACATTACACGCGTCAAGCTCATCACCTCGACGCCGCAAGCATTGTGCTTGAGCTGCCATACCGACAAGGACGCCGAAAAGATCAAGGGGACCGTGCATCCTCCGGCGGTGCGCGATTGCATCAAGTGCCACGATCCGCATACCAGCGACAACAAGAATCAGCTGCTCAAGCCCGAATCGGGCGATAAAGGCAAGAATCTTTGCCTGGATTGCCACAATCAAGGATTGAACGTCCCGGAAAAAGGCAGCCGCCATGCCGCTCTGGATATGGGCTGCGATAGCTGCCACACGACACATAAGACCGGCGAGGTGGGGAAACAGGAGTTTGATAACCACCTGAACAAAGCGGTTCCGGCGCTCTGCATGGATTGCCACGACGTGAAGGATGAGGCGCTGATCAAGGCACATCAGGGGCAGCCGTTCGCGACCGCGAATTGTACGCAATGTCACGATCCGCACCAGTCGGCGCAACCGAAGCTGCTGCAGAAGTTCACCCATCCGCCGTTCGCCGAGAAGAGCTGCGACACCTGCCATGCGCCGGCAAAGGACGGCAAGGTCGTCCTGACGCAAACCGATGTGAAAGCGCTGTGCGTGACCTGCCACGACGAAAAGGCCAAACAGATTGATGGAGCAAAGGTGCCACATCCGGGAGCGGCGGGCGACTGCACCGATTGCCACAATCCACATGCCAGCCGGCAGCCGGGGCTACCCAAAACGAATGCGGTGGATATTTGCCTGACGTGCCACACCGATCAGGCGGAGGGATTCAAGAAGGCGCACCGGCACCAGCCGGCCTACCAGCAAGGATGTGCGACCTGCCATACGCCTCACGGCGGCGAAAACGAACATCTATTGCGCGCCAAAGATACAAATAGTCTCTGCCTGGAGTGTCATGGGCCGGAATCACAGCCGAAGAAACTCGACGCGGAGCATGTGATTACGATCTTCAACGGAACGGTAAAGCTGCCGGAAGACTATTTTGCGAAGAACAAAGTTGTGGTGCTGCCGCTGAAATTTGGTCGCGGACATCCGGTGGCGGGCCATCCGGTCTCGGATGTGGTCGATCCGACGGACATCACGAAAACGACGGCCAAGATCAACTGCCTGTCGTGCCACCAGCCGCACGCCTCGGCGCAACCCGATCTGCTGGTGAAAGACCAGGTCAACAACGCGGCATTTTGCGACAGCTGCCACAAAGATCTGACACGGAGATAAGTTTCCATGGTGAGAGTCATGACGAAAATGAAAACGAACTTGGAAGCGGCCGCACCTGCAGGCCATCGCAGGATGCGGCTCGGTCTGACAGTTTTGGCGGGGCTGGCGCTGCTGGCGCCGATTTCGGCCTTTGCGGGCAAGAAGAAGGCCCCCCCCAAACCGGCTCCGGTGATCGATTACTCGAACATCGTGTGGCCGAATCCCCCTGCCATTGCCCGCATCAAGTACCAGGCGTTCTATGCGGCTGAGAAAATTTCTCAGGTCGAAGCGGGGAACGGCACCCAGAAAGCGAAATGGATGGATCGCCTGGCGGGCACGCAGCCGCAGGGCGAGAGCAAGGTTCTGTGGCAGCTGAACGAGCCTTATGGCATTGCCATCGATTCCAAGAACAACTTGTATGTGGCGGATCAGAAGGTGGGCGCGATCTTCATTTTCAACACGGAAACGCGCGACCTGGACATGATCAAGAACAAGACGCACGCGCACTTTGTGCGGATCATCGGTCTGGCGATGGATGATGGAGACCGGCTGTTCGTTTCCGATCCCGGGCTGCGTCATGTTCTGATATTTGACGCGACCCACAAGCCGACTGACGTGATCACCGACGGAATGGTGAACCCGGGTTCGTTGGCGATCGACCGCGAAAACCGACTGCTCTATGTGTCAGACATCGATCTCGATCAGATTCTGGTGTATGACGCGGACTCACTCAAACTCTTGCGCAAGATTGGCACCACCGGGCACCACCATGAACTGACCAGCCCCGGCGATTTCGCCCGGCCTACCGGGTTGGCGATTGATGCGGAGGGCAATCTGTACGTTTGTGACACCTTAAACAACCGCATCGAGATCTTCGACGCGGACGGAAAATTCATGAGCACGTTCGGCAAGGCTGGAGATGGGCCGGGCTATTTCTCGCGTCCCAAAGGGGTCGCGATCGACAGCGATGGCCATATCTGGGTCGCTGATGGCGCGCAGGACCGAGTGCAGGTCTTCAACCAGGAAGGTCGACTGCTGATCTCCCTGGGTGGACATGGCCTGCTTCCGGGGCAGTTTCAAGGATTGGTCGGGATCGCCACCGACAAGAACAACCGCGTCTTCACCTCGGAGATTTTTCCGGGACGCGTACAGCAGTTCCGCTACGTAACCGACGTCGAAGCCGAACAGGCCCGCAAGGACAAAGAAGAGGAGCGCCTCAAGAAGGCGGGCGCGGGCAGCAAAGATCCGGCTCCGGCGGCCACTCCCACGACCGAGGTAAAGAGTCCGCCGAGCAAATAAATCCATCCATCGCACCGGCTGCACCGCGCGCGTTTTCGTGGGAGAAGCCGTTCCTGCGTTCCTGCGTGCCATTCGGGTCACTAGACCGTCCCCGCAACTTAACTCAACACTAAACGCCGACGGAACTGAGCGTGCGGGCGGGCTGCTGTTGCGTTTCGCAACGTTACCGCTGCAAATCGCGACAAGTGGGGCATTTGACCAACAGCAATGCGAGGGTGGTGGTTTTCCCCCAGTTCGATACGACCTTAAGAGGGTTGCCTGGATACGGCGTGGTGTGGCAAAAGCCAATGGATTCATTGGTTTATGAGACAAATCCAAGAAATTAGAGGGGCGCACGAAGGTTCGGACTGCCAGTTGCACTTATAGGAGTCGAGAGGCGGTTGCAAACAGGAATATGCAGCCCGCGGCCTAAGCCTCTGGGAGTTTAGTCGCACTGGAAAACACATTTATGGAGGTCGTGAATTTTATGAAGAAAGCGATGTTAATAGCACTATTCGTCCTGGCAGTCGGGGGCTTGGTGATGGCGCAGACGTATTCGTCACCGGTCGACGTCCTCGGCGCACACAACAATAACGGCCGCGGATGCGCGGGATGTCACTCGCCCCATAGCGGCTCTTTCGGTTCCGGCCATGCCGGCGCCTCCGATACCGGCAGCTACGCATTGTGGGGACAGGATGCCAGCCCACTGTACGGCGCGACAATCGCATTCGGCGACAGCGGGAAATACACCGAGCTACTGCCCTCCAGCATCACCAGCGGGAGCCAGGAAGTGGGCGGTATTCTCCTGTGCCTGAGCTGCCATGACGGTCAGGTCACCGCTTCCAACATGATGGTCAATCAATCCTACGAACAGCGGATTGGCCTTCTGTCTACTTCGTACGGCGCTGGCAAGATCCCGACCCTGCTGGGAAATGACGGCTCGGGCGCCGGCAATTACACCAACGATCACCCGGTGGGCCAGATGGCCACCATTAGCACGGGCAGCGGCTTGGTCAACACGGCCGGCAAACTGTCGGTCACCGCTGGTTCCCCGTATGCGACGTTTGTCGCCAACTACGGCTGGCCGGCATTGGCGCCTGGAAAGTGGTCGAACCCCTACGGCGTAACCGCCGGCGGCGCTCCTTACGTGCTCTGCACCACCTGCCACAACCAGCACGTGATGACCGTGTACACGTCCAGCACGGCGAGCCCGATCGCGAACGACGGCGGCGGCAAGTACTATGCCACCTTCTTCTTCGTGAACGGACCGTACAATCCGAACATCAACAACGTGTCGAACACGAACGCGCCTTCGACCACGCAGTTCTGCCGCCAGTGCCACTTTGGCGAGTCGAATGAAGCCAACAACACCAACAACATCACGACGGTTTTCCAGTAGACCGGAGCGGGTGTACAAAGGGGAGAGACCTACTCTCCCCTTTTTTCTTGAGGCTGACTTAGCTGGTAAGCGTTCAAACTGGTAAGCGAGGAAATATGAAATACCAACTCCCAATCTGCGCAGTGCTGGCCTTCGGACTCACGGCGTCGGCCCAGGTGGCTTCGCACGCGCCCACCGTGATCGCGAACACGAATACGCCCTCGGCGCAAACGCCGACGCCGCAAGTGAGCGATAAGCCAGTGGCACGAGTGAACGGCGCGGTGCTGACGGATCGGGATTTGCTGCGCGAAATGTATACGATTTTCCCCTACGCGCAGCAACACAACGGTTTCCCCAAGGCGCAGGAAGCGGAGATTCGGCAGGGCGCGCTGGAGATGATTATTTTCGAGGAGTTGGTCTATCAGGAGGCCGAACGGCGCAAGCTGGCAATTCCGGCGGAGAAGCTGAACCACGCCGAGGCCGAATTCCGCAAACAGTTCTCCAGTCCCGATCAATACCAGCAATACCTGCAGTCCGAGATGCATGGGTCGGAGGAGCAGCTGCGCCAAGGGATTCGGCGCTCGCTGCTGATTGAGCAGGTCCTGAAAGACGATGTTGAAGCCAAGTCCACCGTGTCGTTGGCTGAGTTACAAGACTATTACGCCAAGAACCCGGCTCACTTCCGGCAGCCGGAGACGTTTACGATTCAGAGCATTTCCGTATTGCCGCCACTCAAGCCCACAGCCGAGCAGGCAAAACAGGCTCAGGCCAAAGCAGAGGACGCGCTGCGGCAAGCCAAGGCGACCAACAGCTACCAGGATTTCGGGCTGCTGGCGGAAAAGATCTCCCAGGATGACTTCCGCGTGAATATGGGCGATCACAAAGTTGTGCCCAGCGACAAGTTGCCGCCCCAGGTCGTCAAGACGTTGCAGGCCATGCAGGCGGGGCAGGTCAGCGGATTGATCCAGATTGAGAGTGCGTACACCATCATTCGGATGAATGCGCATACCCCGGCGCACAAGAAACCGCTGTCGGAAGTTAAAAGCGATCTCAAGATCGAGTTGCAGAAGAGCAAGTACGAAAAGCTACGTTCGAATCTGGCGCGGCAACTGCGCGCTAAGGCGAAGATCGAAGTGGGCTAGAGTTTCGGAAGCACCACCGAATCTCCGCACCTCGCGAGCTTTCAAGAATCCCCACATCTCGCGCAAAGCACGCGCGAGAAATGGGGCACCCATCAAGACTCCCTTGTCAGGATGAAGCGCTTCGCTCCTAATCGCTATTAAATCACTCCAATTTGCCCTGTGTTTTCTTTCTGTTGAGTCATTCAACACCGTCTGGCGGGTGATATGCCACAGCGGGCTTGCCCGGGCTGGAAATGCGCCCCCCGGGATTTATCCAAGTACTTTATTTTCAATCACTTTAGCGAGGGGATGCTGGGCGCCGTTTGGCATTCGTTGTGCCTTAATGAGAAGCAAGGGAATTTGATTTTATGGCGCTCGCCGGATCCAGTCTCGTGAAGGTAACGCGTAGCATCCTCGGCCTGGCGTTTCTGATGATGGCGGAGCTTGCAGCCGCGCAGCTCAACGTCGGCGAGAATACCAAGTTGAACGTGGGGGGTCTGTTTACCTTCGGGTACGCTGGGGATTACGGGAACGCATTCCCCTCCAGCCATGGGTTAGACTTCGGCTTCGACGGCAAAATCTCAGGTTCTTACTACAATCCCAACTTCCTGTCTTTCGAAGCAACCCCGTACTGGAACCAGTCTCGAGCCGATTCCGATTACCAATCGCTGACCGGCGCGCGAGGAATCACCGGAACGGCGAATCTATTCACGGGCAGCCATTTTCCGGGCGCGATCAGCTATCACTACGATGACAACAGCACCGGGACGCTCGGCCTGACCGGACAGCCGAACTTCACGACCCACGGCAAGGGACAGGGAATCGGAATTAACTGGAGTGCGCTGGTTCCGGACTGGCCCACGCTGACGGTTGGATTCACGGAGGGAAGCGGGCACGGGACGATTTACGGAACCGACCAGCAATCCGATTCGAGCACGCGCCTGTTCAATGTGCACTCAACGTATCAATTGGAAGGCTTTAATCTGACCGGCTTCTTCGACCGTAACAGCCTGAACTCGACCTTTCCGCAGTTCCTGGCGGGAGAGGGAGAGTCGGTGCAGGACTCCAACGGTCATGACTTTGGTTTCGGGGCGCAGCATAACCTGCCAATCCACGGCATATTCTCGGTCACCTACAATCGTGCCACGGCGAGCAGCGACTATTCTTCGTCCGTGGGGAACAACGCCAATACTTCCAGTTACACGGACAATACCGAGACGGCCAACGCCAACTTCCATCCTACCCAGAAGCTGAGCCTAAACCTGACGCAGAATTATACCGATAACCTTACGGGATACCTGACGCAGAATCTAGTGGGAACGGGAACGGTGGTGCCGGGACTGAACCTGGGAACGGGATCGCATTCCTCGACCGTGGGAGGAGGCGCCACCTATCAGTTCACCAATTATCTTTCGGCGCAGGGACAAGCCACGTACTACGATCAGTATTACTTCGGGACGAGCTATACCGGTACCTACGTGAGCGGCACGCTGAACTACGGCAAGAGACTTTTTGACATGTTTACTTTCTCGGGTTCAGTGGTCGACAGCGACAATGGCCAGGGAAACAATGCGGTGGGATTCGTGGGCACGGTCAACTATTTTCATCGCATCGGAGGATGGCAAACGTCGGGCGCTTTCAGCTACGCCCAGAACGTGCAGACCCTGCTGGTGACCTACACGACTTCCTACTACAACTACAACGCGAACCTGCATCGGCGATTGCCGGGCGGAGCGACCTGGACGGCGGCGGTAAACGGATCGCACAGTGGGCTGACGAATTACAGCGGCACCGACAGCAGCAGCCAGGGTTATTCGACCGCAGTGACCATGCGGAAATTCAGTCTGATGGGGAACTACGTGAAGTCCAGTGGGATTTCGCTGCTGGGATCGAGCGGGATCATTGGACCTCCGCCAACGCCTGGACTGAATAATTTCATTTTCTTCGGCGGAACGAGCTACGGAGGCGGATTCTCGGTGACGCCGATCCGGCGGCTGGTGATTGCGGGAGCTTTCAGCCGCGCCATCAGCGATACGATCAGCGGCACGACCTCGCATAACAACACTGAGATATTCAACGCTCAACTACAGTACCATTTGAGGAGAATCGGGCTGCAGGCGGGATACACTCAGTTCTCCCAGGGAATCAGTGCAGTGGGAGCGCCAGCCAGCACTTCGTCGTTCTTCGTCGGGATGACCAGATGGTTCGACTTCTTCTAACCGGGCGGTGCAAACCAGCCTGGTGCGCCGGAGTCTCCGTTGCGGTTTTGGCGGGGATGCTGGCGACGCCGGCTGGGGCCGCGAAGCGTCCCAAAGAGGCCCTCACCCAGCCGCCACCTCCGGACCTGCTGCTCGATGGCGGGCGCAAGCTGACGTTTGAGCGCAGCTTCAGCCTGGAGCGTGAGGTCAAACCCAAGCGCAGCTTCTGGACGAAAGTGGTCGATGTGGTTGCGGGCGAGCCCGACTTTCACTACCTGGTGAATCCTTACAGCGTGGCGACAGATTCGCGGGGCCGCATTCTGGTGACCGATACCGGCGCCGCGGGCGTGCACATCTTCGATTTCACCCTGCAGAAGTACAAATTTATTTCGCGGCGCGACGCCGGCAGAGACCCGATGCTGATGCCGCAGTGCATCACTGTCGACGCGCAGGACAATATCTACGTCACCGACTCGCAGGTGGGCAAGGTCTTTGTGTTCGACGCCAACGGAAAATTCCGGCGCGCAGTCGGCAGCCTGAAGGGCGGCGAGGGTTACTTCAAGCGCCCGACGGGCATCGCGGTGGATTCGGCCGCACAGCATATTTACGTAACCGACACGCTGCGCAACAAGATCTACATGATGGATATGCAGGGGAGCGTACTGCAGGTCATCGGAAAGACTGGGACGGGCGACGGCGAATTCAATTTTCCGACGGAACTGCGGTTGAATGGCCCGGACCTGGTTGTGGTCGATGCCATGAACTTTCGGGTGCAGGTTCTGGATCGTTCGGGCGCGTTCCGCTACGCGATCGGAAAAGTGGGCGACGGCGCGGGATGGATGTTTCGCCCCAAAGGCATTGGATTCGATTCCGAGGGCCATCTGTACGTGGTCGACGCGCAGTGGGGCATGGTGCAGGTATTCGACGATCAGGGACGGCTGCTCTACTACTTCGGGCAGCGGGGAACGGGAGCGGGCGAGTTTCAGTTGCCGACCGGACTGGACATCGACAACAAAGACCGGATCTACGTGGTGGACTCGTTTAACCGGCGAGTACAAGTATTCCACTATTACGGGTTGACGAAGACGGCGGACAGGAGGCAGCCGTGAAGGCGCTCCTGGGTTTCATGCTGGGCTCGGTTTGTGCCGTCGTTCTTGCCGGCTCCGCGATGGCGCAGAACACGGACGTGCTGGGCATGCATAACATGACCGTGGCCAGCGGTTCGTCGGTAAACACGCAGGGGAGCCTGGGCTGCACTTTCTGCCACGCTCCGCACAGCGGACTGGGCGGCGTGACGCCACTGTGGAACCAGCAGCTTTCCACCAAGACATACACTCCCTACACCAGCACGACCTATCACCAGCAGGGCAACACGCAGCCCACGCTGGGCGTGACCAGCAGTCTGTGCCTGAGCTGCCATGACGGAACGGTGGGCGTGGGCCAGTCGGCGGTCTACGGCCGAATCCCTACGACCGGGCAACTGAACAGCGCCGATTCATTCGGAACCACCCTGACCGGGTCGCACCCCTTCAGTCTCGTAATTCCGTTGAAGGACGCGGCGAATCTGGCGGCATCGCTGGTGGCGCAGGGCAAGACGGCCGATCCTACCGGGGCGGTGAAACTGATCAACGGAAATGTCGAGTGCACGAGTTGTCACGATCCGCACGTGCAGAACATCGACAAGATTGCGCAGGATTTTCTGGTGCGGGACAGTTCGAACGCGCAGATGTGCCTGGCCTGCCACGATCCCACGCGAGTGGTGCAGGGGCAGATCAATCCGCTGGCGGGTTATCCGAACAACATTCATCAGATCGCGACCAACCAGGTCTCGCCCGACGCGCACGCTGGGCCCTACATCAGCGTGGGCGTGAATTCCTGCACGTCGTGCCACATGGAGCACAATTCTCTGGCGCCGGCGCGGTTGTTGCGGCCGGCCTCGCCAGTCTCGACCGCGACCGATACGGTGACCCAGGACTGCATGACCTGTCACGGCGGCGGGACCTATTTGTCGCCTGCGATTCCGAACATTATGGGAGAGGTTTCCGGGGCGGCGAAGGTGGGTCATCCCATGCCTTCGGGAAACAATTTCCACGACGCTGGCGAAGCTGTGGTGCTGAATAACAATCGTCATGCCACTTGTGTCGACTGCCACAACGCGCATGCTTCGAATCAAGTCACGGCCTTCGCGGCCCCTCCACTGCTGCGGCCATCGCAGGCGGGAGCGACCGGAGTGAGCGCTCTGGACGGCGTGACGGTGCTGACCCCGGCGGTGAATCAGTATGAAACCTGTCTCCGCTGTCACGGCACCAGTACAGGCAAGCAGCGGCTCCTCATTTACGGGTACGGGCCGGTGAGAATCGTGGCGGCGCCAGACCCGTTGAACGTGATTGCAGAGCTGGCGTCGACGGCGACGTCGAGCCATCCTGTGACCCACGACCGGACGAGCCCGCTGCCGCAGCCGAGCCTGCTGGTGAACATGCTGAACGAGAACGGCACGACCTCGGCGCGCGCTGTCGCCACCCGCATCTTCTGCACGGATTGCCATAACAGCGACGACAATCGCGAGTTCGGAGGGACGGGGCCGAACGGCCCGCATGGATCGGTCAACGCCCACATCCTCGAGCGCAACTACCAGTTCAGCCAGGCGGCGGTGCCGGGAGGGGTGGTCAGCAATCTGTTTCCGAATCCCGACCTTAGCGTGGCCGGGCCGTATGCGATGTGCGGGAAATGCCACGACCTGACCCAGATTCTGGCCAACACGAGTTTCTCCCAGCATAGCCTGCACATTTCGCAATACGGTTTCAGTTGCTCGACGTGTCACACGGCGCACGGCATGGGCGCGACTTCTCCGACCATCACGGGCGAGAGGATGGTGAATTTTGACGCCAATGTAGTCGGGCAGAATGGCGGCGCACCCATCGCCTATAACCGGAGCACGAATACCTGTACGCTCATGTGCCACCAGATTGCGCACAATGCGGATGGTACGGTCACGGCGGAGGCGGCTAAGTACAAGCGGATAAAACCCAGGTGAACCCACGCCGCAATCGGTATCTGCGGCTGCACTACACTTTTCTCCGGCATTGCGACGCTCGTTTCCAAGCTCGCGTGCATGGGAACCGGCAGGGCTGGATGAACGAGAACTCTGACGATGCGATTAGGCCCGCGGAGTCGGAACTCGTCCAGCCCTGCATCGTGACTTGAGCAAGTGTGAAGGCTGATGCACTCGTCTACAGATTCCGCACCTCCCGGCAAACCGAGCCCCCGGCACGGCGTGCGTTACTGGGCGTCCGCGAATTGCCGCCGTGGTGATCGTGCCGCTGGTGTTGCTGGTTGCAACCGAAATTGGATTGCGAATGTTTGGCGTGGGATATTCCACCGATCTGACCACGCCCTGCACGGTGCAGAGCCAGGCCGCTTCCTGCTACAACCTGTTTTTCCCGGCGCCCTTCTTTCCGCCGGGGATGATCAAAACACCGCAAGCGTATTCGATTCCCGCGGAGAAGCCGCGGGGAACTTTCCGCATTTTCGTGCTGGGGGAGTCGGCGGCGATGGGCGATCCCGATCCGGCGTACGCCTTCAGCCGGTATCTGCAGGTGATGCTGCGCCAGCGCTATCCCGCGGTGAAGTTTGAAATCGTCAACACCGGCAGCGTGGCGATTAATTCGCATGTGATCTTGCCGATTGCCGAGGGTCTGGCGAAACAGCGTCCGGATTTATTCATCATCTACTCGGGCAGTAATGAAGTCGTTGGACCGTACGGTCCGGGGACTGCGCTTACTTCTTCCGGTATGAGCATGCCGGTGATTCGAGCCAGCATCTTCGTTCGTTCAACGCGCATTGGCCAGTTGCTCACCAGGGTGGGAACACCGAAGCGGGAGTGGGGCGGGATGGAGATGTTTCTCGACCGGCAGGTGCCAGCCAGTTCTCCGCTGATGAAATATGCGTATGCGAATTTTGAGAAGAACCTGCGGGACACGGTTGAAGTTGCGCGCCGCTCGGGGGCCAGGGTAATTGTCAGCACGGTGGCGACAAATCTGAAAGACTGTGCCCCGTTCGGATCGCTGCATCGCGAGAATCTGTCGGCGGAGGATCTGCGCTCCTGGTCGGCGCTGGTGCAACAGGGGGCGGAGCTGGAGAGCGCGCGGTCGTATGACGAAGCTCTGAAGCTCTACCTTGCGGCGCTCAAGATTGATGCTGAGTATGCGGAGCTTGAATTTCGGATCGGGCGATCTCTGTGGATGCTGGGGGATTACGCCGGGGCGCGCGAACATTTTCTGCGTGCGCGCGATCTCGACACGCTGCGTTTTCGTGCCGACAGCCGGATCAACGAAATTAATCGGGCGGTCGCAACATCGTCCCCGGGGGCGGAGTTGGTGGATGCGGAGCGGGTGTTTTCGGGGGAGAGCCCGAACGGGATCATCGGCAGCGAACTGGTGTATGAGCACGTGCACATGACTCCTCAGGGGAATTACTTACTGGCGCGGGCCATGTTTCTTCAGGTTGCGAGCAGGTTCGCGGCGGAGTCCGGCCACGCGTTGACCGAGGCGGACGCGCCTTCGGAAGTGGAATGCGAACAACTGCTGGCGTTCACAGCGTACGACCGGTCGCGCATTATTTCCGAGATGCTACAACGGCTGCAAAGGCCGCCGTTTACGAATCAGCTCAATCACTCAGATCAGGTTTTGCGGCTGATGCTCAAGGCGGAGGCGCCGGGCGAGAGTCCGGAGGACACAGCGGCGCAATACGAGTGGGCGATCCGGCAGAATCCGGACGACCGCATGCTGCATTACAACTACGGACTTTTTCTTTTCAATCACAACCGCGATGCGGCGGTGGCGCAGCTGCGGCTGTCGCGGCCATGGGACGGATTTCCGGTTTTCACTCCCGACGGGATGCTGGTCGAGTAGGTTCAAACGCTTTCACGCCGAACCATTCCAGTAGCGCCCAACTCATTCACCACGGGGAACACAGGGTACACAGGGATGGAACCCATCTATTCCCTGTGTTCCTCTGTGTTCCCTGTGGTGAATGGATTTGAGATGCCATTCATTGACTTGTCCCGGCTCTCGCCCATAGCATGATGCGCACATGATTGGGCAGACCATCTCGCACTACCACATCGTCGAAAGGCTCGGCGGTGGGGGGATGGGCGTGGTGTACAAGGCGGAGGACATCAAGCTGCACCGCTTTGTGGCCCTGAAATTTCTGCCCGACGAGATTTCCAGAGATCCGCAGGCGCTCGCTCGTTTCCAGCGCGAGGCGCAGGCCGCATCCGCACTGAACCATCCCAATATTTGTACGATCCACGAGATTGACGATCAGCACGGCCAGACGTTCATTGCCATGGAGTTTCTCGACGGCGTGACGCTGAAGCACAGGATCGCGGGGAAGCCGGTCGAGACGGAAGTGGTGCTCGGGCTGGCGATTGAAATTGCCGACGCGCTCGATGCGGCCCACGCCGAAGGAATTATTCATCGCGACATCAAGCCGGCGAATATCTTCGTGACCAAGCGCGGGCACGCCAAGATTCTCGACTTCGGCCTGGCAAAGGTCACGACGGCGGCCGGTTCTTCGAGCCAGGTCGCCGCGGCCAACACGATGACGCGCACCGCGAACGAACCGCATCTGACCAGTCCGGGAACGGCGCTGGGCACGGTCGCGTACATGTCGCCCGAACAGGTGCGCGGCAAAGAGCTAGATGCGCGTACGGATCTGTTCTCGTTCGGCGCTGTGCTCTACGAGATGGTGACCGGGTTGTTGCCGTTTCGCGGCGATACGTCGGGGATTATTTTTGAAGCGGTTCTCAACCGGCCTCCGGTTTCTCCCACGCGATTGAATCCGGACGTTCCGGCGGAACTCGAGCGCATCATCAACCGGGCGCTGGAGAAGGATCGCGACCTGCGCTACCAGCACGCTTCGGAGATGCGGGCAGAACTCCAGCGCTTGAAGCGGGACACCGATTCCAGCCGGGCTGTGCCCACGGTGAGCGGGGAATCGTCAGTGTCGGCGGCGGCGCAGACGTCGCAATCGCAAGCGGCGCAGGCCAGCGGCAGTTCGGCGGTGGTGAACGCGGCGCGGCAAAACAAGGTGGGAGTGGGCGTCATCAGCGCCATTGTTCTGTTGCTGGTCGCGGCCGCGGCGTATGGAGTGTATGCGTTTCTTCTGCGCAGCCGTCCTGCTCCGTTCCAGAATTTTTCGGTCAGGAAGGTTACGGAGACCGGCAAGGCCAAGTACGTGGCTATCTCTCCCGATGGCAAATACATTTTGAACGTGGTGGAGGACAAAGGGCAGCAGGGTCTTTGGCTGCGCAACGTGCCTACCAACAGCAACGCTCCGGTTATGCCGCTTGAGCCGGTGCAATACCAGGGGTTGCGATTCTCGCCGGATGGAAACTATCTGTACTTTGTCCGGGGCGAGCCGGGACAGGCGCTGAAATATCTTTATCGCGCGCCAGTGCTGGGCGGGGCTCCGCAGAAGCTGGTCACCGACGTCGACACCAACATTACGTTTTCTCCAGACGGCCGCATGGTGGCTTATTCCGTGATGAACAACCCGCAGCTCGGCAAGTTCCGGCTGGTGGTTTATTCGCTGGAAAGCGGTGAGGGAAAAACGCTGGTGAGCGGGGACATGAGTCAGGCTTTATACGGTCCGGCGTGGTCGCCCGACGGCAAGACGCTGGTGTGCGTCCAATACAATATTGGGGACGCCCTGAGCGGTTTGGTGGCGGTGGACGCAGCCACCGGCAAGCAAAACTCTATCTTTGAGTCGCCAGACCGGGTCCTGTTTACCCCTTTGTGGTTGCCCGATGGCAGCGGGCTGCTGGTGCGATCCATGAGCCGCGAGACCAATCTCACTCGCAATCAGATTGCCGAAGTTTCCTATCGCGACCATACGCTGCGGGCGATTACGCACGACATCAACGACTACGCCGACATGGGCATTTCGGCCGACGGGCGCACAATGGTGGCCGTTCTGAACCAGAGTCATTTCGACCTGTACGTGGCGCCGGCTTCGGACCTGAGCAGCGGTCAGACGCAGCAAGTCACGACCGGGGCCCGCGTCTATAACTTTTTCTGGACTCCGGACGGCCAGATGATCCTTGAGGAGGATGCGCTGAACCTGTTCCACGCCGACACGGGAAACATGACACCCCTCACTTCGCCAAAGCAGGATGGAGTGGCGAGCCACCCTTCGGCGTGCGCCAATGGCCGCTACATTGTTTTCTCCCTTGCCGCCCACGGCGGCGCGAACACGGCGCCGATCTGGCGCATGGACGCCGGCGGTGGAAACCTGAAGCAGCTCAGCGACGGCAGACGGGATTGGTTTCCGATATGTTCGCCCGATGGCAAATGGGTTTATTACTCGGATCTATTCAACGGCGCAAAGCTCATGCGTGTGCCTTTGGAAGGAGGGAAATCGGAAAAACTCTCCGAACTTCCGGCGTATCGATTCGACATTTCCCCAGACGGCAAGCTGGCGGCGTTTGACACCTTTATCCCTCCGAGCGTCGCCAAGAAACAACTGGCTCTGGTTCCCCTCGATTCGCCGCAGAGTGCGAAAATCGTTGACCTGCATCGACCGACAACCTCTCTGGGGACGGTGCGCTTTACGCCTGACGGCAAAGCCGTGGTCTATCAGTTCCGCGAGCAAGACGCCGACAACTTATGGCTGCAGCCGCTCGACGGATCGCCGGGAAAACAGATCACTAATTTCAAGTCCGAACAGATCACTGACTTTCACTGGTCGTTCGACGGCAGCAAACTGGGCATGATCCGTGGCCACACGGATTCCGACGTAGTGCTGTTGGAAGAGACCAAACCGTAGGCACGCTGAGATTTCTCATGTTTTGAAAAGCTAGAACGTGCGATACATGAGTTGGGTGGTGTCGGCGCCTTGCGTCATGGTCACGATCAGCAGAATGAGTAACGCCAGCGCGTAGAGGGGCGAGATCCAGAACCAGCGCCAGCGGGCCAGCAGCGCGACGAGTCCCGGGCGCGGGCCGGTTTGCGAAGTTTCTTCTTCCTCCGTGGAGCGATCGAGCGCGTCGATCACGAGCAGCGCGATCGCGTATCCCACGGCCAGACCCGCCACCAGAAGATACAGTGTGCCGCTGAGATAGTGCGAGAAGTAGCTTGCTGGGGAAACGATCGCGAGCAACATCTGTCCTGCTTGGGCGAGAGAGCCGGAGCGGAAGAAAATCCAGCCCAGGTTCATGAACGCCATGGTCGCGAGCCAGGAGAGCGGCGTCCACAAGGCTGCGGGAGGTTCCCAGTTGAAGCGGCGTTGCACCTGCTGCACCTGGCGGTGCAGGACGAGTAGCACTCCGTTGTAAAAGCCCCACAGCAGGAAGAGCGCGGTGGCCTGATGCCACAGCCCGAACAGGACCATCGCGATTACTAATGCAAGGTTGCGCCACCACATTTCGCGGCGCAACGTGGCCAGCGGAAGAAAAATATAGTCGCGAATCCAGAAGGAGAGCGACATGTGCCAGCGGGTCCAGAAGATGGAAGCGCTGGTGGATTGAAATGGGCGGGCGAAGTTTTCCGGGACCGTGAAGCCGAGCACCTGCGCCGCGCCGATGGCGACGTGCGAGTATCCGGCGAAGTCGAGGAACAATTGCAGACCGCATCCGAGCGCGAGGCACCAGACGTCAGTGCCGCTCCAGTGGGTCATGCGGTCGAATCCGGCGCTGATGCCGCCGCCGGCCAGAATGCCGCGCCCGAGAAGCTTAGCCAACTGCACCATGAAGATGCCGGTGGCGATGCGGCGCACGCCGTGTTCCATGTTGTTCCACGAAGTCGTTTCCTGGGAGCGGAACTGGGGCAGCATGTCGGGCATCCGGCAGATGGGCCCGGAAATGGTCACGGGAAAGAAGACCATGTAGGTGGCGAATTCGAAGAATGTGGGGTCGAGTTCCTCGCCGCGGTAGAGGTCGAAGAGATAACTCATTGCCTGGAACGTCCAGAAGGAGATCCCGAGAGGCAGCGCGAGGTGGGCGAAGCGCTGCAAGGACGACAGCGGGAGATGGACCGCGGCGGCAGGAAGATATTTAAAACTACCCAGCAACAACAGGTTCAGAATAATGCCGGTGGGCAACGCGGCGCCGGAGGGCTTGCGCTGAATCCACTTGCCGATCAGGAAATTCATGACCGTGGAAGCGAGCAGGACGACGCCGAACCAGAGTTCCCAGGTCAGGTAGAGGGCGTAGCTGGAGAGCAGAAGAACGGCCAACCGTATTTTGGGCGAGCGGACTTTCGAAAAGACTACCGCGCACAGCAGAAAGAGCAGGCCATACAGGACGCTTTGTAACAACCTTCCTCCCCCAGGCTGTGGACTCGAACGTCGTGGACTCGAACCACATGCGGCAGCTTCGCAAAATTGTTACTTCGGAGACCGGCGAACAAGAATTGTGGGCCCCTTCGCCGGTTACAAGGACAGTCGACTCATCTAATATAAAGTCATATGGTTCGATTCCGCAATCTGATTGAGGCGCTGGATGCGGCGCCCGCAAGTCGTCCTTTTGTAACGGCTTGGATCGATGAAGATGAGCGCGAGACGGTGACGTTCGCCGAATTTCGCGACCGCGCGCGCCGGCAGGGCCGAGTGCTGCGCGATCATGGCGTGACCGCCGGCGACCGGGTGGTGATCATCATGCCGCAGGGCATTCCGGCGATGACGACGTTTGTGGGGGCGATGATGCTGGGCGCCGTGCCTGCATTTCTCGCCTATCCTAACTTCAAAGTCGAGCCGGCCAAATATCGCTTCGGATTGGCGGGAGTCACGGCGAATCTGAGGGCCAAGGTCGTCGTCATCGACGAAGAATTTCCGGTCGAAATGCTGGGCCACATCACGCTCGGCGACGCAACCGAACTGCTTCGGATGGGGGCAGAACAAAGAAGGTAATGGAGAGAGCGAGTTCGCCGGCTCAAAGATAGAAGCGGAGACGCTGGCGTTTATCCAGCACTCGGCGGGGACCACCGGATTACAGAAGGGCGTGGCACTGGCTCACGGCGCCGTGCTGCGCCAGATTGAGCATCTGGCCGGAGTGTTGAAGATTAACGAATCGACCGACAGTGTTTACAACTGGCTGCCGCTCTATCACGACATGGGACTGATTGCCTGTTTCATGTTGCCGCTGGTGTGCCATTTGCCGGTGGTGATCCAGTCGCCTCTTGATTGGGTGATGCAGCCGGAAACCACGCTGCAGATTTTCACCGACTGCAAGTGCACGCTGGCGTGGATGCCGAATTTTGCCTTTCAATTTGTGCCTCGACGCACTCCGCAGAACCGGTGGGCACAGTATGATCTCTCTTCGGTTCGGGCGTTGATCAATTGTTCGGAGCCGGTTCGCGCCAGCAGCATGCTTGAGTTTCAGAACGCGTTTTCGTCCATTGGATTGAAGAGTGGCGCGCTGCAGGCTTCCTACGCCATGGCGGAGAACGTTTTCGCGGTGACGCAATCGGAGATCAACGGGCCATCTGGTCCGGTCGTGGTCTGGGCGGATGGCCAGCAATTTCGCGGCGCACATCGTATCGTTCCGGTCGCGGAGGGGACTGCGGGGGCGGTGTCCTTTACATCGTCGGGCCGGCTGTTGCCTTACCAGGAAGTTCGAATCGCTTCCGATTCGAGTGTAGTTCTCGGCGAGGGCTTCGTCGGCGAGATTCTGGTGAAGGGCGACTGTCTGTTCGATGGCTACTACAATCGACCCGACCTGACCGCGAAGGCGATTATCGACGGCTGGTATCACACCGGCGATCTCGGTTTTTGCCTGCAGGGTGAGTTGTTTGTGGTAGGCAGGAAGAAAGACTTGCTCATTATCGGCGGAGAAAATATTTATCCGCAGGACATCGAGGAGATCGTGGGCAGCCATCCGGCGATCCACGATGGACGGGCGATTGCGATGGGCGTGTACAATCCGAATCTTGGCACGGAGGAAATCGTCGTAGTGGCGGAAGTGGAACGCGAAGGAGATCTCGCCAATGCCCTGGAAATCGAAGGGGAGATCCGCAGCCGGGTCACTTCCGGCATGGGCGTTGCGGTCCGAGCCATTTTCCTGAAGCCGCCGAAATGGATTGTGAAAAGCACCGCTGGAAAAGCAGCGCGCTCGACTACTCGCGAGAAGCTGTTAAAGGAACATCCGGAACTTAATCTCGATCCTCAGGAGGCCGTTCGCATGACCGCAGAAGCGCAGCAGATGATTGAATACATCGTCGAGATGATCCGCAAACCGGGCGTGACCATTGAGGAAAACACTCCGCTGGTCTCTTCCGGGCTGATCGACTCCATGGCGCTAGTCGATTTGCTGATGAAGCTCGAAGATCTCACGCACATGCGCATTCCAGCCGGGAAAGTGCAGCCGAAAGACATGGATACTGTTGCAAAGATGTTCGCCACTGCGCAGCGCGTTGGGAAGCCTCGTGCAGGAAAGCCTCTTGACGTCCCCCCCCCCCCGAGTCGATAGAATAAAGCCCTCCTCCGATGGCGTTCGGCACTATCTCACAGTTCTGACATTTGCCCTCAGAACGGACAGCATCTGACTGCCTCCTCACTTGGCGGAAAATCTATGGGAACTCAAGTTGCCGCGGAACACTTATCTCTTGAACTGGGAATGCCGCTGCTGGGACGCAGCGGACTGAATGAATCGGCGTTGCTCAAATTGATTGGGCATGACCGGTGGGAGACATTGTCGCGGATCGGAGGCGTGCGCACTTCGCAAATTCGCGACGCGTTCGACAACCGTCTTTATGCGACCTATTGCTTCGTTGAACTTGCTCTGACGCCGGAGCGGCCGCTGAGCGCTTACGACGAGAACGACTTCCTGAGCTTTTCCCGTTCCGCGCTGAGCCACTACTCCCATGTTTACCTGGACGGAAAGTATGTGCTGGCCGAGGGTGGACCCTTCGAGATTCGCTGCACGAACGTCTTTATCTATCAACTGGGGGGTCCCCAGCAGCTCAAGATGGCCGAGCCCGAGAACTTGAATTTCGACGCCATGGTGGAGTTGCCGGAGCAGCCCGATTCTTTGGGGCTGTGCCGAGCCGCGAAGAGCGCAGGGACTTTTCAGGCATTTGATTTGAATGATGCCGATCTGGGCTCCCGGCTGGTGACGTATGTCATTGATCCGGACCGCGACGCGAACGGAGCCGGCCTGATCTACTTTGCGAACTTTGTCGTCTTCCTGGACTACGCGGAGAGGGCGCTGCTGAATGATTGCCGATTGCCGAGCCAACTCATCGACGCGCGCTCGACCTATTGGCGCAGGATTGGCTACTTCGGCAACGCGCAGGTCACGGACCAACTGCAGATACAGATCAGCAGGCAGAGTGGGAGTCTTGCAGGACAGCCATCTGCTGCTCTCGTTCGACTATCTCGTGAACCGGGTTTCGGATGGGAAGATGATTCTGGTGTCGTCGTCGCGCAAGTCCGCCAAGCTTGACGACGCCGGCAGGGAATGGATCAAGAGTCTAAGACTCAAATCCCAGGGGAACACTCGTGGATAGCGCTCAATCGGAAGCGATGATTCGTTACATGAAGGAAAAGATCCTGCGCAAGCCGGATCTCGCCATTGATGCGGACACGCCGCTGGTCTCTTCCGGTATCGTGGACTCATTCGCGCTGGTAGAAGCGCTGTTTGAGTTGGAGAAAATCACCAAGCTGCGCATTCCCGCAGCGAAAGTTGCGCCCACCGATATGGACACCGTGAGGAAGATGTTCGAGACGGCGGAGAGACTAGGGAAACCGCGCAAATAGTCTCCATGCAGTTCAGACGCAGGTTCTAGCCCTTACTGCTACTGTCGTTCCCGCATAACGGCCGGGTCTAAGTGACGGTTGATCATCGCGCTGGCCTCGGCTTCCTCAAGCTTTTGGTCGCGATCCCACTCCGGCCGCAACATCATGGCCTTGATGTGGAAACGGGATACCTTGGGGGTGTCGTCGACGCGAATCAACATTTCATTTTTCTGAAAGTGAAAGCGGGTCGTCTCGGCGAGGGGCAGGAGTTGATCGGAGGTTTTGCCGACGATGACGTAGGCGACGTTGTCTGTCAGCAGAACATATTCGGGGCAGAGCGCGACCGGCTCGACGATTCCGCTCCCGGACATGGCGGCCATGAGCGGGTGCTGGGGGCCAAGACAATCCGCCATGCGCATGCGGATGATGGTGCCCTGTTGCGGCGGGCGCGACTGTGCGGAAATTGTTTGGGGAAGCGCGAGCAGCAGGATGCAAAACACAGCAGGTTTCATAGAAGCCTCAATTCAGCGCGCACCGGTGGGATAGTAATACCCGCTGCGGCTGCGGAATTCCAGGTTCAGGTTGTGAGTGGGAAGAATCCGGACTGAGTGAAATCCGGGTGAGGGGCTGGGCAGTTGGTAACTGACGGTATAGGTGGCGCGAAGCCCTGCAAGAATCGAATTCATCGCATCATGAGCTCCGGTGCGGGCCGGAAAATAGCCGCCTCCGGTGGAACTGGCGAGGCGACGGAGAACTGCGCCGCCTTGCGATCCGCTGGCGATGCCGTTCAAGTCAATCGCGTGTATCTCAATTTCGGCGGACTGGACCGCGTCGATGGCGTCGTTGAGCGACTTTCGGCTGATGGTGTCCTCTCCGTCGGAAAACAGGATTAGGACTCTCGCGGCGTTGGAGTCGGCGCGCCGGGCAAGAAAGTTGGCCGCGAAAATAATCGTGTCGAACAGGGGCGTGAGGCTGCCGCGCCGCGGCGCAGCGAGGTGCTCGGTGAAGGCATTGGCCGTGCGGCAATCTCCGGCGCAAAGCAGAGTGGGCTGTTGCCCTTGAAATGAGACGACTGAGACGTTTCGCTCAGCGAGGGGACCAGTTTCAGCAATCAGGCCGAGAGCGCCGGAGAGTTCCTGATAAAAGCGGGGCGCGACCGACCCGCTGTCGTCGATGACGATGGCGACCTCGAGGTTCGTCTCGCCAGAGCGGACAAAACTTCGAAAGCTGCGGACGACGACGCCTCTGTCGACGACGGCGATGTCGCTGGCCTGCAGTGTAGGCGCCGCATGGTTATTCCGGTCGAAGGCCGAAAAGCTGAGACGAACCTCATTGGTTGCAGTGCGGTAAGCGACGCCGGGAGCTGCGTGGGAACTTGCGGCGTCAATCGTCAGCGCTAAGAGAAGCACCCACCGATGAAAATGAACTGTCGCCATACCAGCTACATCGGCGATTAGCGGGGAACTTTAGTACCGCGGGGCGGGCCAGGCTAGTTGTTGGGATTGACGCCCTTCTGGGCCTGAGCGATTACCTTTTCGACCACAGCCTTTTTTTCTGGGGCAGTGCGGGATTCAGCTTTCAGCAACTGCTGCCAGGCAGTGATCGCGCCGTTACGATCGTTCTTGCCCTGCAATCGCATCATTCCCAGGTTGAAAAGCGCGGTGGGGTCCTTCGGGTCGTAGCGGAGAGATTGCTGCAGTTGGCTGAGTGCGCCGTCGACGTCGCCCAGGTAGTAAAGGCACGAGGCCAGGTCGTTGCGTGCGGGCACGTTCTTGGGATTGGCGTCGAGCGCCTTCTGGTAGTAAGTGGCCGCGTCTTTAAATTGATGGGTCGATTTGTAGACAGTCGCGATCTGGTTGAGCAGGTCGGAATTGTTGGGGTCGGTCTTCAGTCGAGCCAAAAGGGGTTCGGCCTTTTTATCGGCCATGCGCTTCATGTCTTCCAGGCTGGGCATTTGGGGGGCTGATCCCGTTGCCGCTGGACTTGCCGGCGACACCGCGGCGGCTTGCGGCGCCGGGGATGGCACATGTATGGAGGCCGATCCGCGGAACAAGTAGCCGAGCGCGACGCCGATGATAAGGCACACGGTGGCCATGGCATAGACTTGTGTCGACTTCCAGCCGCTGGGGACGCCGGGTTCTGCTGGATTGGGCATGATGGTTTTAGATCAGTGAAGCACTTTATCTACCAATGCATTCTCTACGACTGTGCCCGGGTTTTCAATTGCATATGCGGAACCCTGCGCGGACGGGAATCGGCTCTCGGCCAGGCGGGTCCTTCTTCGTAGTTTCTGCGCTTTTTTCCGCGTGCCGGCGGTTGCGGCTCGACGCCCAGTCGCTGAGTTGAAGTATCCCCTATGAGGCCAATCACATTCTTCCGTGAGCGACCTCACTGTGCGGAGCGCGGAGGATGCCGATACTATGGCCGGGTCCTCCCTCTGAATGCTCGGAACCTTGCTGTTCGGGGCTGCTCGGGGCTGTTCGGCCCTTTCCTTTCCGAGAAATGAGGCTTCATGGAAGGCCTCCAGCGTCTGTCCCTTCGAATGTGCTGGGCCGAGGCGGAATCTCGCCCGTGTTCCGCAGGTCAGATTCCGCGTGGTCCCGCGCGTGATCCGTTGCCCCCGCCTTGATGCGCCGCTAGGGTTCCTGTGATTTCAGATGATTTGGACCTGGACGAAATAAACCTACAGGAGGCGGACCATGATGCGGCGCTGCTTTCTCTTCATATTTCTCTTCATATTTCTCTTCATCGTTACTTTGCTTGCGCCCCAAGTTTTCGCAGGCGGCTCTCCGAAATTCAATCCCGATCAATACATCGATCGAATTATCGGTAACGAACGGGCGCTGGGCGCGACCATGCGCAGCTACAGCCCGATGGTTGAAACCTACCTGCAGCGCATGCAACCGGACTCCGCCCTGGGATTCGTCCCTGCCGAGGACCGGTACTTCCTGGGGCGGGTGCAGTTTCAGCAGGCGAAGGAGGAGTTCTATCTGGACAAGCGGCTGGTGGAGCGGATGGCGGGCGCGTTCTCAAAGCTGTATTCGTTGAGTCCGGTGGGCTTCTCCAGCATGATTTTCGTCGATCGAACCGGGTTCGACCGCAAGAACTACCAGTTGCGCTACATGCAGAGCGAGTTTCTGGGAGAAATCCGCTGCCTGGTCTTCGAAGTGAGTCCGCGCAAAGACCGCGATGCCAGCCGGTTCAAGGGCGCCATCTGGGTGGAGGATGACGGCTACAACATTGTGCGCTTCAACGGCAGCTACGGCACGTTCCACATCGATAGCTGGCGAATGAACCTGCGCGCGGGCGTGTGGCTTCCGGCGGTGGTTTATTCGGAGGAATTCGACTCCAACAAACCGCAGACGCAGAATCCCCGGCTGAAAGCACAGACGCGAATCTGGGGCTACAATCTCGGGCCCGCCGGTAGGGAATCGGAGTTCGCGGAGATTGTGGTTGATCCGGAATCGGCCAGGGATTTGTCGCAGAATCCCGACCAGAGTCCGCTGGACATTCAGCGCTCGTGGCAGCGGCGCGCCGAGGACAACGTCATCATCAAGCTCGAGGAGTTGGGATTGATCGTGCCCGCAGGCGAAGTCGATACGGTTCTGCAAACGGTGATCACGAATCTGGAAGTCACTAATAAGATTGTTCTCGATCCGGAGATTCGTTGCCGAATTATTCCCACCACGCCCATTGAGGTGGCCACGATCGGCCACACCATCCTGGTCAGCCGCGGGTTGCTCGATGCCTTGCCCAACGAAGCCGCGCTGGCCGCCATTCTCGCGCACGCTCTGGCCCATGCCGCGCTGGGGCATGAACTCGACAGCAGCTTCGCATTCAACGATCGCATGGTGGTGCCCAGCCTGAAGCAATTGCCGCTCTTCGATTTCAAGCACAGCGCGGAACAGGAGCGCGAGGCCGATGCGCTCGGGATGAAGATTCTGGCCAATTCACCCTACAAAGACAATCTTGCCGAAGCCGGTCTGTTCCTGAAGGCGCTGGCCAAATACGGCCGGAAAGTTCCGAACCTGACCAAGGCGAATCTGGGCGAGAGCCTGGTCGTCGACAATCATGTTTCGTTCATGAGCGCGGTAGCGGACGCAGCGCCGGAGCTCGAACTCGATAATCCGCAGCAGATTGTGGCGTTGCCGCTGGGCAGCCGAGTCAAGCTCGATCCCTGGGCAGGCCAGTTGAAGTTTGTGAAGGCGCGGCCGCCGCATATCTACTCCCCCAAAGACAAACTTGCGCTGGAGGTCACACCCTTCTCGCCGTACCTGGTTCGCCTGAAAGCTGCGGGAGCGACATTGAACACTCAGCAGGATTCGAGTCAGGACCGTTAGTGAATGTCCGTTAATCGATGCCCGTTAAGGGAGCGCTTATGATTCTCTCCGCGCGGTTCACGCTTCGTGCGCTGCTTGCCGGTTTGCTCGCGCCGTGCCTTTGTTATGCGGGCTCGCATCCGGTTCGAGTCGATGCGAGCTCGAACTGTCTGGAATGCCATGCCGACCACGCAATTGGAGATCACGTTCACCCTGCGATTAAACGAGGATGTGCATCCTGCCACAGTGTGGAGAACCGGGAGGATGGGAGTTATGTCGTTCTGAAGCAGACGAAGTCCATTGTCTGTTTCGAGTGTCATCAACCGGCGGCGCTGCAGTACACGCATTTGCCCTATTCGTCTGGGATGTGTGTGAAGCTGTCACAATCCGCACACTTCGGCGAATCCTCGTCTGCTGCGGGCGAAGGTGAACGACCTTTGTCTGAAGTGCCACCTGCGCACGGCAGAAAGTGCTCCGTCGCAGTACCTGCCGACCATCGCGCTCAGCGACAACAACACCATGGGTCACCCTTATGAACGGCATCCCGTAAGCGGAAGCCGCGATCCACTGACCGGCGGAGAAATGTCGTGCATGAGTTGTCACCGGGCGCATGGAGGAACGCAGGTTCACCTTCTAAAAGCAGGAGCGGAGATTCCGGAAGATGCTCTGAATCAAAACACCGAAACGAAGGATATGTGCCGCAAGTGCCACCTGCTGATGTGGGGGTTGGAAGGCGCGTCACTACAGAAGAAGCATAAGAAGAAAGCGAAATAAAAACCAGTTCCGTCTCCTCAGGGCTAGGTGATGCTGACTTCCGTGTACGTGCCGTACACCTGGCGCAGAGCTTCGCAGATTTCGCCGACGGTGGCGTAGGCGCGGACGGCGTCGACAATGTAGGGCAAGGAGTTGGCGGAGGAAACGTTGCCATTCGTGCCGGCTTTCGGCTCCTGCGCGGCGGCTTTTTTCAGTGCGTCGAGCGCGCGGCGGACTTCGTCATTCGATCGGCGCGCGCGCAGGGTTTTCAGCTTCGCGGATTGCTGGCGGGCCACGCTTTCGTCGATGTAGAGAATGTGCGGCGACTCCTCTTCGATGACGAACTCGTTGGCGCCGACGATCACTTTCTCGCGGGCCTCGACCGCGCGCTGATATTGGTACGACGCCTCGGCAATTTCCTTTTGCGGATAGCCGCGTTCGATGGCCTTGACCATGCCGCCCATGGCGTCGAGCTTGGAGAAATAGTCGAAGGCGCCGTGTTCCATCTGCAGGGTTTGGTTCTCGACAAAGTATGATCCGCCGAGGGGATCGACCGTCTGCATTACGCCCGATTCGTAGGCAATGATCTGCTGGGTGCGGAGTGCGATGCGAGCGGCTTCTTCGGTGGGCAGCGCGAGAGCTTCGTCGTAGGAATCGGTATGCAGCGACTGCGTGCCGCCGAGAACGGCGGCAAGAGCCTGCACGGCCACGCGCGCGATGTTGTTCATGGGCTGCTGCGCGGGCAGAGATACTCCGGCGGTCTGGGTGTGGAAGCGCATGAGCCAGGTACGCTGGTTCTTTGCGCCGAAGCGAGTCTTCATTACTTGCCCCCAAATCTTGCGGGCGGCGCGATACTTGGCGATCTCTTCGAAGAAATCGTTGTGCGCGTTGAAAAAGAAACTGAGACGAGGGCCGAAGTCGTCGACGTCGAGTCCGCGGCGGCGCGCCCACTCCACGTATTCGACTCCGTCGTAGAGCGTAAACGCGAGTTCTTGCAGAGCGGTCGAACCGGCCTCGCGAATGTGATATCCGCTGATCGAAATCGTATTGAAACGGGGCGTGAACTTCGAGCCGAATTCGAAAGTGTCGATCACCAGGCGCATCGATGGCGCCGGCGGATAGATGTATTCCTTTTGCGCGATGTATTCCTTGAGAATGTCGTTCTGAATGGTGCCGGAAATCTTCTTCCAGTCGGCGCCCTGCTTTTCCGCGACCACCAGATACATGGCCCAAAGGACCGATGCGGGCGAGTTGATGGTCATCGAGACGGTGGTCTTTTCCAGGTCGATGCCGCCGAAAAGAATTTCCATGTCTTCGAGCGAATCGATGGCCACGCCGCACTTGCCGACTTCACCTTCACTCGCCGGATGGTCGGAGTCGTAGCCCATGAGCGTGGGCAAATCGAAGGCGACGGAAAGTCCGCTACCGCCGTGTTCGAGCAAATATTTGTAGCGCTGGTTGGTCTCTTCGGGCGAAGCGAATCCCGAGAACTGCCGCATGGTGAAAAGCTTGCCGCGGTATCCGGTGGCGTGAATGCCGCGCGTGAAGGGCGGTTGGCCGGGATAGCCGAGATATTGTTCTTCGCTCCAATCCTCGGGGAGATCGGCGGGAGTGTAGAGGCGGCGAACCGGTACGCCGGAAATCGTGGTGAATTGTGCGTGGCCGTGCTCATCGAGGTTCACGCCGGTGGGCGCGCCAATGGGGCGCTCGGGAGATTTTTCGAGCGTGGGCGCAAGCGTTTTCTCCGCCCACGCTTTTTCCGCGGCAGAAGGATGGCGGTTCTCGAAAACGTCGGCGATCGGACTTTCGGCAAGTTCGGACTTGAGCGGCTTCTTTTCCATGCGAACCCCGTGCTGAGTCGATGATAGGGAAGGGCGCGAGGATGAGCAAGGTGGGGGCTTGCGCTTCTAACGACCGGTCGGTCAGCCGTTGGCAGCGTGTCATCCTGAGCGAAGCGGGAGGTTCGCGAACGCGAACTTGCCGCGCAGTCGAAGGACCCCGGTGACGCAGGCACTGTTCACGCTGCCTTAAGGTCTCTCAATGGTGCATTTCAGAATCACCGGAAAAAATCGGAGTCCGTGAGAACTCCTGGACGAGCCATCGGCTGCACGGGCTTGACCGGGGTCCCTTCGACAAGCTCAGGGCAGGCTCTTCGACTTCGCGAGGGCTTCGCTTTTGCGAAGCACTCGCTGCGCTCAGGATGACAGAGTTATTGCTGCTTACGAGACAACTCCCACGCCTTCGCGTATTTCCACGAGACGTAGACGGCGTGGTTGAGATGCAGCAGGAGGCCTTCGCGGCCGTCAAGGAATCCGAGACGAAAGAAGTAGTTGTAGAGGAAGGTAGCGAACGGGCGGAGGACTATGTTGATTACGCTGAAGCGAACTTTTCCCTTTGCCACGACCATCTCCGCGCCCAAGGATGAGTAGCGGTTCATGTGCTCGATGTAATCGGAGAGCGTGGGGTAGGAGTGGTGCAGGATTGCGCCGGATTGGATTGTTCTGGTTATTCCGTCGACCTGAACGTCTTCATGGACGGCGCGGTTCTCGAACTTGCCGGTTCCACGACGGAAGAGGCGCAGTTTCGGGTCGGGCCAGTAGCCGCCGTGTCGGATCCAGCGACCGAGGAATTCGTTTTTCCGAGGGATCCAAAGGCCGGCGAAGTCGGCGTGAGGGACGGCGTCCGGCGCACCACTCGCGGGGGACGAATGATCCTTTTCGCGATTGGCATCTCGATCACCGAGAGCCGACAGGCGGCTCAATGATTCCAACAGCTCTTGGATTGCTTGCTGGAGTTGAGTGTCAATCTCTTCGTCGGCATCGAGACTCAGGATCCAGTCTCCCGTTGCTTTGTCGATGGCAGAGTTTTTCTGCGCGGCGAAGCCTTTCCAGTCTTCGACAAATATCTTTGCGCCGAAACTCTTTGCGATTTCCACGGTGCGGTCGGCCGAGCCGGAATCGACGACGATGATTTCTCCTTTGCCGTCGGCGACCAGCGGGTTCACGCTGGCGAGCGTGCGGCCGAGGTTCGCTTCTTCGTTGCAAGTAATGATGACGACAGAAAGGTTCATAGGTGGAATGCGGACATTCCTGCTGCGCGACGCATGCGCGGACTCGAAATTGTCTCACACGGGTCTTCGGTCTTCGGTGTTTGGCTTAGGCTCAGGGATTCGAGTCGCACCCTGCTGAAGACCTCAGACCTCAGACCTCAGACCTCAGACCTGAGACCTAAGACCCAAGACCGACGCCCCCGCCCTGCGACGAGGTCGCGGAACGAGTTCGGATTTCCGACAGGAGAAATACGATCAGGATGAGCAACTCCGGTTCGATCGGGTGCCGATACCGCGCGTGCGGAAATACGAAGTAGTAGACGGTTGGATAGGTCAGTGCGAGTCCCGCGTAAAGCCAAGCGCCGGGCCGCTTCTGGCGTACGGCACGGCCGAGTCCCCAGAGAGCGAGTACCGATGTTGCCAGGAAAGGCGCGGTGCGGAAATCAACCGGCGCAACGCTGTTGGTAGCTTTCGGCACGCCATTCCAGTAGTAGAAGAATCGCTTCAGGCTAATGACGGCAAAGCGCGCTGGGTGCGCGTGGATCCAGTCGAAGGCGATTCTCTTGCAGGATTCCGCGTATGCGATTTCGCCCATGCGTTGAAACTTCTCGAGTTCCAGCCGGTTGAGATTGGGCTGGAGATAGGGCATGAGCATGCCGTCGGCGTACGGGCCGTTGCCCAGGCGGATCTGTAATCCGAAATCGTCGCGAAGAAAAACGAAGCGTCCGAAGACTTCGTAGTTTCGCACCACCCAGGGAGACAGCACTAAAAAGAACACAACGGAAGAAAGCGCGACGCCGCCCACAGACGACAGACCGCGCCGGAAACGCTGACGCCAGATCCACAGGCCGCAGAAGGGAAGAAAGGCCAGCATCGTGGGATTGGCAAGTGCGCCAACTCCATACAATGCGCCGAAGAGGATCCAGCCTCGCAGACCCGGCCAATCCTGCAATCGCAGCGCGATCAGAAACAGACACGCCATCACTAGCGGGGTGAAGGTTGTGTCCCAGATCCAGTGAACCGACCAGTACCACACGTAAGGATTCAGCGCCCAGGCGTAGGCAGACCAGACTGCCATGCGTTCGCCGAATGTTCGGTACGCGATGAGGAAGATGGGGATACAGGTCAGGGTCGCGAACAGACTGTTGATGCTTAGCAGTACCCACGCGGAAGTCTGCGTGTAGATCCCAAAAATCTTGAACACGCCGCCCATCAAATACGGATAGAGCGCGGGTTCCCACGCGGTCGGGCCGGTGTTGCCCTCGTAAGGACTGGCGAAGCCGTGACCTTGCGCGATGGAGCGGCCCACGCGGCCCATCTCCCAACCAAACTCGAAGTGGTCGTCGCCGGGACGGGTGCGGTACTGATGAAAGGCACCGATGGACGCCACCTGGAGAAGAAATGACAGGGGCAAGAGCCAAAGAAAAAATTTCGGAAGCGCCGGTCCCGAGGATCGAGTCATCGGGGCGTAGTTTATCAGGGGAGGGTCATGCCGACTGCCGAGGGATCGATTGCTCGATCGAACTACCCCACTTCTCGCGCAAAGGACACGCCAGAAATGGGGCACCCGGCACGCGCTGCTATTGGCCTCCTGGTGCCGACGTGGACGCCGGCGGTGCAACGGGAACCGGGTCCTTGCGGGGGGCTACGTAGGGCACGTTGGGCAAATGCGTGACCTGGCCCCGGGTGGCGTCGGCGACGTCGATGCCGGCGTGGTCGAGCAGCAAGCCAGTGGAGCGATCGAGTTCAATACGCGACTTCTCATACGCAGCCTTCGCCGAAAGCAGATTCGACTCCGCAGTGGTGAGAGTGGAGGCATCCTGCAGGATAGCGGTCTGGGTGGTGAGGCCCACTTTCAATTTCTGCTGATCGGCGTCCAACGTCTGTCGGGCAAGGTCGACCGCCGACTGCGCAGCCTGCACGGCTGCGCGATTTTGCTTCACATCAAACTGTGCGTTGCGGACTTCAATGCGCACTTGGTTTTCCAGTTGATGCTGGCGCACTTGCGCCTGCCGGTATTCGAGTTCGGCGCGCACCTGGTTCGATTGCGCCAGGCGGTTGCGAAGAGGGATGGTGAGTGTCAGACCTGCGCCCTTGTCGGGCGCGGTTGAATTGACAAGTTGACTTAGAGTGCTGCCATAACCCACGGAAGTGGTGGTCCGAAACGGTGGCGGCGCCTTACTCTGGTCGAAACAGAAGGCGCTGGTGGTATTGGCGCAATTGGGCACGAGGGGGTTCACGTCGCCGCCCACTCCCGATCCGCCGTAGTACGCGAAGGCTTGCAGCGTGGGCAGCATCGAGTTGCGGACAGCCTTGCTGTTGATGTCGCGGGAGTTGAGATCGATCCGCGTCTCCACCAGTTCGGCGCGGTGCTGCAGAGCGTCGTTAATCATATCCTGGATCGGAATCACGGGCTCTTGCTCGGGCACTTGCACGGTCGAGGTGGGAATGACGTCGGCTTCCGCCAGCACCGGATCTTCAATGCTCCGGCTGAGCGCATTTTTCACGAGCAATTGCTCCAGTTGCAGGTTGTTCTGGGCCACAATCAGATTCTGCTGGCCGGTGGCGACGGTGCTCTGCGCGCTTACGACCTGAATGGGGGGAACGGTGCCGACCTGAGCCTGCCGCTTGCTGTCATCGAGGGCCTTCTGCGCGTAGGTCAGAGACTCCTGCTGCACGCGCACATTTTCGTAGGCAAAGACCAGGTCCCAATACATGTTCTCAATCTGGTCGACGGTGGTGATGACCTGCAGGCGGAAAGCTACGTCGGAGATTTCGCGATTGTTCCTGGCGATGCGGATGAAGCGCGTGTTGGGCAGGAACCCGAATCCCTGCAAGAGATTTTGCGTGAAGCGAAACTGGAAATTCGATCCCAGCTCTGGAGTGAGCAGGCTGGTGGGGTTGTTGGTGGTGACGTGAGTGTTGTTGAACGCGCCAGTCAGCGTGCCGCCGAATTCGAATGCCTGAGTGTAGCCGAAGTTCGAAGTGTAGGTGTTTTGAGCGACGACTGGAACCGGGCTGAATACGCTTACAGACTCGGTGTCGTTTTTGTCGAGTTGCAGCGTGCCCGTGAGCTGCGGATCGTAGCTGGTGAGGGGCGCTCCAATGCCGAGGGTCGAACTCACCAGGCCGTTCGTGCCGGTGCCCGCGCCACCGGCCGCCACGGTAGTGCCGCCCGTGCCGGAGCCGACTGTGTTGCCGAGCCCGCCTACGCCGCCGCCGGGCGTGTTCTGCACGATGCCGGTGTTCACGCCCAGAATGCTGTTTCCGGATTTCGCGCGGAGCAGGTCCGCATCGGCGATGTTCAGGTTATAGCGCGCGATGTCGATATCGAGATTGTTCTCGAGCGCAAGGGCGACGGCGTCGTTAACAGAAAGATAGATCTTTCCATCCCGCATGAGCGAATCGATGCGCGGCGAGTTGCCCAGATTGGGCTGCGCCAGCTCTTGCGGCATATAGGGCCGCAGCACATGCGGAAATGCGGAACGAGGATTGGAATAATCCTTGAGATGGATAAGCTGCGGCTGCGTGGGCTGGGGCGCTGCGGGAGGTGCTGTCGGGGCAGACGGCGCGGGCGTGGTCGCTTGCGCCCAGAGCGCGGAAGGAGCGGCACTGACCAGGATTGCTACGAAATAGACCGGCCACAGCCGGACAACGGAACTCAAACGCGATACGAACATGGTTCTTCTCCTTGCATAAGAACGGGCATGCATGCTTGCGATTATCGCTTGCAGTGACGCCAGTGTTGGATGCAAACCGCCAGCCGGCGTCACTTCATCTTAGCGGGAGAAAGGTTCCGCGAAAGTGCAGGGGTTTGTAAAGAATTGTTTAGCAGGAAAACGATCGGGGCGCGGATTGTGGCCGCGCCCCCTTCATCAAACAGCGGATGAAACGGTTACTGTGGCTGCTGGGTTGGAACGACCGACGGCAAGTCCTTGCGAGGAGCGACTGACGGCACGTTCGGCATTCGCGTGACCTGGCCCTTGGCCGCATCGTCGATGCTGATGCCGGAGTGGTCAAGCGTGGTGCCCACAGCGCGATCTAGTTCGACGCGCGACTTCTCGTAAGCTGCCATAGCCGACATTAACGTGGACTCGGCCGTAGCCAGCGCGCTCTGGGTCTGCAGAACCAGCGTTGTAGTCGAGGTGCCGAACTGATATTTTTTCTGCTCGGCGTCGAGCGACTGCTTGGCGTAGTCCACCGCGGCTTTGGCGGAGTCGACGCTGGCACGGTTCTGTTCCACTCCGAACTGGGCGTTGCGGACTTCGATGCTGATCTGGTTTTCGATCTGTTGCAGACGCATCTGGGCCTGCTGGTACTCGAGTTCGGAACGGATTTGCACTGCCTGAGCGGCGCGGTTGCGCAGCGGAATGTTGAGCTGCAAGCCGACGCCTTTATCGGGCGAGGTGGAGTTCACGAGTTGGTTGAGAGTGCTGCCGTAGCCTACTGTCGGCGCGATGTGACTCTGGCCCAGTTGGAGGTTTGGGTTTTGAGTGGCGCAATCCGACTGAGTAGGCGTCGTGCACAGCTCCCCAGGGTTCTGTGACCCTCCAAGCCCCGCTCCTCCATAGTAGGCAAACAAGTCAAGCGTAGGAAGTAGAGCGTTGCGAACTGCCTTGTTGCTGATCTCGGTGGTGTTCAGCTGGATACGAGATTCCACTAAATCGGCCCGATGTCGGAGCGCCTCGCCGACCAAGTCCTGCGTCGGCTGGACGGGTTCGTTTGCGGGCACTTCCATGGTCGAGGTGGGAATCACATCCGCCCCTGCGAGAACCTGGTCGCGCAGGGTGCGGCTGAGCGCGTTCTTCATGAGCAACTGCTCGAGCTGCAGGTTGGTTCGCGCAACTGTCAAAGCCTGCTGGTCCTGGGCGACGGTGCTCTGTGCCCGGACGACTTCGATCGGCGCCAGGCTGCCGATCTCCACTTGTTTCTTGGTGTCGGACAGCGTCTTGTCCGCAAATGCCAGGGATTCCTGCTGCACGCGAACGTTTTCGTAAGCGTAAACCAGATCCCAATACATCGTCTGGATCTGATTCACCGTCGTTATGATTTGCAAGCGGAAAGCCACATCCGAAAGTTCTCGGTTGTTCTTGGCGATGCGGAGGAAACGGGTGTTGGCTGCGTAGCCAAATCCCTGGAGCAGATGCTGAGTGAATTGAGCCTTGAAGCCCGAAATCAACTGCGGGCTAAGACCCTGAAAGAAGCTATTGGTCGTTCCCCGCGTGTTGTTGAATCCTACCGTCAGGTTTGTTCCCCAGCTAAAGGCCTGCTGGTAGGAAAAGTTGACCGTACTCGTGTTCTGAACCAGACTAGTTCCCGGAAGCACGCCTTGGAAAATTGTGGTGGCCAGCTGTTTAAAGTGATCTTCCTGCAAGGTTCCCGTGAGCACGGGATCGAAGCTGTTGATGAGCGATCCCATACCGAGCGTGGAACCGACTAATCCGCCGGCACCGGCGCCTGCGCCGCCTGCGCCGAGGGTGGTTCCACCCGTGCCGGAGCCGACCTGTCCACCGAGGCCGCCGACGCCGCCGCCCGGGGTGTTCTGCACTACGCCGGTATTCACGCCGAGGGTCGTGGCGCCCGCTCTGGCGCGCAGGATGTCGGTGTCGGCGATATTCAGGTTGTAGCGGGCGATGGCGATGTCGAGATTGTTCTCGAGCGCCAGCGCGATCGCGTCATTCAGCGACAGGTAGAGCTTGCCATCGTGCATGAGCGAGTCAATGCGCGCGGTGTTCGCCAGGTTCGGAGCGGACAGGTGCCGCGGCGTGTACGGCCCGATCGGATTGGGAAAGTGCGACACCGGCTTGGCATAGTTCAGTACCGGCAGGGGCCGCGCTTCGGGGGTATTCTGCGGGGTAGGAGCCGCGGGCGGTTCCTGGGCCCAACACGCGACGGTCAGCGTTGCGAATAGGCTGGCAGCAGCGGCGAGCCGGATGGTCGAGGCAAAACGTGCGAATGGCATCTACTCTTCTCCGTTCGTTGGAACCAGTTCGTTAAGACCGAGTGATTAAGAATTTGCTGCAAAAACGCTTAGGTTTCGACCTGAGACGGCTGATCTGCCCAAAATTGATCTACCTAAAACAAAATCCTGCTCAGGCATTGGTACGCAAAGGAGGGGTGGAAGGTTCCTGAAATCCCCTCAAGGCCCTGACTATCTTGTCTCCGCGCGGTTCCCCCGGCGTGGTACTCGGGGGACGCGATGCAGAGATCTCCATCGCTAAACCAGGACTCTGCGGAAACCATTCAGTATATCTGACCCGAACCGCCCTTGACCTTGCCTGCGCTGCCTATGGAACTGATAAATTGCTCGCGAGCGTTGAATCGGCAAGCCTTGAACTGGCGAGCTCTGAAGTGACAAGCTCTGAGCCGACAACGCCAGAAATCGCTTGGATGATGCAACGGCGGCGCGGGACTCGAAAGATCGCAGCATGCGCAATCTCAAAGTAACGGTCTCCTATGACGGGGCGGAATTCTCCGGCTGGCAAGTGCAGCCCGACGCCGAGACGGTGCAGGGCACACTGGCTTCAGCCATTGGACGGATTACCGGGGAAAAGGTATTGCCGCAGGGATCGGGGCGCACCGATGCGGGAGTGCACGCGCTGGCGCAGGTGATGACATTTGTCACGGAGTCTTCCGTCCCCACGGAAAATTTCTTGCGGGCACTGAACGATATTCTGCCGCCGTCGGTGCGGGTGCTGGAGGTGACGGAGGCGCCGCCGGAATTCCATGCGCGGCATTCGGCGCGCGCCAAGACGTACCGATATCGAATCTACCGGGAGTCGATTTGTCCGCCGTTTCTGGCGCGGTATGTGTGGCACTATCCTTATCCACTCGACGAGGAGGCAATGGCCCGCGCGGCGCCGCTGGTCGTGGGAGAGCATGATTTCACTTCCTTCGCGGCGGTTGATCCGGAACGGGGGCGCGAGGGCGAGCCGGTTTCGGAGGCCAAAAGCAACGTGCGCAAGATCTTCGCTTCAGGTTGGGAGCGAGCCGGCGAAGAACTGGTCTACACCGTACGCGGCTCCGGTTTCCTGCACCACATGGTCAGAAACCTGGTGGGCACGTTCATTCTGGTGGGCAGGGGTACGTTGCAAGCTGACGATATAACGCGCATTCTGGAGGCGCGCCAGCGGTCGGCAGCCGGAGCGACGGCGCCGTCGGGCGGATTGTATCTGGTTAGCGTCGAGTACTAAATGGCGGTGGCCGCAACTGCGGATTTTGCCGTGAGTAAACGGCTTTGCTGGTTCAAGCGCAAGACCCCTAACCGGTAAGGACTAGGTTTTCTGGTGAGCAGAGACGTAGCAAGCTGCGCCTCTACGGACTAAGATTTGTTCATGGCCACTGATCTACAAATCGCGGTGCGCAAGATTGCCTCGGTGAATCCGGCGACGGGCGAAGTTCTGCGCGAGTTCGAGTGCGCGGGTGAATATGAGGCGCAGGTTGCCGTGGCGCGGGCCCGCGCGGCCCAGCCGGCGTGGGCGGAGCTGGGATTGGGGCGGCGGATCGGCGTGATCCGCGATTTCCAGGGGAAGCTGTACGCAAAGAAATCCGAGATCGCAGCGGCGATCACACGCGAAGTGGGCAAACCGCTGGTCGAGGCACTGGTCACCGAGGTGCTCGTGGTGCTGGACGCGGCGCGATTCCTGATCGATAACGCCCGGGCATTGCTGCGAGATGAGCCGGTACCGCATGGGAATATCGTGACCAAGCTGAAGAATGGACGGCTGGTGCGCGAGCCCCATGGCGTGATCGCGATCATATCGCCGTGGAACTATCCCTTCTCGATTCCAGCGACGGAGACGCTGGCTGCGCTGGTGGCGGGCAACGCCGTGGTGTTGAAGCCGTCGGAGTTGACTCCGCTGGTGGCACTGGAACTGGCTTCGTTGTTGCATGCGGCCGGCGTCCCAGAGGACGTTTTTCAGGTGGTAATCGGCGAGGGCGCGGCCGGAGCAGCGCTGCTGCGTTCGCCGATCGACAAGCTGGTGTTTACTGGCAGCGTGACGACAGGTAAGCGCATCGCAGTGGCCGCGGCAGAGCGGCTCCTGCCGGTGGTGCTCGAACTTGGAGGAAAAGATCCCATGCTGGTGCTCGACGACGCCGACGTGGACGTGGCTTCGAGCGCGGCAGTATGGGGAGCGTTCGTCAATGCGGGGCAGGCCTGCCTGTCGGTGGAGCGCTGCTACGTGCACCGCAGTCTGTATGAATCTTTTGCCAGGGCGTGCGCAGAGAAGACGAAAAGGTTGCGCGTAGGTAACGGCATGGACCCGCAGACCGACGCCGGCCCAATGATTCGGGAGCGGCAGGTGGAGATCGTGGAGTCGCACGTCGAGGATGCAAAGGCGCGGGGGGCGCGGGTTTTGGCGGGCGGTACGCGGCTGCCGCATCTCGGGGTGAACTTCTACGCTCCCACCGTGCTGGCGGATGTGACCCATGAAATGCGGATCATGCGGGAGGAAACGTTCGGTCCGGTGCTGCCCATCATGGCGTTCGACGAGGATGACGAAGCCGTTCGCCAGGCCAACGATTCCGAATACGGTCTGGCGGCGAGTGTCTGGACGCGCGACAAGAAACGCGGCGAACGCCTCGGGCGCCGCATCCACGCGGGCACGGTCATGGTGAATGACGTGATTTCATGCTTCGGAATCAGCGAGGCCCCTCACGGCGGTGTTAAGGCCAGCGGCGTCGGCCGCACTCACGGACGCTTTGGGCTGGAAGAAATGGTAAAGGTGAAATATCTCGATGTAGACCTGGTGCCCGGCATGAAGAAAGTCTGGTGGCACGGCTACGGCGAGGATTTCCAGCAGCAGATGGAGGGTTTTCTGGATATGCAGTTTGCGCGCGGGCTCATGACGCGGGTGCGCGGGGCGCTGCGGGCGGCGGGAGTGATCCGGCGGAAGCAGTTGTAACTGGTGCGGACTAGCTTCGTCGCTCGACTTCCCACCTGAGACAAAGTCCCCATTTCTCGCGCAAAGGGCGCGCGAGAAATGGGGCACCCGACACAGGTCGCCGTTTTGTCCGTCATTCGTTGAACCTATCGCCGTGGCTTCTGGGGTGCGAGATCACGAGGAACCGCACGGGGACGGACGATGGATTGCGAATCTGATGGCGTTTCCCCGGCAGCACCCGGATGCCACTGCCAGCCGCGAGCAGCGTGGTCTCACCTTCCACCTCCATCAACACTTCGCCGGAGAGGATGTAGAAAAACTGCTGCGCCTTCTCGTGATGGTGGCGAATCTCGGCAGCGCCTGGGGGCATGAACTCCTCGATCACACTGAGCTGTTCATCGTTCACCAGATACCATGCGTCGCAATCTGTTCCCCAGCGATAATGCTCGGCGTTCTCCCGGCTCACCGAGGCGTGTTCCCCGGAAGCCGTTTTTGTAGAGCTTCGCCGCGGGGCCGTGGCCGTGACTTTTCTCGCCATGCTTTTCGTCTCCTGCAGACCAGTGTAATCTGGTCGCCATGAGCGAGCCTACTCATAACAAGAAGACTTCCGATCCAGGGCGGGAATTGTTGCGTCACAGCGTCGCCACGCTGGCTTATCGCGGCGGGAAAGCCTTGCGCAATGCGCCCGCGGGATTCAAGGATTTTCAGGCGGGACACGGACTGCGCACGCCTGGGCAGATTCTGGCTCACATCGGCGATCTGTTTGATTGGGCGCTGTCGATCGCGATGGGTCAGGAGACATGGCACAACTCGACGCCTCTCCCATGGGAGAAAGAAGTCGAGAGATTTTTCGCAGCGCTGAAGAAGTTTGACGACTTTCTGTCCTCAAGTGGGCCGGTGCAAGCCCCGCTGGACAGGTTATTCCAAGGACCTGTCGCTGACGCCCTGACGCATGTGGGGCAGATCGCCATCCTGCGCCGCATGGCGGGCGCGCCGGTGAAAGGCGAGAACTATTTCGCAGCCGAGATCGAAACGGGGCGGGTGGGAGCGGATCAGGCCAAGCCGAAGGGCGAGTTCTGACGGTCGATGCCGTCGGATTATTTCGAGCGATTCCGGTAGAGGGATCCGTCGACTTGCTGATTCATGGCTTCCACGTTCAGATTGGCCCCCAGAAATTCGGCGAGGTGCCGAGCGACTTCTTCCGGTTTGCTTAACACTTCGTGGTACGAAATGCGGAGAGACCTGACGTAGTTCTTGCCCTCAAGCCACGCGTAGACCTCGCGCAAATGCTTCTCGAACGCCGCGGAAATGACGGCGGGATCGATTCCTTCTTTGTAAGTGCCGCGACGGCGCAACATTTGATCCTGCGACGCGAGTACTTCGGGCAATGGACGCTGCATGAAGATAACGCGGTATTCGTGGCCGGCGGGAAGAGCGAGCAGCAGCCGGGAGATCACTTTGACGACTTTGCCTTCGCCTTCCGCAATGCAAGCCGGATCGTTGGGCAATTGTTTGATCCGCTCCCACTCGAGGTAGCCGCGCGGATTATCGGCGTCGGCCACGCGTTCGCCATCGGCGAGGGGCGTCATGCCTCCGGCGACCAGCATCTGCATCATTAACGACGTGCCCGAACGCGGCAATCCCGAAACGATCGTGATCATTGTTCTTCGAAACCTTGCGGAGGGGCGGGCCCGGTCCACGCATAGAATTTTGATCCTACAGACTAGCAGAGGCGGCGTGGCGGCGCTTCACTGCTGACTTTTCAGCGCGACCTGCGCGCGGTAAATAGCTTGCCAGTGGCCGTCTTTGAAGACATAGACCGAGCTGCCGTTCATATGGACGGGAAGTTTTTCTCCTGCACAAGTGCCATACTGATCGAACTTGTAGGTAAGTAGGTAGGCGCCCGCCGCGAGGGGCAGCACTCCAAAATCGGATAGGCTGTAGCCATCGACCGTGCACGATTTTGCGGCGGCTTTCTGGGCTTCGAGTTGTTGATCACGGGCCAACGTTCCGTTCTCGCCCCAGAAAACTCCATTCGCCGGAATGTGCTGGCGGAAGTAGCCTTCGTCCTTCGACTTCCAGGCCTCGAAGAATCCGGTTTCGGTGCGGACCAGTTCCTGCTCCACGCCGCTTTTTTTCTGCGGTGATTGTGCCCGCGTCGACAGGACCAGAGTGAATGAAACGAGGAGCGCGGTGCAAATAAGTGAAGTTCTGAGAATACGCATGAAGTCTCGTGTGAAGTGCCGTGTGAAGTGCGGCGGTTGCGAACTTGCTTAGGATACGCCATTGCCGCGAAGGTTCGGCGCATGCCTGCCTGATCGGGTTTCAGTTACAATGACCGCGTAAGGCCGAATCCGGCGGCGTTTGGACCGCCTGAACGAGGGGTACGTCTCTTGGCGACTAGCGAAGTGGCCACTTCCGGCACGCAGAATGTCCCGCAGCTCCCCCACCATAAGGTCAAGATCAAGAAGGCGGGGCAGCGCGCCTGCAACGAGAAAAATGAGAAGGGAAAATTCTGCGGTGGGCATTTGAAGCACTGGTTTTACTCTACCGACGTCATCGAGCAGGCCTGCGGCGATGCGGAGAAGGCCTGGGGCAAGAACGCCGAAGTCTATCGCTGCGAACACTGCAAAACGCTGTATCTGCCGAATCCCGCGGAAGCGAAAGTGAATGTCGCGGGGCAGGGAATGATTTCCGTGTTCGGCCTGACGCTGCCGCCGAAGGAGAAATAAGGCCGAGCATCGAGCGATGAGGCGCTGAGCCTGTGGGCGATCTTGCTGCAAGATGTCCCGGCAGGGCCGACACTTGCGATATTTGGCTCGCGCCTAATACCGTCTTCGCTAGTGGCTACAGCTAGAAGCTGAAGCTGTTCGACCATGAACACTTCCGACCTCATCTACGATTGGAACAAGAACCATCCTCCCGGTTTGAAGCCGCCGGGGCCGGTTCTGCTCAATGACGAGAGCCTGCGTGATGGTTTGCAGTCGCCCTCAGTGCGCGATCCTTCGATCGCCGAAAAGATTGAGATTCTTCATTTGATGGAAGCGCTGGGAATTCATTCGCTAGCGCTTGGACTGCCGGGCGCGGGCCCGCGCGCGGTTGAAGCGGTGACGGCGCTGGCGCGTGAGATGGTCGCGCACAAGATGAAAATCCGCGCCAACTGCGCGGCGCGCACGCACGAGAACGACATTCGTCCCATCGCCGAGATCGTGCAGAAGACCGGGCTGCGCATCGAGGCGGCCACGTTTATCGGATCGAGTCCCATCCGCAGATTCACCGAAGGCTGGACCGACGACTTTCTTCTGCAAACCACCGAGAAGGCCGTGAAATATGCGGTTTCGCTGGGCCTCGACGTGATGTACGTCACCGAGGACACGAGCCGTTGCGATCCCGAGACGGTGAAGCGGTTGTACACCGCCGCAATCAGCTGCGGGGCGCGGGCGATTTGCATTTGCGATACGGCTGGGCACGCAACGCCGATGGGCGCGCTGGCGCTGGTGCGTTTCGTGATTGCCGAGTGCGTGAAGCCCTCGGGAGAGAATATTCGCGTGGACTGGCACGGTCATAGCGACCGCGGCCTCGCCATTGCGAATTCAATGGCGGCGGTGATCGCGGGCGCGAATTGCGTCCACGGATGCGCCATTGGGCTGGGCGAGCGCGTGGGCAACACGCAGATCGACCAGATGCTGGTCAATCTGAAGCTGATGGGCATCGCGCCCTGGGACCAGCAGGACCTGACCAAGCTCAAGCAATATTGCCAGGCGGTTTCGCGGGCCACGGGCGTGCCGATTCCGGCGAATTATCCCGTGGTCGGCGACGATGCCTTCCGCACCGCTACCGGAGTGCACGCGGCGGCGATCATCAAGGCGTATCACAAAGATGACGTTGTGCTGGCGAACACGGTGTATTCGGGAGTGCCTTCGCATGTGTTTGGGTTGGACCAGATTATTGACGTTGGCCCGATGAGCGGAAAATCGAATGTGCTGTGGTGGCTGGAGCGGCGCGGCATTCCCGCGACGGATGATGTGGTCGACCGAATCTACCAGCGCGCCAAGCAGAGCGACCACACGCTGAGCGAAGCGGAGATGATGGAGTGCGTAGAAGCGGCGGGCGCGAAGAAAGGCTAGGGCACGATGCGGCACGCGATTCTCGGACCGGGTGGAGTGGGAGGCTTGATCGGGGCATGCTTGGCGCGATCCGGCGATTCGGTCACTCTGGTGATGAGAGCCGAATCGCTGGCTGGATATCCTGAACAGTTACAGCTGGAAAGTCCTTTCGGCAATTTCAGCGTGCCGGTGGCGCGAGCCTCGGAAGTGCCGCCCGCCGACGTTCTCTGGATCACGGTGAAGGCCACGCAACTGGAACAGGCGCTCACCGCTCTAAAGCATCCCGAATCGGTGAAGGGGATCGTCCCGCTGCTCAACGGGATTGATCATGTCCCGTTACTGCGCGAGAGATACGGCGCGGACCACATCATTCCCGCGACGATTGCGGGCGAGACGGAGCGGATCGCGAAGGGGCACATTGTCCATCGCAGCCCATTTGCCCGGCTGAACGTGTCTTCGGCAGGACGCGCTCTGCTCGAAGGCACGATTCAACATCTTCAGCAGATGGGCTTCGAGTGCCATTTCATCGACCACGAACCGACGCTCATGTGGAGCAAGTTGGTCTTTCTGGCGGCGTTCGCGCTCACGACCACCGCCTCGGATAAGACCACGGCGAAATTCTTGCTGATCCCAGCCTGGCGGCAATTGGGATTGTCCTGCATTCGAGAAGCCTGCACCGTGGCGGTTGCCGACGGCGCGAAGATTGACGCGGATGCCGTGATCGCGTCGGTAATGAAAATGCCGGGCAACATGCGCAGCTCCATGCAAAAGGATGTGGCGCAAGGGAAGATGCCGGAACTCGACGCGATCGCCGGCCCGATTCTACGAGGTGCGCAGCGGCATGGGATCGACGTGCCGGCTACGAAGAAACTGGTCGCCGAGGTCGAGCGCAGAGCGGGCTTGGCGGAGCGTCTGCATGCGACGTGATCAGCGCCCGTCCTCGGTGGATTGTCCGGTGACTCGAAGCTACGCCGGTCTAGCTGAGTGTGAAAGCAGCCTTTGACCTTGGTTTCGCTCGTCATCGCTAGCGCGTAAGATAGCCTAGGGTTAGGATCATGGCTGACGTACACTATAGGCAGTGAGCGAGCGATGACCGTCACTTTGAATCTAAAGCCGGAACTTGAAGCTGGGCTAACCGCGCAAGCGCGGGCAAGCGGAATGACCCTGGAGGAATATCTCCTGGCTGTCGTTGAAGGTTCTGTGCTACCGACGCCGCAAAAGGCACTTTCCGCTGACGAACGAGCCGCAGCATTTGAAGCGTGGTCTGCTGGCCACCGTCCCACACCAGCTTTGTCCGATTACGCGATCACCCGCGAGAGTATGTATGAAGGCCGCGAACACTGATGCGTGTCCTGGTTGACACGAATATACTGCTCCGGAGTGCGCAACCGAGTCACCCGCTTTGCTCGCAGGCCACCCGCGCGGTTTCGAAGCTCATCCGGCAAAAGGACGCCCTGTTCTTCTGCCCCCAGAACATTGCTGAATTCTGGAATGTAGCAACGCGTCCCTCCACTCAGAACGGGCTTGGCCTATCGCAGGAAGAAGTGCTTCAAGAAGTCGGCACCGTCGAACGGTTGCTAACTACGCTGCCTGATATTCCCGCGATCTACGCTGCCTGGAAAGAGATTGTAAGAGATCATAAGGTCCAGGGCGTCAAGGTCTATGATGCCCGCTTGGTTGCCACCATGAGCGTCTACGCGGTTGAGAGCATCCTTACATTTAACACCGCGGATTTCGAGCGCTATGGCGCCATCACAGCCCTTCACCCTTCATCAGTGGTCGGATGAGTCCGTCTAGGGCGCCTCGCTCCGATTGGGTCACAAGGTGGGAGCCAAGCACCAACGTGCCCGAAGGTCGGGGTCTTTCTGACCCATCTGGTTACCACCCTCCCGTAACGCTCCGTTCCGTATTAGCCAATCCTAATCCCCGGCCATGCGTTGTAAACTTAGGCAATAACCCCCATGAACCCTACTCCTCCGCGCGCGGACTTGCCGGACTCTGTGCCTGTTCAGCAGCAACAGGTGCAGCAGGAAGTGGCGCGCCTGGCAGCTTCGCCGGAAGTTCGCTCGGCTTTTAACTGGTTTCGCGTGCAGGAGCCGCAACTGGCGCATTGGCAGATGGAAATGGCGCGGATACCGGCGCCTCCCTTTGGCGAATCGGCCCGCGCGGAGTGGCTGGCGGAACGCTTTCGCGAGGTCGGGCTCGACGATGTCCGGGTCGATGATGTGGGCAATGTTTTCGGCACGCATCCCGGATTCGGGCGGCGGCACGTTGCGCTGAGCGCTCACATTGACACGGTATTTCCCGCCAACACGCCGCTCAATATTCGCCAGCAGGGCAGCCGCATCTACGGACCCGGAGTTTCCGACAACGGCGCAGGCGTAGCGGCGATGCTGGGAATTGCCGCTCTGCTGCGCGCGGTGCGTCTGCGGCATGCGCTGCCGTTTGTTTTTATCGGGAACGTGGGTGAAGAGGGCGAAGGCGATCTGCGCGGCATGCGGCACATTTTTTCCACGCCGCGCTGGAAAGATTCGATTGCCTATAGCGTCGTTCTCGACGGCGCCGGTGCTGACACGATCGTTGCGGAAGCGCTGGGTAGCCGGCGTTTTGAAGTAATCGTGCGCGGGCCAGGCGGCCACTCCTGGAGCGACTTCGGCGCTCCCAATCCCATTGTGATTCTGGCCAAGGCGATTGAAACGTTTACGGCGACGCCGGTGCCGACAACGCCTAAGACGACTTTCAATATCGGAGTGATTCGCGGCGGGACGTCGGTGAACTCGATTCCCGAGTCGGCCAGCATGAAAGTCGACATCCGTTCCACCTCGATGACGGAAATGGAGCGGCTGGAGCAGGGGATGCGAGCAGCGCTCAACCGGGCGGTGGAGGAAGAGACGCTGGCGGCCGAGATGCGGTCTGCGGCGCAGAAGCGTCCGGCCGTGACTTGCGAGGTCGTCGTCATCGGGAACCGCCCAGCTGGAGAGCTGTCGGCGGGCGCGCGGATTATGCAGGTAGTGCGCGCAGTGGATGCGCAGTTGGGCAACGTAGCACAAGTGCAGCGGGCCTCGACCGACGCCAACATTCCGCTCTCGCTGGGGCAGGAAGCAGTTGCTATTGGCGGCGGCGGGTCGGGCGGTGGGGCGCACACTTTGCAGGAGTGGTTCGATTCCAACGGGCGCGAGTTGGGACTGAAGCGGATTCTGCTGACCATGCTGGCGCTGGCGGGGGTGGGGGAATGAAGATGGGCCAAATCAATCTGAGATGTGGTGCGGGTTTCTTATTTGCAATCGTGTACGGTTGCACGCTGATCGGTGCGCAGACCGCATCGCCGGCTTCAGCGCAGACCGGGCAGCCCGCCCCCACTGTTCAGCTTCCCCACCAAGTGATGGTGATGACTGCCCCGCCGGACACGCGTCCAAGGGCCGATCTTATCTTCATGCACGCCAATATCTACACCGGCGTGCCCGCGAATACTCCGTTCAGTTCGGTGCTGCGCGAAGAAGCGATTGCGGTGCGTGGTGACCGCATTCAAGCCGTGGGCAAGACGCTCGACATTGAAAAGTTGAAAGGGCCGCAGACGCAGGTGATCGACCTGGGCGGACATTTTGTGATGCCCGGTTTCAACGACTCTCATCTTCATCTGGATGATGCAGGAACCACGAAACTCAGTGTGGATCTGACCGGGGTGAAGTCGCTCGACGACCTGCGGGCACGCATCGACAAGAAAGTTGGCGAGTCGAAGGCCGGCGATTGGATTCTGGGTTCCGGATGGGACGAGACTCTGTGGCCAGTGAAAGTTACGCCAACTCGCTGGGACCTGGATGAGGTGTCAGCCGGACATCCAGTATTTCTGGTGCGAATCGACGGCCACATCGCCGTGGCCAATACGCGGGCGCTGCAACTGGGAAGCATTACGCTGGCCAGCCGCGATCCGCAGGGCGGACACATTGACCGCAACGAGAATGGCGAGCCTACGGGAATTCTCCGCGAGACCGCGCAGGAAGCCGTGTTGGGAGTGGTCCCTAAGCCGACTCACCAGTTGCGCCGCGAGGGCCTGGAGCTTGCTCTCGCCGATCTGGCTGAGCACGGTGTGACCTCCGCGCAGGATTATTCGCCGAACTGGGAGAATTTTCAGATCTACGAAGAGCTGGAAAAAGAAGGGAAGCTTACGGCGCGCATCACCGAGTGGCTGCCCTTTGACGATTCGCTCGAAGACTTGGATCGGAAGCGCGAATCGCATCCGCAAAACGACTTGATGCTGCACACCGGCATGCTGAAGGGGTTCATGGACGGCTCTCTGGGATCGCACACGGCGGCCATGCTCGAGCCCTATGCGGACGATCCGAAGAACTCGGGCCTGCCCCGGTATGAAGCAGCCACGTTGAACGAACTGACCAAGGAGCGCGTACTGGCCGGTTTCCAGATCGGCTTTCATGCCATTGGCGACAAGGGCGTGCAGATGGCGCTCGATGCTTTTGCCGAGGCTGAAAAAGCGGCGCGCGAAGCGCATGTACGCGCGCCTAATGGCGGCGACGAGTTCCGTCTACGCATCGAGCATGCGCAGGTCACCACGCCGGCCGAGATCGCGAAATTCAAAGAACTGAAGATCATCGCTTCCATGCAGCCCAGTCACCTGCTCAACGACATTCGCTGGGCGCAGGATCGCCTGGGACCGCAGCGGGCGGCGACTTCCTATGCCTGGCTTGCATTTCTGAACAAGGGAGTCACGCTGGCCTTTGGCACCGATTATCCGGTGGAACCGGTCAGCCCGTTCCGCGGGCTGTACGCCGCCGTCACTCGCAAGAGCGAAAACGGCAAACTGGAATATTTCCCCGAACAGCGGCTGACCATGGATCAGGCGATTACCGCATACACCGTGGGCTCGGCGTTCGCGGAGTACGAGGAAAAAGAGAAAGGCAAGATCGTGCCCGGAATGCTGGCGGATTTCATAGTCCTCGACCGGGATGTCACCGCGACATCTCCGGAGAAATTGCTGGCCACGAAAGTCCTGAGGACCGTGGTTGGAGGCAAGACTGTGTACGAAGCGAAGTAGAACTTACTGCAGAGCGAAAGCCGTCCGTCGGCCTTAGCTAATCCTTTGGATCCTCGCCAACTAATCCTTTTCAACTAGTTCACAGGGAACGGGATAGCCGATTTCAGTGGCTCCGGGCTTCATCAAACGATTTTGCTGGTTTGTGCGTCTAATAGGCAGAACCTCATGGTGGCAAAGTCCATCGCCCGGCCCGCGGCGGCTTCGGCCGTATCGCGTAAATGGGTATACTATAAGGGGTTTAACAGTTTCGGAGGGAAGTAGACTTATGGATTCAGGAGCATTGTGGATGCGTATGAAGGCCCATCGTTGGGCTTATACGCTGAGCATTCTGGTAACGCTTTCGGTCGGCATTCTGATTGGGACAGTGGTTTCCGTCGGAGTAAAGGGAAAAGAAGGGCAGAAGAGTGACGCAACACCGCTCGCCCTGCCCGCGCCGCAGCAACTCTCGACTGCTTTCTCGCAGATTGCCAAGCAATTGGAACCGAGCGTGGTAAACATCAACACGGAATCGACCATCAAGAACGTTCGCAAACGCCGGGGCGGCGGGGATGACGACGATAGCGGCGGGATGGACGATTTCTTCAACCATTTCTTCGGCGGACCCGGCGGACAAGGGCAGGCTGGCCCCGGCGACGGAGCGATTCGCGAGCGTTCTTTGGGATCGGGCGTAATCGTTGACCCGAAGGGCTACATCGTGACTAACCGGCACGTGGTCGAAAAGGCAGACCGCATTCGCGTGCGCTTCGAAGATGACCCCCCAGGCGTGCAGCACGACGCCAAGGTCGTCGGCACCGATCAGGAAACCGATCTGGCGGTGATTAAGGTCGAAGTGGATCGTCCGCTTCCGGCCGCGAAGATGGGCAATTCTGACAGCATGCAGGTGGGCGACTGGGTTCTGGCCGTGGGCAGTCCGTTCGGGCTGTCGGAGACCGTGACGGCGGGAATTGTTTCCGCCAAGGGACGCGACATTGTTCCCAATCGCCAGTTCCAAACCTTCATTCAAACCGACGCGGCGATCAATCCCGGCAACTCGGGCGGACCGCTGGTCAATATGAATGGCGAAGTGATCGGCATTAACACAGCGATTCTGAGTGAGACCAACGCCTACGCCGGCGTCGGTTTCGCATTACCCTCGAAGACCGTGGTCGAGGTCTATAACCAGCTGACCGGGCCGGAGCATAAGGTTTCGCGCGGTTCCATCGGCATCATGTTCGATGCAGTGGAGAATCCGGCGATCGCCCGCGTGTATGGCTCGGGATCCGGCATTCCTATCTCGAATGTGGTGGCGGGCAGTCCTGCGGACCAGGCAGGATTGAGGGTCGGCGACACCATCACGAGCGTGGACGGAAAGAAAGTCACCAAGGGTACTGAGTTGGTGGGTGACATTGCGTCGCGCAAGCCGGGATCGAAAGTTGATCTGGGCTTCTTGCGGAACGGCAAGTTGCAGGATGCAACCGTGACCATTGCCGATCGCGCCAAGCTCTTTGCCGCACGCCTGGGCGATGAGCAGGACAGCGAAGATGACAGCACTCCCAAGCAGAGCAAGTTTGGAGTGACGGTGCGCAAGGTGACTCCGGAAATGGCCGACCGCCTCGACATGCCCGTTGGTAAGGGCGTGATCGTGCAAGACGTGAAGCCGGGTTCGTTCGCTGAGGACGTGAACCTGGGACGCGGCGACATCATCCTGGAAGTGAACAAGCAACCGGTGAACAGCGAAGAAGATTTCGCCCGGATCGAGTCGAGCCTGAAGAGCGGCCAGGATGTAGTGTTCCTGGTGCGCCCGCGTGGCTCAACCCGGCAAGACGGAACCATTTTCGACGCCGGTACACTTCCGTAACCTGAACTGAGCCCAACGGGAACTGGCACTGTACCCTCGAATCGAGGATGATTACAATGCCAGCGTCCGGTTGGGCTCTTTCTTTTTTTTTGCATGAGTCGTTCGGTGCGGAGATTTACACCGGCAGATTTACACGGCAGAAGAAGCCGTTTAGGCGTAGTGAGGGATCTGGTGAGGGGACGACAAAAGGTTTAGTGGAGGGTTCGCTCGGATGGATCGCCGTTCGTCCGAAATCCGGAGAGCAGGATGGGCCGCGATCTCTGCCCTGACCCTGGCGTGTGTCTCGGTTCCGTCTGCGATTGCCCGCCCACAGGATTCGAGCACCGATCCTGCGAAGAAGCCGGCCACCACGTCGAAAGCGCCCGCGAAGACCACCTCGCGGAAACCTCACAAGACGACTTCTTCAACCACCGGTGCAGCGAAGTCTACGACCCACACCGCGTCCACGGGAACTCACTCCACGGGAACTCACTCATCCCGCAGGAAGAAATCGGTACGGGCGCGAGGCCAGCAGAAAATCGATTCCGATCGGGCCCGGTCAATCCAGGCAGCCTTGATCCGCGAACATTACATGAGCGGAGAACCCACGGGAACGTGGAATCAGGCTAGTGAAGACGCGATGCGAAAATATCAGGCGGATCACGGCTGGCAGAGTAAGACGGTACCCGACTCGCGAGCTCTGATCAAACTCGGATTAGGCCCGAGCAACGATCACCTGCTGAATCCCGAGAGTGCCATGATCGGCGGCCCCGATGCTCCCCGGTCTGAGTCGACCCCACCGACATCCCACGCGGCGCCACCGGCAGCAGATCCGGCGCCAGCGACAAATCCCAACCAGAGCGATTCTTCCCGCCCACAGTAAGGGAACATTCAGCAATCAGCAGCCACAGCGCCGTTGATTGCATTACACGATGTCGGGGAAAATCGGATTGGGCTGAATGCTGATTGCTACCTGCCGTCTTTTCGGTAGCTGCCGATCACTGGGCGTGGGAAGTAGGGCAGAGGCTGGTTGGAAATGATGGCGCGGGGATTGGCTTCGACCATGGCCTCGGCTACCTCTTCTCCGCAAATTTCGGCGGCGGCATCGCGGCCTCGGGAGAGAATCGGGACGCGTTTTTCGGTGTCGTGCGCATCGGTGGCGAGCACATGCACGGCCTGATGTTCGAGCAGACGCTGCGCCGCACGGCGGGTGCGCTCGCCCCAGAATCCCGTAAGAGCGGAGCCGGTCATCTGAATGATGCAGCCCTGCTCGGCCCACTCCACCACGCGCAGCGGGCTCTCGCGCAGAATCGGATTGCGCTCCGGGTGAGTGATCACAACTGTAACGCCACAGTCGCCGAGTTTCAGGAAACAATCCGTTGTCTGCGATGGGACGCTGTAGTTGCTTAACTCCACCAGCATGTAGTGCGTGTCGGCGATGGCGTAGCGCGCCGGGTTGGAAAGCACGTCCTGCATGTTGTCGTAAGAGAGGTGAAAGTCGCAGCCCAGGCTCAGTTTCGGCGTGTCGCCCACGAGTTGCTGCAGTTGCGTGACCAGCCCTTGCAGATATTCGCGGTCATAGTGGTAGCGATCGTTGGCATGAGGCGTGGCCACCATGTGGGTGATGCCGTCAGCGGCGGCCGCCTTGCACATGGCCACCGAGATGTCCCACGACTTCGCGCCGTCGTCTACTTCGGGGAGGATGTGTGAGTGAATGTCAACCACGGTTGTAGAAGCCAATTCTGAGGAACGCCCGCGTTGCCGGATCGGTGCTCCTTGTTCAAGATTTAAACAGATTCGAGAGGAAAAAACCAAGATGACATGAACTTGTAGAGTTGCGAAATTTGGCACAGGAACTCTAGATTAGTTGCGCACAGACCGCCTCATGGTTAGCTCTACTCCGACTCCGATGGCCATGGTCACCCTGGGTGGTGTGATCCTGTGCTGGATTTTCTTCGCAGGCATCTTCCTGTTGCGCAAGCGCCCGCCGCAGGCACGCGAGTCTAGGCGTGATCCCCGAGCGACGTTAGGGGTTGTTTTGCAAATGTGCGGATATTTTCTCGTCTGGTTCCACCCGCCGCGGACCGCATTCCTGCCCCCGGTTGCCGCGCTTTCCGGCGTCCGGGGAATCATCTTTGCCGTATTCACAATCGGCCTGGCGGCTGGTTCGGGCTGGCTTCTGGAATCGGCGGTGCGCACTCTCGGAAAGCAGTGGGCCCTCCCGGCGCGCCTGGTCGAGGGCCATAAGCTGATTACCGTGGGGCCGTACGCCTATGTGCGGAATCCGATCTATACGGGCATGTTAGGGATGCTCATCGCGACCGGCTTGGCCATGGAGCACTGGATCGCGACGGTCGCGGCGATTGTGGTTTTCGCAGTGGGCATGGTGATTCGCGTACGCAGCGAAGAGAAGTTGTTGCGCGCCGCATTCGGTAAGGAATTCGAGGACTATGCCAGACGCGTGCCCGCCATCGTTCCCGGGATTTATTGAGGACTTGAGTTCGTTACCAGATCGTCGGAACTCGCCCGCGACTTTCGGATCGCTTGGTCCGCGGTGATGACGGGAAGGTCATGGATCAATGCGGTCGCGCCGATGATGCGGTCGGCAGGATCTTTGGGATAGCTGGCTGGCAGAGCGTAAGACTGGAGGGCAATATTGGCTGTGATTGGAAGAATAATGAAGCGGCGCTCAATTTCGGCAAGAACAGTCTCCGCGTCAGGCTTCAAACAAATTTGTCCGCAACTTGCGAGTCGGGCGATTTCGACTAGGTCGATGCTCGGAACCGCCAATCCTCGGTCTTTCTTGCGAGCGTCTTTGATGACAGACTGCGCCTTCGTGGATATCCGACGATAATCCTGCGCGAGCCATATCACCACATGAGTGTCGAGCAGGATCAATAAAGATCGCCCCATTCTTCCGGAGTGAGTATCGGGGAGACAATATCTCCCTTGATCTCAATCGTGCCTTTGCCCTTCATAAAGCCGAAGATGTCGTCCTTCTCCTTACTCAACGGGACGAGCTTGGCGACCGGCCTGCCGCGCTTGGTGATGACGACGGGTTCGCGTTTCGACGCAACCTCGTCCATGACTTTGAGGCAGTGGACTTTGAACTGACCTGCAGGCATGGTTTTCATACAAGAATATTCCTTGGGATCATGGTCATTATACCATGGTCATCTAGAGGGAACTGTTCTGGCTGATCTATTCCCGCAGTCCAAGGGGTAGTATTCGCACACGAATCTGCCGCGACCCAACGGTCAGGAGAGCGCCAAGGTCCAATTCATGTTCCATGTGGCGAAGCGCCGCGACGAGTCGAGCTCCAATCTGATTTGGGCTGATGTCGTCGGTACGGAGTTGCACGACGCTGGGTTTGTTGCCGTGAGTGGCTGCGAGAATCGCGCCGAAATCAAGGTCATGCGTGAGAACCACGAAATCGTGGGTGGCTGCATACGCTGCGATTTCGGCATCGGGAGCGTTGGCGCGGCCAACGTCTGACCAGTGTACGGTCTTCCATCCTGCTCGCTGAAGAAACTCCGCCCAGCGCGGGGAAAGGTTCATATCAACCAGCAGATTCATGCGTTGGGAAGCACGACTTCGCGATCCTCGGCAAGCCATGCGGCGTAACGGAGAGCTTGCAGCACGTCTTCTCGTTCAAGATAGGGATAGTCGGCGAGGAGTTCTTCAATCGTGTGCCCGGCGCCAATCTGCCCAACAATCATGCCGACGGTGACGCGCATCCCTCGGATGCAGGCTTTCCCGCCCATCACGCCCGGGTCTTGGGTGATACGGTTAAATTGGGTCATCTGTTATCCCCGTTTTGTTCCGCGAGTTTCCGCGGTTTCGATAGGCTAATTGTACGTTGTCCGTTCTTTTGAAGCTTACCGGCATTATTCCAGACTGACGCGCCTTCGCCGTCGTAGACGACTTCAGCTTCCACAGGGGAGACTATTCTCATCGCAATCAGTCTGTCACAACAGTCGTACAACGCCACCCGATTGCCAGAAGTCAGCTAATTTGTACTGGCCCATTCGAATCGAAACCATCATGGCCGGCTTGCGACATTGGATACAACCTGAGATTAAATGCTTCCGCAGCGATAACCTCGCCGATCGACCCTACGAGTGTCCGTCAGGCATAAACATTCTCTCCGGGTATTGTGACTCCAACGCTTCAACTGCCTTGTAGATGGTCGCAACGGCAGACAGTAGCTTGATGCGGCGCATGAAAAACCTCCAAGTTGGGCTCAGCTGCCATACCGCTCCCGAATGAACTCCGCAATCCCCGCATATGCCTTGGTCAGCGTCGCTTCATCCGGCAGGAACACGATGCGGAAATGCTGTGTCCCCGGTTTCTGCCCGAACCCTGAGCCGTGGACGACCATCACGTGCTTCTGGCGGATCAATTCCTTCACGAAAATCTCGTCGCTCTCGGGGATGTCGATTTTGGGGTAGGCGTAAAACGCCCCGCGCGGCGCCACACAACTCACGCGCGGCGCGGCTTCGCACCATTTCTGCGTAAGATCGCGGCGCGAACGCAGCTTGTGCCGCACCTCGATGAGATGATCCTGCGGGCCTTCGAGGGCGGGTTTGATCGAGTATTGCTCGGGATGATTGGCACACAACCGCGCGCGCAGCAAGCGGTGCACGCCCTCGGTATAGGCTTTCACGGCTGCGGCCTCGCCGGAAACGATTCCCCAGCCGATGCGCCATCCCGGAACCAGATAGTTCTTCGACATGCCGCCGAAGGTCACGCAAGGGACGTCGGGCGCGACCGAGGCGAAAGCAATATGCGGCGTGCCGTCAAGAATTAGCTTGTCGTAGATTTCATCTGAAAAAACGATCAGATTGTGGCGGCGCGCCAATTCGGCGACCTGCTCGAGCACCTGCCGGGTGCACAGCGATCCCGTTGGATTATTGGGATTAATCAGCACAATCCCGCGGGTACGGGGCGTGAGTTTGCGTTCGATGTCGGCCAACTCGGGCTGCCACGCGTCTTCTTCGTTCAGGTCGTAGGCATTGAGACGGATTCCGAGCTTGCACAGCACGGCCGAGTACAGCGGATAGTCTGGACTGGGTGTGAGAACGTCTTCTCCGGGATTGACCAGCGCCGACAGGCAGAGATCGACGGTCTCGCTGACGCCGGAGGTCACGAAAACATCCCGCACGGTCGTAATGCCCTTGCGCGCGGCCTCGCCGCGAATCGCATCGAGCGCCTCGGGAACGCCGGGCGAGGGGGCGTATCCATTCTTGCCGTCGCGCATGGCTTTGTAGACGGCATCGATGATGTGCGGCGGCGTCTGGAAGTCGAAGTTGAGTGGATCGCCCACGTTTAGCGGCAGGACTTTGTGTCCCTGCTTGACCACTTCGTCGGCCACGCAGGCCAGGTCGCGGATGGCGTAGCGAACGTTTGCGAGCCGGGAAGCGGCGGAAATTTCTTGCGTCGGGGTGACAGGAGTGATGACAGTTGGAGTCATGAAAGGCCTCGCCCCGGCGGAGGTTCGAGGCCGGGGCTCAACCGAAATTCTAAATGCACAGGACGCGGCGCAGGGCAGAAATCTGCGGCGTGGCGCATGACTCTCACGGAAGCTACAGTCGGGATTCTTCAGTGGAATGCTGCCAGCGCCTTACCGGTCGTTGGCATTAAAGACGAAGACGACTTCCTCCACAGTTTGCGCGGGGCCGGGCGCGTACTTCCATTTCATCACGGCCTGCGAGGCATACTGCGAGAGCATGGGATTGCCGCCCTTGATGTCGACTTTCGAGACCACTCCGGTGGGAAGCACGGTCGCTTCCAGGCGCACTTGTCCTTCAAAGTGACCATTCTTCAAGACGGCGGGATACTCAGGCTCGAACATCATCAGGACTTTTCGGCGAACCTTGGCCGTGCTGGGCGCGTTAGAACCGCTCTGAGCCACGAGGCGAGGTACGGAAATGGCGACCAGACAGCACAACAGCGCCATTGCGGCGAGCAAGAGCCTGCCCGTTATACCACTGCGATGCGAGTTACCGCGAAATGCACGATCTGACACAAGACAGCCCCAAAGGTGAGAGTTGAGACCTGGGGAAGCCTCATTCGGGTAGCCTAGGCTGCCCGTAACAAGGGGGCAAGATTACCAATGTACCTGCCAGGTGGGGGCCCGGGCGGCCGAAAATGGCGGCCGAAAATGGCGGCCGAGAATGAAATCAGCCGCCAGAGTTCTGGCGGCTGATCACCAATGGCTAACGCCTGAGAGCTGAGACTAATCCGGTCTTAACTAATCCGCGCGATCGATCTGTGCCTTCTGCAGCTTGTCGGAGTAGTCGACATACACCGACTTCCATTCCGTGTAGAAATCGATAGCGCCAATGCCGCCCTCGCGATGGCCGTTGCCGGTGGCCTTGGTGCCGCCGAAGGGCAGGTGCACTTCGGCGCCGATGGTGGGCGCGTTGATGTAGGTGATGCCGGCATACAGATCGCGGATCGCCGAGAAGGCCTTGTTCACGTCCTTGGTGTAGAGCGCCGACGACAGGCCGTACTCGATGCCGTTGGCGATTTCAATTGCATCTTCCAAATCGTCGCAGGGAATGACCGAGACCACCGGGCCGAAGACTTCTTCCTGCGCGATGCGCATTTTCGGGTCGACGTCGATAAAGACGGTCGGCTCCATGAACCAGCCGTATTGATAGTCGCCGTGAGTGAGGCGATTGCCGCCGCAGACCAGCTTTGCGCCCTCGTTCTTGGCGATCTCGACGTAGCTGAGATCGGTCTGAAGTTGTTTCTCGTTGATGGCCGGGCCCATCTGCACGGTCTCATCGAGGCCATTGCCGACTTTCAGTTGTTTCGCGCGATCGACGTAGCGCTCGATGAATTCACGGTACACACCCTTCTGTACGATGATGCGGCTGGTCGCGGTGCAGCGCTGGCCGGTGGTGCCGAATCCGCCCCAGAGGCCGCCTTCAATGGCGAGGTCGAGGTTGGCATCGTCGAGAACGATCATGGGATTCTTGCCGCCCAGTTCGAGCGAGCAGTGTTTGAAACTCTGAGCCGCAATGCCGCCTACGATGCGGCCGACCGCCGACGATCCCGTCAGCGAAATAGCGCGCACGTCGGCGTGCTCGGCCAGCGGCGTGCCAACTTCAGCGCCAAATCCAGCTACGATGTTGATCACGCCCTTGGGCAGTCCGGCGTCTGTCAAAGCGCGGACCAGGTTGAACGTCGAAAGTGGAGTGTCCTGCGCGGGCTTGATGACGCAGGTGTTGCCGCACACGATCGCCGGCAACAGCTTCCACGACGAAATCGCCATGGGAAAGTTCCACGGCGTGATCATGCCGCAGACGCCGATGGGCTGGCGGACGGCCATGGCAAACTTGTTGGGCATTTCCGACGGCACGGTCGGGCCGAACAGGCGTCGGCCTTCTCCGGCGTTGTAGTAGGCAGCGTCGATGGCTTCCTGCACATCGCCGCGCGTCTCGGCCAGCACTTTTCCCATCTCGCGGGTCATTTCGCGGGCGTACTCTTCCTTGCGCTCGATCAAGATTTCGGCAGCGCGGAAGACGATCTCCGCTCGCCGCGGCGCCGGGACCAGACGCCACTTGGCGAAGGCTCGTTTGGCGGCGGCAACGGCGGCATCCACGTCAGCCTTGGCGGATTTCTGAAAAATGCCGACCAGGTCGCGCGTGTCGGCAGGATTGCGATTCTCAAACGTCTGTCCGGTCGAGGATTCTACCCACTCGCCGTCGATCAAATTCTTGAAAACCTTGGTGCCGCCATAGTTCAACGCGGCCGGGGTGGCCAAAGTATCGGTTGCCATGATGTCTCCTTAATGAATGCCCGAATATTGATGCTACAGCCGGGGTGGAAGGTGCGGCAAGGGAGGGGTGGGTCGCGAAAGGAGGTCCGCCGCGAACGACACGAAGGTTCCCCAAGTTTCTCCTTCGTGTACCTTCGTGTCCCTCGTAGTTGACGCTCTAAGGCGGCTAGCGCCAGCGCTTAATGCTCGGCCACAGGCCAGACCAGGAATCAAACTTCTTTCCCCGGCAAATGAAGACGTCAATCTGTTGCTCGAGAGCGTAGGGATTCGCCGCCGAAGTGCCGACGTAGTCGACATGTTGCCAGAGCTTTTCGAGGGTTTCCCGGCGGTCGTCGAGCACGATCATGCAGTTTCCTGAGTATGGGCCCGGACCCCAGAGGAACCACGTCTGGTGGCCGCTGAGCGAGGCGGGTAGCCCGTAGCGGCGTCCGAGGAAGTCGATGGCGCCGGCCTGACCATAGTCCTGGGCGAAGACGCCGCAGTCTTTGCGTTCCTCCGGCGTCAGCCGATTCCATGCGATCGCAGTTTCGTCCACGATCTCTTGCCATCCGAACTGGTCCGCATACCACTGTGGCAGAACGGCGCGGGCATGGGAATGCTCCATCACGGGAAGTTTGAACGGGAGAGACTTGGAGTACGAGAGGAACGCGTCAGGCGACAGAACTGGAACGAACGCGGGTGCGAGATACAGGCCGCAAGCCAGCAGAACTATGACGATGGGGGCCTTCAGCCAGTGGAGGCGAGGCCGGCTGATTCCTGCTTCGACTGCGGTTGCTCCGGCCGCGAGCAGCATGGGGTAGATGGGTCCAAGGTAATAGTTCTTCCCGTGAAGCACAAAGAAAACGGCGTAGCAGACCACATAACACCATCCCAGCACGCGATATGGTTTCAGCCGCTCAGAGAAGAGAAGCCAGACCAATCCCGCCAGCCAGATCGGCGCGGTCAACGGATTCACGAGCAAAGTCTGCTGAAAGAAGTATTGCGCCGGTCCCAGCACCACGTCGCGGCCTTCCGCCCGGATGTTATGCATCAACTGTACGAACGGCCAGTCATAGTGAATATTCCAGAGCAGGTTCGGCAGGAAGATCAGGAAAGCGGCGAGCCCGCCCACCCAGATCCACTTGTTGAAGAACACGCGGCGTTGCTCGGTCGGCAGCAGGCCCACGACAATTCCCAGCCCGAAGAGGGCTATGGAATACTTCTCTTCCATGCCCAGGCCCGCGACCACTCCAAACCACAGCCAGTACCGTGGATCGTTTCTCTTGATGGCGACGACGGCGAAATAGGCGCAGCCCATCCACAAGTTGGGCTCTAGGCAGTTCGTGCCCAGCAGGCTGCCGTTGGAGAGATACATGGGCGCGATCGCCGCGCACACCGCGCTGAGCAGCATGGCGTAACGGCGTCCTCCGAGCTCGCGGGCGAGCACGGCAGTCTGTACGACCAGAAGGGAAGAAGCCAGAGCAGGGATGAAGCGAATGGCGCGCAAGGAGTCACCCAGCAGAGCCCGGCACACATGAATCAGAAACGGGATCAGCGGGGGCTGGTCGACGTATCCCCACTGGAGATGGTCGCCGCACGACATGTAATTGAACTCGTCACGAAAGTAGCCGTAACGGTTGTTGAAATACACGTGGAAGGCGAGTTTGGCCAGAGCGATAAGCCAGACCACCGCCATCCCATCGGCCAGCAGGGACCGCCGGCTTTGATCCGGAGCAGAGAGAGTCTGAGCGGGTCCCGCCATAGATGAGGAAGAATAACCGACCCCGCGGGAACGCGCCACGGGGAGCCGGCGATCAAAATCAGGCGGTCATCAGAAGGTCCGGCGCTACGGATTGTCCGGTCGAAACTGGACGACGATGAACCGTGCGGCGTCTCTACTAGCGTTGGTCAGATCGGAGGTGTGGCCCGCGGGAATCCACGCTACGTCGCCGGAAGATTTGCGAATGCGGACGCCGCCTGCGCCCTTCAGGTCAACGTCTGACACGGGAATGAGCAACTCGTCACCTCGCTTCTCCGGGGCCGGGAATGATTCTCCGGGCTGCAGCAGCACATCAGCCGCGATGGCTCCTCCCAGAAACATTGAGGCTGGGGGACTGATCGTTCCACCCTCAGTCAAGTTCCAGCCAATTCTTGGGTCCAGGAACTCGATCGTAACGTTGCGATAGTCGTCTGGCCGGTCGTTGCGGAAACCGCCGGCGATGCCCTTCTCCTGCTGTTGCGCAGTCAGGCAGACGGAACTCAGGCAGCGGAAACTCGTCTCACCTTTGTGGACTTGGAAGTGCTGAATCGGAGCTTTGCCGTCGTCCCAAATGATGATTTCACCGTCCTGCAAGGCAACGGTCATGAAACTGTGGTGGAGACGCACCAGCGCGGATTCATCCCGATGCAAGGTTAAACCGAAGGCGCGCACCTGGTCGTTTTCCAGCAGCAGGCTGAAGTGCGGCTCCGCGGCGATGTCGACCGGCTGCTGCGCAAACACCAGCGACCCACAGGCAAGCATCGCAGCCAGCACAACCACTCTCATGCCTCGATTGTAGGGCAGCCGCGCTCTGGTTTCGGTAAAGAATCGTATAGACACGCGACCGTTGGAGGTCATCGAAGGCCTCTCGGGATGCCGCTGGCCGCGGCTCTTGTGCACTTCGGTAACCTCTCTAACTGATTCCTTAGTTTTTCCTCGGTTTTGCATGTGCTACCGTTTTCTTTTGCCGATATTCACTAAGGATAAGAAGGTTCCTCGGCCCAAAGTGTCTTCCGCTAATCGCAAACCGGGAATCCACGTTGCGTGGACGACCGTCAGGTACCGCAGTGTGGCACTGCTGATTCTGGCAGTCGCGGTCGTGTTTTTCATCGCCATGCGAGCGGCCTTTCCGCAATTCACGCAAAACGGCGTCAAGGCCGTGAACAACGTTGCCGGCAAGCTTCTGGAGCGGGTCGCGGGCATGAGTACGCCGGCGAGCACGGGAGTTTCAACCCCCCAGCAGGCGCGCATTACGGCGCTCGATGGCACGGTGCGCGTGAAGAAGGGCAACGGCAATACCTGGATCACGGCGGACTACAACATCCCGCTGGAAAAAGGGGACGTAGTTCAGACCGGCTCGGAAGGCATGGCCAAGGTCGTCTTCAACGACGGTACGAGCTACACGGTGAAGCAGGATTCGCTGATCGTGATTGAAGAGAACTCGGCCAACGACCAGCAGCAGACGAACGTGGCCGTGGCGGTGAGCACTGGTACGGTGGATCTTTCCACCGCGACCTACAGCCAGGGTTCGAAGTCGCAGGTGATTGTCGACGGAGCGACCGCCTCTCTGGCTCCGGAATCGGCGGCGCAGGTCCACAACGATCCCAAGGCCGACCAGCACGAGATCCTGATGAAAAAAGGAACGGGCGAGGTCACGCGCAACGGCGAGACCGTGCAACTGGCCAACTGGGAGAAGGTGAGCTTCCAGGGCCAGCAGTCGCATCTCGAAAAGGCCAAAGAAATTGGGCCGCCGACGCCGATCGCTCCGGCCAACATGGCGCCGCTGTTTTCCGCCGGCGAATCCACCAAAGATGTGGAATTCACCTGGACGGCGATGGCGAATGCAGTTGGTTACCGTCTGCGCATATCCCGCAACCCTTATTTTTCTTCTACACTGGTTGACAAGAAGGTTAATACGGCGGCGGTTACGGTCACCGGCCTCGGCGAGGGCGCCTATTACTGGATGGTGCAGTCCTACGACACGGCCGGCAAGGAATCGGTGGAGAGCGAGAAGAATCGCTTCACCATTATTTCCAAAGGCAAGCAGACCGAAGCCATCGATCTGGAGCTCGATCCGTTTATCCAACATGGGCACGTGATTGAAGTGACGGGCAAGACGCAGACCGGAGCGCGGGTCATGGTGAATGGCAGCGAGGTGCCGATGCTCGGCACCGACGGCTCGTTCCATTACTTCACGCCTCCGCTGCCGCCCGGAGAAGCGGTCATAACTGTGACTGCGCAGACCGCGCAGGGTGGCGTGAATACGCAGCAGAAGAAGATCATCATTCAATAAGAATGACGGTCGCAACACATTAGAACCGATTTACTTCAGCCGCAAGGTTTCACCGGCTGAACCGGGCTTTCGATTTACGGCAAGGTTGCCAAGGCATCCCGTAGAATATAGATAGCCAGCAGCCACCGAGAAAATTATCCGGAATATTTCCGGGAAGAGCAGCGTTAGCAAGGACGCAGGAAAAATTTCGTCATGTCAAACAACGGATACTCCAACGGATCACGCACCCATAATCTCCGGTCTCTGTTCAGCATTTTCTCCAGCGATCTGGCCATCGATCTCGGCACCGCGAACACACTGGTTTATGCGCGCGGTAAAGGCATCGTGGTGAACGAACCTTCCATCGTCGCCATCAACAAAAATACGGGCGAAGTGGAAGCGGTGGGCAAGGAAGCGAAAGAAATGCTGGGCCGCACGCCCGGCAACATCGTCGCTATCAAGCCCATGAAAGACGGCGTGATCGCCGATTTCAAAGTCACCGAGAAGATGTTGAACTATTTCATTCAGAAGGCGCACAACCGCAAGATGCTGGTGCATCCGCGCATCGTGATCGGCGTGCCTTCGGAAATTACCCAGGTCGAAAAACGCGCCGTTATGGACTCCGCCTATCGCGCCAAGGCCAGCGAAGTGCATCTGGTCGAGCAAGCCATGGTCGCGGCCATCGGCGCCGGACTTCCGATCACCGAACCCAGCGGCAACATGGTGGTCGACATTGGCGGCGGCACCACTGACATCGCAGTCATTTCTCTGAGCGGCATCGTCTATTCGCGTTCCGTGCGTATGGCCGGAAATCAGATGGACGAAGCCGTCATGAATTATCTGAAACGGAAATACAACCTGCTGATCGGCGAACGCACTGCCGAGCAGATCAAGATGGAAATCGGTTCCGCGCACCAACTCGACAAGCCGATGACCATGGAAATCAAAGGCCGCAACCTGATCGAGGGCGTGCCCAAAACCATCACGGTCGACGACGGCGAAATTCGCGAAGCGCTGAGCGAATGCGTTTCGACCATCATGAACGCCATCCGCGTTGCGCTCGAGCGCACGCCGCCCGAGCTTTCCGCCGACATCAGCGACCGTGGCATCGTGCTGACCGGTGGCGGCGCTCTGCTGAAGAATCTCGACAAACGCATTCGGGAAGAAACCGGACTGCCGGTTTCCATCGCCGACGATCCACTGTGCAGCGTGGTGCTGGGCACGGGCAAAATGCTCTCGGATTTCAAGCTGCTAAGAAAAATCTCGATCGAGTAGTAGAACAGTTGCCAGTCGCCAGTTGCCGGTTGCCAGTTTAGAACCCATCTGACCTGAAGCAACAAATCGCTCACCATGCAAAGTTAGCCACATCAAACTGGCAACCGACCGCTGACAACTGGCAACTGCTTTATGGAATCTGTACTCGGCCGCTACCGCAACCTGATCATCCTCGTCGGAGTCCTGTTTCTACAGGTGCTCGGGCTGGCCACGCAGGTCAAGCGCACCGGCAATGATGAAGAACACACGCGCCTGATCCGCATTTGGGTGGTCGGCGCGATCACTCCTTTCGAGCGCGGACTGATCTGGATCGAGAACGGCACCGGCAATCTCTGGCACAACTATTTTTATTTGCGTGGCGTACGCGCCGAAAATCGCCAGCTCAAAGATCAGATTGAGCAGATGCGCATCGAGCAGGTGCGGCTTAACGAAGACGCTGCCCAGGCGCACCGCCTGCAAGCCTTGTTGTCCTTCAAGGAACAATTCATCTCCAAGACGGTGGCTGCCCAAGTCATCGGATCGAGCGGCAGCGATCTCTCGCGCATCGTCTACATCGATAAAGGCGAGGATGCCGGGATTAAAAAAGACATGGCGGTGATTACCGCCGACGGAATCGTCGGCAAGGTGTTGCTGGTTTACCCGTCGGTCGCGCAGGTGCTGGTGATCAACGATCAGACCAGCGGCGTGGGCGCGATCCTGGAAAAATCGCGGCTGCAGGGTTATCTCAAGGGCAAGGCGGATGGCCAAATCGGGATGGTGGGAGTGATGAGCGACGAGCAGGTTGCTCCCGGTGAAAGAGTGCTTACCAGCGGCGGCGACCAGATTTTCCCCAAGGGATTGCCGGCAGGTACCGTGACCAAGGTGGCCAATGGCAAGGATCTGTTTCTGAACATCAGCGTGAAGCCGGCCGCCAACCTGAACAAACTGGAAGAAGTGCTGGTGCTGGTCGAGAAGCAGGAAAGGCAGACGTCCGCGGAGGACAGCACCCACGTTCGCGCGGCCGACATTCTGGCGCAGCGGTTGCCGTCTGTACCTGACAAGCCAGCCGTGGATCCGAAGGCTGCAGGAATCGCCGCTGCGGGAGCAACTAAGCCCACCGGGGCGAATGCCGGAACCAAGCCTGCGGCAACCGTGGCGCCGCCAGCCGTTAAGAAATCGGCGAGCGTTCCGGGCAGCGCAGTAACGGAACCGAAGGTAGTAGCGCAGCCGAAACCGGATGCTGCAAAACCTGCGCCCGCCACGACCGCACCGAAACTGGCGAAGCCAGCGTCGTCCGTGCCACAAACCGCGCCACAAACCGCGCCACAAACCGCGCCACAAACCGCACCACCATCTGTGCCGCCGCCGGTTTCGCCGCCACCCAACGACCAGACCGACCCACACTAGCGTGCCCATCACATACACATCAGGAGAGCAGGTCGAGGTCTACCGGTTCAGCATTCCGGTGACGATCGGCGTTCCTTTGTTGGCGTTGTTTCTGCAGGCTTTTGTGCCGCTGCGCTTTCCGCGCTTCGCCGTTTATTTCGACCTGCCGCTGCTGGTAACGATTTTCTTTGCCATGGCGCGGCGCAACCCGATCTCCGGGTTGCTCACGGGAGCCGTCATCGGCCTGGCGCAGGACATGCTGGGCCACAATCCCATCGGAATCTACGGCATCGCTAAAACCGTGGTGGGGTATGGGGCGTCGTCATTAGGCGTGAAGCTCGACGTGGAGAACGCCGGCGCCCGCTTTCTGGTGACGCTGGGGTTCTATCTGGTGCACTCGGCGGTCTATTTCACCGTGGCCCGCGACCTGGTCAACATGACGCAGACCTGGAGTTGGCTCTACGGCATGCTGGCCGCCTTGGCCAACTCTTTCGTGGGAGTCGCGCTGTACTTCGTGCTCGACAAGTTTAAGCAGAGAACGTGAAGCCGGTCGTTGGTCGTTAGCCGTTGGTCGTTAGCCATCTCGCTCGAAGTTTCGCGAGGGATAGTGACCTCAGTTACCTCGTTGAACACCTCGGTGAATTCATTCCGGCTTACAATGAGAGCAACGCACCAAGCCAACGACTAACGACCAACGACCAAGGACCGATCCAATGTTCGGCCGCGACGAAAAAGTATCCGCCCTCCGCCTGACGGCGGCGCAGTACCTCATCCTGGGCATCTTCCTGGTGCTCGCTTACGGATTGTGGAAACTGCAGGTGATGCAGAGTGATTACTACTCGCTCGCCGCGGAAAAAAATCGCATTCGCAATGTGCCCGTGCTCGCGCCCCGCGGCAAGATTCTGGATCGTGAAGGGCGCATCATCGTCGATAACTATCCGTCGTTCTCCGCGCTGTTGTTGCGCGATTCTTCACGCGACCTGGCGGCCGACGCGGATTTGATCGGCCAGGGTCTACACATTGATCCCAATGAAGTGCGGGCCCGCATCCGGCGCTTTGCGTCCATGCCGCAGTACCAGCCGATCTTTCTGAAGGAAGACATTACTCCCGACGAACTGCAGTTCATCGAAGCGCATCGCAACGAATTGCCGGAACTCGACACCATCATGGTGCATCGCCGCCTGTATCCGCGCAACGGATTCATGGCGCACCTGATCGGCTACGTCGGCGAAGTCAGCGAAGACATGCTGAACCAGCCGCAGTTCGAGCTGTACAGCTCAGGCGACGTCGTCGGCATCTCCGGCGTCGAGCGCCAGTACAACAATCTGCTGATGGGCCAGAACGGATCGCGCCAGGCCCTGGTCGACAGCCACGGCCGCGAAGTTGGACGATTGGGCGAGACGGAGGCCGTGCCCGGCAAGCCGCTGAAATTGACCGTCGATATCGATCTGCAGATTGCTGCCGAGGAGGCGCTGGAAGGGAAGAATGGCGCTATCGTCGCCATGGATCCGCGCACGGGCGAAATTCTCGCCATGGTGAGCGGACCCACGTTCGACCCCAACGATTTTGCGGTGCACGTCTCTCGTGATGAATGGAACAAGCTGGTCACCGATCCCGACAAGCCACTGCTGAACAAAGCCATCCAGGCACAGCTTGCGCCCGGGTCGACGTTCAAGATCATCATGGCGACCGCCGGGTTGCAAGAGGGCATTGCCCAGGACATGCACGTCGTCTGTAACGGCGGAGCCGAGTTTTATGGCCGCTACTTCAAGTGCTGGATTTCAGCGCGCCACCAGACCCACGGTCTCGTCGATATCTACAAAGGGGTGTATCAGTCTTGCGACGTTTTCTTTTACACACTCGCGGAAAAGCTGGGAATTGACCGCATCGCAAAATACGCCACCCTTCTCGGGTTGGGGCAGAAGACAGGGATCGATTTACCACAGGAAGCCAGCGGTGTAATGCCGTCGGAAGAATGGAAAATTCGCAACTTCAAGCAGAAGTGGTTCGCCGGCGAAACCATTTCGGTGGGCATTGGACAGGGCGCAGTTGCCGTTACGCCCATTCAGATGGCCCGCGCCTTTGCCGCCATCGCCAGTGGTGGGCGCATGGTTCGGCCGCACGTGACCAATCCAACGGACCTACCTCCTGGGGTCGTGCAGGCTTCGAATGTTCCGGATGAAGTGACAATCCCGCTCGATCCCAAGAATTGGGAAATCGTCACCGACGCCATGGCGCAAGTGGTGAGCCCGGTGGGAACTGCCGCCCTGTCGCAGATTAAAGGCGTTGACATGGCCGGCAAGACGGGAAGCGCCCAGACCATCAGCAACATGTTGAAGGCCAAGATGAGCGCCAGTGAGAAGTTGCTGCACAAGGATAACGGTTGGTTCGTCGGGGTTGAGCCGCGGCGAAATCCGGAGATTGTGGTGTGCGGACTCTATGAGGAAGGCGAGCACGGAGACAAAACCGCGCGCGTGGTGGCGCAAGTGATCAAGGCCTTCGTCGACAAACAGCGGCGCAATCCGCCGAAGATGGCCGGAAAGACGCAACCGGGCGGAAAAGTGGAGATTGGCGCGGTGTGGACAACGCCAGACTCGGATGGCGACACGAACAAATTGCAAGGCGGGCATTTCTTTCTGGACGTGGGCAGCAAGCCGATCGTCGCGACGGCGGCGCCGGGGATGCACTGAGTTTGCGGCGCTGTGAGAACTCCTGAACGGGCCGCCGGTGGGTGCACGCGAGCCCGGGGTCCTTCGACTACGCATCAACTTCGCTTCGCGAAGCTGACGCTTCGCTCAGGATGACAGAATTTTATCGTTCATGCGTCCAACGACCGACGACCAACGACTAACGACCAACGACTAACGACCAATGGCACGCTACGTCTCATACCGCGACTTCGACTGGATCCTTCTGGGGTTCGTGCTGGTCATTTGCGCCCTGGGCGTGATGGAGATTCGCAGCGCCACCATCCACACCAAGTTCGCGGGCGCGCATGTGAAGCAAATGTACTGGGTCGCGGCGGGCGTGGGTGCGATGTTTCTGCTCAGCCTGGTGAACTACCAGGCGCTGCTCGATCAGATTCACTGGTTCTACATCGCGTCGGTAGCGTCGCTGATGGCCGTACTCGTATTCGGAACCAAGGCCCTGGGCGCGCGCCGCTGGATCAAAATGCCCGGTGGCAACCACTTCCAGCCTTCCGAATGGGTGAAGTTGATCCTGATTCTCGCGGTCGCCAAGTTCTTTGCCGACATGCGGCAGCGCGAACTCTCCTGGCCGGATTTTATGAAGGCTGGGGCAATTGTCGGTATTCCCATGTTGATGGTTCTGAAGCAGCCTGACCTGGGTACGGCTCTCACTTACCTTCCCATCGCGGCTATGGGAATGTTTCTGGGCGGGTTGCAGTTAAAGCAGGGATTATCCGTGGTTCTGTTGGCTGTGATCGGGATCGGCGTCGTCTTTTATGTTCCTCGGGTTCACATTCTCAAGTCTTATCAGAAGCAGCGGTTAACCAGTTATCAGGATCCCGATTCTGATCCGCAGGGGTCGGGGTACCAAGTTAAGCAATCGATGATTGCCGTGGGTTCGGGGGGCCTTTGGGGCGGTAAAGGCTCGCAAACACACGGCGCTTTCCTTCCAGTTCCGCAAACGGATTTCATTTTCGCGGCTTTCGCCGAGGAACATGGATTCGTAGGCGCTCTCGCGGTTCTGCTGTTATACTTCATTGTGCTGATGCGTTTGACCCAGAACGCGCAAACAGCGCCCGACCGCGCTGGCACGTTCGTGGTGATGGGTGTGGTGGCTGTGCTTAGCTTCCATATCTTGGTCAATGTCGGCATGGTGGTTGGCTTTATGCCGGTCACTGGAATACCCCTGCCGTTGATGAGTTATGGTGGGTCTTCCGTGTTGTTCATGTTCCTGGCGCTGGGGATGGTTATGAATGTTCGTATGCGCCGGTTCGTAAACTAGCCATATCAGTTAGTTACGGGGAACTTGAAACTGGGGAAGACGGTGGGGAAGCAGTTGCTGCGCTTGGAGGCGCAGCCCCAAAAATATCGATCGCCCTCGCGTAAAGGGGGCATTTCACCGGTGGGTTGCACAGTAAAGGTGCAGTCATGGCCGGGCAGGATTGAAGCAGAGCAGTTAGCCGGGCAGGGAACGGCCCCCCGACCGATAATACGGTCTGAGAGTGCGGTCACAAACCCCGGCAGAAGTTAAAGCGATAAGTGCAAAAGATTCCCAAGCTTCTGCAGCGGACTC
>CAVPWD010000015.1:0-31051 GCA_963709385.1 uncultured Acidobacteriaceae bacterium
AATCCTTCACCACGAAGGACACGAAGGTTCACGGGTTCACGAAGGAAACCCCTTCAATCCAATTCTTTCCGCCTGTGGTAAGCTTGCGGCCCTCGATCTCGGGCAACTGAGAATCGAGTTCTGTTCACCACTTTCTGATCAATTCGGTCAATAGGGAGGCCCTAGTGAAACGCGCGTTTATTGCCTTGTCGGTTTGCATTCTGCTCGCGGCTGTTGTCTTTCTTGCTCCAGTTCGTCCCGTGCAAGCCGGGAACGATGCGAAGAGCTTGCCCGTACCCCAGCTGGCTTTCGACTCGGCCGATTCGAGTGTCGATTCGAACTCCGATTCGACAGTCGATTCCGGATACAAGGCCATGGCCGAGTACTGCGTGAACAAGGGCGGCGAGGTCGATGTCCGCCTGCCTTACTTCAACACCAATGACGACAATCCCCAGAATTGGCTTGAACTTGCCGGTAGGCGCAATTTCTGCAAATTCACTTCGAGTGCCGACGGCTCACGGATTCATGTGCTCCTGACCACGCTCTACACCAAGGCGCCCAGTATGGCGGCCCTGGCCTACTACGCGAAAGTTCCGTACGCGGGGAACTGCAACGGAAATCCGGCGTCGTGTTATTGCAGCCAACTGGGGGGCAGCGATCTGTTCGGCGGCATCAACGCGAATGGTGGGGGCTGGGTGAAGATGAGCGATCCGGTGGATACGGTGCTGGAGGCCTGCGTCTTCCCCGACATGTCGACCATCGATTCGTGGGGACTGACGTATCATCAGGCGAATATTGTCCGCGGCAAGAATCTGAACGGCGTACTGCGGTTTAAGAATCCCTACAAGAAGTAGTCTCACCTGCCGGCTGCGAGATCAGCCCTTGGCGAGAGCGTATGCTGAGGGCTGACTCGAACGCCGATCAATCTCCCTCTGCATCGAGCCGGAGCATATTGTGCAAAGGCCTGCACGGTCTGCTAGCATTGTGGCCGCTCGGGGCTATATCCCCTGTGTTTGCGGGCGATTGACGGGGATTGATTGTCACGGCAATGGCACTGCAACTGCACTAACTGCGTGCGGTGAAGTGTCTCCGGTCCACGCCCTCTCGGTCGAGAGACTGGGATGCGAGCGGTAAAAGGTGAGAGTTGCTGAATCAACCACAGGCAGGGAATCTCCAGACGAAAGTGCGGCGCCGCCCAACGAGCCGTCATCGCCGCAATCGTCGATTGCGGCGCATCTTGCTGATGGTTGGGTTCGCCGCTTTCGGTTTCGGTCTTTCCGAAGTTGCGCTGCATTTCCTCAGTCCATCGCTGTTTCATGCGTCGAAAACGGTCGAGCCAGATCGTCAGGCCGCCGAAGCGTCGCGAAACACGATGGTGCTCGCCCAGCAGGAATCTCTGCGGCAGATGGAGAACCGCCCGGTGTATCCCTATTCGGTTGTGCCTGGCGGAGTGAAGGATGCGCAGGAGTTGAAGTGGGCAGCCGAGCATGATCCGGTGGTGGCGCGACACTATGCGGGTTTCGATTATGACCATGCCCGCGTGGTGCGGCTCGTGCTCGAGCGTACTGCGTATATTTCGTATCGCATCGGCAACAAAGTCTACTGGACGCGCCGCCGAGTGAAACTCAAAAAGGGTGAGACGGTCATCACCGATGGCAAGATCACAGCGCGCACCCGGTGCGCGAATCGCGTCGAAGAAGTTCCGCAGCAGGCAACTTCGTCGTCGGAGCCACCGGTCGTAAAATTCGAGGAGCAGATGAATCCTCAGCTTGGGACTGCGAACCAGACTCCTCCAGTTCCATTCCAGTCCGCGTTGCTCAATCCCCCGGGAGTGGGGCCGGCTCCGCCGCTGAGTTTGTACACTCCGTTTGGGAGTGGAACGTGGATACCGATCGCTCCGCCGCCTCTGCCGGGCGTGTGCGGAGCCGGCAAGAAACAAACCGGATCGGGTGGTGGCGGCGGTAAGAAGGGCAAGGGAAATCCTTGTTCGCCGGGCAACGGCGGCGGGGGCGAGGTTCCTGAGCCGGGCACGTGGCTGCTGGTCGCGGCCGGCTTGGCCGCGATTTGGACGATACAGCGCAGGTTCGCCAGAACGTAAACGCCCCGGAGATGTTCCCCACTATCTTGAACTGTCATCCGAGCGAGGCGAAGAACCTCTGGACTCGCGCGTTCAAGTACACAGGTCCTTCGCTTCGCTACGAGGACAATGACGTTCTTGACAGGTAGCTGCCGGACCCCTCCACTCAGCGGTTCTAATACCAAAGTAAGCCCCCCGCTGAACCGTCACTGCTACAATCGCGCTAGGACCGTTCGTCAGGTCGATTCACAGAATCTTAGAAACAGCCCCCCGGAGAAGACCGCCCGGGCACAGGTATCCATGTACAGTTTTCCCCGAATCGTTATGAGCGGGCTGCTGCTGGCGGGACTCTGCGTGCCTCTCAGCCTGGCGGCGGCAGCGCAGGGGCAGATTTCGGTCCGCGCGGTGAAAGTACTCGGTAGTAAAGACGCGGTTGAAATTGAGGTCGAGGCCAGCGAGCGAGTGGTTCCGCAGACGCGAGTTCTCACTGGGCCCGACCGGCTGGTGATTGATTTTCCCAATTCCACTCCCGGGGCCGAGATGCGCAATCAATCGGTGAACCGGGGAGAAGTGAAAGATGTTCGCTTTGGACTGTTCCAGTCCAAGCCACCGGTTACGCGCATCGTTCTCGATCTGAAGACGGCGCAGTCGTATCAGGTTTTTCCTTACGGGCGGACGACCATTATCAAAATCACGGGCGTACCGCCAGATAGCTCCGCTGGCGATGATTCTCCCGACGCTGCGCAATCCCGTCCCGGCCTGGTCGCTGCCAACTACACCACTGCAGCCGAACCGGTTCCGGTCGCACCGCCGGTCAAGCCGCTCGATGTGACCTTTCATGATGGGCTGTTGGCGATCAAGGCCAATAAAGCCACGCTGTCGGAAGTGCTGTTCGCGGTGCAGCAGCAAACGGGCGCCATTGTTGCAAGTGCGCCCGGGGCCGATCAGGAAAGAGTTGTGGTTGACCTGGGTCCGGCACCGGCGCCAGAGGTTCTGGCGCAGTTGCTGCATGGTTCCCGGTTTAATTTTCTGATTCTCAGCTCGGAGAATGATCCGCGGCAACTGGATCGCGTGATTCTAAGTCCGCGCACAGACGGCGGCGCCATGCCGCTCGCTCCGGTGCAAAGCGCTCAGGCCGAGGACGACGCACAACCCGTGCCTGCGCAACCGCTAGCCAGCAACCCTTCTCCGGTCACTGGCCGGCCGCAGCCTGACGGCGCTCCTCCGCCGGAAGACAACACACCCGACCAGTAGTCTCTTCATCTTGAAGATCTAGATTTAGATGCGGGCGGGCGCGCGCCTAAGGAGGCGTGATCAGCCGGATGGGCACCGGGGAAGAACCGAGCACTCCACCGGAAACCGGGTCTGTTCCCTGGCCATTGCTGCAGCCGGTCACGTTCAGAATGGTCACATTCACGTTTCCGTAGGTGTCAACTGCGTTGATGAATACCTGAAGAAATCCAACGAAGGTTACCGTAGTCTGGCCCTGATTGTTGCTGATCGTATGGGGCGGCGAGTCGTCGTAGATGGGCAGCGAAACGATGGAATTGCTGCTGCTGATCGGATTCCCGGCCATGCTGGAGAGGGGAGTGCTACTGCCGGCGAGGATCTGGAAAGGATACGCATTGGGAGCGCCAAACGGGTTGAGATAATCCTGACCGCTGGAGCTGGTGTAGTTGGTGGCGTCGCTTTGCCGGGTGAGACATTGCACGCCACTGGTGGTCCAGCCTCCGCCGCCCGGATTTAAATCCAAATCGACGGTATTCGCGTTCTGCACGCCGCATTGATAGTTCGTGGATTGGTCGCAGCCCTCGATTGCCTCTTCGTAGCCATTTCCCGATGTGCACGAAGGAACCGCAATCACGGGCGTTCCAATCTGGCCCGGCACGTAGAGCAGGCTCGGCGGAAAGTTGTGCTTCACCGAGTTGAGGCCGTTGTTGTAGTAGTTGGCTTGTGGCTGCAAGCCGCTGCGAAATTGACAGGTGGCCGGAATGCCGAACTGACAGTCCGGGATCAGCCAGAAAGTTTCTCCGACCGTGCCGTTGGCGCCAAGGCCGTTCAGCGAGATTCCCTCCTGTGAGATCCTTCCGGTCGAGGTATTCACCAGAGGGTTGCATGCGCCGGGACCGCCCGCCTGGTCGCAATAATTGCCACTAACTGGGCCAGGGTTCAGGGGATCATGGTTCGGTACGACCCATGGCTTTACGCAGCGCGGCAGCACGGGAATAATGTTGCCACCTGCGCCGTTGCCAACGTTTCCGGAATTGGACGGATTGTACGCTTCCGCCGTGGCGGTGGCGCTCACGCTGTTCCCGGTATTTCCCCAGATGCGCGAAAAAAACGTAGGCATGCTGGCGCGCGTGACCTGCACCGTGACCATGGGATTGACGCCGAATGCCGCGGGAAGACCGGAGCAGTTCGTGCTCGAAGCGGCGCTGCCTCCGCTTCCGGCCGAGTAAGTGACGGTAACAGTCGTCGGCGCGAGGCTTCCTACTCCGTTTTGAATGCCCACCGCCTGGGCGGTTTGGGAGGCAACGCTCGAGGTTCCTCCGCAGATGGTTACCCAATATCCGTTGACCGTGGGATTCGAGGGATTCGGAGATCCTGTCCCAGTAATCCCGGAGATCGAGAGCACTCTCGCCGCCGCGAGGGCAGCGGCATCAGCGGAGCGCTGCGCTTCTTCTCTCGCCAAGTAGAGCGTGACCACATCGATCGACAGCGCAGCCATGGCAATGATGGCGACCATGGCCAGCGCGACCAGAATCATGGTGATCCCGCGCTCCGGGCCAGACGGAACTCGATTACGACTCGGTCTGCGGATTGCGGGCGCTCTCATATGCCTTCTTTGCTTTCTTCGTTCTTTCTTCTTCTTACTTCGGTTCTCAGTTCTCGTTCATGGCAACCGCGGACGCATCGATCTGCATGGGGAGTGCGGTGGCCGAACCTAACACGCTGGCCACGCGGCCAAACCGCCACTGGTAAGGATACTGAATGCTGACGCAGGTGGCGATGACAGCCGTCTGCGCGCCCGCGGCTTGCGGCGAACAATCGAGACTGGCGGGCTGCCCGGTCGCGGATGCGGGGAAATAGTAGCCGCGATTCACGATCAGAGTCAGGCCGCCGGCCGGGCATCCCGTGGTCCCGGTGTAGGTCCAGGTCAGTCCGGCCGTGCTGGTCAGTTTCAGGCCGCAATCGCTGAGATGATTGCTGATCAGATAATTGTCGACGATTTGAAAAGCATCCCAGACTGAGATTGGCCCAGTCACCCCATTTTCCGGCGCGGTCAGGTCGGATGCGGGATCGGACGCCGCGGCGCGCGCGGCATCTCGTGCCACGTTGGTCAGCTTTTGCTTGAGCGTGAATGCGCCGCTGAAGTCAAAAATACCCACCACGAACACCACCAGCAAGGGCAGAGCGACGGCAAACTCCACGATCTGCGCGGCGCGGTCATCGCGACACAGGCGGCAGCACAGGCGGAGCATCAATGGGTCTCCAATCGCATGCGGGCGGATGCGCTCAGCAGGATTTGCTGCTTATTCAGGCTGGTAAAGGGCAGCCAGAATTGAAAGGGATACTGAAAACTTACAGAAGTTCCGCACACTCCGACGCCGCCCCCGGCTCGCATCGACAACTGAACGCTTTCCTGAATGCATACATTGGAGGGAGTGCCATCGCAAGCTTGGGCGGTGCCAGTGCTGCAGGCAAGCAAATTCGGGGTGGTCGTCGGCTGCTGCATCTTTGTGGGATCAAGCTTGGCGGTGGTGAGAACGGTTTGGATGGCGTTGTAGGCATTGGTTGCGGGAGTCACCGCAGTTCCGCAGGTTGTACACGCCGGAGCCACGGCGGCGCGCGCGCCTTCCTGGGCCGCCCGCGTGATGGTGCCATACATACTGAAGGCCTGGCCGAACCAGAAGATTCCCAGCAACATCATGAACATGAGCGGCAGCACGGCGGCGGCTTCGGCGATTTCGGCGCCGCGAGTTTCGCCCGCCAGACGGCGAAGGGTGGATCTGCGAAGAATGCTTTCGCGAGAATTGGAGGGTATGGAATTCATCCTACGCCACGGCTCCCAGCTTCCAGGCAATGCCATAAAGCACCACGGTGAATCCCAGGGCCACTCCGTACGGCACCTTCAGGGAATCCGGATTATCGAGCGAGACTCGCGCCCCCGGCAACCGGAACGTCACCAGCGAAATCAGGATGTGCCCGATGTTGCGAATCGTTTGCCGCGTTCGTCCTTTGTAAATCACCAGGATCACCGCCATCACTCCGGCCACAAAAACCGATGCCAGCAGCAGATCGACCAGCACTCCCGGGCCGGTAAATGCGCCCAACGCGCCAGCCAGCTTCCAGTCGCCCGCACCCAGACTGCGCAACAGCACGAACGGCAACAACAGAGCCAGACCGACTGCTGCGCCCAGCAGGGAAGTCTTGAGCCCGCTCCAGCCCCCGAGTAAACCGTTCGCGGCCAGCCCGATCAGCAATCCCGGCACCGTCAGCCAATTCGGGATGCGGCGGCTGCGCAGATCGGTCACCGCGGCAGCAACGGCCAGCATCTCCGCGCCCAACAAAATAGCTGGCTTCAAATCGGCCTCAGGTGAATCGGGGCCGAGTGCGGCCGGTCAGCGCATTTTCCACGATGTTGGAAAAGATCCATTCTGAGCTCAGAGGCGCCAAATGGGAGGACGCCCAACTTCCGGATCCGTCGCCGTTGCCCTGCAAAAGCAGCCTCTTTCGCGGATTTTCACACGGCAGGAGGGCGAAGTCAATGAACCCGCTGGTCCCCGTTTCGCGCTCTGTGCTGTGCCTGCCCGCCAGACTAAAAAAGGCCCGGAACGAGTCCGGGCCTCCGAGAAAGCGTGAGAGCCTACCGATTAAACGCCGGGGCCGCGTTGTGCTCGGCCACAATTCTCTTGGCGCTGTCGGCCAATGCCTTTGCCTGGGGCAGAAGCTCCAGACCTTTGATCACTTCGGGATCGGACTCGGCACGCACCTTCATGCCTTCATCCTGGCCGAATGCATCGACGAAGATTTCAGCCTTGATGTTGGACTTGATCCAGTCGTTGTTATCGATCAGGTCCGCCTGCGTGTAGGGAATCGACGCCTCGTCCAGAGACTTGCGGAAATCCTGCAGAGTCGCGTCGTCGACTTCGAAATTCTTCGCGGGATGATGGTTCACCACGTAGCGCTTGGCGAAATTGAAGAACGCGTAATGCTGCAGCAGCGTGTCCTGGAAATGCGTCGTCTTTACCGGTGGTATGCTGACGTCGGGCATAATGCCGCCGCCGCCGTAAACGGTGCGTCCGCTGTCAGTGAGCTTTACTTCGCGATTCGCCATGTTCGTGCTCTCAGCGGTATCGCGGTTGTAGTAGTAATCGTAGAGCGAAATGTTGCTATAGTCGCGCTGAATCAGCCGGCCGCTGGGCGTGTAGTAGTGAGCGGTGGTCAATGCCAGGCCGGTGTTTTCCGACAAGGGATACACCGTCTGCACCAGACCCTTGCCGAACGTGACCTCTCCTACGATCAAGCCGCGGTCGTGGTCCTGAATTGCGCCGGAAACAATCTCCGCTGCCGATGCCGTCAGCCGGTTTACCAGCACAACAATGGGATATTCCTTGCCGCCATTGCCGTGTTGCGCGATGTAGCGCTTCTCAGCCGAAGCGCGGCCGTGATGGGAAACGATCAGCTGACCCTTCTTCAGGAACTTGTCAGCCACGCCAACGCCTTCACTCAACAGGCCGCCGGGATTGCCACGCAGATCGAGGATGAGTCCCTTGAGATCGCCGAACTGGTCGAGCGCGTCGGAGACTTCGTGCTCGGTGGTTTCGTTAAATCCGTTAACGTGCATGTAGCCAACGCCGGGGCGAATCAGGAAATGAACGTCGACGCTGTAGCGCGGAATTTCGTCGCGAATCAGCGTGAACTCCATCGGCTTGTCCACTTGCTCACGCGCGATGCTGATGTGGACCGTCGTGCCCTTGGGCCCCTTCAACAAATCGGCCACATCGCTTGTGCTCATATTCTCGGTTGACTTGCCGTCGACGGCGATGATCACGTCGCCGGGATGAATGCCGGCCTTATAAGCGGGCGTCCCGGTGAAGGGGTAGATGACGATCACTTTGTTGTTGCGCGGGCCGACGGTCATGCCCACGCCGTAATATTTGCCGCGCTGATCTTCGCGCATGAGCGCGTACGACTTGGGATCGAAGAAATTGGAGTGCGGATCGAGCGCGTGCAGCATGCCCGGGATCGCGCCATTGTAGATGGCCTTATCGGCATTCACGGGCTCGGCGTAGTTTTCCTCGATGACCGAGTAGACGTCGGTGAATTGCTTGAGGCTGTCTTTAACGTCAGACTCGGTGAGAGATGACGACTGGCCGGAGCGCTGGGCGAACACGATGCCCAGGAATCCGCAGACCACGAGGAAAAAAACTACGAGGAAGAGAGACCGGCGTGAACTACGTGCCATCTTGGATGTTCCTTCGGTTGAGGGCGTGCCATCACCCCAGCTACCGCGCTGAATAGACGCAGTATATCACCCTCTTAGACTGCCCCGGACCGGGATAGTCACCAACAGTAACTATCCCGAAATCGGGGTCTAATCATGAGATGCGGGAGCGGGCATTAGGGGTTCCTTAGCGCCTTGAAATGGCACAATTTAGGGCGCTTCTGCGGAGAGGGCGCGAGGATTCTGATCTGCGGTGGTCGTTTGGGGCGAGATCCGGCTGCCTCGCCGCCGTCTGGCGCACCGGATTCGGTCCAGACGAGGCTGGCTTGGATCGGGACGCGTCCTCGTCGTCGTCCGGCCAGTCGCGCCGGTAGTAGCGTGGACTGGGGAACGACGGGATGCCGGCGCCAATGCCCGCGCCAATGAACCCAAAGAGTGCGCCGATTCCAATCGACCCGCGAACGCCTGCGCTTCCCCGGGCACCGGCGGCCACTCCGAAGCCGAATCCGATCAGTCCGCCGATCAGCACGTGGGCGGTACTCGGCCGTGACATCCATATACCGGGCCGGACCATCGGCGGCCCTCCCATGGGACCGGGCATGGGGCCGGGCATCCGGTGGGGCATTTGGGCCAGCGTGGTTGTGGAATTCGAGTTATGTCCGTTCGTCGGGCTGATCTCACCGGCGCAATCGTTGTCCGTCGGCGTGTGGGCGCAGCGCGCGAAGGCTACGTGCCCGCTCGCGCTGAGATCGGTTGTGGCTTGCGGAATATCGGTTTGCGCCAGCGCGGTCGATGCCAGCAGCAGAAAAGGCAACCCAAAGAGAAATCCATACGTGTGCTTCATAATCGCCTCCCGTCGTACTCCTCAAGCACGCATCGTAGGACCGCAATACCGACAGCATGGGCACGCTTGTTGCAGTTCCTGGAGTGTCACACGTGTGGAGTGACGCACCGTCAATCCTGATGGCTGCACGGTAGACATGATTTGTCAGGATTGGGCGAGGACGGTGTTCGCGGAACGCGAGCGTCCAGCACGGCTTGCAGAGGGCGTGGCATGTGCTTCGGCACCTCGAATTCAACTACCTGGGCGACTTCGTTCGGACCACGGTAGGAAATGCGGAAGTAATGACGGTGCTGGCGGGCCTTCAACAGGCCGACAAAGATCGCTGGCAGAACCCCTAGATGCCGGGCCACCTCTTCGGCGTGATCGAATGAGTCGACGGACGCGTAGGGAATCGAAATCTTGTTCCCTGCGTACTGGAATATCAGCGACGTTTCGGAGGTAGTGTCGAGGCTTCCGACCACTCCCGCGCTCATACCTGGCGTCGTTCCGCCGATATACTTCACGCGCCAATCATCGGCCGCTGCTGCCGGCATAGCGCTCAGCAAAGAAAGAAGCAGAATTAGAACCAATGCCGTGTATCTCCTCACGCTGCACCTCCTCAGGTATCAGTCTCAATTACCAGTGAGTTCAGCGTAGGGGATATCTATTGATCGAACAGGCGCGTCTGGGACGCTTTCTCAAGTGTCACATGAAGGCTTATTTGGCGGCTTTCGCGATCCTGATCACGGCGGCCGCACTGCGCTCGACATCGTCGTCGGTGGTGGCCCAGCTTGACACCGAAATTCGCATGGCTGTGTGCCCGTGCCACTCTGTACCGCCGCACCAGCAGGTTCCATCCGACTGGACGGCGGCGATCACGCGGCGAGTTTCTTCCGCGCTGCCGAAGGAAACCAGCACCTGATTCAGAACGACTTCGTTTAGCACAGCGAATCCGGCGGCCCGAAGGCGATCGGCAAAGAGCCGGGCCTGGCGGCAGTTGCGTTCGATCATCTCCCGCAAGCCGTTGCGGCCCAGAGATCGCAAGGCCGCCCATAGTTCCACGCCGCGGGCGCGCCGCGAGCCCTCGGGCGCGTAGTGCCACGGCTCACGTTTTTCGCTTGGCGTCAGATACGCGGCGCTCAATGTCATGGCTTTGTGCAGATGCTCGGGTTGCCGCACCACTGCCATCCCCGAGTCGTAAGGCACGTTCAGCCACTTGTGGCAGTCGATGGCCCAGGAGTCGGCCTCTCCGGCGCCGGACAGCAGCGGAGCGTAGGTGGGCGAAACGGCGGCCCACAATCCGAATGCGCCGTCGACGTGCACCCAGGCTCCCGCCTCGTGGGCACGAGTGCAGATTTCTCTCGCGGGATCGAACGCACCGGTGTTCACGTTGCCCGCCTGCACGCAGATCAGGGTGCGATCATCGAGCTGCGGCAACGCCTCGGCCCGCATTCGTCCCTGATCGTCGGCGGGAACCCGCGTCAGGCGCAAGCGTCCGAGGCCGAGGAGAGTCAACGCCTTGAGCACGGAGACGTGAACTTCGTCGCCGACCACAACGTTGATCGGGGGAGCGCCGAACAGGCCATCTTCCTCAACGTCCCAACCAGCGCGCTTCAGAAGCGCGGTTCGCGCCGCTGCCAGCGCGGAAAAGTTCGCCATCGTGGTGCCGGTGACGAATCCCATGCCAGCGTCTGCCGGCAGACCGAGCAGATCGGCCATCCAGGTCATCACGATCTCTTCGATGCGGCACGCCGTGGGCGACATGACCTGCATGGCCGCATTCTGGTCCCAAGCCCCGGCCAGCCAATTCGCCGCCAATGCCGCGGGAAGACAGCCGCCAATGACGAATCCAAAGTAGCGTCCACCAGTGGTCGCCACTGTCGCGGGCGATCCGATGTCGTCGAGCAGCGCCAGAACCTCTTCCGGTTCGCAGGGATTCTCGGGCAATGGGCCGCCCAGGACCTCCAGCCGCGCGATGTCCTCTGTTGTCGGAGCTACTCTTCGGGTGCCAATCCCGGCGGTGTAGCGTGCAGCGCGTGCCGCGGTATCGGCCAGCAGTTCCTTCACAAGCGCCTCCTATGTTGACGTATTGGCTGTGTCACAACGATTCGATGGGCTGGCGGATGAACTCTTCGTAACGCCGCAGTTCTTCGATGGACGTTTCCGAGAGTAAGGAGAAGGGAATCGCGCGGCAGCCCGCGGGAAGCTCGGCGGCGGTCTGCGTGTCGCACACTACTGCGACCGTCTGCTTCATGCCGCGCTGCCAGTTCGGTTCTTTCGCGTCGCGAAAGACGAGGCTGTCGGGATGGAACCCGGCGGCGCTCAACACGGCGCGCGCCACCTTCAGAAACTCTGGCCAGCGGGAGGCGACACCCACCAGCAATCCGGCGGGAGCCGGCAAGTATCCGGCGAGCGAACTGGGGACGGATCGAAGTTGCAGCGTGAGCACTTCGGTTCCGGCTGGCAACAAGTCTTTCACGGCCGCCACGCGATTCGGCAACGCTACGGGAACGCCTTCGGAAGCGACTGTGCAATCCTCGACTCCGCACGACTGGACCGGGAACTTCACGGCGCGGGCGATCTCCGCGGCCAGAATGCGCCGCAACTCTTCGTCCGGCTCGATCAGCAGGAAATGATCGGGAGGCTGCAACTCCAGCCACTGCCGCAGCCGCGTCCGCAGCGCGGGCAACGACACTCCCAGCTTGCGCGCCGAGCGGAAGACGCGGGCGATCATTTGATCGAGCGCGAGCGCCGGTGTGGGCGGCGTTTCCGGCTTGGTGGCGCGAATATAGACTCCACTGCCGCGGCGGAACTCGACCCAGCGGTCCTTCTGAAGTTGCCGGTATCCGGCGCTGACCGTGTTGGCGTGTAGATGAAAGCGTCGCGCCAGTTCGCGCGTGCTGGGCAGGCGCTGGCCGGGCGCGAGGTCGTCGCTCAGAATTCCGAGAATGACCTGCGTCACCAGTTGTTCGCGAATCGAAACTTCACTGCCGCGGGCGAACCAGAGTTGCATGGCGGCAACATCATAAGGCGTCGGCACGCCCGGTCGCCAAGAAAGTTGCATCCGGGAGCAAAGCGATTTGTCTCAAGGCGTACTCGTCACACGCGAGATCCCCTTCGACTTCGCTCAGGGCAGGCTCTCACTCCGCCTGAAGAACGGCTGCGTTCGGGATGACGCCTCCCGCGACTGATGCGGATGAGATCGAAACGGGCGCGCGACTTGTCATCACCTTGTCTCATCATCATTGCCGCCTTTCCGGCCGCGGCAGTATGATGAAGCGCATGAGCTTTTCCGAAACGATCTTCCTCTTCTTACTGGCTCTGATCATCTTCGGGCCCAAGAAGTTGCCGGAGATCGCGCGCCAGGTCGGGAAGTATATGAACGAGTTCAAGCGGGCTTCGAACGAGTTTAAGGCGCAGATTGAACAGGAAGTTGCTCATCTGGAGGTCGAGAGCAAGCGGACCATCCTGCCGCCCAGCCCGGCTCCGGAGGGCACGACGAGCCGGACCCTGACTGCCGCTCCGGTCGAGGCGAGCATAGCGTCGTCGCCGGCCACGCCCGCTCCGGCCGTTGTTCCTGCAGAAGACGAGCCTCTGTTCGCGACGACCGGCTCCTCCGCGACGCCTGAGCCGGTTCCCGCCTCCGGTGAGGTTGCGCCGCCGGCCTCGCAGGAGTCGCATGTCTGAATTTGCGGCCGCGGGAGACAGCGGCGAAACCGAAAAAGATCCCATGCCGACGATGGGATTCCTCGATCATCTGGAGGAACTGCGCAAGCGCCTCGTCCATTCCATCATCGCAGTAGCCGTGGGATTCGGCATCTGCTGGTGGAAGGCGGAATGGCTGTTTGGCTTCATGCAGAAGCCGATCGTCGACGTGCTGCGCAAGCACAACTTGCCGGAAAAGCTGGTCTTCCTGAACCCTACCGATCCCTTCAACCTTTACTTGAAGATTGCGGCCATGGCCGGTCTATTCCTTACTTCGCCGTATGTGCTCTACCAGGTCTGGATGTTTATTTCGCCCGGTCTCTACCGCAACGAGAAACGCTACGTTGTGCCCTTCATGGTTTCGACCATCACGCTGTTCACCACGGGCGGATACTTCGGCTACAGGATTGTCTATCCGCGGGCACTGGACTTTCTGATCGGGTTCGGTAGGCAGTTCCAGCCCATGATCACGATCGGCGAATACACGCAGCTCTTTCTCAGCGTCGTGCTCGGTATGGGCCTGATTTTCGAGATGCCGATTCTGGTGTTCTTCCTGGCGTTCATGGGGATCATGAGTCCGGAGTTCATGATCAAGAACTTCCGCTACTCGATTCTGGTGATTTTTATTATTGCGGCCATTGTTACGCCCACGCCCGACATCGTAAACATGTGCGTTTTCGCCGCGCCCATGCTGGTCTTGTACGCGCTGAGCATCGGCGTGGCTTATGCCGTGCACCCCAAACGACGCCTGGCGCGGAAAGAGAAGCAGGCATAGTGGCAGTGACAATGACCATGACAATGAATGTCGCAAATTCGCTGCGCTGGATTCTGCTGGCGGGCGCGCTGACGTTTCTTGCTTGTGATCGCGATAAGGAAACGGCGCAGGTTCAGGCTCCGCCCACGCCTGGTGCAGCGGACACCGCTAGTCCGGCGCTGACATTCCCGCCTGACAGCGGCCCGCCGCCCGTGTTCGACGGCGACCGCGCCATGCAGTATGTGAAAGACATTGTGAAGTTCGGCCCGCGTCCCCTGGGCAGCGCCAATCATAAGAAGGTCGAAGACTATTTCGTCGCTCGTCTGAAGGGAGACGACGTTGAGAATGACGTATTTACCGCCGATACCCCGGAAGGCAAGTTTCCGGTCCACAACCTTATCGCGAAGTTTCCCGGCACGAAGGACGGCATCATCGTCATAGCCAGCCACTACGACACGAATTATCCGCTGCGCAAGACCAAGTATGTGGGCGCGAACGACGGCGGCTCTTCCAGCGCGCTACTGCTTGAACTGGCCAACCAGCTACGAGGCGCGGTGCCGGGAAAGGCGCGCGATGGCTACAGCGTGTGGCTGGTGTGGGATGACGCGGAGGAAGCGATGAAGCCGGATACCGAAGTCGACTTTATGTCCGACAGCCTGTACGGGATCTCGCATCTAGCGGACAAATGGCAGGCTGACGGCACGCTGAAAAAGATCAAGGCATTTCTGTTGGCCGACATGGTGGGCGACGCGGACCTCGACATTCTTCGCGAGGGCAGCTCCACGCCTTGGCTTGAAGATGTTGTTTATGAGGCTGCGACGCGTCTGGGCGAACAGTCGCACTTTGGCGCAAACAAAATCGTGATGGAGGACGATCACGTTCCTTTCCTGAAGAAGGGCGTTCCTTCTGCGGACCTGATCGATTTTTCGTATGGCTACAACAACGTCTTCTGGCACACCCCGCAGGACACGGTCGACAAGCTCAGCCCCAAGAGCCTGGAAATTGTGGGCAGCGTGATGCTGGAGACGGTGCGCATCCTCGACAAAATGGAACCGCTGCCGCCGAAGTGATCGCGGGTGTGATACGTGCAAGAGCAAGAACATCAACCACGAAGGACACGAAGTCTCAAGAAGGAGTTCCTTTCTTGCGGCCTTCCTTCGTGAACCTTCGTGGTTCTAGGTTTCCTTGTTCTCCATTTTGCGCTTTTCCTGAATTTCATTTCTAATGCAGCCAACATGCGAACCGTGAAGACCCTGTTCCTGGTGTGTCTCTTCAGCTTTATCAGCCTTGCCGCGACTCCCGCCGACACGACAAAATTGAACCAGATCATTCAGGTTGCTCTCCAGCCTTCGCCGCTGGAAAACAATCTACATCGCCTGACCGACGAGATTGGCGGACGCGTGCCCGGCACCGTCGCCATGCAGCACGCCGTTTCCTGGGGAATACAGGCTTTCACGGCCGCGGGCGCCGACAGCGTTCACACCGAGGGTTTCACTATTCCAGTCTCCTGGTCCGAAGGCGACACCGAGATGACCGCAACCACGGCGTACCAGGTGAGCGCCACTGGGGTGGGCGGCGGCACGGTGCTGTCCCCGTTCCGCGTGCGGGCGGTTTCCATGGCATGGGCCCCGGCTCTGGCTCCGGTGAAGCATGTGCCGATGGTCGATGTCGGCCAGGGCAGCGAAGCCGAGTTCAAGAAGGCCGGAGATATTTCCGGCAAGATCGTTCTGGTTCACACCGTCGTTCTAAAGACATGGGACGATCTTTTTGCCGAATATACGAAGTCTGGTCCCATCATCGATCTCGCGGTGAAGGCCAAAGCCAAGGCGGTTGCTTTCATGGCGACGCGCGAGCACGACATTCTGTATCGCCACACCAACACCCACGCCGGCGAAATCGACCGCATTCCGTTGGTGCTGGTGGCACGTGAGGATGGCGAACGCATCGCGCGCCTGCTGGCCGCGGGAAATCTGGTATGGGCCGACCTCTCGATTCCGAATCAGATTGGCGGGCCGATCAAAGCTTCCAACGTGGTCGCGGAGATCCGGGGCAGCGAAAAGCCGGATGAATTCGTGATCCTGGGCGCGCACCTCGATTCCTGGGAGCTTGGGACCGGCGCGCTCGACGACGGCTGCAACGCCGCCCTGGTCGTCGACGCCCTGCGAGCCATCAAGGCCTCTGGATTAAGGCCGCGCCGCACTATCCGCTTCATTCTGTTCTCCGGAGAAGAGGAGGGACTTCTCGGCTCGCGCGCGTACGCCTTCGCCCATCGCCGCGAACTCGACAAAGCCGCGGGCGTGATCATCTACGATTCGGGAACGGGCAAGACAACTGGGTTCTCCATTGGCGGCCGCAAAGACATTCTCTATACCGCGAAAGACCTGATCGCTCCCCTCGCGCAGTTCGATGTGAAAGATATCAAGCTCGATATGGAGTGGGGCATGGATCATTTCGATTTCATGCTGGAGGGCGTACCCACGTTTGCGGCCGATCAGATTGGAGGCAAATTATCTGGAGAACTATCACGCCGTCTCCGACACCTACGACAAAGTGGACTTTCCGCAGTTGAAGAAACACGTCGCCGAGGCCGCCGAGTTGAGTTTTGGATTGGCGGACTTGTACGAGAAAATTGGTCCGCGACTTACGCATGAACAGATCGAGCAGACCATGCGCGACACCAACAGCGTAGACATGCTCAAGGCCGACGGCATTTGGGATGAATGGGTAAATGGTACGCGGGGAAGAGAGAAGTAAATTGCCGATTGTTGATTGCTGATGGTCGATTGAAAACCTGCGGCACAGGTATTCTCGAGTTTTTCAATCAACAATCAACAATCAGCAATCAACAATTCCTGTCACTCGGAACCCGAATTGTTCTATTTCTGGATTCTCTTCAACCTCTTCGCGCTGGGCTTGCTGGTTCTAGACCTGCGGGTTTTTCATCGCGCGGGCCGGGTCGTCGGCTTTCGCGCGGCGTTGGGTTGGACTCTCTTATACGTCGGCCTCGCCAGTTTATTCGCTGTCCTCATTTATTTCTGGCAGGGGCGCCAGGTGGCGCTGGAGTTCGTCACCGGCTACGTTTTGGAGCTCTCGCTCAGCGTCGACAACCTGTTCATCTTCTTGCTGATCTTCAATTATTTTGCGGTGCCGGAGGGGCAGCAGCATCGCGTTCTGTTTTGGGGCGTGATCGGCGCGCTGCTCATGCGCGGCATCTTCATCGGCACCGGCGTTGGGTTGCTGTCCCGCTTCCATTGGATTCTTTACGTCTTCGGAGGTTTGCTGGTGGTCAGCGGCCTGCGCCTGATGACGGGACAGCACAAGGTGAATCCCGCCTCCAATCCAGTGGTAAAGGCTCTGCGCAAGATCATTCCTGTCACCGCCGACTACCGGGGTGGAAAATTCTTTGTGCGTAACCCGCAGGAAAATGCCCGTCTTTACGCCACGCCGCTTCTGGTGGTGCTTCTGGTGATCGAAACGACCGACGTGCTGTTTGCGGTCGATTCCATTCCCGCCGTTCTCGCCATCACACTGAATGCATTCATCGTCTATACCTCGAACGTGTTCGCGATTTTGGGTCTGCGCTCTATGTATTTCGCAGTGTCGGGTCTGATGAAAGTCTTCCGCTTCCTGCACTACGGGCTGGCGCTGGTGCTGATTCTGGTGGGTGCGAAAATGCTCGCAGCCGATTATTACCGCGTTCCAGTTGCCGCGACTTTAGGTGTTGTAGCCGGGGTGCTGCTGATTTCGATTGCGGCGTCAGTGGCGTTTCCCGCGAAGAGCGGGGCATAGCTGAACTCAGACATTTTCGCCGCATACGCTATGATGGAAACCGCATGTCGCAAGTGACGATCCACGTGCCCCCGCGGCCCTATCAGGCTGTGATTGAGAATGGCCTCCTGACCCGGGCCGGTTCCGTCCTGAGCGAACTGCTGCCGCAGGCCAGCCGCATTTTCGTGGTAACCGTTCCTCCGGTGCGCAAACGCTGGGGAGCAAAACTCGTGCGTTCGCTGAAGGCTGCCGGCTTCGCACCGCAAGTGATCGCCTTGCCCGATGGCGAACCCTCCAAGCGCCTGGCCACGCTCGAAACCATGGCCGAAAAGCTGGCGAGACTGGGAGCCGACCGGAAAGCCGTGATCGTGGCGCTCGGCGGGGGAGTTGTGGGCGACGTCAGCGGACTGCTGGCATCGCTCTACATGCGCGGCGTGGATCTGGTACAGATTCCGACCACAGTGCTGGCGCAGGTCGACGCCTCGATCGGCGGCAAGACGGCCGTGAACCTGGTTGCCGGGAAGAATCTGATGGGCACGTACCATCATCCGCGCGTGGTGTTGATCGATCCCACGGTGTTGAAGACCCTGCCGGATCGCGAATTTCGTGCGGGACTGTACGAGGCGCTGAAGTGCGGCGTCATCGGAAACGTAGAGTTGTTTCTACGCTTCGAACAGAATCGCGCGCGCATTCTGAAACGCGATCCCGTGGACCTGGAGTGGCTGATTGCGCAATCCGTCAGGCTGAAGGCCGAGGTGGTTTCCGCCGACGAGCGCGAGGACGGACTGCGCCGCGTGCTCAACCTGGGCCACACGATTGGCCATGCGCTGGAGGCTGAAACCGGCTACCGGCGGCTGTTGCACGGCGAAGCGGTTGCCTGGGGCATGATCGCCGCCACCAACATTGCGCTCAATGTGGGACGCACCGACAGCGTGACCGCGGGCCGTATCGCCGATGCAGTACTCAGCCTGGGACGTCTGCCGGAAGTGAATGTGAGTTCCCGGAAAATTCTCGCCCGGTTGCAGTCCGACAAGAAGACGCAGAACGGCGTGGTGCATTTCATTCTGCCGCGCGAAATCGGCAAAGTGGAAGTTGCCAGTGACGTGCCTGAGCGCGCCGTGATCGACGCAGTGGAAGAGTTGCGCCGCCTGTCGCGCGGCGGCTGGGTTTGGGGAAAATAGGATCGGTTTCAGCATTGCAGATCATGTGCAGGTCAGGGAGGAACTATGCAGGAAACAGCGCCGCAATACATCCAACGAATTCTCGGTCACGTCGATGGTCAGGACGCACTGAAAGTGCAGAAGACTACCGCCGCGAAGCTGAAAAAGTTGACGCACCGCCTAACGCCGAAACAATTGAAGTGGAAGCCCGAGCCGGGCAAGTGGTCGATCGCGGAAATCGTCGCCCACTTGGCTGACGCGGAGATTGTCGCCAGTTGGCGGATGCGCTCGGCCATTGGAGCCAGCGGGACTACGATCCAACCCTTCGATCAAGATGTATGGACGGCAACGTTTGAATACTCCAAGCGCGACCCGAAACAGTCGGTCGAAGTGTTTCGCGTGCTGCGAGAAAACAATCTGGCCATGCTGAGAGCGCTTCCGCCCGACAAGTGGGAGTGCTACGGCATGCACCTCGAGCGCGGCAAGGAAACTATCTCGCACATGGCGCGCATGTTCGCAGGACATGATACGAACCATGTGTTGCAGGTGGAACGCATCGTCGCGCAACTGAAGGCTGCGCCGTCGAAGAGCAAGAAGGATAGCAACAAGAAGACGAAGAAGAAGCGGAAGTAGTCGGCGGTGGTTCCGTCCATTGTGTCTGAGGTCGATAAATCCAGCGTAGTTGGCGCTGCGCCGGAAGGCGCCAGCGATCAAAGTTCGGCCGCGCGCGCGGTGCGCGAAATGTTTACCTCGATCGCGCCGCGTTACGACCTGCTGAACCACCTGCTGTCGTTCAACATTGACCGCATGTGGTGGCGGCGCACGGCTCGCACTTTCCGCCACATCACGAACCGTTCGGATGCGCGCATTCTCGACTTGTGCTGTGGCACAGGAGACATGACCTTCGCGCTGCGTCGCCAGGCAGGGAAGTCCTCGCCGCAGATTCTGGGAGCCGACTTTTCTCACGCCATGTTGCAGCGGGCCACGGTTAAGTCAGCCGCTGCGAATGGCTCAGCTCCCGGCTGGATCGAGGCCGACGCCCTGAATCTTCCGCTGCCCAGTGCGCACTTCGATCTGGTCACGTCGGCTTTTGGATTCCGCAATCTCGCCGACTACGACGCGGGACTGTGCGAGATTGTCCGTGTACTTCGCCCCGGGGGCGAATGCGGCATTCTCGATTTCGGCGAACCCAAAGGCGTGATGGGCGCGCTCTACCGTGTCTACTTCAAGCAAGTACTGCCGCGCATCGGTACGATGATCTCTGGAGTGCGCGGCCCCTACGCCTATCTTCCCGCGTCGGTCGAGCGTTTTCCCGCGCCGGAAGAAATGTTGGCGCGAATGAAGGCCGCCGGCTTCGCTGAAGTAACTTGGACGCCATACTCATTCGGAATCGCAGGTCTGTACCGCGGGAAGAAATGAACGAGGCTCGCGAAAAATGTGGGGAGAGCCAACCCGGTTGTCCGGTTCGAGCGCAGCTCGATTGCTTTGCGGCAAAGGCCCTGCGATCCCTCGGTTGTGACTCGCGCGCGCCAGTGGTAATCTAGCAACGTTCGCCGTCTTGCTCTCGAGCGGGAGTAGTTCAGCGGTAGAACGCCAGCTTGCACTTTTTCCACAGGCCGACCCATACAAATCAACAACTTGCCGTTTGACAAGGCCCTTACTGTCCACCATACTGTCCACCACAGCTTGGGAATTTTCCCGCTGATTTTTTCAAGTTTTGGACAGGCCATGCCGACCAACACCTATTCCGATCGCGTCAACATCATCAAGTACATCAAGCTCGACGAAGGCTGGCGTTTCGCCCCCCTCGCCCGCAAACCGAACGGTAACATTCGCTGGGATACGGTCCTCGTCGAAGGCGTGGAAATGCGCCATCCCGAAGGCCGCTATTTCATCGAGTGGCGCCACGAAGGTCGCCGCCGTCGTAAGGCGGTGGGCACGATTCCCTCCGAGATCCTGGCCTCTGCCCAGCGGCAACGAGCCATCCTGAACCTGCGCTCAACCGGAGTCGAGGTGAAGGAACCCGAGCCCTCCGCGAGAATGACTTACCTTCACGATGCCAGCGCCAAGTACCTGCGCGACGTGCAAATGAACAAGGCGCGTTCCACCTACGTCCACTACCGCCAAACGCTCAACCTGTTCAAAGCGTCGCTCGAAAAGGCCACGATCCAGAGCGTCGATCGCGACGACCTCATGGACTTTCAGGCCTACCTCTACAAGCTTGGCATGTGCGCCCGCACAGTGAAAAACAAAACCATCATCGTCGTGCAGTTCCTGAAGAAATTCGGCGTCAGCGGGTTGCTGGCGGACGACGACTGGCCCACATACACCGAGCCCGAGCGTGAGACCTACAAGGCGGAGGAAATGCAGCGATTTTTCAACGCCTGTGAACCCCAGGAATACGTCCTCTTTCAGTTCTTCCTGCACACGGGTTTCCGCGACCAGGAGGTCCGCCATGCTTTCTTCGACGATGTCGATCTGGAAGCGGGAATTGTCCGGGTCACCCCAAAACCGCACTACAAATTCAGTCCCAAGGGCAAGCAATGCCGTGAAGTTCCGATTCCGGATGCTTTAGTCGAGTTGCTGAGAGCCCGGCGGAAGAGGTCGAGTAGCGAGTTGATATTTCCTTCGCGCCCTCACTCGAAGGCTCCGCTTATCCGGCGCGGCGGCAAACCATCAGATGAGTTTCTGGAAGACTGCAAAGCTGTGGCCGAGCGCGCCGAGCTGAATTGCGGCCGCTGTGTTGATAAACAAGGTCGGAGCTGCGCCGCCGGGCCGTATTGCGAACGGTTCTACCTTCACAAATTCCGGCACACGTTTGCCACCATGCATCTGCAGAGCGGGGTGGATATTCGAACCGTTGCCGCTTGGCTTGGCCACAAAAACGTGAAAACGACAATGATTTATCTTAAAGATGCGCGAGGGAGCGATATCCGTCGCAAAGTAAACGCCGGACTGCTGGCAACGGCATTCTCTCCTTCGATCAGCACCGAGCCGCGGCGGGGACAATTGGTGGCGATGGCTCGTTGACCCAGGTTCGCTTCGAGCACTCTGCACTGGTTGTTCCTTTCTGTCTCTCCCCCGGCTCGGACCCCGCTCTTTTGCGGAGCCGAGTCAAGCCCGACTGAAAGATTCCCCTAGTCTCCGGGGCTCTTCTTTTTCTTGACCACCGTCCCGCAGCGTCAAATCCGTTTGACGGAATCAGCGAACTGATCTAATGAAGTCAGAGCGAAGGCGCGCGGCGCGCTTCAAAACGATGGCAAGCGTACGAATGTCCGCATTTCCCGGACACCACGTTCTGTTATGCGGGAGCGCCAAAGAAGGTGTAAATCCATGAACTTGGTTGAAATCTTGCAAGAAAAATCTCAAGCTCTTACTGTCTCGGAACTTGCCATTCTTCTGAGGATCAGCCAGCGGCAACTCTACAAGCTCGCCGCCGGCAATCGTATTCCTTCGTTCAAGATCGGCGCATCGGTGCGATTTGATCCCGCAGCTGTTGCGGCATGGCTGGGCCAAAGAATGTCTCCCATGCCGGTTCATCAGCTGTCCGTTGCGCAACATCGCTTTCCGACACGTGTCTTGCGTAAGGCATCGTCGTCTTGAGGGCACGGAACCCGCTTAGAACGTCAAAAGGATGTAACTGAGGGTTCGCGATGCAACGAACCTTCTTCAGACACCCAGAGCTGGCAGGCGCTCTGCGGAACCACGCTCCGCAGCGAAGCACAGAGTCACCACCCAAAGTGTTCTCAGTTGAAAATTCCTTTGGATGTCTTGCCGGCGCAGTCCCAACCGGAAGTCTATAAACATTCGACCGGGTGGCCCGCGCTTTTGATCTTGCGGGCATTACCAACGTGGGGCATCCTCAGTGGGAATGGTGTACACAAAAGTCGTTGAAGGTGGGCCACCCGCCATAAAACATTCCTGCCGAGCGCCGAGAGCGGTCACTGCGAGCCACCAGAAATCCGTGAAGCGAACAATAGGCGAAGAGGTGTAGTATGGGTGAATAAGGTTTACCGCGGAAAGGAAAATCAGGATGTCTGACGTAAAAGAATGCCCTCCGCAAGTGGTCGGTGTTGGATACCCAGATTTCTGGCAGCACGTCCACGATCAGTTCCCCAAGTTTTTCGGGACTGTGAGTCTCGAACTGGTCGACATCGCCAACACAGCATTGCGAGGGTCCCTCAGCGACCCCTTGCACAAGATCGCCCGCCACTTGGCGAGAATGGTCTGGAATTCCATTGGTTCTGTATCATTACTCGCGCTAAACGGGTCAGGCGTAGATGCGATGAAGATCGCTCGTGGGATGTTTGAAACTTCGGTGACGCTTGGATACCTGCGTATTCATCCGGAGCAGGTGGACGACTACCTCGACTATCACTGTGTGATACAGAAGCAGAGATTGGATTTTATGAAAGAGCACGAACCTGACCGACTGAAGCAGCTTCCTGCAGAACTCTTGCAGCGGATTGAAACCGATTTCGCGAGAGTGGCACCTCGCTTTCAAAATCGAAAGGGAAAGCTGAGAACGTCGTGGTCCAAGGCTTCGATCAGAGAGATGGCGAGGGATGTAGGTAAGGAAAAACTTTACCTCACGTTCTACCGATTTGCTTCTTCGATTCATCACGGAGATGTTGGAGGAGCCTTTGCCCAAACAGCAAGTTTGACTGAGGATGACGTTCTCAACGTCGAAATTGTTCCGTCTGATGCATGGCTGAGGGAGGCGCTGATAATCGCCCACGGCGCGGTGGTCAGTGTTCTTGGCGATTACAACGAGATCACGAAGGCGGGGATTGATGAAGTCGTCGATCAGGCTCAGAAGTCTTTTCTCGCTACGTGGGGAAAGGAGCAACCGGAAGTCTCGTGAGCACCTGCATTTTCTGCCGTGTAGAATCCGCAGACCTGACCGACGAGCACGTTTTCCCCGCCGCTCTTGGCGGCGATCTTGTCTTGAAGCAGGGTTCCTGCGCTGGCTGCAATCACGGATTCTCGAAATTCGAGAAACCTTTGTTCACCGAACTCGCGCCCTTTCGTGCCCTCTTCCGAATCCCAAATCGGCGTGGCGATGTTCCCGAAGTCGACACGACCATCCGCACCGATAAGAAAGACTACGTTGGGCGACTGAAGGCGGACGGCTCTGTTCAGCCAAAACGAACCGTGACTGAAATTAAGAATCCGGACGGAACGCGAGAGTTTGTCCATCGATTCTTGACTCAACGCCAGAAAGCGAAATTGCTGAAGGAAGTAAACGGGAAGGGTCTGCGATACCAGGAATCTGGACCCGGTGACCCAGTGAGGGCTGAGATTCACATCGGTGGTGATTTAAAGGAAATTGGTTCTTTGAATGGGTTGCGGACCGTCGCGAAAATCGCATACGTGGGTCTGGCATACTTCGCGGGTGTCCGTCTCGCAATCGGTGATTCGTTTGGGCAGGTTCGCAATTTCATCATGAAGGGTTCGGGAATGCCAGCAGCACGGCAGTTCGTGAACTATAAGTTCGCCGACGAAGTCCAGCAGGGACCGCATCAGCACTCAATTTTCCTCGCTGGCCGCCACGATCAAAAACGAGTGGATGCAATCGTAAGATTGTTCGGCGGACTCTCCTACTTCGTGGTTCTTAGTAACTCTTACGCGGGTGCGGACTTCAACAAAACACTGGTGTATGACGGCTATCGCGGCGCGGAGGACGGGATGCTGTTTTCGCATATCGACACTGAAATATTGCAGCTCGAAATCGTGGCTTCGAGCCCGCTAACCGTATGGGACGATCTGCCAGCGTCGGGCAAGTTCTTTTGCGATTTCCTCGAACGCGCGTTTCGGGGGATCGCCCTGCGAGAAGTGAAAATCCGATAGCGCACGAGGCCGGTGGTCCATCCTTGCGTTTTTTGCCACGCATGGGCAACCAGGCTTATGCAGAGTGACCATGGCTCTCGTCAGCTTCCTACCGTGGGCGATGTATTCAGGAACTCAGGCAACGCCAGCCGATTGAAGTATTCGGAGGGAGGAGCTAACGGAAGCTCTTTTTGCCTGAACTTCTCCTCTGAATCCGAGTAATCGTAGGTCAGGCCGCAAGTTGGACAATCAATCATCAAGGGTACGGCATCCAGTACTCCACGCTGGGCGGAGTCTTTCCTTTTTCGCCAAGATAGGTGAGCACGTGAACCGTTCCGCAATTCGCGGCCTTGCAGTCCACAACGATGTATAGATGCATGTGGCCGGGCTGCTCGCTTTCCGCTCCTTTTCGCCGAGAGGACACTAGACCTGTTTATTCATGGATGGGATGATAATCCCGGTAGCCCTGCAGCGTCCTCTCGCGGGCCAGGACTGGCTTCTGGGAAGTTGGCAGGACACTTCAAGTCCCAACAGCTTAATTGCTTGTGGGGCTGCCGCCGGTACGGACCGCCGTTTCAGGGAAATTAAATCTTTTGAAGAAGACAACTTTTTACGATTTGCGGGTTTCAGTGTTTACAAGTGCCCTGTCTTTGATGCGAGGGGAAACGCGTATAAGGTTTCCGAGGTTAAGGATCGAAGAGACAGAATCAATGAATTGTACGAACAGGTTGCAGCACTGGGATGAGCAGCAACCGAAACACCTAAGCGACATCCGACGCGTGGGGCGAGGACTGACTGGACACGGTGTCGTTCTTCTTTGCTGCATGGTCGGCGTCGACGGTGGTGAACCAATATGGGGATCTGGCCAGCCATTCAGCGATTTGCCGAACGGAACTCTCCTACCCGCGAAACGTGGGCAACCATAACCGCACGCGCGTTTTCTTCGTCCTGCCTTGGTCCGGTAGTCCTTCAACTCAATCAGTTGCAGCAACTTCGTCTTGTTCGTCAGTAGAACTGGCGTTGGAGATGCCCATACGCGCGCTCGTGTCACGGATATCAATTTACGGAGATGACTAGAGGATGAGTGTCCGCAGTCGCAGCCGTGTTTCTTGGAAGGCAGCTGGCGCTTATAAAAACAGTCCCTCTACTTTGATTGGCACAATCACACGCACGGGCCTCCGAGTTCGAAACTTGATCGCGGCTGCTCAAAGCGGACGATTTGCAGTGAGATGTGCTCATGGAAGAAGGTCCCGATCCCAAGGGCAAAAAGGCAAACCAACCCTTCAGTTGGTTGCCGCAGATTGACCAGGTTCTGGTCGTCGGGATGAAGTATGGTCCCAAAGGTACGCATGAGGCAGTCAAGAAGCTACGGCAGATCGCTCCAGAACTTTCCCCCGCCCAAATCTGGCATCGGATGCGACACCTGCGGGAGAAGGATCGCGGTAAGCGTACCGGACCCATCGACTGGAGCGAAGAGGCCATTGAAACCCTTCGAGATGGCTATCGGAGTGGGGGGCGAAAAAAGGCCGCGGCAATCAAGACAGTCAGAACACTCTATCCGGGATTGTCGGGATACGTCGTGTCCAGATTTGCCCGGAGTCAAGGTTGGCTGGAAGGAGAACGGGAAACCAAAAAGAACGACGGCCGCCGACCTTGGACAAGGGAAGAGGAACAGGAGCTATTTGTGCGGGCCGGCTACGATTCAGTCAGGGAGATCGCTCGGAAGCTCCGCCGCTCGGAACAATCAGTTCGCTTCCGCCTTAAGGGCCGGTCGATAAGCGCCAGAGTGACGGATGGATGGTCCTTACGACGGCTCCAACAAACGTTGCATGTCAGCTATCGCCGGCTTCAGCATTTGATCGGGAATGGTTTCCTGAAAGTACGCGACCCAAGGGTATCCGTGATCTCACTGGCGGGATGGTGTGAGAAACACAGGATTACACTGCAACCGGGAGTAGAAGACAAAATTGCCTCAGACCTGTGGAAAGAAGTGAAAGGGCACTCCTGGGGCCGAGTTGCGAAGCTCTTGGGTGTTACTGCTGCCGAAGTGGCGAAATGGGTCGCAAGCGGAGAGCTCAAGGTAGTAGACCCTTCCGTGACCGACCGAGCCTTTGAGGCGTTCTGTCGCCGGCACGGCGCGGAACTGAATTTGCAACTCATGGACCCAGAGGTCGCGAGGTGGCTCATCGCGGAGTATGGTCTGAAAGTCGCGGCGTCGCATCCAACCTCAGTACCTTCTTCGCAGAAACAGGCACTTGTCGTCAGACTGTGCCCAAAGTGCAAACGTGATATTCGAGGGAACGTGTATTTTGGGCACGTCCGATCATGCCGTGGAGCAATGTCACAGAGGGGTGACGGACGGTTAGGCGTTAATCAGCAAGCCAGTTGAGACGTCTCGTTGGGCGTCGAGACGACGTACGAATCAGCTTGTTTACGCCAGCTCCGGAATGACGGGTAGGGATCGGGTAAGTTCGATGCCCAAATCTCATCACACTGCTCCCAGTACTCCATCGTGCGTATCGCACCGGGATGACTCCTGGCAGACGACAAGATCGCATCCATCCAACCGCCCGTTTTGGCGTCCTGAAAGAAGTGGTCCGTTATCCAGAGCATTAATCGATGCCAATCTTGCGGAAAATCTACGTGATCGGCCTTCCGCGCTTTCGCATTGAACTCCAAGAACCCACGACATCGACGAACGAGTTCTCGGGCAACGTTGTGAACGAGTGGAGACCCGGCTTCGAGCGCTGGTCGAGCCCAGTATGCAAGGGCCTCCCAGTCTATGTAGCGAGCAACAGCTTCGGTGAGACGCTTGGGTTCGACCAGCCTGTACGACGCCCTGGCTTTGCGAGCTCGTGGGGTTAGGTGAGTAAAAGGGTCGCACCCAGCAGCATCGCTCAGCCACCGCTTCAATGATGGATACTTCCGCGGTTTCGCCTTTCTCCACTTCTTCACGCATTCGGACCAATACACTTCCGCTCGCATAGACCGCGAATCGCGGATGGCGTAAAACTGGACCGCATCAAACCAACCCTCATTTTTTGGACGGCCAAACATGTGTTCCTGACCCCAAAAGAGAAGTCGAACGGAGAGTGGAGGATAGGTCCTCGAACGATCGCTCTCACATCGTTGCTGGTCCTCGATGAATCCTGGGCAGCGCCGGTCAACCATCTTGGCCAGCCAGCCGGGTATACCGTCCTCCGTCTCAATGACGGACCGCGCCCAAAAGCAAAACTCTTGCATCTCTACGTACCGACTTCGCGTTTCCAGAAGCAACTGCCAAGCGACACGACGGGCTTGATCATCAGCGCGATCGCGCGCGGCTCGCTCAATCTTGTAAACCGAATTGTCCCCTCGTCGGCGCTCGTTCTTTCCTAATTGTTTCGATCGCCTCACGTGCGCGAACCTCTTCTCGTGATTCTGTTGCGAAAACTTTTCTTTTGAAAGAGACAGCTTAGTCTACGATCCGCGCGGAAAACAAGAAGTCAACCCCGAGCGGTGTTGTAGTGCGGGCTGCTAGAAATGTCAAGCGGGACCACCCGGAGGGTAGTGTCCTAAGGGCGGATGCGCAACTCATGGAAACCGTGCGCGGCTTGATGGGAGCGAAACCAGCTGGGGCCGCAGCCTAGCAATACACTGGTCAAAATTGACCAGTCCAGCAGACGGGGAGTTGGGCTATTCTTTCTGGGCCATGAAGAAAGTCCTCAGCCCAAAGCAGGTACTCGCTGTCCCTTGTCCCACTTGTGGGGCCAAGCCCGGAGAGAAATGCGAACTCAGCGCGGGTCAGCCGCGCACCGATCCGCATCGCGACCGTCGATTGATCGCAAAAGACCAAACCTAGCAACGCACTGTTAGCACTCTACCCGCCCGGACAATCGTCTAAGGGTCTCTCTCTCACGTTCGGAGGGACGTGCCGGCAAATCCGCAGGTGTGTCACCACCCGTGTTGTTCTCAGGTCGAAAAAAGCTGTGGGTGTGTCTCCCTTCGCCACACGCTTTCGCGCCGCCGTCACCACCCATATTGTTCTCAGTTGGAAAAAGCTGTGGAGCTTTGCTTGGGGACCACGAAGAGCACGTGGCGAACGATCCCACATGCCTTTGTCCTTTATCGCGAGTTGGTTACCGAGCTTTCTCATGCCGACCTCGACAACAAGTTTACCGACCGAATCGCTCTAATATGCCCCAGCCTTCCTCCCACGGATAACTGACCGCCGAGGAGCCGTTGGACTTGGTGATTGAGTGAGGTTAGTTTTGCCCAAAAGCAGCCGCTTTGAGGTGCTGCCGGAGGTGCATATGCCACGTTGGTCTCAAGTCCCTTTGGTCCATCAAATCCAGCTCATTGCTCGGTCGAAGTGGGCACGTCCAACCGCCGCTCTTGTCACCCTACTTCTGGTCCTGCCTGTGGCCGCGTTGGCACAGGGTTCACCGTTCGACACGGGCTTTAACGCCATCCAAAGCCTTTTCACCGGCACCATCGCGAAGGTTGCCAGTCTGGTTGCAATCGTGATCGGCGGCTACGGATTCGCGCATGGCGAACCCGGCGCAAAAAAGGCGCTTGCTGGCGTTGCCGCTGGAACGGGCATCGCCGTTCTCGCCGTAAATGTCCTGAGTTGGCTCTGGGGCGTATAGCGCCACTTTCAACCAGCGCCTGGAACGAGGAACTTATGCCCGACAAACCACAGCAGAAACATCGCACAAATCGAGTCTTCAAGAGCCTGCACAAGCCTCTCACCTACTTGGGCGTCGAACGGACGCTCTTCTACTTCGTATGCGTCGGCGCAGTGGGGGCCTTCAACCTCTTCAATTCCATCCTCGCCGGTATCGCCGTATTCATCGGGGGTTTTGCTTTCGGGCATTGGGTAACGAACAGCGATCCGGCCTTCCTCCGCATCCTCGCGAAATCCGAACGCTACAAGCTGCGCTACGACGCGGCCAAACAGCAAGTCCCACTTGTGGAGGTCGTTTGATGCTGCGCCTCGATAAAGTCATCAAGCCGTGGAAAGAGAGTGCGTCTCTCAACGACCACATCAACCTCTACGGCTTCTGGAACGAGACAGCCTTCCTTACCAAAAGTGGCGATCTAGGCATGGTTCTGAGCGTTCCCGGCGTGGACTACGAAAGTCTGGACCGCTCAGAACAGGAGTACGCAGTGAAGCGGTTGGAAGCGGCACTCAAAGCGTTTGGCCCAGGCTTCCACGTTTACCAATACCTCTTCAAATCGAACCGCCCCGATATACCCTTCGCAAAATATGACGACCCGATTGTGGAAGCAGCGATCGAACAACGGCGAAAGTTCTTTGAAGCAAAATGCGACCATCTTTATCAGATTGAAATCTTCTACTGCATTCTGCTCGAAGGCGCCAGGTCGAAGACCGGCGTGGGCGCGGCAATCGCTCGAATCTTGCGCGATCCCGCGGGCGCCGTTGGCGAACTAAAAGTGCAGTTCACCAACGACAGCATGAAGACGCTGTTGCGCACGCATATTGAGCACGATCTTCGACGGCTCGACCAGAGCGTGCAGGCATTCGCTCGACAGCTCGCGGACTTCATGCAAATCGAGATCTTAAATCAACAAGGACAATTCACATTCTTCCGCCGCTTGCTCAATTACGACGACTGGCGTGTTGAAGGGAGGCCGCAGTCCACGCAGTTTCTCGACTATCAGGTGGTCAACTCCGACATCGAAGCGGAACGCGATCATCTGCGGGTAGGCGATCACATCGTCCGGGTGCTGACGATGAAAGAGGCCATCACCGAAACACGGCCCCTGGCGCTCGATGCGCTCCTGAAGATCCCGGCCAACTTCTATGTGGTCACAGAGTGGACGCCGCTGGCGACAGACAAAGCTCGCAAAGAAGTGAACAAGCGCCGCCGCCACTTCAATATGTCGAAGACCGGGTTTGTCTCCCAGATGGGCAACGATGCCACGAAGACGAACCCGCGTGATGTGCTGGTGGACGAATCCAAACAGGCCGACATTGAGAATCTTGGCGACTGCCTGCGCGCACTGGGTGACGGCCAATCGCTGGGCGATTTCTCGCTCACAATTGTCCTGTACGGCCGTTCAAAACCCGAACTGGAGCGGCTCGGAGCCGAGTTCACTGGCATCTTCACCAACGCGGATGGCAATCTGTTTGCGGAGACTTACAACCAGCTCAACGCCTATTTCGCCACCGTGCCCGGCAACTATGCGCTCAACCTCCGCAAACTTTATCTGCTGAACACAAATTACGCCGACCTGTCTTTTCTGTTTACGATCCTTCCCGGTGAGAAGACGAACGCGCATCTCGGCACCGAGTATCTGGCTGTGCTCGAAACCGACAACAGCACGCCCTACTATCTCAACCTCCATACCGGCGACGTTGCCCACACCCTTATTCTCGGGATGAGCGGTAGTGGCAAGTCCTATCTCTGCGTTTTTCTGCTGCAGAACGCGCAGAAGTACGAGCCGCTGACCTTCATCTTCGATATCGGCGGCAGCTTCCAGTCCCTTACGACGATATTCAAGG
>CAVPWD010000016.1:0-262132 GCA_963709385.1 uncultured Acidobacteriaceae bacterium
GGGATTCGAACCCTCGGTACAGGTGTTAGCCCGTACAACGGTTTAGCAAACCGCCGCATTCGGCCACTCTGCCACCTCTCCGGTGTGCGGGAGTTACAGTTTATCACGGCAGACTTGATGGACCACCGATCCTCAGGCGCGGCACTGATCTTACGGATAGATCACTAGATCAGTGCCCTGGGCGACCCGAGGGTCTTGCTCCCGGCTTATTCCACTGGGTTGCCGTCGGCGTCGATCTTGTGGACCTCGCCCAGATTCAGTTCGCGGACGCCGGCTTCGACCTTGCTCATGTCGCCTACGACCACCCAGATCAAATGGTCCGGCAGAATATATTTTTTCGCGATTTCGTTTGCGCTGTCGGGCGTCAGCGCCATCGCTTTTTGCGTGAAGGTGTTGTAGTAGTCCTCCGGTAAGCCGTATTCCAGAATGTTTCCGTAGGCGCCGCCGAGTTGCTGTACGGTCTCAAAGCTGCCGGGGAGTCCGAGGGTGGCATTGCTTTGCTCGTCCTTCAGTTCTTCCGCGGTAATCGGTTTGTCGCCCACGACGCCCTTGTACTCCTTGACCAATTCGACCATCGATTCTTTGGTCTTATCGGTCTGCACTGCAGAGATGCTTATATAAGGACGCTGGCCGCGGGCCGCGGGCAAAACGGTGCGTACACCGTAGGACCAGTGCTTGTCCTCGCGGAGATTCATATTGATGCGCGAGCTGAATTTTCCACCGAAGATGCCGTTTACGAGTTGAAGAGCGATGGCGTCGGGATCATTCTGCGGGGGCGCCAGTTGCGCGCCAAAAATCACGCTCTGTCCCGAGCCGGGACGATCGATGAGATAAACGACGTCCTTTGCCGGTTGCGCAACCTGCGGCACGGTTTTCTTGGGAACATCGCCGGGCTTCCACGCGGTCAGAAGTTTTTCCAGCTTGGGTTTAATTTCGGCCAGACTGGTGTCGCCAACGACCAGCAGCGTGGCATTGTTCGGTTTGAACCAGGTTTCGTGGAACTTGGCGAGATCCTCGCGAGTCATCTTACCCACACTGGCCTCAGTGCCAGAACCGGTGAACGGCATGGCGTAGGGATGTCCTGCGCCGTAGAGCAGGGTCGGGACAACGCGTAGGGCCATCGTTTGGGGCGTTACCTTCTCGCGCCTGATGCCGGCCAGACGTTCTTTCTGCAGGCGCACAAACTCCTTGTCAGGAAACGCAGGATGCAGAATCAGGTCCGCATAAATGTCGAGCGACTTATCCATAGTGCTCTTGAGCGTGTTGAGGCTGACCAGGGAATAGTCGAGATTGGCGCCAGCGTTGAAGTTCGCGCTGAGCGACTCGAGTTCTTCGCCGATTTTCAGCGAGTCGCGCGTGGGTGTGCCTTCCTCCAGCATTCGCTGCTCAAAACTGGCGGTACCAGTTGCGGCCGCAGGGTCAGCGGAGTATCCGCTGTCGACCATCAACGTGAAATTCACCACGGGTGCAGTGTGGCGCTCGCCCAGCACCACTTTCAGTCCGTTGCTGAGCGTAACTTTCTGCAAGGAAGGAAGATTGAGCGACATGGCTCCGCCGGGAGCGGGCTCTTTGGACCGGTCGAGTTTGGCCTCAGTTTTAAGGTCTGTGGGATAAGGGTGCACTTCGAGCACATAGTCGCCGTCGCTGAGCCATTCATCAGCGGCCTTCTTCACGGTCACTGGAGTGGCGGCCTTCACCCACTTCAGATAGTCCCGATAGCAATCGGGATTTCCCTTATACGTCTGGCAGCGCGCGAGCACATCGCTCTTGCCGCCGAAGCCGCCGATCCGCTCTACGATACGCGCGTAGCGTCCTAGAATCTGCGTCTTGGCCAACTGCAACTCTTCGGGAGTGGGCCCGTTCTTGAGGAAATTCTGCAATTCCTCGTCTGCGGCCTTTTCCATCTTGCCCAGGTCTCCGCCGGGATTCGCAGTGAGAGTGAAATCGAACTGCCCACCGATCTCGTTCGTGTCATCGTCCGCGGTCGCGCTGGTGGCAATCTGATCTTTGTAAACGAGGCGCTTGTAGAGGCGCGATGTCTTACCTTGACCAAGAACTGCCGCGGCCAAGTCGAGCAGCGCTTCTTCGGGCGAGCCGTATTCCGGAACGTTCCAGATGCGATACAGGCGGCCTTGCGGAACACGGTCCTGCACCCAGCCGCGGTGCGTGCCGGTGCGCTTCGCGATCCAGGCTTCCTGTTTGGCGATGGGCGGGCCAGCGGGAATCTCGCCATAATATTTCTCAACTTTTTCCCGCGCGACTTCCGGCGTAATGTCTCCGGCGATCACGACGGTCACGTTGTTGGGTCCGTAATATGTCTTGAACCACTCCTGCACATCGCTTAACGACGCCGCGTCCAGATCTTTCATGGAACCAATGACCGTCCATGAATAAGGATGGCCGACCGGATAGGTGTTCTCAACGATGAGTTGTTCGGTAACGCCATATGGCTGGTTTTCGCCCTGGCGCTTTTCGTTTTGCACCACGCCGCGCTGCAGGTCGAGTTTCTTCTGGTCGAGCACGCCGAGCAGATGGCCCATGCGGTCGCTCTCGGCGAACAGGACATAGTCCAGCATGGAGGTGGGGACATTCTCAAAGTAATTCGTACGATCGTTATTGGTCGTGCCGTTCAGGTTCGTGGCCCCGATCTTCTCCATGGCGTTGATGTAGGTGTGATTGAAGTCGTCGCTGCCACTGAACATCAGGTGTTCGAAAAGGTGGGCGAAGCCGGTCTTGCCCGGCTTTTCGTTTTTGGAGCCGACATGGTACCAGGTGTTCACGGCCACGATCGGCGCTTTGTGGTCTTCGTGCACCAGCACGGTTAGGCCATTGTTGAGCACAAACTTGGTGTAGCGAATATCCGGAATCGGAATGTCGACGCTGGCCGCGGCAGCCGGAGCTTTGTGGGCTGCAGCCGGTTGCGCTTGTGCCAGGGCGGACGTCGGGCTGCTGATCAGCGAAGCAACGACCACCAGCAGACTCATCAGAGATGATGTCAGTATGTTTCTCAAGATTGCCTCCACGTCGTTTGGATGATGATTGCGATGCGCACAATACTGTACACAAGATCGATGGCCGTCGTCACGCGCACCCTTCGGCCTACCTCGGTTGGATCAGTACTATTCGGATCACTGCACCGAGTTCCTCGAGGAATCATGGAACCATCGCCTGAGCGCGTGGAAGGGCGACGCTGGCCTGGCAGCCCTTCTGGTCCACTCGGTTGCGCAGTTCGATCGAACCTCCGTGGGCTTCGGCGATTTGCCGCGAAAGCACGAGGCCAATTCCGCTGCCCTTCGGCTTGGTAGTGTAAAACGGGACAAACACGTTAGCGGGATTGCCCAGTCCGGGACCGTTGTCTTCGATGGTAAGAACGAGATCCTTTTCGGTCAGTTCCCAGTGGACGACGACCTCAGGTTCCGGCGGAGGCGAGGAGCCCGGCGCTGCTCCGTTGTGAGCCAAAGTTGGATGGCGTGGCTCCATTGCAGCCTCAGCTGCGTTGCGCACCAAGTTGATCAGCATTTGTTCCAAGAGATCGGGATCAACCATCAAATCGACTGGCGGGCTCGGCAGTACTTGCACCGGCAGAGCGGCCTCCAACGCGGCGACGCGTTGCACCAGCGGTGCGAGCTGGGTCTTACGCATGATCGGAGGGGGCATTTGGGCGAGTTGCCGGTAGGCCTGCAGAAAACGATTCAGAGAGTCGGCTCGGGCCTCGATGATGGAGAGTCCGCGTTCAAAGTCGTCCTGCTGAGCGGAATCGAGCGCCTGATTCGAAATTTGAGCGCGCAAGGTGCCGGCAATTGATTTGATCGGCGTCAGCGAATTGTTCAGTTCATGGCCGAGCACGCGAATCAGGCGCTGCCACGCGCCACGTTCTTCTTCGCGCAGTGCCCGGCTCACATCCAAAAGCACGATCAGAGTGTGTGGCACGCCCTTCTGACGAAATGAACTTCGCCGCACCAGCCAGCGCGCGTTCGGACCCTGGAACGGCAGCGGCACCACTGTCTCGCTTTCGGCCTCCATGCAGGCCGCCAGCCCGATCTCTCTTGCGCTGCGGCCCAGGAGCCGGACCGCAGGCTGCTGCAACAGTCGTTCTCCGGCGGAGTTCACCAGGCGCAGATTCTGGGCAGGGTCAAAAGTGAAGAGGGGTACTTCAATTTCTTCGAGCACGCGGCGCAAAAGGGCGGTTGCTTCAATGGCTCGAATGCGCTGGTCGGCGAGCAAGTCGGCGAGAGCGTTGACTTCGATCGAGAGCTCACCGAGTGCGTCGTCGGTGGCCGCACCTCGCGCCCGGAACGAATAGTCCTCCTCGCGCAGGGCGGAGATCACGTTGGCCAGAGTCTGCAAGGGGCGCGTGGTCTGCTCCTGGAGCGCCATGGCCAGCAGCCAGAATACGAATAGCTCGACGAAGATCAGCGCGAGCTTTGAATCCAGCGTCCAGGGCTGCAACCAGATGAAAATGCCGCTGACGAGCAGGCCGGGCAGCGCCACCAGCAGCGCAAAGACGCTGATGCGCCGTTCATATAAGAGCCGAACCCGCCTTTTTGGAGGCTTGCGCACGCCGGGATTGGGGCTCCCTCGCGGGCTAGAGCCCATATTTCTCCATGCGGCGGTAGAGCGCGCCGCGGCTCAGTCCCAGAGTCTCGGCGGCCTGACTCACATTTCCCTGGGAACGCTGCAAGGCCTTGCGAATCAGAACGGCTTCGACGGCTTCGAGGCTGAGCTCCTCGAGATTCTGGCTCTGCGGGCGCAGCATGTCCAGTCCCAGGTCGGCCCGTTGAATTTCGTTGCCTCGGCACATCAGGACCGCACGCTCAAGAGTGTGCTCGAGCTCCCGCACATTTCCCGGCCAGGAATATTGCATGAGGAGTTGCAGCGCGGAGGCTTCGAAGCCCTGAATTGCCCGGCGGTAGCGTGAAGCATAGCGCGTCAGGAAATGCAGAGCGAGCGCGGGAATGTCTTCCCGGCGTTCGCGCAACGCAGGCACATGGATTTCGACTGTATTTAGGCGGAACAGTAAATCTTCGCGGAACTGGCCGGAAGCGCAGGCTGCCCGCAGATCGGCATTGGTAGCGGAAACTACACGCACATCAACGCGCAGAGAGCGGGACGCGCCCACTCGCTCAATCTCGCCAGCTTCCAGCACGCGCAGCAGCTTGGCCTGCTGCCGAAGAGGGATGTTTCCAATCTCGTCCAGAAAAATGGTGCCGCCATCGGCAAGCTCGAACCGTCCGATGCGGTCGGAACGGGCATCAGTGAATGCGCCTTTCACATGTCCGAAAAGTTCACTTTCGAATAACGCTTCGGGAACGGCTCCGGTATTCACGGAGACCATGAGGCGCGAAGCTCGTCGAGAAACCGCATGCAGAGTCCGCGCCACAACTTCTTTTCCGGTGCCGTGCTCACCGGTGATCAGAACATTCGCGTCGGACGGTCCAACGCGGGTAATGGCCTCGAGCACAGACTGCATCACCGGAGCTGTGGCGATGAATTCCGGGCGTCCTTCGGCCTGTAACAGGCGATTCTGAGCGGCCAACCGCTCGGCGCGCTGCAACGCACGGCGAAGTTCGACCTGGCTACGCAGGATGGTGAGCAGCCGCTCATTCTCCCATGGCTTCTGAATAAAGTCCCGCGCACCGCGGCGCATGGCCTCCACTGCCAGCTCAATATTCGCCCAGGCAGTCATGACAATTACGGGAACGGTGTTGTCGAGGCCAACAATTTCGGAGAGAAGGTCGAGCCCTTCCTGTCCGGAAGTGGTGTCCCGCGTGTAGTTCAAGTCGATCAGCAGGGCATCATACGTCTCCGTGGCCAGCGCCTCGCGAACCAGCGCCGGGGATCTCGCGGTTTCGACTTCGTATCCTTGAGGGCGTAAAAGGAGATCGAGAGCTTCGAGAACGTGCTGCAGATCGTCGGCAGCCAATATGCGGGGTCGCTCGTGGCTTCCCGTTGCCGGGGCAACGGCGGAAAGTCCTCCCTGTTTGGCGGTCGTTTGCATGGCGGTTACGGGCTCGCGGCGCTGATCGTATCACCGACCACGCCGGTCACTGCATCTTGCAGCTGAATGCCATTATGTTCCAAAGTCGCCCCGGTTGCCCGATCCAGTTCAACTTTCGCTTTTTCAAAGACGGTCATCGCAGTCACAAGATCGAGTTCTGCAAGGGCAAGGTCCCGCTGCGCCGAGAGAGTTTGATAGCTCGATCCGGCGCCGAGATCCTGTTCTTTCTTGGTGATGTCGAACGTGCGCTGCGCCAGGTCACGCGCCTTGCGGGCGGCCTGAACGCGAGCTCCGGTTTGTTCGACCGCATATTCTGCATTGCGGACTTCGATGCGGACCTGCTTCTTGAGTTGCTCGAGTCGCAATTCGGCCTGCCGATATTCGAGCTCGGAGCGATACTGGTCTGCCTTTGCGACCCGGTTCCGGAGTGGGACGTTCAGATTCAGTCCCACATAGTAGTCGGGAGAGGAATTGTTGAAGGTATTGCTCAGTGCCCCTCCGAAGTCGGAGGGCACGTTTGACGTGCAGGTTGTGCCCGTGCAGACGGGATTCTGCAGGCCCGCCAGACCGGCACCGGAATAGAAACCGACCAAAGAGAGCGAAGGTAGCAACGCATTGCGAGCGGCGCGGCGACTGATCTGGCGGTTTACCAGATCAACGTCAGACTCCGCCAGTTCCGGCAGGCCGTGCAGCGCTACCGCGATCAGATCCTGTATCGACTGGCTGGCCTGAGGCTGCGCGGCTTCCATCCGGTCCGTCGGCACGATCGGCATGGCTTCCAGAACTGGATCGTCCAGACTTTTTGTGATGGCGTTCTTCATCAGCGTCTCCTGAAGCTCGAGACTGGTGCGAGCCACAGTCAAGTCCTGGTCGCGCTTTGAAACCTCCGCTTCGGCGCGCAGAACATCCATCTCTGGGATGCTCTCCAGCTGCATTTGCTTGCGGGCATTGTCGAGAGTTTGCTGCGCGAACGATGAAGACTGCTCGTTCACCTGCGTCTGCTCATAGGCGCTCACTAGATCCCAGTACATATTCTCGATTTGGGTGACGGTGGCGATTACTTGATCCTTGAATGCAATGTCAGAAATCTTCTTGTTGTTCCTGGCGATGCGCAGATAGCGCAAATTGGGTCCGAATCCAAATCCGGCGAGCAGTTCTTGCTGAATGGAGAAACGGTACGCCGAGGAAAGTGTAGGAGACAAGGTGAAATCCGGGCTATTTGTGGTCTGGCGTGAGTTGTTGAATGAGAAATTAATGCTGGTTCCGGTGGCAAACGCTTGCGAATAGTTGATGTTGAATTGTCCAGTATTCAGTTGCAGGGACGAAACTCCGTAGATCACCTGATTGACTACCGGTGAAGTCTGGTGTTCATCGCCGATATTGGCGCTGATGAATGGGTCGTAGGAAGAAACAGCCGTTCCAGTCCCGAGCGTGGACTGAACCAATCCAGATGCGCCCGCTCCGGCTCCGCCCGCGCCACTTGTCGTTCCGCCAGCGCCAGCGCCAGGAGCGCCCGTGCCAAAGCCTCCGACACCGCCACCGGGAGTTCCCTGAACTACTCCGGTGTTGACGCCGCGAAAAAATCCGCCTGCCTGGGTGCGAAGAATATCTGTGTTCGCGATCGGCAGATTGTAGCGGGCGATGGCCAGGTCCAGATTGTTTTCCAGCGCGAGATCGATTGCATCTTTTAACGAAAGGTAGAGCTTGCCTTCCCGGGTTAGACGGTCAATGCGCGACGAGTTGGCCAGCACCGCCTCGGGAACATATTCCGCCGCATAGGCGTTGAATGGGTTGCGCGATTTCGGCATCTCATACTGAGCCGTAGCGTTGGCCTGAGGAGCGGTCGCCGCAGCGGTGCCGCTCTGCGTCGCGGCGGGTGTTTGCCCCGACATCGTTGAAATCAGCATTCCACAAACGCAGAGGAACGCAACTCCTTGTCTCAAGAAAGCTTGTCGCACGAAAATAGAGCCCGAACCTGTCACGATGCGCTGACCTCCGCCGGTTGGTTAAGAGTTGGATTGGCCGTGTCGCTCACCACCCAGCCGTCCCGCATTTGAATGGTGCGACTGCCGTAAGCCGCGTTCGCTTCCGAATGTGTAACTTGCACGATGGTCATTCCCTGCTGATTCAGCCCGCGGAACAGTTCCATAATCTCCTTGGCCTGACCGGAGTGCAGATTGCCCGTGGGCTCGTCGGCCAGCAGAAGCGGAGGCTTGTGGATCACAGCGCGCGCGATGCCGACGAGCTGCTGCTGTCCGCCGGAGAGCTGGCTGGGATACAGATCTTTCTTGGCGACGATCTGAAAGCGATCGAGCGTGTCGGCCACTAGACTCTGCCGCTGATTTCGCGGGATGTCTTTGTAAGACAACGGCAGATCGATGTTTTCCTGTACGGTCAGATCGTCCAGCAAGTGATAGCTCTGGAAGACCATGCCAACATTTTTCTTGGCCAGATCGCCGCGCTGCTTGCGTTTCAAATCGTGAACCGCCTGCTCGCGAAACCAGTACTCGCCTTCCCACTGATCGTCGAGAAGCGCGAGCACATTGAGCAGCGACGATTTCCCCGCTCCGGAGGGTCCCATGACGGTAATGAACTCCCCGTCGTGAATGTCGAGGTTCACGCGGCGCAGTACCCAGGTGCGTCCGGCGCCGGTTTTGTAACTGCGGTCAACATTTTTCAGTTGGATCATTTCACTCCCGATTCATGAATCAAAATTTACTCGTAGCGCAAAGCCACGATCGGATCGGTCTTGGCCGCGCGGCGGGCGGGCAGCAGCGCGGATGCCAACGCGACTACCGCGACCAACACGGTGGCCACGACGATCGTGAAAGGGTCGCTGCTCGAAATGCCGAACAATTGACTGCGCGCCGCGCGCGTGAGCAACAATGAAGCTGGAATGGCTACCGCAATGCTGATTCCCGCCAGCCATAGCACTTCGACCAACACCATACGCATGACCGAACCACGGGCAGCACCCAGAGCGATGCGGATTCCAATTTCGCGTGTCCGTTGCGCCGTCGAATAGGCCAGAACCCCGTAGAGGCCAACCGCAGCCATGAGAACGGCGAGCACGCCAAAGGTCGAGGCCAAAGTCGCAATCGCCCGCTCGTCCGTCAGGATGTCATCGATCTGTTGTTCCATCGTTCGGAAATTGTCCAGGACGAGCTTGGAATCGAGCGTCTGCATGGCGCGCCGGATCGTCGCCTCGGCGCTTTCCGGCGACTGCCAGGTGCGGACATAAAAAGTCATCGCTCTCAAATTCGACTCCTGAAGGTAAGGAGTGAAAGTCGTGCGTTCGATCTCCTGCCGAACGCCGGTGTGTTTTGCATCTTTCACGACACCGACGATTTCGGTATCGGGCTTCACGTCTCCTGCGCCCTTGCAGTAATAATGGCCAACTGCCAATTGCGGTTGACCGAAATAATGGCGAGCGAAGCTCTCGTTCACGACAGCGACTTTGTGGGCCGCATCGCGATCCTGGTCGGTGAATTCTCGGCCAGCAATCAGAGGCATGCCCATGGTTGAAAAGTAACCGGGGCTGACCCGCGGCGATTCCACGTTCATGTCTTCGTTTTCTTTTGCCGTGTAACCGGCGAGTGTGATGTTGTTCGAGGTGTTGGTGTCCGCCAGTTCCCGGTCGGTTGTACCGGCCACGGATCGCACTCCGGGCAGGGCTGCCAGAGTCTGAAGCACGCGTGTGTCAAGGTCGCGAGTCTGCTCTGGCGGATATCCAGCAAGCGTCGCCTGCACCCCGAACGTCACAAGGTGATCCGTTTCAATGCCCACGTCCGTCGACTTGAGGTTGTGTAACGTGCGCACAAACAGGCCAGCGCCCACCAGCACCAGAATGCTCAATCCGATTTGGACAGCAACCGAGATGCGGCGGAAACGAAGCGGCCCACTACCGGCTGTCATGGCCTGCTGCTTGAGTGCCGGAGCGAGATCCGGACGCCAGAACTGTGCCGCCGGAGCCAGACTGAAGGTCAGGCTGACCAGCAGCGCCAGTGAAAAATTGAAAACTAAAATCCGCAGATCGGGATGCGAAGTAAACGGAAGATCTCCGGCCGATCGGCTCCAGATCATGTTGATCAGCCACGAGGAAATGCTGGGCGCGATCGCGATTCCAAGCACGCCGCCCGCCAGTCCCAGCAGTAGGCCTTCGACTAACAATTGCCGAACCACGCGGGCCCGCTTCGCACCCAATGCGTAGCGCACCGACATTTCGCGGATGCGTCCGGCAGCTCGCACCAGGAGAAGACTGCCTACGTTGGCGCAGGCCATCAGGGCCACCAATCCAACCATGGCCATGATGATCAGCAGCGGCGTTTGAATGTCGCTACGCAGGGGAGAGAAACCCTTGGCTCCATCCCGCACGAACAGATGCGACTTGGTCAAAAAGGTTTCCTTGAAATGCTCCGAGCTGTGTCCTCGCTGTTTTAATTCGTCGGCGCGGATGGAATACCAAAGGGGATTGATGCCCGCTTCGGCCTGCTTGCGGGTGAGTCCGGGCTGGAGTCTACCCACGATAGTGAGCCATCGGGAGGTGCGATCCAGAAGATCTGTAATTCCAGGCCTGACCTCGGCCTTCATCGTCATGGGCACAAACAGATCGGGAGTATCGCCCATAACCACGCTGTGAAAGCCGGGCGACGTAACCCCAAGGACAGTGAAGGGGCGGCTGTTAACCAGAACGCTCTGGTTCACGATGGTCGGGTCTGAGCCGAAGCGGCGCTGCCAGTAACTGAAGCTCAAGACCACAACCGGATTCGCATCGGGCACAACGTCATCGGAGGCAACGAAGACACGGCCCAAGGCAGGCCTTACGCCCAGCACCTCGAAATAATTTCCCGAGACTAATTCGGTTGCGACCAGTTCCGGCTGGTTGTGCCATTGCACACCGACTTCCGCCAAGTCAGTTGCGATCAAACCGCTGAACACGGTGTTGTGGTCGCGAAGATCGCGATACATGGGATACGAGAAAGAAAAATTCTCATCCGTCCGGGAACTGGTATGACCGTTGAAACTGCCCAGGGATTGCAGAATCACAAGGCGATCCGCGTCCTTCACCGGCAGGGTGCGCAGCAGCGTCTGGTCGAGCAGACTGAAGATTGCGGTATTGGCGCCGATACCGAGCGCTAACGTAATGATCGCGACGGCGGCAAAGCCCGGCGCTCTGCCAAGTTGACGCAGCGCGTAGCGGAAGTCTTGAGTGAATCCAGTCATCATCCCGTTTTAAGCCCCCGTTTCCATCTCCTACTCGTAGCGCAACGCAATCATAGGATCGACCTTGGTCGCTTTATTCGCCGGCACGTAGCAGGCGAGCAGAGCGGCTATGAACAGCGTGACTGCGACGGCGCTGAAGGCGGCTACATCGATCGTGCCCACGCCATAGAGCAATCCGCGCATGGCACGCCCCACGAAACATGCGCCCACCAGCCCCAAACCGAGGCCGATGGCGGCCAGGACAATGCCCTCCTTCAAAATCATGCCGAGCACATGATCCTGACTCGCGCCCAGAGCCATGCGCAGTCCGATTTCGTGCGTGCGCTGGGCCACGGCGAAGGCCATGACGCCGTAGATGCCGATCGCCGCCAGCAGCAAGGCAACGGAGGCGAAGCTGACATACAGAGCGGTCGTGAAGCGGTCGCCGACCAGGGACTCACCCACAATCTGATCCATGGTCTTGACGTTCGCTAGAGCCAGATCGGGGTCGACGGAGTGCACGGCGGTAGCGATGCTCTTGCTCATCTCGGCGGGGTCGACGGTAGTCCGCACGGCCATGGAAGCTTGCGGCCACGGACTCTGCGCGAAAGGAACATCGATCTCGGGAAAGCCCTCATTGCGAATGCTACCGTTGTGAATATTGCGAAACACGCCGACAATCTGCCACTCCACTGGTGGACCAAGCTTGGTCACGCCCGGAATTAGTTGTTCGACCAGAATGCGCTGGGTGAGCGGGTCTACGCCTTTGAAGTACCGGTTAACAAATGTCTCATTCACCACGGCGACTGGGACGCTGCTGGCCGTGTCTTGATCGGTTAAAGCTCGGCCTTTCGCCATCTGGATGCCGAAGGTTTGGAAGAATCCGGGAGTAACCATCTGAAACCCAGCGCCGGGGCGGGCCGACGGATCTGCGACCGGCTTGCCGACAATCGTGAAGGGCATTCCGAAGTTTGTGCCCTGTAGCGGCGTACCGGTCGCGGCTTCGGCGCGAACCACGCCCGGCAGAGACTCAATTCTCTCCACCAGTTGCCGATAGTACGCGACCATCTGCTCAGGTTGGGTCAACCGTTTTTCCGGCACAGGAAGACCGAAGGTGAGAATGTGATCGGTGCGGAAGCCGGGATCGACCCGCGCCAGGTTCCAAAAGCTGTGAATGGCAAGACCCGCACCTGCCAATAAAGTCAGCGCGAGAGCGAACTCGCCCACGACGAGAGACCAGCGGAGCCGATTTCGCCCGGCGCTGGTGCCCGATCGCCCACCCTCTTTCAGCGTTTCATTGGGATCGACGCGCGAAGCGTGCCACGCGGGGGCGCAACCGAAGAGAATGCCCGCGATCGTGGTGGCAGCCAAAGTGAAAAACAGAACTGGCAGGTTCAATCTCACATCCGCTTCCGAAGGAAGAGTGAACGGTGGCATCTTCGCCATCATGATTCGGGTAGCCGCGACGCCCAGCCCAACGCCGAGCGTGCCGCCAAGCACCGCCAAGACCAGACTCTCTGTCAGAAACTGGCTGAAGATCTGCCAACGGCTCGCGCCCAGCGAAGTGCGCACGGCGACCTCCTTCAGCCGCGTTGTTCCCTTGGCGAGCACCAGGTTGGCCACGTTGCCGCAAGCGATGAGAAGCACGAACCCAACCCCACCCATCAACAGCCAGAGTGTTTGCCGCGCCTCCTTCGGAAAGAAGTCGTTATGGAGTTCCTCCACGCTGATGCCCCAACCCTTGTTGCTTTGCGGGTGGTCTTGCGCGATGCGGTTGGTCACGACTTCCATATCAGCCTGCGCCTGCGCCAAAGTCACTCCCGGCTTCATGCGTGCCATGACCAGCAGCCAATGAAAATCGTGGTTGATCTGCTCCGGTTTGAACGCGAGGGGAACCACGAACTGGGACTCAAGCCGGTCGGTCTGTCCCGCAGTCAGCACTCCCACGACCGTGTACGGTTCGCTGTTCATCTGGATCGGCTTGCCGATGATGTTACCGTCGCCCCCGAGATGTTCCCAAAGCCGATGAGTAAGGATGACCTCGTGGTCTTTGCCGGGCTGGCCTTCCTCATGTGAAAAATCGCGTCCCATCAGAAAGGTATTTCCAGTCATACGGAGAAATCCCGGGGTTTCGGCGCTTCCGCTGATCTGTTCGGGTTGCGCGGGAGTCGCGAAGTTGTAGCTGGCGCCGCTCCAGGCATTGATGTCCGTGAAAGTCTTGTTTTGCTGTTTCCAGTCGAGAAAGTCGCCCGCTGCGACGACATTGTTGCCACCCTGCACTCTCGACCACACCATCACCAACTGGTCGGGTTCGGGATAAGGCATAGGGGCCAGCAGCACGGCGTAAATCACGCTGAAGATCGCAGTGTTCGCGCCGATACCCAGCGCCAGCGTGATGGCGGCGATGAGCGTGAACCCGGGATTTTTCCGCAGTAATCGAATACTATAGCGAGCGTTCTGCCGAAGTGTTTTCATAGGTCTCCTTATTCGTACCGCAGTGCCACCATGGGATCGACTTTCGCCGCGCGCCGTGCGGGGAAGTAACACGCAACCAACGCAGCGCCCGACAACAAAACGACCGCCGATGCGAACGTAGTGGCGTCCGTGGCGCCGATCCCGACGAGCTGACTGTGCAGAAACCGCGTGACCCCCAGAGCAATCACGAGCCCGACCCCCAAACCCAAGCCGCAAACGCGCATGGATGCGGCCATCATCATTCCGCAAATCTTCCAGGGACTCGCGCCCAGCGCCATGCGGATGCCGATTTCGCGGACTCGCTGGCTTACGCTGTAGGCCATGACGGCGTAGATTCCGATCGCGGCCAGCAGCATGGCCAGGGCCGCAAAAATCCCCAACAGGAAAGTGGAGGATCGTGAGCCGGAGAGCGAGCGCGACAGTAATTGGTCCATGAACGCGACATTGGAGATGGGTTGCTGGCTATCCATCTCGAAGACGACGCGTTTCAGTGACGGAAGCAGATTGCCAGCGTCGGCCGCCGCACGAACTACGACATACATGTCGGTGACTGGGTATTGCTCAGTGGAAAGGTAGATCTGCATGGCTGGGGGCGTGTTCAAACCGTCCGCCTTGATGTCGCCAACTACGCCAATCACCTGGCTCCAGTCGTCCGGCCTGCCCAATACCTGGATGCGCTTGCCGATGGGATCTTGTCCCGGCCAGATTTTTCGCGCAAGGTCGTCGTTGATCACAACCACCTTGGGCGATGCTTGATGGTCAACTTCGTTGAACAATCTCCCGTGGAGCAGGGGAATCTGCAAGGTATTGAAGTAACTGTCGGTGACGAAGTGTTCCTCGGCGAAAGGTCCCTGGCTTTCCCGCGACGGGCGGCCCACCACCGTAAAATCGCCGGTCTGTCCGCCCTCCCCGAGCGGAACGTAAGCGCTGGCCGCAACCGATTGCACGCCCGGCAGGCTCCCGGCGCGCAACAACAGTTCCTTGAAAAATCGCTGACCCGCGGCAGGGGAGTAGCGACTGTCCGGGAGACCGATCCGCGCCGTCAGGAGATTTTCAGGGTTGAAGCCGAGGTTGGTATGAAGCAAGCGGTTAAAGCTGCGCAAGGTCAACACCGAGGCGATCACCAGCACCAGCGCCAGCGCGATCTCGGAAGCTACAAAGATCGACCGTAATCGGCCCTGCCCGCCGGCAGCGGTCGTTTGCGCTGAGGTTTCTTTCATGGCGAGTCCAGGGTTCAGCGGCGAAGCAAGCAAGGCCGGCGCCAGGCCAAATAACAGCACGGCTGCCAAAGAAATGGCCGCTGCAAACGTTGCCACCCGCCAGTCCAGGACGATCTGGGGCGTGCTCAATGCTATAGGCCAGAATCCCAGGAAGATCTGGGTGATTCCACGAGTGAGGATAGCGGCCATGGCCAGCGCGACCACACCCAAGAGCAGGCTCTCCGAGAGCAACTGCCGGACGAGCCGCCAACGAGTCGCACCCAGAGCTTCACGCACTGCAAACTCCTTGATGCGGCCGGTGCCCCGTGCCAGCAACAGATTCGCAACATTGGCGCATGCGATCAGCAGCACTAGCCCAACCGCCACCAGCAGAATCTGCAGAACGGGACGAGTATCTCCCAGAAGCACATCGGTCAGGGCCAGCAAGACTACATCGTGCTTGTTCGAAGGGAATTGAGCGTTGATTCGATCCTGAACGACTCGTATCTCGCTGCTGGCGCTGGCCGGCGTGACACCGGGATTAAGGCGACCGAGGACTTGCAGATAATTTGTTCCGTGATTTTCATAGGGAGGTCTGGCCTCGAGTGGAATCCAGACTTCGGACGGCCGCGGGGCGTTCATTTCCAGCGGACTGGCTGGCACCACTCCCACCACCGAATAGGCCGTACCGTCCAGCGTGAGTGAGTGCCCGAGTATGCCGGGGTCGGAACCGAAATCGCGCCGCCAAAAACCCTCGCTGATTAAGCAGACTTGCGCGCCGCCTTTTACGTGCTCCTGTGCGAGCGGCGACCTTCCGAGCAGCGGTTGCTTCCCCAGAGCCGCGAAATAGTCGCGGGAAAAATAGCTCCCGCGTATCCGCTCTGGTTCCTTGCCACCCGTGTAGTTGAAGCTGGAACGAAAGCCACCTACGAGCTGAGTAAAGGAGTGATTCTGCGTCCTCCATTCCAAGAAATCCGGCAACGACGTGGGGGTCAGGTCGGAGTCGGAGTAGCTGTTCGCCAGCACCACCAGGCGTTGCGGATCTTGCACGGGGAGTCGGAGGGCCACAGCATCCACGATGCTGAAGACCGCGGTGTTCATGGCGATTCCCAGCGCCAGCGTGACCACCGCAACCGCAGTGAAGCCGCGGTTCGACCGCAACCCGCGGACGGCAAAACGAACATCCTGGAAGAACGTTTCCATTTTTCTCTCCTACTCGTACCGCAACGCCACCATGGGATCGACTTTGGTCGCGCGGCGCGCTGGCACATAGCACGCCGTGAGCGCGACCAGCGAAAGCAACAGGGCAACTCCGGCGAAAGTCAGCGGATCGGTCGTCTCGACTCCGTAGAGCATGCTGGCTAAGAACCGCGTGAGGCCCAGCGCGGCGGCGAGTCCAAGCACGATGCCGATCCCGGCGAGTTTTCCTCCGCGGCCGAGAATCAGGCGAAGAATGTCCCGCGACTGCGCTCCCAGCGCGATGCGGATGCCGATTTCATGGGCGCGCTGTCCTACCACGTAAGAAATGACGCCATAAATTCCCACGCCCGCGAGGATCAGCGCGAGCACCGCAAAGACTGCGAGCAGGATCATAGAGAATCGCTGGGACGCGACCGAATCGAAGACGAGAGAGTCCATGGTTTGCGCGCCGAAGATGACCTGCTGATTGCTCATCTGCGCGCTGACGTGGCGGATGGAATCGAGTGGGCCCGCGGAGCCATCGGCGGACCGCACGATCACAGAGGAACCGGACGGAGCCATGGCGACAAAGGCGTCGGGCATTTGCATGCACGGGATATAGAGGCCCGACCGCAGCGCCTGCCGATCATCCGTAGCCAAGCCCCATTGGTTGACGTGGCCCACCACGCCGACAATTTCCGCAAGCTGCGTGAACCGGTTTATGTTGATGCGTTTGCCGATAGGATCCTGGTTGGGAAAATATTTCTGCGCGAAAACTTGATCGACCACAACCACCAGCCGGGTGCGCTCATTGTCCTGCGGAGTAAAGAATCGACCGCGCAGCAACGGAATTCCCATCGCCTTTAAATAGTCGGGCTCGACGATGTAATCGATCGCCCAGTTCATATCGTTTTCGTTGGCGGGCTTGGGCTGGCCTTCCAACCAGAAGAGTTGTTCGTCATCGCCACTGAGGGGGATTGCTCCCCAGGTCTGGGAAACCGCCTCGACCCCGGGGAGGGCTGCGATCTTTTCGTCAAACTCGCGAAAGGCCGCGCGGATCGCATCGGGCGGCGCGTTCATCAGCGCTGGCGGAAACGAAAGCCCGAAGGTGAGCACATTGTGCGGACGGAATCCTGGATCAACATTCCAGAGCTTGGCCAAGCTGCGAATGGTCAAGCCCGCTCCGATCAGCAACACGAGAGCGAGCGCCATCTCGACGACCACGAATACGCCCTGCGCGTGATGCCGCGCTCCGCTTGCGCCCCTGCCGCCTTGTTTGAGCGTTTCATGCAAATCCGGCTGCGAGGTTTTGAGCGCCGGTGTCAGGCCGAAGAGAATGCCGACGAGCAGAGAGATGCTGACAGTAAAGAGGAGCACACGGGAATCAAGTCCGACTTGTTCCGCTCGCGGTAGAGCTGCGGGCAAAACTCCCAGCGCCGCACGCGTTCCCCACGCGGCGAGAAGCAAGCCCAGGCTTCCACCCACCAGAGCGAGCAGCAGGCTCTCGGTAAGTAATTGACGGATGACCCGCATCTGGGTTGCCCCCAGTGCTGCGCGAACGGCGAACTCCCGCGTGCGCCCCGTCGAGCGCGCCAGCAGTAGGTTCGCGACGTTCACGCACGCAATCAGAAGCACGAAGCCCACTGCCGCAAGCAGCACCAGTAACAGTGGACGTACGGATCCCACCATCTGCTGTTTCAGCGAAGTGAGCTTGGCCGTGATTCCTTTGTCGGAATCGGGAAAGGCATTCGCCAGATTGCTGGTGATTCCCTGCATGTCGGCTCGTGCCTGCTCGAGCGTTACGCCGGGCTTCAGGCGGCCAATGCCATGAATTCCCAAACCAGCGCCCCGCTTCAGCAGCAGCGGATTGGTCCACTGCGTGATCGGCACATACACGTCCGTCTCCCGGAAGCCCGGAATCTGCAGATGAAAGTTCGCTGGAATTACTCCTACGATGCCGTAGGGTCGTGCATCCAGCGTGATGCTCTTGCCCAGGATGTCCGGCGCGGAACTGAACTTGCGCTGCCACAACCCAGCGCTGATCATCGCGACCGGGCCAGCGCCAATTTGGTCTTCCTCCGGAGCGAACGTACGGCCCATCGCCGGCTTTACACCCAGCACCGGGAAGTAATCCGCGGAGACGAGTTCCGCGCCCACCTGTTCCGCCTCACCGGCGCCAGTCAAGCTGAAGGCGTAGGTGCGCCCCACGGCCATGGCGGAGAATGTGTGGTTCTCCTTCTGCCAGTCGAGGAAGTTTGGATAAGAGAGTGACCCGCCCTCAAAGTTCGGCTTATTCTCGTGCAAGGTCACGAGTTGGTCGGACTCAGGGAAAGGCAGCGGACTCAACAACACGCCATTGATTACCGAAAACAGCGAAGTGTTCGCTCCAATGCCCAACGCGAGCGTTACGACTGCTACCGCCGTGAAGCCGGGATTCTTCACCAGCATGCGGAAGCCGTAACGCAGATCCTGAAAAAGAGTTTCCATGTTTGCCTGTAGAACCTATTCGTAGCGCAACGCGACCATGGGATCGACCTGCGCCGCCCTTCGCGCCGGGATGAAACACGCCAGAAGTACGACCAGAATTATGGCCCCCATCGTGGCGGCCAGCACGCCGGGATTGAAGGCGTCGACGCCGTAGAGCACACCCTCCATGGCGCGCCCGGCAACCCACGCTCCGGCCATGCCGAGAGCAACGCCCACGAGGAGCAGTTTTGTACCCAGGCTGAGGAAGTGAGCGAGCACCTGTTGCGGCAAGGCTCCGAGCGCCATGCGCACTCCGATCTCTCGGTACCGCTGCGAAACCGCGAAGCTCAACACACCGTAGGTTCCAATCGCGGACAGCAACAGCGCAACGCCCGCAAAGATAGCGGTCAGCATTGCGGGAGACCGCCGTGTCATCAGACTGTCGTCGATGCGCGATTCCATAGAGCGCACGTCGTTGAGAGGAATTTCTGGGTCCGTGCTCCGCACGATCTTGGACAGCGTCGTCGCCATCGATTCTGGTGGGAAGCTGGTACGAGCGACGAGGAAATAGTTGCGGTTAAAGCTGTACAGGAATGGGAAGTAGACAGAGCCGTTCGCATTGCTTTCCGTAAGGTCCGATTGCTTCACCGCGCCAACCACGCCAACGATAGTGAACAACTCGGAATCAGCCGGTTGCTTGATGCCGATAAAAACTCGCTCTCCCAGGGCGCCGCCTTGCGGCCAATAACGCCGGGCGAAGACCTCATCCACCATGCACACTCGCTGATTGGAATGGGAGTCGGCACTATCGAGATACCGGCCTTCCCGCAGCGGCACACCCATGGCCGCAAAATAGTTCCCAAACACCCCGAACATGGGATGTGCTATCACCGAGGCTCCCGGCTTGGGTTCATGTCCTACAGGAACGATCACGCTCCTATTAGCTACGCCGTTCAACGGCACGTTCGTGATCAGGCCGGCAGCCGACACACCGGGCTGCTGATCAACGTTCTGCAGCAGAGCATCAAAAAAATGAAGGAAGCTGGGGCCATCATGGTAGCTTTTCCATGGCATGCTGAATTGACCCGCCAGCACATGGTCCGTTCGAAATCCCGGAGACACGGCCATGGCTCGCTTCAAACTGAGCCCGAGCAGACCGGCTCCCGCCAAAAGGACGAAGGCCAGAGTGATTTGTGCGACTACAAAACCATGGCGCAGATTCTGTGCCGAGCGACTGGTTGTACCGGTGCGAGATTCCGATTGCAAGGCGCTGGCGAGATGTCCCCGCAGGTTGAACCATGCGACCGGCACAGCAATAAGAATTCCCATGACGATCGATCCGATCAACTCGATCGTGGCCAACCGTCGATCGAATACAATGTTCGCTCCCAGCGGCAGCTGATCAGCCCCCAACGCCGCTAACAATCGGATCCCGCCCGCCCCGACAGCCAGGCCGCACAGGCCTCCGGCCAGCGTGAGCAACACCGTTTCAGTTACGACTTGCTGAACCACCTGCGCCCGGCTCGCGCCCATCGACTGGCGGACCGCCAATTCTTTGGTGCGGCCGCTGGCGCGGATGAGAAGCAGGTTCACAAGGTTGACGGCTCCGATAAGCAACAAGGAGAGGACCCCGGCCTGAAGCAGAAGAAGTGTGGGACGAATCGATGCCACGTGGTCGGCGTGAAGCGGCGCAACGATGGTCCGGAAGCCAGAATCCGCCACCGCCTGCGCCTGCGGAAACTCTGCGGCATGCGCTGCGTTATGCGCGTCAATCTGGGCTTGCGCCTCGGCGAGAGTCGCCCCCGGCTTCAAACGCGCAATCTGCACGTTGGTGTTGCTATGCCGAGCTCCCAGATTGCGCTCGCCGTCCTCCGACGAGAGCGGCAGAAATATCCGTGCGTCCGACGAGAGAAATCTAAAACTCGGTGGCAGCACGCCGACAATTTTTCTGGAGAAACCATCCGACCGGATATCTCGACCGAGCACATTGGGGTCGGCATTGAAATGCTGCCGCCAATAGGAGTCCGTCAGTATGACTTCATGGTCGGTCTGGTAGGTCATCTCCGATTCGGTGAACGCTCGACCCATGGCGAGTGGAACACCCAACGTGGAGAAGAATTCCGGAGTAACTCGCGCCACATCTTCCCGCTCGGTTGCTCCGGGTTCACCTACGATCGCCGTAGCGTAGTTCAGATCCGCGATTTGGGAGAGCGCGGGAATATTGCCTCTGCGCTCGTAATAGCTGGTCAATGAAGCCAGGTCACGCGGGAGGCCGGCCTTTGGATAGGTGTTATACAGAATCACGAGCCGGTCGGAGTCCGGAAACGGCAGCGGACGGATCAGGATGGAATCGATTGCCGCGAAGATTGTCAGATTCGATCCGAGGCAGAGCGCGAGGGTGATCAGAGCCACAGCGGTGAAGCCGGGATTCTTCCGCAGAAGGCGCAAACCGTATCGAAGATCCTGTATCGCATTTTCCATAATTCCTCACTCGTAACGCAGCGCCACCATGGGATCGACCTTGGTCGCCCGCCGTGTCGGAAGATAGGTGGCGACGGCCGCGACGGTGGCCAGCAAGAGTGAAACTCCCACATAGGTGAGCGGATCCGTCGGCGTTATGCCCACAAGGAAATCGCCGACCAAGCGCCCGACAGCCAGGGCTGTCAGTAAACCAACGGTCAAGCCGGATCCGACAATCACTGCGCCCTGGCGTCCGATCATCCGCAGAATGTCCCGCTGTTGCGCGCCCAGCGCAATACGCAGGCCAATTTCCTGCGTTCGCTGACTGACGGAGTACGACATCACTCCGTACACACCGACGATCGCAAGAATCAGCCCCAGCAGTCCCAACGCCGCAGCCAGACTCGCTCCGATTTCGAAGAACAACAGGCCGTTACCGCCGTGAAGAGCTTCCGTCATGGTACGAACGCCATAGACTGGAATCGCCGGCGCCAGGGACTGTGCGATCTGCCGTATCTCGCCGACCATTTCCTGCGTACTCCGTTCGGAGCGTATCTGCAGCGTCTCCGTCGAAACGTAACTCTGCGCGACTGGCTGATAGAAGATTGGTTCGAACGCCCCATAAAGCTGGCCCATCCGGCTGTTCTGGACGATTCCAACGATGGTCACGGGATGCTTCGGGTCAGATGTCAGAGCAAAAGACTTGCCCAGCGAATCCTGGCCCGGCCAATAGTGGTCAGCCATGGCTTGGTTGATCACGGCAACGTGAGGCGCGTTCTCGTTGTCCGCTTCACTGAAGTCGCGACCGCGATTCAGCGTGATCCGCATGGTCGCGAAATAGTCAGGGGACACGGCATCGGTTTCCGCGTGAGGCGCCTGCTGCTCGGGGGAAGGTGTGTATCCGGGAATCACCAGGTCGCTGCCCTGAACGGAGTCGCTCAGCGGAACCACGGATGCGAGGCTGGCGGACTGCACTCCTGGGAGAGCCCGGGTACGCTCCAACACCGCACGATAAAAAGCCTGGCCCTGCGTGTCGCTGTAGCCGATCTCGTTTGGATCGAGCGTTAGATTAAGAACCGTTCGGGGGTCGAAGCCAAGATCGGCGCGCTCCACGCTGCGAAGACTGCGCACGAACAGCCCAGCGACGATCAACAATGTTAGCGATCCGGCAACCTGGACCGCGACCAGCACGTTGCGCAAACCCTGGCGTCCCGCGGTCGAAGTCCGTCCTCCTTCGTGCAGCACTTCGCGCAGGTTGCCGTGACGGACGCGGGCTGCCGGAACGGTCACGACGAACATCGCCGTGGCCACGGCTGCAGCGAAGGCATACGCGAAGACGTGCCAGTTGAAATCGAAATCAAAGACGATCGGCAACTCGCTCTGTAGGGAAACGGAGCCGAGCAATCGGGTTGCACCGATGCCGAGCACGATTCCCGCGCCGCAACCGAGAGCCGCCACAACCAGGCTTTCGGTAAACAGCTGGCGAACCAAGCGGATATTCCCGGCCCCCAGCGCCGCCCGCACCGCCATCTCGCGCTGGCGGCCGGCCGCGCGCACCAGAAAGAGATTGGCGATGTTTACGCAAGCGAGAGCCAGAACCAAAGCGGCGAGAGTCAGGAATAATGCGGCCAGCCTGGGGAAAGGATTTATCGTTCCCGCAAAGATCCCCGGCGGCCGCAAAGGATTTGCCCGCATTTCCCGGTTGCCGTGATCTCGCGGATATTCCTTCAGCAGACGCTGGCCCACTACCGTCATCTCGGACTGGACTCGCTTCCTATCCGTGCCGGGGTTCAGCCGGGCCAAGACAAGCATGCTGCGGGAACTGGGATTAGTCAGGAAGTCGCCGGCGACACCCCGCTCAACCAGATACATGCTCACAGGTAGATAAGCCTGGATATTCAGCAGCGGCGTGGGCCCAAGAAAGCCTTTTGGCGCGACTCCCACGATGGTGACGGGGTGGCCGTTAATCGAAACCAGCTTCCCGACCGTCGTGGCATCACCGCGGAAGCGCGTCTGCCAATAGCTGTAGCTCAGAACCACCACCGGGTCCGCTCCCGCGGTCTTGCCTTCTGTGCCTAGAATCAATCGGCCCGCAGCCGGGGCAATCCCCAGCAAAGAAAAGAAATTTCCGCCCACATAAGCGGTCTGAACGGGTTGGGTGGCGCCGTCGGCAGTAAGGCCGCTTTGCGAGTTTTGCGCGCCCGCCAAACCGCCAAAAATAAAGGGCGTCACGCCTGAGAACACATCTGCGGTTTGCTTTTGAAGTTCGCCAAGCTCCGGATACGAGAACTGAACTTCCGAGTCTGCGCCGGGCCGCGCAAACGCCAGAACGTGCATCTGCTCCGGGTGCGCGATGGGCAGCGACCGCAGCACCAGCCAATCCACCATGCTGAAAATCGCCGTGTTCGCCCCAATGCCCAATCCCAAGGTCAGAACGACGATGGAGAAAAAAACGGGACTCTTCCCCAATTGCCGGAGCGCATAGCGAACGTCCTGAAGCAGGCCGCTCATGCATGCACATCCGCCATCAGTTTCTGCAGTTCTTCTTCGGCTACGACCTTGCCGTCGAACAAATGCACTTCGCGCTGGGCGTGTTTCGCGAACCGCGGATCGTGCGTCACCATGCAGATCGTCGCTCCCTCGCGGTGCAGGTTCTGCAGGAGTTCCATCACGGCTTCACCGTTGCGTGAGTCCAGATTTCCGGTGGGCTCGTCCGCCAGAAGGATGGAAGGTTTTCCGCCCAAGGCACGCGCGACGGCTACACGCTGCTGCTGACCGCCGGAGAGCTGCGAGGGATAATGCCGGACGCGGTGTGCCATCCCGACCCGCTCCAGCGCTTCCATAACCCGTTTCTTGCGCTCGGGCGAAGTCATACGCTGTCGATAGGTGAGGGGCAGTTCGACGTTTTCATAAACCGTCAGGTCGCCGATCAGGTTGAAACTCTGGAAGATGAACCCGATCTCCTGGTTGCGAATGCGCGAACGTTCGGCAAAATCGAGGTTCTCGACCGACTTCCCGTTGAGCGAGTAACTGCCCGCGGTCGGCGTGTCGAGCAACCCAATAATCGAAAGAAGCGTGGACTTGCCACAGCCCGACGGCCCCGACATCGCCAAGTATTCGCCTTTGGCGATGGAGAGGTGAACGCCCGAGAGCGCGTGAGTTTCAATCTCGTCGGTATAGAAGACCTTGGTCATCTCTTGAATCTGAATTAACGGTTGTCCGGCTTCAGTCATGGTCTCTGTCCTCGGTGTCTTGAATTTCGGGTCCTGTATTTCGGGTCTGAATTTTCCTCGCCTACTCCAGGCGAATGCGGTCCGTCTTATCCCAACGGGACATGTCGGAAAGAATGACGGTGTCACCCTCGTGCAGTCCTTCGAAGACCTGGATCGAATTGACGGACTCGCGCCCGACTTTTACGGGCACGCGTGCCGCTTCTTTTCCATCCGGATCGAGCTTGAACAAACTGATGGTGCTGTTTTCCTGTCCGAATGCCGGACGCCCCACGTAGAGAATGTTGTCCAGCCGCTCCAGGTCGATGGTGCCATCTACGCTCAAGTCCGGACGTGCCCCCGCGGGTAGTTCGCCTGTGAGTTTGACGTCGACGGTGACCGTTCCGTTTTGTACGGCGGGGTCAACCCGCGTCACGGTTCCGCTGATGATCCCGTTGTGGGTATCGATTGCGGCTGGTTCGCCATCTCGCACATCGCGGGCCTGGGTCTCGGCGATCTTTAGCGTCGCCATCAGATGATTCGGTTCCACCACTTTCGCCAGCATCGCTCCCGGCTGCACATGTTGCCCTACCTGCAACGGCAGATCGACCAGCACGCCGTCGATGCCCGGCGCGAACCTTCAATGCGTCGAGCTGCTTCTGCTTCAATTCGGCCAGAGTCCGGGCCTGGTCAACTTTGCCTGCTCCTGGGCCAGCTGAGTATCGATGGCTTTCTTGTTGATAACCAGTCTCTGCTCTTCCAGATCGTTTCTCGTGGTGAGTTCGTCAGCTTTCCCTTTCGACGCTTTGTAGGCCAAGCCGGAGATCACGCCGAGGTCATAAAGCGCTTTGTCGGTATCCGCCTGCCGTTTGGCTTGACTGTAGTCGGCGGTCACGGTAGCGGCGCCCGCTTTCTGGGTCATCAGATCGCTGTCGAGTTTCACCCGCAGGCTCTCGTATTCAGCTTCGGCGGCTTTTAATTGGAGCTGAGCATCTACCGCTGCCTGCTCCACTTGCGGATTACTCATTTCCAGAAGAATGTCGTTGGCTTTGACTTGCGAGCCGGGCAGCAGGTGAATGCGCACGACAGTCGCTTCCGTTTCCGCCGGAATCTGGCGAACTGCCTCTTGTGTGGGGACGAGCGAGCCCGGCCCGCGCACCTGCCGCAGCATGGACCCATGCTTTACCGTGTCAGTCCAGACCGTTCCTCGCTCCACCGAGGGCGCCGCCGGCCGCAACCGCATGACGCCGACCGTCGCACCCGCGATTGCCACTACCGCAACTGCGGTCAGGACAATCTGTCGGCGTATCTTCTGGCGCTTGAATTCTGGCCGGGCGATATCCATGTGGTTAACCCTGTGGCAACCTGTCCGCCACATTTGGAAAGGATGTAAGTAGTTGAAGTACAGCGGGATAAGTCTTGCTCGTGCCTCGGTCAGGAGAGAGAAGTGTCCACTGCCGGAAAGACCTGTCCACTAACGGACAACACAGTACATACCGGAAACGAGGTGTTGTCGCTGAGGAATTTGTGCTCACGGCGAGGGCGTGAAGACTGCCGAACCGACTCCTCACGCTCTTCGGCTATGAATTTCTGGCGTCGCTATTGGAGGCTTGCGACCGACGGGACCGAACGGCGATAAACGCGCACATAATCGACCAGCATTTCCTGCGGAAAGGCTGAAGTAGCATCCGGACTCCCCGGCCAACCGCCGCCAACTGCAACATTGAGCAACAGAAAAAATGGATGGTCGTAGACCCACTTCGCTCCCTTGGGCAGGTCCGCGGGAGTGCGGGTCGCGTACAGATCCTTGTCGACGTAGAAACGAATCGCGTTCGGTTCCCACTCTACGGCAAACACGTGAAAGTCGTCGGCGATCGGCTTCCCGCTCGCGAGACTGTAAGGCGCGCCGATGCCGTGCTCGCCGGAATATCCCGGCCCGTGAATCGTGCCGTGGACGAGCGCAGGCTCTTTCCCGATGTTCTCCATGATGTCGATCTCGCCACACGCGGGCCAGCCCGGCTTCTCGATGTCGTTTCCCAACATCCAAAAGGCCGGCCAGATCCCCTGTCCACGAGGAATCTTAATGCGGGCTTCGAAGCGGCCGTAAGCCTGCTCGAACTTGCCCAGGGTTTTCAACCGCGCGGAAGTATAGTTTCTGGTGACGCCGTCCGAGCTGGTGTATTTTTCCTCCAACACCTTGATGACCAGGTTGCCGTCCTGTTGGTATACATTCTGCGGACGGCCCGTGTAGTACTCCAGTTCGTTGTTGCCCCATCCTCCGCCACCGGTTTCAGCCACCCATTTCGAAGCGTCGATCGGGGAGCCATTGGGCCCGTTGAACTCGTCGCTCCAAACCAGGGTCCATTGCGGAGCGGCGGGAGCGGCAGCGCTGGTCTGGGCAACTGCTCCCGCACACGCAGAAATAGTAATAATGAGCAGCGCGAAGGTCTGCAATTTCCTGATTTTCGAATCAATTCTCATCATTGCTCCCACACGAGCCATTTACTTAGGCAACGGCAAGTACCCCTCGGCATTCCTGTAGCAGACATCAGGAAAGCGCTTCCCAGAAGCGCGTCGTCATCTCGTAGTTCAACGCGTCGTGCGTTCTCGTGACATTTTTTACTTCGAGCTTCTTAAAATCCAGTGCTGAAACGGTGAGCCATGAATCATACCAGTTCAGTGCATGCTTGACTGAGACGCCTCGTCGCATGTCTAGTTGTGAACGTCGCAGTGGCGACTCGCTGCAGACCATAGCCATTGAACACACGCCCCACGCCTTCCGCAGAAAACCTTCTGACGCCGCATCCCATCGGCTCGCGGCGCTGGATGATCTGCGGTCTGCTGCTTTTCGCCGCCACGGTGAACTACATGGACCGGCAGGTGATCGCGCTGCTGAAGCCCATGCTGCAAGTGCAGTTCGGCTGGAACGATGTTGGATACAGCAACATTGTTCTCGCGTTCCAACTTGCCTATGCCATCGGGCTGCTGTTCGCCGGCAGGCTGATCGACCGGCTTGGAACCCGCAAAGGCTTCTCGCTCGCGGTCTCGTTGTGGAGTGTGGCCGCCATGGCTCATGCGGCCGCCCACTCGATAGTTCAATTCGCTGCGGCGCGTTTCAGCCTCGGGCTGGGGGAATCCGGCAGCTTCCCGGCATCCATCAAAGCGGTGGCGGAGTGGTTTCCCAAACGGGAGCGAGCGCTCGCCACCGGCATCTTCAATTCCGGCGCGAACATCGGCGCGATGGTGGCGCCAGTGGCTGTGCGCTGGCTGACGTATCGGTTCGGATGGCGCATGGCATTCATCGCGACCGGCGCCGTAGGATTCGTCTGGGTACTGGTGTGGCTCGCTCTCTATCGCCATCCGGAGGACGATCCTCACATTTCGGCGGCAGAACTAGCCCACATCCAGAGCGATCCACCGGATGAGGCCACGTCCGTTCCGTGGCGGACTTTGTTCACCCTCCCTCAGGCCTGGGCGATCGCCCTGGGCAAGTTCTTTACCGACCCGATCTGGTGGGTCTACCTCTTCTGGATGCCCGATTTCCTTAACCGCAATCTCGGCTTGAATCTGTCGCGCGTGCAGTTGCCGCTATTTGTCATCTACAGCGGAGCCAGTGTCGGCAGCGTCGCAGGAGGCTGGCTTTCGTCGTCACTGCTGAAACGCGGGTTCTCGCTGAACACCAGCCGCAAATCGGCCTTGCTGATTTGTGCCTTGGCAGTCACACCCATCGTGATTGCCGCGCGAACCCACAACGCATGGCTCGCGATCTCTCTTATTGCGCTGGCTGCAGGGGCGCATCAAGGTTGGTCGGCCAACCTATACACGTTGGCGTCCGACATGTTTCCGCGCACCGCGGTTGGATCGGTCGTAGGCTTCGCCAGCACCGCCGGCGCGCTTGGAGGGATGCTGGTCGCCAAGGCGGTTGGCTACATTCTGCAAAGCACCGGCTCGTACGTGGCCGTATTCCTGTTCGCAGGCTCGGCGTACTTGGTCGCGTTGGTTTTCATCCAGGCGCTGGCGCCGCGCTTGGAGCCAGCACGAGTGGGATCCTGAAAGGTATCCCGGCGCCTTCCGATAATCCCAAGCGTCGCTCGCGCCACCCCTCATTCCCAGCCCCAGCTCAGCTCGATGTAAATCAAGGAGGCCTCGGCAAAATTCTTGTTCGTGATTCGTAACGCCAAACGGTCTCTCGTAAATTTGACACTCCTGTGGGGCAGAATGCGATCAACACTGAGGGGGGAGAGGTTTGAGTCCGGACAACTGCCCGAACTGCGGCGGTACTGGATATGTCGCGAAACCCGTGGACTTGAACGGTAAGTCCGAAGGCGTCGCGTTTATCCGTTTGAAATGCCCGGCCTGTGCGGGCACTGGCCGGAAACGCCTCATCCCACCTACTGCCGCCGGCTGACCGCACGGCCTGCGGTGCTTGCGAAAACGTACGGGTCCGGGCTGTCATGCTTCCCGTCCTTTTGACGGTCCGGGCCGCACGTTCCACTGTTCCCGCCTTTTATCATTCCCCGTTTACTAATCTGGTTCCCGTTTGCCCAACTCGTGTGGGACGCGAGAGTCGCTCATGCAATGCCGGCGGTCTTCACCCGGCTCCGCCGCGGGGCGGTTGCCATCTCCACTCGATTCCGTCCGCTAGCCTTGGCGCGGTACAACGCCTTATCGGCCGCTTGCAGGACAAGATCGGCATGAGGTTTTTCTCTCGTAGAACTCGCCAGCCCCATACTCACAGTTACGGAAAGCGGCGCCGGAGACTCGTCCTGGGCCAGCTGTCGAATTGCGTCCCCCTTGCGCGTACGTACGCGAGTCCTCCGATTGCGGCGGTCCGGTCCGCGTGGAACCTGCCGCCGGTCGCCGCTGCGCACGCGGAATTCCGACGCTTCGATCGCGGTGCGCAACTGCTCCAAATGATCGATGACTTCGGGAGTTGTTTTTCCGGGAAAAAGAATTGCGAATTCCTCCCCACCACAGCGGAAGGCTGGCCGCCGCCCGTCACCCGCGCCAGACTGGCGGCCACCAATCGTAAGACCTCGTCCCCGGTGTCGTGGCCGTAGGTATCGTTGAAGCGCTTAAAGTGATCGATGTCGACCATTGCGATCGAATACGAATCCTGTAGCCGCAGCAGAGCATCGTTAAACGCGCGCCGCGAGGGCAGCGTTGTCAGTTCGTCGTGATAAGCCAGCAGGTACGAGTTCTCGATAATCGAGACCCCAAGGATGCACGCCGCAACCGCAGAGTAGACGGTGGAAGTTCGAACCGATCCGTTGAAGTGCAAGGAGAGGAAATAAGCGGAGAGCGACCACAGCAGAGCGCTGTCGACAGGCTTGCGAGTGAGCAGACACCGCACCAGCAAAAAAATTCCCACCAACGCGAAGGCCAGCAAGGCATAGCCCGGCAAAGACGGCGCCAACGCAATGTGATGCGCATGTGCCGGTACTGCACTCACTCCCTCGGCGGCGCGGCTGAGCACGGCCACAATCACCGATTGCACGAACAGAAATAGAACGACCGGCGCCGTGCTCGAGACTGTGAACCCGCGCTCATGCATCGCGGCAATCAGCACGAAGTTCAGCGGGACCAGTACTGCGACCGCCTGCAGGGCCGTCCACGGTGGGCGTTCCGGGCAAGGCATGCGCGGCGCCCGATAGCCCCACGACCTGCCCCGCCAGGAACAGGACCAGCAAAGCAAAGAAGGTGCGGCTGGAGTGAAACCGCCAGGCCAGCAGCATTCCGCCAATCAGCGCGCAATAGTAGAGAAAACTCAGGGCAGGCGGAGCCAACGTCAGCCAACCGGAGTACACCAGCACCGCAACGCCGAAGAGCAGAATTCCGCCCGGCACTAATAAAAACTTCAGCGTCGCTTTACTCCACAGGTGCAAGGCCTGGCTCCAGGTGGGAAGCTTCCTTTCTAAATTATCTCTGTTCCAGCAGACGCAAGGAATTGGCCGCAGAGGTTCGGCTTGCGGGGTGCCCGGTGGCGATTCCCTTTTGGAACACTGCCGCCATTTCCGGAAACCAACGACTTTCGTGTAGTCGCGCTTTGGCTGCGATTGAGCAATCTCTAACTAGACTGGGTCAGTTGGGTTAAGGACGGTTTACGCATATGCGAATTCTTATCGCGGAAGATGATGAGGCGCTGGCGAAATTCGTGCGTCAGGGCCTGGAGAGCGAACACTACTCGGTGGATGTTTTTGCCGACGGCGAACAGGCGCGCACCGCCGCCACCGACCTCGAGTACGACGTTGTGATCCTCGACCTGAACCTGCCGAAGGTAGATGGGGTCAGCATCCTGCGCCACTTGCGTCTGAAAAAGCCCAGCCTACCGGTGCTGGTGCTGACCCAGCGTACCCGGGTCGAAGACCGCGTCCAGTGCCTCGACACCGGCGCCGACGACTATCTGGCCAAGCCGTTCTCCTTCAGCGAGCTTTCCGCCCGCATTCGCGCGCTGGTGCGGCGCAGCCATCTGCCCTCGGAGTCTGTGCTGACGGTCGGCGATCTTCGGCTCGACCGCGTCGCACATCTGGTCGAGCGCGCCGGGCGCAGGATCGAACTCACTACCAAAGAATTTTCCCTGCTGGAATACCTGATGCTCAATGCCGGCCGCAGGGTCACCCGCTCCATGATCATCGAGCACGTCTGGAACCTAACCTTTGACACGACCACGAACGTAGTCGACGTCTACATCAATTATTTGCGCCGCAAAATTGACGACGGCCACCCCGTGAAACTGATTCACACGGTGCGGGGCGTGGGCTATGAATTGAGCGGTCCCGGCGAGGCAAGGGGAGCCGAAGTCCCGGCCGGCGGGGTCGCGGCAGGCAGCGTCCCGGCACTCCATGTTCCCGCGTCCGAGGTCAAACGGTGACTGGCGTCAGTCCTCAATTTGCCCCAGAGCTTTCCCGCGGAGCGTCGCCGAAAAACCGCAGCCCGCTGGCGCATCTGCTGCATGCTCTCAACCAGCCGCTGACTGGTCTGCAATGCTCACTGGAGCTGGCTGCATCCGGCCCGCGCCATCCCGAGCAGTACGCCCGCATTCTGCTCGAGGGCCTGGAACTTACCAGCAGAATGAGAATTCTGGTGGAAGCAATCCGCGAACTGGCCGACATTCAGGATTCAGCCCGTGAAACCTTCGACTCGGACGCAGTCGAGTCTTTCCAGCTCGATACGCTTCTGCGCGATACGGTCGCTGATTTGCTTCCCGTGGCCGAGAGCAAGAGCGTCCGCCTCCTGCTGCTGAACGATGCTCCGCTCCCCGTGCGGTTGGATCGCGGCCGCCTGGCCACGCTGCTGTTTCGCTTTCTCGAGTCAGCCTTGACCCTGACTCGAGAGGGTGGCGACCTTCGCATCGCAGCCACTTCCGAACCCGGACACGTTTGCCTCGTCGTCTCGTGGCTGCAGGGTCCGCCACCGGAACACTCGCCATTCTCGCGGCAAGAACTGGGTTTGCTCATCGCCCAAGCGGGGTGGGAGCAGGTAGGCGCGACCTGGAGTCAAGCCGGGACGGAGACGACCCAGGCTTACCGCGTCGAACTGCCTCTGGCTTTTTGCCGGCTCCCAGGGCAGCCGCTCCGACTGGGAGATTCGAAGTGAGCGCCCTGCCTGCCCTGCCTGTGTTGACTCATTCGGGCGGAGCCCTGATCGCCAGCCCCAGCAGCGCCGTGCGCGAACGCGTGCTGCACCGCCTGAACGGTCGCTGCCGGCCGGTGCAGCAGGCCCTCGGCGGCGCCGACGCGCTGGCGAAACTGGAACAGGGAGACTGGCAGGTTCTTTTTCTCGACCGCTGTCTTCCCGATCTCGATGCCGAAGAACTCATCGCCATCGTGCAGCGGCGTTTTCCCGGAATTCAGGTCGTCCTGCTCGAATCCGACGGGGCGCAGTCCTCCGTCGGGGACGAAAAAAATATCGTTGACGGAAATTGTGCGATGGCGGACCACCCGACCGCTCCGCTGCTCGTTCCTGGGCCGCGAAGAGCTGTGGACGCGGCGATGCACGAGCCGTTGCCGGGGATGATCGGATCGAGCGAGGCCATGCAGCGCGTCTACCGCATGGTGCGGTTGGTGGCCGGGCGCGCTACCACGGTTCTCATCGCCGGGCCCACCGGAACCGGCAAAGAGCTGGTGGCTCGGGCCCTGCACACCCTCAGCCCGCGCTCGGCAAAGCCCCTCGTTGTGGTGAATTGCGCGGCCATTCCCGAGGCTCTGCTCGAATCGGAGCTGTTCGGCTACACCCGCGGAGCTTTCACGGGAGCAGTGCAATCCCAGCTCGGCCGCATTCCAGCCGCGCATGGAGGAACACTGTTCCTGGACGAAGTCAGCGAACTCCCGCTCGGAATGCAGGCGAAACTGCTGCGCTTTCTCGAGCAGAAAGAGATTCAGCGCCTGGGTTCTTCCGAAGTCACGCGCGTTGACGTGCGGGTGCTGGCCGCCAGCAACGTCGATCTCGCCGGCCGGGCGGGGCGCGGGGAATTTCGCCAGGACCTGTTCTACCGGCTCTCGGCTTTTCCCATCGAGTTGCCGCCGCTCGAAGAGCGCCGCGCCGACATCGTTCCCCTGGCGGAACACTTTCTGGCGTGCATGGCCGCGGCCATGGAGTCGCCATGTCCCGGCCTGAGCCGGGACGCAAACCGGATTCTGCAGGCGCATCCTTGGCGGGGAAATGTGCGCGAACTGCAGCACGTAATGGAGCGGGCTTCCATTCTGATCGAAAACGGCAACACCATCGAGGCCGAGCATTTGTATTTCTCCGGTCCCCGCAACCTGGTTCGAATGGCGCTGCCTTCCGAATCCTGAGCATAATTTCACCCGGCCGCGCCGCCAGTGGCCACAGCCGTGCAAATCTTGCCTGCGTCTATGACTTCTTTGCCTATGCCGACCTGCTGGCCGGAAGCGGTCTTGGCTGTTCCCAACATCGGCAGCGCTGCCTCTGATCTTCATGTGACTGATCTTCATATGACTGATCCTCATCTTGAAGATGAACAGTTTCTGCTGCGTGCGTTTCGGTCCTTCGCCGAAGCTGCCGGTTCGCTCGAGCGTTCCTATGGGCAACTGCGCACGGAAGTCGAGAGGCTGCGCCGTGAACTCGAGACCAGCAACAGCGATCTGGCCCGCAGTCTCGAAGAGAACCGCGGCATGCGGGTTCATCTCGACCGCATCCTTGAAGGCCTGCCCTGTGGCGTGCTGGTCGCCGCGAGCGATGGTCAGATTTCACGGGCGAATCCCGAGGCGCTGCGCCTGCTGGGAATTGACAGCGCTGACGCCGCCCCCATTTCATCTTTCGCTTCGATTCCCGTCGCGGTGCACCAGCTTCTCGAATCTGCCCGCACGCAAGCGGGCGAGCATGAACAGAGTCTTTCCGACCATCACGGTTCCGTGCGCTGGCTGGCGGCGCGGCATGCCTCCATCCCGGACGCCGCGGACAGCGCTTCGGTGTTCATCCTGCGCGATGTGAGCGAGCGCAAGCGTTTGGAAGAGGCGCAGGGGAAACTGCGCCGCGAGCAGGCGCTGGCGGAAATGTCGGCCGTGCTGGCCCACGAAGTCCGCAACCCCCTGGGCAGCCTGGAGCTTTTTGCCGGACTGCTGGCGGAGGCGCAACTGGACGGGGAGTGCCGCAACTGGGTGGAACATGTGCAGGCCGGACTGCGCGCGCTGGCCTCCACCGTAAATAACGTTTTGCACTTCCACAGTCTGCCCGAACCGGAGCGGGCTCCCGTCGATCTCGGCGAGTTGCTGGTGTGGGCGCGGAACTTTCTGCTGCCCCTGGCGCGCCAGTCCCATGTGGCATTGAGTTTGCAGAACCGCGTGTCCGGAGTTTTCCTTCCCGCCGATCGTCATCGCCTGGAACAAGTACTGCTGAACCTGGTGCTCAACGCGGTACGGGCGATGCCCGGAGGAGGCTGGATCGAACTCGGTGGCCGCACTATTCAGAACGGCCGGGCGGTAGCGCTGCTGGTTGCTGACACCGGACCGGGAATTTTCCCCGAGCATCTGCCTCGTATCTTCGATCCCGGCTTCAGCACTCGCGCCGGCAGTCCCGGTCTGGGACTCGCGGTGTGCCGCAAGATCGTCGAGCAACACGGAGGCACTCTCGCCGCCGCCAGCCCGCCCGGGTCGGGTGCGACATTCACCCTGACCTTTCCCCTCCCTTCTCCTCTTGACCAAACGACTCCAGAAGGAGCAATGGCATGAACCGGGTTCTGGTAGTGGACGACGATAGCGCTATGCGGGCGGCGCTCGAAGCCCGTTTCCTGCGCCGGGGATGGCAGGTCGAAACCGCCGCAGACGCAGCCGATGCCCTCGAAAAGTTTCGCCGGGGAATGCACCCGCTGGTTGTGACCGACATCCGCATGCCGGGCCGCACGTCCGGTTGTACGTCCGAGTCTACTCCCGGGTGGACACGAGAAGAAGACGGACTCTTCGTAATGCGCTCGGCGCGGGCTCTGGCGCCGCACACCGCGGTCATTCTGTTAACCGCCTTTGCAAGCGTACCCGACGCCGTGGCCGCCATGAAGGACGGCGCCTGCGATTACCTGGTTAAACCGGTTTCCTTTGAACAACTGGAACAAGCGGCGGAGCGAATTCTGGCGCAGGCCAGAACGAAGACCGAGGCGACAAAAGATCTCGCGGGGCATGCGCCCGCATGGCTGAAGGCGCTTGACCGTGCCCGGCAAGCGGCGGGGAGCAACGCCGATATCCTCATCGAAGCCGAAAGTGGCACCGGCAAGGAACTGGTGGCGCGCCTGATTCATCGCCTCAGCCCGCGCCGCGACCGTCCCTTTGTCGCCGTCAACTGCGCCGCCTTCCCGGAAACCCTGCTCGAAAGCGAATTGTTCGGCCACGCCAAGGGCGCGTTCACCGGGGCCAGCGCCCTGAAGCCGGGAAAGTTTGAATTGGCCAACGGAGGCACGCTATTGCTCGACGAAGTCGGAGAGATGCCGCTCGGGCTGCAGCCCAAACTCCTGCGCGCCCTGCAGGAGCGCGAGTTCGACCGTCTGGGCGATAATCGCACCATTCACGTCGACCTGCGCGTGATCGCCACCACCAACTGCGCCCTGGCCCAGATGGTGCGCCAAGGAAAGTTCCGCCCCGATCTCTATTACCGGCTGAACGTCATCCCCTTGAGCCTGCCTCCACTACGCGAGCGTGCCGGCGACATCCGCGAACTGGCAGAGCATTTTGTCCGGCTCTATGCACCGCCCGGCAAGTCGCTGCGACTGACCCCGGATTTTCTGGAGCTTCTCGACGGTCACTCCTGGCCTGGCAATGTGCGTGAACTGGCCAACTGTCTGCGCCGCGTCGTGGCTCTCGCCACCGGTGAGGAGATTGGCGCGGCTGCGCTCGAAGGCTCGGAATGGATCACGATGGCCGCGCCCGCTCTCCCGAGCTCCGGTATGTCCGGCCTTCGTCCCGGAATCTCTCTCGGCGAGATGGAACGCAAGCTGGTCGAAATCACCCTCGAAGCCACCGGCGGCAACCGCTCGCGTGCCGCCGAACTGCTGGGCGTCAGCCTGCGTACCGTCCGCAACAAGGTCCGCAGCTATGGCCTGCCCAGCTGGAGCAGCTATGTCCACGATTGAGGCAAATCATGACTAACCCGGGCATGATCAACACCGCGATGAGCGACGCGCTGGCCCGCTTCCTCGACGTGGATGTGGCTCGTTACAAACTCATCGCCGTCAACCTGGCCAATATCGATACCCCCGGCTACCGCACCCGCGACCTGGATTTCCGCGCCGAACTGGAGCGCGCATCCGCTGCGGATTCTGCGATCGACGGCGAGGGCCGCCAGCTGGTCTCCTCAGGCTCAAATCCCATCGCGCGTCCGGTCCGCGGACTCATGGAGCGGCCCGACGGCAATAACGTCAGCGTGGAGCGCGAGAGCTTGCTGCTGGCCGAGGCGCAGATGAACTACAACCTGGGCGTGCAGCTCTTGAAAGACCAGTTCCATACCATCTCGCTGGCCATTAATTCCGGAGGCAGCACATCATGAATCTGTTTGGCATGCTCGAAGTCAGCGGCTCGGCACTGGCGGCGGAACGCTGGCGCGCCGAAGTCGTCTCCGCCAACATGGCAAACGCTGAAACTACGCGCACTCCGCAGGGCGGCGCCTACCGGCGGCAGCTGGTCGTATTCCGTGCCCGGCCCACGCCGCGATTCCCCTTGCTTCTCGCCAGCTTGCGTCACGGACCGCAGGAGGGCGTGCAGATCGACCGCGTCGTCGCCGATGCCTCGCCGCTGCCTCAGCGCTACGAGCCCGGGCATCCCGATGCCGATGCCTCGGGATACGTATCCTATCCCAACGTGAATCCGGTGATGGAGATGACCGACCTGCTGGGCGCAGTGCGCGCCTACCAGCTCAACGCCTCCGCCGTGCAGGCGGCCAAAAACATGATCCAGCAGTCGCTGCAGATTTTGAGTTGATGGCTGAACAAGTTGGTTTGACTAAGTTGACTTCAATTTCACTCCCGCGGGAGAACCTGATATGAGCGGCCCCATCTCGTCCCTGCGCATTCTCCCGGCCGAAGCCGGCGCGTCCTCCCTGCAGCCGGCGGACAGTTCCGAGCCCGGCTTTCGCGATGTCCTCGGCAGCGCCATTGACGACATCCAGCAACTGGAAGGCCAGGCCGAAACTAAAGTCGCCGGCGTGCTGGGAGGCAACGGCACGGACGTGCACAGCGCCCTGATCGCGGTCGAGAAAGCCGATCTCAGTTTTCAATTGATGATGCAGGTGCGCAACAAGATCGTGTCCGCCTACGAGGAGATTTCGCGCATGCAGTTCTGAGCGATCTGGTTTTCGGAGATCTGGTTTTCCACCGGATCTCTGAAACTCGATCACGCGGACCCACCCCATGGCCGAACCCACACCTCCGGCAAACGACGCGCTGCAGCGCCTGAGCCAGTTCTTTCAGGGGCTGACCCTGAACCAGCGTCTGCTGCTGGCGGGCGGCGCAGTCCTGGTGGGCGCAACCCTTTGGGGATTCGTGGTGCTGCTGGGCCAACCGAAATATGTCACGCTCTATTCCGGTCTCCGGGCCGACGAGGCGCAGGCCCTCGCCGGCCGCCTGGCTGCGAAGAATATCCCGCACCAAGTCTCGCCCGACGGCAGCAGTCTTCTGGTTCCCGACGACAAACTCGACGCCAGCCGTCTCGAGACTGCCGCTGCCGGACTGCCGCGCAGCGCGCGCCTGGGCTTTGAGCTGTTCGACACGCCCAACTGGGCTGGGTCCGATTTCACCGAAAAAGTGAACTACCAACGCGCCCTGGAAGGCGAACTGGAACGCACCCTGGCCACGCTGAGCGAAGTCGAAGCCGTCAGGGTACATCTGGTCATGCCGCAGGAATCGCTGTTTACCGAGCAGCAGCATGACGCCAAGGCCGCCGTCATTCTCAAAACCCGCAGCGGCCACCTGTCGGAACAAGCCCAGCTGGCCATTCCGCAGCTGGTGGCCAGCGCGGTCGACCGTCTGCGTCCGGAAAACGTCACCGTGGTCGACGCCGACAGCAACACGCCTCTGCTGCACAACCGCGACGGCGACGGCGGACGCGCCTATGGCCTCGACGATGAACTGGCCAAGACCCTCGTCCACACGCTCGAGCCCGTCGTCGGGCCCGACCATGTCCGGGCCAGCGTGCATGTGGAGTACGAACTTGGCACCAGCGAAGATACGCAGGAAACATTCGATCCCAAGACCACGGCCACGCTCACCCAGGAACATGCCGAAGAGAATTCCACCGGAGGCGCGCCCGCCGGCGTTCCCGGCACGGCCAGCAATGTGCCCGCCAGTACCGCGGCACCCGCTACCACCCCGGGTGGCGCGTCGGCGAAGACGCCGGCGTCTCCCTCTGCACCTTCGTCCTCATCGTCGTCCGCAGCCCAGTCTGCCTCTCCGCCCTCGTTTGCGCCCGGCGTCGAACAATCGAACTCGAAATCCGAATCCACCACCTACGCGGTCAGCAAGACGCTGCACCACAGCGTCGAACCGGCGGGACGGCTGCGCCGCATTGCCGCCGCCGTGCTGGTCGACGACGTGGTCGAGACCACCGAGCAGGCCGGCAAACGCACTACCACGCGGCGTAAGCGCACGCCCGACGAAATGAAACAGATCGAGCAGCTGGCCGAGGCCGCGATCGGCATCGACGCAAAGCGCGGCGACGTTCTGGCCGTGGAGAATCTTTCATTTCAGGAAGCGCCGCTCGAAATCCAGCCCTCGCCCCCTACCAAGATCGAGCACTGGCGCAGTCTGACCGAGCCCTGGGCCTGGGCGCTGCGCTATGCCGGATTAGCGGCGCTGTTTCTGGTCATCTACTGGCTGGTGCTGCGTCCGGTCAAGAAACAGGCGCTCGCCGCCTTCCGCGAGCTGCCTGGCCGGGCTGCCTCGCACCTCACGCCACAGGTGGGCGCGGCCGGCGTCAGCACTGCACTGGGCGGAGTGGAAAGCGGAGGCATCGAAGAGGGCGGCAAACGCGCCACTCAGTTGAAGCGTCTGCTGGCGGAAAAAGTGAAAGCCGAGCCGGAAGCGGCCACTCGTCTGGTCCAGACCTGGATCCAGGAGAACGAACACAAGTGAGTCCCGTCCCCTCCATGTCCGCCGGCCTGCGCAAGGCTGCGATTCTGCTGGTCATCCTGGGCGAAGATGCGGCCAGCCAAATCTATCGCCACCTGCCTCCCGCCTCGGTCGAACGGATCAGCCAGGGCATTGCCGGGCTCAGTTCCGTCGACGCCGAAAGCGTGCTGGCGGTGCTCGAAGAATTCGAGCGGCTGGTCCGCGCCGGAGACTACCTGGCGCAGGGCGGAAAGGAATACGCCAACAAGCTGCTGATCAAGGCCTTCGGCGAGGAAGGCGCGAAGCAACTGTTGCAGCAGGTATCGCTGACGGCGGAGATGAGCGCGGGCCAGCTCGAATCTTTGCGCCAGGCCGATCCCCAGCAGCTGGCGACGTTTATCGAAGGCGAGCATCCGCAAACCATCGCTTTGATCCTCGCTCATCTCGAAGCCAAGCAGGCCTCCGCCCTGCTCATGCGCCTGCCCGAAGAACTGCGCGCCGAGGCCATTAAGCGGCTGGCGCTGCTGCGGCAGTTCTCGCCCGAGATGGCGCAGCGCGTCTCCCTGGTCCTGCACAAGCGCCTGGAATCCCTGGGTGAACAGAGCCGGCGGGCCTACGCCGGATTGCGTGGCGTCGCCAACGTCATGAACCGGCTCGACATCGCCATCGCCAAAACCATTCTCGAAGGCATCGAAAAAGAAGACCCCAAATTGGCGCTGTCCATCCGCAACCTGATGTTTACCTTCGAAGACCTGCTCACCGTGCCTGAAACCGGCATCCGCGAGTTGCTGGGCCAGATGGACAAGAAGACTCTGGCCACCGCACTGCGCGGAGCGTCGGATGAATTGAAGGCCTACATTTTCAAGTCGATGTCCTCGCGTGCGGTGGAAATGTTGAAAGAAGACATGGAAGTGCTGGGACCGGTGAAATCGCGCGAGATCAATAAAGCGCAGCTGGAAGCGGTCGCCGTGGCACGGAAACTTGAAGCCGAGGGCAAAATCACCCTGACTCAGGAGGGAGACGATGAGTTCGTCACCTAGCCGGGCACCCCAAGTTGCCTCCGAAGCGAACTCTCACCGCGATCTCCAGCCCTTTCCCTACGATTCAATTCCGGCGGGAGCGGCAGGATTGCGGAAAGCCGGGCTGCGCGCCTGGGCCGGGGAAGACAACGCGTCCGACGCCGCGGCGCGCGAAGCCCTGGTACGCGCCCACGGCCGGCAGGAGGGTCAGGCGGAGTCGGCCAAGCTATTCGACGAAAAACTGGCCAAAGAGCGGGAGAGCCTGTGCGCCGCCCTGGCCCAGTTTACTCGCGACCGCGCCGCCTACTTTCAGAAAGTAGAAGGCGAAGTTGTGCAACTCGCTCTCGGCATTGCCCGCAAGATCCTCCACCGCGAATCCCAACTCGATCCCCTGCTGCTGGCCGGAATCGTGCGGGTCGCGCTGGAAAAGATCGACGGAGCCACCGGCGTGGTATTGCGCATCCATCCGCAGGACGCCGCGGACTGGCGACGCTACCTGACCACCCACCTCGATCCGGCTGATCTTCCGCAGATCGTCGAGGACCCGGCCCAGCCACTCGATCGCTGCGTGCTGGAAACCTCCATGGGCACAGCCACGATTGGACTCGACCTGCAACTCAAAGAAATCGAGCAGGGGTTGATGGACTTGCTAGCGGCGCGCCCGGGAGCGGCCTCATGATGGCGACGAACATGATAGCGATGAATGCGGGCGCGACGAATACGAGCGTGGACGCATCGCTCGCGCCCTATCTGGCGCGGCTTGAAAGCTGCTCGGCCCTGCGCTGGCAGGGACGCGTCACGCAAGTCATCGGGCCGCTGGTCGAGTCGGAAGGCCCGTTCTGCTCGGTGGGAGAAATCTGTCACATTCACGACTCGCAAGGACGAGTGCTGCCGGGAGAAATCGTCGGCTTCCGCGGATCCACCGTGCTCTCGATGCCGCTCGATTTGCCCCGCGGCGTGCGCCACGGCGACCGTGTGGTGACCTGGAGCGAGCGTCCCGCTCTTCGCGTGAGCGAAGGGATGCTCGGCCGGGTGCTCGACGGCAGCGGGCAGCCTCTCGATTCCCTCGGCCCCTACAGTGCTCGCGAGTATCGAACGCTCGACGGCGCGGCGCCGCTGCCGCTCGAGCGCGTTTCCATCCGCGAGCCCATCGGCTGCGGCATCCGCGCGGTCGACGCCTTTCTCACCTGCGGCCGCGGACAGCGTGTCGGCATCTTCGGAGGCAGCGGCGTGGGCAAGAGCACGCTCATCGGCATGATGGCGCGCAACACCGGCGCCGATCTCACCGTACTCGGACTGGTTGGCGAACGTGGTCGCGAGGTGCGCGACTTTCTCGAAAACTCTCTCGGGGACGAAGGCCGCAAGCGCGCCGTGGTCGTGGTCTCCACTTCCGACCAGTCGCCACTGCTTCGCATCCGGGCAGCGCTGGCGGCAACCGCCGTGGCCGAGCATTTTTGCACGCGCGGGAAAAACGTTCTCCTCGTCGTCGATTCACTCACCCGGCTGGCGATGGCGCAGCGCGAAATCGGTCTCGCCGCCGGCGAGCCTCCCACCGCAAAAGGCTATACGCCTTCCTGCTTTTCCATGCTGGCCCGCTTGATCGAACGAGCGGGAAAATTTGGCTCCGGCAGCATCACCGCCTTTTACACCGTTCTGATGGAGGGCGACGACGAACAGGATCCCCTGGTCGACGGCGCGCGCGCCTTGCTCGATGGTCACATCATGCTCGATCGCAAACTGGCGGTACGCAGCCACTATCCGCCCATTGCCGTGCTCGACAGCGTCAGCCGCCTCATGCCAGCCGTATGTTCCGCGCCTCACCTGCAAAAAGCTCAAGAGCTACGCCGCCTGCTCGCCGCCTACACTGCATCCGAAGATTTGATTCGCATTGGGGCGTACCAGAAGGGAAGCGATGCTACGCTCGACAAGGCCTTGGCGCTAATTCCCGAATTGCATCGTTTCCTGATGCAGAAGCCCAGTGAAGCCATCACCCTCGCCGACAGCATTGCAAAACTGTTGGAATTGCCGAGCTAGAAACGTTGCCAAGCAAAAGAAAAATCAGCCACCGATCCACACGGATCTGACGGATAAACCGGAAACAGAACGAGAGGTCAGTTCTTACGCTCTATCCGTGAAAATCCGCGCAAATCCGTGGCTAACTTGCGACGTAGAAAAATTCCCGAGCTAGAAACATGGCCTTTCATTTTCCGCTGCAAGCGGTCCTTCATTTCCGGCAGAGCGTCGAACACCAGCAGGAACTCCGCCTGCGCGCCGCCAACCAGCAAGTCGCCCGGGCGCGTCATCTGATCGATCAGATCGACGCGCGGCTCCAACAAATTCAGACGCGCCAGTCTCAGGACATGAACTCCGGCACCAGCGGAGCAGAACTACGGTTCGCCGTTTTGTGTGAGGCCACCCTGCACCAGCAGCGGCAGGCGTTGCAAGGCGAATTGGCACGCCTGCAGAAATTGCGCGACGAGCAACAGAAAATCTTTCAGCAGGCCCGCCGCGAGCGGGAAACCTTCGAGAGCTTGCGCGACCACCAGCTCCACGCCTACCAACGCGATGCTGCACGGCGCGAACAACGCCAACTCGACGACCTCTTCCTGATGCGGCAGGCCTACTTGAGGCGCGGCTAGAATCTGCCGAGCGCAGGCAGGCATTGCCCACCTGGAACATTGCGTCCCTTCGCCAACCTCATCGGCACAATCGCGATTGCCTTGATTCCACAGTGTTTCTTCTCTCCATTAGGTTCTCCTGTTGTTCCTCGGGTTGGGCCATGAGGTGCATCCTCCTCCACGAATCTTCGCATGGTTCGGATTCTTACTGTGATCTCGGCTCTCGAAAATACGACGCCCAGCAGTCCCGCCCTCGGCGCGCTCTCTGCGCTCGGCGCGAGTTCCGGAGCGCGAAGCCCCGTCAGCTTTGCCGACCTGTGCGCCTCGCAGCTTTCGGCGCCGGCCAGCAACGGAACAAAACTGTTTCTCTCTGTTACCGCTGCTCTTTCCATCGCCATGGCGGACAGCACCGCCTCGCAAGGGCTCATCATCAACAAAGCGCCAGCGGGAACTCCGAATCCAAAAGAAACTACGAAAAATCCATCTCCGCCGCTGGCAAGCACAGCACTCGCCGCGTTCTTGCTGCTGCCCATACCCTCGCTTCCAGAGATCGTGCTGCCAATGTCACCGAACGAATCTTCCGCGGATCCTTCATCACCGCCGACTGCGCCGGCGACCGCAACCAGCGGATCACCCCTTACGGTCGAGAGTCTTGCGCCAGCGTCCCCCAGTCTTTTGGCGCTCTTGCCTGCCGCGACGTCCGAAGCGAACTCTTCCTTCGGTGCAATGCCGGTCGATACCCCTGGACCTCCCACTTCCGGTGGGACCGACAGCAATTCGGCGGTCGCCCTGCCATCTCTGTCGCCACTGGCGCCTGATTCGCAGCCGTGGGCAAACCCATCGGCAAACCTGCCAAATTCAACGATCAGCAGCGCAGTTCCCTCATCGCAAGTCGCAGCGGACTTCGCTGCCGCTTATGCGAGCCCGGGACAAGTTCCCCCACCCGCCTTCAGTTTTTATAGCCCCGCGCAAACCCTAGAGGAGTCTCCTGCAGAAGCCGTCGCGCCGCCTCTTCAAGGCACTCAGCTCAGCAGCGATGCGGCTTCGCCCGCCACTGCCACCTTTCCGCTCCTCGGACCTCAAGGCCAAGCTGCGACCGACTCCACCAAGTCCCCAGTCCAAAACCCGAGCGCTCCAGTGCCAGCTGCTCCGATCACGGCGCAGACCCAATCCTCGACTGGCACGTCCCCGGAGAACGTCGCGCCGCAGACTGTGCCTGCGGTCACCTCTCCTCCTCTAATTGGAGTTCAGCAAAGCGCGCCGCAGTCACCGGCGATCAAAGCGCCCGCCCCCCCGACGACATCTGCTGCCAACAGCCCGCAAAGTCCCGGGATCAAGGAAGTCCTGACCGCTGGATTCAGGGCTCTGGTCAGCGGGGCGATGGCGCTGTCTGTTGTGGAGTTGCATCCAAGCTCGCTTCTGTCTGCGGTCACGGCGCTGCATACTGCTCCGCCAACTCCAGCGTCTGTTTTCTCCGCAGCCCCTCCCCCAGCCTCCACTGCAGCCCCGGCCATACGTTTCTTAGCGGACGCGGGCGCCGTCACTCCTGGCACCACTCCCAGCACTAATCCCGCTGCGCCAGCTACCGGCAATCCAATCGTCCCCGCCCCTCCCGTGCAGAACGCGGCGACTAATCACGATTCGCAGCCGAGCACGTCGGATTCGTCCGATTCATCTCCGCACAAGAGTGCGCCCGTTGTCGCTACCCCGAGTGCTGGTTCTTCTCCGGCCGTAACAACTCCGCTCGCAACTGCTCAAGCCGCTGCGCCACAGGCGCCGACAGTCGCGGTTGTCGACCCAGCCCGGCAAACAACCGGCCAGCCGTCCGCGCCCGGCTCTGCCCACAAATCGGATGGCAGCGCTCTCTCATCTTCCCCGGATTCGGCTCCGAATCTCTCACTCAGCGGCGAACAGCCGGCTATTCCAGTCGCCGGCCCAGTTCAGATGGCTCAGATGGTCAGCAAAGCTGCGCAATCGGAAATGCGCATCGGGCTCAATACGTCAGCCTTCGGCAGCGTCGAAGTGCGCACCGTGGTCCATGCCAACGATGTGGGCGTACTCATCGGCAGCGAAAAAGGCGATCTCCGCTCTTTGCTTTCGACCGAACTTCCCGGGATCGCGAACAGCCTGCAGCAACAGAATCTTCGTCTCAATCAGGTGAACTTTCATCAGGGCTTCGGATTCTCCAATAATCAATCGTCGGGAGGCGACGCGCAGCCACATTCGTTCTCCAGGGCATTCCGTACGACGACTCTGCCCGCGAAAAATTCTGGCGCAGAGCCGACCGACTCAGCCCCAACTCTGAGTTCCGGGCGCGGCAGTGGGCTCAGCATTCTGGCGTGAAGGAGGAGTTTTTCGTGAGCACAACACCGATTGTTCCAACCACACCTTCGAGCGGCACTACATCATCGGGCGCGCCATCGTCGCAGAGCCTGAACAATATGTTCCTGCAACTGCTGGTCGCACAGCTGCAAAACCAGGACCCGCTTAATCCTTTGGACCCCTCGCAGTTCGTCGGACAGCTGGCTCAATTCAGCGAGCTCAGCGAAGTCACCCAAATCGAACAAATCCTGCAAACCGCTGTTCCCGGTGCCGCGGCGACGACCACGGGAGGGAGTGCTTCCATATCCGGAAATGCGGCTGGGAATTCGGCCAGTCCGATCAACCCGGCCTCCACTATGGCGCCGTCCGCGATCGTCTCCTCTGCAGTCTCAGCAGCCCAGGCCGCCATTCCCAATTTCATGCCTCCAGCGACATCGTTTCTCAATCACCAGATCCAAGGAGTGTTCTAAAATGCCAAATTTTTCAATTCCTCTTTCCGGACTGACTGCCGAATCCACCGCGCTGTCGGCCATTGCCAATAATCTCTCCAACCAGAACACCACCGGCTACAAAGACACGAGCGTCCTGTTCAGCGACTTGTTCTACCAGAGTCTCGGCACCACTGGATCGGGAGATCCGATCGAGGTTGGCGCCGGAACTCAAGTCAGCTCCATGCCCTCGCTTTTCACTCAGGGAAGCGTCAGCGCTACTGGTGTACCCACCGACGTTGCCATCCAGGGCAGCGGATTCTTTGCGGTGCAAGACTCGACCGGCGTCATCAACTACACCCGCGCCGGCGATTTTTCCGTCGACGCCAATAATGACCTCGTCACGTCCGAGGGTCAGCAGGTTCTCGGCTATCCCGCGGTCAACGGCGTGATCAATACCGGAACGGGAATCGCGCCCCTGCAGCTGGGCGCCGGCACACTCAGCCCGCCCACCGCCACCACGAATGTTCAACTCACTACCAACCTCAATGCCGCCGCCAATGTGGGAGATACCTTCTCGACGCCGATCACCGTCTACGACTCTCTGGGTGCCAGCCACGTCCTGACCTTTACTTACACCAACACCGGCCCGGGAGCGTGGAACTACTCAATTACCATCCCTGCCGCGGACGTGGGCGCCACCGGGAACCCGGTTGTGGTTAAGGCCGGAACTCTTGCCTTTGACGCCAACGGCAACCTCACCACCCCGGCGGCGAACGTCGCCGGACTCACCGTCCCCGGTCTGGCCGATGGCGCATCCAACATTTCCTTTACTTGGGATCTCTACAACAACGGAGCCGGACTGCTCACTCAGGTGGCCGCACCCAGCAGTACCTCGTCCACCAATCAGGACGGAGCCGGCAGCGGGTCGCTGGTCAACTTCACCATCGGTTCCGACGGCACCATCACCGGTTCGTTCAGCAATGGCAAGACCCAGGCGCTGGGACAAGTGGCGCTCGCGTCCTTCGCCAACAACGACGGATTGCAGCTCCAGGGCAACACCGACTTCAGTCCGACTCTGGCCTCCGGGCAAGCGGTGCTGGGAGCGCCAGGCACGGGCGGGCGCGGCACGCTTTCGGGCGGAGCCTTGGAACTGTCGAATGTCGACATCGCCACCGAGTTCGCCAACCTGATCGTCGCGCAACGAGGTTTCGAAGCCGACGCCAAGGCCGTGACCACCTTCGATCAGATCACGCAGGACACGATTGCTCTGAAGCAGTAGCGTAATCGTAGTGCCAAACGGGTCCGGCATCTCCGGCGTCCCCGCGCCGGAGATGCACCGACCTCATTAACCGTTTTCCATGAGAACCGGCCAAGCGAAGACGGCGCTGTTTCGAAAGAGCCGTCTAATGTGCGGAGTCGTGCGAGCCCAGCGCTCTCCCCGCGTTGATTCCAGAGGGGCATAACCCAATTGCAGCCAGACCAGCTCCCGGACCTTCGTGCACACCGGCGGAATCCCAATTGCTTTCCCGAAGGCCATGGCGGAAGACCCGAAGGCCGATAAAAAGAAAACCAAAGAAACTCCGGCCGGCCGGAGTCGGGCGCTGGTTCTGATTGTTCCGGTGGCGATTCTGGCGGCGATCGGTGTTTGGTTTTGGATGAGCCGTGGGAGCGAGTCTTCGGCCGCTGCCAACGGCGAGCCCCGCGTCCGCTCGACGCTTCATCTCGAAACCTTCGTATTGAACCTGGCCGACACCGACCAGCGTTCTTACTTGCGCGTGGGCATCGATCTCGGATTGAACCGGGAAGCAAAGCTCGGAGAAGAGACCGCGCCCGTGGCCGAAGTGCGCGACACCATCCTGGGAGTGCTGGCCGAAGCCAAGGTGGACGCTCTCATGACCGGCGAGGGCAAGGCGAAGCTGAAAGAGAACCTGTTGCATACCCTGCAGCAGCGCCTTCCCCAGCTGGGCGTCGAAGAGGTCTATTTCACCGAGTTTCTGATTCAGCGCTGAGCACGGAAAGCGAGGTCCAAAAGGCGATGGCGGCTGCGGCGACACAGGCGTTGTCCACAACGGCGGCAGAAAAGCCACGCGCAGCCGGTGGGGCGGAGAACGAAACCGCAAAACAAAACGAAGAAGCTCGGTGGCGGCCCGTGCTTGATTTGCCCTGCCAGCTTACGGTCGATCTTCCGTTGCCCGGCTTCAAGCTGGCCGATTTTCTGAAACTGCAGGTGGGCTCGGTGGTGGCGACGCGCTGGCGCCTCGCGCAGGACATTCCCCTGCTGATCAACGGAACGCTCATCGCCTGGGGTGAGTTTGAGGGCGGAGGCCGGCGGCTGGCAGTGCGCCTGACGGAACTGGCATGAAATGCGAATCCATTTTGGACGGAGTCCACTTGGCCGGAGTCGACTTGGCCGGAGCCGGATTCAACCACGACGCATGCACCCCGGCGGCGAGAGGAAACTTCCCCGGCGCGACGCGATCTCTGGCACTTCGCCCGCATCTGGTGGCGGCGCTGGGTGCGGCTCAGCCGGCACGCGCCCCGGCGGCTGCGCCTGTGCGAGAGTCTGCCCCTCGGAGAACGGCGCTTCGTGGCCGTAGTCGAGTTTGAGCAAGCCCGGTTCCTGGTGGGAGGAACTTCCAGTTCGCTGGTGCTGCTGGCGCGGCTCGAAAATCGCGCAGACGAAATCGCACCGCCACGAGCGAACCAATCGGCAATGGAAGAACAAACAGAAACAGAAACAGAAAAGGATCGATCTTGAATTGCCGCCGCCCCTTTCGATCTGTCTGCGCGCTGGCATTCATTTTTTTGCCCGGCGCCACGGCGTGGGCCAGAGTGGTGCGGCCGCGTCATGCTCCGGGGCTGAACTGGAGCGCGCCTGCCGGGGCCAGCGGCTCGGTGCCCTGGAACATCGTCGTTCTGCTCACGCTGTTAACCCTGTTGCCCGCGCTGGTCATGGCGGTGACTCCCTTTGCCCGGCTGCTGGTGGTGTTTCATTTCCTGCGGCAGGCTCTCGGCACGCAGACCGCTCCCAGCAACCAGACTCTCATCGGTCTGTCCCTGGTGCTGACCTATTTCCTCATGCAGCCAGTGGGCACTTCGATTTATGAGCAGGCGGTCGTGCCTTTCGAACATGGCCAGCTCGATGCCTGGGCCGCCATCGAACAAGGCACACCTCCACTGCGCCACTTCATGCTGAAGTTTGCCCGCGAGAAAGATCTGGCCCTGTTTCTCGAACTCGCGCAGGTGCCGCGCCCCGCTCGTCCCGAGGATGTCCCCATGCGCGTAGTCGTCCCTGCCTACGTGCTCTCGGAACTGAAGACTGGCTTTCAGATCGGGGCGGCGCTGTTTCTGCCCTTTCTGGTGATCGACATGGTGGTGGCGGCGGTCACCACTTCCATCGGCATGCTGCAGCTGCCGCCAGTGGTGATTTCGACGCCGCTGAAAATCATGCTCTTCGTCATGGTCGACGGCTGGAACCTGCTGGTGGGGTCGCTGATGAAGAGTTTTACCTGAGTTTTGCGAAAAAGCCCGGACGGGATTCGTGACGCTGTTGAGGACTTCGAAAACGGAGGATCGCGATGGGATCGGAACATGTGGTTGAGATCATGCGGCAGACACTCGAGACTGCCGTCTGGATGGGCGCGCCGCTGCTGATTATCGCGACCGCCGTCGGGTTGTTGATCAACGTGGTGCAGGTGCTGACTTCGCTGCAGGAAACCACGGTGTCGACCGTGCCGCGGCTGTTCGCAGTGGCCGCAGCCACCATCCTGCTGATGCCGTGGATGGCGCACCGGCTTACCACGTTCACCTTGCAGATGTTTTCCGATTTTCAGCCGTTCCTGCGCTGAAAGGCTCTGCGCGGCGAAAGCAGTAATCACGAAGGGCTGAGGGATCGAAAACCTTATGGACGGTTTGCGTCTTGACCAGTTACTGGCGGCCGCGGTTTTCATCGGGGCGCGCATTTCCGGGCTGATGGTGTTCTGTCCCTTCCTCGGTAGCAACGGTATTCCACTTCCCCTGAAAGCCGCTCTGACCCTGATGATCACCGTTCTCTTATATACGCTGCACGGTCCGCTGCAGTTGGGTCTGGGGGCATGGCAGTGGGTTGGGGTGGGATTGAGCGAAGTCGTGATCGGTCTGCTTCTGGGGCTGACCGCGAACTTCATGATGGAAGCGCCGCTCATGGCCGGACAGATTTTGGGAGTGCAGATGGGTTATTCGCTGGCCACGCTGTTCGATCCCCAGACCCAGGCCGACACTCCCGTGCTGGCCGAATTTCACCGCCTGGCTGCGCTGCTGATCTTTCTGCAGCTCGACGTGCATCACTGGCTGCTGCGCGCCGTGGTCCGCAGTTTCTCCTATCTCCCCGCGGGAACCGCGACCGCCAGCTTTGCCGCTGTCAGCGGCTTGCTGCACGCCGCCGGAGGAATCTTCTTATCCGGCGTGCAGATTGCCGCGCCCGGTCTCGCCGCCACCCTGGTCGCCGATGTGGCTTTGGGATTTCTGGGCAAAGCTTCTCCCCAGCTACCCGTGCTCTTCATCGGGCTGGCGGTGAAGAACCTGCTGGGGCTGGCCCTGCTGATCTTTGTGTTGGCCTACTGGCCACACAGTTTTTCCCAGCGTTTCGCCGAGTCGGTTGGGCTTGCCGAACGCCTGCTGCACCTGGCTCACTGAGATCTCGCTCGTTGCAATCTGGCTCGCCGAAAGCTGGCTCGCTGAAAAAATCATGGCCGATCAGAACAAGACCGAGAAAGCCACTCCGCGGAAGAGGCAGAAAGCCCGCGAGCAAGGGCAAGTCGCGCGCAGCCGCGATCTGGTCGCCGGTCTCGGCACCATGACCGCGATTCTGCTGCTGGCTCGGCAGTTGCCCGCGTTTGCCGCCGACTGGCGCGGCCTCATGCGCCACGCACTCGACCTGGCCGCCACCCACACCGATCAACTCCTGCCCACCTGGCACAACGATCTCTCCATCTTCCACGGAGTGGCGCTGGCCGCCGGCTTGAGCTGGCTGGCGGCCACTGTGGGCGGCATTGCGCAGGGTGGGCTGGTGTTCGCGCCCTCCGCGCTTACTCCCAACCTGAACCGGCTGAGTCCGGCATCTCGACTGGGGCAGCTGTTCTCCCTGAACGCGGTGAGCCGGCTGCTGAAATCCCTGCTGCCCACCGCCGTCGTCGTCTGTCTCGCGGTCGGCCTGCTGATGCGGGACTGGATGCACCTCCCAACTCTTCTGCGCGGGAGCGGGCCGCAGCTGGTCGGCTTCGCCACCAGCCACATGTTCGAGCTGGCCTGGAAAGGAGCGCTGGTCCTGCTGGTTTGGTCGGCGGCTGACTATTTCCTCGAGCGCTGGCGCCACGAGAACGAACTCAAGATGAGCCGCCAGGATCTGCGCGACGAGTTCAAGGAAACCGAAGGCAATCCGGCGGTAAAGAACCGCGTCCGCCGTCTGCAGCGCCAGGCCCGCCGCCGCCGCATGCTGAAAGATGTCGAGCGCGCCGCCGTGGTCATTACTAACCCGACGGAGTTTGCCATCGCGCTCGAATTTCGCCTCGACATGGACGCGCCCGTCGTGGTGGCCAAAGGCCGCAACCTGCTGGCGGCGCAGATTCGGGAGATCGCGCTTTGGCACGGCATTCCGCTGGTGGAGAATCCGCCGCTGGCCCACGCTCTCTACCGCGCGGTCGAAGTCGGACAGGCCATTCCTCCCAAGCTCTACGCCGTGGTGGCGGAAATTCTAGCGGCCATCTGGCGGGCGCAGGCGCGAGCCACGCAGAGCGCTGGACATGGCGTCGGGCCAAGCCCCGTGCAGAGTCCCGCGGCAGGGAGGAATTAGGCGATGCCTGCCAATTCCCCCACCCCCACTTTGGCTGCCAACCCCGAGGCTGCACCTAAGAAAGGCGCGGGCGCCGAATGGATCATGCCCATCGCCGCCGTGGGCCTGATCTTTGTGATGCTGGTCCCGCTGCCGAGCCTCTTGCTCGACGTGCTGCTGGCCACCAGCATTACTGCGGCTGTTCTGGTTTTACTTTCCGCGATTCAGATTCTGCGGCCTTCGCAGTTTTCCGTTTTCCCCAGCTTGCTGCTGCTGCTGACTTTATTCCGCCTCTCCCTAAACCTGGCCTCCAGCCGCCGCATTCTGCTGCACGGCAACGAAGGCGTGGGCGCGGCCGGACACGTGATCGAAGCCTTTGGCTCGTTTGTGGTCGGCGGCAACTACGTGGTCGGCTTCGTCATTTTCATCGCCCTGATCGCCATCCAGTACATCGTGGTGGCGCACGGTGCGGTGCGTACCGCCGAAGTCACCGCGCGCTTCACCCTCGACGCCATGCCGGGCAAGCAGATGGCGATCGACGCCGACCTGAACGCCGGCCTGATCAACGAAGCGCAGGCCCGCAGCCGCCGCGAGCAGATCGCGCGCGATGCCGAATTCTACGGCGCCATGGACGGCGCGGCGCGGTTCAACCAGCGCGATGCCATCGCCACCATCCTCATTACAGCCATCAACATCATTGCCGGATTTCTCATCGGCGTCTTTCAACTCGACATCCCCTTCCGCGAAGCGCTGAAAACCTACACCGTGCTCACCGTCGGCGACGGCCTGGTCACCATGATCCCGTCGCTGCTGGTTTCGATGGCTGGAGGCATGGTGGTCACCCGCGCCACTTCCGACGCCACGCTGTCGGTCGATGTCGGACGGCAAGTGCTCTCCCGCCGCCGGCCGCTGGTCATTGCCTCCGGCGTCATGCTGGCCCTGGCGGCCATTCCCGGGCTGCCTAAATTCTCCTTCTTCCTGCTGGCGGCGGGCACGGCGTTCCTGGCCTGGCGCGCCCCCAAGACCAGCGCCGAGACCGCGCCCGCAATGCCCGCTGCGGACAAGGACAAGAAGCCGGCCAAGGACTCGGTCGAAGAACTGCTCAAGCTCGACGAACTCAGCCTCGAAGTCGGCTATGGACTGGTTCCGCTGGTCGATCAGAATCAAGGTGGACAGCTTCTCGCCCGGGTGAAAGCCCTGCGCCAGAACTTGGCCCAGCAACTCGGCTTCATCGTTCCCCCGGTGCACATCACCGACAACGTGCGCCTCAAGCCCCGCGAGTACGTCGTCTCCTTGCGCGGCGTGGAAGTTGCGCGCTGGGAAATGTTTCAGGACCACATGATGGCCATCAGTTCCGAAGGCTCCCCGCGGCCTCTGCCCGGAACCCCCACCAAGGAGCCGGCCTTCGGCGTAGCCGCAGTCTGGATTCCCGCCGCGCTCCAGAATCAGGCGCTGGCTTCCGGATACGCCGTGGTCGATCAGACTTCGGTCCTGGCGACGCATTTGGCCGAAGTCGTCAAGCAGCATGCCCATGAATTGCTCAGCCGTCAGGAAGTCAAGCGTCTGCTCGATCGCCTGGCCGAGAGCCATCCCAAGCTGGTCGAAGAGCTGGTCCCGAAAGTTCTGAGCCTTGGGGAAGTACAGAAAGTCCTGCAGCAACTTTTGCGCGAACAAGTCTCCATTCGTGATCTGCCGGCCATTCTCGAAACCATGCTCGACACCACCGCCACCACCAAGAACCCGGTGGCGCTGGTGGAGTCCGTGCGCCAGGGTCTGGGACGCGCCCTGGTGCGGCCTCTTCTTTCGGAAGGCGGAGGACTGCGCGTAGTCACGCTCGATCACGCGCTCGAAGAAGAACTGGGACGCGCCTTCGGCGGCCAAGCTCCGCCCGCCGGCACGGCCGCGCTGCAACCGCCTTTTGCCCGCCGCATTCTCGACGGCATGCGGCGGCTCGCTGGCGAGCAGGTCGCAGTGGCCAGTCCGGTGGTGCTGTGTTCGACTCCGGCGCGCTATCACCTGAAACGCCTGCTGGAACCTTTTCTGCCCAAGGTCGTCGTGCTCTCCCCGCTGGAAGTGCCGCCCGTGATCGAAGTGCAGTCGGTGGGAGTCTTGCGATGACGGGGCCGTGACAGGACATGACCAGAACACAACCGGAACACGGCTGCGCGTAGGTCCGCGCCCACCAATCGCGGGAGATTGACTTTGAATTCCGATCGGAAATGAGAGTGCCATGAGCAAGAACACCGCCGAAGCCTACACCGAGTGGCGAAACAAGGAAGAACGCGACCGCATCCTGCTCGAACAGCTGCCTCAGGTCCGCTATCTGGCGCGCCGCATTCACGAACGCCTGCCGCGGCATGTCCCGCTGGAAGACCTCATTCACGCCGGCGTGGTCGGCCTGATCGACGCCTTCAACAAATTTGATCACTCCAAGAAGGTGCAGTTCGGCTCCTACGCCAAGTTCCGCATCCGGGGCGCGATTCTCGACAGCCTGCGCGAAATGGACTGGGGACCGCGCGAGCTGCGGCGCAAGGCGCGGCGGGTGGAAGAAGCCCATCGCAAGCTCTCGCTCGAACTCAGCCGCGCTCCCAGCGAAAACGAGATGGCGGTGGAACTTGGCATGCAGCTCCAGGAATTTCAGCACCTGCTCGGCGAACTGGACAGCCTCGAAGTCGGCAGCCTGCGCATCGAGTCTCCCTGGGATGGCAAAGAAGAGGATCTATGCGACTACCTGCCGAACGCTCCCGAAGACACGCCGTTCTTCCGCTGCCTGCGTTCCGAGATGAAAGATCTTCTGGCCAAGATCATCGCTGAGCTGCCGGACAAAGAACAGCAGGTGCTGGCGCTCTATTACTTCGAAGAACTCACCATGAAGGAAGTGGGCGCGGTGCTCGGCATCGGGGAGTCGCGCGTGTCCCAGATTCATTCTCTGGCCGTGGTGCGGCTGCGTTCGCGGCTGGAAGAAATGATGAGTGCCGGAGGCGGTCGCGCTTCCTCCGCGGCGCTCGGAGCCGGAGGGTGAGGAGCCTCCGTCTTGCCCAAAGTCGGATTCGAAGTTCGATTCGAACTTGGATTCGAAGTCGGATTCGAACTCAGCTTTGAACTCGGCTTTGAATTTGAATACGGAGGCTTTGCCAAATGGAAAAAGTCCTGAATCAGGAAGAAATCGATGCCATGGTGCGGGCCGCCCGCAGCGGCGGAACCGCGGACACAGCGCTACCGCTGCAACCGCAAGTCGAACCCTGGGATGCGCGCCGCGCCGGGCAGATTGGCCGCGAACAGCTGCAGGCGATCACCACGTTGCATGAAGGCTTTGCCCGTAACCTTACTCATGCCCTCGGCGCCTTTCTACGCGTGGTGTTCGCGACCACGCTGGTGTCGGCCGAACACCTCGCCTATCGCGAGTTCCTGCAGCGCATCCCAGAAACGACTTACATCGCCTCCTGCCGCCTGGACCCCATGGGGGTCAACGCCGCCCTGCAACTGGACCTGAAAGTCGCGTTTCCCATCATCGACCTGCTGCTGGGAGGAGAAGGCAAGGGAATGGCCGCCACCCGCGAAACCACCGACATCGAGGAGCAGATTCTCGACAGCGTGGCCCGCATCATTTGCCGGGAACTCGGTACCGCGTGGCAGGCGCTGGCGCTGGTGGTCAACTTCGAAGAGCGCCTGGACACAGGCGCGGCCGGACGTTTAATGGCGCCGCAGGAAAAGGTTCTATGCCTGAGTTTTGAAGTCACCATGCCGGAGGTGCGCGGAGGTCTGAATCTGGCGGTGCCGGCCGCAGTCTCCAATGCCCTGCTGCGCAAAATCTCCGCCGACTGGAGCCACCGCCGCCCGCGGGGTATCTCCGATTCCCGGCCTCGTCTCATGCGCCGCCTGCTGGACTGTCCCTTTCAGGTGGAACTGGGAGCCACCGACGTTCGCGTGGCGGTGAGCGCCCTGGCGGCGCTCGCCCCTGGACTCCTCCTGCCTTTTGCCCGCAGCGCGGCCGAGCCGGCCTCGCTGCTGGTCGCGGGCCGCGAGATGTTTCGCGCTCAGCCCGCCCGCTGCGGCCAGACGCGCGCCGCCCGGGTCCTCGAACGCGTATCCGAAGCGGGCGCGGCTTCGCCGGAAACCGCCGCCGCTAACTCGGCGGGAAGCCCCGCCGGAAGCCAGGAGAAACCGAAATGACTGAAACCGTCGCCTCCCCTCCCGCTCATCCAGAGCCCGCGCGCTACATCCAGATCTGGCTGGACAGCATGGCCCAGGTTCTGGGACAGATCAGTGGATCGCCCCTACCCTGCGTGACCCTACCCGAGGCGCCCGCGGAGCCGCCGTCAACCCCGCCGGGCGAGCTTTGGATGGTTTGCGTCTGCTCCGGTGGCCTGCGCGGCGAAATGAGCCTGCGGCTCCCGGCGGCCGCCACGCTTCGCCTGGCCCAGATCTTCATGAGCGAGCCGCCCTCGCCCGAAGCCGAACTCACACCCGACCACCGCGAGGCGGCAGTCGAACTCTGGCGCCAGGTTGCGGGTCTGGCCGCCAGTGGGCTCAAAGCCAGCTGGGGTGAAGTTCAGCTTCGTTTGGACGCTTCCCCCGGAACTCCCTCCTGGCCCGCCTCCTCATCCACCTGGATCCGCGCCGGAGAAGACCCGGCCACTCCCGTAGCCATGGTGGAAATGCAGTTGAGCGCGGCGCTGGTGGCCGGGTTGCGTGCCGAGAAAGCCGAAGCGGCGAAGCCGCCGGCCAATGTCCCTGTCCCTGCCGCTTCTGTCCTGGTTCCTTCCACCCCGGAAGAAAACCAGGCCAAGCTGGGATTGCTGATGGAGGTCGAGCTGGCCGTGACCCTGCGTTTCGGGAGCCGGCGTCTGCTGTTGCGCGAGGTCCTCGATCTCAACCCCGGCGCGGTCGTCGACCTCGACCGGCAGGTCGAGGAGCCGGTCGACGTCCTGCTCGACGGCCGTCTGGTAGCGCGGGGAGAAGTTGTCGTGCTGGACGGAAACTACGGCGTGCGGGTGACCGAAGTGGCACCCGCCGGCTCGTAAGGCGGAATCGGAGAACAACCGTAACCAAGCGACCTGGCATGGGAACCGCAAGCCTTCATCCCGATGCGTGGAGTCTGGCCTGGCGCGACTTCTGGCAGAAGCTCGCGCCTCGCTGCAGTCACCACGACTGCCGCTGGGCGCAGAGCTTCTGGCGCAGGCTGCGCAGCCGACCGCGCGCCATCCGGCTGCGCGGCGCGCGTTACTGTCTGGATCTGTGTCTGGAACGCGCGCTCTCCGAACTGCTTCCCCACGCCCGCTCCACTCCCCGCCGCGGGCTGGCGCCGCATCGCGTTCCGCTCGGACTGGTCCTGCTTTCCCGCCAGCAACTCACGGCGCAACAGCTCCGCACTGGGCTGGCGGCGCAGCAAGCCGCCGGCCGCGGCCTAATCGGAGAGTGGCTGCAAACCCTCGGGTTCGCCAGCGAGCTGCAGGTTACCGCCGCTCTGGCCCGGCAATGGTCGTGCCCGTTGCTGCGGGGCCACTCCCACTCCCCTTCTTCCGGAACCGCCGCTCTGGGAGCTCCCCCTGCGCCCCAGATTCCACTCACGCTGCTCCGGTCCTTCGCCATGGTTCCGGTGGACTACGTCATCACCCGGACCACGCTGCATATCGCGTTTGGTGAAGCCATCGATTACGGCGTCCTGTACGCCATCGAGCAGATGATGGGATGCCACACCGAGCCCTGCATGGCGGTTCCCAGCTTCGTACGCCGCAGACTGCAGGATCTGTCCCAGCGCCGAGGGGAGCGTGAAATGGTATTCGACCGGGTCGCCGATACCGCCGAGTGTGCCCGGATCGTGCGCAGCTATTGTGTCCGTGTGGCCGCCTCGGACATCAGCCTGGCAGTCTGTGGCCCCTATCTTTGGGTGCGTCTGTCCCGGCCTTCCGGTCTGCCTCTGGACCTGTTGTTGCGCGGACCTTGGGAGGACGCTGCTCCGGCATCCATTCCTGCCCCGCCTGCCTCGATTCCCGCCGTCTAAAGTCTGTTCCCCGCCTGCCGATAGAAAAGGGGGGAAACAAGCTGGCCGAAACCGCACAAGCCCGGCTTCCGGCAGAGGACCAAGCCAAGGATCACCGGATCCAAGGGAAATGAAGTAACAAGGTAACGATCAGCAGAGCCAGATCAGAGGAACATGGACAACATACGCGCTCTCATTGTGGATGACTCTTCGGTCATGCGGAAGATCGTGGAGCGATCCCTTCGGCAGGCGGGACTCAGCCTGGCGCAGGTGCTCGAAGCGGGCAACGGAGCGGAGGCGCTGGCGGCAGTCGAGGCCAACAAAGTCGACCTCATCCTCTGCGACATCAACATGCCCGTGATGGATGGCCTGGAATTCGTAAAAGCCCTCGCCGGAGTGGAGAATGCCAAGGGAGTTCCGGTAGTAATGATCACCACCGAAGGCAGCGAAGGACATGTGGTGCAGGCGCTTTCGGCGGGAGCCAAAGGCTACATTCGCAAACCTTTTACTCCCGACCAGGTCAAAGAACATGTGCTTCCGGTGCTGGCGGGCAAATGATGAACTCCTCCAATGCGAGCCTGACCTCCACGACGAAACGGGATCACTGGGTCTCTACGCTGCAACTGTCGGTGCAGGAAGTGTTCGAACTGATGCTGGCCTGCCCCCTCGAGGTTCCCGCTGGGTCCCCTGCCGAAGAAGGACTCGACATTACCGCCATGGTGGGGCTGGCGGGGCAGCTGTGCGGAATTCTCACGGTACGCTGCAGCGCTAAATCCGCCTCGCACATGGCTTCGCGCATGCTCGGCATCGACCCGGACAAGGCTGGTCCGGAAGTGTGGGATGCAATCGGAGAGATCTGCAACATGGTCGCAGGCAACTTCAAGAACAAGATCAGCGGCCTCGGCGACGGGTGCCTGCTTTCCGTGCCCACTGTGATCACGGGCGGAGACTATAGTCTGCGCTCTCCCGTCAACGAGGAGTTCCGCAGCGTCCTGCTATTCGAAGGCGAGCCTATCGTGTTGTGCCTCGAGGTGCACAACTAGCGCTACCGTCGGCTTGAGTTTCCTCCACGCCGGGAAGATCTTGCCGGGGGGCAAGCCGCACCCGGCAAGATGTTCTTCTTCGTGCTGCCCGGGCAATCTCCGGAAATCCTCATCTCTTGATCGGCACCGTTGCTGCTATCAGTTGCCCGCTCCGCTGAGATTTCCGCGCTCTCATGCGCGATGGAATGCGGCGTGCTCCTTTCCCTCGCGGGTGCTCAATCCATGGACAGTGGATACTACGCAGCGTGTGCCGGGCTGGCCGCTCAAACGCAGGCACTGGAATTGGTCGCGAACAATCTGGCGAATCTTGGTACGGCTGGATACCGGGGACAGCAAGCAACGTTTCGCTCCCTGCTGGCTGGCGGAGGAACCGTCGCCTGGAATCCGCTGAACGCCGTGGTCAACGACTTCGGAGTTCTTAGCGGCACCCGCATCGATCGCGCTTCCGGCAGTCTCGCCGCCACCGGCAATCCGCTCGACCTGGCAGTTGCTGGCGCGGGATTCTTCGTGGTGCGACCGGCGCGGGGAGCGGCGGAAGAAGACGTCTACACCCGTAACGGCAGCTTTCATACCACTCCCACCGGACAACTGGTGACCGGTCAGGGCGACGCCGTCCTGGGCGAACAAGGTCCAATCACGTTGCCGAATGGTGCGGTGGCAGTTAGTGGCGATGGGACGGTCTCGGTCGACGGCACGGTGGTGGCGAAGCTTCGTCTGGCCGAATTCTCGCCCGAAACCAGTCTGCAGGCGCTGGGTAATGCCACGTACGCGGCTCCTGCCGGTTCTGCGCTGCCCCCGGCCGCGTCCTCGATTCGCCAGGGCATGCTGGAGGACTCCAACGTCAGCCCGGTCGAAGGCGTGGTCCAGCTGATCACCCTGCAGCGCAGCTTCGAGATGATGCAGCGGGCACTCACCCTGTTCGACAGCCAGTTCAATCAAACTGCGGTGCAGGATTTGCCGCGCGTGTAAGCCGAAGAACAACGTCGAACCCGGCAGACGCAAAATGAGGAGACGAGAAGAAGATGATTCGCGCACTCTATACCGCCGCCAGCGGCATGATGGCTCAGGAAACCAACCTCGACAATGTGGCCAACAATCTGGCCAACTCCAGCACCACCGGTTTCCGCCGACGCCGCATTCAGTTTGAAGACCTGATCTATCAGACGCTCGTCATGCCCGGTGCGGCCGCCTCGCAACAGACCACGATGGTGGCGGGACTGCAGGTCGGGCTGGGCACGCGCACCGCCGCATCCGAAGTCATTCAGTTGCAAGGCGACTTCAGCCAGACCGGCAATCCTTTGGACCTTACCATTCAAGGCCCTGGCTTCTTCCAGGTCCTTTTGCCCGATGGAGAAACGGCCTACACTCGCGCCGGCAGCTTCCATCTCGATGCCCAGGGCAACCTGGTCACGCAAGATGGAAACGCGGTGCAGCCGTCGGTGACCATTCCCTCCGGCGTGACTTCGGTGACGGTGGCGCAGGACGGCACCATCAGCGTGACCCAGCCCGGACAGATTGCGGCGCAGCAAGTGGGATCGCTGCAGCTGGCACTATTCAACAATCCCGGCGGCCTGAACAGCACGGGCAGCAATCTCTTTCTCGCCACTACCGCGTCCGGCGATCCGGTCGTGGGCACGCCGGGCGGCACCGAAGGCTTGGGATCGATCGTGCAGGGCATGCTCGAACAATCCAACGTCAGCGTGGTCGACGAGTTCGTGCAGATGATCGTCGCCCAGCGTTCCTACGAAGCCAACTCGCGCGTGGTCAACTCCGCTGACCAGATGCTGCAGGACATTAACCAGCTAGGACGCTGATCACGGTTGGATTAACCATAGTTAACTAAGCGTATTAACCATGATTACATCCTGGCGACCGCGGAACCATCGAGAGGGCAAATCCATGGGGCCTTCCCTGATCGCCGCCTGCATGGTTGGTTTCTCGATCCTGTCTCCCGTTTCCTGGGGACTGGGAACCTGCCCGGTCACGGTTGCGGCCAGTGTCGAGGTGGCGGGCGCGGAGTTTTCGCTGGCGGATCTTCTTACTCCGGAAACCTGTCCGACGCTGCGGCGCGAAGCGGCTAGCATTCGCCTCGGCGGCGTCCCCCTGGCGGGAAGCGTGCGCGTGATCGAAGGTAGCGAGGTCCGGGCGCTGCTCAAACAACTCGCCCTGCATATGCCGCCCAAGGCGGGCGCGCCGGCCAGCCTGCGAGTGCCCGAGCGCATCACCGTGCGGCGCGCCGGGTCCCGCGCCTCCTGCGGCGATATCGAACAACGGATTGTCGCCGCATTGCGTGCGGCTGCCCCGGATTCCGCATCCGGGCACGGGGACAGGCAGTTGCCGGATGCCGGAAATCCTTCTTCCCAAGATATGGATTGCGGTGCCGCCGGACGCATCCCGCGGGAAGCACCTATCGAGCTGACCCGCGCCGCATGGAATGCGATGCTCGGGACCTGGGATGCCTCCGCCCGCTGTCTTCATCCGGCTGATTGCGTTCCGTTTCTGGTGCGCCTGCCGGCCGGGGACCGCAGCCCGGAGAGTCAACCCAGGACGGGAAACTCTGCTCCAGCGCTCCGTTCAGCCAGCAGCCAGACCCTGGTACGACCGGGCAAGACCGTGACCCTGCTGTGGGATCAGGACGGGATTCGCCTGGTCGTGCCCGCCATCTGTCTCGACCGAGGCGGCGTGGGCGAGCCGGTGCGCGCCCGCATCGTGCATGGTGGGCGGGTGGTGCGCGCTATCGTCGAGAGTGCCGGCACCGTGCGGGCCACTTCCTGAGATTAAGGAACAGATAAGGACAACATCGATGGCGCACCTTCGAGCCCAGATCGCCCGAAACCCGATTTCGGTTTTCTTCATCGCAGCGGTACTGCTGCTCTCCGCGTCTTTCGGCCAGACCACGAACCCGCCGGCCACGGCCACCAATAATGCCCCGGAAAGAAACGGAGATAAGGATAAAGATAACGATAAGAAAGGGCAGGCCAAACCCGCGCCCCGCGACGCGCTGGCCGACTACCTGCAGCGCGTCTCGGCCAAGCCGGTCGAGCCGTTGCGCGCCACGCCCGGAAGCCTCTGGATCGACAATGGACGTTTAGCCAACCTGGTGGCCGACTACAAGGCTTCGCGGGTGGGCGACCTGGTCACCATCAGCGTGTCGCAGAATCTGTCGGCCACCAGCACAGGGAACGTTTCCACCAATCGAACCTTCTCCGCCAGTTCCGGGATCACCGCTTTGCCCGGACACATCAAGACTTCGGGCGTAACCAACTTGTTCTCGCCCAACTCGGCACAAGCCCTGGCGGGAAAGGCCCAGGCCACTTCCCAGACCGCCCTCACCACTACCCTCACTGGACGGGTGGCCGCCGTGCTGGCCTCGGGAACTCTGGTGGTGGAAGCCGAGCGCCAGATCACCATGGCCAATGAACACGAAACTGTGATCCTGCGCGGGCTGGTGCGGCCCGGCGATCTCGATGCCGCCAACACCGTGGCCTCCAACAACGTGGGAGACCTGGAAGTGGAAGTCAAGGGCAAAGGCGTCGTCAGCGAAAGCACGCGCCCACCCAATCCGGTGGTGAAGTGGATTCTGCGGGTGGTCGGGTTCTAGCAGTCGGTAGCTTAGGAGAAGGCATGGCACTACTCTGGAAACTGAAGGCGCGGGTCGGGCTTGCGGCAGTTTTGGTGGTAGCGGCTTTACCCCGCGCGGCCAGCGAGGAGAGCGGCGTGCACAAGGTCCTGATCCGCGATGTGGCCAGCGTGGAAGGCATCCGCAACAACTCACTGGTCGGGTATGGACTGGTGGTCGGGCTGAAAGGTACCGGAGACAAGCAACAAACCTATTTTACGATTCAGACCCTGGCCAGCATCCTGCAGCGCATGGGAGTGGAGATTCCGCAAGCGGTCATTCAGTCGACCGTGCAAGTGAAAAACGTGGCGGCTGTGTTCGTCACTGCCAGTCTGCCTCCATTTTCGCGGCCCGGCATGCCGCTCGATGTCATCGTCTCCTCCGCAGGCGATGCCCGCAGTCTCGAAGGCGGACTGCTGCTGCTCACCCCGCTCTACGCCGCCGACGGCCAGGTCTATGCCGCCGCTCAGGGACCGCTGGTGGTCGGGGGATACACCGTCGGCTCGGCCACCAACTCCCGGCAGGTGAACCACCCCACGGTGGGGCGCATTCCCGGCGGGGCGCTGATCGAACGCGACAGCGCGCTCGATCTGGCCCGGCTGGAGCATGTGTCCCTGTTGCTGAACGACGCCAATTTCTCGACCGCCGAAGCCGTGGCTTCGGTCATCAACCAGCAATGGGTGGTTCCCATCGCCACTGTGGTCGACAGCCGCCGGGTCGAAATTACCCTGGCCGCCACCGGGTCGACGCCCGCCCCCGCCCTGCTGGCGCGCATCGAGAATCTTGCCATCGAGGTGCACCGCCGGGCCAAGGTCGTGGTCAACGAGCGCACCGGCACCGTGGTTCTGGGTCAGGACGTCCGTCTGGGAGCGGTTTCCATTCTGCACGGCAACTTCTCCATCGAGGTCACCACCGCATTCGCCGTCTCCCAGCCCAATCCGCTGGCGAACGGTCAGACCGAAGTCGTTCCCCAGACCCGGGTGACGGCCACGGAGGCTCCGGCGCGCAACGTCGAGCTCAGCGAGGGCGCCAGCGTCGAGCAGCTGGTCACACGCCTGCAGGCGATTGGCGCGACGGCTCGCGACGTAGTGTCGATCCTGCAGGCGATCAAGGCGGCAGGAGCGCTCGAAGCCGAATTGGAGGTCATCTGATGAGCACGATTTCCCCAGCCATGACTCTTTCTCCGCAACTCGACTCCAGTGTCACGGCTGGGCCGAGGAGCCAAAGCGGCACAGGAGTTTGAAGCGCATCTCATCGGGTCGATGCTCGAATCCATGGAGAAGACCTTCGCCACCGTTCCCGGCGAAGACATGCCTGGGGCCGACAACTACAACTATCTCGGCTCTCAGGCCCTGTCGGAAGCTCTGGCGGCAAAAGGTGGATTCGGCATCGCCGCCATGATTTCCCGCCACCTGCCGGCGCACGAAGGTAAGGGGTGAAGCGGTTATCGCCAGGCGCAAGCTCCGGGCCGAAATGGCTAAAGTAATCGCAACTCCCGCCGATAGAACAAGATGAAGGCTCAGAAGAGGCCTCCACGAAATCCGCCTCGGAAAACCATTAAAGTTTTCTAACGCGCGGCCGATACTTGAATTGCAAGGGGAATTCAAGGCGAGGAGTCCAGAACAGGAGCCAGAAAAAAATGAGAATCGATCTCAATTACGGATCACAGGCCACACCCGAAAGCAATCGCAGCAACGCCTCCAGTCCAGCGGCTGCGGCCAGTTCCGCGAGCCCCGCTCCGGGAGCGGCTTTGGGCGAGGATCAAGCGCAGCTCTCCGGCGCGCACGCCGAAGTGCAGACTCTGTCGGCCCAGGCGGCCCAGCTCCCCGAAGTCCGGGAAGAGCGGGTGCATGCCCTGCGCCATGCGGTCGAGCGCGGGCAATATCAGACCAGCCCTGGGCAGGTTGCCGGGGCTCTGGTAGCCCACCTGATCGCGGCGCGCGCGGCCTAGGCGGAGCGGGGAGAAAAAGCGGGGAATGGACGCGGGCGTCAATCCAGGGGGGTCAGGTTACGAGGATCAGTTTACGAGGATACTTTACGAGGATCGGTAACGGGGACTAAGCATGGGTAGCGGCGACCTATCGACGGACTTGTCGACGAACTTATCGTCGAACTTGGGCTGGGGAATCCTCACCCCGGCGTCTTCAGTGCGGCCGGGCGAGGAAGGCACGCCTCATCCGGATGGAACTGCCGTTGGAGATGGCAAAGCCCGCCGCCGACCACCACGGCCAGCGGAAAAGCGCGCGGAAAATGCGGACAATCACGACGATTCCACCGACGAACTGGCCACCTGGGACGCTGGCGATCCCGGCCACGAACTTGACCGTCTGGCCTGAACTCATGACCTCCTCCCTCACCAACGGTCCCCCGGTTCCGGCTGCGGCGTCGCCGAAGAACGCCGCAGTGACGCTCGTGGCGGCCAGGTTGGCCCTTCTCGGCGAACTCGAATCCAGCCTGCGCTTCAGCCAGCACGCGTTGCTTACCCGCGACCTCGCCGGCCTGGAGCTGGCCACAGGCGAGCAGAAGCGGTTGCAGCGGGTGCTGGAGGTTCTGTGGACGCCAGATGCGACGGGACGCACCTCGGCAACCATATCGGAATTGCAGGACTCGCCGGACCTAGTCTCCCCAGACCTGACCGCCGAATTGCGCGAGGTTCAGCTACGCGTGCTGCACCTGGGCCGGGTACAGGCGGCGTTGCTGGCCCGCGAGCAGCGCTGGCTCACGACGCTGGCGAACCTAGTGGCCGGGCCTGAGTCAGGTTATGCCTCAGCCGGAGCACGGTACACGGCGGCTCGCATTGACGGTCGCTGACGAAAAGGCTCACGGACAGCGATTCTAGAGAGAAATCCTGGAAGAGAGGAACGGAAGGAATGTCGGGACTGAACGCCAGCCTCGCGACCGCATTGAGCGGACTCACCGCCGAACAGGGCGCGCTCGAGGCCACTACCAACAATGTCGCCAACGTCAACACTCCCGGCTATTCCCGCCAGGTACCGAATCTGGTTTCGAGTAATCCGATCATCGTCGATCCGCTCACGCTCGGCACCGGCGTCACCCTGAAGAGTATCGACAGCATTCGCGATCCTATTCTCGAATCCCGGATCCAGCAGGAAACGCAGACTCAGGGGCAACTGAGTTCTCAGGTTTCGGCGCTGCAGCAGACCCAGGTAAACTTCACCAGCGGCAGCGGGGATATTGGCAGCGCCATCACCAACTTCTTCAACAGCATCAACCAGCTTTCGGCCAGCCCCGCCGACCTATCGGTGCGTCAGGGTGTGCTGACCGCCGCATCCAACCTGGCCTCCAGCTTCAACAACATCTCCAACAACCTGACCCAGCAGGAGAACAGTCTCGACTTGAGCGTGGTGCAGAACGTTGGCCAGATCAACCAGCTTACCCAGCAGATCGCGCAGCTCAATGGGCAGATCAGCACCCTGCAGAATGTCGGAGAGAGTGCCGGATCCTTCGTCGACCAGCGCACCCAGGCCATCGACCAGCTCTCCACGTTGGTCGATGTGTCCGTCATCCCCAGCGACAACACCCTCACTCTGACCACGGCCAGCGGCGCCCCTCTGGTCGCCGGCCAGCAGAGCTTTCAGCTGCAAACCCAACTCAACTCCTCCGGACTGCACGACGTCTATTCCCAGGGCGCCGACATCACCAGTTCGATCACTTCCGGCCAACTCGGCGGCACGCTGCAGGCGCGAGATCAGCAGATTCCCGCCGTCCAGAACCAGCTCGATACGCTCGCCGCCGGACTCGCCAACGCGGTCAACGGAGTACAGGCTGCGGGTTTCGATCTCAACGGCAAAGCTGGCACAAACTTGTTCAATCCTCCGCCGGCTTCCGGCACCGGCGCAGCCGCAACCCTCTCCGTCGCCATCACCGATCCCGCGCTGATTGCCGCCAGTTCCGACGGCACTGCGGGCAGCAACGGCAATGCCCAAGCCATGTACGCGCTCAGCACCCAGGCGGTCATCAGCGGCCAGAGCCCTACGGATTACTACTCGGGCATCGTCTTCAACGTGGGCAACGACGCCGCCAATGCCACGGCGGAACAGAGCGCGTCCAGCCTGGTGCTGCAGCAACTCAACGATCAGCGCGCTTCGGTCTCCGGCGTGTCGCTCGACCAGGAGGCGGCCAACATGGTGCAGTACCAGCAGGCCTACTCCGCTTCAGCCCAGGTCGTCACCACCATCAACGACATGATGTATACCGTCATCAACATGACCACGTTAACCGGCTAAGACCCGCCATCCAGGACTCAATATGCGCGTAAACCCCAATCCGTTACCCGATCTGCTGGCCGCGCTCGGCCAGACGCAGCAACAGATCAACACCGACCTGCAGCAGATCAGCACCGGTCAGAGCGTCAACGTGCCCTCCGACGATCCCTCCGCCGCGGCGGAACTGGTGCAGAATGCCGCGCAAACCTCCTCAGCCGATCAGTTCCTCCGCAGCCTGGGAAGCGTTCAGGGCGAAATCCAGAGCGCCGACTCCACCCTGAGTTCGGTCACCACCGCACTGCAGCGCGCCATCGCCCTCGGCGTCGAGGGCGCCAATGGCACACTCAACCCCGCCGACCGCGCCGCCATCGCCACCGAAGTCCAGGGCATCCAGTCGCAATTGGTCAATCTGGCAAATCTTTCCTACCAGGGGAGCTATGTTTTCGCTGGGACCGCCTCGCAATCCCCGCCCTACGTTCTCGATGCCGCGTCCCCCTCCGGCGTGGACTACGTGGGCAACTCCAACACCAACAGCATCACACTGGGAAATCATTTCACCCTGCAGACCAACCTTCCCGGTTCCCAGCTGTTTTCCGCTCCCGGCAGCGATATGTTCCAGTCGATTCAAGACCTGCTCACCAGCCTGCAGAGTGGGACTGGCATTGCCGGCGCTGTCGGGGAAGTCACCACAGCGTCCGACTACATCGATGCGCAGCGTGTGTTTTACGGCAACGCGGAGAACCAGCTCAACGCACAGCAGACCTACTTAAACAGCGACACCACACAACTTGCGCAGCAGCAAAATACCCTCGGAGGCGCCGACATGCCGGCGGTCATCACCAACCTCACCACCGCGGAGACTTCCCGCCAGGCGACTCTCGCAGCCGTAGCCGGCGCGACGCAAACCAATCTGTTCAGCTACCTGAAGTGAGAACGGCTAAAACAAAATTTTTAGAGGATTCTGCGGCGCTCACAACGTCTGGCGCGAGGATCGCGCCCATTCGGCTGCCGATTCCAGCCGCCCGCGTTCCTTCTCCAGCCGGGCTCGCTCCTGCAGCAGTGTGGCGTGAATGGAGGGCATCAGTTCGCGCAGGCGATCGACATTCTTCCGATACACGCTCAGTTCCTGTTCGAGTTCGGGACTCTGATCGTGGGGCAGGGATCGCAGTCCCGAGCCCGCCCGCATCAGCTCCGACAGGAGTCCCGCCATCTGTTCGGGAGTGGCAGCACGGGACTGTGGGATCGGCCGGCTGGCATCGGGAATCAAACTCTCGAGCCAGAATTCCAGACGGGAGTTGCACTCATGCAGATTTTGCGCGAGTTGGTCGGGGGCGTGTACAGGCATCAGGCGTTCCATTCCGCGAGCGACGAAAAATCATTCGCCGCCAGGGGCTCAGCGGAATCAGTCTGCGCCACATCCGCCACCGCAGCCGCATTTCTCCGCTCAACCTCGCACCATGCCTCGTGAACCTGCATAAGAAGAGCGATCTGCTCTTCGAGAAGAGTGGCCGATTGCCGGCATTGAGCGTCGAGCAGTGCGGCGCGAACCACCAGATAGAAACGCTCCAGATTTCGGGCGACTTCCCCGCCTTGTTGCCGATCGAGCGACGACTGCAGATGTCCGATCACAACGATGGCATGATTAATCTTTGCGGTACGCGTTTCGATGTCGCCTTGGTCCAGCGCGGCCCGCGCCCCGCGCAGATCTTCGATCGCTTGTTCATACAGGAGGGCCACCAGACGCACCGGGCTGGCGCCCCGCACGGCTCCTTCGCGATAAGAGAGTCTCGCATCCATGACTTAGAGACCTGAAGTGAGCGTCGGAGACGAGGTCGTTGTGTTGCTGCCGCTCGTTCCAAGAGTTGCCAGAGTTTCGGTCATTTCCTGCAACAGGAGCGGATAGGCCTGTAGCGAAGCGTTCACCGCCGCATACTGCGCGGTCAAAGCCGTTTGCTGTGCCGTCAACTGCGTCTGAAAATTAGTGATGTTCGTCGCTAAGTTCGTCTGCTCGGTCTGATTCTGCGCCAGATCCACGTTTAGCAAGCCCTGCGTCGGATCGGTCAGGTTGGTCAGGTCGGCATTGAAGGCGTTGGCGAATCCAGTCTGCGAAGCGTTCTGGAAGAAATTCTGAACTGCCGCCGGGTTCGAAGCCAGAGCACTGCTGAGTTGGCTCGAGTCCACCGTCAGGGTGCCATCGTTGTTGGTGTTGATGCCGAGCGCCGCCAAATTGACCAGACCGCCATTCCCGGGCGTGGAATAAGCTGCATCGCTCAGAAGGCTTGATTGCAACTGCCGCAGCGAGGCATCTCCCGCTAGCGGGCCTTGGGAATTGGTTGAACTGTTGAAGGTGAATTCTGTGTTGATGTCGCTGACCACCTGGTTGTAGGCAGAAACGAAATTATTAATCGCGTTCGTGGCCTGGGTGGCATCGGGTCCGACCGCGAGTTGCACGGCGTCAGGGGACGAGCCGGTCAGATTCAACGTCACTCCCGGAATGGCTCCGGTAATCGTATTCGTTGTGCTGGAGTAGGGAACCGAATCGATGGTCAGTGCCGCGTTCAGGCCGCCCGTGGGAGTGTCAAAGGTCAGATTCGTGTTGTTGCTGGTGATGGCCAGCGCCCCGGGTGTACCGGTAGTTTGGCTGACCAGGGCGAGCCGGGATCCATTGGCATCGGTGATGACGCTGGCGTTCACCCCCAGGTTCTGGCCGTTGATGTAGCTGGCCAAAGTGGTCAGCGTATCGTTGCTGCCCGCCGTAATCTGGATCGGGACCGGCGTAGAGGCACCAATCTGCAAATCAATCTCGCCCGTGGTGGCATTGGTCGGTAAGATCGAGGCGTTGGCTCCCCCAGTAAAGTCTTCCGTGTACGCCGTGCCGGCACTGGCCAGATTGGTGACCACGATGGAGTGATTCCCGGCAACTGCTGAAGTTTGCGCCGTCGCCGTAAGAACACCCGTGTTCGAAGAAGTTGCAGTCTGCGCGGTGAGCGCTCCCAAAGGATCGGCAAGGGCGGTGACCGCCGTGGCCAGATTTGTCAAACCGCTGTTGAGGACGTTGAGATCGCTGGCCTGGCTTTGCAGGGTGGACTGCTCGCTCTGCCACTCCGTCAACTGGCCGCTGCTCTCGCTCAGAATCTGGCTGACCAGACTGCTGACGTCAATGCCTTGTCCGCTGAGTATGCTGGCCGGGTTGAGGCTAATGCCCATTTCCTTCTCCTTGTCCTTTTACTTCCGATGGCTTTACTGCGGCCGCCGCGGCATTCCGCGCGGCTTCTTGCTGAAAGTCTTGTGCGATGCCCCGCGCCACACCTAACACCTGAGTGCTCGGCACCTGCAGAATCATCTGCCCGGTTGTCTGGTCCATGTATTTGATAATGATCTGGTCCGCCAGTTGGCTATCACGCTGCACTTGGACGACATCCTGCAATCGTTCACTCTCTGTCGCGACATTCTGCGCGTGTTGGATTTCCTGTTTTTGCACGGTGGCCGAATCGGGTTGCTCCTGCACTCGTGCCGGGGCCGGGGCAGGTTGGGGTCGAGGTGAGCGCACGTTAACCTCGGCGGATTGAGTTCCACCGTCAGCGCCGGGACTTTGTACCGGACCGATGCTCATGACGAGATCCTCCGGAGAGGCGCAAAGGAGGCGGACTGGCCGCCTCCTCTGCCATGGCTTATTGCAACAGTTTCAGAACCAGCTGCTGCTGTTGGTTGGCCTGGGCCAGCGCGGAAATACCGGTCTGTTCCAGGATGGAGAATTTGGTCAACTGCGCCACTGCGGTCGGAATGTCGGCCGCGGTGATGGTGTTTTCTGCCGACGTCAGATTCGTCACCTGGTTGCTGATGACGTTGCTGGCGCTTTGCAGACGGTTGATGCTGGCGCCGATGCTGCCACGCGTGCCGGCGATGGTCTGAATGGCAGTGTCGATGCTGGCCAGTGCGGCTTGGGCATCGGTCGCAGTCAGCAGATCCGACGTCGTGCCGGTGGTGAACGTTGTCGCCGTCGACTGCAGGAAACCGAATTCAGCTCCGGTCCCAACGGTCGTCGCAATATTCGCGCCTCCCAGGGCCTGGCCGGTTGCGGTCGCGGTAAAGGTCACTTCGTTGCCCGTAGCGGATGCAGTCGTGTCGGCATTGGGGTTGGGGCCGGCCACGTCCCCCTGATAGGCCGTTCCAGCTCCGGCACCTCCATTCACCGCTGCGGCCAGATTGGCCAACGAGTTCGCCAGTGCCGTCACCGGATTCGTACTGCCATCGATGGCGACGTTGACCGCCGCCGCCGTAGCGCCGGTTTTGGCTGCCGCGAGAGTCGCCGCCGTTACAAACGTGTACTTCGTGCCTCCGATCGTGACGTTGTCACCGGCCGTGATGGCGCCGTTTGCGGCCAGAGTTGCGCCCGCGCCGGAACCGAGCAGTTGCGACGATGACAGCGTACCCGTCGTGACACTAATGAAGTTGCTGGCCTGCGCCGTGTTCCCCGTACCATCGCTGATGTAGATGGAGGTCGGGTTGGTGGTGAATACCTGCGTGCCGTTGTAGTTGGTGTTCGATCCAATGCGGTTGATTTCCGCCTGGATCGATTGATATTCCTGATCGAGCGCGATGCGCTGTGAGTTGCCGACCGTGCCGGTCGCCGACTCGGTGGCCAGTGTAACCGCGCGGTTCAGGAGGGTGCTAACCTGGGCCAGCGATCCGTCAGCCACCTGCAACGCCCCAACGCCGTTGTTGGCATTGCTGGCCGATTGTGTGAGGGCGCTAACATTGGCCTGCAAGCCATTGGCAATGGCCAGGCCGGCAGCGTCGTCCGCGCCGCTGTTGATGCGTGAGCCTGAAGAAAGCTGCAAGAGTACGTTCTGCAGGCTATTGTTGGTAATTGTCAGCTGGTTTTCCGCACCCAGTGACGCGATGTTATTCAGGATTCCAATGGGCATTGTGAGACTCCTTCTCAATTAAGTTTGTTCGGTTCTCCTGCGTCTTCTCTCAGGAATGTTCTGCGAACCTCTCCTGCTCACTCGTGCTCGCCGAACCCCGAATTTCCTATTTGTCCATCGGCAGGTTCCTTTCCCCCTTTAGCACGAGCCAAATTCCGCGCACTGTCGGACGTAACCCCAAGGTAATGCCGCGCTGCCGGCGCACCTTATAACCTCATCACTCCGCGCCGCCGATGTTCCTCCCAGGGGAACGTGCGTTCCCGTTCTGCAATGTGCACACAGAAGGGGGGAGACGATGATTCAGCTCACGCGCCTGAATAACAAACCGCTGGTGGTCAATTCGGATCTGATTAAATTCGTCGAGCAATCTCCCGACACCCTCGTCACCCTGATTACAGGCGAGAAGATTGTGGTGCTCGAACACGTTCACGAGGTCCTTGCGCGGATCATCGAATTCCGCCGCTCGGTGCTCCGCGGCCTGTCGCAGGTCTGGGATCCGTCTTCCTCACACCCATTGGTGGCTCGTTCCCCTGACCCTGCTCCCAACCCTGGCAGCTCCGAGCCCGAGAGGTAAGCGTGGACAAATCCAGTCTCAGCGGGATCATCCTCGCTCTGGGCGGGATCATCGCGGGCTTGCTGATCGAAGGTGGAAACCTTCGCCAGATCGTGCAGCCTACCGCCGCCATGATCGTGTTTGGCGGAACGCTGGGAGCGGTGATGCTGCAGTTCCCGTTGCCCGTCGTGCTGCATGCCTTTCGCCGCCTGAGTTCGGTCTTCGTTAATCCCAAGCAAAGTCCTCTGGAGACCATTCAACGTCTGGTGCAGTTCGCCCAGAAAGCGCGCAAGGAAGGCATCGTATCTCTCGACGCGGATCTGCCCCAGGTGGAAGATCCATTTCTCAAAAAGTCTCTGATGTTGGCGGTCGACGGTACCGAGCCTCAGGAGTTGCGCAAAATCATGGAACTCGAACTCGACAACCAGGCCGAGTACGAAGAGCAGGTGCCGCAGGTCTTCGAATCGGCCGGCGGCTTTGCCCCCACCATTGGCATCATCGGTGCGGTTCTGGGGCTGATCCAGGTCATGCAGCACCTCGACAAGATTGATGAAGTGGGCCGTGGAATCGCCGTCGCGTTTGTCGCCACCATCTACGGTGTCGGCTCCGCCAACCTCTTATATCTGCCCGTGGCGGGTAAGATGAAACTTCGCATCCGTGAAGAGCAGATCACGCGCGAGATGACGCTTGAGGGCGTGGCCTCAATCCTCGAGGGCATGAACCCCCGCATTCTCGAAATCAAGCTGCTCGGTTTCCTGGGCCAGGCTGGCCGCTCCGGCGACACCGATGCCGAACCAGAGGAGACGCCATGAGCCGGCGCAAGCGTCCCCGCGCTCACGCCAATCATGAGCGCTGGCTGGTCTCCTATGCCGACTTCATTACTCTTCTGTTCGCCTTCTTTGTGGTTCTGTACGCGTCCGCCCAGGTCGATCAGCGGAAAGTCGGCCAGCTCGCTCTCGCCATCCAGGTGGCGTTTCAGGATCTTGGCGTCTTTCCCGCGTCCACCACTCAAATCCCCCTCGACACCAACGAGCCGATGCCATTCGCCACCGTGCAAGCCATTCAGAATGTGAAGCACAACACCGAACTGGGGCGCGTCTCTCCGCCTCCAGAAGGCGATCTGGCTGCCGCTTCCGAGGAAGCCAACCTGACCACGCTGCAAGCCGAACTGCAGCAAGCCTTGCAGCACGAAATCGCTCTGCATACCGTCGCCCTGCATCGCGAAACCGAAGGATTGGTCATCAGCCTGCGCGAGTTCGGCTTCTTCGACAGCGGATCCGCCGATTTGAAGACGTCGGCGTTGCCTGCGCTTGACCGCATTGCCTCCATCCTGGCAGTGCGTATCTGCCGGCTGCGCATCGAGGGTCATACCGACAACGTTCCCATCCACACCGCAAAGATGGCTTCCAACTGGGAACTCTCCACTGCGCGCTCCACCGAGCTGGTCCGGCTTCTGATCCTGCGCTACCGCTTTTCTCCTGAGCGCCTCTCCGCCGCTGGATACGCCGAGTATCACCCCATCGCCAGCAACGACACGCCGCAGGGCCGCGCCCAGAATCGTCGCGTCGATGTGGTCATTCTCAGCCAGCACATCGTCAAGGAGTCCTCGGTTTCGACTACCCAGTCGAAACCGTCTGCCGCTCAGCCCTGACTAAAGGTACGACCCTCCCCCGCCGATGGAACCTCAGATGTCCGACCCTAAGGCGGATCGACGTTCGAACCATCGGAGCACACCATGCTGACTCAAGCGAGCTTGAGAACGAAGCTGACCGTGGGCTTCGGCATCCTCATTCTGGCCCTGGCAGCCAACAGCCTCGTCGGATATCTCTCGGTCGCAAAGCTGGGTACAACCACGGCCGCCCTGGATGCGGCGGTGGAGAAACGGAAGATGGTTCTGCAGATGCGTCTCGCCATGGAACAACAGCGGGCCGGAGTGCGTCTCTTCCTGCTGGGCAATCAGAGCCTCGCAGAGATGGAAACGGGCCGACAAACCTTCCAGAACATCGGCGACAAGTTCTCTGCCCGACTCGTGACCGACGAAGGCAAACGGCGCTTGTCGAGCGTCCTGCAGTCCGGTGCGCAGTACGAGCAGCTGATGGACCGTGTCGTCCAGATGCATCGCGAGGGAAAGACCAAAGAAGCCCTCGCCCTGTCGCTCAGTCCCGAGGCCAACCAGAGCCGCCTCGAGGTCAACGCCGCTTTTGACTCCATGATGCAACGCGAGGAGGACAACAAGGCCAGCGCCGTAAACGAGCAACACGCTGCGGAGAGCGAGACCCGTCTTCTACTCGCCATCTTCGCCGCGGTGGGTCTGGTCGGTGGAGTCGGGATTGCCGTGATTGTGCCCCGCGCTCTGGCGAGCATCATTTCCGCCATGATCTCGGTGATTGACGAAGTCGCGAACAACAATCTTTCCGTCGACGATCTTCACGTCACCGCCCAGGACGAGCTGGGCCGCGCCAGCACCGGCCTGAACACCATGAAGAACAGCCTGCGTGCCCTCATTCAGTCGATCGCACGCACGGCCGAGCATGTGGCCAGCGCCAGCGAAGAACTTTCCTCCTCGGCAACCCAGCAGGCCCAGAGTGCCGAGACGCAAAAAAGCCAGGCCTCGCAAGTCGCCGTCGCCATGCAGGAAATGTCGGCCACCGTGCATGAGGTTTCGGAGAACTCCAACCGCGCCGCGGAAGCCTCCCGCCAGGCCGCCGACACCGCTCGCGAAGGAGGCATCATTGTCGAAGACTCCCTCGCCAAAATGCGGGCCATCGCCGAATCCGTCAGCGCCACGGCGCAAAAAGTGGAGGAACTGGGCAAGAGTTCCGACCAGATCGGACGCATTATCGGAGTCATTGACGACATCGCCGATCAAACCAACCTGCTCGCGCTCAATGCCGCCATCGAAGCCGCCCGCGCCGGCGAGCAGGGCCGCGGCTTCGCCGTAGTGGCCGATGAAGTTCGCAAGCTCGCCGAGCGCACCACCTCCGCTACCAAAGAAGTTGCGCACATGGTGCAGAACATCCAGAACGAAACCAAGACCGCGGTGTCGGCCATGCACCAGGGCACCGAAGAAGTGAAGGCCGGAGTGCAGACCACGACCAAGGCCGGAGATTCCCTCAAGCGGATCATTCATATGTCGGAACAGGTGGGAGAAATGATCAGCCACATCGCCACCGCCGCCACCGAACAGTCTTCCGCCACTGAGCAGGTCAACCAAAATGTCGAGCAGATCACGCGTCTGGTTAACGAGTCGGCCGTCGGAGCGCAGGAGTCAGCTAAAGCTTGTCAGGATCTTTCCGGGCTTGCCCTCGATCTGCAAAAGATGGTCAGCAGCTTCAATCTGGAGGGGATTCGCAGCTCCTCGCAGAGCCAACCCGCACGCCGAGGGACACACGAGCCGGTTGGGAAGGGAAGAGCGTTCGCCGCCGCGGCCCAGTAACCCCGTCGTCCGTTTCGCACGCCGGGGCGCAGGAGGAGATGATCAGGATGCAACCGAAGGCACAAACAACCCCGAATCCGTCCGGACCTCCTTCGCGCGCGGAGAAAGGTCAGTCGCCGGGGGAGCTCCAGCTGGTCGGCTTTCATGTGGGCGGCGAAGAATTTGCCCTCGACATCCTGCGCGTGCAGGAAATCATCCGCCTGCAGCAACTCACTCGCGTTCCCAACTCACATGAGTCGATGGATGGGGTCATGAACCTGCGCGGAAAAATCATTCCCGTGGTTGCGCTGCGAAAACGCTTTGGGCTGGAGCTGGCTCCTCCCGACAAACAGAACCGCATCGTGGTGGTGGAGATCCGAGGCGCCGTGCTTGGCCTCATCGTCGACTCGGTTTCGGAGGTGCTTCGCATTCCCGCCGGAACAGTCGAGCCTCCGCCTCATCTGGGCAAGGCCAAGCAGGAGTATGTCTCGGGAGTCGGCAAGATCGACGATCGCCTGCTCATTCTTCTGGATGTGGACCGGCTTATGGCAAATGACGAACTCACGGGTGTTCCCCCTGCGCAGGCCTAGCCTTGGCCAGCGAAACGGATCGCAGAATGACCGAAGGAAGGGAATAGAGAATAGCGAGGAATGGCCAAGTGAACGACGAACTCTCTCAAGATCCAGCGCTGATTCAGGACTTTCTGGTCGAGTCCGAGGAACTCCTGCAGGGTATGGATCTGGACATGGTCGCGTTGGAATCGGCGCCGGGCGATGGCGAGTTGCTGAATCGCATCTTCCGTGCCGTACACACCATCAAAGGCACTTCCGGATTTCTCGGCTTCGATCCCGTTGTGCGCCTGAGTCACCGCGCCGAGGATGTGCTCAACGCCGCCCGCCGCGGCGAAGCCCAGCTTGACCGCCGTTGCATGGATGCACTCCTGGTCGCCCGCGATCAGCTCGGCGTGATGCTGCAGGACATCCGCCAGGGCGGACTAAAAGAATATCTGCTCGATACTCTGCTGGCGGAACTCGAAGAAGCGCAGAAACCTCGGGTTTCTCCGCCCACACTCGGCGAGCTTCTGGTCAAGGATCGCGTACTCACGCCCGCCACCCTCGACGCGCTGCTGGCGGAACAGGCGGCATCGCCGGAGCGTCCCAAGCTGGGCCACCTCGTCGTCGAAAAAGGTCTCAGCACTCCCGCCCAGGTCGGCGACGCGCTGGCGCGGCAAAAGGAAATCGCCGAGTCCCTCTCCGCTTCCCAGACGATGCGGGTCGACGCTCGCAAGCTCGACGAACTCATCAACCTGGTTGGCGAACTGGTCCTCGAACGTAATCGCTTGATTCAACTCAGTCGCGATTGCTCCTCGGGGGGACTAGTGGCGGGCGATCTTAGTTCAGCTCTATCCCAATCCAGCGCGCGCCTCAGCTACATCACTGACGAACTCCAGAGCGCAGGACTCAAGACCCGCATGGTTCCGATCGAGACGGTTTTTCGCCGCTTTCCACGTCTAGTGCGGGATGTCACTCACGCCCTGCAGAAGGACGCGCAACTCATCATTCGCGGCGAAGACACCGAACTGGATAAGACCATGGTCGAACTCATCGGCGACCCCATGATCCATCTCGTGCGCAATTCCCTCGACCACGGCATTGAGGCTCCGGACGTGCGCGAGCAGGCGGGCAAACCCCGGCAGGGCACGATCCGCCTCGAAGCCCGCCAGGAAGGCGACCAAATCGTGATCAGCATCTCCGACGACGGGGCCGGCATCAGCACCGAGCGCGTGGGACGCAAGGCGGTCGAAAAAGGACTAGTCACCGCCGAACAACTCCGCCTTCTCAGTCCGCGCGAAATCCTCGACTTCATCTTTCTGCCCGGCTTTAGCACGGCGGAAAACATCAGCGATCTTTCCGGACGAGGCGTGGGTATGGACGTTGTCAGCACCAATCTGAAGAAACTGAACGGCTCCATCGATCTCGACAGCCAGCCCGGCGTAGGCACCAATGTTCATCTCCGGCTGCCGTTGACTCTCGCCATCCTTCCTGTCCTTATGGTGCGGGTCGAGGAAGAAACCTACGCCTTGCCGCTGCGCTCGGTAGTGGAGACCGCGCAGGTCAATCCGCGGAATATTCACCGCGTAGAGGGTTGCGAAGTTCTCTGCTTGCGCGGTGAAACTCTGCCGCTCATCCGGTTGGGACAACTCTTCCAGAGCGATCCGTCTCCCGCCCTCGCGGGCAGAGCCAGCGAGCAAGCCCGGAAGGTTGTCATCCTCGGAGTTTCCGACAAGCGCGCCGCTTTGCTGGTCGACGAACTGCTTGGCCAGGAATCGACCGTCGTCAAGCCTCTGGGAAGTTATCTGCACCGTTGCTCAAGCCTGGCGGGCGCCACCATCAGCGGAAACGGACGGGTACGCCTCGTCCTCGATCCCGCTGGGCTGCTCGCGGCCTCGCAAAGCATTTCACCCGCTTTCAGAAAGGCTTCGGCATGACCACTGCTCCCATGCAATCCCCCGTTGCTCTCGAAGGACCGCCGGATGCCGAACTGGTGCGCATCCGCGACCTCATCTATCAGGTCGCCGGCATCTTTCACCCCGACAACAAACTGCGCCTGCTTCTCGACCGCTGCGGCCGTCGCATGAAGGAACTTAAGACGCAATCGCTGCGCGAATACTTCGAGTGCCTCACCATCAAGCCCATTCGCCAGACCGAGCTGATCGCTCTACTCAACGAAATCACCATTGGCGAAACCTGTTTCTTTCGCAATATGCCCCAACTCGACGCCCTGCGCCAGATAGTCCTGCCCAAAGTTTTGGAGGCAAAAGTCAAACTTCCGCTCCGGCGGCTGCGCATCTGGAGCGCGGGTTGCTCGACTGGAGAAGAACCTTACACGCTCAGCATGCTGCTGCAGGAAGAAGCCCACGGCCGCCTCAAGAACTGGACGGTCGAGATTCTCGCTACCGACCTCAATGAACGCTCCCTGGCTCATGCCAAGAATGCGCTTTATGGCGACTACAGCACCCGTCATCTGACTCCCTTCTACCGCCAGAAATACTTCACGCCTTCTGGAACCCAGCTCCAGGTGCAGACCACGACGTGCTCCAACATCAGCTTCAGCCGCCTCAATCTGTCCGACGACGCGCGCATGACTTTTATGAAAAGTCTGGACGTCATCTTTTGCTGCAACGTCCTGATCTATTTCGATCTGGCTTCCAAACGCCGCGTGATCCAGCACTTCTACAACAACCTTCTTCCTCACGGCTATTTATTCCTGGGCCATTCCGAGTCGCTCTACGGCGTGAATGACGATTTTCGCCTCGTCCACTTACCCGGAGCCACGGCGTACGTCAAAGGAGACCGCGCACAAGCGGGAAAGTAGGGATCTATGAATACGGCGGCGACCAAAGCGACTCTACTCAAACGGCTCGAAGGATTGCATCACATTCCGACGATTCCTGCGGTGCTGGCGCCCCTGCTCCGCTACCTGCAGCAGCCCCTGGAGCAGCTCGACGTTCAAAAAGTCACGGAAATGATCGCCCAGGATAAGTCTCTGGCGGCGCAGTGCCTGCAGATGGCGAACAGCCCGCTCTTCGGACGCTGGCAAAAAGTCGACTCGCTGCGCGCCGCCATCGTTGGACTCGGATTTCAACGGGTTAGCGACATTGCCATGTCCTGCGGCGTGCTCAATATGATGCCGCGGGACAGCGGCATCGATCCCGTCGCTTTTTGGGAGCACTCTCTGGGCTGCGCGCTCGTAGCCCGTCATTTCGCCCGCAAAATCTCTTATCCCGATCCTGGCAAGGCCTACCTCGCAGGCCTGCTCCACGACATCGGGATCATCGTGAATCTCTGGGTTCTGCCCAAGGAGTTCATCGCCGCTTTCGACGTGGCACGCAAGGAAGGAATTCCTCTTCACGAAGCGGAGCAGTCCGTTCTCGGTTTCACGCACTGCGAAAGCGGACGACTGTTGGCCGATCGCTGGGAACTCGCCCCCGACTTGAAGGCGGTGGTGTCGCTGCACCATTCTCCCCAACAGGCCCAGGACCACGCCGGATTGGTGGCGCTCGTGGAAATCAGCGACTTGCTCTGCCGCATGAGCGGACTCAACTACGGTTACGTCGAAACCCGCCAGGTTAACTTGCTCGAGCAAACCGGCTTCGCAGTCCTCTCCCAGCAGTGTCAGGGAATGAAGGATCTCGACTGGGCCCGCCTCACCTTCGAACTGGACTCCTACCTCGACGACGTGCACGCCCTCGTCCGCTCCATTTACCGGACATGAGCGGGGACGCAACAACCCGCGCGGCCAGCTCGCGTGCTCGTCGTCGATGACAGCGCTTTCATGCGTACCGCGCTTTCCCGCATGATCGCCTCCGAGCCCGGCTTTGAGATCGTCGGCACGGCTTGCAGCGGCGTGGAGGCGCTCGACAAAATCCCCGCTCTCGATCCCGACGTGATCACTCTCGATGTTGAAATGCCGGGGCTCGATGGACTGGAAACGCTTCACCGCATCATGGCGCAGTTCCCCCGCCCCGTCATCATGGTGAGTTCGGTGACGGAAAAGGACGCGGACTCTACCTTCAATGCCCTCGGGGCCGGAGCCTTCGACTACATCCCCAAGCAATTGTCTTCGGCCTCGCTCGACATTCTTCACATCCGCCAGGATCTTGTAGACAAAGTTCGCGCCGCCGCTCTGTCACGAAGGGCGGGTTCTAGTGGCAGCCTTCTCAAGAAACGTCCCCGGCCATCTCCGGCAGAGTCCAGAAACATAGACGCGACCACTCCGGCGATTGTCGCCGTCGGATCTTCCACCGGCGGCCCGAAGGCTCTGCAGGAGATTCTGCCTCTTCTTCCCGGTGACCTGTCAGTGCCGGTTCTGATCGTCCAACACATGCCCCCAGGCTTTACCGCGCCCTTCGCACAGCGGCTCAACAATCTTTGCGCAGTCAGCGTTCGTGAAGCTGCGCACCGCGATCCTCTGGAACCCGGCGTTGTCTATATCGCTCCTGCTGGTCGACACATGACCGTCGATCGTTCCTCTGATTCGCACGCCTTCCTCTGCCTCGACACCCATCCCGAAAACTGTCTGCACATGCCTTCGGTCGACATCATGATGAAGTCGGTGGCCGACGCGTACCGCACCCACGCCATGGGAGTCATCCTGACCGGCATGGGTTCCGATGGCGCTGAAGGAATGATGGCTATCCACCGTCAGGGCGGACTCACCATCGGTCAGGATGAAGCCAGTTGCACCGTCTACGGCATGCCCCGGGCCTGCGCCGAGTTGGGAGCCCTGACCCGCGTGGTTCCACTACTGCAAGTTCCCGCTCAAATCGTGCAAGCTACGCGTACCCGGCGGCGCGCCTGATTCCGTTTTTCTCTCTTCGCATTGTCTTCGTTTCTTCGCTTCTGTCTTCGCTTCTGTCTTCGCTTCTGTCTTCGCATCCGTCTTCGCTCGACGCTCGGAATCCGCCGCAGTCGATCGCCTCCCTGACTCTGCGCAGCAGCGCGCCCGCCGAGAACGGTTTCACCAAGGTCTCCGCATATCCTTCCTCGCGCAGTTCCATCTGCTCCGCGTATCCAGTGACCAGCAAGACCTTCAGCCTCCGATTCTCCCGCTTCAGTCTTGCCGCCAGTATGCGCCCGGTCTCGCCCGGCAAAATCACGTCCGTGAGCAACAGGTGCACTTCACCGCAATTCTGCTCGTAGGCCCGTACCCCTTCGATCGCGTCTTTGGCCGTTAACACGCGATATCCCGCTGATCGCAAAACCTCACAGGTCACTTCCCGCACAAACGCTTCATCCTCGACGAACAGAATCGTCTCCGCTCGCTGCTGCTCCTCATCATTGGCGTGATTCTGAGTGGCGTGACCCTGGATGGCGTGATTTTGAGCGACGCTACTCTGCTCCGTCGCGTCTTCCAGCATTTCCGACTCTGGCCCCATGGCGTTCTCCTCGGCCTGCAGTCTCCCTGTGTGCACCTCGTTTGCCACACGACGTACCGTCGTCCTTATGAAGAAGCTGATGGGAAGCAAGACTTTAGGTGAGGGAGCGCACGCCGGCCCTTCGCTGGAAGCATCCAGCAGTGTTCATTTCAGGAATAGGCACGGAACCGCGAACCGATTCGGGAGAACAAATCCTTCGCTCTGCCAATGCTCACTTCGGACTGGTCAGAATCGTCTCATAGGGATCGAGCACGATCTTGTGCGTCCCCGCAGGTGCTGTTATATGAAACGACGATTCCTCTCCGTCGGCGAATACTCGCCCCAGCAGTATCGGCTGCTTCCCGGCAAAAGCCGCATACACCGGTACGGACGTTACCAAATCCGGCGGCGCGTCCTTCTGCAAGATCGTTCCACTCGCAATCAATCCCGCACCTTTTGGCGTGAACTTCACCGCCTTCAGTTCCAGCCTGGGTAGCGCCGTGCCGTTGACCCAGCTATCGAGGAACCAGTCCAGCGAATTCTTGCCTTCAAAGCGCAGCGCCGGCGGAAGATCTTCAGCGAATACTTCCATCAGTTCGCGCGTGCTGACCGATTTCCCTTCGTAACGTTGCCGCAACCGCCACAGCGCCCGCACAAAAGGCTCATCCAAACCGGAACCACCTCGACCCTTGCGTCCCGTTTCCTGTGCCGCGGCATCTCTCAACATGGTCCGCAGCATATGGAATAGCCACGTCCCGCGGCCGTAGCTGATGGCTTCGTATCCGTCCGGAAATCTCGACGACAGCAGCCTCATCCCGAGCGTCACCGGGCCCGCATCCAAGAGCGACACTCCATCTTTATTCTTCTCCAACAAGTCCTTGCGGTATTGCTCCATGATGTCCCGAAAGCCCGCTGGATTTTTCTCTTGCAGCATCATCAGGGCGCAATAGTTTGCCAGCCCTTCGGAATACCACTGATCGCGGTAACTGCTCCAGGGAATCAGATCGCCCCACCATTGATGAGCCGCTTCGTGCGCGGGAATGTTTTCCTGCAGCAAAATCCGGGACGGCTCGAAATGCAGTTGCTCGCGCTGCTGATGATCGAGAAATGCGTAGGAAGAAAGAAACACCAATCCCGGCCAGCCCTGGCTGTCGCGCCCAGGCATCTGGGTCAGCGCCAGGCGGCTATACGGATAGGGCCCAAACCTCGCGGCGTAATACTGGATGGCGCGGGCCGCGGTCTCTCCTACCGTTGCTTCATTCTGCGCCGGCGAAGGGCGGCTGGGCAGAATCGCTTCCGGACTTCGCTTCACGGGATTGACCGGATCCGGATCAACTAGCTCCACGCGTCCGGTGGGGAAATCCCGCTCCACGCCCAGCGTTGCGTAGGTTTCGACTGCGACACTTCCCGCCTGGGTAGCAAACATTTTGTACTTGCCAAGGTTAAACCCCGCCACAGGGATCGGCCGCTCCGAGACCCAGCGCCCCGTCTGCTCTCCCTTCGCCTTCGCAGAAGCCGCTTCAGCCGAAACTGGAACCGACTTTCCAGTAGCCACCAGTGTCCAACCCTCCGGATAGTCGAATTCCAGATCGAAATCCGCCATGGCCAGTCCGCGATTCGGATACCAGGTTCCGCGCGCACCAACATAAAGCAGGCCACTGCCCGCTTCCGCCAGTACCTCGCCCCCGTATACGAACTCGAGATCGATCTTCTGCCCCGCTCGCGCCGGTCCGGGCAAAATCACCGCCATCATGTCATTCCCGCGCCGCGAAAGCTGCGTTCCTTCCACCGCCGGATTATGAATGAACTCCACCGCCTGACCATCGAGCTTGACGCTTTCCACCTGCAGAAATCGCGATAACTCGAACAATACAACACGCGTGCCGCCTTCCTTCACTTCCAGTTGCACTTGGGCTCGCGCATGAATCTGCTTCGGAGGCTGCACCTCCGTCCGGATGGTGTAACGCTGTGCCGCGATCCAGTCCTCGCGAGGGCTCGGATTTCCCGGCGCCGAAGTCGTGCCGGCGTTTGCCCTGGTCCCCGGCGCTGCAGGTGAAAACGACGTCCACACGTCGTAATAAGTATTGCCATCTCGGGCGGCCTTCGCCTGCCCCGCTTCCACTTGCTCCGCAGCCAGAGAGTCGTAGAGCACGTCAAAAACGCCCAGCTTGGTTCCCTGCAAACGAGCGTGAAAGAAGCGGTCCTCGACCCTGCCTAGAAGGTTCGCCTGCTCCGCCGGAGCCGTCCCGCGAACCGGGAGCATCCGGCTGAAACTTACCAGCAGCCTCATGGCATCGGATTGAGCGAGATTCTTCGCCGTTCCTCCGCAGCGCTCGATAAACTCCTGCGGATTCTCCGGCGCGCGCAAGCCAGGACGCAGTTCGGCCGCCACGTCATCGTTGAACCGAAAGTATGCGGTTTCGAAGTGTTCTTCCAGAATCGCCATTCCGGTGAACAGGCTCATCGATTTTCGTTCCACGGCGCTCTCAGGCGAGATCAGCACTTCGCCATCACCCTCGAAAAACGCTCCCGTAATCCGCCCCATCACGTCCTGCGTGAAGCCGATGGTGCCATCCTCCAGCGTAATGTGGATCGCCGACCGATCCAGCGACGCGTCGCGCACCTTGTACACCCGCGCCGGATCCAGCCCTACTTGTCCGAGTTGCAGATAAAGCGCCTCCGCCGGCTTCTCCGGCGGGTTCTCCGCCGCAGGGCACAGCAGCGGCGAGACGCAAACGATCAACGCGAACGCCGCCGAAGTTCTTAAGAATCGCAAGCTGCGTAGTACCTTCGTCACGTGGGTTGGGCCGCCCTCCGTTGTTAGAATGCGCCTGAATGCGGCTACGTGTCACCTTCGTCTTTGCCAGCCAGCTTGCATCTGTATGCCTGCTCGCCCTGACCAGCGCAAGCGCCGACACGATCCACCTGAAAAATGGCCGTACTATCGTCGCCGATCAAGTCCGCGAAAAAGGCAGTCACCTCGAATACGATATCGGCGAAGATACCTACGCCATCCCATTGTCGACGGTCGATCACGTCGACGCCGGAGGCATGCCGACTCACTCATCCGCAACCGCCAAGGTCGGCGATCTTCCGACCTTCACTCCAGCCGATAGTCTGGCGAATGAGGGCGATCTGTCGGCCAGGATCGTCAAAGAAGGCAAGGTCGACCCCGACGCGCTCTCCAGCCTCGAGGGTAAAGGCAACGCCGAGCTAAGCGCGACCGCGGATTTCATTGCCGGAAAATTCGAATTCGAGCACGGCAACGTCGCCCAGGCCCGGCGTTATTTCGAGAGCGCGCTGCGCTTCCAGCCCGAGAATTCGACCATCCTCATTTACTACGCCGCATTACTCGTTCGCACCGGAAGCGCCGCCCAGGCGCTGCCTTTCGCCCAGCGCGCCGTAAACTCCGATCCGCAATCACCGGATGCCTACACTATGCTCGGCTACGCCCAGTTCGCTTCGGACCGCACGAAAGACGCGGTCACTTCCTGGAAGCGTTCTCTGCAACTGCGCCCCGATGCCACCGTGCGGCAGTTTCTCGCGAAGGCGCAGCGCGAAGAAACAGTGGAAACTGATTTCGCCCAACACGAGAGCAGCCATTTCGTTCTCCACTACGAAGGCAAGCAGACCTCGGAATCTCTGCGCGCGCAGATTGTGGCCGCGCTCGAATCCGATTACGACGATCTCTCCAGCAGCCTCGGCAACCCTCCCCGTGACAGCATTCTCGTAACCCTCTACACCGAACAGGCCTTCTTCGACGTCACCCACGCCCCCAGTTGGTCCGGGGCGATGAATGATGGCAAGCTTCGCATCCCGGTCAGCGGCCTCAGTTCCATGACGCCCGAGCTGGCGCGGGTTCTGAAACACGAACTGGCGCACTCGTTTATCAACCAGCTTTCCGGCGGCCGCTGCCCGCCCTGGCTGCACGAAGGCATCGCACAGTTCCTCGAACCCAAGAGTCTCGGCGGCGACGGCCACCAGCTCTCTCTGCTCTTCAAAGCGCAGCGCGAGATTCCACTGAACGCGCTCGAAGGAAGTTTTCAGAGCTTTTCCGGAGGTCAGGCCTACGTCGCCTACGCCGAGTCCCTGGCGGCCGTCTCTTATATCAATGATTCCTACGGGATGGGTGACGTCCAGCGCATTCTGCAGCTCCTCAGCCAGGGGAGTTCCACGGAAGCCGCTTTACGCGCCACGATCCACTCGGACTACGGCCAGCTTGAGTCGGACCTGGCCAAGTACCTCGCCGACAAGTACGGCGAATAAGCGCGCTCTCACCTACGTCCAAAAGGTCTCTCTGCCCCGTTTGCTCATGACCCACTCGTGTGCTAGTTTCGGCATCTGGGACCAGCCCCCATGCACTCTCTCTTTCATTCCGATACGCCCAGTCCCGCATCCGCGATCGAGCCCGTCCCCACCGTTTTCCCCAAGATCGCCGGGGCAGATATTGCCGCGGTCTTCTCCGGAAAGCGCGTTGCCGGAGATTTCTATGACTCCGTTCGCGTCAGCCCCGAGCGGGTTCTGTTCGGTCTGCTCGATGTCGCCGGACGCCGCGAGGACAACCGTGGCATCCTCACCGCCGCTCAGGAAATTTTCCGTAATTTCGGCACCGAACTCTTCTCCCGTCCCGACATCAACGAATCCGACGCCATGACCGAACTCAGTCTCCGGATTAATCGCGGCCTCATCGATGCTTCGCAGGGAGTGCGTTCCAGCCCTGCCTTCATCGCCTGCTACCACGAAGGATTCGGTACGCTCTGCTACACCAATGCCGGCCACACGCCCGGACTCCTCCGAGACAGCACGGGAATCTCTCAGCTCGCTTCGACCGGCCTGCCCTTGGGACTCTTCTCCCACGCCACTTGCGACGCTCCGACCGTCGGGATGGAGACGGGTGCGGCGCTGCTGTTGGTTTCTCGCGGAGTCGTCGAGTGCGGCGGGCATCATGAAAACGCCGCCGAGGAGTTCGGCTTAGATCGCGTGCAACAGCTTTTCCAGGCGGCCGCGCTCCAGCTCTGCTCAGGCGCTCTGTGTCTCCATTCTCGATGCCCTCAGCGTGTTCAGCGCTGAAACGCCCCTGTGCGACGACCGGACCGCCCTCGCTCTTATCCGCACCGCTTGATTCACGCCGGCCAACTCTTTCCCGCCGCGGAAGCGTCAAAACGATCAGGGTTAATCCATCGGGGTCAACCCCCGGATTCGGCTCCGAAGGAGTAAAATATGGCATCGGCCCCGAAGCCCGTCCTTAAGCCTGGAAGCGTAGCGGCCCACTGAATTCTATGAAGAAACTTTGCCTCGTCTTTGCTGCTTTCGCGTGTCTGCCTGTTCTCTCGACCGGGCAAGTGGTCGAAGAGATCATCACGCGCGTCAACAACCAGATCATCACCCGCTCGGAGTACGCCCGCAGCAAAGACCAGCTCCGCGACGAAGTCAAGCAACAGGATCCCGCCAACGCCGATAAGCTCTATGCCGAGCGTGAGAAAGACGTCCTGCGCGATCTCATCGACCAGCAGCTTCTTCTCGACAAAGGCAAAGACCTCGGCATCAGCGGCGACACCGACCTGATCAAGCAACTCGATCAGATGCGCAAAGACATGAAGCTCGGTTCCCTCGAAGATCTCGAAGCCGAAGCCCGGAAACAGGGTGTCTCCTGGGAAGATTTCAAGCAGACTCAGCTCAACCAGATCATCACGCGTAAAGTGATTGGCGAAGAAGTTGGCAGCCACCTCAGCGTCAGTAAAGAGGACGAACAGGCGTTCTACGACGCGCATAAGGCCGAAATGGAGGCGCCCGAGGCGATTCGCCTGAGCGAGATTCTGGTCGCCCCAAAAGCCCCCGCTCCTCCGGCCCCGGCAGCGGCGCCCGATCCCAACGCCCCGGCAGCAGCCACTCCGCCCGCCCAGCCTCCCGTTGACGACGCCGCTCTCAACGCCGCCCAGGCCAAGGCCAACGATCTGCTCAAACAAATTCGCGACGGAGCCAATTTCGAGGATATCGCCAAGAAATACTCTGACGGTCCGTCGGCCGCCGATGGCGGCGCGCTTGGCATTTTCAAACGCGGTCAGCTCGCGAAAGAGCTGGAGGACCGGACTTTCGCCATGAAGTCTGGCGACGTCACCGACGTGATCCGCACTAAACAGGGCTATGTCATCCTGAAAGTGGTGGAGCACCAGATGGCCGGCATTCCTCCCATGAAAGACGTACTTCCCAAGATTCAGGACGCCCTTTATTACCAGAAGCTGCAGCCCGCTCTCCGCGCCTACCTCACCAAGTTGCGCGAAGAAGCCTACATCAAATACGCGGACGGTTACGTCGACACCGGCGAGAGCCCCAACCAGACCGCGCCGGTTGACACCGCGACCGCCAAGGAAGCCGACGCCAAAAAACTCGGCAAGAGGAAACATAAGAGGCTGGGCGTCCTCTAAACCCTTGCCGGTGGCGCGTATACTCAGACACACAACCCATGAAGGATTTCTACATCGGCGATTGCGCGCGCCACGAAAACAAGGTCATCACCTCAAGTTTCGTGGTCGTTGGCAAGCAGATCAAGCCCAAGAAAACCGGCGAGCCCTACCTCGCGCTCACGCTCGGTGACCGCAGCGGGCAGCTCGAAGCCAAGATGTGGGACAACGTCGAAGAAGTCCTCGACATCTTCGAGCAGGATGATTTTCTAAAAATCAAAGGCCTCATCAACAAATACAAGAATCGTTTCCAGCTCACCATCCATAAGCTGCGCAAGCTGGGCGAGTCCGAAATCGACTTCGCCGACTACCTGCCCAAAACCACTAAGGATGTCGACGACCTCTGGCAGACTCTGGCCGGCTTCGTCTCCTCGTTCCGCAACCCTCATCTCAAGGCGCTGGTCGAAGCCTTCATGGCCGACCCTGAAATCGCTGCCCCCTACCGCAACGCTCCGGCTGCAAAGACGCTGCATCACGCCTATATCGGCGGACTGCTCGATCACGTCGTCTCTCTTTTCCGTTCGTGCGATCTGATGTGCACGAATTATCCTCAGGTCAACCGCGACCTGCTCCTCACCGGCGCGTTTCTGCACGACATCGGCAAGATTCACGAACTCACCTACAACCGGTCATTCTCTTACACCACCAAAGGCCAGTTGCTCGGCCATATGATCATCGAACTGGAGATGTTGCAGGCCAAGCTCGCGCTCCTGCCCGGATTCCCCGACGAACTGAAAACCCTGATCGAGCACCTCATCATCAGCCATCACGGCCAGTACGATTTCGGCTCGCCCAAACTGCCCATGTTTCCCGAGGCGCTCATGCTTCACTATCTCGACGACCTCGATTCCAAAATGGAAGCCATGCGCGCCATGTTCGAGCGCGAAGCCGGCATGGACAGTCCCTGGACCAGCTACAACGCCTCCCTTGGACGTCCTCTGCTGAACACTGAAAAATTTCTGTCTCCGAAAAGAGTCGCTCCGCCGGAAGAACCCGCCGCGGCCGGCGACGAACTCGCTTCCGAAGAATCCTCGGATCCAAGTCCCACCCTGCCCGGCCTCGACCCAAGGCGCTAACGTAGCCAGCTCCGAAAGAACCGTGCCGGGTGCCCCATTTCTCGCGCGTCCTTTGCGCGAGAAGTGGGGATTTTCGATCGAGCAAGCCGATAACCTTTCAGCCTCTGACCTCGCCGGGTGCCCCATTTCTCGCGCGCCCTTTGCGCGAGAAAGCCTGCCCTGAGCGAAGTCGAAGGGTGGGGATTCTCGACTAAGCAAAGCCGAACATCGTTTCAGTCCTTGACCTCGCATTGCCCCTCCTCTCGAACTTCCGATACATTGGCATAAGCTGCCATGCTCGACTTCACCCGCTTCGAAATCCTCACCTTCGACTGCTACGGCACACTCATCGACTGGGAGGCCGGACTCCTTCCCGCCCTCCATCGCGTCCTCTCCGCGCACGGAAAAGACATTGATGACGCCACCCTCTTGAAGCTCTATGGAGATTTCGAGCAGCGTTCCGAGCAAGGCCCGTTCCGTCCCTATCGCGAAGTCCTGGAGTCGGTCGTCCGCCAGTTCGGCGCTGAGTTAAGATTCACTCCGACCGCTGAAGAAATCCGTTCGTTGCCCGATTCGCTGCCGACCTGGAAACCCTGGCCTGATACGGTCACCGCGCTTCGCCAGCTCAAAGCCCGCTTCCGCCTGGCCATTCTTTCCAACATCGACGACGATCTCTTCGCTGGAACGCGTCCCCAACTCGGCGTCGACTTCGACGAAGTCATCACCGCGCAGCAGGCCCAGGCCTACAAACCCTCGCTCAAACTTTTCGAGCTAGCCCTGAGCCGCGTCAAAGCGCCCGCCCATCGCGTGCTCCACGTGGGCCAGAGCATCTACCACGACGTGATCCCCGCCCAGGCCCTCGGCCTCGCCACCGTATGGGTAAACCGTCCCTCAGCCCGCCCCGGCGTCGGTGCAGTCAAGTCCGCCGAGGCCACGCCGGACCTCACAGTCTCAAGCCTGGCAGAACTCGCCGCCGCGGCAACTCAGGAATGGGGAACGGCGAACCCTCGTTCTAGGATTTTCTGAGTGGATTGGCTTGTAGGTTGGGAGCAGTCCGAATGCGTACACTACGTGGAAGAGCGGCGCTTCAGCGCCGCGTACGCCAACCAAATAATACCTGGGGCTTCAGCCCCTGCAATTACCCGCTCCTAGAAATTCGCCGGCAACTTCACCACATTCTTCTGAATCGCCCACATCACCAGCTCCGCTTTGTTGTGAATCCCCAACTTGCGCATGAGATTGAACTTGTGGGCGTCGACCGTCTTCACGCTGAGCCCCAGAACGCCGGCCGCCGAGCGCACTGTCCGGCCCTCGGCCAGCAGCTTCAGTACTTCGCGCTCCCGCGCTGTCAGGACCCGCTTTCGCGGAAGTGCTTCCGGCGACGGCCACTCGCGCCGGTCTGCTCGATGCATCTCGCGCACCGCACCCGCTGCGTGCACCATCCTCACCATCGCCACTAGCTCTTCCGCCGAAGTCTGCCGCACCTGCGCAACTGGTCCCACTCCACGAGCGGGACCGCCGTCCGACGTGCGCCGCTAGAAATAACACCTTGCTCTGTGGAGACTCGTGCAGAATCAGCCGCTCGACCTGATCGGCGGTGCAGCCAAAAATATTGGCGTCGGCGATCACCACTTCTGGCCGATGTTCGAACACTCTCTGCAGCGCTTCGGCGGCATTTCCCGCCTCGGCGACGATCTGTAGATCGGGCTCATCTTCGAGCAGACGCCGCAGACCCTGTCGCAACAGGACGTGGTCGTGCGCTAGAACGCAGCGGATTTTCTTACCGCCGAAATTTCCTTCTCGAACCGGTGTGGGGGGACACACAGTTCCTCCTTATTACGCCCAAGACGTTGCGCCAGAAATCCAGCCAGAGATTGTTTGCGGGCGGCGCGGAACAACTCCCCTTCGATGCCAGAACGCCAGCCCAAGGGTTGCTTCATTGTAGCGTTTGTTGCGCCCAATGGTTGTAAAAAATCCGCCGTTCGCCTTCTTTCGTGGAGATGGCAACCGCCCACCCAGGCCCATCGGTCCCGACCCCACCGCGTATCCTGTACAATCGACCGTTTATGCTGCGCTATCTTACGGCGGGAGAATCCCACGGTGAAGCTCTGGTCGCCTTTCTTTCCGGCATGCCCGCCGGATTGAAAATCGACCAGGCCTTTCTCGACCGCGAACTCTGGCGCCGCCAGCAAGGCTACGGCCGCGGCGGCCGGATGAAGATCGAGCGTGACACCGCCCACATTCTTTCCGGCGTGCGCCATGGCCTGACCATCGGCTCGCCCATTTCTGTACTGCTCGAAAATCGCGACTGGAAAAACTGGCAGGAATCTCTTCCCGTTGCCGATGGCGATCCCGCCAAGCATAAACGCGTGGCCTCGCCTCGCCCCGGCCACGCCGATCTCGCCGGAGCTCTCAAATACAATTTTTCCGAAGCTCGCTATGTGCTCGAGCGCGCCTCCGCCCGCGAATCCGCCGCCCGCGTGTCTCTCGGCGCGATCGCCAAACTTTTCCTGCTCGAACTCGGCATCGAAGTGCTCAGCCACGTCGTCACTACCGGCGGAGTCACTTTGCACGATCAAGTCCCGTGGGAAAACATTCGCGCCCTTTACGGCCGCGAGGAAGTTCTGCTCAACTGCGCCGATCCCGAAGTCGAGCAGCGCATGAAAGACGAAGTCGACAAAGTGTACAAAACCGGAGATTCGCTCGGCGGAGTCTTCGAAGTCGTCGCCCACAAGGTCCCTCCAGGCCTCGGCACCTATGCCCAGTGGGACGAGCGTCTCGACGCCATGCTCGCCGCCGCCGTCATGTCGCTGCAAGCGGTGAAGGCCGTTGAAATCGGCGCTGGCGTGACCGCTGCTTACGCACCCGGCTCCGCCGTGCACGACGAAATCGGCTACACTGCCACATCCGGTTTCACCGCGTTCTCCCGCACCCGCAACAATGCCGGCGGCATCGAAGGCGGAGTCTCCAACGGTGAAGAGATTCGCGTCCGCGGATATCTTGAAACCGATTTCCACGCTGCGCCGCCCCTTGCAGTCAGTCGATTTTTCGACCCGCGAGCCGGTCAAAGCCGCGTACGAGCGTTCGGATGTGTGTGTCGTCCCAGCCGCCGGAGTTGCCGCCGAGTCGATGGTCGCACTGACTCTGGCACGCTGCGCTCTGGAAAAATTCGGCGGCGACTCCATGACCGAGACATTAAGAAATTTTCAAGGCTATTGTGAACAACTGAAGAACTACTGATCCAAAAGAGATAACGATCTCAACAGAATGATCTATCCCATCGTAAAGTTCGGCAACCCGGTTCTCGAGAAGCCCTCCGAGAGGGTAACGGTCTTCGACGAAGACTTGAAGAAGCTCATCGAAGACATGTTCGAGTCAATGTACGCAGCTCACGGCGTTGGCCTCGCCGCCCCGCAAATCGGCATGGGGCGCCGCATCGCCGTCGTCGACGTAACTTTCAAAGAAGATCCCAAAGCGAAGCTCGTCCTCATCAATCCAGAAATCATCCACACCGAGGGTTGCCACACTCAGAGTGAAGGATGCCTCAGCCTCCCCGACTTCCGCGAGAACGTGAGCCGCCCCAACAAAGTCACCGTCCGCGCCCAGGACGTTCACGGCAAGGTCTTCGAAAAAACGGGAGAGGATCTCCTCGCCCGCGCCTTCCTGCACGAAACCGATCACCTGAACGGCAAACTCTACATCAGCCACATTAGCGCCCTGAAACGCGACCTGATGAAGCGCAAAATTCGCAAGCTGATGAAAGCCGGAGAATGGTAGAGAATTGAGCGATTGAGTGATTGCGTCATTAAGTGATTGAGCGGCGCGGTTTTCAAATGACTCAATCTCTCAATGACTCAATGACCCAATCCCTCAATGACTCAATCCCTCAATCTCGTCTTCTGCGGCACGCCGCGCTTCGCCGTCCCCACGCTCGAGAAGCTGGTGCGCGCAGACTTCCGCGTGAATCTCGTCGTGACTCAGCCCGATCGTCCCAAGGGACGCGGCCTCGAACTCGTCCAGTCGCCCGTCAAAGAATCGGCCCTCAAGTTAAATCTCCCCATCACGCAGCCCGACCGCATCAAGACCAACGACGAATTCCGCTCCCAACTCACCGCCCTCAAGCCTGACGCCATCATCGTCGTCGGTTACGGCCGCATCATTCCGCAGTGGATGCTTGATCTGCCTCCCCTCGGCAACATCAACCTCCACGCGTCGTTACTCCCGAAGTATCGTGGCGCGGCCCCAATCCAGTGGGCCATTGCGAACGGCGAAACCGTCACCGGCGTCACGACAATGCGCATCGATGCCGGCCTCGACACCGGTGACATCCTCCTTCAGAAGGAACTTCCTATCGCTTTCGACGACACTTCAGAAACCATCGCGCCGCTCCTGGCCTCCTTCGGAGCCGATCTGGTCCGCCACACCCTGCGCGGTCTGCAGGATGGTTCCGTTCGCCCCCAACCTCAAGACGACTCCCGCGCCACCCTCGCCCCGATCCTGAAAAAAGAAGATGGCCTCATCGATTTCTCCCGCTCCGCCGCCGAAATCTTCAACCGCATGCGCGGCTTTCAACCCTGGCCCGGCGCTTACACCGGTTTCCGCGGGAAAAATCTTCAGATACTCAACGCACTGCCTCTCCGTTACGACATCCCACCCACCCAGATGCCCGCGGAAGTTCGCGGCGAAGTCCCCGGCGAAATCGATGCTCGTGGAGAGCGGATCCGTGTCGTCTGCGGCCATAAGACAGATCTCGAATTGCTGGAAGTCCAGTTGGAAGGAAAAAAGCGGAGTCCCCGTGCGCGACTTCATCCACGGCTACCGCCCCCAACCGGGCGAGAAGCTAGGTTCAAATTAACTCGATGGAGAGATGGAGCGACTGAGGGATGGAGGGTGCAGTGCCGCTGTGAATGTGGAGACGGACGCCCCCGACTGTCTCGCGGGCGCAGCCCGCGCTCTGTGTACCTCTGTGGCCCCTGTGGTTAAGCTCTTAGCCCGGAGGGCCTAGACTGGAATCAATGCCCGTCTCCCCCGCCCGCGCCGCCGCTTTTGACATCCTGCTCCGAGTCGAGCGCGAGTCTTCCTACGCCTGCGAACTGCTTCACTCCGCCGAACGGGAAAATCTCTCCACTCCCGACCACGCCCTCGCCACCGAACTTGTCATGGGAGTTCTCCGCTGGCGTTCGCGGCTGGACGACGAAATCGCTGGAGCCTCCTCGCAACCTTTGTCCAAACTCGACCTTGAAATTCTCATCGCCCTGCGCCTGGCTCTCTACCAATTCCGCTGGCTCGACCGCATCCCGCAGCGCGCCGCCCTCCACGAAAGTGTCGAACTGGTGAAGCGCGCGCGCAAACGTTCCGCCGCCCCATTCGTGAACGCCGTCCTACGCAAACTCTCGGCCGCGCAAACTTCATCTGCACCGCGAGAACTCGATTCCCTTGCTGAGGAGGAAACTGCGTCGCCCGAAACCTTAGCCCGCGTTCTCGCACATCCTCTCTGGCTGGTCGAACGCTGGGCTCGCGAATACGGGCTCTCGGCAACCCGCCAGATCTGCAAACACGATCAATCCATTCCGCACACGACAATCCGCCATCGCACCGCGACCGCAGAATCCGAAATTAGCCAGGAAGGAATCACCCTCGCCCCCGGAGGCCTGCTGTCGTCAGCCCGCCGCGTCGGACCGGGAGACGTCACGAAAACCCAAGCTTTCCGCGCCGGCCACGTCGTCATTCAGGACGAAGCTTCGCAACTCGTCGCCGCACTGGTCGGCGACGCTCCTCTTGAAAAGGGATCGCGCATCCTCGACTGCTGCGCCGCCCCCGGCGGCAAGACCCTCGCCATCGCCGACCTCAACCCCCAAGCCACGATCACAGCTGTCGAACTCCATCCCCACCGCGCCCGCCTGCTGCAACGCCTGCTGCCTAAACGAGACCCGAATGCTGCGCGTATCCAGATTGTGATCGCCGACGCCGAACATCTTCCGACCGCTCGCGCGTTCGACCGCATTCTCGCTGACGTTCCTTGCTCCGGCACGGGCACACTGGCCCGCAATCCGGAAATAAAATGGCGGCTAAGACCGGACGATCTCGCCCACCTGCACCAGCGCCAGTGCGCAATCCTCCGCTCCGCCCTTGCGCAGGCTGCGCAGGGCGGCCGCATCGTCTACTCAACTTGTTCGCTGGAAAAAGAAGAAAACGAAAACGTGGTCGAACAGATCTTGGCAGAGAACAACTCATTCCGCGTATACGACATCCGCGCCGAACTCGACCGCCTGAAAACCGCGAGGGAATTGACCTGGCAAGACACAGCCTCGCTCACGCGCGGCCCCTACCTGCGCACAATTCCAGGTGTGCATCCCTGCGACGGCTTCTTCGCCGCAATCCTGGAAAGAATCTAAAGACGCTTTCAGATTTATCCGCGCAGGGCCGCGAAAATCCGCGGCGAAACGTCTTTGACTTACCGCACCTCAAAACTAACCACGGTCCCCGCCACGACCTTTTGCCCCGCCATCGGCACCTGCGACACGATAATGCTGGCCGGCGAAGGCTGTGCCGGAGGCGCAGGTGGAACCACCGGCAGCGAAGCAGCCACGGGATTTCCCGCCGCATCCACCGCCGGCGCGGGCGCAGCCGGTGCCGCGACGCTCACGTTACCGAGTCGGAATCCTGCATCCTGCAGCGTCCGGTTCACGCTGCCCAGAGGCTGTCCGACAAAACTCGGCATCACGAACGCCTGCGGTTCCGGCGCCGCCGTCACCAGCAAGCTAATATTCGGCGCCAGTACCTGCGTCGCATTCGCCGGAGGGCTCTGCGCCAGCACCTGATCTACCGGTATTCCCAGCGTCTGCACCTCGGCTATGGACGCCACATCCAGCCCGCGCCGCCGTATATTCAACTCCGCCGCATGCTCGCTCTCGCCCGTCACATCCGGAATCGCCACCCGCGTCGGCCCCAAGCTCTGCGCCACGCGCACCTGCCAGCCATGCCGCACCTTCGTACCCGGCAGCGGCAGTTGCGACATGATTCTTCCCTCAGGAATCTGCGGACTGTAATACTGCCGCTCGATCGACATCTGCAATCCCAGCCCGTGATCGCCCGCTCCGCCTCCGCCGGTGCCAGCCCCACCAGCGGTGGCACTGCCACTTCCTGCCCGTGAATCGCGAACCGCATCGCCGTCAACGCCGACACCATCGCCACAATAATCAGCACCAGCGCCAGCATCGCGAATCGAAAAGCCGATTTCATAAGAGCTTTATCCAGGAAATACCCATTCAGCAGAATTATAGCCTTGCGTTCCACCCGGAATCCGTAGGGCGAAGCAGTGGCTGTGAGGGTCCCCCGCGGCAGGAAACGCCGGGTGCCCCATTTCTCGCGCGTTCTTTGCGCGAGAAAGCCTGCCCTGAGCCTGTCGAAGGGTGGGGATTTTCGACAGAGCGTGGTCGAAGGGTACGCCTCGCGCGAAGCGAGCCCCGAGGCGGTCCGGCCTGCCGCTCTCCCCCCAGACGCATGCGTCCGAGATTCACGCGTTTTAGCGGGCTTCGGCGCTCTGTAACCTATGCCAGAGCCTTCCCTATTGGAGTATCATGTTTCTGTGCGGCATTCGATCCCAGCGTCGGTCGCGCTTAGTCTGAGCCTGCTGGCTCTGCCTCTGCTTTTCCTCGGTCACAGTCACGCGCAGACAAACGGAACTCCCACTTCGACGACATCTCAGGGATTTGGTGGCAGCCATCCCATCACCGCGCCTTTCCCGAACGGTGGCACGCTGCCCGGCCACCAGGTGCAAAGTCAGGCCCCGCGGGTCGGCTTCTCGTCATCCGGCGTGACGTCAGGCACAGTTTCTGGCGACTGTCCGTCATCATCACCATCGCGAACACCCGCCGCTGATTTACGCGGTTCCCGTTCCCTACGCCGTCGACCTCGGCCCCGCCGAGAATGATTCCGAAGCCGATGCTGACGATAGCGACGCCAACTATCAGGGTGGTCCCACAGTTTTTGATCGCCGCGGAACTGGCGCCGACTCCTACGTCCCTCCCGAGAGGGATCTGCGCGCCCCCCACTCGACCGACAACGCCAGCGACCCCGCACCCCAGGCTCCGCCGGAATCGACCGTACTCGTCTTCAAAGATGGCCGCAAACTTGAAGTCGGCAACTACGCCATAGTTGGCGCAACGTTGTTCGATTTGACCGCCGGACACCCCCGCAAGGTCGCGCTCGCCGATCTCGACCTGGAAGCCACCCAGAAGCAGAATGACGACCGCGGAGTGAGTTTCCAGATTCCGCAACTCCCACAGGCGAACTGACCCATGCCCAGGCTCGTTCTCATCCTCACCGCCCTGCTCGCGGCCATCGCGCCCAGTATGAGCGCGCAGCGAAGCGGCTTCCACGGGTTCAGCCGTGGCTCGTTCAATCGAGCCGGCAATGCGCGATCCTTGGCCTATCCGCTCGCGTTCTCCGATGGGCTGTATTCCGATTATTTCTCCAGCACGGAATATCCCGTCGCAGCCCAGCCGCCCATCATCATTTTGCAAGCCGCACCCGCACCGGCAACAGCCGCCGTGGAAATTTCAACGCCCCCTCAATCGCTCATGATCGAATTGCAGGGCGATCGCTACGTTCGCGTAAGCGGCGAAGATTCGTCAGGCGCAGCGATGATTGAACCAGAGGCGATCGACCAAACCCGCGCACCGCGTCCTCCAGGAAAATTATCCGAAGCCAGGCCCCACTCACCCCCGCCTCAGGAGACAGCCCCAGCCGTCCTCGTTTTTCGCGACGGTCATCGCGAAGAAGTCTCCAACTACACCATCGCCGACGGCATCCTCTACGCCCGCGCCGACTACTACACCGACGGATCCTGGAACAGGAAGATCGAACTCTCCTCGCTGAATCTGCCTGAAACCGTGCAGTCAAATCAATCGCGCGGCATAAAGTTCCAACTTCCCGGAGCGCCCAACGAAATCATCCTCGGCCCATGATTCTCCCTCTTCAACTGTCATCCTGCTTCAATTGTCATCCTGAGCGAAGCGGATGGTTCGCAAAGCGAACCAGCCGCGCAGTCGAAGAGCCTGCCCTGAGCTTGCCGAAGGGACCCCTGTACTCGCTCGACGCACCGCCTCGCCGGTAGCATTTTCGACGCAGCTCCGTAAGCGAGAGCGCCCCACTTCCGCAGGGAGCATCTCCATCATCACCACAACCTGCGTCACCTCGCGCCCAGAACCTCCGCAACGTGCTATAATAAACTTTGCTTCAGAGTCACATAACATCCTGCAAATACAATCAGTTACAAGCATTTTCGGCATGACGGTTTTGCCCACCAGCTGACGGCTGAAAGCCGCCAGCTGAGAACTAGAGACAGAGATAACGAATGGCTGACGATCAGAATCCCGAACTCCCTCTCACTCCTCCCCCCGGTGGCGATGGCCCCGGCGCGTTGAACATTCAACCCGTCAACATTGAAGAGGAGATGAAGCGGTCGTATCTCGACTACTCCATGTCGGTGATCATCGGCCGCGCGCTGCCCGACGTGCGCGACGGACTAAAGCCCGTGCATCGCCGCATTTTATTTACGATGGCGCAGATGGGGTTGCAGCCGAATCGGGCGACGCGCAAGTGCGCCAGGATCGTCGGCGAAGTGATGGGCAAGTATCATCCCCATGGCAACCTCGCCGTGTACGACGCTCTTGTTCGTCTCGCACAGACCTGGAGCCTGCGCTATCCGCTGATTTTCGGCCAGGGAAATTTCGGCTCCGTCGATGGCGATCCGCCCGCGGCGGATCGTTACACTGAGGCCAAGCTCGCGCCTGTTTCTACTGCCCTGCTCGAGGATCTCGACAAGGATACCGTCGACTTCCATCCCAACTACGACGGCAGTGAAGTTGAGCCCGACGTTCTTCCGGCGCGCATTCCCAATTTGCTGGTCAATGGTTCCGACGGAATCGCCGTCGGCATGGCGACAAAAATTCCGCCGCACAATCTCACCGAGATCGTCGACGCGACTATCACACTGGTGAACAATCCCAACGCGCAGCTCGCCGAAATTCTCAAGTTCGTCCAGGGTCCCGACTTCCCGACCGCCGGTATTATCCACGGACGCGCTGGAGTTTTCGAAGCCTACCGCACCGGCCGCGGCCGCTTCATGATGCGTGCCAGCGCTGCCATTGAAAACGTCACCAAAGACCGCCAGGCGATTATCGTCACCGAGATCCCGTATCAGGTGAACAAGTCCGTTCTGATCAAGCGCATCGCGCAACTAGTCAACGACAAGGAAATCGAAGACATCTCCGACGTGCGCGACGAGAGCGATCGCGACGGCATGCGCATCGTCGTCGAATTGAAGAGAGGGGCAGAACCGCAAATCGTTCTGAACCAGCTTTTCAAGCACACGCAGATGCAGGAAAGTTTCTCGATGATCCTGCTGGCGGTGGTCAACGGACAGCCCCGCGAAATGGGCCTGATCCAGACCATCAAATATTTCATCGAGCACCGCGTCGACGTGGTTCGCCGCCGCACCGCCTACCTGCTGCAGAGGGCGAAAGACCGCGAGCACATTCTCGAAGGCTATCTGACCGCGCTCGATCACCTCGACAACGTCATCACCATCATTCGCGGCAGTGCCAACCGCGCCGATGCCCGCGAAAACTTAGTTCTCTACTTCGGCGGCAAGAAGATCGACGTCAACACCACCGGCCGCGCTCCCAAGCTCGATCCGGAGAAGCCGTTCACCACGCGCCAGGCCGATGCCATCCTCGAACTGCAGCTGCATCGCCTGACGAAACTCTCGATCGACGAGATTTCCAACGAGTTGAAAGAAGTCCGCGACAACATCGCCGAATACGAAGCTATCCTCGGCTCCGAAGCGAGGCTGCGCAAAGTCATCATCAAAGAGCTGGAAGAAGTGAAGAAGCTCTACGGAGACGAGCGCCGCACGCGCATCGAAGACGAAGCTGCCGAAATCGTTCTCGAAGATCTCATCGCCGACGAGCAGGTCGCGGTCACCGTCAGCCACTCCGGCTACCTGAAGCGCACGCCCATCTCCACCTACCGCATGCAGCGCCGCGGAGGCACGGGCCGCACCGGAATGAAGACGCGCGACGAAGATTTCGTCGAACATCTTTTCATCGCCAGCACGCACGCCTACATTCTCATCTTCACCAACAAGGGCCGCGTCTACTGGCTCAAGGTGTACGAAATCCCCGACGTCAGCGCCGCGGGCAAAGGCAAGCACATCGGCAACCTGATCGGCCTGCAGCCCGGCGAGACCGTCAAGACTCTGGTCGCCGTGCGCAATCTTGAGGAAGAAAACAAATATGTTTTCTTCGCCACGCGCAACGGACTGGTGAAGAAGTCCGAGGTGCGCGAGTTCATGCACGTGCGCTCCAACGGCATCAACGCCATCGGCATTGAAGAGGGCGACGAACTGGTCGCCGCCCGCATCACCGACGGCAATCAGATCGTCTTCCTCGCCAGCCACGAAGGCATGGCCGTCCGCTTCGACGAAAGCCACGTCCGCCCCATGGGCCGCGCCGCCTTCGGAGTCTGGGGCATCGACCTGGAAGAGAAAGACTATGTCGTCGGCATGGCGACGACGACAAAGCCGGGCGCACCGGCTGCGGCGGCGGAAGGTTCCGAGGCCGAACCGATCGACGTGGCGGTCAAAGGCGACCTGATTCTTTCCGTGACCGAGAACGGCTACGGCAAACGCACGGCCGCCGACGAATACCGCCTGATCAACCGCGGCGGCAAAGGCGTAATCAACGTGAAGACGACGGAGCGCGTCGGCAAAGTCGTCGCCATCGCGCAAGTCGACGAAACCAGCGAAGTCATGCTGATCAGCCACTACGGCAAAATCATCCGCATGGACTCGACGACGATCCGCGAATCAGGACGTAATGCATCGGGCGTCCGCCTGCTGCACCTCGAACCGGGAGATCGCGTGGCGGCAGCGGTGGTGTTAGCGCCAGAGGCTGAGCCCGCCAACGGCAACGGAGGGACGCTGCTGCAGTAGGACTAAGGCGTTCGGACGGGATGTGGTGCGATCCTCTGATGGGAGGTTACGTGCTCTTGCTTCCTGCCTCTCTTTTCTGCGAAGTGGTTAACTAGCCAGATGATATGTTCCTTCTCTTCGGGAAGAAGAAATGGCCAACGGTCCTCGATTGATTCTAGCTCAGGATCCCTGTCAGCAGATGAAGGAATGCATCCAAACTTCCTTTTCATCTGTTCGGCGGCGGCAAGTCTTGCGCCGAAGAGAGTGCAACGCAGAAGAAGCAGAACAACGCCGCATGGCCGACCGATTTCATAGACCTGCCCCTCAGTTCGAGCCATTTTGCGGCACGTGAACGACAGGCGCAATAATTAAGGTGAGTCCTGTGTCCGGCGCGTCTTCGTCTTGGGAAATTCTTGGGCACCACGGAACGGTGCGCCTATCCATTCACCAGAGCCATGACATGCTCGGGATACCGCGCGCCCGCCGCCGACTCTGGCGGGAACACTTCGTTGATCCGCTGCAAGTCTGCGCTGGAAAGCTTTACCGCAAAAGCGGCAACGTTCTCCTCCAGGTATTTCCGCCGCTTAGTCCCTGGGATCGGCACAATGTCGGAACCTTGCGCCAGCACCCATGCCAGTGCAAGTTGCGCAGGCTTGCATCCCTTCTCGCGAGCGATCTCTTCCACGCTGCGCGCGAGATCAAGATTCTTCTGAAAATTCTCTCCTTGAAAACGCGGCGAGTGGCGCCGGTAGTCGTCTTCCGGCAAGTCGTCAAACTTTTTGAATTGCCCGGTGAGAAATCCGCGGCCCAGCGGGCTGTAGGCGACAAACCCAATTCCCAACTCACGGCAGGTCGCCAGAATCTCGCCCTCGGGATCGCGCGTCCACAGCGAGTACTCGGTCTGCAGCGCGGCAATCGGATGGACTTTCGCAGCGCGCCGGAGCGTCGCGGACGAAGCCTCCGACAATCCCAGATACCGCACTTTGCCCTCTTTGACCAACTCGGCCATCGCTCCGACCGTTTCTTCAATCGGCGTCGCGGGATCGACGCGATGCTGATAATACAGATCGATCGTCTCGATGCCGAGCCGCCGCAGACTTGCTTCGCATGACTTGCGAACGTAATCCGCCTTGCCGTTCACGCCGCGCACCATGGGATTCGCCGGCTCGCGCACAATTCCAAACTTAGTCGCGAGCACGATCTGGTCGCGCTTGCCTTTGATTGCCTTGCCCACGAGCACTTCGTTCTTATGCGGACCGTAAACATCGGCGGTGTCAAGGAATGTGATGCCAAGTTCAAGCCCGCGATGAATCGTCGCAATGGATTCGACATCGTCGAACCCGCTGTAAAACTCCGACATGCCCATGCAGCCCAATCCCTGAGCGGAGACTCTCAGGCCACTACGACCAAGTTCACGAATTTGCATAAGTGCTCCTTTGGTGGAAATCAGAACTCCTGCCGGCTTTTAGTTAACAGATGCGCCAACCCCGCCCCGCGATGACAGGAATTCGTGAGTCGCCAGCAGCGCTCTCGCATCCATTTGACGGAACGATTTTCCGGAGTCGCTAACTTCTATGAGTCAAGTGCCAGTCTGGTTTGAACGCCGGTTCGAATTCACCTTCCCGGTTGAACTGCATCCCAACCTGCTCGCGCGTCTGCGCGGTACTCCTGGGCGGCTGGAAGAAACCCTTCGCGGCCGTTCCCACGAAATTCTAACCGCGAAACCGGACGAAAAGTGGTCGGCCCAGGAACACGCCGGCCATCTGCTCGATCTCGAACCGTTGTGGCTGGCACGCGTGGGCGATTACGTCGCGGCCAGCGCGCAGCTCACCGCAACCGACCTGCAGAATCGAAAAACCGACGCCGCCTACCACAACGCGCGCCCTCTGGAAGAAATTCTGGCTGAGTTCCGCTCCGCGCGACAGAAACTCGTGCAGCGAGTCGACGCGCTGGATGCATCCTTATTCGCGCAAGCGATTCCGCACCCGCGTTTGAAAACGCCGATGCGCCTGGTCGACCATCTGTATTTCGTAGCCGAACACGACGACCACCATCTTGCCAGAATCTGGGAACTGCTTAGCCTCGCGCGAGACTGATGGGCAGAGGGGATGTGGGTGCCCCATCCTTCTTTCGCGTTCTTTGCGAAAGAGGGTGGGGATTTTGACTCCAGGCTTCCGCCAGCATTATCTATTCCGACACTCGAATGCGAGGCTTCCCGTTCTCCAGCACCTCGCCAATCCGCATCGCTGTTACTCCCGCATTATCGAGAGCCCGCGCCAGCGGCCCCGAGTCGGGCGTCGAGATCAGCAACCCTCCCGCAGTCTGCGGGTCGAACAGCAGCACCCGCACATCTTCGGGAACTCCGTCGTCGTACTCCACCAGGCACTCGGCGAAATCGCGGTTGTTCTTGAGCCCGCCCGGAATGTGCCCAGCGCGAACGCATTCCAGCGCGCCTGCGATCAGCGGCACGCGCCCGGCGTAAATATTGATCGACACCTCCGACGCCAGCACCATCTCGCGCGCATGTCCGATGAGGCCGAATCCCGTTACGTCCGTCATGGCGCTCACCCGAAAATCTCCGTTCACGATTACTTCCGCGGCCCGTTTATTGAGCGTGGTCATCGACCGCACCGCTGCATCAATCCAGCCTGGTTCCGCCTGACCTTTCTTGATCGCCGTCGAAATCACGCCCGTCCCGATCGCCTTGGTGAACAGCAGAGCGTCCCCGGGCCTGGCGCCCTGATTGGCCAGAATTTTCTTAGGATGGACAACCCCGGTCACCGAATACCCGAACTTCGTCTCTTCATCGCGAATGCTATGCCCGCCAATCACCGTGCATCCCGCCTCGATCATCTTCGACAATCCGCCGGCCAGAATGCGTTCCAGAATTTCGAGCTCCGCTTTCTCCGGAAAGCACACCAGAGCCAGCGACGTGAGCGGCTTTCCGCCCATGGCGTAAACGTCGCTCAGCGCGTTCGTAGCCGCGATCTGGCCGAAGGTGTAAGGATCGTCGACGATGGGCGTGAAAAAGTCGACCGTCTGCACCAGAGCCTGATCGGGCGCGATCAGATACACTCCGGCGTCGTCGGCATGGTTGAAGCCGACCAGAACGTTCGGGTCATGTTGCCGGGCTAATTTCCCAAGCACCGTGTCCAGCGCCGCCGGACTCAGCTTGGAAGCTCAACCCGCAGCTTTGACCGACTCCGTCAGTCGGAATGGTTTTACTTCAGACATGGATTCATTGTAGCGGGAATGCCCAGCGAGGCTGACGAGCAACTACTTCACCGTCACATCCGTGATTTGCATCTCGGGATACTGCCGGTTCCACTGGGCTGAGATATTGTCGAAGGTTAAACGGAAAGGCTGACTCTGTCCGGGCGCCAGCGGCGACGCGCTGACGTCCACAGGTTCAGGGTATGCCCCGTTGCTTCTGACCACACGGAGCGGCACTTCGGGTTCGCGCTGGGCAATTTGCCCGAGCTCGTCTTTGAAAGTTACGTCGACCACGACATGGGTCACGATCTTGTCGCCGGAATTGGTGATGCTGCCGTCGATATAGCTGACCGTGTGCCCCACAAAATTCTCCGCAGCGCTCATTTTGAAATCGGAGAGTTTCAGGCTGGCAATGTACGGCGAGGGAGGCTTCGCGGCCTTGGGCGTCTCGCGGAGCAGGAACGCCACCGCGAGCATGACCGCGATTACTCCAGCCACCGCGACAAAAATAATCACGCGGCTGGAATCGCGTTCTTCATCCACCGGCACCGGCGTCTGCTGGCCCAAGCTGCCCATGGAAGAATTGTAGGCTGTCGGTTTTCGATTGTCGATTCGCGACGTTCGGCACTTGTCATCCTGTCTCTAACGACGGTGTGCCCTGTCAAGGACGGCGTTCTTTGCGGTTCGAAGGACCTGCCCTGAGCGAAGCCGAAGGGACCCGTACTGAGCGGCAACTATGCTGCTATCGATTTCATAGGTCCTTCGCGCAAAAAGCGCGCTCAGGATGACAGCGCGTTGAGATAATGCTTCGCTCATCGCTTAAGTTCTTTGCGAAGCCAGTAGCTTCGCGGCGTTGTTGCGATATACCTTCTGCAGTATCTCGTCGTTCAATCCGAATCCGTTCAGTGCCCAGTGATAGCCAAACTGCTCGATCTCGTAAAAGTGCTCGTCCTGCGATTCCAGGATTCGGAACGTAACCCGGTACATCGCCTTGTCCACTCCCATATCGGTCCCGTACACCAGCCGATCCGCATGCCTGGCATAGAACTGCGAAGCGAAACGCGGAATCGGCGCGGTCTCCGCGTAGCGCGCGGAAATGTCGGCATAGAGATTCGGATTCCTCTCCAGCACCTCGCCCAACCGCGCCAGATCGTAATCGAGATTCATGAAGTGGCAGGCGATGAAAGTAGTGTTCCGGTGTCGCTTCAGTGTGCGCTCGAAAATGTCCACCATTCCCGACAAATCGACAATTCCAGGCTGATTGTCGAGCCGCCATTCATACGCGTTCATCAAGCCGTCGTTGTGCCGGTCCATTTTCTGGTACATCCAGATCGGATCTGCCACATGCAGGCTCACCGGCATTCCGAGTTCGCCACACTTCTCCCACAACGAATCCATGCGCGGATCATCCGGGTGCATTCCCGCGGCATTCGACTTGCCCGACCGCAGTCCCTTGCCCTTGTCGTGAATCTCTCCCACGCCGCGCGCTCCCACTTGCCGGCAGCGTTCCAGTTCCTTCACAGCAGCCGGACCAAATCCCGGTTTGTCGTGGCCAGAAAAATCGAACCCGCACCACATTTGAAATCGATCCAGATGCCTCGAATACTTCCTGTAAATCTCGTCAAACTCCGCGCCCGTGGCCATCGCCAGAATGATGGTCTTCTCGACACCCACTTCATCCATGTTCCCGACCCACTCGTCGATTTCACGCGCAGTTTTCGCGTAGGGATGCGAGTGCATGTCGATGATGGGAAATTTCGCCTTGGCGATCTCTGTGACCGGAATCTTGTAGATGGACTGCGGGCGGTAGTCCTTTAAAAGGATTGTCTCAGGCGAGGCCGGCTTCTTGGCTGCCGCCGCGGAATGGACCGCAGAACCAGATTTCGCATCGTCCGGAGAGGCGCCAAACGCAGAGGTAGTTGGCAATCCGGCCGCGAACCCGGCCACATTGACCCACTTCAAGAACGATCGTCGATTCATCATGCACGCATCATAAATGACTCGTGGAGCGGCGGACGCCTCGTCCGCCCAGCGAACCACAGCTCTAAATGGAGGCGCTCGTGCCGCCAATCCCCCGACGAGGCGTCCGGGGCTCCACGAAATGGCGTGGTGGATGCTTCAGCAGGAATGCTTAAGCGGAAGTTCGAAAGAACGCCAGCAGAAAGAGCACGCCGAAGAAAAGATCGACTCCGCCAAACCCCACGTCCGCCCCATGCAAGCGATGCTGAAAATAAAGGACGATGAACGAAGCGCCGTAGGCGAACTTCTCCAGCACCGACGGGAGCATCATCGGCCGGAAACGAACCGGGTCGCGCGCGATGACCACGAATACCAATTGCCAGGCGAGGGCCACGCCGGCGAAGCCGTAATAAAAGCCAGGATGAGTGATGGCTGGAGGATCCTGCTGGCCAATCTTGTCGAACATGAAATACAGAGGCGTGAGGATCAGAACGCCCCAGATGGCGGCAATCCAGAAAACTACTTTGGCGAATTTCATTCGTCTGCCTCTAGGCGATCTAATCTAACTGATCCGCCCTAAAAGGCACACTGAAAATCTTACTCGCCGCCCACGGTGAGCCCGTCTACGCGAATTGTTGGCGCAGCGACGGAGCCGCGAAATTCCAAATCACTCGCGATTTCGGAAATGTTAAAAAATAGCTCCTTCAAATTCCCGGCTACGGTAATCTCTTCCACCGGATACGCGAACTCTCCACCTGAAATCCACATCCCCGAAGCCCCGCGGGAATAGTCGCCGGTGACGAGATTCACGCCCTGCCCAAGAAATTCCGTAACGTACAGCCCTTCCTTTATGCCGGAAATTAACTCCTTCGGCGATTTCCCTCCCGCCTGCAGAAAATAATTTCCCGGTCCAATCCCGGGCGTGCCCGCGAGCCCGCGCGCCGCGTTGCCGGTCGTCTGTAGTTTGAGTTTCTTGGCGGTGTAGGTGTTCAACAAATAGGATTTCAGCACACCGTTTTCAATCACAACCGTACGCCGCGTCGGAACACCCTCACCATCGAACGGACTCGTCCCAAACCCGCCGGGGATGGTCCCGTCGTCAATGATGTTGACGTTGTCGCCGGCAATCTTCTGTCCCAACTTGCCGGCAAGAAATGACGCGCCGCGGTACACCGAATCTCCGTTCACTCCTTCAAAAACGTGTTCCAGGATTGACGTAGAAACCATGGGATCGAAAATAATCGGCACCTGCGCCGTCTTCGCCTTGCGCGCGCCCAGCCGTCGCAGCGTGCGCTCGGCGGCAATTCGGCCAACTTTCTCCGGCGCATCGAGCTTAGTCAGCGTGCGCGCCACCGAGAACCAGTAGTCGCGCTGCATCGCGCCGGCTTCTGTCTGCGCGATCGGAACCGCTGCGACTGAGCAGTAAGACCGGCGGTACTCGCCGACAAAGCCGTGCGAATTCGCCAGTACCCTGTGACCGGTCGCAGCGTCGAACGATCCGCCTTCGGAATTCTTAATGCGCGGATCGAAATCGAGCGCAGCTTTCTCGGCGCGACGCGCGTAATCAATTCGATCCGCGCCCGGCAGCGAGTAAACGTCTTCGTGATAAAGCGCGAGATTGCCAGGCAGCGACCCGAGTTGCGACGCTTCCGGAATTCCGCCGAACGGGTCTTCCGAAGTAATCTTCGCCAGCGTCAGCGCGGAACTCACCATGCGGTCCAGACCCGCGCGCGAGAAATCGCTGGAGTAGGTGCTGGCCGCGCGCTGGCCGAAGAACACGCGCACGCCAATCGACTTCGACCCGGACTCCTTCAGAGTCTCCACCTGCCCGAGTCGGACGAGCGTGGAGAATTCATCGCCCGCACGCACGACGCATTCGGCAGCGGTTGCGCCCCCGGCCATGGCGCGGCGGACGATGTCTGCGGCTAGGGACTTGAGATCGACGACGACTTGAGTTTCAGTGGCTGTGGTCATTTTTTGGAACTTGCTCGTGTTGGACCTCCCTGACTAGCCTGCGGTAACGCATGCTGAAAGGGGTCCTTCGACTACGTTCGACCTTCGCGCTTTGGCACGAAGGTCAGACTCCGCTCGGGATGACAGAATCTTGAAATATCCGTGTGATCCGTGCGAATCCGCGGCAAAAAATTTCACTGCATGAAACCGCCAGGATCTTTTCTAGCCGTCCCACCGACAGTCAACCGGTCGATCTTCAGAGTCGGAATGCCCACGCCTACGGGCACCGCCTGTCCATCTTTGCCGCAAGTGCCCACGCCCTCGTCGAGCTTCAGATCGTTGCCCACCATCGAGACCCGCGTCAGCACGTCCGGACCGTTGCCGATCAGCGTCGCGCCTTTGATCGGCGCGGTGATCTGTCCATCTTCAATCATGTAGGCTTCGCTAGCCGAGAACACGAACTTGCCGTTCGTAATATCGACTTGCCCGCCGCCAAAGTTCACGGCGTAGACGCCATGCTTGACCGAACGAATAATATCTTCCGGATTATCCTGCCCGGCCAGCATGTACGTGTTCGTCATGCGCGGCATGGGAATGTGCTCGTAGCTCTCGCGCCGTCCATTGCCGGTGCTGGCGATACCCATGAGACGTGAAGAAAGCTTGTCGCTCAGATAGCCCTTCAGAATTCCGTTTTCAATCAGCACGGTTTCCTGCGTGGATCCACCTTCGTCGTCCACGTTGAGGGATCCACGCCGCCACGGCATGGTGCCGTTGTCGACCACCGTACACTTCTCGCTGGCCACGCGCTTCCCGATCAGTCCTGCGAACGCCGACGTTTTCTTGCGGTTGAAATCCGCCTCCAGTCCGTGTCCCACAGCCTCGTGCAGCAGCACGCCCGGCCATCCCGGACCAAGCACCACTTCCATTTCTCCCGCCGGAGCTTCGCGGGCATCGAGCTGCAGGATCGCCTGGCGCGCCGATTCCTTGGCAAAGAATTCCGGAGTCTTTTCGCCGAAGAAGAAATCCAGCGCGACGCGTCCGCCGCCGCCGGAAGTTCCACGCGCAGAATTTCCCTCGGTCTTTGCGATGCACGAAACATTCATCCGCGCCAGCGGCTGCGAATCTTCCGCAAACGTCCCGTCCGACGCCACCACCAGAATGTTCCGCAACTCGTCGGCATAACTGGCCCGCACTTCCTGAATGCGCGGATCGTACGCGCGAGCCGCCTTATCCGCCCGCATGACCAGCTCAACTTTGGCGCTGATTTCCGCATCCACCGAAGGCAGCGTCACGGGATACAGACTGCGCGCCACTGCCTTCTGAAATCCTGCCACCGTCGTTTTCGCCGGTGCGCTCGCGATCAGCGCCGCCGTCCGCGCCGCATGCAAAATGCGGTCCGACGAAAGATCGTCGGTATAGGCATAGCCGGTCCGCTCACCGGAAACGACGCGGACGCCACAGCCCGCGGAAATTCCCTGCGACGCCGACTTGACCATGGATTCATCCACCATGAGCGACGTCGATGACAGATATTCGAAGTAGAGGTCGGCGTAATCGCCGCCCGCCGAAAGCGCGGCCGCAAGATAGTGTTCCAGGTCGTGCTCGGTGAGCCCGTAGTGTTCGAAGAAGAACCGTTGCCTGTCCAAGCCCAATTTGTCGAGAGATTGTTTGTCCACAGTGATTAGATGCCGCCGAGTTTCGCCACGACTCGCAGGCAGATCGCTCCTCCTTTATTATCCCACACGCAACCTGTTTGCTCTCTTTCTGCCCGGGTCTTCCACAAGCCCGGCGATAACGATGGTCACTCGTCACAGACAGCAGCCGTCCCGTTGTGGACAATTCCGACCATGACCCCAGACGCCCTCTCCCGAACTGTGCAGGATTTCCTCAGCGAAGCTTCCGGCGCAGTCGTGCTCGAGGATGGCGCGGTCGCCTTCGACCTCGGGCAATCGAAATATTCGATCTCCGGCGAATACAACAAATGCCTGCTCCACCTATGGTCGCCGGAACGCAATACGGTGCGTCGCGTGCTCGATGCCGAAGTAAAGAATGGAACCTTGCGGCTGGCTGTCCAGCGCCTGGGCCAGTCGCGGCCCACCAAGCTCGAAATCTGCCGCGAGCGTGACCGTCGCTCGCCTTCCGCGCGAAAGCTCGCGCGCACCAGTTACGAGCAAAAACTGCGCCGCACGTTGGATCGCCATTTTCCCGGATTCGCCGTCGCGCGGCTGACCAGCGGCGTCGACCTGGAGAAATCCTTCGGCCCCATCTACACCCGCGGACTGCTGCGCAAAGGCCAGTCGGCGTTCGCAGTGCTTGGAGTCAATGCCTCGGAGACGCAGGCCTCGATCGACGCGGCGCTGACTTTCGGGATTCTCTGGCTCGATGTCTGCCGCCAAGCTCAGGCGAGCAAATTCCTGGTCGAAGGTCTCAATCTATTTGTACCGCAAGGCTGTTCGGCGCTGGTGCGCGAGCGCATGGCGAACCTGAACCGTGCTGCCGCGAAGTGGCGACTGTTCGAGCTGGACGAGCGTCACGACTCGCTGGTGGAAATCGATTGCACCGACCGCGGCAACGTGGCCACGCGCCTGGTCCACGCGCCGAACGAAGCTGCCGCGCTGGAAAGATTCGCCGAATCCATCGCCAGAATCAGAACGATCCTGCCCAATGGCGAGGTCGCCCTGCTCTCCGCGGCTGAGCTGGCATTTCGCTGGCGTGGACTCGAATTCGCCCGCGCCCGCCTTGCCGCCGAGCCGGGATCATTTCGCAGCACCCAGGAAATCGTCTTCGGCATCGGCGCCGAAGAGCGCGTGCTGGAGGATCATAATTGGCCGCACTTTCTCCAACTGCTCACCGCGCTCCGCGACACGCGCCATCCCTATGGCCCGCGTCAGCACCCTCTGTTCCGCATACATCCCGAACGCTGGCTGGAATCGCTGGTAGTCGCCGACGTCAGTGTGATCGATGGACGCCTGAACTCACAATCGCTCTATTCCCAGGTTCCCGCCTTCTCGGCCTCGGACCGCTCCATGATCGACGTGCTCACGACCACGCGCGACGGCCGCCTCGCGGTCGTCGAACTCAAGGCCGACGAGGATATCCACCTGCCGCTGCAGGGTCTGGATTACTGGTCGCGAGTCGAGTGGCACCACACCCGTGCAGAGTTTCCCCGCTTCGGTTACTTCGCCGAACAAGAATTATCACCGGAGAAGCCGCTGCTGTTCCTGGTGGCGCCGGCACTGCATGTTCATCCCGCGACGGATATTCTTCTAAGCTACATTTCACCGGAGATCGAGTGGGAATTCGTCGGCATTGACGAGCGCTGGAGAGAAGGAGTGAGAGCAGTTTTCAGAAAACATTCCGGCACGCAGCGGAAGCGTGCCGACTCAGCCGCATGATGAACGTTTGAAGGACCTACCTGTTCTCGGCGACCCAGTGCTGAAACTCTTCTCCTACGCTTTCCAGGCGCCTAGCAATCGCCGCACATCCACCAGTTGCGCCAGGTGATATGCGTTGTGATCCGCCAGCAGCAGCGCCTCGCGCAAGATCGTCTGCCCATCGCCCCACGGTATACGCGCGAACAAATCCGTCTTTGGATTCGCGACCAGCTTCTCCATGGCCTTCCCATCACGGCGGAATCGCTGCATGCTTTTTGTCCAGGCCGCGGCGCTGGGCGGGGCCTGCGTTTTCGGCCAGTATCCAGCCGGCCACGGCGGCGACACATGTTTGGAGTTGCGGCTGAACTCAAGAATGTCCCACTGCGCGAGCCGCAGATGTTCGAGCAGCATCCAGGGCGAGTGCGGAAACTTTGGCGGCTTGGCTCCGCGCAGCTTCGGCGGCAGGCCCTTGATCACGTCATCAAACTTGGCGTGCGCACTTCCGCCGGCAAGCAGCTCGAGCAGATGTTGGCGCAGAGCCCGGTCGTTATTCGTGAGCATCGATTCCTCCAGCGACGATTCCTCCAGCGCTCGCCTATCAGTTTAGCGCCGGAGCAATCGTGAGTATCCGGAGAAATGGAAACAGGAAAGGTGCACTTCCGCAGCCACAGAATCCCTAGCGGTTCTGCGCCGCCGCCGCTGTCACCGCAGGAGCGTCACCCATGCTCCCGATCGCATCGCCTGAGAGCACAAGTTCAACCCGCCGGTTCTGCTGCCGCCCCTCCGCCGTATCGTTGGACGCGATGGGCTCGGTCTTGCCGAAACCGCGAGCCTCAATCGTGCCCGCCGAAATTCCCTGCTGCACAAAATAATCGCGCACCGACTCCGCGCGCCGCTCGGAGAGATCCTGATTGTACTGATCGCTGCCCACGCTGTCGGTATGCCCTTCCACCGAAAGATGCAAGCTGGGATACGCCAGCACAATTCCTGAAACTTTCGCCAGCCGCTCGCGCGCTCCCGGCAGAAGTTCGTAACTCCCGCTGCGGAACAGCACGTCCGACATGTTCGCGATCAGCCCACGCGCGGAATCGCGCGTGGCCAGAATCGAGTTGAGCTGCTGCAGCAGACGCGCCCGCAACTCGGCTTTTTCCTTCTCCGCCTGCTGACGAAGATTTTCCGACTGCGCTGCCGCAGCCCGCGCCTTGTCCGTTTCGGCGGCCAGAACTTGCTGTTGCGCCACCGCTTCCGCCTTCGCTTTTTCGGCCTCGTCTTTCTGGCGTGCCGCTTCCTGCGCCGCTGCCAGAGCTTCCTGCTTCATGCGCTCGGCTTCAGCCTTGGCCTGCTCGGCTTGCGCACGAGCTTCCTCAGCTTGCGCCCGCGCTGCTTCGGCGTCCGCTCGACGCTTGGCCTCTGCGTCCGCATCGGCGCGAGCTTTCGCTTCGCGTGCAGCCGCGGCAGCCTGAGCTTCGTCTTCTGCTTTCTGCTTCACCGCCATCAAGCGCGCTTCTTCCGCAGTTTCGGTCGCTTCCTTGGCAGCCGCTTCGATCGCCGCCTTGTTCTGCTTCTGCCGATAAAGATCTTCCGCGTGCATCAACTGCTGCCCAGCCTTCGACAGAATCGACGCCGCATATCTATCGGCGGCGGCGATATGCGCGATCCGCAGCGCGTTGCGCGCCTCAAACAGTTCCACCGGAGTCTTGTTGTCGATGCCGAAGATCGCATCCTGGATATGCGTGTTGGTCGAGGAGTAGGTCCCGCGCGTCACGAGTTCATATCGGGCGTCGATGATCTCGCCGCCTCCGCCAACCGAAGAGCTCTCCATTACCACCATGTTGCCCGGTTGCGTCACCGCGAAATATGGCTCCGCGGTCACGATCATTCCGAAGGTCTGCAAGTCGGTGTAGGCCTTCACGTGTGCGTTGCCATTGTGATCGAGATTCAGCTCGCCCAGGTTCACCGGACGCCCCTGCGGCGACACCGCCCAAAGAACGTACGTCAGAAACTCCAGCCCGAACTTGGTTGCATCTTCGACGCCCTGAAACTTCACGTCGATTTCAAAATTGGTCTTCTTTCCTTCGACCTTGGCCTCGCCCGAAGCGCGCTGCAACAGATCGGTTCCGCGAAAGTCCACCTTGGCCGACCCTCCCTGCAGCCGGTAATGCATCGCCTTGGTGGTGCGCGAGACAGTGGATGAAGCCGCAGTGGCCGAAGTCGGAGCGGTCGAAGTTGGCGCGCTAGCTGTGGCGGCGCTCGGAGTCGCGCTGGCGCCAGGTTGATTCTGCGCGGACGCGAGAGTCGCAACAGCAAGAACAGCAATGGCCAGAGACAGGTTTTTCACAGGGTATCTCGATCTGGGGGAGATCAGGCGCTACCTAATCCTCTTAATTTTCGTTGATGTGTTGAGGAATGAAAAGAACAGGAAGAGATAGCACTTTAGTCACCTGCGCCCGAGCTCCATAGGCGATTTTGAATTTCTCCGCGTCCTCTGCGGGGGTTCTCTGCGCTCTCTGCGGTTAAAGGCTTTTGTTTTGTCCTGGCAAACAAGAATCAAAAGACTTTAACCGCGGAGGGCGCGGAGAAAGGCCGCAGAGTTCGCGGAGAAAATCGAACCCGGCGTTTCCGTCGGCCCCGGCAGGTCAGGGAATGAATGCTACGGTTCCCTTCGGACCCACCACCAGCACTCCGCCCTCTGGATACGGACTCGCCGCATTAAAACGAATTCCCGATTGTTTCTTCCCAGAGACCCGCTGCGGATTGTTTGGCGGGCGAAAGTCGAAGACAAAATCCTGACCCACTAGGAAGATTCGTTCCGGCGCAGCCGCCCTCGCGCGCGTTTTTTTATTCCCGGCCGCTGCCCGGTTCACACTCCGGTCATACGCCACGGCAGAAAAATAGGCCAGCGGCTTCAACGTAGAAAGCTCCCAGGTCTTCCCGCCATTTTCGCTGAATGCCAGATTCGGCCCGTCGTCGTTCGGACGCTTGTAGTCGCCGCCGGCGATCACGCCATGCAGCGCATCCCGAAACGCAATGGAAAATATTCCAGCCGAGTCCGGCCCATGCACCATCGGCGTATCGGAGACCTGCCAGCTCTGCCCTCGGTCCGACGAATGAAAAACGCGAGCCACTTTCCCGCCCGTTGCAAACCAGATGTTCGAATCGGATGAAGAGGGCGCAATCGCGATACACGAGTTCGAAGCCGCGAACGCCCCTTCGCCCTCCATTGCCTCCGGCAGTTGCGCCGGCGGAACGGGCTGCCAGTTCTGCCCGTCGTCGGTGAGCAGTACTTCGAATTTCAGTTTCCCTGATTCGTCGGGTATCGGATCGCCGAGCACCACCCCATGCTTCGAATCCCAGAATGCGATCGAGTCGAAAAATCCCTTGGGATTCGTATTGGTGAACTGCAGCTGCCAGTGTTGCCCGCCGTCGCTGGTATGGTAGATCCGCGACTGCTCGCCCGGTCCCGCCGACATCAGAAACGCTTCGTCGGCAGAGAACGCAACCACGCCGCGAAAGTCCAGATTCCCCGCCTCAGGCACTTGCCCCGGAACCCAGGTGCGCCCACCATCGGTTGTGCGCAGGAACGTTCCATGCGTTCCGCTGGCCCACGCTACTTCGCGCGACACCGCGCTCACCCCGCGCAGACTTTCGGTCGTATGCGAAATCTGCACCCGCGGCCGCGTTTGAGCGCATGCCGTGGCAGACAGAAAACCAAGAAGAAAGATGACTGGGAAAGGGCGCATGGAGGAAGTGAGAGAATCTGTTCGCGTCGCGGGCGACGCAGAAAATCAAAAGACTTTAACCGCGAAGGGCGCAGAGAAAAGCCGCGAAGGACGCGGAGAAATTCATCTCGCGTACTTCACTTTGCCGTAAAATCCGCGAACGACGCCGTCTTGCCAATATAAATCCGCAGTGTGCACCGCGCCCCCACGTGCGCAAACGCCACCTCCAGCGCATCTGCGGGCTGCTCCACCTGCTCCGTCTCCATCTGGGTGCGCGCAATGTCCTGCTTCTCGTCGTAGGCCGCGCCCGGCGTCACATTCTTATTCACCACCAGCGTCCAGTGATCCCGTGCCGGAATCGGATAAACGGTGTAGGCGCCGACCGGAATCATCGAGCTGCCCAGGGTCAGTTGCGCCTCCGTAAAAAGAGTCATCGGCGTTCTGCCCGGAGCCCAGGCCTTTCCGTTCGGAATCTTCTCCTTGTTGGCCACCGGGTTGTAGCGCACGTAAACCTGCCGTCCGTCATCAAGATTGCAGGTCGTGGTGGACGTGGGCGCGGCCGACTGCGCGGCCACCCAGGGACTCAACAATAACGATATGAGTACAGCTCTCCAGACGATTGGGGCAGACGTTGTGGCGAGCATTGGATTCGGAAAGCCTCCGCGCAGAAGTGTAGCTCCGCAGAGGCCTTTCTGGGGGAAGAATTTTGCCGGCCCGAAGTTGGCCAATGCCCGACTTGCGGTCGGGGAGTCCCGTTCGTCGTGGGTCTTAAGTGACGTTTCCCGCCCTTCCGGCGGTTGTTACCGTCACAGGCAGGTACCAGTGCGTCAGGTACCAGCGAAAAACGACATCTAATCGAGGGTCATCCATGGCGAAGGCGAAGTTAAGAATTCTTTATGGCGAAGGCGATGCGGACACTCTGAAGACTCAGGCCGCGACAATCGAAAAAGCCGGCCACACCGTGCATCCGGCCGAGGGACGCAAGGCCGTGCAGGAAGCCCTGAACAAAGGCTCCTTTGACCTGGTCGTTCTCGGACCTACCCTCACCCGCAACGATCGTCATCACCTGCCCTACATGGTGAAAAAGGCCCACGCCGAGACCAGCGTGCTCGTCATGCACGCCGACGGCAGCCGACACCCCTACGTCGACGCCTGCACCGACACCGGAGCCAGCCTGGAGTCCGTACTGAACCGCATCGAGAGTATGAAGATCGCGGGCATGATGCCGGCAGCCGCTGGGGCCGCAGCAGGCCGCTAGGGCTAGTTGGATACAGGCGGCAGGCGGCAGGCGCTGGGCGGCGGACGTCAGTGTGGTCACTCGAAAATATCAATAGCGGAAGGGCGACGAAATTTGCCGCCCTTTTCTTTTTGCAGCAACGGAGAACCATATTCGACACGAATCAAGATCGTTAATGGGTGGAAGAAACATTCACTCGGTCTGGGTCCTCGCAGGCATCAAGGTGCCAGCGGCGACCGGAAGTGGGAGAATTCGCCGGGAAGTTGAATCAGCCAGAGTCGCCAACCACGAGGTGGCGAGAGAAACGGAATCGTGTCGCCACGAACCAATCCAGTAATAGTGGCACAAACTCCCGCACCGCGACGCCATCCCCACTGAGATCCGCCCACTTCCAGGGCGGAAGTGGGATGGCGCTGCTCGCGCCGTCTCGTTCAAGCACTCTCTTCCGGCTCTCTGAGCAATCGAATGTTTCTAGCCGCCAGCCTGCACGCGACCTTTGTAGTCCTTGGGATAAACCACCAGCCGCCGCCGCATGCCTTCGCCTTCGCTCTCGGTGTGCAGGTCCGCTTCCTCGCGTAGCGCGAGGTGAACGATTCTCCGCTCGCGCGACGACATCGGCGTGAACTCGTACGGCGTTCCTGTCTTGCGCACCTTGTCCGCGGCCACCCCGGCCGCCATCTTCAGTTCCTGAATGCGCAGCGACCTCTGATTCTGGCAGTCGAAAGAAATCTTTTCATGCTCGCCCGAAGGCAGCCGCAGCATTTCCAGCGCCAGCAATTCGAGCGCGCGCAGCAGTTCCCCGCCGCGGTCCAGCAGTAACGCGGAATCCGGCCCGGCGAAGTCGACCAGAATCTCCGGCTTCTCCCAGTCGCGACTCTCCGGCAGCGGCGGATCGACCACGATCCGGTACTTCAGCCGCAGTCCACCGTGAGTGACGACGGCCTTCAGAAATTCGTTGATCTTTTTAGCGGCGGCGGGTTTATCGGGAATAGGCACGAGAAAAGCTCCTAGCTTCTAGCTACTAGCTTCTAGCTTGAATCTCTGCAAAAAGCACTTGCACGCGATGACGACTTTCGCTCCAACCATCGCGCCGATCTTGCTCCGGGCTAGTAGCTAGAAGCTAGCAGCTAGAAGCTTCACTTGTCCTTCTTCCGCGCGCGCTTCGCCATCATCTCCCGCATTTCGCGCCCCAGCGACGTCCGGTTCATGACCGCTTGCTGCGCGATGCCAATCCCGTTGCTCACCGCGTAGTACAGGTTCAGCCCCGCGGGTAGCCGGAAGAAGATGAAGCCCATCATCAGCGGCATCATCCAGGTCATCATTTTCTGCTGCGCCGGATCCATGCCCGCCTGCGGTGTCATCTTCGAAGTGACCAGGCTGCTGATCACCATCAGAATCGGCAGCAGAAAAATGGGATCGGCCGCCGACAAATCATGCACCCACAGCCAGTGCGCATGGCGCAGGTCGAGCGTGATCGACAGCATTTTGTAGAAAGCGTACAAGAACGGCAACTGGATCAGCATGGGCAAACAGCCGCCCGCCGGATTTACGCCTTCTTTCTTGTAGAGAGCGCTGATCTCCTCGTTCATGGGCGCCTTGCGCGGATCGCGCAGGCTGTACTTCTTGTACTTCTCCTGAATCGCCTTGATCTGCGGCGCTACACGCTGCATCTTGAGCATCGACTTCATCTGCGTGACTCGCAGCGGCAGCAGCGCCAGACTGATGATCACCGTCTGCAGAACAATGGCCCATCCCCAGTTCGGGATCATGTGACGGTAGGTCCACTTCAGCCACAGGAAGAGCGGCTTGGCGATGATCCCGAAGAACCCGAAATCCACCAGGCCGTTCAAATCGTTGTCCGCCCCCGACACATTCGGGATCGGAATCTTCTGCAAAATCTCGAGTTCCTTCGGCCCCACGAAAATGCGCTCTGCCGTTGCCCCATGCAGGTTGCCGACCGCTGCGCCCAGCACGTCGACGTTCACCGTCTCTTTCGAGTCGGCCTTCTGCGGATCTTTCGCCACCGACATCGGGCCGCGCAGCGTCACCATCGCAGCCGATGCCGGCTCGTCCGGGATAAATACCGCCGCGAAATACTGATCGGTCGGGCCAGCCCAATGGAACGGTCCGGGAACGGTCGCGCCGCTACTGATGTCAGTACACTTCGATAACGGGTGAAACCCGCAGCGGATGGGTAGCCGCTCAATGTCTTTGTTGAACTGGTAGTCGATGTTCGCGGTCGCGTAGAAGGCGGGGGTCGTCTGGCTGCCGAATCCCGAGGGCCACGCCGGAAGCGCCGCCACCGCCGCGCCTTGATAGATCACCGACGTCTCGACGTTCACCACGTAGGTATGATCGAAACTGAATGTCTTGCGAACCACCAGATCCTGATCGGCGTATTCGAAAGTGACCGTTGTCGGCGGCGTGAGGTTGCCTTCATGCGAAGCGACGTAAAGCGCCGAACTCAACCTTTTGCGCAGGCCCTCGTCGTAAGTCCACAGCGACAGCGGATATCCATACTGCGCCGCCGCCGTCGCATTCACCAGATCGAGCGGCCCGCTCTGCGCGTCGTTGTCGAATTTTTTCAGAATCCAGGATTTAACCTGCGCCCCGCGATTGGTGAACGTGATCCGGTAAAGATCGTTCTCGACAACAGTTTCGGCTTCGCTCGAGGCCTGCTTGGTAACGGCGACGGCGGGAACGGCGCCCGGGTGATTCGCAGCCGCAACGCCGGGCGCGACTCCGGTCGCTCGAGGAGTCTGAGAGTTCTGATTTGGAGAAGTCTGATTTTGCGAAGTCTGATTCTGGGCCGGCTGGCTCTGCTGCGTCGGCGTTGCCGGCTGCGGAAAATATTTCTTCAGCAGCGGCTGCGCCGCCAGCATCACAATCATCGTCACCAGGAAAACGAGTAACAGCCGCTTCTCGCTGCCCGGTTCTTGCTGTGGATTTTGATATTCGGCCAAAGTTTACAGTTTCCTTGATAACGCAGCTGGTACCGCAGCGAAGATCGCGCCGTGAGCCGAGATTGCAGAAGCTCCCAGCTCGCGGGCACTGGTCTCGGGAAGGGCACGGCTTTCAGCCGTGCCGCTAGCTTCGAAGCTGGCATCGAAGAAAGAGTCGGGCTTTAGCCCATGAAGCTTCACCACCGGATCGTACCCTCCGCGCGCCAACGGATGACAGCGCAGCAGCCGCGTCAACGCCTTCCATCCCCCGCGCAGCACGCCGTAACGATCCACCGCTTCCGCCGCATACTCCGAGCAAGTCGGAACGTACCGGCACGCTGGTGGAAACATCGGCGAAATCGCCCACTTGTAAGCCCGCAGCATTTGCAACACAACGAATTTGCCGAACTCGCGCATGAGAAATTATCAGCCGACCCGCCTACGATTTCCTTCGTGAACCTTCGTGCCCTTCGTGGTTTAAGCCGTTCCTTTTCCCCGCGACCTTCTGCTCTATCACTACGAAAGCCCGGCTCACTTCGTTCACTACCTCCGCGAAGTCTATGGTCAGCAAAGACTTCTTCGGATTGATGACCACATCCGCGCTCACACTGGCGGGCACGCCACAAAGCCGCGCCGCCTCGCGCAATCGCCGCTTCATCCGGTTGCGCTGCACCGCGCCACCGAGAGCGCGACCCACGGTAAATCCAATGCGAACTCCCGAGGTCGCACTGCGCGAACCTTCGGGCCGCAACAGATAAAACGCGGTCAGCGACGCGGAAAAATGCCGCCGCCCCAACTTGTACACGCGCTCGAAGTCGGCGTGCCGCAAAAGCCGCGCGCTGCGGGGAAAGGCGGCTTTACCGGTTCGCGGTTCGCCGGGGCTGACCCCTCGGTTCGATTCTCGTCGCTTCGGCTCGCCGGGCACACTGGCAGTCACAGTGACTCTAAATTCCAGATCGCTTGTAATTTCAGCGGGCGCGCGGGCAAACCTCCGCGCTACTGGACTATTCGCGGAAACCTGGTTTTACCGAGACCCGCTTGCGCCCCTTGGCGCGACGGCGGGAAATTACCTTCTTGCCGCCCTGGGTCTTCATGCGCACGCGAAATCCGTGTGTCTTCGATCGCTTGCGCCGGTTGGGTTGGAATGTACGCTTGGGCATGAAAAGTAGCTGCTCCTGATTCCTTCGACAGTGTTAGGGCAAACTGTAAGTATAAATCACCAACCGCATTCCCACCAAACCGCCAATCCCACAGCGGCTTGAGTGGGGGTCTTCTCCGCGAACTCCGCGGCAGTTCTCTGCGTCCTCGGCGGTTAAAGGCTCTCGTTTTTGGTTTTGCCATTGTCAGGAAGTCAAGAGACTTTAACCGCAGAGTTCGCAAGGATAAAGAAAGGCCGCAGAGTTCGCGGAGCAAATGAAAAATCGGGCCACTGCATCCGAAAAACCTCGCAACTCTGCACCGTCTCCGCGGCAGTTACCACCGCGGCACTTGACAGCACACTGCATTCGGGTTCTGAATGAGGGTTCGCGGAAATTTCCCAGCCGAAGTTTTCCACACAACAAAAAATTTTGTGCTAGTATGCCGGACTGATCCTGCTTTCGAATTTCTTTTTGCTTTGAGCAGGGGCAACTCGGCAGTACAGGCGCTTTCCGCAGTAAAATTAACGGTTCCAGCTACTTCGTAAAACGGCAGTTTTAACAGGCGCTCTCTTACCAGCCGCCGGAGCGCCGCGTGGTGAAACATTTCATATATGTCAGTTCCTAGCACAACTCTCTCCCCGAATCCGTGGGCGCGCATCCTTGATGCGCTCGAAAAGAAAATCAACCGCCATTCCTACGACACCTGGCTGAAACCCACACGCTACAGCCACTCCAGTGGAGGCGTACTCTTCGTGCGCGTCCCGACCATCGAATTCCGTCACGCCGGCGACAAGTACGCCGACCTGATTCAGGAAGCCATCGACAACCTGGGCCTCGGTTTCAACGACGTCAAGTTCGTCACGCCCGAGGACGATCCCGCTGCAACCGCGGTTCGTCACGATGGCGGACTTTCCGCCGCGGCCGCCGCCGCTTCCCCGTCGCAATCGCGCTTCGACTGGGACGGAGCCGCGCAACTGAATCCCCGCTACACCTTCGACGCCTTCGTCATCGGCAGCGGCAACCAGTTCGCGCATGCCGCCTGCCAGGCCGTCGCCGAGCGTCCCTCAAAGGCATATAACCCTTTGTTCCTTTACGGCGGCGTCGGCATGGGCAAGACTCACCTCATGCAGGCCATTGGACACGAGATCAAGCGCCGCCTGCCGCAGGCCGCCATCTGCTATGTATCCAGCGAGAAGTTCACCAACGACATGATCAACTCGCTGCGCTACGACAAGATGACCAGCTTCCGCGACAAGTTCCGCAACATGGACGTGCTGCTCATTGACGATATCCAGTTCCTCACCGGCAAGGAGCGCACGCAGGAAGAGTTCTTCCACACGTTCAACGCGCTGCATGAGTCGATGAAGCAGATCGTCATCGCCAGCGACCGCTCACCCAAAGAGTTGGCCGAGATCGAAGACCGCCTGCGCAGCCGCTTCGAGTGGGGCTTGATTGCCGACATTCAGCCGCCCGATCTTGAGACTAAAGTCGCCATCCTGCAGAAAAAAGCCGAGCAGGAAAAAGTGACCCTGCCCACCGACGTCGCGCTCTATGTGGCGTCGAACATTCGCTCCAACGTTCGCGAACTCGAAGGCGCACTGATCCGTCTCGTTGCTCACTCGTCTCTGATCGGCGCCGAGATTACGCTGCCCTACGCGCAGCAGGTGCTGAAGAACTTCATCGACTCGCAGGCCCGCAAGGTCACCATCGAATCGATTCAGAAAATGGTCGCTGAACAGTTCGGCCTGCGCCTGGTCGAGATCAAGGCAAAAAACAATTCGCGAGCTATCGTTTACCCGCGCCAGATCGCCATGTACCTGGCCAAGCATCTGACCGAAGCGTCGCTCCCGGAAATCGGACGCCAATTCGGCGGCAAGCATCACACCACCGTATTGCACTCGGTCGAAAAGATCGAAGAACTCCGCAAGACCGATAAAGATTTGAACAGGCTGATTAATAAATTGACCGAGCAACTAGGCGGATGAATCGCAGGGTTCGTAGACTTTTCCACGAATCAATCCAGTCTTCCTTCGAGTCGGCTGTGAATGCGATGTGGAAGTTGTGCAAGGCAGACGGGAAACTACAAGCACTGCCAGGTTAGGCTCTGGTCTCCGAAGAGTTTGGGACCGATTTCTAACATGAAGGGTCCGGCGGGAACCCGGTGACAACAGGCGAGTTGCCCCGGTTTTCCACTTCTGCGAAGGCCCTACTGTTACTGCTGGTTTTATAGGTTTTGCATTTGATATAAGGGTAGTAATAAAAGTAGCACGCACGGCACGTAGTTGAGGGGGACGGACATTATGCCGGTGGAAGCCGCCGTTGCCGCGGGTACGATGGAGATCACGGTCAGCAAGTTCGAGTTGCTGCGGGAATTAACGGCCACGCAAGGTGTGGTCGAGCGCAAGACCACGATTCCAATCCTGTCCAATTATTTATTCGAAGCCGCGGGCGACCGCTTGTCACTCACTGCCACCGACCTCGATCTGAGCCTGCGCACTTCATGTAACGCGAAAGTTAAAAAAGAAGGCTCCTGTACCGTCCCGGCGCGCAAACTTCACGACTACGTAAAACTGCTGCCCGACGCCGACATCACCATCAAACTGCTGGAGAATCACTGGGTCAGTATTCGCTGCGGACGGTCGAATACAAAAATGGTCGGCATGGCGAAATCAAATTTTCCCAGCCTGCCCGCGTTTCCCACTGCCGGAGTCATCACGATTCCCGCGCAGGTTCTGCGCGGCCTGATCGCCCGCACCGGCTTCGCCATCTCGAACGAAGAATCGCGCTACACGCTGAACGGCGCGCTGATGCTGCTGAAGCCCGAGTCCATCGCCATGGTCGCAACTGACGGACATCGCTTGGCCCACTGCGAACGCGTCGGCGAGAAATTCGAAGGCGTCTCCGGCGAGCTGAAAACTCTCGTCCCGAAAAAAGCGATGGACGAACTGAAATCCCTGCTCGATTCCACCGACGCCGAGACCATCGAGTTCGCCAAAGACGACTCGACCCTTTTCTTCCGGATCGGCTCGCGGCTGCTGACCTCGCGCCAACTCACCGGACAATTCCCCAACTACGAAGCCGTCCTGCCCAAGGACAACAGCAAGATCATCCCTTTGAACTCCGATGAACTGAGCGCCGCCATCCTGCGCGTGGCCCAGTTCGCCGACGAGCGTTCGCGCGCCGTCCGCCTGCGTCTGGAAAAAGGTGAACTCAAGATTTCCGCGTCTTCCACCGAAGCCGGCGAGTCCGAAGACTCAATCGAAGCGCCGTCCTACACCTCCGAGCCGCTGACCATCGGCTTCAACGCCCAATACCTGGTCGACTTCCTCAAAGCCGCCGGCACCAGCGAAGTCCGCCTCGAACTCAAAGACCCCCAATCCGCCGGCCAATTCCGCCCCGCCGAAGGCGACGACTACAAGTACCGCTACATCGTCATGCCAATGCGCATCTGAGGCCGGCACGACGAGACCATGTGGGGACAGCCGACCCGGCTGTCCATCGAGCGCAGCTCGGCGCTTTTCGGCCCTCCCGCCCCTTGACCTCCTGCCGCCCCTGCCTTACATTGGCCAGCACGTTCTTTTCGGAGGTCTCCTATGCTCAGCGGCTTTAAGAAATTCATCCTGCGTGGAAATGTTGTGGATATGGCCGTAGGCGTCGTGATTGGCGCGGCTTTCGGCGGCGTGGTCACCGAACTCACTAAAGCTTTCCTCACCCCGCTGATCGCGCTCATCGTCGGCAAGCCGGATTATTCAAGTCTCAAATTCGCCGTCCGCGGCACCACGTTTCCGATCGGCGATTTTGTCAACGCCGCCATTTCTTTCATCCTGATCGCTGCTGCCGTATATTTCTTTGTCGTGGTGCCGGTCAATTGGTTGATCGCGCGCATGCGTAAGGAACCGCCGCCCGCCGATCCCACGACCAAGAAATGCCCCGAGTGCCTCAGCGAGATTCCCATCGAGGCCCGCCGCTGCTCGCACTGCACTCAGCCGGTGCTGGGCAAGGCGGCTTGACCATGGAGGCCAGCGCGTGCAAGCCGCTGGTCGTCCTGATTGTGTCACTTGTCTTGAGCCCGGGAGCTGGCCAGGCTCAGGTCCAATCCGTCCCACCTTCAACAGGCGACCAGCGCCACAGGCTAGTGCGCATTTCGGAGGCGGAGTCCAGACAGTTGCTGATGAGGTGGGTTCCGCCGATTTACCCACAGGCAGCGAAGCAGCGCGGAATCGAAGGGATGGTCGTGCTCGACGCGACCGTCAGCTCTCGGGGTAAGGTCGTCGATCTGCGATTCGAATCGGGGGATCGAATTTTCGTCCCTTCGGCGATGGCGGCCGTGAAGCAGTGGATCTACGACCCCTATCCTCTAGACCACCCGGTCGAATTCAAAACCCGCGTGACCGTCAGGTTCACTCTTCCCAAGAACTAGGACAAGAGCTTAAGACTTGTTCACGTTCCAGTCCGTCGCTAGTACCATCGGAAGTATGAGCGTTCCCTGTTCGCGATTCGTGCGCGGGTTAGTCGTCACGGTGCTGGCAATCGTTGCTCTTCCCTGGCGTTTGCCCGCGCAGTCCTCGTCATCCGCGGCGAAACCATCGGCCAAGCAGGCCAAGAAGCCCGCTGCGGACTCCGCTCTCGACTCTGGCGCGGTAACCGACGGCGTCTATCGCAATAAAACTCTCACGCTCTCCTGCAACATTCCTGCTGGATGGGTGCTGCGCACCGACGAGATGAATGCGCGGGACGAGGAATCAAAGCAAGAAAAAGAAGACAAGCCGGACTCCGCCGCGCCGCCCCCAGCCTCGAGCGCCGGCGCAAAAGTTCTGCTGGCCGCGTTCTCGCGCCCGCCGCTGGCAAAAGGAGAAGATGTAAATTCCTCCATCCTCATCGCCGCCGAAACCGCGTCCTCCTACCCCGGTCTGAAAGAGGCCGCGCAATATTTCGGACCGCTCATCGAAGTCGCCAAGGCGCAAGGCTTCACTCTCGATGAGAATCCCTACGACATCGCCATCGGCCCCAAGACTCTGGTCCGCGGTGACTTTCACAAAGACGTAGGCAGCCGCGTCATGCACCAGTCCACTCTGGTAATGCTGGCCCACGGCTACGCTATCTCGATCACAGTTATCGGCGGCACCGACGACGAAGTAGAAGACTTGGTCGACGGCCTGAGTTTCATCGCAACCGGGAAATAAAGGGAAAGTCAAGCGCCGGAGGCGCGCCCCGAAAATAGCCCGCCAGTTCACTGGCGGGTAACCACGCACAAAATAAAACGGCGTCCCGGAGGGGACGCCTGAAATGTCGCACAATTCCCGCGCCCACCGCCCTACTCCAGCGCCTCCGGATGCAAACTCAAATCCTTCTCGCCCGCCGCTTTCTTCTCCGCATACTTCTTCATCCACGCTTCCCAGCTCTTACCCGCTGCGGTATCGCGCCCGGTAAAAGCCAGCGCCGCAATCTCCGCATACGAAATCGAAATTTTCTCCGAAGAATTCTTCGGATAAACTCTCACCACCGACTCGCGCAGCGTCGCCCCCGTCCTCCGGTCGAACAAATATCCCTCAATCTTCGACCCATCCTTGCGCGTGATAGTTACATCCCCGCGATAGTCAAACGCCTTCTCCAACGCAACGCGAAGTTCTTCTTCCGTCGCCAGCGCCGGAATCCATCCCTCCAGTCGCTCATGCTCCGTCCCCGGCGCAACCTCCAAGGCGTCAGGGTTCACCGCATTCACATGCGGCGCAGCCTGTGCTGCCGCATGATCGAGATGCCCGCCCTCTTTTCCGGTCATGATTTTTTCTCTGGAATGTACCCAAGCTCTGTCATCCTGAGCGAAGTTGCCGTCCGCGAAGCGGAGGGCAGCGCAGTCGAAGGACCTCGGGTTTGCCGGTCGCCACCGGAGGCCCATACAGCAGTTTGGACGACTGCCGGGTGCCCCATTTCTCGCGCGCCCTTTGCGCGAGAAGTGGGGATTTTGACGCTACGCCCGCGTCTCTTGCAACGAATCGCCGGGCACCGCAATCTGCACCAGCGGATGCACCGCCGCTACCGGCTCCTCCAGCATCCGCAGCGCCTCGTCATCGCGATACCGCGAGAACAGAGTCCCCTTCACGGTCGCCAGAAATCCGCCCAAAGAATTGAACGTGGCGTGCACCGCCGAAGCCTCATATCCGCTGTGCACCATGCAATTCGCGCACGCCGGATTCCCCGACTCCGTCCCATATTTTGACCACTCGGTCGTCTCGATCAGCTCGTTAAAAGTCTCCGCGTAGCCGTCCTGCAGCAAATAGCAAGGCTTCTGCCAGCCAAACACGTTATAAGTCGGCATGCCCCAGGGCGTGCAGGGATAGGTCTTCTTCCCCATCAGAAATTCCAGAAACAGCGGCGACAAATTAAACTGCCATTCCTTCTTGCGGTTCGACAAAATCGCCCGGAACATGCGCCGCGTCCGCGCCCGTCCCAGGAAATGTTTCTGATCCGGCGCCTTGTCGTACGAGTATCCGGGCGAGAGCATCATGCCCTCCACGCCCAACTCCATCATCTCGTCAAAGAACGCCCGCACCGACTTCGGATTCGCCCCGTCAAACAACGTCGTATTCGTAGTCACGCGGAACCCGCGCTGCAACGCCTCTTTCACCGCATCGACCGCAATGTCATACCCACCCTCGCGGCACACCGCCAAATCGTGCTCTTCGCGCTGCCCATCCAAATGCACGCTGAAAGTCAAATACTTGCTCGGCTTGAAGAGATGAATCTTTTCCTTCAGCAGCAGCGCATTCGTACACAGATAAATGTATTTCTTCCGCGCCACCAGCCCTTGAACGATCTCCCCAATCTGCGGATGCATCAGCGGCTCCCCGCCCGGGATTGACACCATCGGTGCCCCGCACTCATCGACCGCCCGGAAACACTCCTCAGGCGAGAGATCCTTCTTCAGAATGTGCGCCGGATACTGAATCTTCCCGCACCCCGCGCAAGCCAGGTTGCAGCGGAACAGCGGCTCCAGCATCAGCACCAGCGGATACTGCTTCCGCCCGGCGAGCTTCTGCCGCAGCACATACGACGACACCGTCCACATCTGTGAAACCGGAACTGGCATGAATGTAAAGAACCCCTTGTCCCATTATTTTATCAGGATCGCCACCGCCGTTGGCTACCGTTCCGGGTGCCCCATCCTTCTCGCGTTCTCCGCGAGAGGGTGGGGAATTTGACCTCTTGAAGATCGTTACAAATTCGCGCCGGGTGCCCCATTTCTCGCGTTCTTTGCGAGAAGTGGGGATTTCCAAACCGACCGAAGCCCGTCTCCCCGGTCCCTAAATTCCCTGCAACCCCCCTCCACCCTCCTTCCTCTAAAGGACATGCTCCTCCGCTCCCAGCGCTTCCCGAAAGTCCTCTTGTCCCCGTCCCGGAAACCGGATACCCTTACGTCCTGGCATCTGTATGTTTAACCCCCACCCGAACCTGGCGGACAACGTAAACCGCGGCATTATCCAGTCGGAGATCGAGGGAGGCGTTTTCCTCAACGACCTTCCCCCCTCCACCGTGCTCGAAATTCAGACCATGCATCACCGTTACATCGCCGTGCTTCTCGGCGGCAGTGAGGCCATGATTTCCGGCCATCCCGAGTTCTGCCCTGAGCCGGTGCAGGTCGCCATCGCCGGTTCCACCTGGGGAGGCTCCATGCTCAAGCTGCAATACGTTGGCCGCGGCATGCACCTCGAGTTCCGCCATCCCGAGTACCCCACTCCCATCATCACCTCGCCCATCCAGGAAATCCGCGACAGAGTTCGGGAAAACGTTCAGAACGTTCGCGACACTACTCAACTCCCGCCCCTCGAACTCGATTCCCGCCCCCACGGCGCCCACTCATAACCGCGCCGCTTCTCCTGTCATTTTTTATCCCCCTGGCCGCCGTCCTTCAGCCCCAGATCTTTCGGCGTGAGTCCTTCTTGCTGCAACGACGCGCGCTGCGCCGTCTCCAACTCCGTATTCAGCTTGGCCAGGTCCGCGCGTAGTTTCTGTGCTTTGTCCAGTCGATCGTTGAATCCGACGCGCACTTTTTCACTTCCAATCCTCAACTTCGCGCCGTCCACCCGCATGCCCGCGGCATTCGCCATCGCGAACTCGTAGAGTCCTACCGTCGCATCTTCCCACTGCTTCTCGGTTGCGACGGCCTGCCGTCGAATTTGCAGCAGCTTCATATCCCCGAACGACTTCCGCACTCCCTCCATGAAATCCCGCTTGTCCGAATCTGACAGAGAGGAGCGGTCCACCGACGCCTCCATGCGATCCGGGATGCTCTCGATCAGCTTCGAGTAGCGCTCATCCGTAGCCACAATCCCATGCACCACGTCGATGCTTTTCTGCATTGCCTGGGGATTTGAAAACGTATCGATGGAATAAAGCTTTCTCAGGTCGGGGGCAAAAGCCTCGGTTTCCCGCTCAAAGGCCTTTCTGTCATTCAGAATGCCGCGCATCATTTCGCGGATCATGTTGTCCATGGTCTCGGGGCCGCCACTGTCCACCGGCTTTGTACCTGCGGCTTCTTTCATCAGATCCCCGATGTGCCGCTCCATGCTCACCGGAGCCCGGCCCGTGATCAGAAAGAAAACAAGACTCAGACCGCTGAACCAAACGCCAAACCGATTAAAGTTCCGTACCGACTTGCGGCCGGCAATGGCATAGGCGATCAACAACGGCAGAAACGCCGCGCCCGCGGCGAATCCCCACGCTTCCGTCGTCATCACTCCGTAGGACCACGCCCAGGCACGAAAAACCGCTAGAAACAGCCCCAGAGCAACTCCGAGGCTTCCCAGAATGAATTGTTTTTTCTCTGGTGGTAACGGGCCCGGAGCCGGCGGCTGCGTCTCGATGCCGGGCGTGATTGAACCGTCCATGGAATCCTCCTAGAGGCGTGTGGCCCGTATTCGCCTCGCACTCTAAAGCCGCCCCAACTGCACGTCAAGAGGCCCGGCCTGAATCGCTTTCCCGCGACTTCGCCAAAATCCACTCCGCTCACCGGGCACCATCGACCCATTGACTTACCCATCCGCACCCACTACCATTCCCGCCGGAGCCTTCCTCAAGGCCCCGCTAGCGATCCCTGATAATGTCCCTGAAGATCGACACCCGCGAAGTCGCTCACGTTACCATTCTCGACATCCACGGACGCATCGTCCTCGGCGAAGAAATCGGCGATCTGCGCGACGCCGTCCGCAATCTCGTCGCCGAAGGCAAAAAGAAAATCATCCTCAACCTCGCCAACGTCGACTACATCGACAGCTCCGGCGTCGGAGAACTCGTCGGCAGCTTCACCACCGTGCGCAACGCCGGCGGCGAACTCAAGCTCCTCAACCTCACCCAGAAAGTTCACGACGTCCTTTACGTCACCAAGCTCTACACCGTCTTCGATATCCGCGACGACGAATTCACCGCCGTAAAATCCTTCGACTACTTCTTCGCCAAATAAGACCTTGGGGATGTCATCCTGAGCGAAGCTGTCGTCCGCGAAGCGGACGACAGCACAGTCGAAGGACCCCGCGCCAGCCCGAGTTACCGGCGGCTCCGCAAGGAGTTCTCGCCACGCCCCTCGATTTGGTAATTTTGACTTTAGGAGTCCATCCCCCGAACCGTCCTCGATACGCCCAAACTCCTCGCACTCCAGCTATGATTCCGGAGGGAAACCCAATGGGCCACGCAAGTTGTGGGCTGGAGCCGTGTCGCTCGTGGAAAACCACACCGCCGATCACCGCGCCTTGGAGAAGAACACCGCTCGACAGATCATCTGGAGCTCCGACCATTCCTTCCAGGGATGGACCTGCTCCCAGTGCGAATGGAATAATCCGCTCCCCACGCTTCTGAACGACCCCGAAGCCCGCACCGCCTACGACCGCCTCGCCGCCGCAAAATTTCGCGATCACAAATGCTCCGACCACCTCTCTCGCCTCGGCGGCGCCGACACTGAAAACTTCACCGCCCGCATCCGCAAACTGGTCACGCAAGGTTTCAAGCCCAAAGATGCCGTTGAGCTTTTCCTGCAGGAAGTCGCCCTCGAATACCGCAACCAGCCCAAGATCCTCGCCCAGGCCAAGGCCGACGGCGAAGACTTCCTCCGCCGCGTCCGCGCCGGCCTGATCTAGCTCCGTTTGCCGCTCTAGAGAAAATTGTCATCCTGAGCGAAGCTGTCGTCCGCAAAGCGGACGGCAGCACAGTCGAAGGACCCCGCGCCCGTAGGCGCTACCAGCGGCCGCGCAGGGAGTTCTCACGCCTCCCTCTGGCGTGCACCACAGCCTGCTCTGAGCTTGTCGAAGGATCTCGCCGACTTTGCGAGATGTGCGAACCGGTGTATTATCAGTCCCCCCAATGCTAGGCAACCGAACCAGCGCGGAGTGGATCGCCCAATACTCGAGCAGCCACCAGCACCCGGTAAACCGCATCTGCCACACTCTCGGCATTCCCTTGATATTGCTGTCCGTCGCAGTGGTCATCGCCGGATTTTTCTACCATCGCCTCTGGCTCTACGCTCTCGCCCTCTTCGTCATCGGATGGATCTTCCAGTTCATCGGCCACGCCTTCGAAGGCAAGCCCCCCGAGTTCTTCCACGACTGGCGCTTCCTCTTCGTCGGCGTCCGCTGGTGGTGGGCCAAAATCAACGGCAAAGCCTGAGAGAAGAAAACGGGTGCCCCACCCTTCTCGCGTTTTGTGCGAGAGGGTGGGTGTTTTGATTTTTGTAAATCGTAGGTGTCCGTTCGGAGGAACTTCATTTTCCCCCGGGTGCCCCATTTCTCGCGCGTCTTTTGCGCGAGAAGTGGGGATTTTGATTTCCATATCCCTGATAACCGCCCTTTTGCTTGCGCTCGCCTGTAATCCTGTTCTATGCTGACCTCACTTGGGGTTCTGATTCGCAAAACCATGCAGCGCCTGATCGCCAGATTCCTGCTCTTGTTCGCGCTCGCCGGAACCTTCGTTCCCGTCGCGCTGGCGATGACCGCTCCTCCGCTCCACGCCTGCTGCATCCGCAAGACGCACCAGTGCCACGAATCCGCCTCGGCCGATTCTGCGCAGCTGACCGGCGCCAAGTCCTGCTGCACCCACGACGGTGGTCGCGCCGTAACCACATCTCAATGGGCCAATCCGCAGCCCGGGATCGCCGCTGTCTTCGCCAGCAACGTTGCTGCTCGCGTCCCGGAGTCGCACTCGCGTATTCCGCTGACCCAACTCTCCGCATCCCAATCTCCGCGCGCTCCTCCCATCTGCTAAACCTGTCTCCCGCTTTATCAAATTGCCTTGACCGAGGGAATCTCGCACTTTAGCCAGATCTGCCTCGGCTCATAGGCGAATCCGTTGATGCAGATTGATGCAGGAATAGTCTCCTGACCGTAGCGCTCGTGCACGGGCATGGAGCATCTCGGCCGGGAACTGTTTCTGAGAATCTCAACCGCAAAGCAGGTACAGATGTCGCGTGAACTCAAAATTGGCCTAACGGCACTCGTGCTGGCCGGCGCAGGCGTATGGTTGTTCAGTTTCCTGGGAAACTATCCCGGCGCTCGCGGAGCTCCCACCGCATCCGAAGTTGCTCTGGCGCGCCGCCTGCGTTCCTGGGCAGTTCCACGATCGGCGCGCGACGGCAAGAATCCCTTTACCAGTTCTCCCGCGCTGCTGCAGGAGTCCGCCCGCCACTTCGCCGACCACTGCGCTTCCTGCCACGGCAATGACGGAAGCGGCGCCACCGAGATGGGCCGCAATCTTTTTCCCCGCGCTCCCGACATGCGCCGTGACGCGACCCAGCGCCTCAGCGACGGCGAACTCTACTACATCATTCACAACGGTGTGCGTTGGACCGGCATGCCCGCCTGGGGAGATCCCGCCAACGACAAGGACATGGACAGCTGGAAGCTCGTCCTCTTTATTCGCCACCTGCCGCAACTCACCCCCGACGAACTTCGCGACATGGCGCGCTTCAATCCCAAAAGCGTGGCCGAGCAGGAAGAGGAAAAAGAAGAGGACGATTTCCTGAACGGCGGTCCCGCGCCCACGCCCACCCACGAACCGCACTCGGAGAAAACAAAATGAAAAAGCTCACCTCGATTCTGATCGTCACTATGTTGCTCGGCGCTCTGGCCATTGCTCACGGCAATCTGGCCCATGTTCTCGGAACCGTTGTCGAGATTGCCGATCGTTCCATCTCTGTGAAGACCGCCGACGGATCGATCAAAATCGTCGACTTCGACGCCGAGACTCACTTCCTGAAAGGCGGATCGCCCGCAACCGCAAAAGAGGTTCAGGTCGGAAGCCGGGTCGTCATCCACGCGCATCAAAACGGCGACAAGTTCCACGCCGTCGAAGTCAAGATCGGCACCAGCGCAGCCGCACCCAATCACTCGACCCCGGCTCCCACGGAGCCGCAATGAAATCTGGAGTCGCAATCAAGCGCAGGGCGGCCCTGATCATTCCACTGATCTTGTTCGCCAGCATCGCCGCCTTTGCCAATATCTACGGCGCCGTCCGCGGCGTGGTGCATGACCCGCAGCATCGCCCCGTCCAGGGAGCCATGGTCATGCTCCGGGCGAAATCGTCCGACTGGGCCAAGACCGCTACCACCGACGCCAACGGAGAATTTCAAATCAACGCCGTGCCCTTGGGCGACTATTCCGTCGCCGTCGCCAGCGCCGGTTTCGCTCAGACCGCGCAAGACGTCACGGTAATGTCGGGAACCGTCCCCGTGGTTCATTTTCAATTACAGATCGCCGCGGCCAACGCGAACATCACGGTCTCGGCTACTTCCGAAGTCGTCTCCACCGATTCGGCCACGCCCACCACCCTGATCGATCAACTCGATATCACCCGCACTCCCGGCGCAGACCGCTCCAACAGCCTCGCCATGATCACGGATTACACTCCCGGCGCCTACGTCACCCACGACATGCTGCACATGCGCGGTGGCCACCAAACCACCTGGCTACTCGACGGCATTCCCGTCATCAACACCGCCATCGCTCAAAATGTCGGTCCTCAGTTCGATCCCAAAGATCTCGAATACGTCGAGGCCAATCGCGGCAGCTACGGTGCCGAATTTGGCGACCGTACCTACGGAGTCTTCAACGTCGTTCCCCGCACCGGATTCGAGCGCAACAACCAGGCCGAACTCGTCCTCAGCGCCGGCAACTTCTACCAGACCAACGACGCCCTCAGCTTCGGTAGCCACACCGACCGCTTCGCCTACTACGCCAGCGTTAACGGCAACCGCAGCGATCTCGGCCTGCAGCCGCCCGTGCCCCAGGTCGTGCACGACGCCGTGAATGGCGTCGGCGGTTTCGGATCTTTCATTTTCAACGCCGATCCCTCCAACCAATTTCGCCTGGTCGCCTCACTCCGCCGCGATTACTTTCAGATTCCCTACGATCCCTTCCCCAACGACATCGAAAACAGTCCAGCCAGCAATCAGTACACGCCCAGCATCGGTTTGCGCGACGCCGAGCGCGAAGCCGATGCCGGTGTGCTCTTCACTTTCCTGCACACTTTCAATTCGCATCTCCTGACCACGGTTTCGCCTTTCTACCACTACAACCGCGGCGACTACGCCAGCAATCCCAACGACGTTCCTATCGCCACCACAGAAAATCGCGGTTCGACTTACGTCGGAGGTCAGGCCAGCCTCGCCGCCAACTACAAAAGGAACGATCTGCAGGTGGGATTTCTCAGCTTCTACCAGAGCGACAACCAGCTTTTCGGCGCCATCTTCAATGACGGCAGCGGAAACCCCACCATCAATGATCCCGAACATCCCACCGCCAATCTCGAAGCCTTCTACATCGACGACAAATTCAAACCCTTTTCCTGGCTCACACTCTCCGCCGGCATGCGCCCCACTCATTTCTCCGAAGGAAACTTTGCCGTCAGTTCAACCGCCAAGCCAGTCGCTGAGTCCGCCATCCAGCCCCGCTTCGGCGCAACCCTCACCATCCCGAAACTTCGTTGGACCTTTCGCGCCTTCTACGGGCACTACTATCAGGCGCCGCCCCTCGAAAGCGTCTCCGGCCCGGCGCTAATCAGCTATACCGGCCAGCAAGGCCTCGGATTCTCCACCCTCCCCGGCGAGCGCGACGAGGAGCATCAATTCGGCGTCACCATTCCTTACCGTGGCTGGGTGCTCGACGCCGATAACTTCCAAACCAACGTCGTCAATTTTCTCGACCACAACAACATCGGCGCTTCCAGCATTTTCTTTCCCGTCGCCATTTCCCGAGCCCTGGTTCGCGGATGGGAACTTACCCTCCGCTCCCCGCGCTTCGCTCACCGCGGACAGCTGCACCTCGCCTACTCGAATCAGATCGCCGAGGGCGCTGGCACCATCGTAGGCGGCCTTACCGATTTCACGCTCTCACCGCAGCTCTCCCCGCTCGACCATGACCAGCGCAACACGCTCAACGTCGGCGGTGACGTCACCCTCCCCTGGCGCTCCTACGCTTCCACCAACGTCTACTACGGCTCCGGATTCACCAATGCCTTCCCCGGTGCGCCCTATCCCGGCAATTACCTGCCGCAGCACACCAGCTTCGATCTCTCGCTCGGCAAAGATTTCGGCGAACGTTTCACCGCCTCCGTCACAGCCCTAAACGTAGCCAACCGCCGCGTCGAATACGACAACAGCCTGACCTTCGGCGGCTACCACTGGAACATCCCCCGCGAACTCTACGTCGAACTCCGCTACAAATTTCACTATTAGAAATCTGTGAAGCCGGGTGCCCCATTTCTCGCGCGCCCTTTGCGCGAGAAGTGGGGATTTTGATCTACATGGAAGAACCACCTTTGAAAACCGAAGAGGCTCCACGCACTCCAGCCGCGAAGTGGCGACAGAACACAGCCGGGTGCCCCATTTCTCGCGCGTCCTTTGCGCGAGAAGTGGGGTCTTTGATCTACGTTGAAGAGCCATCTCCGAAAACCAGAAGAGGCCCCGCACCCCCAGCCGCGAAGCGGCGCAAGAATACAGCCCACGGCGTAAGCCCCGCGTACCAATTCAAAAAAATGGGCCAGCCCCGAAGCGGCGCCGGCTTATATTCAGCAGATGGATAACTGCGATCGCACCCCGCCCGATCTCAGCCCCAAGCCGCCAGGCTTCACCGCGATCGGTATCTTCCTGTTCTTCGGCGCTACCATGGCAGGTCTCGCCGCAATAACGCTGCTTTGGCGGGGCACGGTTCTCGATCGTGTCTGGGATCTCAATCCTACGGCCTACCGGCAACTTGCGCCCCTGGGTCGCATAGTTGGACTTCTATTCCTTGTGCTCAGTGCCACCCTCACCGCCGCCGGGATCGGTTGGTTCCGACGCCGCCGTTGGGCTTGGAGATTAACAGTCCTGGTCATCGCCACCCAGGTGCTGGGGGATCTCATAAATTGTTTCCGAGGCGACTTCCTGCGCGGCGGAACCGGCATCGTGATCGCCAGCGCAATCCTGCTGTTTCTCTTGCGATCAAAAATCAAAGCCCGATTCACCTAGAATCTCGTCCGCAAAAATTCAAAAAACACATATCCGATCAACGCCGCGATCAACGCAATCTCAAAATTAGCCCGAGTCAGAATATCTCCGAGCGCCCACACCACCCCATTCTTCCGCCCCATCCCCGACCGCTCAAACTCCCCCATCAGAAGATTGGCGTAAAACAGGAAGATGATGAACCCCGCCTCGATCACTGCCCGCCAAACATTTTTCTTCATCGACGCTCTCACCCCCGCCCCAACTTTTCCCGCAGTATCTCCTCCACGTCGCCCATCTTTTCTCCCAGCACATTCAATTTGCGCGCCAGTCCCTGAATCTCCACCTCAGCTCTGCGGTTCACGTCATAATCCAGTTCGCCGCGCAGCCGGTCCTTCGTGTCCTGCCGGTTCTGGCTCATCATAATAATCGGTGCCTGCACCGCCGCCAGCATCGACAAAAACAGATTCAGCAAAATATACGGATACGGATCCCACGCCTTCCTGCCCAGCGCCGCGTCGATCGTCATATAAATCGCCAGCGCGATGCTGAACGCAATGATAAAAGTCCACGATCCGCCAAAGCCCGCGACCAGGTCGGCAATGCGCTCGCCAAACGTCGCATCCTTCTCAATCACGTCATTCGGATGCCGGTTCGCCCGCAGCCGCACCAGTTGCTGCGAAGCATGAAACTGCCGCCCCAGCACCCGCAGCATATCCATCCCCGCCAGCGGCTTGCGCTGCAGCAGCACGGCAATATCTTTCTGATCCACTTCCAGACACACCGCATCGTCAATCGCCACGGCCTCCGTCTGATGCGGAGTCTGCTCCAGCATCGACGCAAATCCAAAAAACTCCCCATGCGACGGTTCGTCGACCACCACTTCCTGTTGATCCTGATCGACCGTCGCCACCCGCACCCGCCCCGAGACGACCACATACGCCTGCCCGCTCGTGTCGCCGATCTTGTAGATCCGCTGCCGCGGCGCAAACGTCTTCAGTCGCACCTGCCCCGCCAGCACCGCCGTCTCTTCTTCATCCAGCAACGCAAACAGCGGAACATGTTTCAAAACCTCAGGATTGCATGCCATCGAATCCCTCGCAGTGTGAAATCTCGACCTCGTTCAGTCGCCCTGAGGATTTCACAAAATCCGAACCGCAACAATACAGGTTGGTGGCTCAACGCGAATCTCTTAGCGCCCTTCGCGGCTTTTCTTCGCGTACTTTGCGGCTAAAGTCTTTTGACTTCCGCAACTGAGCCAATACGGCTGCTGTTGGCAGCCGACCCCCACTCCGAGTTAGAGTGGATAGCGGTGAATAATCGTCTCGGCAAAGTTCGCTTGCTTCTTCTGATCGGTATCATCTTTAGCGGCACACTGTTCGTTTCCTCGTGCCATCGCTCTAAACCGTCAACCACCCTGAAGCGCTACTCCTTCACCGGCCGCATCGACTCCATCGACCTCGCCGACCAGTCCGCGACCGTCGCCAACGACAACATCCCCGGCGTCATGGACCCCATGACGATGGTCTACAAGATCAAGCCGCCGTCCGCGCTCAGCCAGCTTGCTCCCGGAGACTCCATCTCCGCCAACCTCGTCATCGTCGAACCCGACGACGAGAACGGACGTAACGATTCCTGGCTCGAAAACGTCAAAGTCACCGCTCACGCTAAAGAGCCGCCCGCAGCCGCAGCGGGCTCATTCCACATGCCAACCGCCGGCGAGGATGTCCCCGCTTTTTCTTTCACCAATCAAAGCGGCAAACGAATTTCCCTGAAGCAATATCGCGGCCAGACCGTGCTCGTCACCTTCATCTACACCCGCTGTCCCTTCCCGGATTTCTGCCCGCGCATGAGCGCCAACTTCGCCGAAATCTATAAACAACTCGGCGCAAGCTCCGGCACTCATCTCCTCAGTATCACCTTCGATCCCGAACACGACACGCCCAAAGTCCTTCGCGACTATGGTTTCTCCGTCGCCCACACCCACGACCCGGCGCTCTTCACGCGCTGGGAGTTCGCCGCTCCCGCCACCGCCGATTTGCCGAAGATTGCCGATTTCTTCGCCCTTACCGTCAAGCCCGAAGCCGGACTCATCACCCACAACCTCAGCACCGCCGTCATCGGCCCCGACGGCAAAATCATAAAGTGGTATCACGGCAGCGACTGGCAAGTTTCTGATCTAATAAAAAACGCAACGGGCGCGAGCAGGCCCAAGAATTAAAAAGAAGCCGCCAGGGAACTCACGATTCGGAGCGGTTTTGGGAAGGGCACGACTTCAGTCGTGCCATAAGTTGCTCAAGACATTCTGCGCTTTAGCGCCTGATTTTCGGCTTTTGGCTGCCGAAGCGCTTCAGAAATGCGAGATCGAGAGGATATTGGGAAGGGCACGACTTCAGTCGTGCCATAAACGTTCCCCGGGATCGCCGGCGCTTTAGCGCCTGAGGTTCAGCTTTTGGGTGGCGAGCGCTTCAGCGCTGCGATCAGCTCCACATGAAAGAGGCTTTAGCCTCTGAGGTAAGACAACAAGGAGACTCATGAAATACCCGCTCTTAATCCTGGCCATACTCGGCATCGTCGTTTCTTCTCTCGCCCTGCGCGAGCACTACCGCGAGTACGGCGATTCTCCCTGCAGCATCAACGAGCACTGGGATTGCGGTGTCGTCAATCACAGTCCCTTTGCCATGATCGGCCCCATCCCCGTCGCCGCCCTCGGCATCGCCGGATACATCCTCATGGGCGCCCTGGCATTCCTCCGCTCCTACCGGCTGCTGCTGGTTCCCGCCTTCGCCGGACTCACCTTCTCCCTCTACCTCGCCAACATCGAAAAAAACGTCCTCGGCGTTTGGTGCATCTACTGCGTTATGTCGCTTGGCATCATCTCTCTCATGTCCCTGCTAAATCTCGGAACCGTAGTAGCCCAATTCGTCCGCAAGTCATAAACATTTGCAGGTTTGTCGTCCCGTCTCTAGCGACGATGCGGCCGCGCCTGATTCATCAACCCCTGCGTTGCTCTATCCGCGTTCATCCGCGTAAATCCGTGGCAAAGAAGTTGCCCTAACCCGCGCTCGTACGCCTGATTCAGGGTTTCCTCCGCATCCCCAACTTCCGATTAATCTCCCCCGCAAACTCAATGAAAAAATTCAGCGCCACTCCATAACCCGCCTGTCCCAGCATCGCCCGTCCACCCTCGGCAAACGCGTTTCGCGGATGCGGCTTCCACGCCGTCGAAATCAATCCTCCGCCAAACGCCCCAGCATACAATCCCCACTGCGGACGCATCCGCCGCTCGCTCTCGTCATACGTAAGAAAATTCCGCAGGACCGCATGCCGCGTCCGGCGCCCGAACCCGCTGCACCGGCACTGGTCATAGCGCGGTTCATAATGCAGATGCGCGTTCGCCAGCGCCGCCAGACTGTTGGCCGCAATAAACTGCCCTTCGCGCGAAGCGAACCGTTCGGAGTATCCGCCCCACCCGTCGTCCCACTGGGAAGGCACTCCGCGCATCTGATCGATCCCAGCCGCAACCATGCGCTTGAAATATGCACTGGGAGTCGTCAGCGTCTGCTGCAAATAAATCTCCTCCCGCTGCGGCGTGGTCAACGGAACCAACTCCCGATTTCTTCCCACATACGCGCCGGTGAACCATCCGCTCTGCCAGTCGCGCGCCTTATCCAGCACCGCATCGCCAACTTTCTTGGTAATGTCGGCGGCCTCCACCGCTGGATTGGAAGTCTCCTTTTTTTCCTTGTCCGGTTGGGCAGGCTGCTGTGAAACCGGTTGACCCGGCTGATCTTGACCCAGCGCTTGTCCGGAAGTAATTACGAAAGAAGCCAGCAGCAGAAGAGTCCCGCCGATCGCGCCCCACGCCGTCCCCAAGACTTTCACCCTTCCGCGCGCATCTCGGCGTCGTCCGCCCAAGAGAACTTTTGCCCGCGCCCACGCAACCCGCTAAACTCCTTTCGATGCACTCCCTCTACAACCGTGTTGCCGGACAAAGCGTCGAGCGCCTCGCTGCCCTTAGCGACGGCATCTTCGCCGTTTCCATGACCCTGCTCGTACTCGACCTCCGCGTCCCGGCCTCCGAAGCCATTCACTCCGAGCGCGATCTCTGGCACGCACTCGTCGCACTCTCACCCCGCATTCTCATTTTTCTCATGAGCGTCATGACCAACGGCATCTTCTGGGTCGGCCAGCAAACCCAGCTCAACCAGTTCGCGCGCTCCGACCGCAATCTTTCCTGGATTCACATCGCCTTCCTCTGCGCCATCTGCTTCACGCCCTTCACCACCTCGCTGCTCGCCGAGTTCATTCACTATCGGATCGCGCTTCTCGTCTACTGGTTCAATATCCTTCTGCTCGGCCTCGCCCTCTACTGGAGTTGGAGCTACGCCACCCGCGCCCACCTCCTCGTCGAAGATCTCCCGGACGAAATTCATCCCGCCGTCATCCGCCGCATCGTTATCGCGCAGTCTCTTTACGCGTGTGGCGCCGCGCTCTGTTTCCTGAATACGTACTACAGCATCGCCGCCATCGTCCTGGTGCAGATAAACTACGCCATCGCCCCCAGATTCTGCTGGGGCCTTTTTTCGCGGAAATCGACCTGAAGAACAGCTCCGAACTGACCCCTGACCCCTGACCCCTGATCACTGCCCACTGCCCACTGCTCCTTACTTCTTCCCCCGGAGCATCTCCACCACCCGCTCATAATCATCTACCGTGTGGTACTCAATCACGATCTTGCCTTTCCCCTTGCGGTCGCGAATCCGCACCCGCACCCCCAGCATTCGCTCCAGGTCGAGCTGCGCCGCCCGCACATTCGGATCCACCCACCGCGCCCCGCTCGCTTTCTTAATCACTTCCCCCGGCATCCCCGGAAACGGATCCAGCAATCCGCTCATCTGCATGACCAGTTTTTCGATCTGCTCCAGCGTCATGCCCTTGCTCACCGCATACAGCGCCGCCTTCGAGATCTGGTCGTTGTTGTCCAGCTTGAGCAGTTCTTTCGCTTCTGCAAAAGAGATTTTCTTTTCCGCCAGCAGCTGCATCACCTCGCGCGGCAGCTTGAGCAGTCGCATATAGTTCGCCACCGACTCCCGCGACAGCCCAACCCGCTCGCCAATCTGCTGCTGCGTCAGCGAAAATTCGTTGCTCAGAATCCGGAATGCTTCCGCCTGCTCCAGCGCGCTCAGATTCTCTCGCTGCAGGTTCTCGATGATCGTCATCTCCGCCGCCTGCTGTAGCGAGACCCGCCGCACGATCGCCGGAATCGTCGTCTTCCCCGCCAGCTTCGAAGCCTGCAACCGCCGCTCGCCCAGAATCAGAACGTAACGTCCTTCTTCTTCCGCTGGACGCACCACGATCGGCTGCACGACTCCATTCGCTTTGATCGAATCCGCCAGTTCCTCCAGCGCATCGTCGTCGTCCACATACCGCGTCTGAAACGGATTCTTGTCGATGTCCGCGAGCCGAGATTAATGACCAGATTCCCCGGCACCCGCGTCTCCGCCTGCGCAAAAATCGTAATGCCCTCTGCATCCTCCTCGTGTGGGAGCCGACTGCCCCGGGTGCCCATTCTCGCGTCCTTGCGAGAAAGCCAGCCCTGAGCTGTCGAAGCGTGACGATTTCGACTCCTCATCGCCACTGCCTGAACACGATGGGAGCTGAATCCCCCTCAGCCCATGATTGTCATTCCGAACGAAGTGAGGAATCTGCTTTTTGCCTGCAGTACCGCCGCTCTGTGAGGGGATAGCCGCCACCGCCCGCGGCCCCGGCAACAACGACTCCAATCCTCGCCCCAAAGCCCGCCTCTTCTCTACCTTCTCTTTACCCTTTCCACTTTTCACATCTCCCGGTTGCCCCACCCGATTCTCCGCCGCCGCTGTATTCGTCATCCAGTTCTCTTCCTCTCATGTCATCCTGAGCGAATTGTCGTCCGCAAAGCGGACGACAACGCAGTCGAAGGACCTTGTGCTCGAGTGCACTACGCCGACTCCGCAAGGAGTTCGCCGCGCCCTAGCCAGCCTTCAGCCGCAACACATATCGATGTCCATCAATCTAATACATCGATGGTCATCGATATACTAAGCCGTCTTGTCCATCTCTCCGCCGCACCGGAATCTCCTCCACCGTCGATCCTCCCCTGTGTTCCTCTGTGTCCCCTGCTGCCCTAGAAGGGCGGTTAAGATTTCCGCTGACGGCTGAGAGCTACAGCTGACAGCTGATCGCCGCCTGCCGCTCAATAATCTCCTTCGCCAGCCGTATATAGCTCTCCGCGCCCTTCGACCGCGGATCGTACACCAGCGCCGGCTTGCCATGGCTCGGCGCTTCCGCCAGCCGTATGTTCCGCGGGATCGTCGTCGCGCACAGCTTCTCGCCAAAATAATTCTTCAGCTCACCCATCACCTGCTGCGCCAGGTTGGTGCGATCGTCAAACATGGTCAGCACCACGCCCTCAATCCCCAGCTGCGGATTAAGCGCCGCGCGGATGCGCTCGATGGTGTCGAGCAGCTCGCTGATGCCTTCCAGCGCAAAGTACTCCCCCTGCATCGGGATCAGCACCGCGTCCGCCGCGACCAGCGCGTTCAGCGTGAGCAGGTCCAGCGCCGGCGGGCAGTCCAGCACGATGAACTGAAAGCGATCGCGCAGAGGCGCCAGCGCTTCGCGCATGCGAAACTCGCGCCCCTCTGCGTCGACCAGCTCAATGTTGGCGCCGATCAGGTTCTTGTGCGCAGGAATCAGCCAGAGCTGCTCGAGCTCAGTGGTGAGCAGCGCCTCTTCAGCCGTGGCCGCGCCCATCAGCAGGTGGTACGAGCTGATGCGGTCAGGATCCTTCACGAACCCCAGGCCGCTGGTGGCGTTCGACTGCGGATCGCAGTCGACCAGCAGCGTGTTCACTTCAGCAGCCGCAAAGGACGCGGCCAGGTTGATGGCAGTCGTGGTCTTGCCCACGCCGCCCTTCTGATTGGCAACAGCGATGACACGTCCCATTAGATTGTTAGGAGAACCAGAGCTATTTGCAGCATAATGCGCTTTGCATTTCAAATGCAATGACGAAATGCTGTGCACGCAAGTGAATTATGTGCAAAACACGTCAAGTGTTCCTGAAGGAACACTTCGAGCATTGGCTGGCGAGCATCACGCAGGCGGTTGCAGCTGCCTAAAGAGAGCAAATCGACAGAGTGTTCCTGCAGGAACACTTGCTTGACGAGCGCGCTTGATGTCTCGACATCCTGTGTCAAATCGTCTACGAGGGAGAAAGCACTTTGTGTTCCCGCAGGAACACTCTGCAGTCCTTGAGGTCAAGGCCCTCAGAGGTACCCGCCAAGTTTCGCTGGACGATCGCTGGTATCAATCCGTGGCTCTGATTGGTCCTACCGGAACACTCTGGGCATGACACATGGAAATGGGCCGCTTCGTCAAATGGAGAAGTGTTCCTGCAGGAACACTGTGGAAAACTCTACCGGTCGTGGCGATCGATGGCACGATTATTCTATGCTTCCCACTTTTATCCGGTGGGATAGGGTGCTCCGGTCAATTATGCCTAATAACAAGCAGGATTCGCATGTGTATTCCACTTTTCCAATCTTGGTTCGCTCATCCTAGGAATCGAAGTCGTGACGGCGCTCTGAGTTGCCGTCCGCCGATGTCTGCCCCACTATATCTGGTTTCTGCTCGGTTATGCGTATGCATTCCACTTTGTGGTAACAATGTGGTCTCAGCGAACCTTCTAAGGCCAGTGATCGGGCCTATCGATGTGTTTGTTCCACTTGCTAACTTGCTGGGTTCGACCCGATGGCTGGGTTCTAGCGTGTGCGTTGGGCGATCTGGAGGATCTTGAGCGGGAGAGCGGGACGGGGAGCGGGTCGGCCCAGGTGAAGTGCGGGAGCGAGGAGCGGGCGGAGTCGAGTTGGGCGGAGCTGATCAGGAGGGCCAGGCGGCCGGCGGGGGCGACCAGGGCGGCGGCGGCGGGGAGGATGGTCTCGAAGCGTTCTACGGCGCGGAGGGTGACTAGGTCGAAGGTGGTTGTGAGGGATTCGGCGCGGGCGTTTTGTATATTGACGTCCGTCAATGTAAGGGCGCGGGTGACTTCGCGGAGGAAGGTCGCTTTCTTGTGGTTGGACTCGATCAGGGTCAGGGAGATTTGCGGGGCCCAGAGTTTTATGGGGAGGCCGGGGAATCCGGCGCCGGAGCCGACGTCGGCTAGGGTGGGGCGGGCGATGTTAGGAGGGTCGTTGGTCGTCGGTCGTTGGTCGTTGGCAACTCAAGACTTTCACCACAGAGGACTCGTTGCCACAGAGGAGGCAGCGGGGAACAGGCAGCGGGCGGCGAAGAGGCTTTCGCCGAAGTGGCGGGTGACGATTTCTTCGGGGTCGCGGATGGCGGTGAGGTTGATGCGCGCGTTCCAGCGGAGGAGTAGATCGATGTATGTCGATATATCTTGCAGTTGAGCGGGGGAGAGAGAAGCAGGTTCCTCACCCGCGCTTCGCGCGTGTTCGGAATGACAAGCGGCCGGGGCGACGGTCAGGAAGGGCTCCAGCAGTTCGGCGATGCGGGTTGGGTGCATGGAGTGTGAACGGTTGATTGTAGATTGAGGATGGACGATTTGGGAAAAGGCTGACACGCCCGCGTCGGTTGCTTGGATTTCTCCCTCGTCCCAGACCCTACGTGATCTGGCGAGGTCAAAAGCGTTTAACCGCGGAGGACGCTGAGAAAGGCCGCGGAGGGCGCCGAGAAAAGCTGGATTGACCCCCGCTACGGGCTTCGAATCACCATAGGGACAATGGCCTTTGGTGTACTAAATCGGGAATCGGAGGGGTCAAACGGGTCGAGTCGCGGGATGGGGATCGTGCATCTAAGCGGGAATGAGCAGCGCCAGGGTGGCAATCTTCGACGAGAAGTACCGGGTAGTTGCCGTAGAGAGTCAGAGCCTGACGATCCGGGGGGTTCGCAGCGGTGAAGTGCTGACGATTATCAATCCTGACCCGGAGACTCCGCTCACGCCTGCCGAATATCCGCCGGGGAAGTTGATTGCGTTGAGCGATCCTTCCAATACTCCCCTGAACTGATCTGTTTTCTTTGCGACAAGCGACAACTCTGGATTTGTGCCTGGGGGTTCGCTCGCCCGGGCTCGATGCTAGGACCACGATGCTGGGGACTGGGAGGGAGCGGCAGCCTGCTGATGAACGCTTAGTAGTTGCGCCGCCAAACAGTCTGAAACAAGCTCTTCCATCGCAGATACATCCAATCTCCCCTTCTTGTCCGACGCATCTGCGGCGCTCAGTGCCCTGAAATAGCGGTCTCGGCTTTTCGGAACATCTGCGATTTGCTGGGGCACGGTCGGGCTGCCCGGAAGATCGTATCCGAGCCTAGCGCAAAGCACCAAATAGGATGCGGCGCGAGACGTTCTGCCATTTCCGCCAAAAAACGGGTGTATCCAATTCTGCCGCCACATCACATAGGCGCTCAGGTGAACTGCCGATTCTCCAAAGTTGCCGTTGACGTAATCGCACATCGCATCGACGAGAGGAACTACCTTCTCCCAAGGTCCGGGCTGGTGCAACTCGGGATCATTGACGGGGCGGCTCAGATAAACAGCGTCAGTGCGAAATTTCCCAGCGCAGTTGTAAATATCATGGATTGCTAGATATTGGAGCCTGAGCAGGATGTCGGGAGTTAGCTTAAACCCGGACCGGGAGATGGCAACTAGTTTTCGTACTTCATCAAATTGCAAAAGGCCGTTCCTCGCTTCGAGGTCGGCCTTTTGTTCTGGCGTATCGTAAAGTTGATTGGCATTACGGGGCAAACGTGGCCTCGCTATTTACTTTTCAAAGTCTCCGCAGCACGATCAACCGTGGCCCGTGTGATGGAATCGTTCTCGATCTTAGTGTTGCCATACGCAAAGCTGCGCCGTTGCTCTTCTGCCTGCTCTGGCGTCATTTGAACTCTGCGGGCCATATCTAGCAATTTATCTAATTCCTGCGACATTGTGAATCACCCTCCAAAAGCGACGTTAAGCCTGTTACGCACTTTATTCGCTATCGGCCCATTGCGTCAACGCTTGAATTTCGTGTTGTCGCTAGGCGGTATCGAGTTGTGCAAATCATGGATCGAATCGCAATGGCCGTCACGGCAAGATCAGTATCTCATTTGTCTCACTTGAATAGCCCTTGATCCGCAGAGAGGACCTACGTGCTTGCACGAACGTAACGGGAAAGTCGGTTCGGGGAAAGATACGATTTAAGGGCGGGTGCCGGGGGGCTCTCATGCTGAATCGTATCTCACGTTGTTCTCTCTTCGCTCTGGTCGTTCTTGGACTTTCTCTTTGCGCTGCATCGCAGACTTCTCCGAAGCCGCTGCGGGCTAGTCAGGTCATGGCTTTGCAGGCGGGTGGGGCGTTTCCGGAGAACCTGGCGCACGACATTCAAGTCCGTGGGCTCAGCTTCCATCCCGATGATCAGTTCCTTGCCCTGATGAAGAAGGCGGGAGCGGATGCGAAGGTGCTGGCCGCGTTGAGCAAGGCAAAGGTAACGACTTCGGGAGAAGGAAAGCCGGACGCACAACCGGAGGTAAAACCTGATCCCGAGTTGTTGGTGCAACTCAGCGACGCGGCGGTGCTGATGAAGAACGCGCAGTATGTGGAAGCCGGAGCCAAGCTGAGTGAAGCGCTCGACCGCAGCTTCGCGCGCATGGAGACTGGATTTGTGATGGCCGAGTTGCTGCGGCGGGGGGAGGAGTTCGACAAGGCGTCCGCCATTTATGCGGAAATCCTGGAGCAGGAGCCGGATTTTCCGGAAGTGCATAACAAGGCCAGCTTCATTCTGTACAAGCTTGGAGATCATGAAAATGCTCTGAATGAAGCGAAGGCGGCGCTGGCGGAGAATCCCAATGACGCCGAGGCGCATAAGTATGCGGGGCTCGCGTTGGATGAGGCGCAGAGGTTCGATGCGGCGATGGCCGAATATAAGGAGGCGTTACGCATCAAGCCGGACTATGCGAGCGCGCACAATAATCTGGCACTCCTTCTGAGTCACATGCGCGCCTATGACGAGGCGATCGCGGAGTACAAGAAGGCGATTGCGATTGATCCCAGCTTGGCGCTGGCGCACTACAACCTGGGAATCGCCTACCACGATAAAGGAGATGTGGCGGGAGCAATTCGTGAGTATCGCGAAGCGAAGCGACTCGATCCAAACGATCCGAGGGTGCGGCAGAATCTGGCGTCGGCGCTGATGCAGCACGATGTGCATGCGGCGGTTCTGGAATTGCGGGACCTGGAACAGAAGTTTCCGGATTTCGAGATGTGTCACGTGTGCCTGGGCAATGGACTGTTGGCCGAAGGCGATGTTGCAGGGGCGGAGGCGGAGTATCGGACGGTGATCAAGCTGGCTCCGGGTGATCCGGAGGGGCACGTTGGACTGGGGAATCTGGAGAAGAAAGAAGAGAAATACGACGCGGCGCTGGACGAATACAGAGCCGCCGAAAAGTTGGCGCCGGACTCGCCGGAGGGATTCCAGAGCGCGGGGCAGCTATTGATGGAGAAGAAGGACTATGAGGGAGCTCTCGAAGAGCTGAAACAGGCGGAGAACCTGGCGCCCAGCAGTTGGGAGGTTCACGAGCTGTATGGGAGAGCTTTGGATGAGACCGGGAACCAGGACCTGGCGATCTCGGAGTTGAAGGAGGCGATCGGGCTCGATCCGAAGCAGGGTCAGGTCATGACGGAATTGGGAGCGGTGTTGGAGAAGAAGGGCGACTGGGTGGGAGCGCTGGAGCAATATCGCAAAGGGGCTTTGATCGATGCCGAGCGGGTGAATAAGGGAGTGCTGGGCGAGGCAGTGATGATTTACGCGAAGGATCCGCAGAAAGAATATGCGGCGGCGCAGAAGCGGTTCGAAGGGTACGTGGAATCGCTGAAGGCAGCGGGCAAGAACGACGAGGCGGCGGAGTTGGAGAAGCGCATTCAGATGTCTACGAACTCCGGGAGCACGCTGGAGAAAGAGCAGGCAGCGATGCAGGCTGGGGAGCAGGCGATGAGGAGTGGGCGGGCGGAAGAGTCCGAGAAGTCGTTCAAAGAAGCGGTGGCGTTGGCAGAGCAGCTGCCTCCTGGGGACGACAAGCTGGCAGTGGCGCTGGGCAAGCTGGGACAGGCATACGCCATGCGGCGAGACCTGACCAGTGCGGAGGCGGCGTTTCACCGGCAGCTTACGTTGATCGAAAAGACGTTTGGGCCGACGTCGCCGCGAATGACCGATCCGCTGTTTTTTCTGGGAATGGTGGCGGCGCAGAGTCAGAATTATGTGTCGGCCGAGAGCTATCTTTCGAGATCGGTAGAGATCAATGTGCGGGCATTCGGTGAGAAGAGTTCGCGAGCCTCGGAGAGCTTTCGGACTCTGGCGGGACTGTACATGGCGCAGAGCCAGTGGGATAAAGCGGAAGTATATCTGCTGCGCGCGGTGAAGGCGGTGGAGGGTCCGGATGATACAGGCGATGTGCTGATGCCGCTGTGGGGATTGTGCGACATGTACGAACGCGCGGGAAAAACCGAGAAAGCGGAGCCGTGCTGGGATCGGGCCACGGAAGTCATGGGCAAGCAGTATGGGAAGAATAGTCCTAATGTCGTGCGGTCCTTTGCGAGCGAGGCCGATCTGCTACGGCAGGCGGGAAAAACGCGAGAGGCGGAGATGTTACAGGAGCGGGTGGCGAAGCTGCAGCAGGCAGTGCAGCACTGATCGGGGAGAAGTGTCCGCCCAACAGAATTAAAATCCCCACTTCTCGCAAAGAACGCGAGAAATGGGGCACCCGGCGGCTCCTACGTGTCAGACCCGCAGAATCAAAATCCCCACCCTCTCGCGAAAGGCGCGAGAAGGATGGGGCACCCGCCCTTGAATTCCTGGGAAAGGCTGGGCTTGACAGGGAGCCGATTATTCTGTATATTCAGTTTGTACTGAAAGAAACGTTATGGCGGAACTTACTGGAGTGCAGAAGCAGTACATCCTTCACTGGGGGGAGATGGGGACGCGGTGGGGGATTAACCGGACGGTGGCGCAGATTCACGCGCTGCTGTTTCTGTCGCCGAAGGCGCTGCCGGCGGAGGAGATTGCGGAGACGCTGAGCGTGGCGCGGTCGAATGTGTCGACGTCGATCCGGGAACTGGAGACTTGGGGGATTGTGCGGGCGGTGCATGTGCTGGGCGATCGGCGGGAACATTATGAGTCGATGAAGGACGTGTGGGAAATGTTCCGGCTGGTGATTGAGCAGCGGAAGCGGAGGGAGATCGATCCGACGCGGGAGATGTTGCGGCGGTGCCTGGCGGACCTGGATCCGAAAGAAGTCGGTGCCGACTATACGCGGGAACGGCTGGAGGCGATGGCAGGATTTTTCGAGGCGGTGACGGAATTGCATGACCAGATGAAGCGGCTGCCGACGGGGACGGTGCGGAAACTGTTGCGCATGGGGACGAAGATGAGGAAGAAGGCGGGATGAGTCCCTTTTTTTCGTTTCTTTGTTCTTTCTGTACAGAAGAATCTGACGCGACAGGATGATGGTGCCGAACTGGAGGAACTGGAAGGCAGTGGACAGGGATCAGTGGTCGGTGATCAGTTGGCGAATCCAGAAGAAAAGGGCGAGATGATATGAAGCCGGGCTTGATGACGGAGTTGATTTGGGGAGCAGGGGCGGTGCATTTGGGGATCATTGGGGCGAACATTCCTTTGCCGGGACGGTTACGGGTGCGAGAAAAACTTGCCGGGGTTCCGAGATTTGTGCGGCAGATTTTTTATGTTCATTGGATTTACATCGTGATTGTGCTGGGGTTGTTTGCCGGACTGTGTTTTGGATTTGCGCCGGAGTTGGCGGGGGCGAGCGCGATCGGTAGATTTCTGAGTGGATTTATGACGGGGTTTTGGCTGCTGCGGATTTTGCTGCAGGTGTTTTATTACGACTGTGCAATGCGGCGGGAGAATTCGGGGCTTGATGCGCTCTATTTGGGATCGCTGATTGTGTTGGTGGGGATCTTTGGGGTGGCGGTGATGAGGCCGATACCGTGAGATCGAGCGAAAGTCAACGGCCCCACTTCTCGCAAAGGTCGCGAGAAATGGGGCACCCGGGGGATGCTATGAAGATTCGAGATGCTGAAGAAGAAAAGCAGGTTCCTCACCCGCGCTTTGCGCGTGTTCGGAATGACAAGACTTGGGTCGGGGGCGCTGGGGTCGGGGGCGCTGGGGTCGGGGCCGGTGCGGGGTGGGGCTCTCGGACGTGGGATTCCGCGGCGTGGGCGCGGGGGTGGGCTACTGCGGGGGCGGCGGTTTGGGCGGGGATGGCGGTGTTGGCGCGGATGGGCGTGGTGCGGATTGGGGCGATTGAGTTGATGTTCTTGTTTGCGCCGCTGGTGATTGTTCCGCTCGGGATGGAGTTGGGGCGCGGGTTTGGTGGGGCGGGGTTCCTGGACGAATGGGGGCAACGAGTGCAGCCAGCGGGGGCGGCGCTTGCGGTGATGGCGATGTGGCTACCGCCGGGCAGACGGGTGGGGGTGGTTGCCTTGGGATGGATGGTGATTTGTGTGGTTATGGCCGGGAGTGGAGTGTGGGACCTGGTGCTCGCGGCGTCGACAGACGCGGACAGAGGCTGCCGCGCCACCTGGGCCATCGCGCGCATTGATTTGGCGGTGGGTGGGGCGTGGCTGGTGGCTTCGCGGATGGGGATGCGTCCGATGGGGATTCAGGAGCCGATTGGGCTGCTGACGGCGGTGCATTTTCATTTTGCGGGATTTGCGACGGCGACGATTGCGGCGGCCACATTGCAATTTGCCGGAAGGCATGGGACGCAGCGGTGGCTGAAGTGGATTGTGCCGGTGGTGGTGGGGATGCCGTTTGTGGTGGCGGCGGGGTTTGTGATTGCTCCTGCAGTGAAGATGGTGGCGGCGGTGCTGTTCTCGATGAGTGTCGCGGCGCTGGCAATCTTTGTGCGGACGTGCGGACGGCAAGCGCGGAACACTACGGCGCGGATCCTGTTGCAGGTGGCGGCGGGAGCCATTTTTGCGGGGATGGTGCTTTCCGGGGTGTATGCGGTGGCGGATTTTGTGGGCAGCGATGCATTGACGATTCCGCAGATGGCGAGGACGCATGGGATCCTGAATGCGGTGGGATTCTGTTTGCCTGGACTGCTGGGATGGCTGGTGGAGAAAAGCAGTGGCCAGGGATCAGTGATTAGTGGCCAGTGATTTGTCACGGAATCAGGACACGATGTAGTTTCTCGTGGAGGGGGAGCGAGAACCTGTAAACTACTACGTCAAGCCAGAAACAATTCAGGATGTCGTAGCAGTATCGATGACCTTTGGACAATCGAAGCCGGAAGGGTCCGCGCGAGGGGAGACCGTTTCCTCTGATGCCGAGGGCCAGGGCTTCCGCTTATCTTCTGCTTCCCTCACTTCTTCCTCGGCATATTCTTCATCGGCCCACTCATCGGGCGAACCGTCCTCGAACGAAGGCGGGATCCAACGGGAACTATGGCGACTGAAGCGGGCGCTGCGGGCGTTGAGTGCGTGCAATCAGGCGCTGGCGCAGGCGGGAAGCGAGCAGGAACTGCTGGACCAGATTTGCGACATCATTGTGCGGCTGGGCGGGTACCGGATGGCGGCGATTGCGTTCGCGGAGCCGGATGAAGGGAAGACGGTGCGTCCGGTGGCGAATGCGGGGCATGACAGCGGGTATCTGGCAAAGATTGACCTGAAGTGGTCGGACACGGCGGCAGGGCGGGGACCGGCGGGCACGGCGATCCGGGAGAACCGGATTTGCGTGGTTACCGACACGGCGTCGGACCCGGGGTTCGCGCCGTGGCGGGAAGCGGCATTGCAGCGGGGATATGCGGCCATGATTGCGCTGCCGCTGAGAGTGGGGGGTGTGGCGTTCGGCGTACTCGCGATTTATTCGGAGCAGGCGGGATCGTTCGAAAGCTCCGAGGTTGATTTGCTCAACGAGATTGCCGACAGCCTGTCGTACGGGATCACGGCCATCCGCGCACAGGGTGAGAGGCGGCGGGCGACGGTGGCGCTGCGCGAGGCAGAGGCGAAATACCGTCAGCTGGTGGAGATGGTCCCGGCGATTTCTTATCTGGCGGAAGCGGGAGCGCAGGGGCGTTTTCTCTACGTGAGTCCGCAGGCGGAAACGATTCTCGGATACCGTCCTGAGGATTGTCTGACAAACCCTAGCTTCTGGTGGGATCACCTGAATCCGGAGGATTACCCGATTGCGTTGCAGGAGGACACATGGGAGGAAGGTCGGCCCTTCCAGGTGGAGTACCGGATGCGGCGGCAGGATGGCCGGGAAGTATGGTTGCGGGATGAGGCGGTGATCGTCCGCGACCCGGATACGGGGAAAAGGCTGACCCGTGGATTGCTGATTGACATCACGGAACAGAAGCTGGCGGAAGCGGCGCTACGCGACAGCGAGACGCGCTACCGGATGTTCCTGGCGCAGAGCTCGGAAGGAATTTACAGGATTGAATACGCGCCTCCGGTTCCGTGCCATTTGCCGGTCAGCGATCAGCTGGCCCTGGGGCGTAAGAACGGGTACATGGCGGAATGCAACGACGCCATGGCGAAAATCTATGGCCGGAGTTCGGCAGAAGAAATGATCGGGAAGCCGCTGACTGATTTTCTGGTGCTCAACGATCCGATGACGCAGAGATTCATGGAGACGTTCATCGCGTCGGGCTACCGGATTACCGACCAGGAATCACGCGAAGTGGACGCGGTCGGGCAGAAGAAGGTTCTGCGCAGCACGATGATGGGAACGGTGATCGACGGACACTGGGTGCGGACGTGGGGGATTTCGCGGGATGTGACGGAGCGAATGCACTTGGAAGAGCAGTTGCGGAATGCGCAGCAACTGGAGGCGGTGGGGCGGCTGGCGGGCGGAGTGGCGCATGACTTCAACAATATTTTGAGCATCATCATGGGACATGGGGAGCTGATGCTGGCGATGGGAGTGGACGAGCGGTCCCGAAACGGGTTGGAGCAGATTCGGAGGGCGGCGGAACGGGCGGCGTCGTTGACGCAGCAATTGCTGGCGTTCAGCCGCAAGCAGGTGCTGCTGCCGAAAGTGCTGGACTTGAATGAAGCGGTCGCGGATGTACAGAAAATGCTGGCGCGGGTGATTGGCGAGGATATTGAGCTGGTCGCGAAGTTGCATCCCTCGCTGGCGCCGGTGAAGGTGGATCCGGGGCAGGTGGAGCAGGTGCTGATGAATCTGGCGATCAATGCGCGGGACGCCATGCCGCAGGGCGGGAAGCTGGTGATGGAAACGTCGAATGTGGAGGTAGACGCTGAGGGCGCGCGGGATCTGGAATTGAAAGCGGGTCGATACGTCATGTTGCAGGTGAGCGATACCGGACATGGAATGGATGCAGGGACGCTGGGGCACATCTTTGAGCCATTTTTTACGACGAAGAAAATGGGCAAGGGCACGGGGCTCGGGCTGGCGACAGTGTATGGGATCGTGAAGCAGAGCGGAGGAAGCATTCAGGTGGAGAGTGAAGTAGGGCGGGGGTCGGAGTTCCGGATCTACTTGCCTGCGGCCGATGGCGGGGTGCCGAAGCCGCGAGGCACGGTTGCTGCCGAAGTGATGGGCGGGTGCGAGACGATTTTGATTGTGGAAGATGAGCCCGACCTGCGCGAGCTGACACGCATCTTCCTGGAAGGATACGGGTACAGGGTATTGCAGGCTGCGAGCGCGGAGCAGGCGGTACAAGAGGCGGAGAAGTTTCCGGAGCGCATCGATCTGCTGCTCACTGACGTGATTATGCCGGGGATGAGCGGGCGGAGACTGGCGGAGAAAGTGTTGACCAAGCGTCCGCAGACCAAGATCGTGTACATGACCGGCTATACCGACGATATGGTGGTGCAGCATAAGGTGCTGGAGCCGGGAGTGAAGCTGCTGCAGAAACCGTTCAGCAAGGTGGATCTGGCGCTGAAGGTGCGGTCCACGCTGGATGGGCAGTAGGAGCGCCGGTTGCGGATTGCAGATTTAAGATTGCAGATTGAACTCACTTCCTAGGAACTTAACCACAGGGGACACAGGGATGCACAGGGGATTGGACTTATGACTCAGGCGAAAAGTGGTGGGGTGATGGACGAGGCGCGGGAGATGGCCGAAAAAAAGATTTGGGTGACGCTGAACGGGCTGCCGCTGCGGTTTCGGCTGGAGTGGCCGTTTCATGCGTCGACGTCGGGGGCGGATTTCTGGGTGCTGCATGGGGACATCGTGCTGGAGGGGTCGGAGGGACTGCATGCGCCGGTGGCGGTGAACCTTTCGCAGACGGTGCGCGAAGTGTTGCCGTCGCTGGAGCCGCAGGATGTGGAGGCTCCGGTGATCAACGCGCTACGCAAGGAAGTGGACCGGAGGCAGATTGAGTTTTTGAAGTCAGGGAAATTGTTGCCGGTGCCGTTCTCGAGCCGGCATTACGATTTCAAACGGGGGCAGTGGGTATTTGGCAAGGCTACGGATGAGGCGATGGCGGAGTTTGTGGAGCGGAAGGTTTATTGGGAGACGAAGCTGCAATCCCCACTTCTCGCAAAAGACGCGAGAAATGGGGCACCCGGGGAAGAGTCGAAGTCCCCACCCTCTCGCACAGAACGCGAGAAGGGTGGGGCACCCGCTTCTGAGGTGCAAGTGTGGATCGGGGATCCGGCGGAGGCGCAGTATTTGCAGACTACGACCGAGCACCTGATGCAGATTGCGGCGCACGGGGCGGAGGACGGATGGTTGAGGATCGAAGGCGAGTACGCTGTGGCCACGCCGGGGCTAGTAAATCAGGCGGAGCGATTTGAAACTGCGCGGCTTCGGGCGGTGGAGGAGTTGGAGAAGAAGCATGCGTATGAGAGAGGGTAGGAAGTAGTTTCGGGACTCGGCTGAACCAAGTTGGTTACGGGGAGTGGTCAGGCGGAACCTATTCTTGGGAAGTTCGGGGCCAGGTCAGGCTCGCGGATCGCGCCAGGTGCCAGGTTAGTGGGACAAGCCTTGAGTTCTTAGGGATGGTGTTTACTGTTTTGATTCCGCCGGTAGCGTTCTTATCGTTGTTTCTAGCAGATCCTCGCTTCCGCCACTCTCGCGAGAAAAATGGGGCGCCGTCTGTTTCCGACAGATTTCCGGAGTCTTCCCCCGATGAGAGTCACGCGACCGCGTGATCCTCATCACTGCTTTCGACCCGCCTCGCCTGATACGGATACTTGGTACTCCCACTGGTCCGTCGGTAGCTCTCAGGGACCCCGGTAGCTGTTGGTAAGCGACTGCCACCCACCAGCAGGAAAACTCAAGGAGAAACTGTCATGAAGAAACATGGGATAGTTCTGGGCTTCGTGTTGCTGGGATTGCTGTCGGCGCTAAGCTCGGCGCAGGCTCCGGTACCGTTCATTAGCCAGCCGCTGGTGCCCAGATGCGGTGGCACCGGGCGGGGCGGGATATCACTCTTACGTTAAACGGAGTGGGCTTTGTGCCGACTTCGGTAGTGAACTGGAACGGCGCCCCGCTGACGACGCAAATGGTTAGCGGATCGCAAGTGACCGCGACGGTTTCCGCCTCGGACATAGCAGCGGCGGGAACGGCGTGGGTGACGGTGGTCAATCCAGCGCCGGGCGGCGGCAAGTCGAATGTAGTGTTCTCGCCGGTTACGGTTCCGGACTGTGTCTGTTCGGCTTCAGAAGCACAGAGGTTGCGGGCGCTTACGGGTCCGAGACGGTGGCGACGGGCGACTTCAACGGGGACGGAAAACTGGATCTCGCGGTTTCAAGCTATGGCAGCGGCGAGTTGTCGATCCTGCTGGGTAACGGCGACGGCAACTTTCCGGCCTCATGTGGACTATCCCGTCGAGTCCACTCCCAGCACGGTGGTGGCGGGCGATTTCAATGGCGACGGCATCCTGGATCTGGCCGTTTTCAACGAAGGCTCGCAATCCATTTCGATTCTGATGGGGGACGGTGACGGGCACATTCGCAAGGCGGCCGTCGACTCCCGACGGGCGTCGGTGGAGGCCGCTACTGGTGGCGGGGCGATTTCAACCGCGATGGCAAGCTGGATCTGGCTCTCACCAATGTCGCCGACGGCACGGTTTCCGTCCTACTCGGGGACGGCGACGGCAATTTCGACAGGTGTCGTTGCGCTGTGGGGCAGGCCCCGTCTCGGGATGGCAGTGGGCGATTTGAATGGAGATGGCAACCTGGATTTGGTTGCTGGCAATGCAAACGGCGAAACGTATGCAGTTCTGCTGGGCGACGGCGATGGCAACTTTGAGCGTAATGCAGCCCATCCCGGACAATCGAATAACCCTCAATCGGTGGTGCTTGCCGATTTTAACGGGGACGGCAAACTCGATCTGGCGGTTTTTAGCGAAACGAGCGGAACCGCAGGGACGGTTTCTATTTTGTTAGGGAACGGGGAGGGACCTTTCGGAGCCTGGTCTCGATATCACACGTCGTGCGGGAACAACGTTAACGACTGTACCGCGGCTGCGGGCGACTTGAACGGCGATGGGAAGTTGGATCTGATCGTGCGGAACTCCCCCGCTGACACGGTGCAGGTTCTGCTGGGCAACGGCGATGGAACTTTCCGGAATCCACTCAGCTTTGCCACAGGACCGAATCCTGAGCAGGTAGCGGTTGGCGATTTCGACGGGGACGGCGGGCTCGATCTGGTGGTGGCTAACCTGGGCGCCAGTTTTGTGTCAGTACTGCTGCAGCAGGCGGAAGGACCGACGGCTAAACTTTCTGCTTCGAACCTGGATTTCGGGTCGCAGCTGATTCACACGCCGAGCAGCGCTCAGAAGATAATCTTGACGAATACGGGAGGCCAGACGCTCGACATCTCCGGCATTGTCGTGAGCGCCAACTTCCTGCAGAACAACAACTGCGGTTCTACTGTTTTGCCGGGCGCGAAATGCACGATCAGCGTGACCTTCCGACCATTGAGTATCTGCGCCAAAACCGGCACCTTAACCATTACCGACAACGCCGCCAATAGCCCGCAGACGGTGGCGCTGAGCGGTGTGGGGACGGTGGTGACTTTGTCCGCGACGAGTTTGAACTTCGGCAACCAAGGGGTAGGGACGACCAGCTCCGCGCAGACGGTCACTTTAACGAATCACGCCACCAGCCGGGTCGTGGACATTTACAACGTCCAGATCAAGGGCGGTGAATTCCTTCGATTTTCGCAGACTAACACTTGTGGAACCGGTGTGGCCCCGGGAGCGAGTTGCACGTTTAGCGTGACGTTCACGCCCAAATTCAACGGGCCCAAGAGTTCGACGCTTTACATATGGAATGGCGGCGGTGACACTCCGGAACAAGTCACGCTGAGCGGTGACGGAACGTAGGGCAGGGAAAACGTCGGCAGCGCCCAAGCTGCGAGTACTGAGTGCCGTGTGCGTGAAAAAACAGCCCGGCCCCGATCAGGCCGGGCTTTTATTTTGCTCGCGGGACGGAACGTATCTACAGATGTGGGGTACTTCATTGCGGGTGGGGGAATCAAGATGGTACGGGGTGTGGACCGGCTTGACCATTTCAGATCTGAATTTGAGTTTTTTCTGGGTGCGGAAGCCCGTAACTGGTAGTGTTGTGGGACAAAATTTCGGATTGCTAGTAGCTAGTTTCCTTTCCTGGTTCCTGTTGGTGTTCACGTCGCTACTGGGCCCGATTCAAACCTAAAAGCAAGAAAATCAAGAGACTTTAACCGCGAAGGGCGCAGAGAAATGCCGCGGAGGTCGCGGAGAAAAGCTGTGGGTTGAGGCTTGGCTCTGTGCGTGGTAGCATCCTTTGTTTTGGCAGGGGATGCTGGGCTGGCCTGTTGCTTGTCCTAATTTTCCTTCTTCATGGGCCGTATCTTTCCCAGCGCCTGCCGAAGGAGCCCAAATTGAAAGTCTACTCGGGAGCAAACATCCGCAACATTGCTTTGGTCGGACACGGGCACGCGGGGAAAACTACGCTCGCGTCCGCTATGTTGTACACCGCGGGAGCGACGCCACGGCTGGGGCGCGTGGATGACGGGTCGGCGACGACCGACTACGACGAGGAAGAGATTGCGCGGAAGATGTCGATTTCGACCGGGCTGGCGGTGGTGGAGTGGGGGAGTAACGGGGGGACGACGAAGATCAATATTCTGGACACGCCCGGGTTCAACATGTTTGTGCATGAGGCCAAGATGGCGTTGCCGGTGGTGGACGCCGCGATTGTGGTCGTGGATGGCGTGGCCGGCGTGGAGGTGGTGACGCAGCGGGTGTGGAATTATTGCGAGGAATATAAGACTCCGCGGCTGATTGTGGTGAATCGCATGGATCGCGACCGTGCGAATGCGGAGCGCGTGCTGGAATCGCTGGTGGCGGCGTTCGGGCGAGACGTGATTCCAATTGAGTTGCCGATTGGCTCCGAGAAAAGTCTGACCGGCGTGGTCGACCTGGTGCGTATGAAGGCTTACACGTACGAACTGGGCGGGAATGGCAAAGGGAAAGAGACGGAGATTCCGGCGACCATGCGGGCGCAGGTGCAGGAAGCGCACGAGATGCTGGTGGAGTTGGTCGCCGAGGGCGACGACAAGTTGATGGAGAAGTTTTTTGAGGCAGGGACGCTGGGCGAAGAGGATTTGATTCCGGCGCTGCATAACGCGATCCGCGAGGACAAGATTTTCCCGGTCATCTTTAGTTCGGGGCTGGGGAATATCGGCGCCGACCGGGTGATGGATTTTATTGTCGACTACACGCCGGCGCCGTCGGAGCATGAGTGGGTGCAGGGCGAAGCTCCGGAGGGCGCGGAGCCTCCGAAGCGGCATGAGAACGATACCGAGCCGGTGTCTGCGTACGTGTTTCGTACGGTGTCAGACGCGTTCGCGGGAAGGATTTCATTTTTCAAAGTTTTCTCCGGCGTGTTGAAGAATGACGCGACGCTGGTGAACTACAGCCGCGGAGCGCAGGAAAAGTTTGCGCACATTTCGACCATGCAGGGGAAGACGGCGGTTCCGGTGCCGGAGTTGCATGCCGGCGATATTGGCGCGGTCGCGAAATTGAAAGATACGCTGACCGGGGACACGCTGGGCGATAAGGCGGCGCCGATTCAGTATCCGCGGGTAAAGCTGCCGGAGCCGGCGATCACCTTTGCCATTGAACCGAAGAGCCGCGCCGATGAAGACAAGCTGGGGCCCGGCCTGCACAAGCTTATGGAAGAGGATGCGATGCTACGGTTCTTTCGCGATCCGCAGACGCAGGAGTTTTTGATTGCGGGCACGGGACAGCAGCACATTGAAGTCGTGGTGGCGAAGCTGAAGAAGCGCTATCACACCGAGGTCGTGTTGAAGGCGCCGAAGGTGCCGTACCGGGAGACGATTCGCGGCAAGGCGGACGTGCAGGGGCGGCACAAGAAGCAGACCGGCGGACACGGGCAGTACGGCGATTGCAAAATTAAGATGGAGCCGCTGGCGCGGGGCGGGCAGTTTGAATTTGTGAACGATATTTTTGGCGGCGCGATTCCCAAGAACTATATTCCGGCCATCGAAAAGGGCATCAAGGATGCGGCGGCGCGGGGACATCTGGCGGGATTTCCGGTGGTGGATTTCCGCGTGACTCTGTATGACGGGTCGTATCACGATGTGGATTCGAATGACATGTCGTTTCAGATGGCGGGGCGGATCGCGTTCCGCAAGGCGATGGAGACTGCGAAGCCGACAATTCTGGAGCCGGTGATGCATGTGGAAATCACCGTGCCGGACGACTTCGCGGGATCGATCATGGGCGATTTGAACAGCCGGCGCGGGCGCATCCAGGGCATGGACAACAAGGGCGGCAACACCGTGGTGAAGGCCGAAGTGCCGATGGCCGAGATGCTGACTTACGGCGTCGAGCTGACGTCGATGACGCAGGGGCGCGGGAGCTTCAATATGGAGATGCATCATTACGACGTGGTACCGGGGCAGTTGCAGGAGAAGATTATTGAGAAGGCGAAGGCGGAGAGGGGAGAAGTGAAGGAAGAGGAGGAGTAGGGGCGAGTTTGCGTATGGCGATAATAATCGCGCGGGCCTTTCTAAGCGTGGCTTTACTGATGAGTCTGCCCGCCTGTTCACAAAATTCAGACAAGCGAACGGACCGTCAGGTCGAGCCTAGTAGTCCGACGGAAGGTGCCGTCATGTTCGAGATTGCCCCGGTCGAGAGCAAATCCGGTTTTCGCCAATGGGTTGCCTCTTACGCTACAGCCGGGAAGGTCGCGAGGTTTCGGATTGAATTGGGTCCGACCAAGGCAGATAGCGACAAGAAATTTCCCATTTCGTCAGGAAGTGGCCGTTTCTTACGCGAGCCGGGTTCTGATCCGAGCATTCTTCTGGCTGATCTGAAAAAGGCGCTCGAAGCCAAGACGGTCCCGAACAAGGTGAAAAGAATAGCCTCGTTGCCTTTTGAGTTTGCGATTCTGGGAGAGAATCAGTCACGTTCTCGTGAGGGGGGCTTCAGCGATAAGCCGCCGGGTGGTTGGATGGCAATGAAAATCTTCCTTGCCGGCGGGGAGGGCGAAGTGTTCCTAAATCTGAACACGTTAGCAAACAAGGCTGAGTTTTCGATCAAGGATGCGGATTACGGCGATATCGTATTGGCCGAACTGGCTAAGGTCCTCTGATGGGAGAACGCCTTGCGGCCGTTCAGAGTGACTCTGCTGATAGGGGTCCTTCGACTGCGCATGAACGCCTTTCAGGCGCTCATGCTTCGCTCAGGATGACATTTTCTTGAAAGTGAGAGTCCAACAAGAGCGGCTAGGAAGTTTTCAATCCTCGCGCCTTGGCGAGTTTGGCCTGGCGTTCGTCGAAGGTCCAGAAGCGGTCGGCCTTGAGTTCGAGGGCGCAGGCGACGTGAAGACTATCCAAGGTACGCATGGCGAGTGCTGGGGCGTATTTGCGCGCAAGGTCGGCGCAGACTTCGAAGGCTCCCTCCGGCAGAGAGCTCTTGCGATACAAACCAGATGCCTCGTCTGAAAGAAACTGCGCATCCATCATCCGTGCTCTGTCGGGTGTCAAGGTTCCCCGAAACTGATGTTGACCTAAAGCGTGAAACCATTCCGCTTTGTGAAAAGGGGTCAGGATGAGAGGCGGCGCACCTTGGATTCGGCGACGCGCTTCGGGAGAATGGACATCAGTCAGATACAAGGACACCACGAAGCTAGAATCCGCATAGACGTTCAATAGCGCCCCCGATCCTCGAGTACCACATTGGGGAGGACACGATCACCCAAAACTTCTCGGGCCCGCGCCTCGAAATCAGGCCACTTCACCGGCTTCTTGGGCAACTCATTTTCGGGGACAATTTTAGCGATCAGTCGGTCGCGGTCGCGGAGTTCAATGGTCTTGCCGGCGCGCAACCAGGCTTTGAGGCGGCGGGTGTCGCGAAGCTGGCGGATGTTGACCGAGGGCATAAGGATATTGTGACAGAATGATGTGGCACATTGTCAACTATGTGACACATTGCTGTGTCACATTCGTAAGCCGAGCTTCTACACCTTAAACACCGGCGGTCGTCAGGCGTATAGTTCTTACGGGTGAGGCTCAGGCAGGGTGAGTGAAGGCCGAAGCACCGTGAAAATGCCTTGCAGCCGCCGGGGGCGCGTTTGAGTGATAGGGGTCCCTTCGGCAAGCTCAGGGCAGGCTCTTCGACTGCGCATGACCGCCCTTTCAGGGCGCTCACGCTTCGCTCAGGATGACATTTTTTGGAGAGGATATTTTTGAAAGTGAGGATTGGGATGAAGGCGATTTTGATCTTGGTGAGTGCTGCGTTTATTTTTCTTCTTGCTTTGGCGCCGAGGGTGCATGCGGCGGCGCAGACTCAGGAATTTTCTACTGCAGCCGGGGTGGTGAAGATAACTCCGCTGAACCATGCCAGCACTCTGATTGAGGCAGGTGGGAAGACGATTTATCTTGATCCGGCGAAGCCGGTGAAGTTTGCGGGGATGGCGAAGGCTGATCTGATTCTGATCACCGATATTCATGGCGATCATATGGATCCGGATTCGATTAAGGATGTGAGCAAGGCGGGAACTGAGATTTTCGCCGCGCCAGCGGTGGTTGCGACCGTCACTACGGCCAAGCCCATCGCCAACGGGGAGACGAAGACGTGGGGCGGATGGACGATTGAGGCGATTCCGGCTTACAACCTGAAACGCGGACCTGAGCCAGGAAAATTGTTTCACGACAAGGGGCGCGGGAATGGGTACGTGCTCACGTACGGCGGGAAGCGATTTTATTTTTCTGGCGACACCGAGGGTGTGCCGGAGATGCGGGCGCTGAAGAATATCGACGTGGCGTTTGTGTGCATGAATCTGCCGTACACCATGCCGCCAGAAGAGGCGGCGGATGCGGTGAAGGCGTTCCATCCGAAGATTGTGATTCCGTATCACTACCGCGGCTCCGATCTCAGCGTATTTCAAAAAGCGCTGGAAGGGACGGGGATTGAGGTGCGGCTGCTGGAGTGGTACCCGAAGTAGGGAGCGTTGTGATTTCTAGGGGTGCGTTCGCGAAGCCTACCGCGGGGGCTGAAGCCCGAATTTTTTCTCGCGCGCTAACGCGGCCCTGAAAGGGCCGCTCTTCCACGGTTATACAGGCATTCACGATGCTGTGCAGGCATTCACGATGCTGTGCAGGCATTCACGATGCTGTGCAGACATTCACGATTATGAAGCAGTTGGCGGCATGCCACGGGGACGCGCGGAATGAGAGCGAGCGAAGGGCGGTAGGAGTTGTGCCCTTCCAAGGATATGCCCTCGCGCGTTCCTGCTCTTGATCAAGGTCAGCTACGCCTTAAAAATTTCCTCTACTGGCTTGCGAAATAGCCTGGCGATTTTGAAGGCCAGGGGGAGGCTGGGGTCGTATTTTTCGGTTTCGATGGCATTGACAGTTTGGCGCGAGACGCCGAGTTTGTCGGCGAGGTCGGCCTGGGTCCAGTTGAGGAGGGCGCGCAGGTCGCGGACGGCGTTTTTCACTGGTACCTCTGCTTGGCGATGCCCAGACCCAGGCCCCACAGCATGATCAGCAGGGGCGCGACCCAACTCACGTCAAAGCGGGGCAGTCCGGCGTTCTGCAGAAAAGCCCAGGTGAGGGTGATGAGGCAAGTAGCTAGGAAGCTGAAGGCGACGGCTTCGAGCTGGATGCGCCGCTGCAGCTCGTCGAGGTTGCGGAACATTCGCATAAAGGCCCACAGGACCAATGCCGACGGGACTATGGGAAGGGCGGCGATGCAATATCCCAGGGGCGTGTGCTCGTGGCCCCGCAACATCCAGATGGAAATGGGGACCATCGCTGAGTAGGCGGCCATAGAACCGCCGAACTCTTTGAGGTAGCGCTTCGCGTTGGCGTCCATTGAGTTCTCCGAGTCAAGCGTGCTTGACATTTATAATGTAAAGCGAGCTTGACATCGGTGTCAAGTGAGATTCCTGAACAGCCGCGGAAAACGAAGGGCAGCAAAGTTGGTAATTGAAGCCAAGAAAAAGGGCCGTCCTGTCGGACGGCCCATATTTCGGCGATAAGAACCTAGTCGCGATCTCCACCAAACAGGTCGGACATCGGGCTTACATTGGCGTCGCAGGCGTGATTCAGGCAAGGCAAGCCGAAGGCGCCTTCCAGAGTCTTGGTCAGCGAGAAGTGCGAATAGAACTTCGCACTTTTCTTGCCGTGGGGCCCGAAGTTGGTATCCACGATGACGAGAACCTGGTTCAGGTTGGGCACGAAGCTGTAATCGTTCTCATCCCAGACCGTCACGATTGCGTTGCGGCCATATCGCCACGCCGGAGAATCGTGGATCGCCGTCACAATCGCTTTTAATTCGAGGTCGCCAACATAGATCAGCGCCGGGTTCAGTCCCGCTTGTGAGCCGTCGGTGATCGGATCGAAGGCGCACTGCGCGCCGCCGTTGCCACGTCCATGTTGATCGTTGCACTGATTGGGCGAAATCAGCCCGAACGCGGGCAAGCGGCCGGAACCCAGGTCATCGTAAAGGCCACCTTTGCCTTGGAAGCCTACAACGTTGGCCAGGCTGTTGTGGGGATTGTGGCCCTCCTGCACGCTCTTGAAGTACACGAACGGGTTGTGCTTCGCGGCGTACAGTTTGACGAAGGCAGCCGAGCCGCCCAGAGAATCGGGGATGGTCGAGAGGTCAGTGAAGAATCCATCGCTATACGCGATGCCATCGGCTCCGGCGGCGGGCAGGCTCTCCTGATAGCTCTTCCAAACGCGGTCTCTTTCGGCCAGCTGATCTCCGATCATCTTACCAACGGTGGGGGCAGCCGGAATCGCACTGCCATCAAGGTCGATCAAGCCTGGCGGGCAGGGATCGGCCGTCGACGGATCGGGACACTCGTTGGTAAGGTCGATGGCCGGCGTGGCGGCATCCATGCCTTCGCCCGCGATGGGGCAGACGGCTGCGCTCGCCGGAAAGTCGGTGGTGGTATAGAAGGGCGCCACGATATTCGGAGTGCAATTAGCGTTGTGCCAGTCCGGATTGTTGTCGCTGTGGATGCCGAAATTCGATCCACCGACGACTTCAAGGTAGTTGGTGAGGCTGGGGTGGGCGACGGCGAAATAGTTAGCCGCTAGATTGGCGGAGTGGGCGTAGCGGTTGATGAACGGAGCGTTGGGATTGTGAACGATCTCGGTGTAACCATGGTTTTCCATCATGATGACGAACACATGGTCGAGATGAGGAATGCCTTTCGGAACAGCGCCCTCTTGAGCGAGCACAGTACCCGTGAAAGCGGCGAGCAGGCCCAGAGCTAAGGCTATTTTTTTCATAGTGGTCTCCTGAGGTTTCTCGATGAGAATCGTCTCGGACATGGACCACGGGCGCCGGCACCTTCAAATCCTGCCAGGGGCGCGGGAGTCCAGCCGGATCAACTTGAGAACCCTAGTGGGAATCTGTTAACGGCCCGTGACAGCGGAGTTAAGGTTCGGTGAATTCCGCAGGTGGTGTCGTCTTGCAGGTCTCCTCAAGGTATCGAATCGATCCTGCGACTCAGAAGGCCGATTGCGCGGCTTCGCGTTTCGTTCTACCATCCGGAGCAGTGGCTACGGCGAAAAATAATCCGGACCTGAACTACAACCGGGAGCGGCTGGTGTCGGCGGCACCAGTGGAGGACGATTCCTCGTTTGAGCTGAAGCTGCGTCCGCAGCGGCTGGGCGAGTTTATCGGGCAGAACAAGATCAAAGAGAATCTGGCGGTGGCGATCGAGGCGGCGCGGTCGCGCGGCGAGGCCATGGACCATGTTCTGCTGTATGGGCCTCCGGGGCTGGGTAAGACGACGCTGGCCAATATTATTGCCAACGAACTGGGCGTGCACTTTCAACCGACGGCGGCGCCGTTGTTACAGATCAAGGGCGACCTGACGGCGATCATCACCAACATGCAGGACAAGCAGGTGCTGTTCATCGATGAAATTCACCGATTGCAGCCGGTGCTGGAGGAGTTGCTGTATTCGGCGCTGGAGGATTACAAGCTTGACATCATTATTGGGCAGGGGCCGTCGGCGCGCACGCATACGCTGGAAGTGAAGCCGTTTACGTTCGTAGGAGCGACCACGCGGGCGGGATTGATTTCCGGGCCGCTGCGCTCGAGGTTCGGGATTGTGCTACGGCTGGAATTTTATACGCCGGAAGATTTGCGTGTAATCGTGGAGCGGTCCGCCGAGATTCTGGGAGTGGCGGTCGACGATGCGGGCGCGAAAGAAATCGCGGGAAGGTCGCGCGGGACACCAAGAATCGCCAACCGGCTGCTGCGGCGAGTGCGGGATTACGCGCAGGTGCGCGGAGCGGGGAAGATTGACTTGCCGACCGCGCAGGCGGCGCTCAAGATGCTGGAAGTGGATCAGTACGGGTTTGATGAAGTGGACCGGCGGCTGCTGCTGACCATCATTGAGAAATATCAGGGCGGTCCGGTGGGCGTGAATACGCTGGCGGCGGTGCTGGCGGAAGAGCCGGACGCGATCGAAGAAATCTACGAGCCGTTCCTGATGCAGATTGGATTTTTGAACCGCACACCGCGGGGGCGCGTGGCGACGCAACTGGCATACGATCATTTTGGGATTACGCCGACGAGAAGACAGAGTTCGTTGTTCTAGCTAACGCCCTTTCGCCGCGGATTTACACGGATCGACGCGGATAGAACGCTAAGAGGCTTAGCCTCCTCGGACCTACCTGTTCGGCAAACCTCAATAACATCGTTTTCCTGTCTTGTTGGTCGATTCTTGGTGTATCTTGCTCGATTCCTTCTAAACGGTAGGCGGCGTTGAAATGGCTTGTTGGGAGCGGAGTCTGGGTCTTACATCCAAGATTCGGCGGAAGGTTCTGGCAGCGGCGGTTCTCGCCGGGGCGGCGGCGTGCGCATGGGGCACGGCTGTGGCGCAGAATAGGCCTCCCGCCCAAAGTTCGGGCTCACAGGCTTCATCCGCGCAAGCGGCATCGCCAGCACTGACCATCCCGCGGCTGGCTCGCGCACCGGCTCTGGAAGATTTTCTTGGCATGAAGCCGCAAGGAGAAGTAGCGCTGCAGATGGTAAAGGTCACCGGCTTCACGCAGCGCACTCCGCACGACGGGGAGAGTGTTTCCCAGACTACCGAAGCGTATCTGGGCTATGACCAAGGAAATCTGTACGTGGTGTTCGTCTGCTTCGACGATCCCCGGCAAGTGCGCGCGCGTATGTCGCGGCGCGAAGACATTTACGACGACGATCAGGTCGAGGTCATTCTCGATACATTTCACGACCGGCGCCGGGCTTATGCATTTCAGACCACGCCACTCGGAGTGCAGTGGGACGCGATCTGGACCGAGGCTTCCCGCGCCGAAGTGAACGGAAACTTCGACACATCGTTTGACACCGTGTGGAACTCGCGCGGCAAAGTGACCAGCCGTGGGTATGTGGTCTGGCTCGCGATTCCTTTCAAGAGCCTGCGCTTTCCGCCGACCGAGAAGCAGGAGTGGGGAATCATTTTGTATCGCGGAATCAACCGCCTGAATGAAGACGCTTTCTGGCCGTACATTTCGCGGAAGGTGGCGGGACGACTGGGGCAGGCGGCGACGTTGTACGGGCTGGAAGGAATTTCGCCCAGTCACAGTATTGAACTCATTCCCTACGGCCTGCTGCGCGGCTTCCGGGCGCTGGATACGCGCGATCCCACGAATCCTTATTTTCAGCATGCGGACGTGCAAGGGCAGCCGGGCATGGACGCGAAGTTCGTGATCCACGACCACTTCGTAGTGGATATGACGGCGAATCCGGATTTCAGCCAGGTTGAGTCCGAGGACCCGCAGATCACGGTGAACCAGCGCTATGCGGTTTATTTTCCGGAAAAGCGTCCGTTCTTTCTGGAGAGTGAAGACTTCTTCCGCACGCCGATGGATTTGATGTTTACACGCAGCATCGGCGACCCATCGGCGGGAATTCGGCTTACGGGAAAAGATGGGCCGTATTCGGTGGGCGTGATGGCGACGGACGATCGCAGTCCGGGGCTCGCTGTGCCGGATTCGAGCCCCCTGTCGGGGGTTCGATCGTACTTCACGATCGGGCGGGTAAGCCGCGACATTTTTCAGCAGTCGAGCGTGGGCGCAATCTACACCGACTGGGAGTGCCCAACCAGCGGGGAGTTTAACCGCATTGGCGGCATCGACACGCGGCTGAAATTGAATCCTAACTGGACGCTCGAAGGCCAGGGCGTGGTCAGCTCGAGCAATCTGAAACTGAATTGCGAAGCCAACCTGTATCCCTTCAGTTCGGGCAACCTGGGTAACGGGAACCATTACGCTGGCCCGGCGGAGAAACTGGAGTTGCAGCGCGACGGGCTGCATTTCGCGTACGACGGAACGTACAACGACATCACGCCGGGATTCGTCACCGTTCCGGGATTCATCAACCGCGTCGATATTCGAGAGACCACGCAGGAGGCTCGCTACCGCTTTCGTCCGAAGAAAGGATGGATTCTGAGTTGGGGGCCGTCGCTGGTCACGCGCTACGACTTTGACCACACCGGCCTGCGCCTGGACACCGACTACTCTCCTTATCTGGCGATTATCGGGCGAGGCCAGACGGTCGTTTTTCTGCGGCCTTACGAGGAAACGCGGGAGCGGCTGCGTCCGCGGGACTTTTGCTTTCTGGGATTCTCGCTGTATTGTTCGTCGCCGAACGCGGGCAACCAGGACTATCACCAGCACACCAGCGGAGCCACGATTTCGACCGGGTATTTCAAGAAGGCAACCCTGACCGCGAACTATTACTGGGGCGACGGGGTGAATTTCGTGGCGCTGCCGCCGGAGACGGCTGCCGCGTCCACGCCCTACAACCAGCCGTTCGTGGCGCGGCAGGATTCGGCCTGGGCGAGCCTGACCTTGCGGCCGATGCAGCCGCTGAAAATCGAGAATACTTATCTGTTCGACCGGCTGCGGACGACCGGCAGCGCCTATCTTTTCGAGCAGTCGCAGAATCCCGGCGCGGGGCAAGGAATCTTCAACGACCACATCCTGCGGAGCAAGTGGAACTGGCAGTTCACGCCACAGCTTTCGCTGCGCATGATCCTGCAATATAACTCGCTGCTGGCGGGGACGCCGGGGGTGGGCTCTCCGTATACGTACCTGCCGACGTCGAAGGAGTTTAACGCCGACTTCCTGGTTACCTATCTCGTGCACCCAGGCACGGCGATTTACGTGGGCTACAACAGCGACCTGCAGAACCTCAGAGTGCAGCCGGGTGTGGGTGTGTCCAATACTGCCAGGGGCTATCTCAACGACAGTCGGCAGTTTTTCGTGAAGGCGAGTTACTTGTTCAGATTCTAGGGGAGCTGCCAGGGGGTGGGAGCTTGTCGGGTTGTTCGCGCGAGATCCCTTCGGCTCCGCTCAGGGCAGGCTCCTCGCTCCGCCTGAAGAACGGCTTCGCTCGGGATGACGCCGACGGAAAATCGTTGATTCGGTGGATCTTGCTGAGAGCTGACAGCTTCTGCGGGGATTGCTGAATCCTGTGGATATCCGGTAGAATCTAAAGACTCGAATTGAGGTTAGGATCCCATGAAAGCAGCTATTCATCCCGCTTATAACGAAGTGCGCGTGCATTGCGCGTGCGGCAACGCATTTATGACGAGGTCGACGCATAAGGGCGACATCAGTGTTGAAATCTGCTCGAACTGCCATCCGTTCTTTACCGGTAAGCAGAAGCTGATGGACACCGCCGGGCGCGTGGAGCGATTTCGGCGTAAATACGCGAAAAAGGACGCACCGGCGACTCCGGCTGCCGCAGCGAGCAAGAACTAAAAGCTTTCGCCGCGGATTTGCGCGGATTTACACGGATAGAGCCGAAAGACACAACAGGCAATTCAGCCCTCGCTTTGGCGAGGGTTTTGTTTTTGGTGACGGCAGGTAGAATAAGACGGTGAAGAAGTTCTGGGACAATTCGGCGGGGTGCGGTGCGCTGGCGGACGCGGGCAGGAGTGCCCGCGCCACATGGGCCGCGCGGGTGGTGCAGGGTTCGTTATCCGTCGGCAGCGTCCGCATCGCGCCGGCGACCGTGCTGGCGCCCATGGCGGGAGTGACTGATACCGTTTTCCGGCGGTTCATCCGCAACCTGGGCGGATGCGGGCTGATCATGACCGAGTTCACTTCGGCCGACGGAGTCCTTCGCAAGAAAGACCAGAAGGCCAAGCGCTATCTTCATTTCTACGAAGACGAGCACCCGATTTCGGCGCAGCTTTTTGGCAGCGACCCCGCAGTGATGGCCGGAGCGGCCCGCATGGTCGAGGGGCTCGGCTTCGATCTGGTCGATCTCAACCTGGGATGTCCGGCGAAGAAAGTCGTGAAGTGCAATGGAGGGTCGGGGCTGCTGCGCGACCTGCCTGCCATCGGGAAAATTTTCGAGGCGGTACGCGCGGCGGTGAAGATTCCCTTCACGGTGAAATTCCGCGCGGGATGGAATGACGAAGAAATCGTGTGCGTGGAACTGGCGCGCATGGCGGAATCGTGCGGACTGGCGGCCGTGGCGCTGCACGCCCGCACGCGCGAAATGGGATACAGTGGCAACGCGCGCTGGGAATGGATTGCGGCGGTAAAGGATGCGGTGAAGATTCCGGTGATTGGGAATGGGGATATCCGCAGCCCCGAAGATGCGTGTGCGATGGTCACGCAGACGGGATGCGACGCGGTGATGATTGGGCGGACGGCGCCGTCGAATCCGTGGATCTTCCGGCAGATTGGGCAGTACTGCGCCGCGATGAGGGATGCTGAGGATCGAAGCGCCCCCTCAGGGGCTAAAGCCCTGAACTTTTCAGGCGAGCCTGACGGCACGGCTGAAGCCGTGCCCTTCCCGTCCGCACACGGGTCGAGAGTTGTATCGGGGCAAAGCCTCTACGAACATCCCTCCGAAGCCGACCGCTACCAGATGATCCGCACTTACTTCGCGATGTTGATTGAAGAAGAGCTGCCCGACGCGGTCGGGAAGATGAAGCAGTTCGCGTCGTGGTTCACGCACGGGGTTCCGGGCGGCGCTGGGCTGCGCAAGGCGATTTACGAGTCGAAGAACGCGGTGGAGATTTTGCGAAGAGTGGAAGAATTCTTCGAGGCAAGACTCTCCCAACTCGCCTCGGTTTCCGTCGCAGAGTAACGCACGGCTCTGGTCTGGGCTATCTCCTTAGTCCGGGCGACGTCTAATCCTGCGACATCTCGCCCGGATCAGATATTCGCCGGAGGTTTCATGAAACATTTCCTGCTTGGAGTAGTAACGACTCTTGTCGTTCTCGTGGTGGGCACACTGCTTTATCTGAGGCTTGGGTTGGCGGAGGTTCGCGGGGACATTCCGCCGTCGCGGTGGGAACGCGATTTCCACTGCGGTCGACGGCAATCGAGCCGGTAGCAACAAAGCTTGGCGAGGCGCGATGTCGGCGCTGCGGCAGGTGAGGGCGCGCAAACATCCAGCGGATTTCGCCCACGCACTACGGGCCCTGATCTGAGATCTCATTCCATACATCGCGCGGAGTGGCGTTCGGACAAATTCCGCCGAGCAGGTCGGCCACCGGCTCGGGATAGCCCAGCGTGCGAAAAAAAGTTTGAATTCGCGCACCGCCGAACGTATGAAAGAAGTGTTTCAGGTCCATGCGCAGGACGACTCGCTGGCCTACATGAGGGCCGACGAATGTTTGAATCGATCGTCTCTTCACGAACGTGCACCGCCGGATGCGCAGGGATCTTTTCGAGAATACAACGCAGAATCTGGCGTTGCAGATCTTTGAGGCGCGGCTTCGGGGCCTCGATCAGTCGAATGCTACCAAACCGTTTGGCAAGAATCCGGTAAGGATAGTGACGTAGCTGCGGCTCGGTCTTGTGGTAGCCCAAGCCTTTCTGGACGGCGAACCACGGAGTTCGCCGCACGAGGCCAGCCAGGCGGCGAGGTCTCCCACTGACGAGATGGAGGGAAGGTCCCAGCCAGCCGCCGCGGCGACCGGTTGCATTTGTTGCGGCTCCGTCAGCCACTGATGAACGAAGAGTTCGTTGAAGTATTTCGACCGTGCTCGCCGAAAACCGCGATCGTTTCTCAGAAACTGAACCACGTCCCGATGCCGGGGATGCGTCTCGCCGGCAAATTTCTTGAGATAGCGCTGCGCCACGGCGTAAGCCAACGCCAGGATTTGCCCAGCATGCGGCGGCAACGAGCGGCAAGAAGTTCGACGGTTGAATCGCCGGCCAGCAGACAATCGGCCAGCGCTCCGAGCAAAACAGAGTCCTGCATGACAGATGACGGCGGAATGCTCCAACGAGTCTGACCCTGCGTGAGAAAGCCTACGCCGGTCGCGCAGTGACGCTCACGCGACGAAAATTTCAGTTCCTCACGATCCCCTGGGGTGACCCCAGAGAGGCTCAACCAAGCCCGAGAGCCCGATCCAAGCCAAGCTTGGAGCATTCCACCGCGCGGAAAACAATATAGCAGTTTTCAGGAGTGCGATCCGAAGCTACACTTCCCTCGCCACCATTTTTCCGGAGTCATCTTTCTCCACGTATGCCCACGGTGTTTTCGGATCGTGAGTGAAAACGGTCAGCCATTTTTCTGGGATCGACTCGGCGTAGTAGAGCTTGCGGCTCTCGATGGTCTGCAGGGGATAGAGGTCGAAGGACATGCCCCAGGTGATGTCGAGGTGCGCGGTGGTGGGAATGAGGTCGGAGATGTAGCAGGCGGTCGCGGGGTTCGTGCTGTCTGGGTTCTCAACGGCGTCCGGCTTACGCCCCTCTGGGGCTTCGTCGGTCTCGCCTGGTAACCCACGGCTTGCGCCGTGGGCTGCATTCTGGCGCCGCTCCGCGGCTGGGGACGCGTCTCCGGGAGCGACTGAAGGTCCATTGCGGATGATCACGGCTTGCATGCTGGCGGTGTGGCCGGGGAACGTTTTCACGGAGATGCCGGGGATGATTTCTTCGCCGCCTTTGAGCAGCGTCATCTGGCCGCTGGCTACGAGCGGGTCGTAGTTGTCGGGCAGGTAGCTGATGACGTCGCGCTCGCTGGGGCGGCGGGCATATTGCCATTCGCCTTCGGGAGCGTAGTATTTCGCGCGGGGGAAAGTGGGGACGATTTTTCCGGTCTTATCTTTTACAGTGTTCCAGCCGCAGTGGTCGAAATGGAGATGAGTGTTGATGACGATGTCGACATCCTCGGGAGCCATGCCGGCGGCGGCGAGATGGTCGAGCAACTGCGCAGGCTGGCCGAAGAATTTGCGCATGCGATCCGACAATTTATTTCCCATGCCGGTTTCGACCAGCACGGTCTGGCGGCCGGTGCGCGGCCCTTCGGTTCGAATGAGCAGCGAGTTGAGTCCGACGGTGACATAGTTGCGTTCGTCGGCCTCGACCTTGCGCGACCACATAACTTTGGGAATGACGCCGAATAGTGCGCCGCCGTCGAGCGGGTAGGTGCCGTCGGAAAGAACCGTGAGTTCGAAGTCGCCGAGGGTGAGACGGTGCATAGATTCCAGTGTGCCACAGATGGGAAACGCGAAACCCTTTCGCCGCGGATTTGCGCGGATTCACGCGGATAAACCGGGACGGGGGCTTATCAATTTAGATTTATCCGTGTAGATCGGTGAGATCCGCGGCGCGTTTTGCTAGGCTCGTGTTTATGCAGCGTCCAGCGGGAGTTACGGCGATTGCGGTGATCTTTCTTGCTGGCCGCGATCTATCTATGGACGATTGGGGTGGTGAAGCTGATTGCGCCTGAAGCGATCTCGCTGATGAGTGGATCGCTGTTCATGTATGGACTGGAATTGGCGGGGCCGTATATGGCGCTGCTCGTGGGCGCCGGCTGGGCGCTGGTGGGGTGGGGACTTATTCCGGCTGAACAACTGGGCGCGGTGGGCGGCGATGGCTGTGATGGTGATTGGAGTTGCAGCGCTCGTGCCAAGGATCTCGATGGCGCAGCTTGGCGCTCCGATTTTCTGGTACGGACTGCAGATTGCGTTGCGCGTTGCTGTAGGCTGGTATCTCGCGCAAGCGCCAGCGGTGGTAGACGCGTTTGCTGGGAAGCAGGAAAAACTTTAGCCACGGATTTGCACGGATTCACACGGATCAAGCCCCAGCTTCTTGATCTATCCGTGACAATCCGTGTAAATCCGTGGCCTGGTTCTATTCTTCCTTCAGTTCGCGAATCCAGATGTTGCGATAACGAACGGGATCGCCATGATCTTGTAATTGCAGCGGCAGCTTGTCGGGACCGGGCTTGTACGGCGGGCGTTCGCCGTGGGCGGTGGGGCCGGTGAGTTCGACGTTATCCTGCACCAGCACGCCGTTGTGCAGCACGGTGACGCGCGCCGGATGCGTGAGCTTGCCAGCTTTGAAGTGTGGGCGGTGAAAAATAATGTCGTAGCTCTGCCACTGCGCCGGCGGACGCGACGCGTTCACCAGCGGCGGATACTGTCCGTAGACGGCGGAGGCCTGGCCGTCTGCGTAGGTTTTATTCTGGTAAGAATCGAGAACTTGAATTTCGTAAAGGCCCATCAGGAAAACCCCGCTGTTGCCGCGCTCCTGACTTTCGCCCACGCCGGGCGAGGGCTCGGAGAACTCGACGTGCACTTGGCAGTCGCCGAACGAATCGCGCGTGGAAAGATAACCCGTGTCGGCGACGACTTCCATGTAGCCGTTCTCGACTTTCCATTTCGCGGGCTTGCCGTCTTTATCGGCCCAGCGGGAAAGATCTTTTCCATCGAAGAGCACAGTCGCGTCGGACGGAGGGCGGCCCGGAGTGTCCTGCGTGCTGGCAGTTCCGGGATCGATGACCGGTGGAACCGGACGGTTGGGATCGTGAATCTTCCATTTCATCGGAGCTTGGGAGAAAGAGAGTTGAGAGAGTGAAATCAGGATGAGAGTTGCAAGAGCGGTGGAATTCTTTCTCATAAGGGCCTCGCGCCGGGGAACATGATACAGAACTTTGCCACGGATCAACACCGATTCGCACGGATCAAACCCAGTTGCGTTTGTGTTATCCGTGGAAATCCGAGTCAATCCGTGGCGTTCTTTGCCGCTTTACCGTTTCGCTTTGGCTGGTTCTTTCTCGCCGACGCGCTTGCTGACTTCGAATTGCAGCTTGCCGGTTTTCTTGTCGGCGTCGATTACTACGTGATCGCCGTGGAGGATTTCGCCGTCGAGAATCTTCATGGCCAGCGGATCCTGGATCAGTTTTTGAATCGCGCGCTTCAGCGGGCGGGCGCCGAAGTTGGCGTCGTAGCCTTGCGTGAAGAGCGCGTCCTTGGCGGCGTCGGTGAGCTCGAGCGAAATCTTGCGATCGGCCAGCAGGCGGCGAACGTCTTCCAGGCGCAGTTCGATGATTTTCACCAGCTGCTCCTTGCCGAGCGGGCCGAAGACGATGATGTCGTCCACGCGGTTCAGGAACTCAGGCTTGAAGTGGCTGTGCAGCAGGTTCATCACCTGCTCGCTGGCCTTTTCAAAGTCCGCGGGCGTGCGCGTCTGGTCGGCCTGCAGAAAATGCGAGCCGATATTCGACGTCATGATGATGATAGTGTTTTTGAAATCGACGACGCGGCCTTTGCCGTCGGTGAGGCGGCCGTCGTCCATCATCTGCAGCAGCACGTTGAAGACGTCGGGGTGCGCCTTTTCGATTTCGTCGAAGAGCACGACCGCATACGGACGGCGCCGCACCTGCTCCGTGAGCTGGCCGCCTTCTTCATAACCGACGTATCCCGGGGGGGCGCCGATGAGACGGGCGACCGAGTGCTTCTCCATGTATTCGGACATGTCAATGCGGAGCATGGCGTGCTCGTCGTCGAAAAGAAATTCGGCGAGGGCGCGGGCGAGTTCGGTTTTGCCGACTCCGGTTGGGCCTAAGAAAATGAAGGAGCCGATGGGACGTTTGGGATCGCTGAGTCCGGCGCGCGAACGGCGGATCGCGTTGGCCACGCGCTCCAGCGCTGCGTCCTGGCCGATCACGCGCAGGCGCAGACGGTCTTCCATGGTGACCAGTTTCTTGACTTCGCCTTCGAGCATTTTCGAGACTGGGATGCCCGTCCACTTGGAGACGATGCTGGCCACGTCTTCTTCGTCGACTTCTTCCTTCAGCATGCGCTTGCCGGCCTGGCTCTCCATTTGCTGGCTCAGCTTGGCTAGTTCGTCTTCCGCCTGGCGAATCAGGCCGTAGCGGATTTCGGCGACGCGCTGCAGGTTGCCTTTGCGTTCTTCGGCTTGCTCTTCGGCTTTGAGCTTCTCGATCTGGCCTTTCAGGGCGCGAACCCGGGCAATCAAATCTTTTTCTTTTTTCCAGTTCGCTTTGAGTGTGTTGGATTTCTCGCGAATCTCGGCGAGTTCTTTTTCGATGACCGCCAGGCGTTCGCGCGAGTTCGCGTCGTCTTCTTTCTTCAGCGCCTGCTTCTCGATTTCGAGTTGCGTGGCCTTGCGATCGAGCTGGTCGATGTCGGTCGGAAGCGAATCGATTTGAATGCGCAGCGAAGACGCGGCTTCGTCAATCAAGTCGATCGCTTTGTCGGGCAGGAATCGGTCGGAGATGTAGCGGTGCGAGAGCGTGGCCGCGGCGACGATGGCTGAGTCTTTGATGCGAACGCCATGATGCACCTCATATTTTTCCTTCAGGCCGCGCAGGATCGCGATCGTGTCCTCGACATTGGGCTCGCCGACGAAGACGATCTGAAAGCGGCGTTCTAGGGCGGCGTCTTTTTCAATGTGCTTGCGGTATTCGTTGAGCGTGGTCGCGCCGATGGCGCGCAGTTCTCCGCGAGCCAGTGCGGGTTTGAGCATGTTGGAGGCGTCAATGGCTCCCTCGGCCGCGCCTGCGCCGACGAGCGTGTGTAGTTCGTCGATGAACAGGATGATCTGGCCGGCGGAGTCTTCGATCTCTTTCAAAACAGCTTTGAGGCGATCTTCGAATTCGCCGCGATACTTCGCTCCGGCCAGCATGGCGCCCAGATCGAGCGAAACCACGCGCTTGTTCTTGAGCGCTTCGGGCACGTCGCCTGAAATGATGCGCTGGGCCAGGCCTTCGACAATGGCAGTCTTGCCAACGCCGGGCTCGCCGATGAGCACGGGATTATTTTTCGTGCGGCGCGATAGCACCTGAACGACGCGGCGGATTTCTTCATCGCGTCCAATAACGGGGTCGAGCTTGCCGCGGCGGGCCTGCTCGGTCAGGTCGCGGGCGTATTTTTCCAGAGCCTGGAACTTCGCTTCGGGATTCTGGTCGGTGACTTTTTGCGAGCCGCGGATGACAGTCAGCGCCTTCAGAATCGCGTCGTAAGTCGCGCCGTGACGGGAGAGCGTCTGCGAGGCGGCGTCCTGCTTGAGTTTCGTGGCCGCGAGCAGCAGATGCTCGGTGGAAACGTATTCGTCCTTGAAATTGGCAGCTTCTTTGAAGGCCGATTCCAGCAGCTTGTTGACTTGGTTCGACAGCGTGGCCTGTGCGGCTTCTCCGCTGACCTTGGGCAGCTTGTCGATCTCTTTGTACAGGTCGTTCAGCACCGCCTGCGGGCCGATGCCGATTTTTTCCAGCACCGGCGGAACGATGCCTTCTTTATCTTCGAGCAACGCGGCCAGCAGGTGCGCGGGCAACACTTCAGGATTGCCATGCTCGGAGGCGAGCTGGCTCGCGCGCTGGACGGCTTCCTGCGCTTTAACGGTGAATTTGTCCCAACGGATGGGCATGGGAACCTCGACTTAGTAATTGAGTAATTTGGTAATTGAGTAATTCAAAACCGTGGAGTTGAATTGTGCAATTGCCAAATTTCTCAGGTGCAAAATAAAAATAATGGGAAGCGGTTTCGTTCGCCGCCTCCCACAAACCTCAGGGGCTAAAGCCCGCTTTTGTCTTGCCTGTTGGACGGCACGACTGGAAGTCGTGCCCTTCCCATTCGGGCCTCTAACGCGGCGCTGAAGCGCCGCTCTTCCACGGTACCTTACGCGGCTTTGCTGGGGGCCTTGGCTTCAGCAGGCTTGGCTTCGATCGATTTTTCGCTGCCCTGCTTTTCCGAGCCGACGTTGACCTTGATCTGCTTTGGTTTGGCTTCGGCTTTCTTGGGCAGAGCGATCTTCAGCACGCCCTTGTCGTAGGTCGCCGCAACGTTCTCGGTGTCTACGGTTTGGGGCAGGGTGAAGGTGCGGGTGAAGCTGCCGTACTGGCGCTCCACGCGGCGGTAGTTCTCTTCTTTCTCTTCCTTTTCAATTTTGCGCTCGCCGTGCACGGTGAGGGTGTTGTTCTCCACGCGAACATCAATGTCCTTCTCGTCGATTCCGGGCACTTCGATCTTCAGGGTGACCTGGTGCTCGTCTTCGTAAACGTCAACGGCGGGGGCAAAGCTGGATGTGGTCAGGGATTCGTCGCTGCCTTCTCCACGATAGGACTCGCGGAATACGCGGTTAATGCGGTCCTGCAGGGTGGAAAACTCACGAAACGGCTCCCATCGGGTAAGTACGGTCATGGTGAAATCCTCCTTCGGAATTGTTGATTGGTTCGTTCTTGATTTCGAGAGCGGCCTTGGAGACTGCCTCAGGGCCAGGGTCAGTTTATTAGACGCTTGGTTAGCGTAAAAGAATCATAAAAGTTGAGCGTATCATTGTCAAGCTGACTATGCTTCCCATTTGCATTAGCTTACGCTTGCTATGACGCACTTCAGATAGGCGGTTTCGGGGACATTCAGCAGGACTGGGTGGTCCTGGGACTGCCCGCGGACTTCAAGCAACCGGAGGGTGCGGTGGGCGTCGAGGGATGCGGAGGCCAGCATTTCGAGGAAGTCGGACTGGCTGACGTGGTAGGAACAGGAGCAGGTGACCAGGATGCCGCCGGGGCGCAGCATCTTCAGGGCGCGAAGATTAAGTTCCTTATAGCCGCGCAGAGCTGCGTCGAGATCGCGCTTGGACTTGGCGAAGGCGGGCGGATCGAGGACGATGGTGTCGTAGCGGCGGTCGGACGGTGGCGTAGTCCTTCAGCAAGTCGAAGGCGTTAGCCTCGATCCACTCGATTTCTCTGCCCTTCAGGAGCTTCTGGTTGAGGGCGGCGTTCTGGTCGGCGACTTCCAGGGCGGGGCGCGAGCTGTCGACTCCGGTGATTTGTGAGCAGCGCGGGGCGAGATGGAGGGCAAAGCCTCCCTGATAGCAGAAGACGTCGAGGGCTTCGCCGTAGGCGTAATGGGCGGCGGCAAAGTAGTTCTCGCGCTGGTCGAGGAAGGATCCGGTTTTCTGGCCTTCGAGCGCCTCGTAGCGGAATTCGATTCCATTCATCGTGAAGTTCGTCGAAATCTTCTCTCCATGTAAAAGGCCGGATTCGCGCGGAGGAAGACTTTCGAGTTCCCGCACCCGCGGGTCAACCCGCTCCAGGATGGAAGCGGGATGGAGGCGGTCGATGAGTTCGGACAGAACGGCTTGCCGAACCAAATCAGCGTCCATGGCCTGCGTAAGAATCTGCAAAGAAAGAATGTTGTTGTAGCGGTCGACGATCAGTCCGGGTAGGAAATCAGCCTCGCTGAAGATTACGCGGATAAGCGTTGGTGTTGTGGACGATGCGTTCGCGATAGGCGATGGCATCGGCGATACGCTGGCGCAGCAGGGCGGCAAGGTCCGTGACCGGCTCGTCTGCAATCATGCGGATGGCGATCTGCGACGAGCTGGAATAGAGAGCCGTGCCCAGCGGCTTGCCGCGATGGTCGATGACCCGCACGAGCGACCCCGGGCAACTGCGGCTTCAGCGGAGACGATGTCGGAGCGGTAGACCCAGACGTGGCCGGATTTCAGACGGTAGTGCCGCGGGGAGAAATCTTGACGGTGGGGGTGGTTGAGCTTGTCGGGGGCATAGGATATGGTAAACGCCTGGCCCTTCCGAAACTGAGCGGGAACCGGGCCGCCTTGGTTTCCGGGTCAAAACGTGTAATGGGCTGATTACAACAGTTACCTTCCAGAGGCAACGATCCCCGATCAAAATATAGCTTGGCGTTCATGCCGCGCCCTCGCTAAACGTCCGGAGGGGAAGGACGGAAGGTGATCGAGAATCAAGACACAGAGAAGCGGACGCACCCTTGGTGGGTTGATCTGTGTCTAGTTATTGCCGGGGTGGGTTACGACTGGTATTGCGCATTCAAGTGGTTTTCTGGGAGATACTCTTGTGGCTCGGAGCCCGTTCTCCGCGGGATGGTTCTGACTGTGACGTGCTGCGCTTGCATTGCGGCTCTTTCAGTTTGTGTCGGCAAACTCAAACGGCGAGAAGGTTTTCAAGTGTTCTTCGCGGTGTCCTCCTTTCTTTTTGGGTTGATGTTTATCGGGCTGGAAGGCAGGTGGCCCGGCCAACCGAAATAGGCGCGGCTGTACAGTAGCGGAGAGAATGATCGAAATGCTGCGTGGCCACATCGCCCGCCTACGATTGCTATCGTAATATCGCCATAACGCTCAAAACCCCGGATCACTAGCCTTACGCCTGGTCAACGTGGTCAAGGTGCGCTCGATCGACGGCCGGAGGCGGCTGTCCCCACATGAAACATCCTGGCTGTTTCAAAAATTGATTCTCAGCTGGCGGCTTGTTCGGTGGGCGTGACTGGGACGTGCGGTTTTACGTGGGAGCCGGTGGCGGCTTCGTGGCGGGCGAGATCGAGGTCGGCGCGCAGCGAGTCGAGGGCGACCATGGGGAGTTCGGTGCCGAAGGCGTCGAGTTCGGCTTCAGTCCAGTTGCCGTTGAGGCGCATGGCGCCAGTGATGTCTTCGGGGAAAGCCTGGCGGTAGTCGCCTTCGCGAATCAGGATGTCGCCGATGAGGCGGCCGGTGTGCACGTCGTAGACGCGTCGGCTGGATTGGCCGCGGGAAGTGGTCAGGCACAAGAACACTTCGCCGGCGTCGCCCCATTCCGCGCGGTAGTACCAGGCCTGCGGCGCGTCGATTTTGGGGTGATGGCGTTTGGCGCGAGTTGTGGAGGGCTTGACGTCCTGCATTTCGTCGGCGGGATTGAAATAGAGAATGCGCTGGCAGGAGTCGCAGATGATGGTCTGCAGGCCGGTGCGGACCTCGTTGTAGGTCTGAGGGCGGAGCATGACGCGGCAGGTCATACATTTTTGGTCGCGAACTTCGGAAAGTCCGCTGCCGCGGAACTTCGAAACGCGCTCGTAGTGGCGAAGCAGGTCTTCGTTGACCGAAGTGCGAATCTGATCGCGCTTGGCGCGCCACTCGGCCAGCAGCTTTTCGTCTTCCGCAGTGCGTTGGCGGGCCTGCTCTTTTTCTTTTTCGATTTCGGCGGTTTCGGCCTTGAGTTCGGCTTGCGCGGCTTTGACTTCCTTGTCGCGGGCATCGGCGTTGACCATCAGCTCAAGAATCTTGTCCTCGTTGGCGGTGATTTCTTTTTCCGCGAACTGGATCTCGTGGAGCAGAGCCTTGTATTGGTCGTTGGTTTTTACGTCGAGCGATTGGTCGCGGTATTTGGAGATTTTGCCCCGGAGATCGGCGATGGCGGTATCGTACTTGCGGCGGGCGGCTTCGTCGGCTTTGACGGCGGCCTGGGCCTTTTCCAGTTGAGCTTTTGTGCCGGCGAGCTGTTGCTCAATCACGGCGACGCGTTTCGGGAATTCGGCGATCTCGTCCTGCAGACGGCGGATTTCTTTATCCGTGTCCTGCAGTTTCAGCAGATTTTCGATGTCAGGAAGCATCAGGCATTTGGGCTGTCTCGATTCTAACACGCGGTAGGGGCGCGGGTTGGGAAAGGCCGGGAACCGGACGACGACTGGCGGGGAAAAGGGCGCTAAACCTCAGGGAACACAGGGGAACACGGAGAACAATCGGAAAGGCCCGCATCATTTGCCAGGCCGAACACGGTGCAGGCTGGGGTTTTCGGGGTGTACACTCTTTCCTTTGCCGTTGCGCCATCTGCGGTCATATCTTGCCGGTGAGGTCACTTCGTGAAGAGACAGATTTCTTTCGTTGTCCGTTTTGCCCTGCTCGCATTCATTTTCGGCCTCCCCGGTTCCGCATCGGCGCCAGCGCAGACTGCGCCGTCCAAGCCGTTGACCATTGACGCCATTTATCAGCCGGGAGGGCTAGGGGGACGCGGGCCGGAGACCATGGAGTGGAGTCCGGACGGGACGAAGCTCTCATTCGTGCAACGCGAGGAAAAAGGCGAGAGGGGCGAGTTGTGGTACATGGACACGGCCACTGGAGAAAAGAAGGTGCTGGTGAGCGCCTCGAAGCTGGCGGCGCTTGATCCGGATGTCAACAAGGTGAAGAACGAGCGGGAGAAAGAGCGGCTGACCCGTTATCACGTGGCGGCGTATGTGTGGGGGCCCGACTCGAAGCACCTGCTCTTCAATTCGCAGGGGCAACTCTGGCTCTACGACCTGGGGACGGAGACGGCGGTGCAGTTTACGTCTGCGCCCGACCCCAACGGAGATCCGAAGTTTTCTCCCGATGGAGGGCAGGTCGCTTATACGCGGAAGCACAACCTATTCGTGCGGCCAGTGAACGGCAGGAGCGAGAAACAACTTACCAGGGATACTGGCGAGAACTTGTTCAATGGCGACATCGACTGGGTATACGCGGAAGAGTTGGGCGTGCGCAGCAATTATTTCTGGTCACCCGATAGCAAGGAGATCGCGTTCCTGCACATGGATGAGACCAAGGTGCCGGTCTATCCCATTACCGACTGGATACCGACGCATCCCAGCGTGGATAACGAAAAGTATCCCAAGGTGGGCGATCCGAATCCGGTGGTGAAGCTGGGCGTGGTGGATATCGACAAGGGGAAAGTGCGCTGGATCTCGCTGACCACCGACGAGGAAGCGTACATCCCGCGGTTCGGCTGGATCAAAGAGGGAGTGATCTGGGCTGCGTTGGTGAACCGGGCGCAAGACAAGATGGAGATGTTCTTCATCGACGCGAAGACCGGCAAGTCGAGAATGGTGTTCAGTGAAACAACGCCTGGTTCGTGGATGAACTTCGAAAAGATCGAGATTCCCTTTCTGAAAACCAGCGGCGGCTTTCTCTGGCGGAGCTGGCGCGACGGCAACACGCACATCTATCTCTACAGCTTTGACAAGCAGAATCCGATGGCGGCGGATGCGAAGCTGGAGAGCCAACTGGAAAAGGGCGATTACGAGGTGCTCGCTATCGACGGCGTGGACGAAGCCGCGGGAACGGTGTTCTTCGAGGGGAATAAAGATGATCCGCGTGAGGAGCACGTGTATTCCGTGAAGCTGGACGGAACGGATTTTAAGAATCTTACCCCGGAGGAGGGGATGCACGCTGCGAACTTCAGCGACGATGGGAAGCACTATACGCATATATATTCCGGCCCTGAGAACACGCAGGGCATTTCGCTATGCGCCGTGGGCGGTGCGTGCAGTCCGGTGTGGCAGGCACGAAACTGGATTGCCGAGTACGGATTGCGTGCGCCACAGTATCTCCAGTTCAAGGCGGACGACGGGACCACGCTCTATGGACGGTTGCTGTTGCCGCCGGGCGAGGGTATCGTCCAAACGATCGTCGTCGGCCAGAAACAACTGGGCGGGGGCATGGTCCTCGAGACTCATCACGTGCGTAAGATACCTCTGATCGTAAACATTTACGGTGGACCCGCGGGGCAGATGGTGAAGAAGAGTACGCCGGATGCCTTCGACGAAATTCTGGCGCGCAAGGGATTTGCAGTTTTTGCCGTGGACAACCGCGGCACGCCGGGGCGGGACCGGAAGTTTCAGACGGCGATCCGGCACGAGTTTGGCGCGATCGAGTTGAAGGATCAGCTGACGGCTCTGGATCAGCTGCTGGCGCAGTATCCGCAGCTCGACGGAGATCGCGTGGCCATCTGGGGATGGTCGAATGGCGGCTCGATGACACTTTACGCCATGACGCATTCGGACCGTTTTCGCGCGGGAGTGGCGGTGGCTCCGGTAACCGATCAGAGAAACTACGACAGCATTTATACGGAACGCTACATGGGATTGCTGAAGGAAGACAAAGCCGGGTATGAGCAGTCGGACGTAATGACGTCAGCTGCCAATCTGCACGGCGCGCTGTTGCTGGTGCATGGCACGGGCGACGACAACGTACACTTTCAGAACAGCATTCAGATGATCGATGCGCTGATCAAGGCGGGGAAACAGTTCCGGCTGATGATCTATCCCAACAAGACGCATAGCATCGCCGGGAGAGATGCGCGGGTGCATCTGTTCACGATGATTGAAGATCACTTTGAGCGGGAGTTGAAGTAGGGCAGGGGTCAGGGATCAGGGGCTAGGGGTAAGTAAAAACACTTGAGCGGCTTCGGCGTATTCGGAGCCGCTTTACTTATGCCTGCCTGAGCCTTTGCGCGGAGTTTCTTTAGAAGAGCTTTCTTTGGAGGATCCCTCTTTGGAGGAACTGTCTTTCGACGAGCTTTCCTTCGATGAGCTTTCTTTGGACGAGCTATCTTTCGATGCGCTCTCCGACTTGGGCTTGTCGTCTTTCTTTTCTTTCGACGAGGAATCGCCGCTGCTCCCGGGCGACGAAGATTTCTTCGCGTAGTCGGTAACGTACCAGCCCGAGCCTTTGAACTGGACGGCGGGAGCGGAAATCATCTGCTCGACCTGGCCGCCGCACTCGGGGCATTTCTTGACCATCCTGTCAGAGAACTTCTGGATTTTTTCGAAGCGGTGACCGCACTTCTTGCATTCGTATTCGTAAAGAGGCATGTGTATGAGACGGTTGTGAGGGACAACTCGGTTTCATATTGATTCTAGGGGGCAAGTCGCGCGGCGTCAATTTGCAGTCCTCAGCCCGCTGGCACGGCTGGCAGTCTCAACGAGATTGACGTAGCGCCGCGTTGACCGAGGTGCATCCCGCGCAGGGGTCGCCCTTGACGTAGCGATAGAACCGGGGGACGCCGCGAGCAGTCCAGTAGGAAGATTGATAGTCATCAATCCCCGGCCCGGCAGTCAGGAAGCTGAAGAAGACGTGCCGCGAGGGCCGGACCACAATTCCTGCGTGCCCGTGCCACACGATCACATCGCCGGGCTGGGGCTGCCAGACACGGCGAAAGCCTTCGACTCCGTCGTAGAGATCGTCGGAGCTGGCGTAGGCGTAGCGGAATCCGGCGCGCTCGTAAATCGCATGCACGAGATGAGAACAGTCATGCCCGCCATCGCGCCGGACTTTGGAGTCGAGCGCGGCAGCGATCACCGATAGTCCTTCGTCAGAGGTTACGGTCCGGTCGGCTTTGCGCTTGTGGGCAGTGCTTACACCTTGCTGCGAAGACATGGTTCGCGGAGGCGCTTGTTGCGCCGCGCAGACACACAGGGCGAAGCAACAAAGTGCAGGGATGACCGCGGATTGTGTCCGAGTCCGCATGTTCTGAAGTTTGATGCCGAAATTGCTACCGGGGCAGGTTACGGTTGTTCAGCAACTGTTCAGCAACTGCGTTGCAGATTCGCGAATCCGGTAACTATTGTCCGATCACGCGTTTGGGGGCGGTGTTGCGCCAGGCCGCTGCGATGGCTTTGCGCAGGGCGACTTTTTTCACCGCTTTCAGAAGGACGCTGGTCGCGCCGCGGCGTCCCCAGGCGCCTTTCACCGGGATGAATGCGTCAGGATAGTCCTTGGAGAAGTAGTGCTGATCTTCGGGCGAGAGCTTGACCATGCCGCGTGTCTTGTCGGGATAGCCGAGGGTGGCGAAGATTTTTCCGGCGACGCGAAAGTCGGGATGGTTCATGTGCGCATGCTCTACGGTCTCGGGGAACGAGAGGGCCAGCTGGCGGAAGTCTTTGGCGGTCATGAGGAAGTCCCATGAAAAACCTAGCACAATTTTCTGCTCCGTTACACCAGGTCCGTCACACCGGTCCTGGCGTCATCCCGACCGCAGCCGTCTTTCAGGCGGAGGGAGGGATCTCGCGTATACCGCGGCGAACTACCCAAGCGAGATCGCGGAGGGCCCTCGCCCCGCTGGTGAAGGCGCGGGGCTTCGGGATGACGCCCTCGTCTTTGCGACTCCCTTGCCGGACTCGTACCGCACTCGGTGCGAGAGCGCGGTGGTAGACTTCCGGCCATGAAGGATGCCTCCACAGGCCCGGCGCTGTATCTGGTCGGAACGCCGATCGGGAATCTGGAGGACATTACGTTGCGGGCGTTGCGCGTGTTGAAAGAAGTCGACGTAATTGCCTGCGAAGATACGCGGCAGACGCAGAAACTGCTTAATCACTATGCGATCGAAACGCGCACCACCAGCTATCACGAGCACAACGAAATGACGAAGTCGGCAGAGCTGGTGAAAGAAATGCAGGAGGGCGCGAGCGTGGCGCTGGTGACCGATGCGGGCATGCCGGGAATTTCCGATCCCGGGTACCGGTTGATCGCGCTGGCGATAAGGCATCATCTGCCGGTGGTGCCGATTCCGGGGGCGTCGGCGTTTCTGGCTGCGCTGGTGGCGAGCGGTCTTCCCGCCGATTCATTTCGCTTCAGCGGATTCCTTCCGGCCAAGCGCGGCGAGCGGCGGGCGGCGCTGGAGGCAGTGAAGATTTCTCCGCGGACGCAGGTTTTCTATGAAGCTCCGCACCGGATTGTCGAGTCGCTGGAAGATGTTTGCGAAGTTCTCGGAGCGGGGAGGCAGGTTGTGATCGCGCGCGAAGTGACCAAGCTGCACGAAGAGTTTCTGCGCGGGCGAGCGGGCGAGGTGCTGGAGAACTTGAAGGCGCGCGAAGCGGTGAAGGGGGAGATCACGCTGTTGATCGGCAAGGCCGAGGCAGGCCAAACTAGTGTGGAGACGGGCACTCTTGCCCGTCTTTCGGTAAGGCAGCGAGTACAGCAGATCATGGCGGAAGAGAAAGTCGACGAGAAAGCCGCGCTGAAAAAAGTGGCGAAGGAGCGGGGAGTGTCGAAGAGCGAGGCGTACCGGGAGTGGCAGCGGGGCAAGTGATGGGGGTTCTCGGAGTAATCGTCACCTTGACACGCGCGGGACGTGACCTATAATCAACGTTGATTAACGTTAATCAAAGCGGTTGGGTAACCGAGGAGTTACGGAATCATGAAAAGCGTCGTACATCGCATTCCTCTAACGAAGGCGCGCATTAACCTTGGACAAGTGGTCCGACGAGCGCACGTAAATCGTGAGTACTTCATCCTCGAGAAGGACGGTATACCGGTCGTGGGCATCATGCACGTGGATGACCTGGAGGACTATCTCGAACAGCAGGATCGATCGCTGAAGGAGCAAATCAAAACCGGCTATCAAGAGTACCGGGACGGCAGGGCACGTGACGCGAGCGAGTTCGTAAAGGAATTGCAGCGTCCTGCAAAGAAGGTGAAGAAGCAAGCCGCGCGATAACCAGACGATTACCGACCGGGGCAGAAATCCGGAGTACCTCCCGATGCCCGCAGACTCAACTCAGTTCAAAGTTTTAACCACTCCGGCCTTCGAGCGGGATTTCCGCAAGACGTCCCGCGGAGACTCAGCGGTTATCGTCGCGATGGAGGAATTGTTCGCTGTTCTCCGTCGCGATCCGCACAATCGCGGCGGCCAGCATAAAATCAAAAAGCTCGCTGGATACAAGCCTGGCGAAGGGCAATGGAGGATCCGCTGGAAGGAATACCGGCTGCGTTACGACATCTTCGGAAACGACGTAGTCTTGTACTCGTACCGGCATCGGAAGGAAGCTTACTGATCGCGATACCTACGAGTTTGAATCGTAACTCTACTTCCCTGCCAATTCCTTTTTCACAATCTCGCTGACCACTTTCCCGTCCACCCTCATGCCGGCGGCGTTGAATCTTGCCATGGCGTTCTTCATCACCGTGCCCATTTCTTTCATGGTGGGAGCGCCCATTTCGGCGATGGCGGCTTTGACTCCGGCGACGATTTCCGCTTCGCCGGCAGCTTTGGGCAGGTAGGTTTCGATCAGGACGATTTCCGCGGCTTCTTTGTCGGCCATTTCCTGGCGTCCGCCCTTGGTGAACTGCTCGACGGATTCTTTGCGCTGTTTGATCAGCGTGGTCAGGACGGCCTGGGATTCTTTGTCGTCGAGCGGGGCCATCTTTTCGACCTGCTTGAGCTGCAGGGCGCTCTTCACCATGCGCAGGGTGGAGAGGCGGGCTTCGTCCTTGGCCTTCATGGCGGTGACGATGTCTTTCTGGATCTGTTCGGTCAGGCTCATGAGGGGATTATAGACGCGGGCGAAAGAGGGCGGCGAGTGTGCAGGGTCAAGACCCCACTTCTAACGCAAGTCAAAACCCCCACTTCTCGCGCAAAGGACGCGCGAGAAATGGGGCACCCCCCGTCGAGTTCATCCGAGATTCTTCAAATCAAAATTCGCTACTAAAATAGCCATTCACGCATCTGATGCGGAGGAGGAATTCATCGCTATGAGCACACTTTCCATCTGGGCCCAACTGGAAGCGAAACCTGGCAAAGAGAAAGAGTTGGAAGCATTCCTGAAATCGGCGCTGCCGCTGGTTGAGGCCGAGCCAGGAACGGTGACGTGGTATGCGGTCAAAATGGGTCCGGGGAAGTACGGCATCTTCGACACGTTTGCCGACGAGAACGGGCGCAACGCACACCTCAACGGGCCGATCGCGAAGGCGCTGTTTGCGAAAGCGGGAGAGCTGCTGGCGAAGCCTCCGGAGATTGCTAAGCCGGAGATTCTGGCGGCGAAAGTGCCGTCGCGCTGAAGGGCCAAGTCGGAGAGCGAGCTTCACTCGACCTTCCGGCTCCGTTCGGCCGAAAATCCCCACTTCTCGCGCAAAGTACGCGCGAGAAATGGGGCACCCAGTTCCCTGTGAATTGGGCCCGTCAAAACTGCACAATCCGCCAGCTTCCGATAAACTAGAGGAGTAGGAAATTATCCCTGTTTCTCCAGGACTTTATCGGAATGCTGCATAAGAATAGGCTTTTTACTCCCGGACCGACTCCACTTTTGCCTGCCGCGCAAACGGCGATGGCTTCATTTACGGCGCATCACCGCACAGCCGATTTCAAGGCGTTGTTTCAGCGCGTGCTGGCCGACACGAAGGAATTTATCGGCACGAAGAATGACGTGCTGGTGCTGGCTTCTTCGGGCACGGGCGTGATGGAAGCGTCGGTGTCGAACCTGACCTCGCCGGGCGACAATGTGCTGGTGCTGACCGCCGGAAAGTTCGGCGAGCGCTGGACCGGACTGGCCAAGGCTTTTGGCTGCCGGGTTGACGTTTTGGAAGTTCCCTACGGGCAGACGTTTTCTCTGGACGACGTTCGAGCTCGGCTGAATCCGTCTGTGCGCGCGGTGTACGTGCAGGCCACGGAGAGTTCTACCGGGGCGCGGCACGACATCGAGGGCATCGCGAAAATTGTGCGCGGGCACTCGGACGAGACTCTGCTGGTGGTGGATGCCATCACTGGCCTGGGTACCACGCATCTCGATGTCGACGGCTGGGGCGTGGACGTGATTATCGGCGGATCGCAGAAGGCGCTGATGATGCCTCCGGGGCTGGCGTATTGCGCGGTCAGCGAGCGGGCGTGGAAGCGCATGGATAAGACCACTTCGCCGCGCTATTACTTCGATCTGCGCAAGGAGCGGAAATCGGCGGCGAAGGGCGAGACGGCGTACACACCGGCGACGTCTTTATTCGCGGCGTTGGGAGCGGCGCTGGAATTCGTGCGCGGCATGGGCAAGGGCGATTTGGCCAAGGGCCGCGAAGAACTGGTGAACAACGCGGAACTTTGCGCCGAGATGACGCGTGCGGGCGCGAAGGCTCTCGGATTGAAACTCTACGCTTCGGCGCCGGCGGCGGCGTTGACGGCGATCTGCGCGCCGGACGGAATCGACTCCGGCAAGATCGTGAAAGAATTCCGCGAATCGTTCGATGCGGTGGTCGCCAATGGCCAGGGAGAGATGAAAGGACAGCTCTTCCGCATCGCGCACATTGGCTACTACGACTATCTCGATACCGTCGGAATTCTGGGCGCACTCGAGCACGTGCTGGCAAAGGTGACCGACAAGAGTGTCGAATATGGAGCGGCGGTGCGGGCAGCGCAGGAAGTCTATGCCCGCACCCAATCCGGGAAACAACAACTGGTCGGCGCCTAAAGCTGCGCCGCGCCTGGCGTCAGTTGATGGTGAAGGTCACGCTACTTGAAGTCTCGGGCAGCGTGGCCCCAGTTCCGTAAATGCCGCTGCCAGGCTTGCCGGGGTTGGTCACGGTGACCATGACGCTGCCCGAAGTCATGATGGCCGTGGCCGGAACCGCGAGGGTAAGTTGGTTGGCGGTGACATACGCCGTATTGCTTTGCGCCACTCCGTTCCAGTTGATGACGGCCTTGGTCCCGAAGTTGCTTCCGTTGACAGTCAGCATGAAGCCCGCGGCGCCCGCAGTCACGGAGTTCGGAGCGAGCTGGCTGATAGTGGGCATCGTGCCGGCGACGGGCGCGGTCATCTTGGCGCTGTAGCCGCATGCCAGGGTGAAAATGATCAGCGATACGAGAATCGCTGCCTTGGCGGTATTACGAGTGTGAAGGGTGGTCATTTGGTTCTCCCGGGCGCGTGCCCATTGAGACAAGTCTAGAAAGACAGTGCGGCGACGGTGTCAGGGAGAAGTCAAATTCCCGTCAATTGATTGTCAAGCGGATTTCTGAATCTGCATCCTCATTTAATCTACAAAGGATTCATTCGTGAAAATCATCGTAGCGGAAAAAATATCGGCGTCGGCCGTGGCGCAACTGCAGGAGCCGGGCTGGACCATTCTTACGGCGGATCAACTCGACGGCAAACTGGCCGAGCAACTGGAAACAGCGGACGCGCTGATCGTGCGCTCTGCGGTGCAGGCCGACGCGAAACTGCTGGAGCATGCGAAAAAACTGCGCGTGATCGGGCGCGCCGGCGTGGGCGTAGACAACATCGATCTGGATGCCGCGACGCACAAGGGCATCGCGGTAATGAATACGCCGGGCGCCAACGCCGTGGCCGTCGCCGAACAGACGCTGGGCATGATGCTGGCCATGGCCCGTCATTTATGCCGCGCGGACGCGCTCATGCACGCGGGCAAGTGGGAGAAGAAATCGCTGCAAGGAACGGAACTGCGCGGCCAAGACGCTGGGCATGATCGGGCTGGGACGCGTCGGCATGGAAGTGGCGCGGCGGGCGCGGGCGTTTGGGATGGAACTGGTGGGGCACGATCCGTTCGTGTCGGTCGCGGTGGCGAAGGAGCAGGGGATCCGGCTGGCCGCGCTCGATGAACTATACGCTGCGGCGGACTACATCACGCTGCACGTCGGACTGACGCCGCAGACCGCAGGGATGATCAACGAAGCGTCGATCGCAAAAATGAAAAAAGGCGTGCGGCTGGTGAACTGCGCGCGCGGCGAACTCGTGAATGAAGCGATCTGGCGGAGGCGCTGAAGCAGGGGCACGTGGCGGCGGCGGCGCTCGATGTCTTTGTGGAAGAGCCGCTGAAGAATTCGCCGCTCACCGCGCTGGAAAACGTGATTGCTCACTCCGCATGTCGGCGGATCGACATTCGAAGCGCAGGAAGCGGTGGGCGTTCAGATCGCGCAGCAGGTAAAGGAATATCTGAAGCATGGCGTGATTCAGAATGCGGTGAATGTGCCCTCGGTTTCGGCGGAGGAATACGCGGTGATGCAACCCTACATCGTTCTGGCAGAGCGCATGGGCGCATTTCTGGCGCAGGTTTCGGAAGGATCGATTGAAGAAATATCGATTCGTTACAGCGGGCACATCGCGGAGTGGAAGACGGAGCTGATCCGCAATGCGGCGATCAAGGGAATTCTGAACCAGGCGCTTGAGGAAAAGGCGAATCTGGTGAACGCGGCCGCCATTGCGGAGGAGCGCGGGCTGCACGTGCTGGAATCGAAAAAGGCAAAAGCCTCAACCGGAGGCGCAGGGAGTGTGCTCTCGATTTTTCTGAAGAGCTCGACGGAAGAGCACATGGTGAAGGGCGCGGTGTTGCACGAAAGCGCTCCGCGGCTGCTGCACGTGGATGGAATCGATGTCGAGGCGCCGCTGGAGCGGAATCTGATTTACCTGCGGAATCGCGACGTTCCCGGCGTGATCGGTAAAGTGGGAACGATTCTGGGCGAAGAGTCGATCAACATTGCGGACTTTTCGTTGGGGCGGCGCAGCGCGGAAAAAGATTCCGATCAGCCGCGCGAGGCGATTGCGGTCGTGCACGTCGACGGAGTGGTATCCGAGGAAGTGCTGAGGAAATTGAGGAAAATCCGGCGGTGCAGCAGGCGAAGGCGGTGCGGTTATTCTAGGCGACGAAGAAACCCGATAACCACGAAGGACACGAAGTATCACGAAGGAAAGCTCATGCAAATCAACCTTCGTGATACCTCGTGTCCTTTATGGTTATTGTCTTTTATCGGGGCGCGGAACTGGCCTGCGTTTACGATTCACCGTCATTCCTCCGCAGCTTGCGGCTTTCGGCGAGCAGGGCCATGGAGTGCATCAGGTTTTGCAGCGTGACGATGCCGATCAGGCGCTGGTCTTCGACACGGGGATGAGGCCGGAATTGCGGGCGGTGAGTTTGCGGAAAGCGGAACCGAGCGAGTCCTGGCGCAGCGAGACTTCGAAAATTTTGTTCATGACAGCCTGAACGTAGCCGTTGCCTTCGGCGCGCAGCGCGTCGAGAATGCGCTGTTCGAAATCACTCCCACCATGTCGCTGCCGCGAACCACGGGAAAATCATCCTGCAGAGAATGAACGGCTTTCTCCAGCGCGTCTTCCAAGGTGTCGGCGGGAGAGAGCGTGGCGAAATCGGTGAGCATAACTTCTTCCAGCCGCACGTTGTCGAGCACCGACTGAAAGACCAGGGCGCGCTCTTCCAGTTGAGCGGCGGAAAAAACGATGACGCCCACCATGGTCAGCCAGTTATCGCTGAACAGGCCCGCGACCATCAGGACCATGGCGATCGCGTTGCTGATAGAAACGGCTCGTCGCGTAGCGGCGGAAGGGTCGAGAGTGCGGGCAAAAAATGCGCGCAGGATGCGGCCGCCATCCAGAGGATACGCGGGCATGAGATTCAGGACCGCTAGCCAGAGATTCGCCCCCACCACGCTCTTCGGTAAGTTAGCGGTCTGCAGGAAGGGAAACTTCCAAAGATCGCCTCCGCGTCCGAGGCTGGATACGACGGCAGCGGCCAGACTGGCCAGAGCGAAGTTCACGAGCGGACCGACCAGCGCCAGGTGAACTTCCCGCTTCCAGAGCAGCGTGGCCGGCTGCGTTTTTTCCCCGCGCTGTTCGTCGTACAGGGTGACGCCGGTCAGCGGCAGCAGAATCACCGCCTTCGGAACCATGCCCATGCGCAACGCGACCAGCATGTGCCCGACTTCATGCGCGGCAACGCAGGCCAGTATGATGCCGACGAGTGCCATGTCGCGAGGTCCATTGGCGTTGGCCTGGTGCGCGTTGTAATCGGTCCAGAAAACAAACATGGGCAACAGAAAAAACGTGAGGTGGAGGCGGACATCGACGCCGAACAGGCGCCCTACGGGGATGGACCAGCTACGCATAAGCCTTTGGCTACTTTTATTCTACATGGCCAGCTATATTGTTTGCGGCAACCGAGGGTGCTTGGGCATGCGGGTGATCGCTGGCAAATACCGGAGCCGTCCGCTGCGGTCGCTGCGTGGCATGGAGATTCGTCCGACCTCGGATCGGCTGCGGGAAACGCTGTTCAACGTGCTGACGGCGGGCAATCCGGCGGCGCTCGAGGGCACGGTGTGGCTCGATCTTTTCGCGGGAACCGGAGCGGTGGGAATTGAAGCTCTCAGTCGCGGAGCCAAGGAAGTCTACTTCGTGGAGAACGCGGCTCCGGCGGCGGACGTGATCCGCGGCAACCTGCAGAGTCTGGGCATCAGCGATGGCTTCAAGCTGCTGCAGGAAGAATTGCCGCGCGCCTTCTGGCGCATGGAGCGGCAGCATGTGGCGGCCGACGTGGTGTTTATCGATCCGCCCTACAGAATGCAGGATGCTTACACGAACACGCTGCGGGCGCTGGTGGATTCGTCGCTGGTATGGGCCATGTCGGTGGTGATCGCCGAGCACGAAAAGAAATTCGATCCGGGAGAAGAATTTGGCGCGCTGCGGCGGTTCCGGAAACTGGTGCAAGGCAGCGCGGCGCTGAGTTTTTATCGGATGGGGAGTGCGGTGGATTTGCGGGTGTGAAGGCGAAAAGCCTTTAACCGCGGAAGTGCGCTGAGAACGGCCGCGGAGGGCGCGGAGAAAAGCTACATGATTAATTCGTTCGGGCGGCGAACAATCGGATGCTGCATCTCTTCCAGGTCGTTCTTCACCATATTCAGCCCATAAACACAGCCCTCGAAATTCCTTGAGAGATTGGCAAACAAGGGCGCGACCTTGGCGTATTCGAAGTGCTCGAACTTGGAGACGATGTAATAGCTCTCTTTGCCGGCCTTGATCCATTCCACAAAATTTTCCAGACGCTGGCGGCGCAGACGGAAATGATTGATGCTTTCGGGAAACATTCCGGCGAAAAACAGCGCGTAGTCGCCGATGTGCTTGCGCACCTGGCGCTCACGATCGAACGATGGCGCGGGCCCGTAGATAGGATCGGATTCCACCAGCATCTCGCCGACATCGGCGAGTGGACGATTGGACGCGTCGTGAATCTTGAACAGTTGATCGGCCTCACAGAACTCCGCCAGCAGGTGAGAAACGTAGGCAACGATCTGCGGATCGCGAATGCCGATTTCTTCCGCGTAATGCCGCCCTACCAGATCCTGAAATAACTCCTGCAACGGATGCGATTCCGGAATCATCGTTTTGAGCCCCCCTGAACTCCGCACCGGGCACGGAGTTTCAGCCACTTGAATCTGTAGATACAGTAGTTCGATCTCGCAACGCAAGTGACTTTTGTTTATCAGCACGATTCGTTTTCCTGATGGATTAGACGGCGTGGCAGGTCGACGGAGTTGTGCACGCGATCCATTAGAGGACGGGCGGTTGGTGAAGCAATTCGGCGCGGATTTCGCTGTATTCTGCTGGCACTCGAATCGAACGGCTGCCAATGCTGCATCCCGCCACGTTTTTAGATATGTAGAATGGGCCTTCTACGGAGGATTCGCATGAGCAGTCAACAAATGCAGCGGCAGAATATTTCGAGCGGCACCGCGTGGGAACCGATCGTCGGTTACTCTCGTGCGGTGAAAATCGGATCGCACGTGCATGTTTCGGGGACGACCGCTACTGGGCCAGACGGGAAAATCGTCGGAGTGGGCGACGTATATGCGCAGGCGGTGCAGACGTTAAAGAACATTGAGAGTGCGCTGCAGAAGGCCGGAGCGAGCATGAAGGATGTGGTCCGCACCCGCATGTACGTCACGAACATTGCGGAGTGGGAGAAGATTGGCAAGGCGCACGGGGAATTCTTCCGTGACATTCGCCCGGCGACGTCTATGGTGCAGGTGAGCGCGCTGATTTCGCCTGAGATTCTGGTGGAGATCGAAGCGGACGCGGTAGTGGCCTGAACCGGGGCCACATGATCACGTCAGCGGCTTTGACATCTTGACGAAGTGGCAAGGCAGCTTCGGGTTCACGCCGGGCGTGAAGGGCTCGGTGCCAGTGTCAACATATCCGCGGCGATGGTAGAAGGCGGGCAGTTCCTTCCGCACGTTCACGATTCGTAAATCCATGAAGCGGCTGCCGGCCTTGGCGCAGTAGTCTTCGGCAGCGCTCATCAGTTTCGAACCCAGGCCCGACCGTTGGAGTCTTGGATCGACCGACAACAAACCCAGGTACGACCGATCACCCCTGAGTTCAACGAAGACGCAGCCACGCACAATGCCGGGCTCTTTCGTAACATGGTCTTGCGGAGCCTGTTCTTCGGTAACAAGGAAGACTCCCGTTTCGAGCAATTTCCGTACGGTCTCCGAGTCGATGCGATCACGATCGATGAGGAAGCTCTCGGCCTGGCGAAAGGCCGCGTTAATCACGGACGTGATTGCTTGCGCGTCCCGAAAATCCGCTACACGCAGCTGCAAGAGTTTCTCGCTTCCGCACCGGTGCGTTGCCTCTCGCGACGCACCGCAGGCCATGGTCCAGAACCAATGGTGTAATGGTGTAGAAGTATAGGATGCCTCCGCAAGATCGTCCTGCAGGCCGGCAGATCGGGGCGGAATGAGGAACGGCATTTCCCTGTTTCGGCCAGATCAGGACAAGATTCCAATCGCTTCCGTCTCAATTCGCTTGACAAGCGCATCGGCACGATCATAATGCGTCAATCCTGTTTTGATGGGTGAATCCGGCTGCTGATGGTGCGGTCGATGGGAGGCAGATATGAGCGTGCTGGAACTTTGTGACCGGGAGATTGCGGCCGTGGGGCTCGATGCCAGTGTAGCGGACGCGATTCACAAAATGCTCGACCACCACGTAGGCGCGGTGGCGGTGGTTGACAGCGAATTTCGGGTGGCGGGCATTTTTACCGAGCGCGATGTGCTGCGGAAAATGTCACTCAGCCATGTTGACCCTAAGTCAACTCCGGTACGCGATCTCATGACGACGCCGGTGGAAATGGCCACCCGCGGCACCGGGCCGGGTGAGGCACTGACCACCATGCTGGAGCGGCATTTCCGCCATTTGCCGGTGGCCGATGATGGCGGCAAGCTGCTGGGAATTCTCTCCATTCGGAATCTGCTGGAGTGGCGCGTGGACGACCTGAGCCGCGAGTTGGAGTCGCTGGAACAGTACGTTTCGAACGATGGGCCGGGGGGCTAGGGAAAATCTATCGCGACTAAGGTTCCTCCGGGGCTAAAGCCCGAATTGATTGGGCGCGATTACGCGGCGCTAAAAGCGCCGCTCTTCCACGGCGGTATGCGCTTTTTAGTGTGTCGGTCACTGCGGTCTCCCTTCCAAGTCCGCACCCAACGCCGTACTCCCGATTCTTGCTGCCGACGGGCCGGCCGGCTCCGAGTTTGCTTCGCGATTCGCTATTATCATTCGTCTCGATCATCGAACATTCAGGGGAAAGGGAAAATCATCTTGAAGAGAATCCAAGTCGCGTTTGCGTTTCTATTATTGTGTTTCGGCACGGTCTTGGCCGCGCAGAATTCGCATCACATTGCGGTTCACGCGGGACACCTGCTCGACGTAAGTACGGGGAGGCTGCTGGCGGACCAGGTGGTCGTCATCGAAGATGGAAAGATCGTCAGTGAAGGCGGGGCCGCGGAAACGAAGATTCCCGCCGATGCGGTGCGCATCGAGCTGCCGAATGCGACCGTGTTGCCGGGATTGATTGACGCGCACACGCATTTGACCATGGAGCCGCGATTTGGCTACGACCGGCTCGCGCTGTCTTTGCCGCGGGAGGCACTCATCGGCGCCAAGAATGCGCGCCTGACATTGCTCGCAGGATTCACCACTGTGCGCAACGTGGGCGCCGCCGGCTTTACCGACGTAGCCCTGCGCGACGCGATCAACGCCGGCGACGTGCCCGGACCGCGGATGCTGGTGAGCGGTCCGGCGCTCAGCATCACCGGCGGACACTGCGACAACAACATGCTGCCCTTCGAATATCACGCTACCAGCGACGGAGTGGCTGACGGCATCGCCGCAGTGCAGCGCAAGGTGCGCGAGAACATTAAATACGGTGCGGACCTGATCAAAGTCTGCGCCACCGGTGGCGTGCTCTCGCTGGGCGACAATCCGCAGGCCTCGCAGTACACGCTGGAAGAAATGAAGGCCATCGTGGCCGACGCGCACCGCCTGGGGCGCAAGGTCGCGGCGCATGCGCACGGCGCGGAAGGAATTCGCTGGGCCGCGGAAGCGGGAGTGGACTCGATTGAGCACGGGTCCTACATCGACGATGCCGGCATCGCCGTTATGAAGGAGCACGGCACGTATCTGGTGCCGACCCTTTACCTGGGCGACTGGATGATCGATAACGCCGGGCTGACTCACCTACCGCCGCCCCTTCTGGCCAAGGCCGTCGAAGTGATTCCTGCGGCGCGCAAGAATATTGCGCACGCTTTTGCCAGCGGAGTGAAAGTTGCGTTCGGCACGGATGCCGCGGTGTATCCGCATGGACTGAATGCTCACGAGTTCGCCGTGATGGTGCGGCTGGGGCTGACGCCGCTGCAGGCGATTCAGGCTGCGACCATCAACGCCGCCGATTTGCTGGGATGGTCGGGTAAGGTCGGGACGCTGGAGCCGGGAGCGTGGGCGGATATCGTCGCGGTGGATGGCGATCCGGTGAAAGATGTCAGCACTCTCGAGCGCGTGAAATTTGTGATGAAGGGCGGCGAAATAGTAAAGAACGAGTACGGAAAGTAGAGCAGCGCTCCTTCATATCGATGGAAAGGCACAAGTTTCACCACAACGGACTGACGCTCTCGTATTTGGACACTGGCGGGACCGGCCGGACCGTGATTGCGTTGCACGCTCATTGGATGGAAGCAACGACGTTCGCACCGCTGGCGGCTGCCCTGGCGCCGGAAGGGCGCGTCGTCGCGATGGACCAACGAGGTCACGGATACTCCGATCATGCTGCAACTTACACTCGCGATGACTATCTCAGCGATCTGGCAGCTCTTTACCGCCACCTCGAGCTAACCGAGCCGACCGTCTTGCTCGGGAACTCGCTCGGCGGCGTGAATGCGTACCAGTTTGCGGCGCGCTATCCTGACCTGGTGCGCGCAATGATCATCGAAGATATCGGCGTCGAGATCGCGGATGATACCAGCTTCGCGCTGAATTGGGGAGGCACCTTTAAAACTCGTGAAGAACTCGTAGAGCGGGTCGGAACCCGATTCCTGCCTTACCTGCAGGACTCGTTTCGCGAAACTGAAGAGGGATGGCGGCTCGCCTTCGATCCGCGAGATACGGTAGCCTCGCAAGGTTTCCTCAACGGAAATCACTGGAAGGACTGGCTTGCGAGCGACTTTCCCGCGATGCTGATTCGGGGAAAGGACAGCAGAGTTACAAAACAGGAACACTTCGAACAGATGGCCTCGCGCCGTCCCAATACAAGCCTTCTGGTTCTCGAAGGCGGCCACGTGGTTCATATGGATAATCTGGCAGGTGTAGCGAAGGCAGTCAGCGAGTTCCTGCGCGGTGTTTAGAGACCTGCTCGGTGACCCAGTCGGTCCAATAGGATGAAGCTCCACTTGCCAGCAGCGGAGCTTTTCCTTCGACGGCATCGACGAAGTTTTCCAGCATGGGATAGTGCAGGTTCGCGTGCGGCGGGAGTCTTTCGCGTGCGCCGGGCTCGCCGGCGGCAGTCAAGACGAGATCGGGACCGTTCAGCGGGGTCAGGTCGATTTCGCCGTCGGTGCCACGGATGCGGCATTCGTCGCGGCTGACTTTGGAATGCCAGCGAACATCGACCACGCCGCGGACTCCGCCAGCGTATTCGATCATCACCGTGGCGTTATCCTCCACCGCGTAGTGATGCACCACGTTCGAGAGCTGACCAGCGACGCGCAGGGGTTGGCCGAAAAGAAAATTCAGAACGTCGATGCGGTGCGAGGCGATGTCGAAAAGCGGTCCTCCGCCGGCCTTGGCGGGATCGACCAGCCAACTGCGGCTGCCCGTGCCATCGAACCAACCGTGGCAGGTGAGCTCGGCGACGACGGGCTTGCCAATGGCTCCGGCGGCGAGCAGTTGTTTCGCGCGCTGCACCTTGGGGTAAGCGCGGCGATAATAAGCGACTCCGAAAGTCTTGCCGCTCTGCTCCGCAGCTTGCAGCATAGTGCGAGCCTCGGATTCATTCATCGCCATCGGTTTTTCGCAGAGCACATGTTTGCCCGCGCGGAGAGATTGGATCGTCAGGGGCGCATGCAGAAAAACTGGCGTGCCCACGTAGACAGCTTGCACGGCCGGATCGGCCAGAGCTTCGTCGAGCGTGGCCCAGACACGCGTGTGGAACGGCGCGGCTTTGGCGGGGTCGCGGGTGACGAGGCCGTAGAGTTTGCTGCGGGGCTCGGCCTGGATGGCGGGGATGACGCGGCGAATTGCAATGTCGCCGATGCCGATGATGATCCAGTTGAGCATGGAGCTGAATAGTCCAGGTTCCACGGTTGTGCGCACGAAGAGCCGAGCCCGCGGGTTTTCTAGGCCTCACGCGGGCGAAGACCAAAGATCCGCCGATGAGAGTATTTCAATCATTTGGCGAACCGCCCTTGATAGCGTTCAAAGGGTAGCTCGTATGCAACATGTAGGGGGTGACGCGGAAACTCTTTGGCGGTTAGCCCCAAGCATTCTACGTCCGCGCCGCTTGCATGACACAAATCCAAAACTGTCCGTTCGCGCCCGAGAAATTTGCCGTTCGGCCCCCACGCAACCAAAACCTGCGAGGAGCGTTTTAGCGTGGCGACAATCGTCTCGTCGTTGAGCGGCCCGACCGGATCATCGGTTTCGTAGAGCATCCTCGGGTAGGTGCTGACGAGCGCAAATAGATTGAGAATTGTCACACCGTCGTATTTCCCGTGCAACGTACGTTTTACCACCCGCGTAACGGTGGGATCCAATTTGGTTTTGTTGGCCACGCTCGGATTCAGCATAATGGCTGTCAGTAAATTGTCGCCGTCGCTCCAAATCACGCGCAGACTGTAGCGGTACTTCCTGTCTCGCGAAAAAACGCAATCGTACGGCGGCGGGGGAACTCGCATCGTAGCGATAGCGTGAGGGCAACTATTTTGCATTGGCGCTCAGTGGGCAGCCGAGGGCGCTGTCCCCACATGATTTAGAAAATCAAAGGCCGGCCTGAGCCGGCCTTCGAAATCGATCTCGAACAGGAATTACGGCTTCTTGGGGGCGATTGCGTCTTTCGCGGCCTTGGCCACGCGGAACTTCACGACGGTCTTCGCCTTGATCTGGATCGGTTCGCCGGTCTGCGGGTTGCGTCCGACGCGGGCCTTGCGGTGCGCCTTTACCAGACGGCCGAGGCCGGGGACAACGAACACGCCGTTCTTCTTCGTCTCTTTGATGGCGGTGTCGGCCAGGTGCTCCAGGAACGCCGCGGCCTGCTTGTTGTTGAGTTCGTTCTTTTCCGCCAGAAGGCGGACGAGTTGCGTTTTGGTCAAACCAGATGCCATATACTTCCTCCTCGTTAGAAAATCGGTTTAATACCAGACGGGCGCTATCTTATACCCTCTGGCCTGTGGAAAACACCTTATTTTACAGGGGTTTTTCAATTCGCGCACGCGCAGAAGGGCATTTCTACAGGGTTTTCCGATCGCGCCATTACCAGGATGGGCCTGGTATGCGTACCAGCGTGGTAACGGGAGAGTGATTTCAGATCGACGATTTTCAGATTGCAGGTTGAAAAACCTCTAACTCAGGCAGCGGACCAAGGTTCGAAATCTGCAATCTAAAATCTGCAATCTGAGATCGTTTTGTACTCTTCGCTCGTGCAGAGCCATCGCACCGGTCCCACTGCGAATGACATAATGGGTGCAGAGGAGCCTCCGCATTGAGTTGCGCCATCTGTGAAATCCGCAAGGAGAAACGCTTTTGTCCGGCCGTGCACGCGCGCATTTGTTCGCAGTGCTGTGGCGAGCAGCGCGAGGTCACGCTCGACTGTCCTCTCGACTGCCCGTATCTTCTGCAGGCGCGCGAGCACGAAAAGCCGCGCTCCGCCGACCAGATCGATCCGGCGGGATTGTTTCTGCAGATTGAAGTCTCCGACCAGTTCATGTATGAGAAGGAACATCTGCTGATGGGCCTGACTTACGCCTTGGCCAAAGCGGCGCGGGCCGATCGCAGCCTGCACGACCAGGATCTGATTGCGGCGCTTGCGGTGCTGGCGACAAGCTACGAACGGCGCGTGAATTCCGGGTTGCACTATGAGCAGCCCCTGACCAGCGATTCGCAGCGCCGGGCCGCGGTCGAAGTCGAGGCCATGGTGAAGGAATACCGCGAGGCGGAGCAGAAGCACGCCGGCTACTCCAGCCTGCGGGATTCCGATCTTCTCAAGGCGCTGGTGTTTCTGCTGCGGCTGGCGCACGGGCGAACGTCGGGGCGTCCGAAGTCGCGGGCGTTTGTGGAATTTCTGTTTTCACAGTTCCCCGGGAAAGAGTCAGCCGTGCTCGCGCCGCAGGAAGCTGGGAGCCGCATCATCCTTCCCTAGAAACGCCACGGATTTTCACGGATTACACGGATGCTGCGACCCTTTCCCGGTTTATCCGTGATGATCCGTGCAAATCCGTGGCTAACTTGTTTCGACTCTCCGCACTGCCTGTCCGGCCGGTAGGGCGGCCAGCAGCTGTCGCACAGCTTTCTTGAGCACCGGATGGCATGCATCCGGTGCGATCTCAGCCAAAGGCTCGAGCACAAAACGACGCTGGTGCATGTCGGGATGGGGGATGGTCAAAGCGGGGGTGTTGATCACGGTGTCGCCGGCCAGCAGGATGTCGATGTCGATGTTTCGCGGGCCTTTATCCTGCGTGCGCTGGCGACCCATCTCCTGCTCAATACTGAGCAACGCGGGCATCAACTGCTCTGGCGTCTCGGTGGTGTCGAGGGCAATGGCGCAGTTCAGAAACCATGCCTGATCGGTGACTTCCACCGGCTCAGTCTCATAGAGCGAAGAAACCGCGACAACGTGCCCCACGGCTTCAAGCCGCCGGATCGCGTCGCGCAGATGGCTCTCGCGATCTCCGATGTTGGAGCCGAGCGATAAATAGACGAGCATGGGCATGAAAAGACGCAGTCCATTTGTACTCTGGGAAATTGCGCGGCACAATCCCGGCGCCAGCGTCCACAAATTACGACCGTCTCATTTGTTCCAGCAATTTGCGTCCACCAGGACAACGAAAGGCCCATTACCTTTGTCACTATCGGGCCGCTCCGGCATACCCCTAGAATCGCTCTATGACGTTGGACTCCCTCCTTCTGAGTCAGGATCAAGAGTTAGTGCGTGTGATCCGGCCCACGCTCGAGAAACTCTCGATCGACGTGGAAATCTGCCATGAGGCCCGAGCCGGCGCCGACATTCTCATCACCGACAAGTTCGATGCGGTCATCGTGGATTGCGACGATCTGAACGGCGGACTGGCCGTGCTGCAAGGCTTGAGAAGCACGCCCAGCAACCGGAACTCCGTCGCCTTCGCGGTTCTCAATGGGAAGAAAACCACCACGCAGGAAGCGTTCGGCATGGGCGCCAACTTCGTTCTGCAGAAACCGATCAGCGCGCTCAACGCGTCGCGCTGCTTTCATGCCGCGCTGAATTTCATGGTGAAAGAACGCCGCCGCTACTTCCGCCAACCGGTGAAGATGTTGGTAAAAGTAGTCCTCGAAGGTAAGACTCTGAACGCGACCAGCACCAACATCAGCGAAGGCGGCATCGCGCTGATGATGCGCGAGGCAGTGCCAAAGGGCGCCGCGCCACATCTAAAGTTTTCGCTGCCCGGTGCAGACATCCACCTCGAAGTCGAAGCGGAAGTGGCATGGGCCGATGTGAAGGGCCTCGCCGGATTCCGCTTTCACAATGTTCCGCAAAGCTCTCAGGAACGGCTCGAACGCTGGCTCGATGAGCAGATGGAGCAGGAATTTCCCGGGGCCAAGGAACGGCTGGCTGCCGCGGAATCGGAGAGCTCGCACTAAGCGGTTGCCACCCACCAAAATTTCCGGCCAACCCGGGGTATCTCCCTTTAGACTTGCGCCCCGCCATGCCCGTGGCAATCTGGAGGATCACGAGAAAAGATCACGGGAGAATCAGAAAATGTTGACCAACGATTTCCGCATCGCCAAGGTGCAGAGAACCCTGCGCTGGTTTGAAGAGGATATTCCCCTGCTCAACATGCGCGTTAGGGAGTTGTCGAAAGAGCGGCAGGAGTCGGCGCGTCAGTTTGCCGCTGCCGTCATCGATCAGACGCGAGCGGAACTGGAGCGTCTGCTGCGCGAGCGGCCCATCGAGAGTGGTGATTCCGCCGAATCGCCTTGCGAACCTGCCGACTGAGCGCTTGGGATGGATCTGAAATTACCGACCTAAAACGCCGATCCCGCCGCTGCTTCTGATCGCGAGTGAGTCTCGCCGGCTTCGGCTTCCCCGGAGAAAGTTACTTCTTCCCACAGAGTCTTATCGCGCAGGATGCGCGAGACCAGCGCGGTGTGCATGGCGTGACCGGCGCGGTCCGCGACCACGTTGCCCAGAATTTGTTTTCCCAGCAAAGCAAGATCGCCTACCAGGTCGAGAACCTTGTGGCGCACGAATTCGTCGGGGAAGCGGAGCGGGCCATTCTCGATTCCAGTGCGAGTCAGCACGATACAGTTTTCGCGGGAGGCGCCGCGAATCAGTCCCATGTTGCGCATGGCCTGCTCGTCTTCGCGCGAGCCGAACGTGCGCGCGGCCGCGATGTGCCGCAGATAACTTCCGTTCGTGAGTTCGACCTGAAAGGTTTCTTTCCCGATGAGCGGATGCGGGAAGTTGATCGAATAAGAAACCTTGTACGTGTCTCCGGGATACACCGCGATGAACTTGTTTCCCTCGCGCACTTCCAACTCGCGGCGAATCTTCAGATATTTCCGCGGACGCCGTTGCTTGCGTATGCCTGCCTTCTGAATCATCTCGACAAACGGTCGGGCGCTGCCATCGAGAATGGGCAGCTCCAGGTTATCGAGTTCGACGATCGCGTTATCGATGCCTAATCCAATGAAGGCCGAGAGAACATGCTCGGTGGTGGAGATGAGCACGCCCTTCTTCATCAGGCTGGTGGCATAGCTGACGCGGGCCACGTTAAGGCTGATGGCCTCGATTTCGAAACCGTCAAGATCGGTGCGCCGGAAAACGATCCCCGTGCCGGATTTCGCGGGAAGGATGCGCATCAACACCGGCGCGCCACTGTGCAGGCCGACGCCGCTGCACTCCACCGCGGAGCGAATTGTTTGCTCGTGCGTCAGATAAAGATGGGTCAGATTAGGGAATCGTTATGTTAGGTGAACGCAGTAGATTACCGCTCGAGTCCGAAAAACTGTCTGTGGCAAATTAACCACACTCCGTGGCGGAATGCGGGTTGCAGGGCCGGCTTCCAGTATGCCTGAAATGCGAGGTAATGGATGCTATATCAATCAGTTGCGGAGAATCTGCGAGACGCTTTGGGTTGACGCTCAGGGTAACCGAGAGAGCAACTGGCAACGGAACAACCACGACTTCAGTGCTTTTTCTGCTGTTTCCCCGGCTTTTGATTCGGGTCATAACCAGAATTGGGATCGAACATGGCCTCATCAAGGCCCTGGTTGAAGGTGACGGAGAAGATAAAACGCTCGCTGGCCATGTCCTCGTTGAAATAGCGGGTGACGTTGTAGGGCGTCATCACGCCCTGAACCAGGCGGTAGTTCTCATAGATTTCTTCTTCCAGATTCAGCTGGCGGTCGACCGGGTCGCGCCATTTGAACGACTTCTTGACCGGAAGGTGGGAGTCGATATCGAAGTCGAGGACGACAGATTCGTCCTTGGAATTGATCAGCGTAACCTGCAGCGCCGGGTGTTGCGCCGCGATCGCGTTGCCGTCATACAGCAGCGCCACGCTGGGATCGTTGACCCAGGTTCGCAGCACGTTATCGAGCGAGAAGCGCCGCCGCCGCTGGTAATCGTCGAGATCCTTCGGCTCCATGGGATGCGCGCCCTTGTAGGTGATTTCCCATCCTTTGTTGCCGATGTACAACTCGGCAATGTCCCGCTGCTTGGTAAGTTCGACGCGCTCTTTGTCAGGGAGCTCCGAGAAACTCCAGAACTCGGTGCCATTGCCGGAGGGGCGGCCATGGTGAAAACCGAAGCCGCGTCCCTGCAGTTCACGGTTGCGAATGTCGAGATAGGCCTGACCTCCGAGAGCCTGAATCGCTTGATCGATCAGGGCCTTCGCCTGGCGGGCATTCTGCTGGTCGACCGGAATCGCGGGAGCAGCCTGGGCTGAAGGTGCGGGCACCGCCGGCGACGAAGCCGCAGGCGCTTGGGGCGCGGTATTCTGCGACCGGTCGTTCTGTGGCCGGTCATTCTGCGCCCGCTCCGCGTAAGACGCAGCCGCGCACACCAAAACCAGAATGGGGAGAAACCGTTTCATTCCTAGTGAGGGAGTCCAGTGCAAATCAGAATTGTAGCGTTTTTCGGGGGTTTCCTGCCTGCAGCCGTTCAAGCTCCTCTAGCAACGTTGGATGCAGAAACGGGCCGGAATGCAAGCTCATAGGCCGTTTTTTCTACGCTTCAGGCGTGGGTCGGGACGGTGCATGCAGCCTTCTTGCCCGCATCACTCATTACGCATAACTCACTCGCACAACTCAGCCGCATAGCACCGCGCCGCCGTTCACGTTGAAAACTTCTCCTGTGATGAAGCTGGCATACTCCGTACAAAGAAACAGCACGGGCCCGGCAATCTCCTCGGGTGTGCCGGCACGGCTCAGAGGAATCGTGCGGCGAATCGTTTCTCCCGTCTTCGGATCGGCAAGGGCTCCGGCGCTCATATCGGTGTCAACCCAGCCCGGAGCCACACAATTCACGTAAATCCCATTCGGGGCGAGTTCCGTGGAGAGGCTTTTCGTCACGCTGATCAGCGCGCCTTTGCTGGCGGAATAATCGCAATGAAAAGCCTCGCCGCGCTGCCCGCTGGTGGAACTGATCAGCACGATGTGCCCGGCGGCTCTGCTCGTGCGCGGCTGCGATTTAATTTGCGCCACCGCGTGCTTTACAAGACCGAAAACGCCGTCGAGATTAATGGACATGGTCGAGCGCCACTGCTCGTCCGTCATGCTCTCGATAGGAACGTCCTCGGGCGGCCAGACGCCGTGATTAGCGATCAGAATGTCCAATCGGCCAAAATGCCGCACCGTTTCTGCCACGAGCGCACGCGCCGATTCCGGAGTATTCAGGTCGCACGCGACCGCGTGACAGACCTCGGCGCCGCATTCGTTCACCAGTGCTTCAGCCTGGGGCCGAGCACTTCGATAACTGAAAACTACTTTGGCGCCCGCGGTGGTGAACATCCGGACCGTGGCCGCGCCAATGCCACGGGAACCGCCGGAGATAAGAGCAACTTTGCCGGCGAGAGAAAGAGGAACGGACATCTGACTAGTTTCCGGGTTCTGGTTCGAGGTTGCAAGTGTGGACACGAATTGAAAATCCCCACTTCTCGCAGAGAACGCGAGAAATGGGGCACCCAGCAAGGCTGTACTAGTCGCCTGAGGAGCTCGACGACGCGCGGTGCTCCGATTTCAATCCGCGCAAGAGTACCCGCACCAGCATGCCGTCAAAGCGGGTTCCACTCATGTTGACGAGTTCGTCGAGCGCCTGCTCGGGCGTTCTGGCGGCGGAGAAACTTTGTTCGGACACCATGTTGGCATAGGCATCGGTCAAGGCGATGATGCGCGCCCACAACGGAGCCTCCTCGCCGCGCAAGCCATCGGGATAGCCGGAGCCATCGAAGCGCTGGTGGTGATGCTCGATCGCCCCACGCATCATCGCACTGTGAGGAATGGTGTCGACAATTTCCGCACCCACGTGCGCGTGCATCTTGACCTGTAAGAATTCGTCGTCAGTCAGCGGGCCCGGCTTGTTGAGAATCCGGTCGGGCACGAAAATCTTGCCGACATCGTGAACTCGGGCGGCGTAAACCAGATCGGCCGTTTCCTCCGACGACAGGCCCAACCCTCGCGCAATCACTTCGGTATAGCGCGCCACCAGGTCGCCGTGGCCGGCGGTGCGCAGTTCGCGCGACTCAGCGGCGCGGCTCAGAGATTCGATAGATTCTTTCAACAGCGGGACGTTGCATTCTTCATCCCCGCCGCAGAGCTTCGATAACGTGGAAGTCAGCTCCTCCAGTTGCTCCGGCCCCGAACGCTCGCGCTGCAGAAAACCCTCGATGTATGCGGAAATTTGCTGGCGTTGCCGGGCGAAATCCTGGCCCTCGACAAATTCCTGCGCCGTCGAAACCAGATTCCCTCCCGAACGCTTGGAGACGTACATGCCGGCATCGGCCACGCGAATAATATCTTCGATGGAAAACCCGTGCATCGGAAAACTGGCGACGCCGAAGCTGCCGGTCACATGGTGTTCGCCCAGCATGGGATCGCTGGCCAGCCATTGCCGCAGGCGTTCGGCCAGCACCTGCGCCTGTTCCGCTCCGGTCTCAGGCATCAGGACGATGAACTCATCGCCGCCGTAACGCGCCACAACATTCGACTGGCGCGATTTTTGCTCGAGCAACCGGCCCACTCTCGCGAGAACCAGGTCGCCCTCGAAGTGGCCCATGGTGTCGTTGACCTCTTTGAATTTGTCGAGATCGATGAGCACCACCGAAAACGGGCGTCCCGAGCGCGAAGCGCGCTTCCACTCCGCCGAAAGAGCTTCCCAAAAAAAACGGCGCGTCTTGATTCCGGTCAGCCCGTCAGTGATCGACTGCTGCTGCAGCTTCTGGAAGACGAACGCATTGTGCAGCGCGGTAGCCAGCAAATCGGCCAGCGTGTTCAGAATTAAGACGTCCTGCGGCGAAAATGCATTCTCGTTGCGGTTCTCGATATTGAGAACGCCTAGCAGCATCTCGCCGTAGGTGATGGGGATGCACAGCACGGCGCGCGAGTCCGGCAGAATCCCTGAGAGATTGCCGGGCAGCGCGTTCTGCACCAGGGCTCGTTCGCCGGTGCGGGCAACGCGGCCCAGAATGCCTGACCCCAGGGGAATGCGGCGGCCCATCGCATGAGCGGTGGCTCCCGCTTCGGCTTTGATTTCTATTTCTTTCGTTCCGTAGTCGAGCAAGCCGATGCCGATGTGATCGAAGCTGAAGTTCTTTTGAATTTCTCCCGCGATCTGGCTCAGCATATGCACCGGATCGTCGCTCGAAATCGCAGTGCGCGAAATATTGTTGAGGAAGGCGAGCTGCCGCGAGCGGCGCTGCTCTTCGGCGAACAGCCGGGCATTTTCCACCGCGACCGAAGCCTGTCCGGCCGCAGTGACCAGCACATCAAGATCGCGCTGCTCGAAAACGAATTCGCGGTCGGGATGCATCGCGACCATGATCCCGGCGGCCTTGTTGCCCAGAAAAATTGGTGCCGCGATCAAGCACTTGGCCGGACGCTGCGGAACGTGGCTGATCCCCAGACTCTTTCGCGTGGTCTCCAGGTCGGAGCGGATGAGCAGCGGTTCGCCGCTGCGAATCACATATTCCGTAAAGGCGTTGCGCAGTTCGCGAGTACGTTTGGGCAGAACGCGATTGTCGCGAACCTCCAACTCGAAGCGAATCTCGTCGGCTTCCTGAAACGCAATGTAGAAGTGACTGGTGTCGAAAATCTGACCCAGCTCGATTTGAATGGTGCGGAGAATTTCGTCTTGATCGAGACGCGAGCTGATCGCCTTCCCGATCTCGGTGAGCAGTTCGTACTCTTTGGTGCGGCGATGCGCGTCGTGGCTAACCACATAGTTCTCGAGCGTGAGGCCGAGTTGCAGGGCGAGCCCAACCATCAGCCGCGGACCCGACGATCCGAAGGCGCGCCGCTCGACATGAGGAAACAGAATGACTCCGAAATTGTGCTCGCGCGTCTGCAGGTTGACCGCCGTCAAATTGCGGACCTCGGCTTCGATCAGAATCCGCTTGAAGTCGGCGAACGTTCCGGCCGCCGCCATGGGGAAAGGCTCCGTCATCTCCGCCAAATCGTGCACGGTAAAGATTCCGCTCTGCCGGTAGGCCAGGTCGCTGATGTACTCGCCGGCGCTACCTCTTTCCAGCGCGCCGAGAAATCCCGCCGGAAACCCCTGCTGCACCGAAGGCAACAAACCCCGCCAGCGTTCGCTAATGAAAATGGCGGCGCGATCCATGGGCAACGCGCTCATCAGGCGCTCGAGCGCAGCCTGCATGTTCGGAACCAGATCTTCGGCGAATAGCAGGCGCCGGGCGTCGACTCCCAGAGTCGACAGGGCCAGCGTGTTTTCCTGCACCGCGTTGCGCTGGTTCTCAAACAGCACCATCACCATCGCGATGCCGAGCAGCATCTGCGGCACGGGTCCGAACAGGCGGCTGACGGTGCCGTACGTCTCCGCGCTCTGGGCGCTTTGCAATTGCCCCACTCCCATCAGCACTGCCCACAAAGCCAGCGAAACGGCGAGCACCTGGAAGGCAAGCGATCCACGCTTGTGGCCGTTCAAGTAAAACGCCGCCGAACAATACATCAAAAGCACGGCCAGACCCATGCCGAGCCGGAAGGGCGGCTGCACGTCGGCGCGAAACACTCCGTCCACGATGTGCCCATAGAGCGTGATTCCCGCGAGCACTACTCCCGCGGCGCCCACCGCTGCGTCGTACCAGCGGGGGCTGTATGCGCCACGCATTAGCCGCGTCGACACAAAAATGCACAACGCCATCGCCACCAGAAATAATTCGCTGAAAAGAAATACGAAAGGAGACTGCGGTAGAGCATCCAGCACATAGTGCAGGGAATATGCGGCCCAAGCCAGTTGCCACGCGCGGAAATACGCCTGATGGCTCTGCTCGTGAAGGTAGGTGAAGACGAGAAACAGCAGAACCGAAACGAACCCCGGGATGACTACCGTCGAAATGAAAACACTGCTCATAGGGTCGGTGAAGACACCTCTGGCCAGCCGCACTGGCACAGTTTCGGGGGGAAACAGTTTGTTAATGTTTTCACACCACGCCCGCGAACACAATAGGATTTAAGTACATGCAGCCCGTTTGATGCGCCTGGAATCAACAGAATCGATGCCAAATCGTTATGGCGCACCAGCTTGACGATGCTTTCGACTGCCCCGTACCATCGAGCTTCAGGCGAATTTACTTAGCAGCGGCACAATCCTCAGTGCATTTGCCTGACGCGCTTCTTCGATACCCCTGATCTATGCCTGAATTTTTAGATGCCGCATCCGATGCCGCGGGCAAGCCGCGAGTTCGTTTCGCGCCTTCGCCCACCGGGTTTCTTCACGTAGGCAGCGCCCGCACTTTCATTTTCAACTGGTTGTACGCCCGCCGAAATGACGGGACGATGATCCTGCGACTCGATGATACCGATGTAGAACGCAACACCGACGCCTCGGTGACCTCAATTTTCGATGGCCTGAAGTGGCTGGGTCTGAGCTGGGACGAAGAATATAAGCAATCCGAACGCGGCGCTCTGCACCGCCAGACGGCGGAAGCCATTTTTCAGAAAGGCCTCGCCTATCGCGATTTTACCCCCGCGCACACGGGAGATTCTGAGAGATCTGGTGCGCAGGGGACGTGGTTGTTCAATCCCGGCATGCGCGAACTTTCGCGCCAAGAAAGCGATCGCCGCGCCGCCGCCGGAGAGCCGTTCGCCCTCCGCTTCCGCGTGCCCCGCGAGAGCGGAGAGGTGCTGCGCTTCACCGATGCGGTATACGGCGAGCAAGTAAAGGCCGGCGCCGATATTGAAGACTTCGCCCTGCTGCGCTCCGACGGCATGCCGACCTATCACCTGGCCTCGTGCGCCGACGACGCCGACCTCCGCATCAGCCACATCATTCGCGGCCAGGACCATCTCACGAACACGTTCAAACATGTTCTAATTTTCGAGGCCGCCGGCTGCACTCCGCCGCAGTTCGCGCATCTTCCGCTGCTGGTCGCGCCCGACGGGACCAAGCTTTCAAAGCGCCGTCACGGCCCGGTGGTCAGTGTGACCACTTATCGCGATGCCGGATTCCTGCCCGAAGCATTCATTAATTTCCTCTGTCTGCTGGGCTGGTCGCCGAAAAACGACCGCGAGCAGATGAGCCGTCAGGAACTGATCGACGCCTTCTCGCTCGAAGGCATCAACCGCGCCAACGCGGTCGTTAATTTCAAAGAGCCCGCCGCCACCGCGCACGAAACTTTCGACCCCAAAGCCGTCTGGCTCAACGGACAGCACATCCGCGCTTTACCCGTCGACGACCTGAGCCGGCGTTTGCTGCCGATTGTGCATGAGGCAGGATTCCCCATCACGCCAGAGAAGATGCTGCGTATCACGCCGCTCATCCGCGAGCGCATTGAACTCTTGCGCGATGTGCTCACCGCCGCCGACTTCTTCCTCGTCGATCAGCTGCCGCCGTATGACCCCGCCGAACTCGTCCCACAAAAGGGCGACGCGGCCATGGCGAAAAAAGCTCTCGAAAAAGCGCAAGTCGTGCTGGCCAACGTCGAATTCAAACACGACCCTCTGGACCACGCGCTGCGCGCCGCCGCCCAGGAACTCGGCGTGAAGGCCGGACAAATGTTCCAACCCATCCGCGTCGCCGTCTGCGGCCGCAAGAACGCCCCACCTCTGTTCGAAACGCTGGAAGTCTTGGGCAAGGAAAAAGTGCTGGCGCGAATCGTACAGGCAGTTTCGCTCATCGCATAAGGCCTCAAGGCTCGAGCCGCAGAATTTTGTTGCATCCTCCCCGCTTGTCCTCGATCTATAGGATTTTGCAACGCCTCAGCGGAGAATTCTGCCGCACGATTCATCCCGCAACATTTCACGACATGGAAATGAGGTCTCTTATGAAAGCCGTCCAAGTCAGCAAGCCAGGTGGAAATTTCGAAGTGGTCGAGCGCCCCACGCCCGAGCCGGGTCGCGGTCAGGTGCGGATTAAAGTTGAGGCTTGCGGCATTTGCCACAGCGACGCGTTGGTGAAAGAGGGGTACTGGCCGGGGATTCAGTATCCACGCGTGCCGGGCCACGAAATTGCCGGACGCATCGACTCCGTCGGCGCCGCCGTCACCCAATGGAAGCCCGGTCAACGGGTTGGCGTAGGCTGGCACGGCGGGCATTGTTTTGTCTGCGACCCCTGCCGCCGTGGAGATTTCATCAACTGCAAGTTCGAAAAGATCACCGCCATCACTTTCGACGGAGGCTATGCCGAGTACGTGATCGTTCCCGCCGAAGCGGTTGCGCTCATGCCCGACGATCTGCCCTCCGACGAAGCTGCGCCGTTGCTCTGCGCCGGCATTACCGTCTTCAACGCGCTGCGAAATTCCGGCGCGCGCGGCGGAGACCTTGTCGCCGTGCAGGGCATCGGCGGACTCGGTCATCTCGGCATTCAGTACGCCCGCCAGCTGGGCTTCCGCACCGTCGCCATCGGACGCGGCGGCGACAAGCAGGCATTGGCCAAGAAACTCGGCGCGCATGAATACCTCGACACCAGCGCCGGAGATCCGGCGCAGGCGCTGCAGAAAATGGGCGGAGCCCACATGATTCTCGCCACCGCTCCCGATTCAAAATCGATGTCGGCGCTGGTCAACGGACTTGGCCCCCGCGGCACGTTGATAGTTGTCGGCGCGGGTTCCGAACCGCTTACCGTAACGCCGATTCAGCTCATCCAGGGAAGCAAAACGGTCCGCGGATGGGCCTCGGGCACCGCCCGCGACTCGCAGGATACGCTCGAGTTCAGCGCCTTCAGCGGCGTCCGCCCCATGATCGAACGCTACCCGCTGGAGAAAGCCGCCGAAGCCTACCAGCAGATGATCAGCGGAAAAGCCAGATTCCGGGTGGTCCTCACGATGAGCTAGATGCGGCTAGTGGAGGGGCGGACGGCCTCGTCCGCCCAAGAAGTCCCCAGACGAGGCGTCCGGGGCTCCACGCGGTTTAGCGGCTGGACGCTTTCCTGGGTCGTCCGCCCAAACGGCCGTTTGCCTTGGCAGCGGCTTTCTTCGCAATGCTTCTTGACCTGCCCCCTGCTTGGCCCAGCCGGGAGGCCATCCACCGCTTGGAACCAAGGAAGCCTTCCAGAAGACTAGGCAGGTAAAGGTCGGCATCAAGTTCGGGAAAGTGAATTCCAAAGCCCGACGGACTGATCTCGATGTCCGCCAGCTGCGAAGGCCTGGCATGTTCGAGGCCTTGAGCATCGCGGGGAGAGAAGGTCACATGCACACGTGAATCGAGTTCAATCACGATGCGGCCGGTCTCGCGGTCGTAGTGTGCGGCGACGGCTTTCGGACTCTCCGCCTGCAACGCCTTCGCACGCCAGTTCGCCTTCTCAAAAAGGTCATGCGTTACCATGAATGCCCTCCCATGCGCTGCACAGTGCCGCGAGATGATTCTTCAATCCGCTCTCGACGTGCACAATTTCACGGCGTGAAAATCGATAGTTTTCCCGAACCTCTACAGGTCCTGCCGGACAGTTCAGTCGGAACACCGCCTCACAGCCACCTCCGATTACGTGGGCATGGGGGGGGCCGGTGATCGTTGGGATAAATCACGACCCGCAGCCCCTCAAATCTAAGAACTGTAGGCATGCAGCCATTATATCCTAACCGCTTAGGTTTAGTGGATCATTTAACATGAAGTACTTTGTAATATAAAGTATATCGCATGATCGACCCCAATGAGCCCTTCTTTCGCCCCATCTCGAAGCGCTGGATTCCCCGCGAAATGACGGTTGCGCCCGTGCTTGATCCGGAAGAACCTGGGGCAGCGGACGCCCCTGTCCGAGCGGGCAGCGACACAACCCCCAGCCCCATCGAGCCGCACTATGCCCTCCTGATCAACCCGTTCTATCCCAAGGACGCGAACGCCAGCTTCGGCAAACACGTCCTCACGCCGACGTTGGCGCTGACCAGCTTCGCCGCGACCACGCCCGCGCACTGGCGCGTCGAGTACTGGGATGAGAATCTGCTCGACGGCCGACCGCCGTTTCGTCCCATGCCCCAGGTGGTCGGCATCACGGTGCATCTCACCTTCGCCAGGCGAGCCTACGCCTTGGCCGACTGGTACCGCGCCCGCGGAGCCAAAGTAATCTTCGGCGGCCTGCACGTGCTCTCCTGTCCCGACGAATGCGCGCCTCACGCCGACGCCCTCGCGATCGGCGACGGCGTGCAACTCTGGCCGCGCATCCTCCGCGACATCGAAGCCAACAACCTCCAGCCGCGCTACGTCGCCACCTATGAGAACGACTACTGCGACGATCCTTCACCGCGCCGCTCCATTCTTCCCCGCCACAGCTTCCTCACCACGACCAGCCTGATCGCGACCCGCGGATGCCATAACCGCTGCGGCTTCTGCTATCTCGCCACCGACGGCCTGCGCATGCCCTATCGCATGAAGCGCCCCGATCAAATCGCCGCCGAGTTTCAGGACGACGACCAGCCTTACGCCGTCTTCATCGATAACAATCTCGGTTCGCGTCGCGACTATCTGCACTCGCTCTGCGCCGCGCTACGCCCACTGAACAAGATCTGGAGCGCCGCCGTCACCATCGACGTCACTGACGATCCCGGCCTCATCCGCAACATGGCGCTGGCAGGATGCACTGGTGTTTTCATCGGCTTCGAATCGCTTTCCGATCAGAATCTCTCCGACTCCAACAAGAAAACGCCGAAGACTTCCGACTACGCCCGCCGCGTGCGCATTCTTCACGACTACGGCATTCAGGTGAACGGATCGTTCGTCCTCGGCTTCGACCACGACCACAAAGATTCGTTCGCCCGCACCGCGGAATGGATCGAAGAGAATCGTCTCGAGTGCGCGACCTTTCACATCCTCACGCCGTATCCCGCGACGCCCCTGTTCGATCAAATGGAAAAAGCCGGCCGCATCCTGCACCGCGACTGGACGCTCTATGACACCGGCCACGCCGTTTTCCGTCCGAAGCACATGACGCCCGAAGAACTCGAGCAGGGCTATGCCTGGATCTACGAGCGCCTGTTCTCGCACTCCTCGATCTGGCGACGGCGGCCGCAGCAACTCCAGGCGATCCCGCTCTACATCGCCATGTCGTATCTCTACAAGCGCTCCAACCGCTTCTGGCACTTGCTCATCAAGCACGACCTGGTCAATCCAGTCTGGAAGCCTCTGGTTGAGATGACGCGCTGGCGTCACGTCCGCTACCGGCGTCGGTTGGCGCGGCAGGAGACGCCCGTCGGCGCTCCGGGACAAGTCGTATCGGCGGGAGTATGAACTGTTTCCTGTCTGAATACTCTTCGAATTAACAAAGCCGCGAATCGTAGCGGAAACGACCAAAGCCGTCTATGATGAGTTGCTTTAACGCGGAGCGCGACCATGGAATTTGCAGCAACTCTCTGGCCCCGGCGGCCCTGCTTCGCCATGTGCGTAGCCGCCGCTGCAATGGTTCTTTTCACGTCGCTCGGCGCGGCGCAAGCCGCGAAGCCCGTTCCCTCCTCCCCACTTCCGTCGGACGATCTGAAAAAGTACCCCGGATTGCTCACGGAGTTCGGTCAGCTGCTAAAGAAGATGCAGGATGGCGTGCAGTTTCCGCCGGAGCGCGGTCAGAGCCGTCTGTTGCCGCTCCTCCCGGAATCGACAATGTTCTATGTGGCCGTCCCCAACTACGGCGACGCCTTCCATCAAGCTCTCGCAATTTTTCAGCAGGAAGTCAAAGACAATGCAGAACTGCGTGCCTGGTGGGAACATGCCCAGTCGTCCACGAATGAGATCAAACCGGAAGATGCTCTGGAGAAGTTTTACCAATTCTCGCAATTCCTGGGAGACGAGATTGTCGTTGCCGGCGCAATGGAAGGCCGCAAGGATCCCAGCTTGCTCATCCTCGCGGAGGTGCGAAAGCCCGGCCTGAATGTTTTCATTCAACAAGCAGCCAAGGAACTTGCCGGCAAATCGCCTTCGCCGGTGCGCGTGCTCAACGTCGCGGAACTCGCTGCCGCGAAGGACACCCACGGCGCGGAGCAACTCCTCATTCTCGTCCGTCCCGACTTTGTATTGGCCGCTCCCGATCTCACCATACTGCGCAGTTTCAACGCGTTGGTCGAGCACAATAGCAATGCATTTGCCTCGGTTCCATTCGGCCAGCGGCTGGCGCGGGGTTATGACGGCGGAGCCTCGATCGTCGCGGGCGCGGACCTGCAGAACATTCTGAAACAGATTCCGCCTGGCACCGACCAGAACCAGGAACTCTTCCAGCGCTCGGGATTTGCCGACCTGAGGTATCTGGTGTTGGAGCACAAGGGCGTGGCCGGCGAAGCCTCCAGCCAGATGGAGTTGAGCTTCAACGGTCCACGCCATGGAATTGCGTCGTGGCTGGCTGCGCCCGGGCCCATGGGTAGCCTGGATTTCGTCTCGCCCAAGGCTCTCATGGTCGCCAGCATTTTGCTGAAGAATCCAGCCGAGATATTCGACGAATTTACCGCCATCGCGACGATTTCGAATCCGAACGTGCAGATGCAACTAGCGGGGATGGAAGAAGCACTCAAAGTGAGTTGGAAGAAAGATCTGTTCGCCCACCTCGGTGGGGAGATCACTTTCGAACTCGACAGTCTGCATCCGCCGGACTCTCCCGCATGGAAAGCGATGGTTAAGACGAACGATGCGGCCGGCCTGTCTGCAACGATAAGCACTTTACTGGCGGCGGCAAGACTCGAAGCCGAGAAGACGGAAGAGGACGGGATCACTTACCACACCGTGCAGGTTCCTTCCGGGCCGAAGCCCATGGCGATCGCCTACGCACTCGTCGACGGTTACCTGATTGTTGGTTCGAGCCACGAAGCCGTCGCCGGGGCGATTCAGTTGCATCGGGACGGCGAATCGCTGAGCAAGTCCAAGAAGTTTCAGGCATCCCTGCCGCCGGGGAATCTGTCCGAAAGTTCCGCGTTGTTTTATGAGGATCCGATTGCCATGGCGGCCTTGAGCATGCAGCAGGTATCGCCGGAAATGGCCGCATTGTTCTCGCGGCCGAACGCGGAAACTGCCACGGCAGTGGTTTGCGCTTACGGCGAGGAGAGCGCGATTCGCGAGGCCAGCCGAAGCGGTGGCGTTGACGCCGGTGTGGTCATGGTCATTGCAGCCCTTGCGATCCCCAACCTGCTGCGGGCGAAGATTGCGGCGAATGAATCGTCCGCGGTCGCCACCATTCGCACCGCCAACACCGCGCAGATCATCTACTCGAACACTTACCCGCAAAAAGGTTTTGCCCGCGATCTTGCCTCGCTCGGTCCTGATCCGCGCGGACCTGGCGCGACCCCCTCCGCGGACCACGCCAGCGTGATCGACGCCGCTCTGGGGAACGCAAGCTGCACCTCCGGCTCCTGGTGTACGAAGTCCGGCTATCAGTTCGCCATCAAATCGACCTGCAAACTACAGCGATGCGGCGAGTACGTAGTCGTTGGCACGCCTGTCAGCACCAGTACCGGAGCGAGAACTTTTTGTTCGACCTCTGACGCCGTGATCCGCGTCAAGACCGGCGCGCCGCTGACCTCGCCCATCAGCGTGGCGGAGTGCGAAACCTGGGCGCCGCTGCAGTAGGGACCAGGGAGGACGCATGTACGCGCTCGCACGCAATCTCCGTTTCGCATTTCGCCAACTGAGGAAAACGCCCGGCTTCGTCCTGACCGCGGTTCTCACACTGGCTCTCGGCATCGGAGCCACCACCGCGATTTTCTCGCTAGTCGAGGGCATCCTTCTGCGTCCGCTCCCGTTCCGCGATCCTGACCGCCTCGTTCTGCTCGGCGATCACCTGCAAGGCGGTCCGAACACTCCCGTCACCGCCCGCGAGATCGGCACATATTCGAGCGCGACCAGCGCCTTTTCCTCCGTTGGTGGCTACATCGGAACCAGCTATGAACTTTCCGGCGGGACAACTCCAGAAAATGTGAACGCCGCGCGCTTCACCGCGAGTGTGTTCCCGACCCTGGGCGTTCAGCCCGTTCTCGGCCGCGTCTTCACGCAGCAGGAAGAAGAATCTCATCAGCCGCTTGCCGTCCTCAGTTATGCCCTGTGGCTGAACCGTTACCACAGCGATCCTAACGTTCTCGACAGCTCCATCGTGCTCGACCGCAGGCCGTACACGATCATCGGCGTGATGCCGCGCGACTTCGAGTTTCCCATCGTCGATGGACATCTCGACCAGGCGCAGCTCTGGGTTCCCATGAGCCTGACGCCCGACGAACTCTCCGACCAGCGTGCCGGTTTCTGGGGATATCAGATGGTCGCGCGCCTCAAAGATGGCGTCACTCTCCAACAGGCCGCGCAGGATGCGGACCGCGTCGCGCAGCAGATCATGCGCAATTTTCCTGTCACGATGTCGGCGATTCACATTAAGGGCGACGTCAAGGCGATCCGCGAATACGCCGTGTCGGAAGTGCGGCCGCTGCTGCGCACGCTGTTTGTTGCCGTTTCCGTTGTCCTCTTGATCGCGTGCGTGAATGTCGCTGGCCTGCTGCTGGTGCGGGCGATTCGGCGACGGCGAGAATACGCGGTTCGCCTGGCGCTTGGAGCGCGCTCCAGTGTGATCCTCCGCGAGTCTGTCTTCGAAGGCCTGCTGCTCAGCCTCGCCGGAGGCCTGCTCGGTCTGGCATTCGCTGCCACCGCGATCCGCACCGCGTTACATCTTCTGCCCGAGTCCATGCCGCGCGTGGATTCAATCTCCATCAACGTAACAGTTGCCGCTTTCGCTCTGCTGCTCGCATTCGCGACCGGTGCGCTCTGCAGTCTTGCGCCCGCCTTCGCGGCCTTGCGCACCAATCTCACGGAGAGCCTCAAAGAGGGTCTTCGCAGCGGCACCGGCTCTTCCAGTCATAGCTGGCTGCGATCCGCGCTCGTCGTCTCCGAAATTGCAATCGCTCTCGTGCTCCTCACCGTGTCGATCGCTTTCCTGCGCAGCTTTCAGAAGATGCATGCCGTCGACCCCGGTTTCCGTCCCGACCATGTGCTGGTCGCCGGATATCAGCTGCCGCTCGACCAATACTCCACCGATGTTTCCGAGGAATCGTTCAACCACGCGGTCGTCGAGCGGCTCTCGAGTAAGCCCGCAATCGTCGCTGTCGGCATAACCAACACTCTTCCGGCTACCGACGTCTTCGGACAAGCCACTTACACCATCGAAGGCGATCCTACCGAGAACTGGAAGCTCAAGTTCGCCGGTTTCGCCGTTACTTATGGCGACTATTTCCGCGCCATGGACATTCCGCTGATCGACGGCCGCTACTTCACCATGGACGACCGCTCCAACTCGCCGCTCGTCGTGATCGTCAACCAGTCGATGGCGGAACACTGCTGGCCCGGCCAGCGTGCGATCGGAAAGCGGATGCATGTGGGCAATCCGAAAAAAAGACTGCCGTGGGCAACCGTAGTCGGCATCGTCGCCGATACCAAGGCCGGCGCTCGCGACGAACCGAGTACCGACCAGTGGTATGCGCCTGCGCTGCAGCCCGCGATTCTCTATGAATCGGAAGGAGGAAAACTCTCGCGCGCGGCTGGTGGATACATCACACTGCGTTCGGCGCTGCCGCCCGGGCAGATGATTCAGACTTTGCGCTCGGCTGTCGGCGAGATCGATCCCATGCTCGCGCTGCAGCAGGTGCAAACTATGGACGACGTGGTCTCGAACATCGAAGCGCCGCGCCGCTTCAACACCGACCTCATCACCGCCTTCGCCGCGGGCGCGCTGCTGCTGGCCGTCACTGGGATCTATGCCGTGGTCACGTTCTCGGTCTCGCTGCGCACCCAGGAAATCGCCGTGCGGATGGCGCTCGGCGCCCAGCGCAGCGGCATCGCCCGGCTGGTACTCATTTCGAGCGCGCGGCTGGCACTCGTGGGATGCGGCCTGGGCGTGATCGGATCGCTCGCCGTGTCGCGCCTGGTCACCTCGTTTCTCTTCGATGTGAGCGCCACCGACCCACTGATTTATGTCGCCGCCGTCGTGATCATGCTGCTGATGGCGTTGCTCGCCTCGGCAATCCCCGCAAGACGCGCCGCTTCGGCCGATCCGATCGTCGCGCTACGCTCGATCTAAGGGCTGCCAGGACGGGCTGGCGACGGGATGCTGGCGTCGGGCGTGAGGCGTTTTCTTGCGATAAGATCAGAGTATGAAAACGCCGTCCCCTGAAGCTGAGACGGGAGAGCACGCCGCCCCCGAGCCTCGCCCATCCAACTTCATCCGCGACATTATTCTTGACGACCTGAAGACCAATAAATATGCCGGACGGGTGCAGACGCGCTTCCCGCCCGAGCCCAACGGATATTTGCATATTGGCCACGCCAAGGCGATCTGCCTCGACTTTGGCCTCGCCGATGAGTTTGGCGGACACACGAATCTTCGTTTCGACGACACCAATCCTGAAAAAGAAGAGACCGAATACGTCGAGTCAATCAAGGCCGACGTGCAGTGGCTGGGTTTTCATTGGGACGGACTCTTCTACGCCTCGGATTATTTTGACCAGCTCTACGAGTGGGCGCTGAAGCTGATTCGCGACGGCAAGGCCTATGTCGACGATTTATCGGCGGAAGAAATTCGTAAATACCGCGGGACTTTGACCGAGCCGGGCAAAGACAGTCCGCACAGGAATCGCTCGGTGGAAGAAAATCTCGATCTGTTCCTGCGCATGAAGGCGGGAGAGTTTCCCGACGGGTCGCGTGTGCTGCGCGCCAAGATCGACATGGCTTCGCCGAACCTGAACTTTCGCGATCCCGTGATGTACCGCATCCTGCACGCCGAACATCACCGCACCGGCAACAAGTGGTGCATTTATCCGATGTACGACTACGCACACGGCCAATCGGACTCGCTCGAAAAAGTGACGCACTCCATGTGCACGCTGGAGTTTGAAGATCACCGCCCGCTCTATAACTGGTTCATCCAGCAGCTGGGAATTTTTCCGTCGCAGCAGATCGAATTCGACCGCCTCAACCTGACCCACACGCTGCTCAGCAAGCGCAAACTGCTGCAGTTGGTGCAGGAGGGCCGGGTGCGCGGCTGGGACGATCCGCGCATGCCGACGATCTCCGGCATTCGCCGCCGCGGATATACGCCGGAAGCAATTCGCAATTTCTGTGCGTCGATCGGTGTGTCGAAGACTACGGGCTCGATCGAGCTGGCCATGCTGGAACATTTCGTGCGCGAAGACTTGAACAAGCTCGCGCCGCGCGTGATGGCGGTGCTGCGTCCGCTGAAAGTGGTGATCGACAATTATCCCGAGAATCAGGTCGAAGAGATGGACGCGGTCAACAACCCCGAGGACGACAGCGCAGGCTCGCGCAAAGTGCCGTTCTCGCGCGTGCTCTACATCGAGCAGGACGATTTTCGCGAAGTGCCTCCGCCGAAATATTTCCGGCTCACGCCCGGCCGCGAAGTGCGCCTGCGTTACGGATACTTCATCACCTGCAAGAGTGTCGTAAAGAATGACAAGGGAGAAGTCGTCGAAGTGCACTGTACCTACGACCCGGCGACTCACGGCGGAAATGCTCCCGACGGCCGCAAGGTGAAGGCGACTATCCACTGGGTCTCGGCCGCGCACGCGGTAGACGCCGAGGTGCGGATCTACGAGAACCTATTTCTCAAGGAAAATCCCAGCGACGTGGAAGAGGGACAGGACGTGCTCGACAATCTCAATCCGAATTCGCTGGAGATTATTTCTGACGCGAAAGTCGAGCCGTCGCTGGCCAACGCCCAGGCGGGAACGCGCTATCAATTTGAACGTCTCGGATATTTCTGCGCCGATCCGGACTCGAAGCCGGGGAAGCCGGTGTTCAACCGCACAGTCGCGTTGAAGGATGCGTGGGCGCGGGCGGAGAAAAAGCAGGGCGGGAAAGGCTAAGCCGGCGTTTCGCTACGTCACTTCGCGCGGTTAATCCATTTCTTTCCCAGCCAAGGAACGAGAACGAGGAACAGCAGCGTTACCAACCCCGCGCGCCAGAAGTGGTACTCCGCCAACGCGAAAACTCCGTAGAGCACAGCGCAAAAAGCGCACCAGGAGAGTAGACCATCAATCTGCGTAGCCTTGGATTCACCGGTTTGATGCTCTGATGGCAAGCCGGCAGGCCTCAGTTGGCATTCTAGGCTTAGGCGGATACAAATCCTAGGTAAATCCCTCTCGGCCCGAAAGCTGATGGCCTGAAAGCTGTCAGCTAGCTTCGGAGGCTCGGAAGAACAAAACCCCGAGCGCAAATTCCACTCGGGGTCACACATCAGCCTGTCCAGCTCTGATGTGCTATCGGCGTCTGACTCGCAGAGCTTTATCCCCCGGCGCTGTCATGCTGAGCGAAGAACGGCCTCCGCGAAGCGGAGGTCGTTCGCAGTCGAAGCATCCCTACACGCGGCAGAGCGCCTCGTACTAAGTCAGTCTGTCACGAAGCGCACTTTGGAATACGCCGCATGGTCGTCATAGGGATGCTTCGACTCCGCAGCGACGATCGCTTTGCGATCCTCGCTGCTGCGCTCAGCATGACAAGACTGCTGCGCTCAGCATGTCAAGCGCAATACGTTCTTACTCTAAACTCCCGCCTTGCCATCAAGTGGTATAACCAGAATCCGCTAAGTGGCTATTGCCGAAGACGGCCTCGGGACAAGATCATCCACTAGGCCGCGATCTCGCGTCCTTTGCCAGCTTGAAGATGCCGGTCCAGAGATATACAAAATTGTCCAGCGCCTTCATCGCCCAAAGGAAGCGAGCTTACGCCAAGCATCCACATGCACCCATCCATGCTCGTTGCGTTTCTTGAGTTCTCTCGCACTGCGGTTTCCATGTCCGGCGCCGCCATCGTTCTTTTTCTGCTTGCGCTCTGGGCCCTGAAGACGGAAATTGTGCGGGCCGACGGGCTCGACAAAGTCGTGGCCCTGGCTAATTTGTGTTTCGCGCTGCCTTTGGCGGCGTTCGGCGCGGAGCATCTCTCGGCTGCGCAATTCATCCAGATGGGCGTGCCTTCGTATGTGCCTTGGCATTTGTTCTGGGCTTACTTCGTCGGCTTTGCCTTGATCGCCGCGTCGTTGAGCGTTGCCACAAAAATTCAGGTGCGCTGGTCCGGCCTGCTGTTCGGGATCATGATGTTTCTTTTTGTCGCGATGATGGACATTCCGGGAGCTCTCGCCAACCCCAGAGACAGAATTAAATGGACGCTGCTGCTCCGCGAATTGGTGTTCGGCGGCGGAGGCTGGCTGCTTGCGGCGGCCGCCCTGCGCGAGCGAAGTGGCGAGCAAAGTAGGGAGCAAAGTAGCGAGCGGAGCGGCGGGCCGGGCGTGAGTGCGCTCATCATCGTGGGCCGCGTTCTGGTCGGGATCGCCTGCATTTTTTACGGCGTGGAGACGATTCTGCACCAGTTGGGAATGCCCGGTGTCCCACTCCAAAAACTGATGCCCGAGTGGATTCCGGGGCGCATGGTCATCGGCTATCTTACGGGAGCCTTTCTCGTCGTTGGGGGAATCGGCATTCTGCTGACTAAGAAAGCGCGGACCGCCGCGACGTATCTCGGCACCTGGATTGTGCTGCTCGTCGTGCTCGTCTATGGGCCGTTTCTGTTCGCGGCGCTGGCGAACCCCAGCACCGACGTCAAAGTTGAAGGGCTAAATTACTTTTTCGACACGCTGCTGTTTGGCGGAACGGTTCTCGCCCTCGCCAGCGCGACTCCGCGCAGCGACTGATTGTCTCAGTCCACAAAGACACCGTATGTCAATTCCGCTTTTCAAATGGGGCGGAACGCGGTACAGTTCTGCCCATTTCCCAGACAAGCCACCCGCAGGAGAAGACTATGGCACGACGAGCATTTCTTACCCGCATGGCGCAATTGGCGGCGCTGCCGTTCCTTACCGTCGCCGGATCCTTGCAAGCGCAGTCCGGCCACAAACAACTCAAAATTCTGATGAAGAGTGCGTGGGGGTCCGACGATCCGACCAAGGCCGCCTTTCCCTTCTCGCACGGACTGGCGCTTGCCGAAGCGGGACATGAAGTTCGGATTTACCTGCTCGGAGAGGCGGTAGTGCTGATCCGGAAAGTTGTGGCCGATGCGGTCACTCCGGTCGGCTGGCCCACTGTAGGAGAGTTCCTGAACAAACTCACCGCGAAGCACGTGCAGATTTACGCCTGCGGTGCGTGTTCGAAGGCGCGGGGCGTGACTGAATCTGACCTGACAAATTACGGGGCTAAGTTCGGTAGCCCGCCAATCTTCGTGTCGCTCATTGAATGGGCGGACCACATCATTACGGAATAGCCGCAGTTTCCCGCAAGCGGTAAGGTCGAATCTGTTGGGAGCCACGCGGACGGCGCGGTGATAGGGATGCTTCGACTCCGCAGCGACGATCGCTTCGCGATCCTCGCTGCTGCGCTCAGCATGACAAACCGGGCGTGTAGGCGGAAAGCTGACGGCTGAGAGCTAACAGCTAGGTATGCACGTGTGGGCTTTGCGCCGGATTGTGCCTTGGGCCGGGCGGTTCCTTTACGACTTTGATTTCAAAGCTCACGGGCACGGTTTTCGGCGGGAAACATTGCGCGTTGTCGCAGGCCTGGTAGCGCAGCACGCCGTGCATGATGTATTTCCCCGGCACCACCGCGTGCAGCGGATGCACCGCCACGGCAATGGTGAAATCTCCGGTGTACACGTTGAGCGCGTCATCCGGCGAAAAAGGGAAACTCAAATCCTGACCTGCAGGATATTCGATCTTGCCCAGGATGATGTCGGTCGGCAGGTCCATCTTCAGCGACGTGGGGATGAGGAACTCGGATTTGGGGGCGTTCGAGTTGATGTGAAACCCACGGGCCACACGGAAATCCAGATTGACCATGGTCTGCGCCGCGCGCGGCGCCGTTACCAGTGGCACCGGGGCAATCGTGACCGACGGCGCTTTGCCCGCTTGCGCTAGAGCCGTGCCTGCAAGCAGAACTAACAAGCAAATCGCTCTCGAACTATGACGATGCAGAATCATGCCACCTCGATAGTAGTGCGAGCGCGGTCCGGTTTCTATTGTCACTTCTGAGCCTGCGGTACTGCGTCAGGCGTCTGGCTGACGACTGGCTCCATCTCCAGCGCCTTCTTGATCATGCCCTCAATCTCGGCCTTGCTTTTCAGGCCGATGATCTTGTCCACGATGTTTCCGTCGCGCCCGATGAAAAAAGTCTCGGGCAGGGCCGGCAGTCCGCCGTAGGCCTCCGCAACTTTCTCGTTACCGATCAAGACAGGGTAGTTGACTCGCATTTTATCCGCGAACTCACCGATTTCGACCTTGGTGGCGTCCTCATCGAGCGTAACACCGATCGTCTGCACTCCCTGCGGTCCATACTCGCTTTGCAAGTCGACAAGCCACGGGATGAGTATCTTGCACGGAGCACACCATGTCGCCCAGAAATTCAAAACCACCACCCTGCCGCGGAAGTCGGCAAGGTGAACGGTTTCCCCGTCGATGGATTTCAACGTGAAGTTATTCGCCACTCTTAAACGAGCGGGCGCGCTTATCGACTCCTGATTCTTCTGGTTGGCTGGGAGGGAGGCGGGCGGCGATGTCTGCGCGCGGACGGGCAGGACAGGAACTAAGAATGCCAGGATCGAAGCCGCCCATACGTTCCTCATATTCACGCCCCGTATGAATAGTAGAACGAGCATCCCTGTGACGCGACGTTACTTCTGAGCAGGTCCATCCTCGCGCATCGTCTGCATGGATGCTGCGCTCTTTCCGGGCTCAGTATCCAGCGCCTTCTTGATCGACTCTTCAATCTCGGCTCGGTCGTGAAGGCCCAGGCTCTTGTCCACAATCTTGCCATCGCGGCCAATGAAAAAAGTTTCCGGCAGGGCCGGAATGCCGCCATAAGCGTCTCCCACGGCTTCTTTGCCCAGCAGCACGGGATAGTTGATGCCCATCTCCTTCACGAATTTCGCGATGTCTTCCTTGTCGTCGTCTCCGGCCTCGACCCCGACGATCTGCAGTCCCTGCGACCCGTACTGGTTCTGCAATTCGACGAGCCATGGCGTTTCGATCTTGCAGGGGCCGCACCAGGTCGCCCAGAAATTCAATACGACGGCCTTGCCGCGCAGATCAGACAAACGCATGTTCCCGCCATTCAGCGATTCCAGCGTGAAATCCGGAGCGGGAGCCGATTTCATGATTGCTGCCGCGTTTCCCGTGCGGCGCGCCATGTGGAACCCGAAATAGAGCATGCCCGCGGCCACCACCGCGACCACAACCAGAGCCAGCGGATTTCGGCTTCTCGATGGGCCGGGCGGTGACGCCGGCGGGGACGATGACGGGACGGATAATCCGGGATCGGCGGTCGTGCCGCCTGTGTTCTCCGGCGGAAGCGGCGTTCCTTGGGGTTCTTCAACAGACATAAAGCAGATCCTCCAACTACAACGCAAAACGATTCAAGAATGACAGCCAGCTCGAGATCAGCGTAAAGCGCCCGATCACCAGCAATATGCCGAGCGCGATCAGTAGGCCGCCACTGGCCACTTCCAGGACGTGCATGTGCGTGCGGAAGCGGCTGTAAAATTTCAGGAAGCGCTCCATGAGCAGCGAGGTCAGAAGAAATGGCACGGCTAAGCCCAGCGAATAGATCGCCAGCAAAATGCCGCCCTTCAGCACTTTGTCCTGCTCACTGGCCACCGTGAGAATGGCGGTCAGAATCGGCCCCAGGCAGGGTGTCCAACCGAAAGCGAACGCGAAGCCGATCACGAACGCGCCAATCGGTGTGCTGCTGCCCTTCACGCTGTGCAGGCGCGCGTCGGTGTACAGCGCCTTGATCTTGAAAATCCCCGTGAGGTGCAGGCCAAAAATAATGATGACCACGCCCGCCACTCTCGCCAGCGTGTGTTTGTACATCCCGAGTGCCGTGCCGATTCCGGTCGCGGCCAAGCCCTCGGCAATGAAAATGGAGCTGAAGCCCAGGATGAACCCAACGGAGTTCACCATGACCCGGCGCATCAGGTGTGCCTGCGGCGCCTTCAGTTCCTCCACGCCCACACCCGAGATCAACGAAACGTATCCTGGCACCAGCGGCAGCACGCAGGGCGAGAGAAAAGAAACCAGGCCTGCGAAAAATGCGCCGATCATCGAAGGATTGGGAAGGCTCGACATCGGCTTTTATTGTACCTGCTCAAGCGGCCTCATCCGAATAAGACGTATGGGAGTGAATTAAGTTGCAGCAGTAGCATCTCAAATCGGATTTTCTCCGCGAACTCTGCGGCTCTTCTCTGCGTCCTCTGCGGTTAAAATCTTTGTTCTCTCTTAGCGCAAATCAAAAGCCTTTAACCGTGTATGAAAAGATCGGCGTAGTCAAGGCACACTTTGGCGGAGAGGAAAGATGGGTTGATGTTTTTGACTTTCCTCTGGATGGAAGCTTTTGTTCTTGCTCTTGCTTTGGTTGTTGCTGTGCCGACCAAGGCTCGCGTTTCCAATCTTTCGATGGGGATTGGCCCCACCAGCCATGTATTCGATTCCGCGCCCGCGGAACCATGATTGCTTTTTCGAACTCCCTCGCGATCGAGGGAGGCAGGGAACCCATTCACGAAGTCGAGGATGAACTACACCCCAGCGGTCAAACCGGGCTTACCCTGCATGCGAACCGGAGGCGCTGAGTTGCGCGTAATCCACGCCCCGCCTCCACATCCACCACAACCGCACCGCCAGCTTGCGGGCCACGGCCACGGCGGCAATGGAGCGGTTCTTGCGCATGGCCAGACGGCGGTAATCCCGTTTCCACTGGGACTCGTGCCGCACCGCCACGTGCGCCGCTTCCACCAGCAGGCCGCGCAACAGCGCGTTGCCCTGCTTGCTGATGTGGCCCAACCGCTGCTTGCCGCCGGAACTGTCTTCGCGGGGAATCAGTCCCAGATAGCTGGCCAGTTTTTTGCTGTTGGCAAAACGCGTGGGATCGCCGATCACCAGTACGAACGCCAGTGCCGTGATCGGACCCACCCCGGGATGCGTCATCAGCCGCACCGCCTCGGGCCGCTGCGCCGCTTGCTGTGCCACTTCCTCATCCAGAGGATCGGTGCGATGCAACAACTCGGCCAGCAACTCCAGATTGTCCTGCCGCCGTCGTCCCGCCCACGGCGCCAGTTCCAGGGCCTGAAACTGCTTTTGTCCCGCCTGGCTCCATAGCCCGGGCTTGCGCTCCATGCCCTCGCTGGTGGCCAGCGATCGCATTTGGTTCTTCACCCGCGTGCGCATCTGCACCAGCCGATGGCGATGCCACAGCAACTGCCGCAGATCGCGATTCTCCGCCGGCGGAATCCAGATACGCAGCTTCTCGAACTGCCCGCTGCATAACAGTTCGCGCAGATGCTCGGCGTCGCGCGCATCGGTCTTCTGCTTGCGCGTTTCCGCCGCACGGATCTTGGCCGCGTCCCCGATCCACAACTCGTGTCCCAGCTCGCCCAGTAGCCGCTCGAACCAACGCGACGACCCACCCGTCTCCATGCCCACTCGCACCGCCTGTCCCGCCAGGCTGCGGTAAAACTCTTCCGCTTCCCCGCGATGTTCCAGTCGGCGCTGACCCCATCCCCCTCCTTCCGTATTCACAAACGCGATTTGCTGAAACCTCGGATGAAAATCACAGCCTATAATCCACATGTCGGCTCCTTTCCCCGAGCCTTGGTCTGTTCGGCGACAACCAATGTACCCGGCCAGGAGCCGATCTCTTCATGCCATCACGAAGCTCGCGAAGAAATGCCGCAGAGTTCGCAGAGAAAACCTTATTTCGTCGGGCTGCGAGTTTCTTTGACGGACTGGATTCAGCGCGCTTTCGCAGGCATCGCCGCAGCGCCTGGCGCGAGAGGAGCAGGCGCCGCAGCGCCGGACCCGGCTGCGGGCATGGCCGCGGGCGATTCCAGCAGCTTGCGGAAAACCCCGGTCGGTACCGTGGCGTAGAGTACGACGCGGCTGTCTTCCTGCCGCACTTGCACGCTGTCAAACAGCGCCTTCACGTCGGCATCGCTGCCCGGCGATCCCACCGACGTTTCCGCGTTATGAAACATGTCCAGAAACACATTCAGCTTGTCGGTGATGTTGTGGGCGTCGTCGCTGCTGCCCGTGAAGGCCTCTGCCTGCAAGTGCAGCGCGCCAGTGCGCAGGGGCAGATGCAGCGGGTTGTAGCTGGCAGAAATCACCACATCCGCGGGCTTGGAAAAAATATTGATCCACGCCCCAAACGGGGACGATGCTGGCTGCACATGAGCCACGATCCATACCGGGCTGGCCAACTGCACTTGCTTGTAATAGCGACGCAACAACGCCGGGCCTCCGAACGGCGACGCCAGCCGCCGCGACCGGTCGACCATGCCGCGAATCACGTTGGGATCGTCGTGGTTCGAAGCGGCCACCGCATCCACGCTGAGAATGGCGACCCGGAACGTGCGCCCATCCAGCGGAATCGAGAAGATGTCGACCGAGTTGTACTTCTCGACCGATTGCGCCGTGTGCTTCAAGTAGTTGGTCAGCCGCTCGCCGTTAAACTTTCCGACAAAGACTTCCGAGAAACGCGGTTCGGGTGCGCCGCCGCCGGTTCCGCCTCCCGGCCAGCCCGCGGGATAATGCACGGCAAACGCCACCGCTTCCAGATCGCGTTCAAACTGAATTCCGGTTTCCTGGATGAACCGCTCGTACTCCGGATCGTGCGACACCGCGGGCAGAGGATTCGTGCTCAGCTTCCGTACCCAGCTGAAGTTGGCGTAGAGAAAGGCGTCGGCGCCGGGCAGCAGGCGGGCTGGCTCCGGCGGGGCGTGCTTTCGCAACTGGACCGCCAGCGTTACCGCCGCAGCCACAATCACGACCGCCAGAGCGATGGGGAAGGTGCGTCTAATTCGCATGAAATGCGGTCAGGAGAGAAATGATAGCACTTACTGAGGGAAGGGCAGTTCGTGAGCTTTCGCCGGAAGCTTCGGGGCATCGTCCCGGAAATAGTTCCTGATGGATCGCCGGAAGGGAATAGCGAAGAGCATTGGTGCGTTAAGAATCACGAGGACAGTTAGCGGCGCACCTTGGAACGCCCGCCATCCGAACACAAACAGGATTCCCCAGATTACCGCTGCGTAGAGTTGGCCGACGCAGTAGGGCACAAGCTGCCTGTTGAAGCGCATGTGGAATCTGAATAAGCCTCTCCAACCGTCTGTAAACACCCATTTGCCGATCTCAATCACTTCCATCGACGCGAGGAAGATCAGACCACAGGTGACGACATTCCGCCATTCGCTCACAGCAGGATCATACGCCCGAGGGAATGGATTGATATCATTCTCGCTTTCGAATCGTCCAAACTTCCATGTTCCGAACATTCTTGAGCACAACGTTCAGCACAATCTGGGGAGACATTCGCTACGCCGTCCGCATCATGCTGCGGGCGCCGTTGTTCACCGCCACGGTCGTTCTCACGGTCGCGATTGCGATTGCCGCCAACGCGACCATCTTCACGGTGGTGAACGCAGTGATGCTCCGCTCGCTGCCCTTTGCCGAGCCCAACCGGATCATGCAGGTGGCGGAGAAAAACGACAAGCTTAACCTGCCGACGTTCGCCGCTTCCGTGCTGAATTTTCTTTCCTGGCGGGAGCAGACGAAGTCGTTCGAGCAACTCGCCGTCGTGGGTTACGCCACGTTTACACTGAACGGAAATGGCGAGCCCGAGCAACTCACGGGAAACCCTATCAGTCCCGCGCTCACCCACGTGCTTGGCACCAGAATGCTCGCCGGCCGCGAGTTTCACGCCGACGAAGAAAAGCCCGGCGGCGCGGCCGTCGCCATCATCGGGGAAGGTTTGTGGAAGCGCCGCTTCGCCTCCGACCCCGCGCTCATTGGCCGTACCATTTCGCTCGATGGAGCGCCGACGACGATCGTCGGCATCGCACCCGCCAGCCTGAAGCTGATCGGCGGGGGCGATGTCTATACGCCATTGACCATCGATCCCAGCAAAGAGCTGCGCCTGAATCACGTGATCACCGTCTACGGCAGGCTCAAGCCCGGAGTAACACCGCGGCAAGCGCAAGCGGAGATGGATACGATCTCGGCGCGCGTCGGCAAACAATATCCGGAAGTGCGCTACTGGGGCATTCATCTCATCAGCATGTTCGACACTTTTGTGGGCGCCGATCTCAAGACCGGACTGCTCGTGCTGCTGGTCGCGGTGGTGTTCGTTCTGCTGATCGCCTGCGCGAACATCGCGAACCTGCTGCTGGCCCGCGCCGCCACGCGGCAAAAAGAAATGGCCGTGCGGACAGCGCTGGGCGCAACGCGCGGCCGCCTGATTCGTCAACTTCTGGTGGAGAGTGTCGCGTTCTCAATCCTCGGCGGCGGAGCCGGCTTGCTGGGAGCGGTTGCCGCTGTGCGCGTGCTCACGCGCTCGCTGCCGGATGGCACGTTGCCTTTTCCTGATGTTGGAGTCGATGCCAACGTGCTGTGGTTCGCCTTCGCGCTGACCATCGCGACCGGCCTGCTGTTCGGGCTGGCGCCGGCGTGGCGCATCGCAACCGTCAAAGCCAACGACATGCTCAAAGAGGGCGGGCGCGGTTCGACCGGCGGCATCCGCAGCTGGGTACGCGACAGCCTGGCCGCGGGCGAAATTGCGCTGGCCGCCGTTCTGCTGATCGGTGCCGGACTGCTTGTGCAGAGTCTCGCCAACCTGCAGCGCGTGCGCCTGGGATTCGACTCCAGCGGCCTGATGACTTTTCAACTTGCGCCACCCGTGCCGCAATATCCGCTGGCCGACAAAGGGCCGCAGTTCTATCACTCACTCATCGAGAACCTGCAGTCGATTCCGGGCGTGAGCAGTGCGGCGGTGTGCAGCGGGATTCCGTTCGGCGCAGGAAATTACGCCCGGCATCCCATGATCACAACCGAGGCGTCCGTCTTGCCGCCGGGGACCGCGGTGCCCATCGACTGGCGAAGCGTCAGTCCCGGCTACTTCGACACCATGCGCATTCCGATGCTGCGCGGCCGCACCTTCACCGACGCCGACGTCAAAACTTCGCAGCTGGTGATGATCGTCAGCCAATCGACCGCGCAGAAATTCTTCGGCGATGCCGATCCGATCGGTAAGGCACTGCGCCCCAGCGCCAAGCCGGAACTCGCCTACACCATTGTCGGAGTCGTCGGCGATGTGCGCGATCAAGCCCTGAACCAGCAGACTCCGACGCTTTACTATTCCATTCCGCAACGCGGTTCGTGGCCGCTCATGGACATTGTTGTGAAGACGGAGGGTTCTCCGGAAGCGCTGCTACCCTCGATTCGCCAGCGCATCCACGATATGGACGCCGGCCTCGCGCTGGCGAACGTAAATACGATGGACCAGTGGCTCTCGAACAGCGCCGCCCAGCCGCGTCTCAACACAGTGCTGCTGACGTCGTTCGCCGGGATCGCGCTGCTGATTGCCGCGATCGGCATCTACGGCGTGCTGGCCTACTCCGTGAACCAGCGCACCCGCGAAATCGGCCTGCGCATTGCCCTCGGCGCCACGCCGAGAAGCGTCCTGCAACTCATCGTCAGCCAGGGGATGAAGGTGGTGCTGATCGGCGTCGTACTCGGCCTGGCCGGCGGACTGGCGCTTGGAAAGGCGGTGTCGAGCCTGATGTTCGGAGTGCCGGTCCGCGATCCCGCAACGTTCAGCGTAGTCGCCGTTGTGCTGACGGCCGTCGCGCTCGCGGCTTGCGTCATTCCAGCGCGGAGGGCTGCACGCGTGGATCCCATGGTGGCCTTGCGGGAGGAATAAGAGAACTATTCACCTAGCACGGCGTCATCCCGAAGCCCCGCGTTTTCACGAGCGGGGCGAGGGATCCTGCGTGAGCGATTGAAACTCCCGGTAGTGGGTCGGTTTTTGGAACTGCCCCAGCGCACCTCATGTTGCACCCCATCTTGCCCTTGTGATACCTTAAATAATTGTCCCGGACATCTGGCAGGGATCAGAGGGATGAGTTTGCGCGAAGGCGCGTCTTTCCCCCGAGTTGCTGGCGTAGCTCAGTCGGTAGAGCACCTGATTTGTAATCAGGGGGTCGGGGGTTCAAATCCCTTCGCCAGCTCCAGACAACGAAGCGAAAACGAAGAAGACGATTTTCAGCAGGCGGCGGCAGCGGGCGCAACAGGTTTTTCCAACGCACTCCATTCGGATCTTTTCCGGCGTGTAGTGATCAACGCGGTGTCTTGTGCGCGAGCCTTGGTTTCCCTGTGTTGCGAAAGTAATGTTGGCTTGGTCTGCGGGTTTCCCGTGAATACTTTCCGGGCCTGCAAGGTGGTCTGTTGGACGGAGCATAACAGCCGCATCGCCCGAGTGAAAGTTTGCACAGGTGGGTGAGTGGTTAAAGCCAACAGACTGTAAATCTGTCCCTCCTAGCGAGGTACGAAGGTTCGAATCCTTCCCTGTGCACCATTAGATCTGAGCTGAAGATTTGAGCTGAGGCGGAATTGAATACGAGAAAGAAATTCGCTTTCTCGCTGGGTGCGTTCCTGGTTCTGGCGTTGTTGAGCTGGAACACCATGTCGGGCGATCCGATTTCGCTTCACGACGCCAGGCTTGGGATTGAAGTCAGCATCAATTTCCGTACGGCGACATTGCTGGTTTTGGGCCTGCTGGCTGCCTTGACGACGGTTAATTTTTGGCGGGCGACGGTCGCGGAACGGCGTCAAGGTGAAGAGAAGACCGAGCAGGACTGATTTTTGAGCCGATGTAGCTCAGTTGGTAGAGCACTCCCTTGGTAAGGGAGAGGTCACCAGTTCAATCCTGGTCATCGGCTCCATTTAGTTGTGAGTCGCGGGTCCCGAGTTGCGAGGGTGCTATGACAGGTTCATGGCTCATCGTGAAGTGGGTGATTGAGGGCATGGCGGGTTTGTGCGTTGGTGCCTTGTTGATCACTTGGATGATAGAGGGCAATGAGTTTGTCTGCGAGAAGCCCGGGCAGAGGTTTTTCGTGGCGTTCGGTCTTGCAAGTTATTTGTCGCTTGGGTTGGCCTCGCGGTTTTGTTTTGTACTGGCCGGGTTTATTTACGCGTGTACTGCGATCGCGCTTCTACGGGATGTGACGAAGAAGCGTAAGGTCTGAGGGCTGACGGCTGACAGCTGACAGCTGATTTACAGGGCGGGAGTAACTCAGTGGTAGAGTCACAGCCTTCCAAGCTGTTGGTCGCGGGTTCGATTCCCGTCTCCCGCTCCAGATTGAGCCGTTTAGTGGGCGTCTGAGCCCGCTGGCGAAATCCCGAGCGTAGTTTGCGAGGGAACTGAGAGATGTCCAGAGTATGACAGCGACTTTCCAGCGGGCTCCGATCAAGATCGAGAAGGAGCAGGAATATTCACGGCTGCAAGGGGCAGTGGGGCAGGCGTTCCTGACCGAGAAGGCCGAGCGTTTCCTGAAGCAGATGGATCGCAAGGGAATTCGCGTTCGGGATTTCGATGCGGTGCTGGCGCAGCGGATACTCGAAGGTTTCGCCGAAGTGGGATTGAACGCGAAGCAGCTCTATGAGTCGCTGCCGGTTTCCGACCAGGCGCAGATGCGCGAGTTTTATCTGTCGAAGCTGGAAACGGTGGATCAGGCGCTGCGGCACAAGTTTAAGAAGCTGTACTCGTATTACTGATCGCGTTTTGCGTACCCCTGAGCGAGGCGAAGGGGCGAGCCCGCAGGGATCATCCTGAGCGTTCTTCGCGAAGGATCTCGGCGGTGAAGCAGTTGCACAGGTCCTTCGCGGCAAAAGACGCCGCTCAGGATGACAAAGGGTTTAACTGAAGGCTGAGAGCTGACAGCTAGAAGCTAGAAGCTAGAAGCTAAGAGGCTAAGAGGCTAAGAGGCTAGGAGCCAGAGGCTAAGGAAATGGCGAAAGAGAAATTTGATCGTACTAAGCCGCACTGCAACGTAGGAACGATCGGACACATCGATCATGGCAAGACCACGTTGACGGCGGCGATCACGAAGGTTCTGTCGAAGCACAATCCGAAGATTGTGTTCCGGTCGTTTGATTCGATCGACAACGCGCCCGAAGAAAAGGCGCGCGGGATCACGATTGCGACGGCGCACGTCGAGTATGAGACGGCGAACCGGCACTACGCGCACGTCGATTGCCCGGGCCACGCCGATTACATCAAGAACATGATCACGGGTGCGGCGCAGATGGATGGCGGGATTCTGGTGGTGGCTGCGACCGACGGTCCGATGCCGCAGACGCGCGAGCACGTGCTTTTGGCGCGGCAGGTCGGTGTGCCGTATCTGGTCGTTGCTCTGAATAAAGTTGACGCGGTGGACGATCCGGAGTTGCTCGAGCTGGTTGAACTGGAAGTGCGCGAGTTGCTGAAGAGCTACAAGTTCCCCGGCGACGACGTGCCAGTGGTTCGCGTGTCGGCGCTGAACGCGCTGAACGGCGATGCCAAGGCGGAGGCGCAGATCGACGAGTTGATGGCGGCGGTGGATAAATACATTCCGCAGCCGGCGCGCGAACTGGACAAGCCGTTCCTGATGCCGATTGAAGATATTTTTTCGATTCAGGGCCGCGGCACGGTGGTTACCGGACGCATCGAGCGCGGCAAGGTGAAAGTGGGCGAGGAAGTAGAAATTGTCGGCTTCCGCGAGACGCGCAAGACGGTGGTCACGGGCGTCGAAATGTTCAAGAAGCAGCTGGACGAAGGCATGGCGGGCGACAACGCCGGACTTCTGCTGCGCGGCATTGCGAAAGAAGATGTCGAGCGCGGCATGGTGCTGGCGAAGACGGGATCGATCACGCCGCATACCAAGTTCAAGGCCGAGGTCTACATCCTGACCAAAGAAGAAGGTGGACGACACACGCCGTTCTTCAAGGGATACCGTCCGCAGTTTTATCTGCGCACGACGGATGTGACGGGCGTGGCGGAGCTGCCAGCGGGCACCGAGATGGTGATGCCGGGAGACAACGTCAGCCTGGTGATTGAGCTGATCACGCCGGTGGCCATGGAAAAGGGCCTGCGGTTCGCGATCCGCGAAGGTGGACACACGGTCGGCGCGGGCACGATTGCGGAGATTGTGACGTAAGAGCAGCTTCTAGCTACTAGCCTCTAGCTACTAGCTAAAGCCGCAAGGTGAGCGCCGATGAAATGGCGAGAGCTCGGGTGGTTGCTTCTTCCGGTCTTGGTTTTGTTGCTGAATATGCCGTGGGGAACTTTCATCCGGTGGGCGAAAGAAGAAGCAAAGTCGAAGAAAGAAGTTGTTTAAGCTAGAAGCTAAGAGCTAGAAGCTAGGAGCTGTTTTATGCCCCGAGAAATAGTGACATTACAATGCGGTGACTGCAAAGAGCGGAACTATTCGACGACCAAGAACCGCAAAACGACGACGGAACGGCTGGAGTTCAAGAAATTCTGCAACCGTTGCCGCAAGCACACGCCACATAAAGAAGTGAAATAATTGTTGATTGCTGATTGTCGATTGCTGATTTTCAAATCAACAATCACGGAATCAACAATCGGCAATGACACAGGGGCGTAAGCTCAACGGTTAAACTGTCGGTCTCCAAAACCGAACTTGGGGGTTCGAATCCCTCCGCCCCTGCCAGATTTTTTGAGGGTAACGGAAGATTCAGGGAGTAGGAATGGCAGTCGAGACGAAGAAAATGTCGAATCTAGCGGCAGCAGGTGGCAGCTTCGGCGACCAGATCAAGTCCTGGCCGGACCGCATCAGGACCTTCTACAACGACGTGCGCACCGAAATGCGCAAGGTGACGGCGCCGTCCTGGAAGGAAGTGCGGGCCACGACGACCGTGGTCGTCATCACGGTATTCATTTTCGCGTTGTACTTCGCCGTGATCGACTACGTCATTCAGCATGGCGTCACGGTGCTATTCGATTATTTCAAGGCACACTGAAGCTACAGATTGACCCGGCTAAGAGTTACGAACGAGATTTCGCACCAGATTTCGCACGACGAAAGCTGGTCGGCAAAAGAAACGGCTGGCCAGGAAGAAGCCCCATGATGCTGGAAGAAGAAAAAAACGAAGCCGCACCGGCTGCTGCAGGCGAACCGCCCGCGGTCGGCGCGGAAGGTGCTGCCGCTACCGCCGAAGCGCCCAAGAATCCGAACATGAAGTGGTACATCATCCACTCCTACTCCGGGTTTGAGCGCAAGGTGAAGGAGTCGCTGGAGTCGCGGGTCGCGGCTTTCGGGTTACAGGAGAAGATCGGCAAAGTGCTGATCCCCACCGAGTCCGTCACCGAAGTGCGCGGCGGCAAAAAGTACACCTCCGAGCGCATGTTCTATCCCGGCTACGTGCTGGTCGAAATGGACATGGACGATCACGTCTGGCACGTGGTCAAGTCGACGCCGCGCGTCACTGGATTCGTTGGCACGGGCCAGCAGCCCACGCCGCTGTCGGAAGAAGAAGTCCAGCATATCGTCTACAAGGTCGCCGACAGCCGCGAGAAGCCGAAGCTCAAGGTCAAGTTCGAGAAGAACGAAACGGTGCGCATCAGCGAAGGCCCGTTCGCTACGTTCACTGGCATCGTGGATGAAGTGAACGAAGACCGCGAGACGTTGAAAGTCATGGTGACAATCTTCGGCCGCTCTACTCCGGTGGAACTCGAGTTCAACCAGGTGGAAAAGGTCGCGTAGTCGTCGCGTGCGTACGGCCTTGGCCGTGCCAAATTGCTCGGGCGGCTTTAGCCGCAGGGTTTGTGGAAGGGCACGGCTTCAGCCGTGCCATAAAGAAGCGCACCAAGGGGGCTTTAGCCCCTGAGGGCTGCGCGGGAACGTTGGAGAAGAGAAGTTTGCAGACGGTTGAGCCGAAAATCCTAGACTCACGCTGCTGACGGAAGAGAGATTATGGCAAAGAAAGTTACAGGTTACGTCAAGCTGCAGATCGCCGCCGGCAAGGCGACTCCGGCGCCCCCCGTGGGCCCGGCGCTCGGCCAGGCGCAGATCAACATCATGGAGTTCTGCAAGCAGTTCAACGCCCGCACCAACCAGAAAGAAATGGAAGGGCTGATCATCCCGGTCGTGGTGTCGGTGTACAACGACCGCTCCTTCACCTTCATCACCAAGACGCCTCCGGCCTCGATTCTGCTGAAGCGCGCCGCGGGCATCGCCAAGGGATCGGGCACGCCCAATAAAGATAAAGTTGGCAAGGTCAGCGCCAAGCAGATCGAGGACATCGCGAAGCAGAAGATGCCCGACCTGAACGCTGCGTCAGTCGAGACTGCGATCAAGAGCATTCGCGGCACGGCGCGGTCGATGGGGATTGAAGTCGTCGGCTAGGGCTGTGCGGTCGAGGGACGGCGCGGTCGGGAACGACGTGGAAGGGCACGGCTTCAGTCGTGCCGTAGAGACAATTTAGAAGTCGGGGCTTTAGCCCCTGAGGTAAGTGCAGTTCAACGTCAACAACACCACGGCTCGTCGAAATAACGCCGAGCGGTGGGAGACAAGGAAAAGCAAATGCACAAAAAAGAAGGAAAGAACATCGCCAAGGCGCACGCCGCAGTCGAGAAGCGTCCCTACATTCTGCAGGATGCGGTTTCGCTTCTGCAGAAAGTGAAGTACGCAAAATTTGACGAGACCGTCGAGGTCACGCTGCGCCTGGGAGTCGATCCCAAGCACGCAGATCAGATGGTCCGCGGCACCGTCGTTCTGCCTCACGGTCTGGGCAAATCGAAAAAAGTGCTGGTCATCGCCACCGGCGACAAGATTAAAGAAGCGGAAGCGGCGGGAGCCGATTTTGCTGGCGGCGAAGAGATGGTCGAGAAGATCACCAAGGAAAACTGGACCGACTTCGACGCCCTCATCGCCACGCCGGACGTCATGAAATCCGTCGGCCGCCTGGGCAAGATTCTTGGTCCTAAGGGACTGATGCCGAATCCGAAGACGGGCACGGTGACTTTCGACGTGGGCAAGGCGGTGCAGGAAGTGAAGGCCGGCAAGGTCGAGTTCCGCACCGACAAGACGGCGCTGGTGCACTGCCCGGTGGGCAAGATTTCGTTCCCGGCGCAAAAGCTGATCGAGAACGCCACCACGGTTATCACCAGCGTGATCAAGGCGAAGCCGTCGGTCGCCAAGGGCAAGTACATCAAGGGCTGCACGCTGAGCTCGACCATGGGGCCGGGGATTCTGCTGGATGTCTCCCCCATCGAGACTGCGGCCAAGGCTTAGTGCGTGTGGCGCGGACACTCCTGTCCGCGCGCTGTGAAATTTAAGGTTGGCGGGCAAGAGTGCCCGCCCCACAGAACCGGGATTGAGGGACTGAATCATGGCGGTTACGAAAGCAAAGAAGACGGCGCAGGTCGAGAAGCTATCGAAGGACTTGCAGAATGTTACAAACGTGGTCGTGGCCACGTACACAAAAATGACCGTGCCCCAGGACTATGAACTGCGCAAGGTGCTGCGCGGCGCGGGCGCGAAATATCAGGTGGTCAAGAACACGCTGGCCGAAAAGGCTGCCAAGGGCACGAAGGTTGAAGGCGCGTTGAAAGACCTGGCGGGCGTGACTTCGATTGCCTATACCACGGGCGATCCGGTGGCCATGGCAAAGGCGCTGACCAAGTATGCCAAAGATACGCCGGAGTTCACCTTCAAGGTCGGCGTGGTAGAAGGCCGCGTGGTCACGATCAAAGAAATCGAAGCGCTCGCGACCATGCCCTCGAAGGAAGAGATTTATGCCAAGCTGCTGTTCCTGATCAACGCTCCGGCGCAGCGTCTGGTTACCGCCATGGGCGCGGTGGGGCGCAACCTGGCCGTGGTCGTCGATCAGGGCGTGCAGGGGAAAAAGTTCAAGGAAGCGTAGGCATTGGGTGATTTTGTGATTGAGTCATTGAGCGATTAAAAATTGCCCAATGGTGCGATCGCTCAATCGCCAAATTAGGTTTGGTTGTCGGCGGTTCATGGGTTGCGCGGGTCGGTCTCAAGCGTTGTCTGGCGCGAGAGAAGCGGATCCAGGCGCACTGGAAACCTGAACTGCGGATGACGAAAGCAACACGGAAGAGCACGACAAAGAATTCAAACACACTGGAGAACTAATATGGCGGATCTACAACAGATTGAAGAATCCATCGTAGGCTTGTCGCTTCTCGAAGCGGCGGAGCTGGTCAAGAAACTGGAATCGCGTTTAGGCGTGTCAGCGGCGGCAGCGGCCCCGGTCATGGTGGCTGGCGGCGCGGCGGCGGGTGGCGCAGCGGCTCCGGCGGAAGAGAAGACCGAATTCACCGTCGTCCTCAAAGAGGTCGGCGCCAACAAGATCAACGTGATCAAGGCCGTCCGCGAAGTCACCAGCCTGGGCTTGAAAGAAGCCAAGGAACTGGTCGACGGAGCGCCCAAGAACGTGAAAGAGGGCGTTTCCAAGGAAGAAGCCGAGACCATCAAGAAGAAATTCACCGATGCGGGTGCGGTTGTCGAAGTGAAGTGACGCCGCTTAGCGGGGCGTGAGGCTGACCCTGAGCTTGCCGGAGGGGAAGCCGGGAGCCCCCGCCGGCGTCATCCCGAGCGTACTTCGCGAGGGATCTGGTGGCTCATTTGGAGGATGATCCGCTGGAAGAGCGGCGGCTCTTCCCGAATTAGCACCAGAATCGGTGCAAAATCGTTATTGTTTTACGTTCTTGCTTGTGAGTCCAGAGAAGCGATGTTAGCATCTATATAACGTCGCTTCCCTTGGCCTCACTCAATCGTGAGCGATGGCTCACAAGGGAAGTTTTAGGCGGCTGCTTCGCGGGCAGGCGAAGCGGAAACAGGCCGGAGAACTGGCGCGAAAGAATTCAAATCAAAAGGGCGAAACGCCTCGGTTGGCGTCTGCGGGAACGACTGTCCCTGCAGGCGCCCCATCGTCTTTTTCGGCTGCTCGATTTCGCGATGTGTTTTCCGCGGCATGATTTTCAGGGCTTGATGCAAGTTCAAGGTTCCAAGTGGTTCTAAAACAGGTTCTTCTAGGTGTGTGGTTCCAGTTCTTAGCTGTTCCGGTTCTTAACAGGTAGGTACCGCGGCGCGGTTTTCAAACGACGCGCCCCACTATCCGCGGTTTGGCGCGGCCTTCGGCTGCGCCCGAGATTGGGAGTCTCTTGACGATGAAAAACGCCTTCCGTAAACGTTTCGATTTTTCCAAAATTCCGGCCACGATTCAGATTCCGAACCTCATTGAGGTTCAGAAACGGTCCTATGACCGTTTCCTTCAGATGGACAAACTGCCCAGCGAGCGCGAAGACGGCGGCTTGCAGGCGGTGTTTCAGTCCGTGTTTCCCATCACCGACTTCCGCAACGTATCACAACTTGAGTTTGTGGATTACGCCATTGGTAACTGGGAGTGCAAGTGCGGCCACCTGAAAGGGCTACACCATCTGCGCACCACTTGCAAGAATTGCGGCAACACGGTTATTACCGACCCGTTTCATCCTGGCGAAGTGCTGTGCGGCAAGTGCGGCACCTACAACGCCAACACGCCCGATTTCTGCAACAAGTGCGGCGATCCGGTCGGATTGCAGCTGAAGTACGACGTGGCCGAGTGCGAAGAGCGCGGCATGACTTACTCCGCGCCGCTCAAGGTCACCATGCGTCTGACCATCTTCGACAAGGACGCCGAGACCGGCAACCGCTCCATCCGCGACATCAAAGAGCAGGAAGTGTTCTTCGGTGACGTTCCGCTGATGACGCAGAACGGCACGTTCATCATCAACGGCACCGAGCGCGTCATTGTCAGCCAGTTGCACCGTTCGCCCGGCGTGTTCTTCGAGACCGCCAACAATCGCACCTACTTCCTGGGCAAGATCATTCCTTACCGCGGATCGTGGGTCGAGTTCGAGTACGACCAGAAGAACGTGCTCTACGTCCGGATCGACCGCAAGCGCAAATTCCTGGGTACGATCTTTCTCCGCGCCCTGGGCCTGCGATCTGGCGAAGACATTCTCAAGACGTTCTATACCACCGACCGCATCGCGGTGCGCGACAAGAAGCTTTACTGGACGCTCGATCCGGCCAGCGAGAAGCCAACCAACCTGCTGGGCATGAAGCTTGCCCACAGCATCAAGAACAAAGCCGGCGAGGAAGTCGCGCACTCCGGTCGCAAGATCAACGCCGCGATTCTGAAGGACATTCAGAAGGCGAAGATCAGCGAGATCGAAGTCGACATCACCGACCTCGAGGGCGCGTGGACGGCCGGCGACATCGTCGACACCACCACCGGCGAAGTCATGCTGGAAGCGAACTCCGAGCTGACCGCCGACAAGGTTTCGAAGATCCTCGATTCCGGCGTGGTCGAAATGGCGCTGTTCTTCCCCGAGCGCGACGACGTAGGCACGGTCATCAGCCAGACGTTGAAGCGCGATGCGGTGAAGACTCCGCAGGAAGCGCTGATCGAGATTTACCGCAAGCTGCGTCCCGGTGATCCGCCGACTTTGGACACGGCCACGGCCCTGTTCCATGGCATGTTCTTCGATCCGCGCAAGTACGACTTCTCGAAAGTCGGCCGGTTGAAGTTCAACATCAAGTTGCACGAGAACCAGGATTTCACCAGTCTGGACAAGCGCACGCTCGATCCCGACGATTTCTACGCCACCATTGCGTACCTGCTCAAGCTGCGCAAGAGCATTGGCGCGGTCGACGACATCGATCACCTCGGCAACCGCCGCGTCCGCGCGGTCGGCGAGTTGATGGAGAACCAGTTCCGCATCGGCCTGGTCCGCATGGAACGCGCCATTAAAGAAAAAATGTCGGTGTACCAGGAAATGTCGACGGCCATGCCGCACGACCTGGTCAACGCCAAGCCGGTCATGGCTGCGATCCGCGAATTCTTCGGATCGTCGCAGCTGTCGCAGTTCATGGATCAGACCAACCCGTTGTCGGAGATCACGCACAAGCGGCGTCTCTCCGCCCTTGGGCCGGGCGGACTTTCTCGCGAGCGCGCCGGATTCGAAGTGCGCGACGTACATCCCACGCACTACGGCCGCATCTGCCCGATTGAAACGCCCGAAGGTCCGAACATCGGCCTGATCTCGTCGCTGAGCTGCTATGCGCGCATCAACGACTACGGCTTCATCGAGTCGCCGTATCGCAAGATCAAGGCGGGACGCGTCATCGACTACGTCACCGTCGTCAACGTCGGCGACAGCGACCACAAGGTCGGCGATCACATGGAAAAGCATGAGATCGAGAAGATCAACAACGAGCTGAAAGAAAAGCGCAAGAAGCCGGCGGCGATTGAACCGTTCTCGTTCTATCTCTCCGCGTGGGAAGAAGATCGGCACACCATCGCGCAGGCCAACGTGGAACTCGACGACAAGGGTAAGATCGTCGCCGAACTAGTCAACGCCCGCAAGGCCGGCAACTTCGTGCTGGTGCATCGTGATGAAGTCGATTACGTCGACGTCAGCCCGAAGCAACTGGTTTCCGTCGCCGCCTCGCTGGTTCCGTTCCTTGAGCACGACGACGCGAACCGCGCGCTGATGGGCGCGAACATGCAACGTCAGTCCGTGCCTTTGCTCCGCGCGCAGGCCCCGATCGTCGGCACTGGAATGGAGGGCGTTACCGCCCGCGATTCCGGCGCAGTCGTTCTCGCCCGCCGCAATGGCATTATCGATTCGGTTGACTCCGAACGCATCATCGTTCGCGTCGAAGGCGAGCATCACCCCACGCAGTTGTCGCGTGAGGTCGGCAGCGACATTTACCAGCTCACGAAGTTCAAGCGTTCCAACCAGAACACTTGCATCAATCAGAAGCCGGTGGTCAAGAAGGGGCAGCGCGTTCTGAAGGGCGAGATCATCGCCGACGGTCCTTGCACCGATCACGGCGAGCTGGCGCTCGGACGCAACGTCCTGGTCGCCTTCATGCCGTGGCGCGGGTACAACTTCGAGGACGCGATCCTGGTCTCCGAAAAGATGGTCAAAGAGGATTACTACACCTCGCTGCACATCGAGGAGTACGAGATCGAGGCTCGCGACACCAAGCTCGGTCCCGAGGAAGTCACGCGCGACATTCCCAACGTCAGCGAGTCCATGCTGCGCAATCTGGACGAAGCGGGCGTGATCCGCATCGGCGCGACCATCAAGCAGGGCGACATTCTCGTCGGCAAAGTTACGCCGAAGGGTGAAACCCAGCTCACGCCGGAAGAAAAACTGCTGCGCGCCATCTTCGGCGAAAAGGCCGGCGACGTGCGCGATGCTTCCCTCTACTGCCCGCCGGGCATCGAGGGAGTCATCGTCGACGTGAAAATCTTCTCCCGCAAGGGTCAGGAGAAGGACGAACGCGCCAAGGCCATCGAAGCGACGCAGATTGCGAAGTTGGAAAAGAATCTTTCGGACGAAATCCGGATTCTGACCGACGAGCGCCTGAAGCGCCTGGAGAACATTCTGGGCGGCAAGGAAGTGCAAGCCGACCTGCACGACGAACGCACCAACAAGCGCCTGCTGACCAAGGGCAACATTCTGACGCGCGACGAGATCGAGCGCATCTCCACGAGGAACCTGAAGCGCATTAAATACGCCGACAAGGATCCGCGCGTGAACGAGCAGATCGACGAGATCGAGGAGATGACCTCGCGCCAGATCGACGTTCTTAAAAAGATCGTCAACGAGCGCAAGGAAAAACTCACCAAGGGCGACGAACTGCCGCCGGGCGTGATCAAGCTGGTCAAGGTCTACATCGCCATGAAGCGCAAGCTGAGTGTCGGGGACAAAATGGCCGGCCGTCACGGCAACAAGGGTGTGATCGCGCGCATTCTGCCGGAAGAGGATATGCCGTACCTCGAAGATGGACAGCCCGTCGAGATCGTCCTCAACCCGCTTGGCGTGCCGTCTCGTATGAACGTCGGCCAGATTCTCGAAACCCATCTGGGATGGGCTGGCTTCGTTCTGGGCGAGAAGATCACGCAGTTGCTGAAAGAAAACACGAAGACCGAATTCGTCCGCCGCGAGTTGAAGGTGTTGTTCAAAGACTCGCAGCTGGCCGACATCATCTCGGAGATGTCCGACGAAGAACTGGACGCCATGGCCCCGACCTTCACCAAGGGCGTGTTCATGGGATCGCCAGTATTCGACGGCGCACGCGAGGGCGAGATCAAGGCGCTGCTCGAGCACGCCGGCCTGCCCACTTCGGGCAAGACGACGCTGCGCGACGGCATGACCGGAGAAACCTTCGAACAGCCAGTCACCGTGGGCTACATCTACATGCTGAAGCTGTCGCACCTGGTGGACGACAAGATTCACGCGCGATCTATCGGACCGTACTCGCTGATCACCCAGCAGCCGCTGGGCGGCAAGGCGCAGTTCGGCGGACAGCGCTTCGGAGAGATGGAAGTCTGGGCCCTGGAAGCATATGGCGCAGCCTTCATTCTGCAGGAGCTTTTGACGGCGAAGTCCGACGACGTATACGGCCGCACCAAGATTTACGAGGCCATCGTCAAGGGCGAAGCCGCCATGGAGCCCGGCGTACCGGAATCGTTCAACGTGCTGATCCGCGAACTGCAATCGCTCTGCCTCGATGTGGAATTGATCAAGGCCGGAGAGAAGAAGCCCACGGTCAGCGTGGCAGCGGACTAAGAGAAGCAGTTGCCAGTAGCCGGTTGTCAGTTGCCAGTACGGCGCGGACCGGCTACCGGCACCAGCAGTGAGCGCAAAGATTTCTTGAAGAACAGTTCCGCAGGGCAAAGGCTCTCAGCCACCGCGGAACACAAAAAACTGGCAACTGGCCACTGACAACTGGCAGCTGCCCCTGAGAGCAGGAAGCGGAGGAACACCTTGTTTCGTTCGAGCCCCTTTGAAATGGCAAATGTGATCGCTGACTTCGACGCCATCCGCATCAGCCTGGCGTCTCCGGAAAAAATCCGGAGCTGGTCGCACGGCGAGGTCACCAAGCCCGAGACCATCAACTACCGCACCTTCAAGCCAGAGCGGGACGGACTGTTCTGCGCCCGCATCTTTGGCCCGGTCACCGACTGGGAGTGCCTCTGCGGCAAGTACAAGCGCATGAAGCACCGCGGCGTCATTTGCGACAAGTGCGGCGTCGAAGTCACCCTGTCCAAAGTCCGCCGCGAACGTCTGGGCCACATCGAGCTGGCGTCGCCCTGCTCCCACGTGTGGTTCTTCAAGGGATTGCCCAGCCGCATCGGGCACCTGCTCGACATTTCCCTGCGCGACCTCGAGTCCGTTCTTTATTTCGAGGCCTACGTAGTCGTCGAGCCCGGTGACGCTCCGGTGAAAGAGCGCGAAGTCATTAAGGACGAAGCCAAGTTCCGCGAACTCGACCAGCAATACCGTCCCGCCGGCTTCAAGGCGATGATGGGCGCTGAGGCGATCAAGGAACTTCTCAAGCGCGTGGACACCGACGGCCTTTCGGTCGAGTTGCGCGAGAAGATGAAGAACGAGAGCTCGCTGCAGAAGCGGCTCAAGTACGCCAAGCGCCTGAAAGTCGTCGAGGCCTTCCGCAAGAGCGGGAACAAGCCGCACTGGATGATCCTCGACGTGATCCCGGTTATTCCGCCGGAGCTCCGCCCCCTGGTTCCACTCGACGGTGGCCGCTTCGCCACGTCTGACTTGAACGATCTGTACCGCCGCGTCATCAACCGCAACAACCGGTTGAAGAAGCTGATGGACCTGCACGCTCCGGAAGTGATCGTTAGGAATGAAAAGCGCATGCTGCAGGAAGCCGTCGACGCCCTGTTCGACAACGGACGCCGTGGCCGCGTACTGCGCGGAGCGAACAACCGTCCTCTGAAATCTTTGTCCGACACGCTGAAAGGCAAACAGGGCCGCTTCCGTCAGAACCTGCTGGGCAAGCGCGTCGACTACTCCGGACGTTCCGTCATTGTGGTCGGTCCCGAACTCAAACTGCACCAGTGCGGTCTGCCCAAGAAAATGGCTCTGGAACTGTTCAAGCCCTTCATCTATCACCGGCTCGAACAAACCGGCAACGTCACCACCATTAAGCAAGCCAAGGAAATGGTCGAGCAGCAGGAGCCGATTGTCTGGGACATCCTGGAAGAAGTCATCAAGGACCACCCGGTACTGTTGAACCGCGCTCCCACGCTCCATCGCCTGGGTATTCAGGCGTTTGAGCCGGTGCTGGTCGAAGGCAAGGCCATCAAGATTCATCCGCTGGTCTGCACGGCGTTCAACGCCGACTTTGACGGCGACCAGATGGCGGTGCACATTCCGCTGTCTCCGGAAGCCCAGGTCGAAGCCAGCGTGCTGATGCTGGCCTCGCACAACATTCTTTCGCCCGCATCGGGCCAGCCCATCACCGTGCCCACCCAGGACATGGTTCTCGGCCTCTATTACCTGACCAAAGCGAAGCCCGGCGCCAAGGGTGAAGGCCGCGCCTTTGCCAACATTGAAGAAGTGCTGATGGCTCTGGACGCGGGCGAAGTCGAAACGCTCTCGCCGATCCGCCTGCGCTACTCTGGTGAGCTGATCGACTTGACCACCGCGTACGACGATCAGGACATCATTCACACCGAGCCGGTACAGATCGAGCGCTCGTTCGTCAACACGACGGTCGGCCGCGCGATTCTGAACGATCACCTGCCCGAGGGCATGCCCTACATCAATGGCCTGCTCAAGAAGAAAGGGATCGGCGCGCTGGTCAACTATTGCTACCTGCGTTTCGCGCTCGAGACCACGGTCAAGATGCTCGACGAGGTCAAGTCGCTGGGCTTCAAGTTCGCGACCCGCGCCGGGCTGTCCATCGGCATCGACGACATGGTCATCCCTGACAGCAAGAAGACGCTGGTCAAGGACGCCGAAAAGCAGGTAGTCGCCGTGCAGCAGCAGTATCTCGACGGCGCCATCACCAACGGCGAGCGCTACAACAAGGTCATCGAAATCTGGTCGGCGATCACGGAAAAAGTGGCCGACGAAATGTTCGGTGAAATGCAGCGCCGCGACAAGGCCGGCGAACTCAACCCGATTTACGTCATGGCCGACTCCGGAGCTCGCGGATCGAAACAGCAGATTCGCCAGCTCTCCGGCATGCGTGGCTTGATGGCCAAGCCTTCCGGCGAAATCATCGAGTCGCCCATCACGGCCAACTTCCGTGAAGGGTTGACCGTGCTGGAATACTTCGTCTCGACCCACGGCGCTCGCAAGGGACTGGCCGACACGGCGCTCAAGACGGCCGACTCCGGCTACCTGACCCGCCGCCTGGTCGACGTGGCGCAGGACGTGATCATCAGCGAATACGACTGCGGCACCGTCGACGGCATCTACGTGCAGGGAATCGTGGAAGCCGGCGAGATCATCGAGCCGTTGCGCGACCGCATCGTGGGCCGCGTTTCACTTGAGAAGATCAAGGACTATGACGGCAACGTCATTGTCGACATCAACCAGGAAATCACCGAAGACCTCGCCGGAGCGATTCAGGCGGCCGGCATCGAGCGGGTAAAAATCCGTTCCGTGCTGACCTGCGAATCGAAACGCGGAGTCTGCGTGATGTGCTATGGCCGCAACCTGGCTTCCGGACGCCTCGTCGAACTGGGCGAAGCCACCGGAGTCATCGCGGCACAGTCCATCGGCGAACCCGGAACGCAGCTCACCATGCGTACCTTCCACATCGGCGGTACGGCATCGCGAGTTTCCGAGCAGTCGCGCCTCGACGCCAAGAACAACGGCAACGTGCGCTTCATCGGATTGCAGACTGTCAAGGCGAAGTCTGGCGATCTGGTGGTCATGAACCGTCAGGGTTCGATCGCGGTGGTTGACGACAAGAATCGCGAACGCGAGCGCTACTCGGTCGTGTACGGCGCGAAACTGAAAGTCAACGACGGCGATCCGGTCACGCTCGGCCAGGTCATGGTCGAGTGGGATCCTTACACCTTCGCCATCCTGACGGAAATCGGCGGCACGGCACAGTTCAAGGACTTGCAGGAAGGGGTCACGCTGCACGAGGAAGTCGACGAAGTCACCGGCCTCTCGCGTCACGTGGTGGGCGATTCGCCCGACGAGAAGCGCCAGCCCGCCATTGTCATCAAGGGCAAGGCGAGCAAGCGCTACCTCATGCCCTCCCGCGCGCACTTGATGGTGCAGGACGGCGACACCGTTTCCCCGGGCGACGTGCTGGCCAAGATCCCGCGCGAAACAACCAAGACCAAGGACATCACGGGTGGTCTGCCGCGCGTCGTCGAACTATTCGAAGCCCGCAAGCCGCATGAAACCGCGGTCATCAGCGAAATCGATGGCACGGTCAAGTTCGGTGAAGTCTCCAAGGGACAGCGCAAGATCTACGTGGTCGCCGACAACGGCACCGAAAAGGAGTACTCGGTTCCGCGCGGCGTTCACATCAACGTGCAGGAAGGCGAGCGCGTGAAAGCTGGCGAACCTTTGATGGATGGCCCGCTGAACCCGCACGACATTCTCGCCGTTTTGGGCGAAAAAGAGCTGCAGGCTTACCTGGTCAACGAAATCCAGGAAGTCTACCGCTTGCAGGGCGTCAACATCTCGGACAAGCACATTGAAGTGATCGTTCGCCAGATGATGCGCTGGGTGAAGGTCGAAGACGTGGGCGACACGCGATTCCTGCTCGAGGAACAGCTCGACAAGTTCGCTTTCCGCGAAGAGAACGAGCGCGTGATCAAGGAAGGCGGCAAGCCGGCCACCGGCCGTCCGCTGCTCCTCGGCATCACGAAAGCGTCGCTCTCCACCGACTCGTTCATTTCGGCGGCGTCGTTCCAGGAGACCACGCGTGTGCTCACCGAAGCCAGCATCAACGGCAAGGTCGATCACCTGCGCGGCCTGAAAGAGAACGTCATCGTCGGACGTCTCATCCCGGCCGGTACCGGCATGGAGTACTACCGCAACGTGCGCCTCTCGCCGGAAATGGAAGAGGCCGCGGCCAAAGTACAAGCCGAAGTTTCGGCGGCCTACGAGGAAGCGGAACGTGCTCTGGAGATGATGCGCCACGAGGGCGAAACCGACGATCTGCCCGCGGAACTCCCCGCGGCCGAGTAATCGAAACTGAAGGCGGCTTCGGGGGCGAATGATCTTCGCCCCCGAACTTGCTTCTAAACTCACGACCCATGCACGCTACCCCCCAGCGAGTGCGTATCGAGGAACCTGCCCTACTTCCTTCCTTGCGCCCGGTTCCGCCCGGCCCTAAGCTAAGTCATCGGATGATGCGCTTCCTTCGCCTTTTACGGCTGGCTTTCTGGCGTGCTTTCCTGCACGATCTTTTCGCTATTGCCAAAGCTTCCGCCTATTCCTCCATCCTCACTTTTTTCCCGCTCCTGCTGATCATCGGTTCGGGTCTGGCGAGCTGGCGAAAAGGACAACCTTATCTGCGCGAGCTTTCTTACGCATTGGGCACCATCCTCCCCGCGGGCGGCACCACGGCGCTTGGCTACCTGAAAGGCTCGGCGAAACATCCCGTCAGCTTGCTGGCCACAACCTCCATCGTCACCCTCTGGACCGCTTCCGGCGTCATGGTCTCCTGGATGGAAGGCTTCCGCCGCTGCTATGAACTGCCAAAGACCTGGGGCGTGATTCGGGAACGCATGATCGCGTTCATGCTGGTCGTGTTCGCGCTGATTCCCATGACCTTCGCCACGCTTCTAGTGGCCGTGGGCAGCAAGTTCGAAACCCGCCTTCTTTCCTACATCGATCCCGATTTCAGCGCCTACATCCTCTTGCTCTGGGGTGCCATGCGCTGGTCGATCTCCACCCTCACCAGCATCTCCGTAATCGCATTGATCTATCATCACGGCGTGCCCCGCACCCAGCCCTGGCACAGCGTCATCCCCGGCGCGACGCTGGCGACGGTCCTGTGGTTTTCGACGACCGTCGGCTTCCGCGCCTACCTGCAGCACTTCGGCGACTTCGCCACCGTCTATGGCTCGCTCGGCGTCGCCATCGCCCTGCTGGTCTGGATGTACCTGATTTCCCTGGTCGTGCTGGTAGGTGCCGAATTCAACGCCCTTCTGTTTCCTCGCGCCATGCTGGGGAAAGAGCTGACTGCGGTTAACCACGTCAAGGCCTGAACGACCCTGAAACCGGAGCGCATCATGATCCAGGAGATGAGCCCAGCAGAACGGGTGAAATGGATTGAGGAACGGCGCCAGTACGTGATCCAAACGATGGCGACAGCGCCCAGCGAACCAATTGCCTTTTTATTCGCGGTGCACGAGGTTTGGAAATGGCTCTTTGCACTGAAGGAGCTAAAGGCACACGTCGCAGATGCCGATTTCCAATTCCTTTATGGGATTGTCCATCAATGCTCTGAGTTGCCCTTGAGCACGGAAAGACAGTATTGGGCCCCGGAATCGCTTTGCGACGAAGACCTGATCGCCCGGTCGATCGAGGAGCGCGCCCGTGAAGACGTGCTATCGGCGTTCGCGCGAATTTCGAACGACCTAAAGCGGATGTTGTAACCTACCCATATCCCTCTTTGAGTCCGGAGACACTTTTGAAACCGATCCCAGCACCGGCCGCCGCGGGAATTACCGTCTCAGCCGGCCGCCGCGCCAAAATCATCTGCACCATCGGCCCCGCGTGTAACTCGGAAGCGGCCATGCGCGACCTGCTGCGCCTCGGCATGGACGTTGCCCGCCTCAATTTTTCTCACGGCACGCACGAAGACCACGCCCACAACATCCATCGCCTGCGCCGCGCCGCCGAGCGTGAAGGACGCACCGTCTGCATCCTGCAGGACCTGCAAGGCCCAAAGATCCGCACCGGTCCGCTGGAACGCCACGAGCCGGTTCTTCTGAAAACGGGCTCCGTCGTAACCATTACTCCGCAGGATGTTCCCGGCACCGCCGACCGCATCTCCACCACTTTTCCCGATCTCGCCCGCGAACTCACGCCCGGCGCTCGCATCTTACTCAGTGATGGGTTAATCGAACTCCGCGTGCGCGGAACGCGCGGCGGCGCCCGCGGCAACAATAAAGACATACTCTGCGACGTGCTCAACGGAGGCCTGCTCGGCGAACACAAAGGCATCAATCTTCCCGGCGTCGCCCTGTCGATACCAGCACTCACGGAAAAAGACCGCAAGGACCTCGAATTCGGTCTCACGCACGGCGTGGACGCGGTCGCGCTCTCCTTCGTGCGCACCGCCGCCGACGTTCGCACCGTCAAACAGATCATTTCCGCGCATCAGAGCGACGTTCCCGTGATCGCGAAGCTGGAAAAGCCGCAGGCCATCGATCATCTCGAGGAAATTCTCGAAGCCGCCGACGGAGTCATGGTTGCGCGCGGCGATCTCGGCGTCGAAATGGCGCCGGAGAAAGTTCCCGTCATTCAGAAGCACGTCATCCGCCGCTCCGCCGCCTGGCGCAAGCCCGTCATCACCGCCACGCAGATGCTCGAGTCGATGATCGAGAACCCGCGCCCCACGCGCGCCGAAGCCAGCGACGTCGCCAACGCCATTTTCGATGGCAGCGACGCCGTCATGCTGTCCGCCGAAACCGCCAGCGGCCAGTATCCCTGTGAGTCGGTCTCGATCATGTCGCGCATCGTGGTCGAAGCCGAATGCAACATGAGCGACTTCGTCCAGTTCCGCCGCCGCCGCGATCACCGCGGCCTCTCCGTCGCCGAAACCATCTGCGAATCCATCGCCCACGCCGCCGAAGATTTGCCCATGGGCGCGATCGCGGTATTCACCGAGACCGGCAACACCGTCCGCATGATTTCAAAATATCGCCCACCAGTCGCCATCTACGGCTTCACCCACAGCCTGCCGGTGGTGCAGCGCATGAATCTTTACTGGGGAGTCCATCCCGTCCGCTGCCGCCAGGCCCACTCCGCCGAACAGATGGTCACCATGGCCGAGCAGGATCTGCTGCGCCGCATGCTGCTGAAACCCGGCGACGTGCTGGGAGTCGTTGCCGGCACGCGCCAGTCTTCCGGCTCCACCAACCTCATGCGCCTGCACACCGTCACCGACGAAGAAGCCGAGAATGTGGCTCATCCTTTGAAGCATTCCGAGAAGTCGCGCCCGCAGAAACCGCGCCCGCCGCGCCGCCGCAAGTTATAATCGCGGCTTAACAGTTTGCTGAAGCCTCGATTTTGGGTGGCGCAGCGCTTTGAGCGCTGCGATCGAGTTGGTGTTATTTTGTGGGGGCTTAAGCCCCGAGGCCAAGGCTTTTAACCAGAAAGAAGAAACATGCCCCAGGAAATACTCTCGGTAGCCGTCTGGGAGCCCGCTCGCGAGAAGGAAGCTGACTCCCTCATCACGATTCGCGAACTCATGTCGATCGTTGCCGCCAAAGGCTACGGCCGCGACCTGCTCTACCGCGACCGCGAATCGCACTACGTTTTTCTGCGCTACTGGAAATCGGAAGAATCCCGCCGCGCCGCGCAGGAAGATCCCGACATGCTCCGCTGCTGGGCGCGCCTGGGAAATGAGATTCAGATCGTGAAGGTCTACGAGACGCTAACGGAAGTCTCGCTCGCGGGAACAGAGTAAGCCGCATCGATCATCCGCAGAAGACGCGCTCCTCACACCACTTCACTGCGAAAGTTCCCTTCAGGACTTCGCCGTCCTTGAATTGCAGTTCGTAGTGTCCAGCGGCGCTGGCGCGCTCCTGAAAGTCGTCGAAAACGATGGTAGCGGATTGCGCCAGTTTGCAGTCGCCCTCCTTGGCACAGCGGGCCACGGAACCCGCGTCCGATCCAGTGCCGAACTTGAGGACCTGGCCGCTATGGATCGGCAGGCCTCGCCAGATTGCAATGGAAATGTACGGTTCGGTCGCTCGTTTGCATTGCGCCGGCTCCGTCGTCAACCTGACCTCGATCGCAGGACCGTCCCATGGCGCACATGAGCTTTGCATGGTCCCGTAAGAAAAAGACGAACCGGCTGCCGCGGCGATTGTGGCAATCGCGGTAAGGGCAAGAACGAAGACCGCAATCATAACTTGCGTTCTAGAGCGCATTTGGAGTTCTCCTTCGAAGCTTCCCAGGTGGAACGATAACACGCCTATGTCTTGCGCATAACTCCCGGGGTTCCTCGCACGGCGCGCAAGCATCGGCGTTGCCATTGACTAAGGTTAGAATGTTCCCGTGCCTGACGCCGTCACTAGCACGTTGATCGACTCTGCGGTTGAGCCCCCCGTCCGCGGCTACCTGCTCACGCCCGAGATTCCCACCGGCAACGGCCTCGTCCTGACCCACGGCGCCGGATCGAACGCGCAAGCACCTCTTCTGATCGCGTTGGCCGAAACCTTCAGCGCCAATGGATTCACCGTCCTGCGCTGCGATCTGCCCTATCGCCAGATGCGCTCCTTCGGCCCGCCCGGCCCGGCCGACGCCGCCCGCGACCGCGCCGGCCTAAAGAACGCCGTCGCCGCGCTAGCCAATGAACTGGGCGCCCCGCGGGTGCCCCATTTCTCGCGCGCTCTTTGCGCGAGAAAGCCTGCCCTGAGCTTGTCGAAGGGTGGGGATTCTCGCAAGAAAGAGCAAATTGAGTCGAAGGGGCGGGGAAAAATCTACCTCGGCGGCCACTCCTATGGCGGACGCCAATGCAGCATCCTCTGTGCCGAAGCCCCGGACTTGGTCCCAGCGCTGCTCCTGCTCTCCTACCCTCTGCATCCCCCGCGCAAACCCGACCAGCAGCGCACCCAGCATCTCCCCGACCTGCACACGCCCACGCTCTTCGTCCACGGCACCCGCGACCCGTTCGCCTCCATCGCCGAAATGCAGCAAGCGTTGAAAATGATCCCCGCGAAAACGAAGTTGCTGACGATCGAAGGCGCCGGCCACGACCTGGGGTTCAAAGGAAAAGCCAAGCAGGAGGAACTGCCGCAACATATCTTTTCTGAACTCAGAACGTTCTTAGAAATGTCATCCTGAGCGAAGTAAAGCCTTCGCGAAGCGAAGGCTTTACGGAGTCGAAGGATCCCTATCACCAGATGTCACAGCCGGCGCGTGCAGGACTTCCTCCACCGTACAGCCGTGAATGCCTCTCGGTTTGGGAGCCGCACGAAATGGAAAAGGGATCCTTCGACTCCGCATGATCGCTTTTCGGGTGATCACGCTGCGCTCAGGATGACAGCATTCCTCACGAAGGGCGACCCTAGTTCACCCACCCCGACTTGCCCCCGCCGTTCCCCTTGCGCGGATCGTCATCCGGAGGAATATAGTTGCCATGCTCGTCGAAGTGGACCTGGCGGTCGTGCTTCGACATGTAGACTTCAAATTTCTTCGCCGCCCGCCGCCGCTTCCAGCGGTAATAGGAATTTCGCATGCCGTAGTAGCGCTCCGCGAATCCCACATTCACCAGCGCCGGCTTGGGCCCGCGCCGTACGTACAGCCAGCCAAAGAACAGCCCGCCCAAATGCGCCACGTAGGCCACATTCCCCCCGCCCGACATCGACAGCGCCAGTTCCACGACGATCAGAATGCCAACAAAATACTTCGCCTTCATGGCGATGGGGAACGGAAACAGTAGGATCTCGCTTTCCCCGAACAACATGCCAAATGCGATCAGGATCGCGAACACGCCACCCGAAGCGCCAATCGTGGGGCGGTTCGGATCGCCCAGCAGGTGTGAATAGGAGAGAACGACCGTGGTCACCGCCGCGCCGACCACGCCCAGCCAGTACAGTTCCAGGAATCGGCGCGTGCCCCAGGCGTCTTCGATTCTGGAGCCGAACATCCACAGGCCGATCATGTTTCCCAGCAAATGATAGATATTCGCGTGCAGCACGCTGTAGGTGGCCAATTGCCAAATCCATCCATGAGCCACGTCGACGGGCGTTAACGCGCAGTAGTAGTCGATGTACGCCGCAACAATGCCCAGACGGGGAAGCAGGGGCAGGAGGGCCATCAGTAGAAAAATGCCCGTGTTAATTCCCAGGAGCCAGACGAGCGCCCGAGTGAACGGGGGCAGGCTCAACGTCATCGGTTCGCCGGTTCGCCGCACGGATTCGACCTCTGATTCATTCTAATCGCTCAGACCGAGAAAAAAACTATCCCTGGGGCATCCACCAAAGGGTTTACCGCGTCCGATCTTTAGCCCCACCGCGGCGCGTTGAGTTGCAAAGCCACTAAGGGCGACCGTCGCTGGCTCGAACCCGATCAGAGCAGCAAGAAGGAACCATGAGGAAAGCCAGATTCCTGCTGTTGCTTTGTGCCGTCCTGTTTTCGATCCAAGCAAGAGCCCAGGATTCGAGCCGTGTCGAAGTTTTCGGCGGATATTCCTTCACCGACTATTCCGTCTACGGCCTCTACAGCGGCCCCTGGCAGCTCCAGGATTTCAACGGCTGGGAAGCCTCGGCGACGGCCAAGTTCTCGCCTCACGTGGGAGTGGAAGCGGATTTCGCGGGCGGATACAGCCCCAGCGCGCACTACAACTTGCGCACCTACATGGGTGGACCCCGTTTTTCCGTCGGGTTCAGCAGGGTCAGCCTATACGGGCACGCCCTCTTGGGCGGTCTCACCTTCAGCGGCGCATCGGATTACAGCGGCAGCTCAACTTCCTTCGCGGCGGCTTTCGGTGGCGGCGCGGATGTATGGTTCATGCGCCACGTCGGAGTCCGGTTAATTCAGTTCGACTACCTGCTGAATAACAACGCTGCCGCCGCCCAAACTGGAGAGGGCGCGAGCAAGCATTACAGCAATTTTCGCATAGCGTCGGGCGTGGTCTTCCGCTTCGGCCACTAGCAGGAACTGTGGTCTTAACTCTCCGTGGGTGCCCCATTTCTCGCGCGTTCTTGCCGCGAGAAGTGGGGAATCTTGAGTCTCGAACCCCTCACCGCTCCGGCACCGGCACCACTGGCAAACTGCAATGCCCGGCCTTGTCCACTGCCCGCACTGCGAAGATCACATTATCCTTCGAAAGCTTCAGTGTGGCGCGGCTCGCGTTGCCAAACTTTTGGACGTGTTCCCATTCCGGCCTCGTCGTCGCCCGCCACAACACTTCATACTCCGCCGCCAATCCGCCCGGAGAAGCATCCCATGTCAGCGTCGAATCATTCTCCAGATCCTTCGCCAGCAGGTGCACGTTCGCCGGTGGCGCTGGCGCAGCGGCCAACGACGCCAGCGTGGCCGCATTCAGCCGCGCCACGTGCTCTACGTAATCGTAGTCCACGAACCTCGGCGTATCGCCATATTCGATGCCGTTTTCCGTGCGCACATTCTGATGCTGATGATGAAAGTCCTCGCGAAATTCAGTGAACCGCACCGCCGCAAATCCCTGCTGGTTGAACGAATAATGATCGCCACCACGCAAGTAGCGATCCAGCCGGAACACCAGCATCGGTTTCACGCCCGCATCGTAAGTCCGGGCTATTTCGGCAATATACCGCGCCACTTGCCGCGATCCGGAGTCGCTCTCCCCGCCCAGCCCCCGAATGCGCCGCAGGTCCTGTTCCGTGGCCGCCACCGGCACGCCCTCGGAAAACACTCGCACCACGGAATGATCCTGCTCCGCGCTCTTGTCGCCGCCGACAATATCGTTGTTCAGCACCGCCTGCAGATCCCATCCCTGCTCTTTTGCCATCTTCGCGAAATGCCCGCTGCCGTTCAGTCCCTGCTCTTCGCCGGCCACGGTAAGAAAAATAATGGTTGCCGGAAATTTCATCTTACTCAGCACCCGCGCGCATTCCAGGCTCACCGCAGTGCCGCTTCCATCGTCGTTGGCTCCAGGAGCGTCGCCAGTCAGGTCTTTCATGTCGCTGTTGCGCGAATCGTAATGTCCGGTCACCAGCACGATCCGTTTCGCGTTCGCCGCATCCGTGCCCTTCAGAACCGCATAAACATTGGTAATTTCCGTGGCCGTCGGGATGCGGTCGGCGGGCTCCTGGGTAAAGCTGTCGGTCTTCACCTCCAGGCAGTCGCCGCAATCTTTCGAGTAGCGCTCGAACTCCGACTTGATCCACTCCCGCGCCGCGCCAATTCCGTTGCCCGCGGCGATCGACGCCGGATCCTGCGCCGAAATCGTCAGCCGGGTTCGGAAGCTCACCAGCTTCTCGATGTTCGCCTGAATCCGCTGGGCGGAAATCTGCCGCAGCGCCGCCGCAATCTGCGGGTCGGCGGTCTGCGACGCAGACTTACCGGACTGAGCCGCACAGAAGTTCGCGACGCTCAAAAGCCCCGCCAGAGCGGCCGCCCCGACCAGCGTGCGGCGAAGCCGGAGATATGAGCTCGAATTGAATAGAACCTTCGTGAACCTTCGTGCCCTTCGTGGTTCACGCCTTTGCTTGTCCACGGCGGCGCATCTAAAGCGGAAATGGAGCATGGTTTGACAGTCCCCGTCCAGAAAAATCTCACCGCAGGAGCCCGATTTCGTGTTCCCCGGAAAATCTCTCTTCTACAGCCTGTGGCCCTTGACCAACGGCACAAAGAGAATCTAAATATTATCAGGAGGCTCTAACCGGCGAGGGAGGCTTTATGGTTCTTTGTCCCGAATGCGAAACCAATTTGGACGTCGATGAAGAAGAAGTCGACGAGGGCGAAATGATTTCCTGCCCCGAGTGCGGCACCGACTTTGAAGTCATCACCACCAGCCCGCTCGAGCTGAAAGCCGTGGAAGCGGGCTACGTGGAAGAAGACGACGATGAAGTCGAGGAAAACGAAGACGGTGATTACTCCTAGACTCCGCGTGGGCCTTCCCTTTGCAAGGTTGTCTCCCTTCGGTTCCTCCCTGATCGCCTCTCTGCTTCTCTGCTTGGCTCCGGTGCCCCTGACTTCCGCGCAGCGGCCCGCCAAGCCTGACAAGCCCTACGCTCTCATCTTCGGAACGGTCTGGGGACCGGACGATCACCCGGTATATGGAGTCACGGTAAAAATCCGCCGCGCCACCGATAAACCCAAGAAGGTCCGCTGGGAACTCTTCTCCGATCACAACGGCGAATTTGCCCAACGCGTTCCTGCCGGCGACTTGGACTACATTCTCTGGGCTGACCTCAAAGGCTTCAAATTCGCCGACGGCAAACCCGTGCATCTGGTCCAGCCGGTCACGGTTCACATTTATAACGACGAACGCGAAGACACAGGATTGCATCTAACCCACTAAGCCGTGGTGTGATCTCAGTACTGCCATGAGACAATAACACCCAGAATGAATCGCCCACGATCGAGCCGCAGCCAGTTTTATGAAAGTCGCAGCCGATTTTATGGAAGACGATGCGTAGTCAAGGCTGTGGCTGTAACCTGCGCCCTTCTGTTCATTCTCGGCGCGGCAGCGAATGCCACGCCCGACAAGAAAGACAAATCCGTCGGTCGCCTGCTGTTAGGCAAGGTCCTTGACCCGCAGGATAATCCGCTCCCTGACGCCGTCGTCTACGTCACCAACACGCGCAGTCGGGCGGTAAAGACCTACATCGTCGGACCGGACGGTACCTACCGTTTTCCCTCGCTTTCCACTGCCGTTGACTATGAGGTCTACGCCCAGTACAAGGGCCACAAGAGCGAGACCAAGTCGGTCAGCCAGTTCGACGACCGTTCCCAGGTTTACCTTGACCTGAAAATCGACACGCGCTAGGGCGCCCCGTACCTTTTCATGCAACTTTTTCCTGCACTTTGGGGTTCAATATAGACAGGGATCGTTGTCTGGAGGGATACCGTGAACGGATTACGCGCTACTCATCAACCCAATCTCACCGCTTTCGCTGCCAAGGCGCTTCTGGCCTGTTTCACACTCATGTGGGTGGCCGCCATCTCCGCCTCCGCGCAGGATGGTCCGGCAGGCCCCCCGCCAGGTGCTCCGCCTCAAGGCACGATGAGCCCCTATCAGGATGAAAAAGACGGCGTCACCGCCGGCGGCAAATGGATGATGTTTCAGTCGGAAGACAAGATGACCGGTGCCCATAAGGTCCGCTTCGAGCTGCTCTCCAACAACTATTTCAAGGAAGACCCGGATTACAAGCCGCGTGTCGAGTTGATGTGCAGCAATGGCAAGTACGAATATGCCGACTTCAATCCCGGCGTCCGCCTGGCCCCGCCCAACCGCCCCGGCTTCTGGGGACAGCCTCAATTGGAAGTCATGGTCCGCATCGACGACACCCACAGCTACCACGGATGGAACTGGGAGCGTGGACGCTTCCTCTCCATGGACAAAGGCACCACCCGCGGCCTCCTCGGCGCGCAGATCTTCAACGTCGAGTCGCCCACCCGCTCCGGTCGCGAGATCGCCGAATTTTCGCCCGCAGGTTTGAACCTGGATGTAGTGAAAAAATCCTGCGACCTGACCCCGAGAAAGCCCTAGCGAAGACTAACTCCGTTCGAAGTAACGCTACTCACGTGGGTACAGGCGCATTCGCCCGTCCCGCGAAAGCCTGCCCTGAGCTTGTCGAAGGGTGGGGGTTTTCGGCGTCGCTAAGCCCAGTCGATATTTGTCTGCCCCCGCAGCAACTCCTCTGGCACTTGCCTCACTGTGCTCCATGCTGGCACCTTGTACTGTTAAAGCTGAGGTGCCGATGGATAGCAGCATCCTGACAGGTCTGGCGTTCTTCCTCTTCATTGCCGGTGTCCTCATCTACACCGTGATCCTATACAACTCGCTCGTCCGCCTGCGCAACGAAAACGACCGCGCTTGGGCCAACATCGACGTGCTGCTCAAGCAGCGCCACGACGAGATCCCCAACTTGGTCGAAACCGTCAAGGGATACATGCAGCACGAGCAACAAACCCTGCTGGCCGTCACTCAGGCCCGTGCCGCCTCCATGAACGCCGCCAGCATCGGCCAGAAAGCCGTCGCCGACCTGAAGATGAACAGCGCCCTGCGTGGCCTCTTTGGCGTCGCCGAAAACTATCCCCAGCTCAAGGCCAACGAAAATTTCCTCAAGCTGCAAAACCGCATCACCGAACTCGAAGAGCGCATCGCCGACCGCCGCGAGTTCTTCAACGACAACGTCAACACCTACAACACCCGCATCGGCCAAATCCCGGAAGTTTTCGTAGCCAGCTTCCTCAGCCTGAAGCCTCGTCAGATGTTCAAAGTCTCCGACGAAGATCGCCGCCAGGTGGAAGTCGCCTTCGCAGCCAACCGGGCTCCCGGCACCTAAGAACTCAGCTTTGAAAGGGCGCGGCTTCCAGCCGCGCCGTCAAGCCCCACTCCTGATTCCGCGGGCTTTAGCCCGCCGCTAACAGCGGCTTTTCCTTTTCAACCAACCTGCCCCAAAGGCATTTTCCAATCAGTGCAATCTGAAGTTTGCATTTGCATTCGATGCGCCCGCGGGCGCACTATGCGCAACACCCCTCAACAGGAATCCGGAGTTTTGGACTGCGGCCTCCGCGAAAACTTCCTTGTGAAGGGCAGGAATTCCTGACAAAATCGGCCCATGCGGGAACCGGCCCATGCGGGTGCCGGTCAACCGCTGCCACGAATCCCAACATGTCCACTCGCCGAGATTTTCTCACCCGGATCGGACAAGTCGGCGGCTTCGGTGCCGCCTACGCGATGATGCAGTCGCTCGGTCTCCTTCCGCCTCCTGCCTCCTTCGCCAGTACGCTGCAACTTCCGCCCAACAGCGGCAAAGGAAAGCGTGTGGTTATTCTCGGCTCCGGTATTGCCGGCATGGTTGCCGGCTGGGAACTTCGCAAGGCCGGATATCAGTGTCAGATTCTCGAGGCGCGCCGCCGCTCTGGCGGCCGCAATTGGACCATCCGCAACGGCAGCACCGTCGAACTTACCGATGGCACCACCCAAACCTGCCGGTTCGCCGAGGGACATTACTTCAACGCGGGCCCGGCGCGCCTGCCCGCGCATCACCTGACGATCCTCGGATACTGTCACGAATTCGGCGTCCCGCTCGAAGTCGAGGTCAACACCTCGCGCAGTTCGTTGTTGCAAAGCGACAAGCTCAATGCCGGCCAACCGGTGGAACAGCGCCAGGTCATCAACGACACCCGCGGCCACGTCTCCGAACTGCTCGCCAAATGCGTGCAGCGTCACGCCCTCGACGAAGAACTTACCAAGGACGACCACGAGCGCATGCTCGAATTCCTGCGCATCTACGGAGACCTTTCGCCCGATTATTTCTATAAAGGCTCTTCCCGCTCCGGCTACCGCGTCACGCCCGGCGCCGGCAACGAAACTGGAACGCTCCGCGATCCCCTCGACATGACCGCTCTCTTGAACGCAAATCTCTGGCACGATCTGGTTTTCGATGAGCTCTTCGACATGCAGCCCACCATGTTTCAGCCCGTCGGCGGCATGGACCGCATCGCCCACGCCTTCGAGCAGCGTCTCGCAGAAATGATTCGCCTCGATGCCCAGATCGAACAGATTCGCAAGACCGAGCGCGGAGTCCGCATCGTCTATCGCGACGGCAAAACCGCCGCCGCCGAAAGCGTCGAAGCCGACTACTGCATCTGTACTCTGCCTCTGCCGATTCTCAAAACCCTCGACACCGATTTTTCTCCCGAACTGAAAACCGCCATCCAAAAAGTAAACTACGATTCCGCCTACAAAATCGCCTGGGAATCCCGCCGCTTCTGGGAGCAGGATTACGCAATCTACGGCGGCATGTCCTACCCGAAGGAATTAGTCGGCGTAGTTTGGTATCCCAGCGCGGAGCTATTTTCCGAGCGCGGCGTCATCATCGGTGGCTACGGCATCGAGAACGGAACGCCCTTCGAAAAAATGGATCTCCCCGCCAAGCTTCAAGCCTCAAGCCGCGCCATCGAAAATCTGCATCCCCGCCACGCCAAAGAACTCGCGAATCCCGTCTACGTCTCCTGGGGACACATCCCCTACAACCTCGGTTCATGGGTGTCTGGCTTCGGCCGGAAAACCGAAGGCTATGAATTCCTCATCCGTCCCGACGGCCCCATCTACTTAGCCGGCGACCACACCACTTACTTGGTGGGATGGCAAGAAGGCGCCGCGTTGTCCGCGCACCGCGCCGTCTCCATGATCCACGATTCGACACAGGGGCAGAGCGCCGCGTAGAAGTAACCCCTGTCATCCTGAGTGGAGAGAGCGGTTCGCCAACCTGTCCTCCCATCCCCTGTCATCCTGAGCAGTCGAAGGACCCCGGGATGCCGGAACAATATGCCGCGGCATCAGGGAGTTCTCACCGGTGCTGCTGGCACCGTTGAAACTCCCTGACACGTCCGTCGTGGTGCATGAGCGTGGGGGGTCCGTCGACTACGTGGCTGGTTCGCTTCGCGAACCAGCCACTTCGCTCAGGATGACAGGCATTAGGTCCCACGAGCACAAAGCTTATCTGTTTGCGATCGCTTC
>CAVPWD010000017.1:0-87153 GCA_963709385.1 uncultured Acidobacteriaceae bacterium
AGCGGATTTGGCATGCGTGCTAAGGCCACGAAGGCTGGGAAGTAGGGAATTAAGATCAGTGGCCGTGGGCCAGCGGAATAGAAACCCTTAGCGCCTGGCCGCCTGCCCCATTTGTTGGCGAATCATTCGAAACTCTATACATTTTCCATTGAGCAGGATTCCGATGTGGCATATACTAAATGTATATGCCACGTTCACTTGCTTCTAAAGGCAGCGGGACCACGCAACGCAAGGCGAAGGTCTTCATGAATAACCGCAGCCAGGCGGTGCGCTTGCCCAAAGAGTTTCAATTCGATACCCAGGAAGTGTTTATACGGAAGGTAGGGAGTGATGTGATTCTCTCGCCCCGTCCGGCGGATTGGTCTGCGTATCTGGTAGACGCGCCGGTGGCCTCGGAAGATTTTATGCAGGACGTTGAAGATCTTCCCGTCCAGGAGCGCAAGCTGTAATGCCGCGCTACATGCTGGACACGGACACGTCGTCCTACATCATGAACCGTTCGAACGACAGCGTTCTGAAGCGCCTGCGGAAGGTAGCGGTGAACGATGTCTGCATTTCGGTTATCACCAAGTCGGAACTGCTGTACGGCATCGAGTTGTCTCCCCGACGACAGCAGAATGAAGCGGCTTTGAGCACATTTCTGAGTTACGTCGAGGTTCTGGACTTCCCCGATGGAGCGTCGTTCCACTATGCCAGGATTCGGGCCGAACTAAAGGCTCAGGGCGCAATGATCGGAGCCAACGATCTGTTGATCGCGGCTCATGCCCGCAGCCTCGGTTTGACCCTGGTCACGAACAATACACGGGAGTTCGGCCGCGTCCGTAATCTCGCGATTGAAAACTGGACCGGCCGCAGCTGAAGTCTTACTTCAACTGCTTCTCGATCGCCCCCGTTACTTCCTTCGAATCCGGTGTGACCGCAGACTCGAATCGCTGAACTACCTTCCCATCGCGATCCACCAGGAATTTAGTGAAGTTCCACTTGATATCGCCTGCGATACCGGCGCCTGTTTCTTTCGTCAGATAGGCGTAGAGCGGAGCCTGATCGTCTCCCTTGACCGAAATCTTCGAGTACATCGGGAAAGTTACGCTGTACTTGCGGGTGCAGAAGGTCTTGATTTCTTCGTTTGTCCCCGGTTCCTGTGCGCCGAAATTGTTAGCAGGGAAGCCCAGAATCACAAATCCCTGATCTTTGTACTTCTCGTAGATGGCTTCCAGCGCGCTGTATTGCGGCGTATAGCCGCATTGGCTGGCCACGTTCACCAGCAGCACGACTTTGCCCTTGTAGTCGGCCAACGGGGCCGGCTTGCCGTCGATGGAGTTCAGGGTGAAGCTGTAAATGCCGGAAGCGGCGAACAGCGAAGTGGCCATAATCAGCAGGACTCCGAAGACGAGATAAGTTCCGAGTTTACCGCGCTTGGTATTCGATCGGCTCATGGATGGCTCCCGTGGGATGAAGTTGTACAGGCGCCGCCGCCAGCAAGGGCGCACAGGTTGAACATACGGGCAGGACGATGCGAAACGCAACGGTAGAAATGTAAATTCTGTGTCTGCGAATCGAAAAAGGCTGTGACCCAAGCGGTCCGGGGGCCGAACGAGGCTTAGCTGGACGGACCTAAACGGCGGTGCGAATGCCAGCTTCCTTCACCATGCGGTCCATCAAACGCTTGGTCGGAATCTGTGACTGAGCCATCTGGGAATAGGTGTGCTCGTTGCCCCCGGCGGAAAGCAGACCGTCTCCCACAGCATCCAGGGCGGAAACCGACCTTCCGAGCACCATCAGAAGGTACTTCTGGGCAACCGGGCGGTCCGCAGGATGAATCAGATCCCACCAGCGGCGGATCGACTCCTGTACCTCAGCTTCGTTCTTTTCTCCGACGACCAAGGCATCGATCAAACGGTAGACCTTGCTCTTAATCGCTTGGTACGAGACCGAAATCTCTTGTGGCATAGGGTTCCTGAATTTACCTTTGCCTAGCTTAGTGCAATCCTTGAGCCAAACCGTTTTCCCCTGTTTTTGTAGTCCTTTAGCGGGTTTTTCCTAGTGTGAACGTACTATGAATGGAAGAAACCCATAGACCGGATATGGATTCTGGAAGGTAACGGACAAGGCATCAACCACGAAGGGCATAAGGTTCACGAAGGAAACCGCCCCAAGTCGTCTCTCAGGGCTCTCGGCGGCCTTCCTTCGTGAACCTTATGCCCTTCGTGGTTGATGCCTTGGTATGCAGGTTACAATGTTCGGCTCTGTCAAACCGGACCGCTCTCCAACGGTCGAATTCCCAACCGCGAGCTGCGCTCGTGTCCGGTATTCCAGGGGAGACGACTTTTGGAGGCGAAATGAAACGGTGTGTTTGGCTGCTGGCGGTCCTTGGACTGATTTCAATTCTTGCTGGGGCGCAGACTTCAACGTCCATCAACTCGCCGGACACTAGCTCGCAAGGCAGTTGGCACAATGCGGGCGCAAGCGACAGGATGTTCTTTCCGCACGATATGCTGTGGGGCTGGGCGCAATTGGACCTGGCGCCGCCGCATAACGAGGTCGATCCCAATCTTTGTTCCGGAAACGTCGCACAGAACGGCGGCATCAACGACGCTTGCAGCCTGTTCGCGCGTTATATGCTGTCGGGAATACTCGAGGTCCGTCCGTTTGGGCGCGGGCCCCTGCGCCGGTTCATGGTATACGGAGCGCCCACGTTTCTATTCGGCAAGACTTTGCCGAAGACGCTTTATACCTGGTCTCCCGACGCCATTGGCATTGAGCACTCCTGGGGAGCTGGTGTGTACCTCAACAAGGGATTCGAGTTTCGCGTCACCCAGCATTTTCTGTTCGACCGCTTGGGTGCGCGCGACAAAAATCTGGGCACCGCCGATTTGGGCAACAACGGCCCCTGGGGACGATATCTGACCGTGGGCGTTCGCAAGACGTTCGGGACGCGCCGCTGGTAAGAGCCTGGCTAAGGGCGCAGGAGTGGACGACTATGCGGTCGCGGGGAGTGATGGCCTGAGTAATCGCCGAATCACCCAAACGATCAAAGCAACGAAAAGACCGAAGACGATGAACGGAGCCAGGAGGATGACCAGCATCCAGCCGGGGCCGCCCATGGTGGTGAGATCGCCGCCGATTGCGGCGGCCGGGTCGCGTTGAATCCGCCCTCCAAATACCGTAACGTCGCCACGGATCTTCGCTTCCTTGCCGAGGCGAATGCCTCCACCGAAGGTGGTGGCGTCACCGCTGACCTGGCCTTCATCTTCGACCACGATGCTGCCGCCGAATGCGGTCACGTCGCCCGCGACGTGTCCGCGCACGCGGATGCTGCACCCAAAGCAGGTCGCCTCGCCAACCTCTTGACCCGGGCCAATAGTGATGTTGCTTCCGATTTGGGTCAGATCGCGGGCCACGTCGGCCCGTGCCGACGCGATCCCAGCGCAAAACAACAAGCATACGGATAAGAGTCGCGAACTGCGGAGGCGGTACCTCATGAGGAGTCTCCCTGAAGGCCCGATGGGAATCCGTGCAAGAACAGGATTATTGCACAGAAAAGGGAGAATAATCTGATGGTTCCCAGGGCCGGTTCTTTATAATTGAAAGTTTTCCAAATCACGACGCGAAACTCTTCTAGTGGAGGTTGGGCATGGCGGGCTCTTATAACGGTGTGGCGATACCGGCGGACGGAAGGAAGATGGGTTATGCAAACGGCAAGTATGACGTTCCAGACAACCCAATCATTCCTTTCATCGAAGGTGATGGCACCGGGCGCGACATCTGGAAAGCGTCATTGCGCGTGTTCAACGCCGCCGTGGAGAAAGCCTACAAAGGCAAGCGCCGCGTCGCCTGGTATGAAGTATTCGCCGGAGAAAAGGCCAAAGCGAAGTTCGATACCTGGCTCCCCGATGATACGGTAGATGCCGTCCGCGAGTTCCGTGTTGCGATCAAGGGACCGCTCACTACGCCGGTGGGCGGCGGCATCCGCTCGCTGAACGTGGCCCTGCGGCAGATTCTCGACCTCTACTGCTGCGTGCGCCCAGTCAAGTATTACAAGGGCGTGCCGTCGCCGGTGAGACATCCCGAGCGCATGGACCTGGTGATCTTCCGCGAAAATACGGAGGACGTTTACGCCGGCGTCGAGTGGGAGCAGGGAACTGCCGACTGCGCCCGCCTGATCGAGTTTCTGAACAAAGACATGCTGAAGGGCGGCAAGAAGCAGATCCGCCTCGACTCTGGCATCGGCATCAAACCGATTTCGGTGACCGGAACCAAGCGCCTGGTACGCATGGCCATCCGGCACGCGCTGGAGCATGGCCTGAAGAGCGTAACGCTGGTACACAAGGGAAACATCCAAAAGTTTACTGAAGGCGCGTTCCGCAAATGGGGATACGAAATTGCCACTGAAGAATTCCGTGACAAGGTTGTGACCGAACGCGAGAGCTGGATTCTGGGCAACAAAGATTCAAACCCGAAGTTGAGCGTCGCTGAAAACGCCGATCTGATCGAGCCGGGCATGGAGTTCGCTCCACCGGCGTTCCGCCAGGCCGTCGAAAAGGAAGTGAAAGAAGTTCTCGACGCGATCTTCGCGACCCACGGCAACGGCGCGTGGAAGAAGAAAGTGATGATCAACGACCGCATTGCCGACTCCATCTTCCAGCAGATCGTGACGCGTCCGGAAGAGTATTCGGTGCTGGCGACGCCGAACCTCAACGGAGACTATATCTCCGACGCAGCGGCGGCGCAGGTCGGCGGTCTTGGGATCGCACCGGGAGCGAACATCGGCGACGGCTATGCCATTTTTGAAGCCACCCACGGCACTGCGCCGAAGTATGCCGACAAAGACGTGATCAATCCCGGCTCGGTGATTCTGTCGGGAGTCATGATGTTCCGACACCTGGGCTGGAACGAAGCCGCAGACCTGATCGAGCAAAGCATGGAGCGAACCATTGAGCAGAAGAAAGTTACGTACGATTTCGAACGCCTGATGCCGGGCGCAACCAAAGTCAAGACCAGCGAGTTCGCCGGGGCCATGATCGAAAATATGGGCGCGGGCGTGCTGGTGTAGCGAAAAAAGATCGCCACGGATTTCACGGATCGACACGAATTGAGATTTTCTTCTGTTGTTTGATCCGTGTGAATCCGCGAAAATCCGTGGCCAAGAAAGGGTTTTTCATGCGCAAGAAAGTAACCATCGTAGGCTCTGGCAACGTAGGAGCGACCACGGCTCACTGGATCGCCTCAAAAGAACTCGCCGATGTCGTGCTCATCGACATCATTGAAGGCGTGCCGCAGGGCAAGGGACTCGACCTGCTCGAGGCCATGCCCATCGAAAAGCGCGATTCGCACGTCAGCGGCACCAATGATTACAAAGACACGGCGAGTTCCGACATCGTCGTCATCACGGCGGGCATTCCGCGCAAGCCCGGGATGAGCCGCGACGACTTGCTCAACACGAATTACAACATCATGAAAGCGGTGGTGGGCGAGGTAGTGAAGAATTCGCCGAACTGCATTCTGATCATCGTCTCTAACCCACTTGACGCCATGGCCCAGGCCGCCTACAAACTCAGCGGATTCCCCCGTGAACGCGTGATCGGCATGGCCGGAGTGCTCGACTCGGCTCGTTTCCGCGCCTTCATCGCCGACGAACTGAAGGTCAGCGTGGAGAACGTCACGGCCTTTGTGCTCGGCGGACACGGCGACACCATGGTCCCCCTGCCGCGATATTCCACGGTCGCCGGCATTCCGATCACCGAGCTCATCGAAAAAACGAGGCTCGAAGCCCTAGTGCAACGCACCCGCGACGGCGGCGCCGAAATCGTGAAGTACCTCAAGACCGGATCGGCTTACTATGCGCCTTCGGCAGCCGCGACGGAAATGGTCGAAGCAATACTCAAAGACAAGAAGAAGATCCTCCCCTGTGCTGCGTATCTGCAGGGCGAATACGGCATCAGCGGCCTCTACGTCGGTGTCCCGGTGAAGCTGGGGTCGAAGGGAATCGAGCAGATCATCGAGATCAAGTTGACCGCGGAAGAGAAAGCCGGCCTCGACAAGAGTGCCGCGGCGGTGAAGGAATTGTGTGGGGTGATCGGGGTCTAAGGTCTGTCATCCTGAGCGGAGTTGGCGTCCGCAAAGGCGGATGCCAACGCAGTCGAAGGACCCCGCGCTTCCCAGCAACTAGCACGAACGCCGCTGGAACTTTTCTCCACAAGTGCTGCGCCCTACCTGTCGTTTTCGCTCGATAGCGTGCTGTTGCTGCTTCTTATCACCGCGCTGTACCAATCAAGGTTTCGCGTAAAATACATCACTGCGGCGACGGCTAGGAAGCTGGCCACAGCGCCCACAAGTAGCGCATTGTCTTCCAGACGCAGCAGCATGTATATGAAGAAGTAGAGCAAACTGAACACAAATAGTGCACGCAAGCCCTGGGCCAGGCTTGCGAAGATCCACTTCGCATTGGCAGAAAGCAAGAGTACGGTAGCGCCGCCGGCTACCAGGAACCCCCAGTCAAAACCAAAGCGCTCGGCCAGGGAGAGTAGCAGTAAATAGAAAATCATGTGCGCCACCCCAACCAAAACGTATTGCGCCGGATGAACGCGTTTGCCCGAGGTCGCCTCAAAAACGAAGTACGAGAGAAATAAAAGTCCAACGAAGAGGAGCGCATATTTAACCGAACGATTGACCGATTGATACGGATCAGCCACTTCGATCAACGAGATCCCCATCCCAGTATGGTCCAATCCACTGACGACGGTATTGGTGCCTTCGGCGGGAACACCCCGAGCAATGAACGGCACTGACCACTCACCAGAAAAACCTTGAGTCGAGATGGCGCGTTTCACCGGCAAGAAACCGCCATCGAAGCCGGGACTCGGCCAATCGCCATCGACCGCAATGTGCGTGCTTTTGCCATAGGCCAGAAACGCGATGCGCTGCGCGCCGGAAAAGCGCAGGTTGGCGGTGACGTTGAAAGTCGCATTGGGCTTTGCCCACTCCGCCGCTCGTACACCGAAATAAGCCAGAGGCAGGCGAGGGTTGTCCTCTCCAATACTCTCCGCCGGGACAAATGTCATCATCTTTCCATCCACCGTGAGCGCTCCATCGACCAGCGCGCCGCGCACATCGCTCGCGCCTACAACGATTGCGGCCCGAGACCAATCCAACTCGGCGCCGGCCGGGAGTGCGGAAGGCACGCCCGTGAGGTCGAAGGTCGCGTCGAATTTCAACTCCGCCTGATAGACAGGTACTTTAAAAAGCGACCTGCGGCGCTCCTCGGTGCGGACCTTGGCTGTCGCATCACCTTTGGTCGGAAATACCACGTACACGCCAGACGAACGATCCTTGGAGGCAAGCGGAAGTGCGTAGGGAATGGTCAGAGATGGCCCAAGGAAAGTCTGTTGGCCGCCGGCGCGTCCGCTGATTTCGTCTTTTACGTCGCTGGCCCGTTTGGCTCGTTCCTCCACCACATCGCTTACGAAAAAGGCGGGAATGGACATCAGCAGCGCAAGTCCGCTGACCAAAATAAGCTTGAGACCGATCGAGCGGGATACATTGCGAATCATCACACTCAACGGCAGAGGAGAAACTTGGCTCATGGAAACTCCCTAGGCGTAAACCTCTGTTAGCTGTCTCAATGTATCACAATTCACTTTGTAGTACAAAGTACAAATAAATTTAGGTTGACTATGGTCAGTGACCATAGTAAGATTCCAATATGAAAGAAGTCGCCATCTCCGAGTTCAAAGCCAAGTGTTTGGGCCTGGTTGAAGAAGTCCGCAAGACACGCAAGCCCATCCGCCTGACTCGCTTCGGCAAGCCTATTGCTGAGGTGATCCCGACGTCGCCCGAGAAGCACCCGGAAAACTGGTTGGGCTGCATGCGCGGCACGGGCCGCATCGTGGGTGACATCGTCAGTCCGGTCAGCGACGAAAGCGATTGGGAGGCGGCACGCTGATGAAGATGCTGCTCGACACACATATCCTGCTCTGGAGCGTCTTCGAGCCGGAAGGATTGTCCGCTCGAGTCGCCAAGGAACTCACTCGACCAGAAAATGAGCTCTGGTTGTCATCGGTCAGCGTGTGGGAACTGGTTTTGCTGGACAAAAAGAAGCGTATTGAACTGAATCAAGACGTCACCGATTGGGTGAGGGGTACACTGGAGCGGCTGAAGATTAACGAAGCGCCGATTACATTCGAGGTTGCGCTGGGGACCGAATCTACGGGTTTGTTGCACAACGACCCGGCGGACAAGTTTCTCGCCGCGTCAGCCAAGGTGTTTGGTTTAACGCTGGTGACGGGCGACCAGCGGCTGATTTCAGCACCTGGTATCAAGGTATTGGCGAATCGCTAATACTTTCTCGCTGCGGTGCGTGGCTTTCCACGATTACACCTTCTCGACCGTTACCTTCTTCAGCACCACGTCCTTGTTCGGCTTGTTCTGGCGATTTTGGGGCACGCCGGTAATCTTCACCGCGACATCCTGCCCCTCGATCACCTCGCCAAAAATTGTGTGCTTGCCGGTAAGCCACGTTGTCGGCACCGTGGTGATGAAAAATTGCGAGCCGTTGGTGTTCGGTCCGGCGTTGGCCATGGCGAGTTTTCCGGGCTTGTCGAACTTGTGCGGCGACCCTTTGGTTTCATCTTCGAACTGATAGCCCGGACCGCCCATGCCCGTGCCTTGCGGGTCTCCGCCCTGCACCATGAAGTCGGGAATTACGCGGTGAAAGATCGTTCCATCGTAGAGGCGGTCTTTCGATTTTTTGTGGGTTGAAGGATGGGTCCACTCGCGCTTGCCCTCGGCGAGTTCGACGAAATTGGCGACGGTTTTGGGCGCGTCTTTCTCAAACAAGCGGCAGACAATCGTTCCTTCCGACGTTTCAAAAATGGCATAGGTGCCCGCGGGACGGCTCATGATTCATGTTCTCCTTAAGTGAATGGCTTCGATTTTAGCAGTATGCGTATAGTCGACGGCACCACGGGCGCCCGGGTTCAGTTCGAACTCGCGGGTGCCTTGGGAGCAGCAGGTTTTGCCGTTGTGCCAGCCCCGGGTTTGGGAGCCGTCCCCGTGCTGCGCACGATGCTGATGTGGATAATCTTCACCGGACGAAACGGCTTGTGATCGGTCGCGGGATCGACCGCCATGCGCGCAATCTGCTTTACCAGCACCAACGTCGCTTCGTCGCACTGGCCGAAGATGGTGTAGGCGCCATTCAAATGCGGCGTGGGCACTTCGGTGATGAAGAACTGCGAACTGTTCGTGTTCGGCCCCGCGTTGGCATAGGCGAGCCTGCCTGGCCTATCGAAGAGCAGGTCTGAAGAAACTTCATTCTTGAATTGGGGCACGGGATCCGCCGCACCGGCCGCGCCACCCGCAGGATCTCCACCCTGGATCATGAATTCGGGGATCACGCGATGGAAAATCGTTCCGTCATAGAGCGGCACCCCGTGCTTGGTCGCGCCGCTGATGGGATTCTTCCAATCCTTGGTGCCACTCGCGAGCCCGATGAAGTTCTCCACGCCGATCGGCGCTTTGTCGGGAAACAGCGTGCACGTCATCTTGCCGACCGTGGTGTTGATGATGGCTGTAGGCTTCGACGGCGTAGGATGCGCGGCCGTCGCCGGTTTGGCAGCCGTGCTCGGTTTGGCAGCAGGGGCCGTTTGCGTGCTGGAGCCCGACTGCGACCACGCTGCCGTCGCAGCGATCAGAATGAGAAGAGCGATTGCTTTGCGCATGGATACTCCTCGGAGAAGGGAGATATGGTTGTGAGCAACGTTGCATTGTACGACAGCCGCAGCCATCGTTTCCTCACCGCGAGTTAAACAATCTTGCGCAGACCTACTTCGACGGGGACGCTGCCTGCATTTCGCGGCTTACTCGTTCGACCTCGGCAAAGACGCGCAACAGATTGCCGCCAAGAATTTTCTTGATGTCGCCTGCGTTATACCCGCGGTCGAGCAGCGCTTGTGTGATCTTCGGCAGATCGGCGGCGGAGTCGATTCCTTGCGGTGTGGCTCCGCTAACGCCGTCGAAGTCGGATCCCAGGCCGACGTGGTCGACTCCGGCAACTTTTGCGATGTGGTCGATGTGATCGATTAGCGATTTGAGCGGCGGGCGCGGAATCTTCGCCATCCACTCTCGCTCGATCCGGTCGCTATCAAGGTAGGTCGGCGTTTTGCCCTCGGCCTTCAACTTGTCGATATACGCCTGTCGCGCCGCGGCTTGATCCTTCGACTGGGCTTCGAGCGCCTTGCGAAAGTCCTCGTCGTCGAAGGCGCTGAAGAAATTGACCTGAACTACACCTCCATTTTTCGCCACCGCGCGGAGCATATCGTCGCTCGTATTGCGCGGCGCGTCGGTGAGTGCACGGGCCGACGAGTGCGAAGCAATCACCGGCGCTTTCGTGATGGCGATCGTGTCCCAGAATGTTTTGTCGGCGACATGGGAAATGTCGACCATCATGCCCAACCGATTCATTTCCAGCACAACCTGCTTGCCAAAATCGGTGAGTCCGTTGTGGTGCTCGACTTTCGTATCGTTAATGTCGCCTGAGGAATCCGCCCATTCATTGGTGTTCGACCACGAGAGCGTCATGTAGCGCACGCCAAGGCGATAGTAGTCGCGCAGCAGGTGGATGTCGTTTTCAATCGAGTGCCCGCCTTCAATTCCCATGAGCGCGGCGAGCTTATGTTCTTTGTGTGCACGCTCGATATCTGCCACAGAGAACGCCATCATCATGCGGTCCGGGTGCCGCCCCGCCTGCTCGTACACCGAATCGATCAGATCGAAGGTGTGCTTGGCAAAATGCCCCTGATTCGACTCTGGCTCGACCCAGATAGAAAAAAATTCTGCGCCGAGATTTCCGCGCCGTGCTTTGTCGAGACTGATGTGGCCAATGTCGTTCGGATCCGTCGAGCCGATGTCGAAGCCTTCGTCGAGAAAGCGCTGTGGCGTGTCGGCATGCGTGTCGACCACGAGGGCGGAGTCGTGAATCGCACGCGCGCGCGCGCTGACAGGCGCACCCGCTGGCAGGGCTTGCGCGAGGGCAAGCGAAGAGGTCAGTACGAACGCGAAAAACAGCCTGGTCATCATAATTGTGTGCTCCGCGGAAGATCGCGGGCCGGTGTCCGATTGTATAGGCTCTCACGCCAGCCGACAAAACAAGAGCCTGTTCGACGCAGGCTTCCAGCGCCAGGTCAGTATCGATCACGATCTTTGGAAATGTAATCGACTCGAACCGCGCCTTCACTTCGAGATAGAGTTGGAAGTTGCGATTTCCCGCGGGATGTGCGCCGGATGCCGCGTCGGCCTCAAGTCTGCGCCGGGCCGTCTCTTCCGAACACACGCACTCGAGAATCCGCCAAGGCTGATGCAGGGACGCAGCCGCGGCCAGCACGTTCTCGATTTGATAGCGGCGCGAGAACGGGCGGCCATCAAGGAAGATGGCGTGGCTCGGGTTGCTCGACAAGAGATATCCCGCAGTCTCGATCATGAGCTGCAAGCAAAAATCGTCCTGCCGCGAAGAGTACTCGATCTCCTCGGCCGAGAAGACAGCGTGCCGGATTGCATCCTTGCTCAATACTCGCCCCGCGGTGCGAGCCGCGAGTTCGCGCGCGAGCGTAGTCTTGCCGGCGCCAGGCAAGCCGGCCATCAGAACAATCATAGAAGGAGAATCGTAACGGATTTCTTGCAGAGGTTGCTACGGATCCGACTACTTGGTGCCGCTGCCCAGGGCGACTTGAGTTTGGGGAGTGTCGTTGTCGGGATGATCGCTGTCAGGATCTTCGAGCGGAACAATGTTCTGAGTTTCGCGCCACTCGGAATAATGTCCGCTCACCATGATGTGAAAACACCAGTGACGGCGTTCTTCTTCCGGTTCCACCAGGCCGAGCGCTTTCATGTAAAAGAGGTAATGTTCCATCCATACGATCTGCTGCTTGCTCAGGCCACGGCGTTGCAGGTCTACGGTTACGCCGGCCAGATGCGACGAGGCCGTATCTCCTTCAGCGGGGGCGGCATTGCGATTATGGCGGCGAAGTTTCTTCTGCACCTTCACCGTGCGCACCGCCGAGTTCACCTGAATCTGGGCATGAAAACGGTTGTAGTACGCCTGGCTCAGATCTTCCACGAAGTTACGCGTCCATGGCCGGCAATAGCGCCGCGAAGGATCGAGCCGGGGATCGAACCGCAGAGTCTCTCCTGCGCGGATGGGCAGCAGCGAGCCATCACCTTTCAGCGCTTCCAGTTCGGTGTCGTTCTGAATGCGCGGCAGTTCGAGGCGATCGATCTCGGCGTTCTGAATGAGCAGCGATTCGTGCGATGGCCGGAACATCGGATTCCAGCGCAGCCAGCGGAAATGCTGGTGGTGTACCCGGTGCGTAGCCACGGTGGCGGCAAAGGCTGTGTTTGATGTCGAACTGCCCATCAAGGCCAGCAGTGCGACGATCACGAATTGGAGTCGAACAATTCTTCTCACGAAGTGGCTTCCGTGTGCGGCGATCCTGCTGTCCGCCGCTCTTCCCGCGAACGCCCTCGCAGACTCTTTCCCGCGAGTAGCGGTTATTCTAAGCCATGCTGTCAAGTCGGCCAACCGGATACTAGCGCCGGCTCATTACCTGCGTACCCAGAAGCTCAACCTTTCGGCTGGTTACTACTGGTTACTCGATTCTCTAATCAGGCTGAATCGCGCTATGGTAGCCGCAAGTGGCGTGCCATCTCCGACAATAGATGAGGATGGACGTATCTGGGTTGTGAGGAACAACTTGGCCGAGTCATCAGTCAAAACGAGCCCTGAGCGTTACCGCGCAGTGGGTCAATTAACGCCGCAAAAGGTCACCGATGGCCTGCTTCATGACCTGGCCGCTTACTTCGGAAATCGAGCGAGTCAAGGGAATGTCCTTGGGACAAACCTCGACGCAGTTCTGCGCGTAACCGCATTCCTGGATGCCGCCATCGCCCATCAGCGCCGCGAGCCGCTCGCGCTGCAATGCCTTGCCCGTGGGATGAGTATTAAATAATCTGACCTGCGCAATCGTAGCCGCACCCACGAAGCCTGTGTCCTCATTGAACTGCGGGCAAGCCTCCATGCAGCAGCAGCAGGAAATGCAGCGCGAGATGGGATATGCCGCTTCCTGATCTTCGGCCGACATGCGCGGCCCGGCGCCCAGATCGTAAGTGCCATCGATCGGCACCCAGGCTTTCACGGCCTTAAGATTTTCAAAGATCACGCTGCGATCGACCGCCAGATCGCGCACCACCGGGAACTTGGAAAACGGCTCCAGCTTTATGGGCTGTTCGAGATTGTCAATCAGCGCCGAGCAAGCCATGCGTGCCTTGCCGTTGATCAGCATGGCGCATGATCCGCAGACTTCTTCGAGGCAGTTGGAGTCATAGGTGACGGGCGTGGTCGCCTTGCCGTCCCGAGTGGAGGGTTCGGCGGCTATATCCATCAGCGCCGAAATGACGTTCATGTTCGGCCGGTAGGGAACGGAAAACTCCTCCCAGTGGGACGCAGAGGTGGGAGTCGCTTGGCGCTTGATCTTGATGATGACGGATTTATCAGCCATTAGTTATTAGCCTTGGGATGCTCAACTTTGCGCAGTCGATTGGCGTAGTAGCGATCCCTTATCTCGGAGGACACGAAAAACTTATAGAAGCGATATGTCTCAAAGAAACAGAATATAGCCAAACTAAGAACCACAAGAGCTGCGGCCCGTTCGTGCTCCCTCGGTTCACCCGGGATTCCAAAGTAGCCGTCCAGCCTTCCGGCTGCGAACAGCAAGACCAGCCCAGCGATACCCGCAAGAATCGCGAACAGCAGCGAGGCGCGAGCCAATACGGTGTCGCCTCGCTCCATCAGTATTTCCTCGGTCTTGGCGGAATCAGCGACGTATCCACCGGCTCGAACTCAAACTTCGGCTCATCCGCATCCGGCGCGAAATAGGCTTTCGTCGTCTTCAGCCAATTCTTGTCGTCGCGCTCGGGGAAGTCCGGCTTGTAGTGCGCCCCGCGCGACTCGTCACGCATGCCGGCGCCTTGCGCGATCACGCGCGCCAGTTGCAGCATGTTGTAAAGCTGCCGGGCAAAAACCACCGTCGTGTTTGCCCACATGGTGCGATCGCTGAGATTCACTTTGCGGAAGCGCTCGAGCAACGCGACCAGCTTCGCATCGGTCTGCTGCAATGTCTTGTTGTAGCGGATGACCGTGCAGTCCTTGGTCATCAGCTCGCCCAGTTCGCGCCACAGTTTGACCGGATTCTCCGTGCCCTGGTTATTCATCAGCAGGGAGTTGCTTTCTTCCTGGCGCTTCTTCTCAGCCTCAAAGCAGCCGTTGCTATCCGGCAGCGCTTGCAAGCCGCGCGCATACTTCACGGCATTCGGCCCGGCGATGCCGCCGCCGTAGATGCACGACACCAGCGAATTCGCGCCCAGCCGGTTGGCCCCGTGATACTGATATTCGCATTCGCCCGCAGCGAACACGCCCGGAATATTGGTCTGCTGGTTGAAATCCACCCAGAGCCCGCCCATGGTGTAATGCATGCCGGGGAAAATCTTCATGGGCGTGTCGCGCGGATCGTCGCCTACAAACTTCTCATAGATTTCGAGAATCCCTTCCAACTTCTTGTCCAAAAGTTTACGATCAATGTGGGTCAGGTCGAGATAGACCATCGGCTTGCCGTCGATGCCGAGGTTGTATTCGAACACGACTTTGAAGATCGCCCGCGTCGCAATGTCGCGCGGCACCAGGTTGCCGTACTTCGGATACCACTCCTCCAGAAAGTACCAGCGTTCATTCTCCGGGATGGATTTCGGATCGCGATTGTCACCCGGTTTCTTCGGAACCCAAACCCGTCCGCCCTCGCCGCGCGCCGACTCCGACATCAACCGCAACTTATCTTCGCCCGGAATGCAGGTGGGATGCACCTGGATAAACTCACCGTTGGCGTAATAAGCGCCCTGCTGATACAGCGCCGATTGCGCCGACCCTGTACATACAACCGAATTGGTAGACTTGCCGAAGATCGCGCCGTTGCCGCCGGTCGCGATGATGATCGCGTCAGCTGGGAAGGTGCGCACTTCCATCGAACGCAAATCCATGGCGCAGATGCCGCGAGAGACTTTCTGGCCGTCGAGCACGGCCGAGAGAAATTCCCAGTGCTCGTACTTCTTGACCTTGCCTTCCGACTCGTACCGCCGGACCTGTTCATCAAGTGCGTAAAGAAGTTGCTGCCCCGTAGTCGCGCCGGCGAATGCGGTGCGGTTGTACAACGTCCCGCCGAAGCGGCGGAAGTCGAGCAGTCCTTCTGGCGTGCGATTGAAAGGCACGCCCATGCGGTCGAGCAGATCGATGATCCCGGGCGCGGCCTCGCACATGTTCTTGATCGGAGGCTGGTTGCCCAGAAAATCTCCGCCATAGACGGTGTCGTCAAAGTGCTTGTAAGTCGAGTCGCCCTCGCCCTTCAGGTTTTTCGCCGCGTTGATGCCGCCCTGCGCGCACACCGAGTGCGACCGCTTCACCGGCACAATGGAAAACAAGTCGACGTTCGCGCCCATCTCAGCGATCTTGATGACCGCAGATAATCCCGCCAGCCCGCCGCCGATCACGATGATTTTAGGAGTCGCCATTTATCGCACCGGCCTTCCGTCGCTGAGTTTCGCGGGTGGCGTCCCGTGGTGTGCGTCGACAATCGCACTGCCTGCCCCAATATCCTGCACGGGCCGCGAACGGAACGAATACAAGCTGGCGAATCCAGCGCCGCACAGCACCAGGAAAAATACCAGGCACACGCGCAGCAGCCTCTTCTGCGCCTTGTCACCCGAGACAATGCCCCATTTCGCGGAGAACAGCCAGATTCCGTAGGCGAAGTGCCAAGAAGCCGCGACCAAGCCGACTACGTAGAACAGAAACTGCGCCGTGTGCACGACTTCGAGCTGAACCTTCCGAAACGACGCGCTTGGGTCAGCGTGTAGGTCGACGCCAGTGAAACGCATGGTGTACGTGTGCCACAGGATGTAGACGAACGCGATCCCGCCCGTCCATCGCTGCGCGGTGTACATCCAGTTCCCGCTCCAGGGATACGAAATCGCGTTTCCATCTCCGCGGTACCAGATGTAGAACCCGTAGAGCGCGTGGAACAAAATCGGCAGCCAGATACCGAACAACTCCAGGAAAAAAACCAGCGGAAGATTCGCCAGGAACCTGACCTGGTTCGCATAAGCGCCGGGCCCGGTGATCGCGGTCGAGTTCGAAACCAGAATGTGCTCGAACAGAAACGCGCCGACCGGAACGATCCCCGACAGAGAATGCAGCCGCCGCAGAATAAACGAATATCCCTGACCGGCGCGCAACGGCGCCACTCCATGCGCGGCAAATTTCGTTACATCTTTCGTTACCCCGGGAGCAGAAGAACTGGCAGACGCCACGAAACGCTCCTTATGAATTCAACGAATGATCCAGCCTGATTGGCTCCAGTGATTAGCCCCAGAAGGATAAAAGAACTTTTTATTATCGGGCGACAAGAGAAGTGAAGTCAAGGAAGCTGCTGCTGTGGTAGTGGGCTAAATCAAAGTACCCCACTACCGCTGCTGTCGGCTCTCAACCGGCAATGTCATCCTGAGCGAAGTTGTCGCTCGCGAAGCGGACGACAACGCAGTCGAAGGACCCCTACCCCGTCGAATTCTCCTATCAACGACCCAGGGAGTTTCGCCAAGCTGAATTAGCCCTTTGCGCCGCCGTCGCACCATTCCAGAAACTGCCGAAACGCCGCTCCGCGGTGGCTATATCGCGCCTTCTCTTCCGCGCTTAATTCCGCGAAGGTCTTCTGAATTGCCGGAAAATAAAATAGCGGATCATATCCGAACCCGTTCGTTCCGCGCGGAGCTTCGAGCAACACTCCTTCCGCCGTCCCGCGAAACGTAGCCAGAGTTTTCCCGTCGCGCGCAGCCGCCAACACACATACGAATCTGGCGGTTCGCCTCTCAGCGGGGATGCCGCGCATCTCCCGCAGCACGCGCGAGTTGTTGGCTTCGTCATCCGTGTTCTCGTCGGCAAGGTGAGGCTGGTCCGCGGCATACCTGGCGGAATGCACGCCCGGCGCCCCGTTCAATGCATCGACCTCGAGCCCGGAGTCGTCGGCGACAACGATTTCCCCAGGCGCATGCCGGCTGTATTCCTCCGCTTTTTTGCGCGCGTTCTCTTCGAAGGTGAGGCCGTCTTCGACCACGGGCTGTAGGGAAGAGAAGTTCGGAATGCCGGCGATCTCGATTCCGTGCGGGCTCGCGGCTCCGGCGAAGTCGCGAAGCTTGCCGGGATTTGACGTCGCAATCAGGATTCTTCGCATGGTGCAAAAGAAACAAGAATTACCACAGGGGACACAGGGAGGCACAGGAAAACGTCAGGCCGCAATTACACTCGCACGTCTTCGAGCCAGCACAGTCCACAAAATCAATCCCGCTGCCGTGATCAGCGATATCCATCCGCCCGCGGTCCGGTCCCAGGTGCGAATGAATGTGATCTGCACGCGGTTCATCCCGGCCTCGACTGGAACGAGCATTTGCCCCGTGCCCTCCCGCATCTCCGTCTCAACCGTGTGCCCGTTTACTTCCACCTTCCATGCTGGATAGCGAAACAGCCGTAGCGTCAATTGATCCGCCACAGACATTTCCGCGGTAAACATTTTCGACTCGGCGTTCCAGTAGTAGACGTGAATGGCGGCGTGCGCCGGCCCCTCGACGCGAACTTTGCGCGTGTCCTGACCAAGTTCCGAAGCGTCGGCACCTTTCGGAGTATATTCGTCCACGCCTTCGTAGCCGGTTCCGTCGGACATGAAATCCTGCATCTCGCGGAGGTCGGCGGCGTGGTCCCACCACGGCGGCTGAAAGCGTCGTCCCGCCAAAACCACGACCAGCAACATCGCCAGGCAGATCGTGAATCGTCCCCGCCAGCGCGGCACGCCCACCGCAACAAACAGCGAAAAGCACAAGCCGAGACACAGCAGCCAGCGCCAGGGAAACTGCATGAATTGCAGCTTGGGCAAAAATCTCCAGAAAAGATTCGTGATCGAGAACATGAGCACGCTGCAGGCCGCGGCCCAGACGGCAATCCCGCCCCATGGGTCGCGACGCTTTGCTGACGGAAGCCCGGTTCGCAGCTGTTTCGTGCGCCACAGCTTGGTTCCTGCCACGGCCAGAGTCGTAACAATTTCCGCGATCGCGACCCACGACACCAGCCGGTTAAAGTTGTCATGATCGATGTCGGTGGTACGAGTGAAAAGAAAGCCGTCCTGCGGTCGCAAGCCAGGCAACAGCGCGCCCGCGATGTTGACCCACCTCTGCTCGTAGATCGCGGGCAGCAAATAAAACGCCGCGAGAGACGCGCCCAACGCGACCGCCGCCGCTGCAACAATCAGCAAACGCGGCGAGCGTCTCCACCACGCAAAATAAACAATCAGCAGCGCCAGCGAATAATGCACCATGAGCGCCGCCGGAGCATTCGTCAGCCACGCCGCTGCCAGCACGAGCGAGAGCGGAATAACCACGCGATGTTCCCGATCCGCCACCCGCAGCACGAGCAGCAGCAACAGAGGCAGCAGACAACTGGCCAGCAACTCCGCGAACGCGCTGCGCCAGTAAACAATGACGAGATGATAAGGATTCACCGCGAAGAGGGCGGCGGCGAAAATGGCGTCGCGGCGCCCGAGCCATCGCCGCATCAGGATGAACATCGACGCGCCCGCGACCACCAGCACAATCCAAATGTAGACACAGGATGCGACAGTCCAGGGAAAGATCGCGGTCAACGCCGCACCCAGAGTCCACGAGGCCGGCGGATAAAATAGAAACCGCGGCTCGCCACAGGCGAAGTTGGCCATCGCCGCCCAGCGCGGAAGAATAATGCCTTGATGCCACTGCGCTAAAACGTCAAGCCATGAATAGAGGTGGAACTCAACATCGTGGCCGGAGGGCGTTCCCAGAAAAAAGAACGGTATTTCCACAGCGAACGCGGTGAGCCCGATTACCAGAAGGGGAGTCCATAACAGCGATGATCCAGACGGCGATGACCGAGACGGCGATGGCCCAGATAGCGATGACCCGGGCGCGGAGCTTCCCGCCGATGATGGATGCAAACCACTGCCGCTCTTCGCCAGACTCCGCCCCTTGCTCAACGGAATTCAACTCTCGGGAAACAGCTCACAGTCTACATTTAATGCAGACTCATTTGACCCAGCTTATTTAACCCAGATTTAACACTGCTGAAACCATCGTGCAATGCAGTTCCGATAACGTACTCGCATTGGGGTGGAACAGACCACGAAGAGTTGAAGGGCCCGTGCCAGAGACGGGGCCGGGTTCTTCGATTCTTCGCAAACCGCTGCCACTGCCGAAGCCTCTCGCTCCCACGTTTCGCTCTCGCCCGCTGTGCTGCCCATTTGAAATTTCCTCGGAAATTCTGCCAGTCACCTGCCACGGGAGGCTTTTGCCCCAAAAGAAACGCCTGACGATTGCATCGATGGGAGATGAGAAGGAAGGAAAGAAAGAACCTAAACTGAGGCGACGTCTTCCGGGATTTCGCTGATGGCGTAGCTCTGTGAGGAAGTCGTCCTGCTGCAGAGAGGTACCGCGGCGCAGCAGTTCGAGCAGCGGATCGTGCAAGTCATCGTCAGATTCTTCCGCCGTCTTGTCTGCCGGTTCAAACTGAGTAAGATCGGCGACGAGAGCCTTGGGAGAAATCGTCAACTCGGGTGTTGCCTCCGGACTGCTGCGCAGAACTTCGATCAGATTTCCGACCTGGGCGCGTTGTTCGGCGGTGCGGGAAGGGAACTCAACTCCCATGCCGTGTCCGGGATGTGCCACTCGCACCATGCCTTCGGTGTGTACTTCCATTTTGTCGGTCTTGAGGCAGAGATCGACCAGGGCCTGCTCCGGAAACGGAGCGTCGGTTTCCACGTAGCAGCCGCCCAGGCTTAGATCGCTGAGTTTGCAGTGGGGTACGGTTTCATTGGCGCTGGCTCCGTTTGTGCTGGATGCAGCTTTCAGCCAGTTCTTGAGTTGTTCCGCTACGGTCTCGGAGAGATCCAGGAAATGAACGCCAGTCTGCCCATTGGGATTGGCCCACGCTACTTGTCCGTGAGCTTCTACTTTGAGCGCCCCGTCGGGTAATTGAAAACTGAAATTGAGCAACGATCCGGCCACCTGCGGCTCGGCCGTGAGTACGTCCATGCCAGTTTCTGAGAGGTCGAGCAGGATGCCATCGAGCTTGCGCGTGTCCGGCAGCGTAATCGCTACCGGAGCCTGCACCGGAACGCGAAATGCCCGGCGACGCTCGCGGCTCAACAGGGCTGCAGCCGCCCGCAGTCCAGCCTTCACGACGTCATCGGAAAGCGGCTTGTAGAGCACGAAGTGCGCTCCACCGCTCAGAATGGCCCGCACCTTCGCCGTGTCGGCTACGAGTGCCACGGTCAAAGGTCCGGATCCGACCTTTTTGGCCTGCAACAGCACATCTTCCGCCGCTTTCGAGTCGTCGAAATCGACGATCAGAGCGTCGAACCGCTGCTGCTGAATCCGCGCCAGCGTGGTTTCCGGATCGCTGGAGCGGTCCATGGCCATGCCGAGAAGGGGCAGTACTCTGCCCAAGACATCGGCGGCGGAATCGTCGGTCGAAACCAGTAAGGCCTGAAGAGTCATAGAACGCGTATCGAGAATCGAGATCGAATCGATGAAGATCGACTAGATAAAGATCGACTAGATAAAGATCGATCGGGCTACCCAGCCCGACCGGGATTAGGGCCAGCGAGGCGCGGTCGGCCGCGCCGCTTTGGACGACGCCGCTCCGGAGCCAGCTCCCGCTTTCGCCGCCATCGCGTCCGCGTCGCCGGAGACGTCATCGACTTCGGCTAGCACGGCATTGTCTTCGTCGTCGTTCTCTGCCAGCAACGGCGCTACTTCGCGCAACTTCTCGGCCGCTTGCTGCAGCATTTCGATCTGCTTGCCGAGTTGGGCGTACTTTGCCTGCTTTTGCCGCAGGACCTCATGAATATCTTTCATACAACCCCCTGTTGGCAATTTAAGGAGGCCGGGCAGGATGGGTCAACGGTAATCCCCCCAGGCAGATTACCGGGGTAATGCGGAAAGGAGACTGTGGGGACAAGCGAAAGGCTCCGCCAACGCGGGCAGAGCCTGGGCTTAGCAAGAACTTATCTTATGGCTTCGACTTGCGTCGCAGGACCCCGGCCAGACCGATCAGTCCCGTCCCCAGCAGTCCAAGTGTTCCAGGTTCGGGCACCGAGGAAGCCGATGAAAGGTTGGTGTCGCCGCTTGAGATCTTGATTGGATTGCCGTTGAAATAACCGATGCCGGTATTGAAGGTCAACTGGATCGTCGCGCCGCTCGCCGCCGATCCGTTCGGCCAGTTGCCGCCGATCGCACCCTGCAGGGTGTAGCTGTGAGTTCCGTTGGCCAGAGTGATCATCGTCAAAGTCACGGGCCCGCTGAAAGTGCCGCTAAAGATCGTTCCATTCGGAATACCGTTCGATCCGTTACCCGCGCCGACGATCGTGAACGTGCCGCCTGCGGCGAATGTGCCGCCGTTCTGAAGACTCCCGCTGGTCAGGGCGCCGGTTGTGAAACTCACCGATCCCAGATTGCCGGTTACCAGACCCATTCCGTTCAAACCGTCAACCGCAATCAGTTCCGATCCAGACAGGCTCAACCCAGCGTTGCTTCCCGAGAGGACGCCATGCTCGTTGGTAAAGTCGACCGTAGTCCCAAATGCCGCCATCGGCAGTGCCAGAGCAAGAACGGTCATCCACAGGATGCGTTTCATAGCAGTTCCTCCAGGAACCGAGGCTACGTGGCTATCTCGCTTCGCGACGTGCTGATCAAGCCGCGCTCCTCAACCATGGATGCGCGCACACGAAGGCCATGGCCTGTGCGCACCCTAAGGTCCAAAGTACCCACGGCGTAAGTAATGTACAGACAAATGACTTACATGCTCTGACGCAAGATTTGCACAGCCGTGAGAGTGCAAGAGAATGCACACTTCAAGCATCCCTTTGCGTCCGACATTCCAGTATCTATCACAGTCCGCTAAGTTTAGCGAGTGTGGCCCTGAGGAAAAGCCGGTTAGAATCGCAGTTGATCGGTTACAAAGACGATCTAAAGCCCTATCAGGTCAGCGACGGCAGTTTGTCCGCCGCTCCGAACAGAAAGATTGTTCCCACCACAATGCTGTAGGCCGAAGTGAGCAGCGTCAGCGCCCGCATAGCGCCCGGCCGGGATAAAGTCGACGAGAACAAGCCCGCCGCCGAAGCGCACATGAGAGTGTTCATCAGGAGAAGTCCGAGAATGAACATCAGCAGCCCGAGCAGCCCCGCCGCCGTTCCGCCGAGGTTCGCCGCCATCAAGAACAGCAACAGCTGAGTCGGCGTCTCCGCCCCCAGACCGTGAATAACGCCCACCAGGAAGGTTGAACTGGTCCCGTATCCGTCCTTGAACACCTGTGGAGCTTCGACTCGCGTGCCGCCAAAAATCCGGCTCAGTCGCCAGTAGATCCAAAGCACGGCGTTAACCAGCAGAGTGATTCGAGTGCGCGGGCCGTGGCTGTGGGTGGAATGAAACAGCGAAGGAAGCAAGAAAGTACCCAACACATAAACGCCGAGCGTGAGCAGCGTGATCCCCACCAGCCGTTCGGCCCAGCGATCGCTCGCCGCCGGCAACGAAAGGCGAAACGCAATCGCCAATGCACCGAGCACAGCTACCGTGGTCGCATGACCGGCGACGTAGAGCAAGCCGAAGCGCATAGCATCGCGCGCCTTCGCCTGCACGCTGCTGATATCGGTAATGGCCGCGATGTGATCGTAATCGAGTCCGTGGCGGAAGCCCAGCACCGCCGCCGAGAGCAAGGCTAGTCGGAGATTTTCGGAGACTACCATGCGCATTCGGCGCTGGCCCATGCCGCGACCGGCACAGGAAGCAGTTCGTAGGCTAGCACAGGCGGAAGCGCGGCAGGGAAGCCGTCCCAACGACTACTCTTTACTTTTCCTTGCCCGTGAGCGCCGGACTGACCGGATCGATAAGCTCCCGCAGTCGACGCGACAAACTCGACGCCAGGGAACGATAAAATCGCGACCCCAAATGTGGAAAAAGTTCAAACAGGGACTGCACCGTCGGCCGGTCCAGGTAGTAAGCGTCGACCGCTTCCTTCGCTACTACGTCGGCGGTAGCCGGCAGTTCGTCGATGAACGAGATCTCGCCGCACACTTCTCCCGGCCCAATGGCCGGAGTTGTTTTTTGGGTCGCGAGCTCCACCGTGGCCGTCCCCTTCAACAATAGGTACACTCCGTGGGTTCTCTTCCCCTTGCGAACGATGGCTTCGCCCGCTTTGAACTGCATGCGGGCAGCTTTGTCCGCGATCAGGGCCCAATCGTTTGGAGTGAGATACACCAATCCATTCTTGGCAGCGGATAATACTGACACATCCTGATGCGAGGTTGCTTTCGGCATGGCGCGCCTTGCTTGATACGCGGAGGAAGCCCTCCGGTCACGGTGAAACAAAATTAAACGAAACAGAACGTCACATAAAACAACAGGGCTGATGTGAGAGTAGCAGAAAGTCCGTGTTGACGGCATAGGCCGGAACCCTTGGAGTCACGGAATGAAATCACGAAGCAAACGGAAATGCTCTCATCGCCGAATGTGGCGACCCGCGCCTACCCCTGAAGCAGTGTGAGAATCTCGCATTCTATTCACCCCTTCTTGTTCTTGCGGGAGCTTTCTTCTTGCCTCAATTCCGCCTGAACCTGCTTCAGTACAGAGGCCGAAGAGGCATCTTCGCTTCGGAGCGAATCCGGTTTTCGGTGTAGCGATTCGAGATAGCATTGCTCCGCAACAAGGCGAGCACTCCACTGGCCGCGACTTGGTGCATACCCGTGTAGGTTTTTTGCGGCGTGACGGTGCGGGGCAGGAGGCCGACCGTCATGTGCTCATCGTGCAGAAGGTCTTGTGCGTTGAAGATGTAGCGTCCGGTTACAGCCCGCCAGCCATGGATGAGTTCGTGCGCGAGAGCGATGAACGGCGGCCTCCCAATGAATCCCGAGCCAATCGCTTCTCCCTGCTCCCGCTTCGCGTGCACCTTGTCGCTCATCTCGGTTTGAAACTGCGTGCTTTCGGGATGCCATCGAATGGTTGCCGGTGCCCCGTCGCCGCGAGTGAGAAAAGCCTCCAATGCATATTTCAGGAAGGCCTCGCTGGTCCCGTTGATCTCGACCCGCACCACGCGCCAGTCTTGTGTCCAGGGATGCGTCTTGACGGCCCACTTCAGGTCACACGATTTCTCGACCAGTTCCTGCAATTTCTCGAATAATTTCTCCTGCACCGCCAGGTGCCCTGCCCCCGCTGTCAAGTGGTCCGCCGCTTTCTGCAGCACCTCGGTGAGCGAGGCCGGAGTATTGATCGGATGATAAAACTGAGGCTGCGCCTCCGGCGTGAAGCACGCGTTGCCGAGTTGCGGCTCGCGTGGTTTGTCGAGGATTTCCGCGCGCGAACCCCCGATCGTCACCAATTGCCGCGAAGCGTTGATGTCCTCGATCATCTCGCGGCCGATCGGAAATGTGCTGATCGTCTTCAGGGCATCCATCGTTGCGTCGCGAAATGGGTCCCAGTCGCCGAGTACCAGGTCTTTCTTACCCCACCCGCCCGCGCCGTCTGGGCCGAGCCCCTGTTTCGCCCGCGCCTGGTTGTCAAACACCCGGTCGGTAACCACGATGCCGTTTGAAAAATAAACATTCCCCATCGCGCAGCCCCCCAAAAAACCGCACCATGGTACACCCGTACTACTCCCTCGTCATACGAAAGCGACTTCTGTTCGGAATTGCGCTGAGGGTCAAAACGGAGGTGGAAACCGGCAAGTGCCTGAAAAACATGGTGCGCCCTGAGAGATTCGAACTCCCGACCTTCTGGTTCGTAGCCAGACGCTCTATCCAACTGAGCTAAGGGCGCGGATCTGGTTGGCTTAATGGAAGAAACGCTTCTCGATTATAGCGGAAGTTTCTTTTGCTGAAAACGGAAGGTTGTAGGAAAACGGAATCTACCAGGTTTATCCGTTACGATCCCTGAAAATCCGTGGCAAAGTTCCGTTGGGCTGATCCCGCTCCCGTCTCACACCCGGCCCGGAGAAGTAAATCTTTCCCCGGGCTGCGCAATTCCTACAAAGGAGGAAACTCATCGCCGTGTGTTTTGAATGGCTTGCGGACGGCATACCAGTTGCACTAGTAAAAGGCAGACGAAGTGGCGCGCAACGGGGTGCTTCAGAGAATAACTTCGGCCAGAGGTTTTCTGTGAGCACCCCTTGCTTTTGCGCTGAACTTGTCAGCCTTCCCCCCTCCCTCGTTGCTCCGCCTAGCGGCGGAGCTTCGGGCTGAGAGCGTCGACCCAATCCTAGGCATTCAGGCCAAAGCCACCGGCTCTCCCACGTCGATTCCTGCCTGTCGAAGCAATTTCGCCACCGCATCCTGTTTCAGGCGCGACGCGTCAAAGCCCACGCGCACGGTTCGGTCCTTCTGGTTGAAGCTCACACTGCGAATGCCATAAACTTCGCGCATGCCGTCAATGGCGCGCAATTCGTTCTCCCCGGGCAGGGATGCGTAATGAAAAACTACGTCCAGATAAGTCATGCCTTCAAACCCTTCGGTATGATGAATTTGGAGCCTCCGGCCTTCACCGCCGGATGAATCCAATATAGAGCATCGGCAATCAAAGCAACACCGGCTGATGAGCATTTGTCTCCGAGAAACCGAGCGATGACTTGCGTTATGTCGGCATCATGAGCCGGAAAAGAGAAGCGCGAGAAGATACAACCGCGCGAAATATGACTGCTTCAGACTTGACCGCTTCGAACCCCGCCCCGACGCTTCAGCGCGACCCGGTCTGCGGGATGAACGTGAATCCCGCGACCGCAAAGGATATTCACGAGTACGGCGGCAAGGAGTTCTACTTCTGTTGTGCGGGCTGCGCGGAAAAGTTCAAGGCGAATCCGGAAGGCTACCTTAACAAGCCCGCATCGTCAGGTTTGGTGACGTTAGGGGTGCCTGCTGTGCCGAAGGCGGCGCCGCCGCGCAGCCCACTGACAGAGCTGCAACCCGCGCGCAACGCTGCCCCAGTTGCCCCAACTTACGTTTGCCCCATGTGCCCCGAGGTGCGCGAAACCAAGCCCGGAGCCTGCCCCTCCTGCGGTATGGCTCTGGAACCGGAAGTCGCGCTGCCGACGGTGCGCACCGAATATACGTGTCCCATGCATCCGCAAATCGTGCGGCCCGGACCCGGTTCGTGCCCGATCTGCGGTATGGCCCTGGAACCGCGTACCGTAACGGCCGCGCCAGAAGAAAATCCTGAACTGCGCGACATGACTCGCCGATTCTGGGTCGGCGTTGTGCTGACCGCGCCGTTGCTGGCGATCGCCATGGGAAGCATGCTCTGGCCGCATGTATTCATGCGAATGCTGAAAGGCCCGCGTCTACCGTGGCTCGAGTTCACGCTGGCAACGCCTGTAGTTTTGTGGTGCGGCTTGCCCTTCTTCCAGCGCTTCTGGACGTCCCTGATCAACCGCAGCCCCAACATGTTCACGTTGATTGGCCTGGGCACCGGCGTCGCCTACACCTACAGCGTCGTGGCCACGGTGGCCCCGCAAATCTTCCCTGAGTCGCTGCGCCGCATGGGCGGATACCCCGACGTCTACTTCGAAGCCGCGGCCGCCATCACCACGCTGGTCCTGCTCGGCCAAGTCATGGAACTTCGCGCCCGCAGCCGCACCAGCGCTGCGATTCGCGCGTTGCTCGATCTGAGTCCGAAGATGGCTCGGCTGGTGGCCGCTGGCCCCGGTGGCGAGGTTACAGAAAAAGACATTCCGCTCGAACACGTTAAGACTGGCGACCGCCTGCGCGTGCGTCCCGGAGAAAAAGTTCCGGTCGATGGCGTGGTGCTCGACGGCCGCAGCGCAGTCGACGAGTCGATGATCACCGGCGAATCCATTCCCGTCGAGAAATCGCCCAACTCCAAAGTGATCGGCGCGACCATCAACGGCACCGGATCGTTCGTCATGCGAGCCGAGCGCGTCGGCTCGGAAACTCTGCTGGCGCGCATTGTGCAGCTCGTTGGCCAGGCCCAGCGCAGCCGCGCTCCCATCCAGAAACTGGCGGATCGAGTCTCCGCCTGGTTCGTTCCCACCGTAATCGCCGTGGCCGCGATAACGTTTGCCGCATGGTTTCTGATCGGTCCACAGCCGCGACTGGCCAATGCGGTCGTAAATGCTGTCGCGGTTCTGATCATCGCGTGCCCTTGCGCTTTGGGGCTGGCGACTCCCATGGCGATCATGGTCGGCACTGGCCGCGGCGCTCAGGCGGGAGTTCTGATCAAGAACGCCGAGGCCTTGGAGACTCTCGAAAAAGTGGACACGCTCGTCGTCGACAAAACCGGCACGCTGACGGAAGGGAAGCCGAGACTAACCAGCGTGACTCCTCGCGGGGCATTCCTGGCTGACGAACTGCTCCGGTTGGCGGCCAGTCTGGAGCGCGCCAGCGAGCATCCTTTTGCGGCCGCGATTCTCGCCGGCGCAAAAGATAAGGGATTGCAGCTGGCCGATGTAAGCGAATTCCATTCCTATCCCGGCCGCGGCATTAGTGGAGTGGTCGAGGGCAAGCGCGTCGCCGCCGGCAATGAGCCGTTCATGCTCGATCAGCAGGTCGCCGTTCCCAAGCGCCCGCCGGATTGGCCGAGAGCCGGCGAGACTGCGATTTACGTTGCCGCAGACGGCAAGTTCGCAGGCTGGCTGTGCGCGGGCGACCCATTGAAGGCCAACCTTTCGCAAATTGTCGACGAATTAACGGCGCAGGGTCTGCGCCTCGTGATGATCACCGGAGACAACCGCGCCGCCGCCGAAGCCGTGGCCCGTGCGGCGAACATTAAGGAATTCGAAGCCGAGGTGTTGCCGGAAGGAAAACTGGAAGTCGTCCGCAAACTGCAGCAGCAGGGAAGAGTCGTCGCCATGGCTGGCGACGGCGTCAACGACGCCCCCGCGCTCGCGCAAGCCGACGTCGGCATCGCCATGGGCACGGGCACCGATGTCGCCATGGAAAGCGGCAGCATCACGCTGGTGAAGGGCGACCTCACGGGGATTCTTCGCGCCCGCAAGCTGAGCCAGGCCACCATGCGTAACATCCGCCAGAATCTTTTTTTCGCTTTCTTTTACAACGCGATCGGAGTTCCCATCGCCGCCGGTGCGCTTTATCCAGTCTTCGGCTGGCTGTTGAGTCCCATCTTCGCCGCCGCCGCTATGAGCTTCAGCTCCGTGTCAGTGATCACCAACGCGTTACGCCTGCGCCACGCCAAACTCTGACCGGATCGCCATTCTGGGATCTGTAGGGACAAATACTTTTGGGTGGCGCAGCGCTTCAGCGCTGCGATAAGGCCTGGTCCCTTCGAGCGGCTTCAGCCGCTGAGGTCGTGGGACTTACAGCTTGCTCAAGAAACTCGTGATCTCCGGATCCGTCCAGTCCACTGCCCCAATAAACTTGCGCCGCATCACGCCGTTGCGGTCGATGATGAATGTTTCCGGCCAGCCATGAGTACCGTAGAGACTCGGAGTCTTTTGCGCCGGATCGCGCACCGTGAGCAGATCCACACCGTGCTGCTTCAGGAACAGCCGGTAAGCATTCTCGTCCACGTCAATGCTCACTGCGACCACGGTGACGCCCTTGGCCTTCAGTCGCCGCTGCATTTCCACCAGCGACGGCATTTCTTCAACGCAGGGTGGGCACCAGGTCGCCCAGAAATTCAGCACCACAACCTGTCCGCGAAACTGATTCAGCGCGACCGTGCGATCCGAGTCCTGGACCGTGAAATCCGGCGCGTTCGACCCGATCCGCGGCGGTTTCGAATTGCTGTAACAGCCGGTAAGAGCGGCCAGCAGAAGACAGGAAGAAATGGCGAAGGCGGAATCGGCAAAGCGTCGCACCTAGTTATAATAATGGATTCAACGCTCGAACCATAATCGAATCGAACGACCTTAACTCAACAATGACCGCGACCGGAGCCGTCACAAGCCGTCCGAAAGTATCGGTGATCGTTCCCGCGCGCAACGAAGAAGCAAGCCTGGGCACGTGTCTCGAGTCGCTGGTCGCGCAGACGGGCGTGGATTTCGAAATCATCGTCGTCGACGACCACTCCACCGACCGCACGCGCGAAATCGCAACGTCATTCAAGAGTGTCCGAGTCATCGAAGCCGGTCCACTGCCAAAGGGCTGGACCGGAAAAAATAATGCCGTTGCCGCCGGCGCCCGCGAGGCGAAAGGCGAATGGCTCTTATTCACCGACGCCGACACCGTGCACCTGCCGGGATCGTTGGCTCGCAGTCTCGCAGAGGCCCAGCGCAAAGGGGCGACGTTACTCTCCTATTCTCCCGAGCAGATCGTCACCGGCTTTTGGGAAAAGGCCGTCATGCCTGTGATCTTTGCCGAACTGGCCTCGAAGTATCGGCCTTCGAAGATCAGCGATTCCAACTCCCCTGCGGCGGCGGCCAATGGACAGTACATTCTGGTCACACGTGAGGCTTACGACTCCGTCGGCGGTCACGCCGCTGTGAGCACGAGTCTCCTCGAAGACGTTGAACTTGCCCGCGCCGTAAAAAGATCCGGCCGCAGGATATTTTTCCGCTTCGGCGGCGATGCCGTACGCACCCGCATGTACCGCAGCTTCCCTCAGCTTCGTGAAGGCTGGACCAAAAATCTCGCGATCCTGTTTCCGTCTCCGGGCTGGCTCGCCTTCTGGCGGCTTTTGGAATTTGCCGTATTCATGGCATCGTTGTGCTTCCTGATCCGATCCGTTGGGGCTCGTGATTTTCGCTATGCGCCCCTGTGCCTGCTGGCTCCGATGCTTACCATCGCTCGAATCTCTCGCGCGCATTTTTCCTGGGACGCCACTCTTCTCGGGCCACTCGGGCTGCCGATGTTCGCCTACCTGCTGCTGCGTTCGAAGCGAGCGCACGCGAACGGCAGCGTAAGCTGGAAGGGAAGAAACTACGGCCAAGACGAAGATCCGCCCGTGAATCAGTTCCGCGATCACCTACCCGATCCCGCAGGAAGACTCTCATGAAACTTGCTCTAACCCTGATCGTGCCGACGGTTCTTTTGCCGACCCTTCTGCTGTCTGGAGCAGGCAACCCCGCCAGCCCGCGCAACCCGCAACCACTGGCGCCCGCCCCGCAGTCCAGCGCCGTTTCCTTTAGTGAGGAGACGACGATCGAGGCAGGGTCACACGTCGGACTTCTCAAACTTGGCGATTCCCGCGCCCGCGCGCTTGAGCTGTTCCCGAAGAAGGCCGAAGACCAGGAATGGACCAACAGCTGCGGCACCACGCTCGACTGGGTGGACGCAACCAATCCCAACGGCAAGGGCGACCTGTCCATTCGCCTCAAGAAAGACAAGGTCTTCCAGATCGAATCCGCCACCACTCGCTTTCATACCATCGAGGGCATCACGACCTTCGATCACCCAGAGAAGATTGCGCACGCCTACAAGGATCTTCATGCCTACGTTCTGCTGACTCCTCCGAATTCGGCGCTGGGCGATCGCCCGCTGGTCTTCTGGATCGACAAGAAAAAGGGCATCGCGTTTGTATTCGCCTACTATCCTGCCGAGCACAAGCGTTATCTGTACAAGATCATCGTTTTCGAACCCAGCAAAACTTTTTGTCCGGAGGAAGAAACCACCGGCTCGCCCAAGTGGCAATCGATCCCCGCATACTCGCTGGAACCACCTCCTGACCTGGCGCTGATTCGCACGGTCGAGAGTTCTTACTGACAACTGACAACTGGCAACTGTTCTCCTATGGTTTATCTCACGCGCAAAGCCGAGTTCTCCGCCTCGCACTACTACAACAGCCCCGACTTCACGCCGGAAGAAAACCGCGCCATCTTCGGCAAGTGCAACAACCCGAACGGCCACGGACACAACTACACGCTGGAAGTCACGGTGAAGGGAGAAGTCGATCCGCGCTCCGGTTTCGTGGTCGACCTGAAGCAACTCAAAGAAGTCATGCACCGGGAAGTACTTGATGCCATGGATCACCGCTTTCTGAACAAGGAAGTGCCCGAGTTCTTCACCCGCGTTCCGACCACAGAGAATCTGGCGATCGCGATCTGGCAGCGCCTCGAGACGAAGCTGCAGAAAGCCCAACTGCACCGCGTCCGCGTTTATGAAACCCCGGACCTGTTCGTGGATTTCTACGGGGAGGCTTAGCCAGAAGCTAGCAGCTAGAGGCTAGAAGCTAGAAGCTGAACCATGAAAGCTCATCTCACCCGCCGCTATCGCTTCTCCGCCTCGCACCGGCTCAACAGCGCGGAAATGTCCGCGGAAGAAAATCGCGCCACCTACGGCAAATGCAACAATCCTCACGGACACGGCCACAACTACGCCCTCGAAGTCACCGTAAGCGGTCCGGTCGACGACCGCACCGGCATGGTCTGCAATCTGGTCGATCTCGACGGTTTCGTCGAAAAGGAAGTAGTCTCGCGTTATGATTTGGAGAATTTGAATATGCTGCAAGAATTCGCCGAAATTGTGCCCACGACGGAAAATCTCTGTGTCGGGATCTTTGAAATATTGCGGCGCGGCTTCCATAACGCGCATCTGGAACGGGTGAGGCTCGAAGAAACCATGATGAACTCCTTCGAGTACACTGGCGGCGCGGAACCTCGAAGGTAGTCCGGCGACGCATGTTTTGAAAGGTCGCGGCTTTAAGCCGGGCCGCATATAGTGTCAAGTATGGCGGCTTTAGCCGCTGAGGGACAAAAGGCCCTAACCATGAAACCAGCCACCGAACCCACCACCATCACCAGCGCCAGCTTCGAAGACCTCGTCCACGAAATGCTCGTCCGCCTCGGCGAAGATCCCGAACGCGAGGGCCTCGCCGCCACGCCCGAGCGCGTCCGCAAAGCCATGCAGTTCCTCACCAAGGGATACAACGAAGATCCCGAGGCGTTGCTCAAAGGCGCTCTTTTCCACGTCAGCTACGACGAAATGGTCATCGTCAAAGACATCGAAATGTTCAGCCTGTGCGAGCACCACATGCTGCCATTTTTCGGCAAGGTACATGTGGCGTATATCCCGAATGGACGAGTGATCGGCCTCAGCAAGATTCCGCGGCTGATCGAACTGTTCTCGCGCCGCCTGCAGATACAGGAACGCCTCACCACCCAGATCGCCGAAACCATCCAGAAAATCATCGAGCCGCAAGGCGTCGGCGTGGTCATCGAGGCACGCCATCTGTGCATGATGATGCGCGGCGTCGAGAAGCAGCACTCCGCCGCCGTTACATCTTCCATGCTGGGCTGTTTCCGCCAGGAAGAAGAAACGCGCTCCGAATTTCTGTCGCTGATCCGCCAACGCCCCAACGGCGTGTAAGCGATCGTGTGTAAGAGACAGTGTGGGACGGACACTCCCTTTGGCTTCTCTCAGGGCTGGCTCTGCTCGCCGCTTTTGAAGGTGCGCCCACCCCTGGGCTTTGTCGTTGGTTCCCAGTCCAAGTACAATGGCCACCGCCAACTCGTCCTGGAGGAAATCAAAATGAAATCACCGTTTCTCGCTGCAGCGATCCTTGCCGTTGCAACCCTGGCTCTGCCTCTTCACGCCCAAGACGCGATGAAAAAAGACGCCGTCAAGCCCGCAGTCGGTCCGTCGCAAGCCGTGCTCGAAACCTGGAATGATGTTGGGCGAAAGCTCATCGCCATGGCCGAGGACTTTCCGGAAGACAAGTACGACTTCAAGCCAACCCCCGCCCAGCGCAGTTTCGCCGAGCAGTTGCTCCACGCTGCCAACGCGAACTATTTCTTCACCAACCTCGCTATGGGACAGAAACTTCCCGCCGAGGAAGATCCCAAGCGCGATCAGTACAAGACCAAAGCCGACGTGGTCGCGTTCGTGAAGAAAGCATTCGCCGATGGAGCCGCCGCAATTAAGGCGAAGGGCGACAAAGGAATGTCGGATCTTCTGGTCGACCCCTTCAGCCACGAGCAGGTTCGCGTCTATGACATGGCTTACGGGTTCATCGAGCACTCGGGCGAGCACTATGGGCAACTAGCCGTCTACTACCGTGTCGCAGGGCTGGTGCCGCCGGAATCGCGCCCAAAGAAGTAGGAAAACCGCTTCGGGAAGGGCACGGCTTTATAGCCGTGCCTCCTGGGCATCAACAACGACCCGCCTCAGCCGCTGAGGGTGGCGCGGATCCGACCGGGCAGCTTATTCCTTCAAATCCACGTGCTGCACGTTGTTAATCGCACGTCCTAGAAAGCGCTCCCCGAGCCGCTGAAACTTCTCCACTGAGTCGGTGGCGAAAAAGCTGAGACGCGAATGCTCGCGGCGCTCGTCTTCCCCCGTAGGCGACAGTACGAGGTCTTGCAGCCGGGAGGCGACAGCACGGGCGGTAGATTCGGCGGAGTCAACAATCCTCACGTGCGCCGGCGCTACGCGACGCAGCAGGGGTTTTAGTAATGGGTAATGCGTACATCCCAGAACCAGCACATCGCCTTCACCGAACTGATCGGCGAACGCCTCTGTCAAGTAAATGCCGGCCACTTGCTCAGTAACCGGGTGCTCAATCCATCCTTCCTCTACCAGCGGAACCAGCAGCGGGCAAGCCTTTTCGCGGGCCTGTACTCCGCGACTCCGCAGAGCCCTGAGATACGCGTGGCTGCTGACGGTAGCCTCGGTTCCGATCACGACCACCTTCTGACTTGACGTCGCCGACGCGGCGGCCTCGGCGCCCGGCTCAATCACACCGATCACCGGCACATGCGCAGCCGCGGTAATGCGGTCGAGTGCCAATGCAGTCGCCGTGTTACACGCGATCACCAGCAGCTGTGCGCCATGAGACTCGAGATAATGCGCTGCTTCGACCGCATAACGGGCGACGGTCTCGACCGATTTCGACCCATAGGGCAGGCGAGCAGTATCGCCAAAGTAGGCGTAGTCCGCATCGGGGATGAGTTCAAGTAAAGCTTTAAGAACGGTCAACCCGCCGAAGCCGGAATCGAATACGCCGATGGTGGGGCGCCGCGGCGAACCGGGACGCTGCTCAGCGTTCATTCATCTCGTCCCGAGTGAACTTGCGGCCCGGACTCACCGTTTCTCTCAGATTGGAAATCGAGCGCTCGGCGCAGCACGGCCCCGGCGGAATCGGCGCCCCGTGCGGGCAAGTCTGCGGATGGCCGAGAAACGTACAAATCTTGTCCGTCGCTTCCGGCGAGAGAATGTGTTCGAACTTGCAGGCCTGCTGCTCGATTTCCGACTCGCTGTCCATCGCCAGGCTATCGGTGAAAAGCCGCTCCGCCAGCCGGTGCCGCCGAATAATACTGCCCGCGCGTTCCCGCCCGCGCGGTGTCAGCTCGACAATCAGCGTGCCATCGCCCACCGACGCCGCTACCGGCTTCAGCGCGTCGTGGCAGGGATTCACGAACGGCTTGTGATCATGCGGCTCTGGCGGATGCGGCGCCGAGACGACTAGTCCCATCTCGATCATTTTCTCAATCGCCAGGCTTACAGGCAGCGCGCCGTGCACTTCCATGCGCTCGACTTCGGCGATCTCTCCATGTTCTGCCAGCACCCAGAGTTCCTCCAGAACTTCATCCAGCTGTTCTTCGTCAGCCAGAGAGAATATTTCCTGCGACGCGATTTTGCCGTGATGCAGCTCGATGCGCCGGTCGGCCAACCGCGCCACCACGGGATCGTGCGTGACCATCACGATGGTGCGTCCCTGCTGATGAAACTCGCGCAGCAGCCGGAGCACGATCTCTTCATTTTGCGCGTCGAGGTTGCCGGTCGGTTCGTCGGCAAGAATGATGCGCGGATCGTTGATCAGAGCACGCGCAATGCACACGCGTTGTTGCTCGCCGCCGGAAAGCTGCGACGGCAGGTGATGCGCCCGATCGCCCAGCCCCACCCGCGTGAGCGCCTCGACCGCTTCCTTCTCGTCGGTCATGCTGTGAAAATACTGCGCCAGCATGATGTTCTCGACTGCGGTGAGAAATGGAATCAGATGGAACTGCTGAAAGATGAAACCAATTTTTTCCGCTCGTACGCGGTTCAGATCGGCGGAGGAAATCCCGGCGACGTTCTGCCCATCGAGCCATATCTCACCGGAAGACGGCCGGTCCAGACAGCCAATCAGATTTACCAGCGACGATTTTCCCGAACCCGACGGCCCCATGATCGAGAGCCATTCGCCTTGCGCCACGTGCAGCGAAATGTGATCGAGGGCGTGAATCGACCCGTTTTCCTTGCCCGATCCATTCCCCGATTCCTTGGCGGGGTAGAGTTTGGTGACGTCTTTGATCTGAATCATTTCACTCTCCCCTCAGAATAACCGCCGGTTGCACCCGCCGCAGCAACGAGATCGGAAGGATCGCCGACAATAATGTAACCGCCATGCTACCAGCCAGAACAACCGGCAGCACGCTGAAACGCGGCATTACCGGAGCATGAAAGTTCACTCGCCCAATCCAGGCTGCAATGCCGATCCCGACCACAAATCCGATGAGAGCGCCCGATGCGCCTAGCACCGCGGCCTCGGCTGCAAAGAATCCGTTGAGTAGCCGCCCCGACGCGCCCAGAGCTTTCATGATCGCAAAATCGCGCCGCCGGTCAAATACCCATCCCATCAATGTCGAGAGCACACACAGCGCCGAAGTCAGAATAATCAGCGCCGCGGCAGCCAGCAGTGTCGCGCGAGTCTTGCCCAGTACCCGCGCTTCCCCCTCCATGATCTGCCGCACCGGACGAACGTCGCCCGCCGGAATCGCCTGCGTCAGTTGATTCATGATGCTCGCCACTTCTTCCGGAGACCCGCTCGCGGCAACTTCAATCGTGGATGGCTGAATACCAGTCCACGCGACGAAATCCGTCAGAGAAATATAGATGCGGCTGTCTTCCGCGGCACCGGTCTGCACCGTGCCAACTGGGATCACGTGCAATGTTCGCCCCTGAAAGCTGAGATCAAACTCCTGATTCTTCGGTGCGACCGTCGGCAACGCACGAACGCCGACCAAAGCCGGGTGCCCCATCCTTGTCGCGTCTTGTGCGACAGGGTGGGGAGTTTGATCTTCGGAAGAAATCGGCGCCGAAAATTGACCTGCTGAGGGTGAGGAAGTTTCAGGCCACTTACTCACCGACCACCACCGATCCAACTGCCGCACGCGTTCAAAGTCCGTCCCAGCGACCACGATCGCCTGCCCGTCCCCAGTGCGCGCCACGACCAGTCCAAACGGAGCCGCGATGCCTCGACCGGCAAGAGCGGAATCCACATGAGCCAGCGCATCCGGGGGCAGGGAAGCACCGCCTTTGCCGACCAGAATGATATTCGCGCCGTAATTGCGGAACTCGCGCTGCAACTTCGCCTGCACGTCGACATAAAGATTCAGCATGGCCGTTGCTACCGCCGCAGCCACCACCATGGCGAATAACGCTGAGGCCGCGCGTCCTCGGCGCAAAATCGCCGCCCGCACCAACATCCGCAAGAACATCGAAGTGTGCGGAGCCTTTGCCCGGCTCGCGGCCAGATCACGCGCCGAATGTGACCTGCCCGTGTTCGCCCCAGGCGCGCTCACAGTTCACCTCGCAACGCGAACACCGGATCCAGACCGACCGCCCGCCGAATCGCCGCCGCACTGCCCGCAAACGTCACCATCACCGCAATGGCAAGGATCACCGGAAGCAGCACCGGCGGAATCGAAATCTCAGAATTGAAGATCGAGTGCCCAATCTGGCGAGCCAGCACAGTGCCCGCGCCAAATCCCACCAAACCGCCGAGCAACGCCAAAAGCGTAGCCTCAGCGAAAAATATCGACGCCACCACAAGCTTGCCCGCGCCCAGGGCCTTCATCAGCCCGACTTCAGCGCGGCGCTCAAAAATTGTAGTAGCCATGGCCGCCGACACGGCCAGCGCCGATGCAAACAGCGCCGCCACCGTAATCAGAAAAATCAACCCCTCGATCCGCGTAAGCACAGCGCCCTCGTTTTGCGACACCTGGCGAATCTGTTCCGCCTGCGAGTGGGGAATCGCCTCCGTCAACTGCAGCGCAATCGCTTGCGGATAAGGCGTGCAATACCAGCGATCGTAGATCGCCCCTGACAAGCTCTTGGGGTCGCGCCGGCCAAAAGCGTCTTCTGGCTTGGTAAGAGCGCTCACGTAGACTCGTCGTACCGCCCCGGGCTTTCCAAGAATCTCCTGCGCCAGCGCCAGCGGAGCAACAATCTGATCGTCCTCCGCGCCGCCCGTCGAGAGAATTCCGCTCACTCGCAGGGATCGGCCAGCGACCGTAAGTTTGTCTCCGGCTTTCGCGCCCAGGCGGATGGCCAGTCTTTCACCCACAAGAACGTCGCGCGAGTTGTCATCCGGCCAGGCACCAGACACTCTCCACCACGGATGCGTCGAGCGTACTCCGGTGGTGAAGTCCTCGGTGCCGTAGGAAAGCTGCTTCGCAAAGTAAGTTCCCAGCAGCGTCACATCCTGCCGCGTGCCGTCGTGTTCGATGGCCGCACTGACCGGAAGCATGGGCGCGAAGCCTGTAATGTTGTTGTGCCAGAACGTTCCTTTGATTTTGGGCAGGTCCGCTTCGCTGAGGTAAGCGCCATCGCTCGGCGGCTTGAGGTTGACTCCGCCAATTTCCACATCCAGAGAATCTTCCTGCGGAGTAATGACCAGGTTAGCGCCGATGGTGCGGAGTTCGCGGTTGATCTTGTCGCCGATGTCGGTGGCCACGGCAATCATCGCCGTTGCCACGGTCACGCCCAGCGTAATGGCCGCTCCCGCCAGCAACTTGCGCCGCTTCTGCCGCCGGAACGATTCGTAAACCAGCCGGACGAACATCGCTTACGGTTGCCCGAACATGCGGCCGCCAGCCGCAATGTCCGTCTCCTGGATGATGATCGCATCCGCCGTCTGCGTGGCTTTCAGCGGCACCGGATTGCATCCCCCGGCCGTTCCCACCGACTGCGGATTGATTGGCGCTGCACAGTTCTTGCAGACCACGCCGTTCGCAGATTTATAAAATCCCACCGACCCGCAGATTTCGCACGCATCGAAAACTGTCGCGATCTTGCCGTCGGGCTTCTGATAGAGCCAGAAGCGGATTTCCGTCCCGTTCTCTTGCGCCTGGAAGCGGTGCAGTTCGCCGTCGTAAATCTGAGTCAGCGGAATGCTCAACTGCCCATTCGTAAATGTGACTTCGGTCGCCGGAGAAAGGGCGCTCACGCTCTTCGAATAAATAAACTCCGCCGTAACCATAGCGATAAACACGAACGAAAACGAATACACTGCTCCCATCCACAGCCGCTCACGCCGGGACGTCCACATGGCCTTGCGGCGCTCCGCGGGCGAGGCCGATTCCGGCACCAGTTCTCTCCGCTTGGCGTCAAACAGCACCATCAGCGCAGCCAGCGCAAAGATCGTCACAAAGAAAAACCAGTCATTGCTGACGATCGGCCCAATAATCGCCATCTCGCGCTTCGAAGAGGGAATCACGCCGCTTTCCGAGAGCTCATGCAGTCCAGAGATCACCAACTGCGCCGCCACCAAAAACATAATCGCGGTCGTAACCCGAAAGAATTTCTGCAGATTGATGCGCACGCTGCCTTTGACGAAGATTACGCCGAAGGCGATGGCCGCCAGCACGCCCAGCAGAGTTCCCAGAAAGCTCATTAACGCGGTTGAGTTCAGCGACACTCCGGCGAGCATCAATACCGTCTCGGCGCCCTCGCGCAGCACCATTAGAAAGATGAAGACGAACAGTCCGAACCACGCGTCGTTCCCCGCCAGCAGCCCGACTTTGCCCTCGATTTCGCGCCTTTAGCTTGCGCCCCGTCTTCATCATGAAAATAACCATGGTGACGACGAAGAACGCGGCCACCAGCATGACCCAGCCTTCGAAGACGTCTTCGTTCAGGTGAGTTCGCGAAATCACTACAGCCACGCCGATGCTGCCCAGGAATGCCGCCGCCAGCGCCGCGTACACTGTCTTGCGCAGCTCCTGGCGCCCAATCTTGGTCAGGTAGGCCAGGGTGATGCCGACAATGAGCGCGGCCTCAACCCCCTCCCGTAGCGTAATAATGAAAGCCTGAAGCATTTAACGATCCCCTGAGATAAGCGTCGTCATTTTGAAAATGAATTTCAATTTCAACTTCAAGGATATTCCCGCCGCGCCGTGGCCGTCAATCCGCCGCCTCACAACCGCTTGTGATCAGGGTCACATGGTCGAATTATCGGCTCGAAATGCTTCCAGCTGCAGGGAACCACCCGGGCTGCGAGCCCGTTAGCATTTGTGGCCGCGATGTTAGGATGATTGCGTGATGCCCGCGCACGAGGAACTTCTCCAGGAATTTCAGAATTTTGCTAAAAGCGCGTCGAGCGCCCAATCCGTGATGGAGCGTATCGCGCAGCGCCTGCATGAAAAAATGGCACGTTACAACTGGGTCGGCTTCTACCTTGTCGACCCGGCGGACTCCAACTTTCTTCTGGTCGGACCGTTCGTCGGCAGCTTTACTCCTCATGCGCGCATTCCGCTCGACCGGGGACTCTGCGGTGCAGCCGCCAGCAGCGGACAGACCGTCGTCGTGCAAGATGTTTCGGCGGATCCTCGCTATCTGGCGGGATCCACTATGGTGAATAGTGAGATTGTTGTCCCCATCTTTGCCAAAAACAAGCTCGCAGGTGAACTCGATATAGAGAGCTATTTTGCCGGCACGTTCGATAAACCGGAACAGGACTTTATCGAAGCCTGCGCCGCCCTGGTAGGAAAATATTTAGGAAAAAACTAGTCCGAGTGAGAACTGGGACCGAACTCCGCCGAATGCACACAGCGTCGGCTGCCCCGGCTGCCGTTCCTCACCAATGGCAACCTCAGTGAACTCAAGAATCATCCACGCATTGAAGACACGATCGATTGTCGGTGGCATTATTCGCGCGCTTCTGATTGTGTTTGCCCTGGCCGGCATTCCGCATTTTCTCAGAGTGCTCTCAAATCCGCCGTCGCTCAACGATATGTATCCCGTGTGGCTGGGCTCCCGAGAATTGCTCGTCCATCATCGCAACCCATATTCCGCAGAAGTGACGCAGGAAATCCAGACGGCATACTCTGGAGTGGACCTCGCCCACGGCGGTCACCAGGATCCGCAATGCTGCTTCGCCTACCCGGTCTACGCGTCTCTTCTGTTCGCGCCGACCGTCAAAAGTGATTTCTATTTTCTTCGACTCCCGGCGCTAATAGTCCTGGCACTGTTAACCCTGATGAGCATCGTTTGCTGGCACACCGTTACTCGTCGCTCTGCCCGCGAACTCGTCTTCGTCATTCCTCTGGTTTTCATAAGCCCCCCGGTCATGCAAGGACTCGAACTCCGGCAGGCTGCGATGCTGGTGGCCGCGCTGCTGTCAGGGGCGGCAATTCTGGCCGATCGCGGCCGCTATACGCTGGCTGGGATTGCGTTAGCCCTGGCGACGATCAAGCCGCAAATGTGCCTTCTTCCAATTGCGTGGATGCTGCTTTGGGCACTGCATGGATGGGCCACGAGGAAAAACCTCGCGATCGGATTCGGGGCAACCATGCTCCTGCTGGTCGCTACAGGCGAAGTTCTACTGCCCGGATGGATCCCCGACTTCCTGACGCAACTCCGAGTCTACCGGCACTATGCAGGCGCCAGCATGCTTGAGCTTCTTTATGGTCGCGGCATCGGCCTTACCCTGACCGCCGTCTTTATACTCGGTCTTCTCGTTCTGCTGTGGAGGAGAAAGGCGGCATTGGACTTTATCCCAACCCTTGCCCTGGTGCTCGCGGTCGAGGTAGTCATCATGCCCGGGCTAAAGTCTCTGCTGAATCTCGTCCTGCTGATCCCGGGCATCTTCATCTTGCTGTCGGAATATCCTGTGAGCGCGATCGTCGTTACTCCGCGCCCCAGCCAGTCCGCGTGATTGCCCACGGACCACCACAATCACAACCTTCTCAGAAACGCATTCGCCTCATCCACGCGCGGGAAAAGTTTCTCCTCGGTCTGAAACTCCGCCGAATGCACGCAGCGCCTGCTACCGCGCAGCCGGACCGGATGTTTCAAATGCAGCATCTCGTGGTAGACGATGTACTCCAGTACAAACGCGGGCACGCCGGGGTGGTCGAACACGCGGCTGATGATGATGGCGTTATGCGCAGGATCGTAGTGACCGAGAATGCGGCGCGTGCGAATCTGACTCCAGCTCATGCGCGGGCGCGCCATCAGGCCGTGAAAAAAACGCGTATTCAAATTTTCGAACACGGCATCCAGATCATAGAAATGGCCGCGCGCCGAACCCAGCCGCTTGCGTCCGCGCATCTGCCGCACCAGGTGGGTCTTGCGCACAATTTCATGGCTGGCCACGTATTTGCGATAGCGCGCCGCCTGCCCGCGATCAATCGGTTGGCGATACATCTTCGCCAGCAAAATATGCGCGATGGCTCGAAGAACCGTGTCCGGCGCGCCTTCCAACAGATCGGACAGCCGCACCAGCAGCCGCCCGTTGCGCAGCCGAATCGTGTTGTTCACGTTGGCGAAGGGGAAGAATTCGATCTTTAGCTCCGGTAGGGAACTAGCAGGCCGCAGTTCCCGGTAACTCTCCTGGAAGATTTCAAGCAGCCCTTCGCGCACGGTGAAGTTAGGTTAGCACGAGAGTCGGGCGTCAGGCGTCTCCGTTCGAAAGCAATCCCCCGCCGGCGTCATCCTGAGCGTAGCCGTCTTTCAGGCGGAGCGGAGAGCCTGCCCTGAGCGGAGCCGAAGGGATCTCGCGCGGACCAAAATGCAAACCAAGCCCGCACATGGCGTCCGAGGTCCGACGCCTGATGCCCGACGCCCGCCTATTCCGGCTTTCCCGCGTTCTTCGCACTGGAAGCGGAGTTCAGTTTCTTATGCTTGGCCGCTTCTTCCTGATCGGCTAACAACTTCTTGTGATCTTCGGACGATGTATCCACCGTATCCAAAACATTGGTCAGAACGAACTCGTACTCGCGAAACTCCTCCGGCGGAACATTCGCAGCATCTTTTAATGCCCGCAGCTTCGCCTGAAACTCAGTATCGGCTTCGATGACGACCTTCAGGGGCTTGCGAATATCGTCCTTGCGATCGACGTAGGTATCGATGTTGTCGTTGAGTTCGTCGTACAGCAAGAGAAAATCGTCCAGCTTGTCATGCGTCTGCCGCGGACGGTCCTTGATCTTGAGGTCGCTCCGCATCTGTTCCAGCGTCACCAGTCGCGCCCGCGCGAACTGCACATAGAGCGCCAGCCGCTGTCTCGGTTCCCAACTCGCATCGCGAATCTGGTCGATCTCCAGTTGCGTCAGCGGGTCGTGATGCCGCTGCGCCACCGCCGCCGACCCGGAGATCAGATATCCACAGACGAGCAAGAAGCCGAGGCCCCAACCCCTGCAGAATCTTGAAATACTCGCCCTCATTTCGCGCCTTTCTTGAACATCGCGGCCAACAAATCATCGCGTACTCGTTGCAGCCGGTTTATCGCGTCCCGCACCGGCGCCTGATCGTCATGCGCAAGCACGTGCATCACCTCGGTTAGCTTGCGTGTCATGCCCCGCACCGCAATCTCCGTCTGCTTCTGATATTTGTGCGACTGCACCGCATAATCCCGGGCCAGTTCCGAATAGGCCACCACATCGGTTAATGTGGTCTGAGCTTTCTCTACGTCGGAAGCCGCATAGAGCTTGTCCGCCTCCGTCAGTTGATGCTCCGCGATCTGGACGCAGAGATGAGGACGGTCGCCGAGCGCGGTCGAGGAAAGCTTGGCCTTCATGGCGTCGACGGTCGGCTCTGCGGCGGCATGCGCACCGGTCGTCCGCGCGGCCACCAGCGCAGCGACCAGCACGGCAACGAGCACGCCCGTCGACCGCACTGCGGAGAGTTATCCACACCCAAGCATGATCCAAATCCCCAGCGTGATCTTCGCGGACGCTCTATTTTTTCGGCTCAATCGCGATGAGCCGGTGCGTCGCCTGCCATTCCTGATCAGGATACTTCCCGTTGGCCGCTTTGAGGAAGAGATGATAATTCACCGCCGCCTGTTTCCGATCGTTCGAGTTGCCATGCGCCGTCGCCCGCCACAGATTGTCGTAAGCCGTCGCCCGCACAAAGTAGGTGATCGCCGTCTCCGGCAGGTACTTCGCCCGGACATCGAGCGCTTTGATGGTCACCGGATATTCTTTATTCTCGCTCGCCGCGAAGGCCAGATTGCCATAAGCTTCGCCAAACTCCGGCTTGAGTTTCACCGCCTGGAGAAATTCCTTTTCAGCGTCCGCGTACTTTTTTTGTTCCAGCAACGACTTTCCCAGTGCATGATGCACTTCCGCGTCATTCGGCTTCGCGGCCAGCAGAGCGCGGTAAGCGGTCTCAGCCAGGTCGTTCTTCTTCATCGTGAAGTAGAGGTCGGCCAGATCGCGCTGCGCCACCAGATCCCCCGGAGCCAGCTTCACGCCCGCCTGCAGTTCGGCGATGGCCTCCTCGTTCTTGCTTTCGTCCGCCAGAATTTGTCCCAGCTGTATGTGCGCTGCCGCTTGTTCGGGATGCGCCGCGATCAGCTTGCGCAAATATTCCGCCGCCTCAGGCAAGCGCCGCCCACGCATGTAAAGGTTGGCCAGCCCGACGACTGCATCCGACGACGGATCCAAAGCGACCGCCTGCTTATATTCAGCCTCCGCGTCGGAAAACTTGTTGACCTTTTCCAATAGCGCTCCTGCCGCCACATGCGGCTCCGCATTTTTCGGCTGCAAGATTGCAGCTTCCTTGTAAGCCGCGATGGCTTCCTCCGGATTCGTCGCCTCCAGCACATGGGCCAGTGAAAGCCACGCTCGCGCCTGACCCTCCGCGATGTGGTTCGTGGGCTTAAGCTGTGTCGCCGCGCGCAGAAATTGCACCGCATCAGGCTGCCCAGTCTTGGCGAGTTGCAGACCCAGATTCAAGTTCGACTCGAAGACTTCCGGCTTTGCCGCCACGGACTTGCGATAAGCCGCAATCGACTCGTCAGTTTTGCCCAGCCCGTTTTCCACGAACCCAAGTTCAAACCACGCGACGTAATTCGTAGCATCGCCAGCAACCGCCTTGCGCAGCAGCCCCTCGGCCGCAAAGTAGTCGTGCTTCTGAATGAGGGCTTCCGCCTGTTCGAGTTCCGGCGCCGGCGAAGTATCTTCCTCAACCCGGACGTGATGAGCCGTCTTGCTATGTTTTTGGCTGGAGGACGATCCTGATTGCTCTTTTGGCTGATCCGCAGGGGGTGCGCTCTGCTGCGAGGAAGAAGACTGAGAAGAAGAAGCCGAAGAAGGAGGCGCGCCCGCAGCCTGCGCACTCGCCGGCAGGTACACCGACCATAAGACCAGAAGCAGCGCGACCGCGCTGCCGGCGGCTTTGCTAGGAGCGACCATTCGACCGCGAATTTCCATTGCCGTTCAGAATACCCGCCAAATATTTTCCCGTGTAGGAGCCTTCGATCTTCGCGATTGCCTCCGGTGGCCCCGCTCCCACGACCTTGCCGCCGCGATTGCCGCCTTCCGGCCCGAGATCGATCACCCAATCCGCGGTCTTGATAACCTCCAGATTGTGCTCGATCACCACGATCGATCCCCCCGCATCGATAAGACGGCGAAATGCCGCCAGGAGTTTGCTGACGTCGTCAAAATGCAGCCCGGTCGTGGGTTCGTCGAAAATGTAGAGCAGGCGCCGCTTGGCCCGAGGTCCGCTGCCCGGCCCGCTACGCGCCGCTTCCCGCGATGCTGGCTGCAGATGCGCCGCCAGCTTCATCCGCTGCGCCTCGCCCCCGGAGAGCGTCGTCGCCGACTGCCCTAACCGCAAGTATCCCAGCCCAACTTCTTCCAGGGTCCGCAGTTTCTCCGTGATTTTTGGCGCTTCGGCGAAGAACTTCAGCGCCTCCTTCACCGTCAGATTCAACACTTCGTGAATATTCCTGCCCCGGTAGCGCACGTCGAGCACCGTCGGCTTGTAGCGCGTGCCTTTGCATTCTTCGCAGATCAACTCAACGTCGGCCAGAAACTGCATCTCCACCGTGACCGTCCCGTCTCCCTGACAAATCTCGCACCGCCCGCCGGGAATGTTGAATGAAAAATGCCCCGCGCTGAACCCGCGTTTCTTCGCTTCGGGCAGGGAAGCGAACAGTTCGCGAATCGCATCGAAGGCCTTGATGTAAGTAACCGGGTTCGACCGCGGAGTGCGCCCAATCGGCGACTGATCCACCAGCACCACTTCCTCGATGAACTGATCCCCCTCCAAACTCTCCCAGTTCGCCACTGGCCCGGTCGCGCCATTCCCCGGTTGCTGCTTGGCCTGCGCCAAAGCCCGGTACAACACCTGGTGCAGCAGCGTGGACTTGCCCGACCCGGAAACCCCTGTGATCGCCACGATCATCCCGAGCGGAATACTGATGTCTACGCCTTTAAGGTTGTTCGCTCGAACTCCGCGAATCTTGATCTGCTGCGGCCCCGGCTTGCGCCGCGTAATCGGCGGCTGAATGCGCAAGTCTTCCGAAAGATAGCGTCCAGTCAACGACACCGGATTATGCAATATCTCGTCGTAAGTTCCCTCGGCGACAAGTTTTCCGCCATTCTCTCCTGCGCCTGGTCCCAGATCGAGAATGCGGTCTGCCGCCCGCATGATGTCGGGATCGTGCTCTACCACCAGAATCGTGTTCCCCAGATCGCGCAGGTTGTGCAGAATCTTGATCAGCCGGTGCGTATCGCGCGGGTGCAACCCAATCGAGGGTTCATCAAGCACATACAGCGTTCCCACCAGCCGCGACCCCAGTGAAGTCGCCAGCTGAATGCGCTGCGCCTCGCCTCCGGAAAGCGTCGACGACAGCCGGTTCAGCGTCAGATATTCCAGCCCCACGTCGTTCAGAAATCGCAGGCGCTCGCGAATTTCTTGCAGAAGCTTGTCCGCAATCTCTGCCTCCTCTGCGCTCAATTCCACCTGATCAAAGAATCGCAGCGCGTCTTCCACCGTCAGCGCGCAAACCTCGCAGATGTTTCGCCCGTGGATTTTCACCTGCCGCGCTTCCATCCGCAACCGGGTTCCATTGCAGGCTGAGCACAGAGAATATCCCCGATACCGGCTGAGAAACACGCGCACATGCAGCTTATATTTCTTGCGCTCCAGATAATTGAAAAATCCCCGCACCCCCAGAAACTTTCCCTCACCGTTAAGCACGAGTTCCCGATGTTCCTCCTCGAGATCGGCCCACGGCACATCCAGGGGAATCCCCGCCTGCTTGGCATAGCGCTTGAGATCGGTAAACAGCGGGCGATACTTCGGCTTGGTCCACGGCTCAATCGCGCCCTCGGCCAGCGTCTTCAATTTGTCTGGGATGACCAGATCGAGATCGAAATCGATGGTGTTCCCGAATCCCTGGCACCGTGGGCATGCCCCGTAAGGATTGTTGAAGGAAAAAAGCCGCGGCTCCGGCTCTTCATACCGCACGTTGCAATGCTTGCACTCAAACCGCTGCGCGAACCGCATCTGTGTGGGAGATGACTGTGTGGAGCGGGCACTCCTGCCCGCTTCTTCCCCATCGCCAGGAATCTCAAAAATAATTTCCCCCGCTTCCCGATAAGCCGTCTCGATCGCGTCGACAACCCGCGTCCGCGACTCCGCCGAAACGACCAGCCGATCGACGAGCACAAACACAGGCAGCTCGAAATTAATATCAAGCAGCGACTCCGGAGTGGAAAACTCGTAAACCTCTCCACCCTGATAAAGCCGATTGAATCCCGCCTTGCGCAAATCAAATAACCGAGTCTTCAACGCCTCAGTCAACGCCGCGGGTGCCCCATCCTTCTCGCGTTTTTCGCGAGAGGGTGGGGACTTCGACTTTCCCTTCGAGCTGTTCTTGACCTCGGTCTCCTGCACCTTCGCCCGCTGCAGCGGAAACAACACCTGCAGCCTGGTCTCCGGATCGAGCGCCAGAATCGCATCCGCCACTTCGTCGACCGTATCCTTCTTCACCTCGCGCCCGCAGCTCGCGCAATACGTCCGCCCCACCCGCGCAAACAACAGCCGCAAGTAGTCATAAATCTCGGTTGCCGTCGCCACTGTCGACCGCGGATTCCGCGTCGTATTCTTCTGCTTGATCGCGACCGCCGGCGCAATCCCGTCAATCGAATCGGCGTCCGGCTTCTCGATTCGCTCCAGAAACTGCCGCGCGTAGGCCGACAGCGATTCCACGTACCGCCGCTGTCCCTCGGCATAGATGGTGTCAAACGCCAGCGAAGACTTGCCGGACCCGGAAACGCCAGTTACTACGGTCAACGAATTATGCGGGACCTCAAAGTCGATATTCTTGAGGTTATGCACGCGCGCGCCGCGTACAACAATGCTTTCAATGGACGTAGGGTCAGAAGACATCGGATCAATAGCGGGGACTCGCGCCAGTCCGAACGCACGCGCTCAGACGCTTCCGCAAGGTCTACCGAATCTTTCTATTATAAGGCAGGAACTTCGGCGGTGGGTTCAGTCGGAGTGGTTCGTTCGGAGTGGTTTAGTCGGAGCGTGAGTCGTTCTCTCGGTCGCGCCGCTTTCCATACCGGATGGCAAAGGTAAATCCGAACAGCATAATCGCGACCGGAGGAGCCAGCATCACGAAGATCGCGCGGTTGAGCGCCCGCTGCCCTTCTTTCGGTGTGGCCCTTGCATTCGCGGCGCACATGGCGCAGCTTTGGGCAAACGCCGGCGTGGCCCAAAGCGCCAGCAGCAACAACAGAAAAGTCAGACGAAAGTTGCACAAACGCTTCATGCTCTAGTGCACTCCGAAGGTCACAATCCGCCCCGCGTCGGGGAAGAAAAAGAAATACATGATGATGAAGCACGCCGTCACCGAAATCACCAGCATCCAGCGCATGAGCGCGCGCTCAAATTTCAGGTGCATGAAATAACCGATGATCAGTGCTGATTTTACGATCGACAGAGCCAGCAACGCCTCAATCATGCGCACCGGCGTGAAAACCTGTTTGTATCCCAGCACCACCTCAATGGCAGTGAGGACCAGCAATGCTCCCCACACCCAGAAGTATTGCGCCTTGCTGTCGTGCGATGAGAAGTCGTGCGTTGCCGCATCATGCATCGAATTTGTCCTCGCTCGTTCCTCGAACAGTGCGTCCAAAACCGTTTTCGGGAAGGGCACGGTTTTCAGCCGTGCCATATCGTCCCATCACTTCGCGCGGCTTTAGCCGCTGAGGTCGCCCTCTAGGTGATCTTGGTCGACATTAAATACACCAGCGGGAAAATAAACATCCACACCAGGTCGACAAAGTGCCAGTACAAGCCGGAAACTTCCACATCGTGCGCGTCATAATCCTTCGGCTTCAGGAACAAAATCACCGCGGCCACCAGCAGTGCGATTCCCAGCGCGTGCACTGGATAGTGGAAGACATTGCCCGCGGGAATCAGCAACGCTGCCGCAATCCATATAGCCGCCAGAACCGGCAGAAACCATTTTCGAAACGCGACCACGCCCAGATAAATCACGCCAATCGTAACGTGAAGCATGTGCATCGCCGTCAGCCCGAAAAAGGCCTGCGGAAATTGCGGCACATTCTTCGAAATCTCGGCCAGTTCACCCGAAGCCGCGCCCGCCGGTTGAGTCACACCGAGGAGGGTCATGAAACCCGGAATGGACAGCCCTTCGCTGATCAGCTTGCTCCACTCCATGCCGTGCAGCACGATGAACGCTGTGCCAAACACCATCGTCGCCAGCAGCCAGTAACGGGTCCATGCCCGGTCATGGCGTTGCGCCGCAAACACGCCCATCACCATCGTCAGCGAACTCGACAGCAGGCACGCCGTCATGATCGTCGCGTTGGTGATGCTCGCCACGTGAAATGGTGTGGGCCACGGGTTGGTGTAAATCCGGTTGTAGCTGAACGCGAAAAGCAGGGCCCCGAAGGTCAGCGAGTCCGAAGCCAGAAACAGCCACATCCCCACCTTTTTCGAATAAGCTCCAAACAGCGGAGCCTCGTACTCGCCGGGCAGCCCATGTCCGACGGCATCATGCTGAAGCGTGGCGTCAGCCATTCCTTAAGTTCCCCTTTCGATTCGTCCTGTCATCCTGAGGCGGGCGCCCTTTGCCCGCCGAAGGACCTGGGCGAGCCGCGCGACGCGTCGCAGCCTGCCCCGAGCAACCCCGAGGTACGAGGGGTGCCGAGGGGTTCTTTGCGACGCAACAATGGCGCGTCTGGCTCGCTTCCTTATTCGATTCATCGCGCAAATCCCAACAGCGCAAAAATATAAATCCACAGCACGGCCATGAAATGCCAGTACCACGCCGTAATGTCGACCACGATCCGCCGCGCCTCGATCGGCTTGTGCAGCAGGGAAGCGCTCCCCGCCCAGAGCAGCGCAATCATCCCTCCGCCCAGGTGAATCGCATGCGCGATGGTCAACAAAAACGCGAACGAACTGCTGGGATTCGTGCTCACATAAAATCCGCGCCTGTGCAGTTCCGCCCACGCCAGCCACTGCCCGGCGAGAAATCCGATCCCCAGCAGAACCGTAATCCCCAGCCACGGAAACGAACTCTCGCTCCCCAGCGACACTCCCGGAATCGACTTCACCGGAGCCAGCGCCGCCTGCCGCGCCGCATTCCGCCGCGCCAGCTCCATGGTCAGACTGCTCACCAACAGCAGGGCCGTATTAATCGCTAGGAGTGCCCAGGGCAAATCTGTTTTGCCCCAGTCGCGCACGTAACTGTTCGATGCCCCGTCAAAGGTCGGTAGCCCCTGCCGCACGATATAGGCGCTGGTCAGCGAAATAAAAACCATGCAGACGGTCGCAATCCCGCAGGCCAGTCCCAGCCGTGCCCGCCGCAACCGCGCCCCATAATTGGGAACCTCGCCGCCCCCGCGCCCATCGTCCCCACCGCCCATCGGTGGCCCGGGCGGCTTGTGCCCGTGGTCAATGTGATCAAGCGGAGTAGTTGGAGTGTAAGTCGCCATTTTCCTTTAAGCCGTCTCAGCTGCTAAAGTTCTGGAAGATTTTCTCCGCGCCCTCCGCGGCCTTTCTCTGCGCTCCCTGCGGTTAAAAGCCTTTGACGTTGCCTTTGATTTAAGCCTCAGTGCGTCGCGACTCCCGCCGGATCCGTCTGCATCACGTAATCCTTCGCCGCTCCCGGCACTCCGTATTCATACGGCCCATGATTCACTACCGGAGTCACGCCACCAAAATTGTCATGCGGCGGCGGAGTCGTCGTCGTCCACTCCAGCGTGGTCGCTTCCCACGGATTGTCGCTGGCCTTCGGTCCCTTGAACATGCTCCAGAACAGATTGACCAGGAAAATGAGCTGCGCCGTCACCGTGATGATCGCCGCGTAAGTAATAAACCTGTTCAGCGGAATCAGTTTCTGCAGGTAGGCAACTTCCGTGAACTGCGAGTAGCGTCGCGTCTGCCCCGCTAAGCCCGCATAGTGCATGGGCATAAAAATCGCGTACGTTCCCGCCAGCGTAATAAAGAAATGAATTCTTCCCAGCGTCTCATTCATCATCCGGCCAAACATTTTCGGGAACCAGTAATAGGTTGCCGCGAAAATTCCAAAAATCGCCGCCACGCCCATGATGAGATGAAAGTGCGCTGGCACAAAAGCCGTGTCATGCAACTGAATATCCAGCACCGGCTGCGCTAGAAACGGACCGCTCAGCCCGCCCGATACAAACAGCGAGACAAAGCCGATCGCGTACAGCATCGGCGTACTAAAACGAATTCGCCCCTTGTGCATCGTCCCCAGCCAGTTGAAGGTCTTGATGGCCGACGGAACGCCGATGCACATGGTCAAAATCGAAAACGCGAACGCCGAGTAGGGACTCATCCCGCTCATAAACATGTGATGGCCCCACACCATGAATCCGAAGAAACCAATCGACAGCATGGCGTAAACCATCGCCCGGTAACCGAAAATCGGCTTACGCGAGAACGTCGAAAGCACCTGCGACGCCACGCCCATGCCCGGCAGGATCGCGATGTAGACCTCAGGATGCCCGAAGAACCAGAACAAATGCTGCCACAACAGCGGCGATCCGCCCTTGTGCCACGTCATTACCCCGTTCACCATCCCTTCGGGAACGTAGAAGCTGGTGCCGAGGTTGCGGTCCATCAGCAAAAGAATTCCCGCCGAGAGCAGCACGCCGAACGCCAGCAGCCCCAGGATCGCCGTAATGAACCACGACCAAACCGTGAGCGGCATGCGCATCATGGTCATGCCCTTGGCCCGCAGATCGAGCGTAGTGGTAATAAAGTTCAGCGCGCCCATCAACGAGGCCACGCAGAAAATCGCGATGCTCGTGATCCACAAATCCGCGCCCAGCCCCTCGCCCGGTCCCGCCGATTGCAACGCGCTGAGCGGCGGATAGCCCGTCCACCCATGCAGTGGCGCGCCGCCAGTAACGAAGAACGCCGCAAGGATCACCACAAACCCCACAAACGTCGTCCAGAACGAAAGCATGTTCAGGACGGGAAACGCCATATCCGGCGCGCCAATCTGAATCGGCAGGAAATAATTTCCGAATCCGCCCTGCGGCGCCGTGGTCAGCACGAAGAACACCATGATGGTGCCGTGCATCGTAACCAGAGCGAGATAATTCTCCGGCTTGATGTCGCCCACCAGGGGAAGCGTAACCGTGGGCCAGATCATGTGAATGCGCATCAGCAGCGACAGAAACATTCCGACAAACACCGCCGTCAGCGCCAGGAAGAAATACTGAATGCCGATAACTTTGTGATCCAGGCTGAAAATGTATTTCCGAATAAAACCCTGAGGTGCGTGCGCGTGAACCGTAGCCGCGGTCGCCATTACTGTTTCTCCGCCTCCCGTGCCGCCAGCCACTTGTCAAAATCCTCCTGGCTGACGACGTGAACCATGCCGTGCATCTTGTAGTGCCCGAGTCCGCAAAGTTCGGCGCAGGCAATCTCGTACTCACCAATCACCGTAGGTGTAAAGCGCATGGGGATGTTCAGCCCCGGCACCGCATCCTGCTTGAAGCGCAGTTGCGGCACAAAGAAACTGTGAATCACATCCACCGCCCGCAGGTGCACTTCCACTTCGCGGTTCACCGGCAAGTACATCGTTCCGGTGACGACATCGTCTTTCGCCGCGGGATCCGTTTGGCTGAGCCCGACCGCAGCTTCGCCACCGGCGGATGGATCCATCAGCTTAAAGCTGGTCTTGCCGTATCTCCCGTCCGGTCCGGGATAGCGGAAGTACCAGGCAAACTGCATGCCCGTAACTTCAACCTGCACATCCGCCGGATTCGATTCACGCGGAAAGCGCTGGCTCGCCCACACGCTGCTGCCCATCAGATTCAGCCCGATGAAGAGCACCGCCGTCAGCGCCGTCCAGATCACTTCCAGCTTGGTATTTCCGTGCGAATAAGTAACCGGGGCGGAAGAGGGACTCTCGCGATATCTCCACACGATGTAACCCAACCCCAGCTGTGCCGCAAGGAACACAACTCCCATGATGATGAAGGTGAGCGTGAATTGCCGGTCAATAAATCCCGCGGCCGCCGCCGCCCCCGCAGGCAGCCACCAGGTTTTGGCGACGAAAAAATACGTGCTGACCAGAGTGATCAGCCAAATCAGAACCAGTAACGCGAGGCCCATTCCCCAGCCCTCCCAACCACGAAGAAAGACACGAAAGGATTTCCCCACGGCAATTGCCACGCCCCACAGCGCGGGCAACGGTCGGCGGCGAGTGTACCACAGCCCCACGCAAAAATAGCAAGCGACTTGCTGAGGAAAAACCGGCAGAACAAGTCAGCCACGGATCACACGGATTCCTCACAGATACAGCCAAATGCAAGTTGGATCGTAGACGCTCTTTCGACACAAGGACCTCATTCCGAATGTCATCCTGAGCGAAGTTGTCGTCCGCGAAGCGAACGACAACACAGTCGAAGGACCCCCATGCCGCCGGCGTCGCAAGTCCCAGCAGGTTCCTTCCCCAAAGGTTTTAATCCGTGTCAATCCGTGCAAATCCGTGGCCACTATTTCTCCACCCACGCCGGCACCCGCCCCGGTGTCCAAGGCGCTCCCGCCGCCTCCATATCTTTCTCCAGCTTCGTCAAGTCCACTTCAACCAACGCGCGAAGTTTGCTGAGTTGATCCCCGAACTCCGCCGCCGCAATGTTGTAGGAGTCCACATGAGACGCAGTCGGCTTTGCCAGCGAGAAGCGCTCGCCATCCATGATCGAATTGACCCGATCGCTGATGGAAGACGGAACCGGCTCGCTCCTCCGCGCTATCTCGATATCGCCGCGCAGCGCCCGCAAGATTTCCCGATCTCGTTGCTCGATTCCATCTGCCACGGCGCCCAGTTGTTTGTCGACCGCCGGAGTTTCCCGCAACGCCTCGCGAATCGTCTTCAGCCGCGATTCCACGTTCTCCGCCGTCTGCTGCGCTCCGTACACTGCGCGATACAGCCGCGCCACCTTGCGCAGGAATTCCTCCTGCGCGGTCCGGTCGGCCGCGTTCATCGACGACAATCCTTCAGTCGCCACTTTGAACGTCTGCGGCCCCGCCACTTCCGTCACTGTGCCATCAACTTTCTCAAACATTCGAACCGAGTACGTGCCCGCCAACACCAGCGGCCCCAGATCGGCCGAGTCCGGGAAGTCCTCGTCTGCTTCTTCGCCGCCATGCTCTTTCACTCGCGAAGCGGGATAGCGCAGGTCCCACGCCACCCGCTGAAATCCCGAGTCCACACCGCCTTCCAGTCGCCGGATCGGCGCTCCACTTTCGTCGTACACAAGGAAATAAACTTCCGGCTTCGCCTCCTGCGCCTCGGCGCGCAACTCGTCATTCGTTGGATAGGCGGGCGTCTGATTTTTCTTCGCGGCTTCTTTCTCCGCCTCCTGCCGTTTTTCCTTCTTGCTCTTGATCTTGTCCTTCAGGTAAGTCGTGAACACGGCTCCGTACGGCGGATTCTCCGCCGTATAAAATGCATCTCCCTGAAATCCTTTCTTCGGCTCGCCCAGCGGATGCCGCTCCACATAAAGCAGCGCATCTTTCACGGGATACAGCGCCGCCGCCTGCTCCACCGATTCCGTCTTCATCTGTCGCAGCGGAGTGATGTCATCCAGCACATAAAACCCGCGCCCGAACGTTGCGATCACCAGATCGCTTTCGCGCGCCTGGATCACCATGTCGCGCACCGCAATCGTCGGCAGCCCACCTTTCAACCGCACCCAGTGCGCGCCTCCATCAATCGTGAAGAACGCCCCCGTCTCCGTCCCCGCAAACAGCAGGTTCGCGTCCACAGTATCTTCCGCGAACGCCAGCACCGGCCCACTCTCCGGCAGATCGCCCGCAATCGAAGTCCAACTCTTTCCCGCGTCGACTGACTTCAGCAGATACGGTTTGAAATCTTCGTTCTTGTGATTCTCAAACGCCGCGTACACCGTATTCGCATCGAAATTCGACGCAGCCAGCCGGCTCACGTACGTCATCTCCGGCACGCCCGTGAACTTCTCATACTTCGTCCAATTCGCCCCGCCGTCCGAAGTCACCTGAATCAGCCCATCATCCGTCCCCACATAGAGAAGCCCTTCTTTCTTCGGAGACTCCGCCAACGCCACCACATTTCCATAAAAAGATGTCGACTGATTCTTCGCCACCGCGTCCGGGCCCCACACTTTGCCCATCACCGGCAGCTTGTTGCGATCGATCTGCCGCGACAAATCTCCGCTGATCGCCTTCCACGTATCTCCACGGTCGTCGCTACGAAAAAGTTTATTCGCTGCAAAATAGAGCCGCGTATGCGAATGCGGACTGATGATCAATGGCGAGTCCCAATTCCAGCGCAGCGGCGGCTCGCCTTTCCCTTCGAGCGGCTGCAACACCAGTTCCTGCCCCGTCGGCTTGTCGTACCGCACCAGCACGCCGTACTGCGACTCGGAATAAATCGTGTTCGCATCGACCGGATCGACCTGCGAATGGAACCCGTCGCCGCCCGTGGTCACGAACCAGTCCGAATTCATGATCCCGTTCAAATTGCGCGTGCGCGAAGGCCCGCACCACGAAAAATAATCCTGCGTTCCTCCGCAAACGTCGTAAAACGGAGTGGCGTTGTCCACCGCCACGTCATAAAATTGCACCGTCGGCAGATTCGCCTTGAACTCCCACGACTTCGCGTTGTCCCAGGTCTCGTACATTCCGCCATCCGACCCCAGCAGCCAGTGCCTGGTGTCATCCGGATCAATCCAGATGGCGTGATTGTCCCCGTGATGATTGACTTCGTTAATCGTGTGCAGCGTCTTCCCGCCGTCGAGCGATTCTCGCAGTTGGACGTTCATCACAAATATGCGATCCACATTCTTCGGATCGGCCACCACCCGCGCGTAATACATCGCCCCCACATCGAATTCGTTCCGCTTCTCCCAGGTCGCGCCCTTGTCGCTGGATCGAAATATCCCGCCCTTCTTATCCGCCGCCTCGATGCTCGCATACACCACATTCGGATCCGCCGGCGAAACCGCCAGACCAATCCTTCCCATATCCACCGAGGGCAGCCCCGATTTCAGCTTGTTCCACGTCGCTCCCGCGTCCGTCGATTTATAAATCGCGCTCTCCGGCCCGCCATCAATCAACGTGAAAACATGCCGCCGCCGCTGGTATGCCGCCGCGTAGACAATGTCCGGATTCGACGGATCAAGCTGCACATCGACCACGCCCGTGTTCTCGCTGATCGTCAGCACCGCCTTCCACGTCTTGCCCCCATCGACCGATTTGTACAGCCCTCGATCTCCGCCCGGCCCCCATAGCGGCCCCTCCGCCGCGACATAGACGACCTGCGAATCCTTGGGGTCAACCACCACCCGCCCAACATGCTCCGACTTCTTCAACCCCAGATTCTCCCAACTCTTTCCGCCGTCGACTGACCGGTAGATCCCATCGCCGTAGGACACGCTGCGCTGCGAATTACTCTCCCCCGACCCCACCCACACCACCGACGCATCATTCGGATCGAGCGCCACCCATCCAATCGAATACGATCCCTCGCCGTCGAACACCGGAGTCCACGTCGTCCCATCATTCACGGTCTTCCACACGCCGCCCGAAGCCACGCCCACATAAAACTCAAACTTGTTCTTGGGATTCACCGTGATCGACATCACCCGCCCCGAAGCCGCCGCCGGTCCAATCGACCGGAACTTCAGCCCGGAAAAAGTGTCCGCCGTCATCCCACCTTTCTTCTCTTCTTTGGCCTCTTCGTTCTTCGGTTCGTCCTTCTTCGATTCCTTCTTCGCCTCTTTCTTACTCTGTGCCGCCGGTGGGGCTACAGCCTTCTTGTCCGCATCCTTGTCCTGCGGGGCGGCGTAAAGGTTGGACAGAACGAAGAAGAGGGAAGCGACAACGACACTAAAGAGGATTTTCACAGCAGGCTCCAGTTCAAATGATTTCCAAAACCGATATGTATACAGGAATCTCACCCAAGAAAGAAGTCTAAGTTGCCTTTCTCAGCGTCCTCCGCGGCCTTTCTCCGCGACCTCAGCGGTGAAAAGCTTTTCGCCGTCACCCGCGATAAAATCCCTCATGCCCAAAAAGCTGCCGACTCACGGCCACGACACCCGCTACGTGAAAATGCAAAAGAACTACTGCTTCGCCTGCGGCCAGAACAATCCCGACGGCATGCGCCTGAAATTCACGCTGGACGATGCCCGCCAGACCTTCGTCTGCAAATTCCGCCTCGGCAAGCGCTACACCGGACCTCCCGGCCACTGCCACGGCGGCATCATCGCGACGATCCTCGACGATGCGATGGGAAAAGTGAACAAGCTCCACCACGTAGTCGCTCTGACCAAAGAGATGACCGTCGAATACCTCAAGCCCGTCCCCCTGCACCAACCGCTCCACGTCGAGGGCAGGGAAGTCAGCGTTCACGGCCGTCAGCACATCAACGAAGCCGAAATTCGCAACGAGAAAAACGAAGTCCTCGCCCGCAGCAAGGGCGTGTTCATCGCCATCGACCCCGAAAAAATGTTCGCCAAGTTCGTAGAAAGATAAATCCCTAAGCCTGTCATCCTGAGCGAAGTTGTCGTTCGCAAAGCGAACGACAACACAGTCGAAGGACCCCGGTGTGCCGGAACTTACTTGGCCGGGTAAAGGAGTTCTACCGACGAGGATGTCGAAACGCGCATTCCCACAATCGAAGCACTCCAGAATGTAAAATGGCGATGTAAAATAGCGATGTAAAATAGAACGATAAAGGCGCCACCGCGCCCATTCTTCACGCTTGCGAAAAGGTCCTTAACCCATGTCCCAAAACAACGGTTCCAGCACCAGCCTCCGTCTCAAGACCGGCCTCGCCGAAATGCTCAAAGGCGGCGTCATCATGGACGTCACCACGCCCGCCCAGGCCACCATCGCGGAACGCGCCGGAGCCGTCGCCGTCATGGCCCTCGAGCGCGTCCCCGCGCAAATCCGCGCCGAAGGCGGCGTCGCCCGCATGGCCAGCCCCAGGATCATTCGCGAAATCATGGCCGCCGTCTCCATCCCGGTCATGGCCAAGTGCCGCATCGGACATTTCGCCGAAGCCCAAATTCTCCAGGAACTCGGCGTCGACTACATCGACGAATCCGAAGTCCTCACCCCCGCCGACGAAGCTCACCACGTCGATAAGCACGCCTTCAAAGTCCCCTTCGTCTGCGGCGCCCGCAACCTCGGCGAAGCCCTCCGCCGCATCGCCGAAGGCGCCGCCATGATCCGCACCAAGGGCGAAGCCGGCACCGGCGACGTAGTCCACGCCGTCAAACACATCCGCCAGATTGTCCAGGAAATGAAAATTCTCACGGTCCTCGGCGAAGAAGAACTCTACGCCAAAGCCAAAGAGCACGGCGCCCCCTACGAACTGATCCGGATGGTCGCGAAAGCAGGCAAGCTCCCCGTCCCAAATTTCTCCGCCGGAGGCATCGCTACCCCAGCCGACGCGAGCCTGGTGATGCAGCTCGGAGCCGAAGCCGTCTTCGTCGGCAGCGGCATTTTCATGAAAGACAGCACGACGTTCGCCGATCCCGCCGAAGCCGAAAAGCGCGCCAAGGCCATCGTAAAAGCCGCCACCCACTACCAAGACCCTAAAGTACTACTTGAAGTCAGCGAAGACCTGCAAGGAGCGATGAAAGGGCTAGCGGTCTCTGGCTTAGACGAAGCTCACATGCTGCAAACCAGGGGCTGGTGATGCATCTGACCGGGCCGCCAACCAGGCGGCCCGTCAGATACGATAAGCCTCGGCCAGGCTCAAAACAACCAGTCAATAAGGGCCGCTACCGCGTAGCCGAGAGACGCACCTCCACCTGCTGCTGCGGCACCCGCTGCTGTTCCAACTCCTGGGACGAGAGTGCCAACTAGCCCTCCGCCTGCGGCGCCGATCTGGTCAGCATCTTTGATGCCGTCGGCAGTGTCCCTATCTCTGGCGATTACAGTAGGCCCTCGTGAGCCTCCCGAGGCGAGCAGACGGTTGAAGGCGGAATCGCGAGAATAAATCGTGGATGCGCCATCCTCCAGCATCCTGGCAATCCACTCCAATATTTGATGAATGAGATCCGGTTCGGGCGGATCGGGGTGCTTGCTTCGATCGCGAAGGATTCTCACTTGCTCGGTCAATGGTCGTCCGCTGATCTGCTTTGTAATATAGTCAATGGCTCGATTCTGCTCACGTGTAAGCTTGTTCAGACTTGGTTCGATCTGATCGAGCACTTTGAGCATCTCTTTGATTCGCTGCTTGGCGTAGGGATCGATCACATCAACGTCCAACATCGCGACCATAATTTCCCGGCCTGACGGCTTCGGTTCGCCCTTGCTCACATGGAGGGCGCGCAATACGTGAAACGGATGGGTCGTCATTTCACGCACGACGAGCGTGTGGTCCTCAACATCTAACGGCCCGGCGGTCCAAGGAATCTCATTATCCGGATCCAGCCAAAGACCCAGCGTGTGCCCTGGGAAGTGGTCGAAGATCGAACTGGGAAGCCGTGATCTGCTCGCGAAGTCACTCTTCGCCAAAGCGTTGAGCACGACGCCTCGGATCTCCGTTTCGACTTGTTTCTCCTGGATCGGCGGCAGCTTGATTTCTCCCAAATCAACGTAGAACTTACTTCCCGCTTGCTTTCTTTCACTCATGCCTATCTCCCTTCGTGATTTACTTGTTTTCTTCCCGCAACCATTGTTTTACCGGTACTAGCTGAAGTTTCTCCTTGTGTGCTGACAGTAGGGCAGATACGGCAAGCTATTGCGCCCGACTGCATGAACCAACGGCACTCCTGACGAATGGAGCAGCGCGGCAAAACTTCGGCCAACTCTCCTACGGGAACTAACGCAACCAGTCGCGCGGGTAATCCGCAACTGCCGTTGGCCCATTGGGCACAAGCGTGTTGCTGGCATGGAGAACTGAAGCGAAACCTGCGCTCCGGAGTGCCGTTCAACCGAGCGCTATCAAGAAAGTCCGCGGTTGCTTCCATGCGATCCCGTGCATAACTGACGATCCCGTCTGACTCGACGATACCGATGACCAGAGAACCTACGGACGCGGGGGCGCTCGGGCACAGCGTTTCTTTTAATATGTCCGCCACTTTCCACCTTTACTGTCGCCCGCTGGATCGATGAACCATTTACCGCTCCAACAGATGGTGTGGTACTAGCCATTTTCGTTACAGGCGGTCGAGTGTGTAACCCAAGTCGCAGTTGCGGGTTCGAATCCCGCCGGGTCCACCCTCCTGATTTTGTGCAGTAGGGATTTATTGGAGTGACAACTCAGATATGTGGGGTGCCCCATCCTTGCGTCCTCTGCAAGGGTGGGAACGCCAATCTCAATCCTGGGGACTTTGACTGACGGCAAGGTAATAGTCCATCCGGTGAATCCCAGGCGGCGTGTGCCCGAGTATGCGAATCATTCCCACGATCTGTCCCCGATGAAAGGTCGAATGTTCGAGCACATGCCCGAGAATTTTCCAGCGGGGAAGACGCGGCTCGACGTCACCCGGAAGCAGCACCCTAAGTTCGACGCCCAGATCAGCCTCCGACGAATCCTCGATCCATCGGCGGTAGGCGTCCGAGAGTTCTGGCCAGCTCTGCCTCAGGACGTTCTAGCGAGGGCTGCGGCGGTGTGCCTTGGGGAAGCCACCAAGGTCCCATCTCTGGACTCGTGCGCAGACAGTCGAGCCAAACTCTTTCGCCATCGTGGATATGGCGGAGAGTCGCGCGAATGCTGTTGTGCGAGATGCTCAGGTCGCGCTCGATCTCTTCCGATGTGAGCGCCGAGCAAGCCTCAAGCAAGCGCTGATTGGCCCACCCGGAGTAGCGAATATCCGTAAGGAGCAATTGTTTGGCAAACGACACGGCGAAAGTATATACGGCCGGCGCGCGCGCCTATCCCTCGCAAGTTCGGATCGTCGAGGTCCTTGCCCCGTGAGCCTGGACGAAGGCCACTGCAAACCTGAAGCTGATAAACTACTCCTATGTCACGAACGCGTTCCACGCAATCGTCGACCCGCGCATTGCTGATCTTCGCGCTCTTATGCCTGGCTCTGTCGCCCGCCGCCCGCGCACAAGACCGAACAGTCGCCAGCGACCCAGCCGCCACGAACGCTTCAACCCCGGCTGCCCATCCCGTCCTCATCGAGCTCTTCACTTCCGAAGGCTGTTCCAGCTGTCCTCCCGCCGACCTCTTTCTGCAGAAGCTGGACGCGTTGCAGCCCGTCCCCGGCGCCCAGTTGATCGTCCTGAGTGAACACGTCACGTACTGGGATCACGATGGCTGGAAGGATCCCAACTCCTCTTCTTCGCTCACCGACCGCCAAACTTCCTATGTGAGCGCGCATCGCCTGCCGCCACCGGCCACTCCTCAACTCATCGTCGACGGAACCGAGGAATTGCGCCTGGGCGATCCGCAGCAGATCAAGGCTGTCCTTGAGAAAGCCGCCGCCACTCCCAAGGTTCCCGTGCGCATCGGCGAAGTCACCGTTGACGCCGCAAATCCCGGCGTACTGCGAGCCCACATCGAGACGGATGTCAATTCTGAAAAGCATGGCGGCGACGTATTCGTGGCCATCGCTCTCGATCACGTCGAATCCCAAGTCCTGAAAGGCGAAAACGGCGGGAAGCATCTGGTCCACGTTGCAGTCGTCCAGCAGATCACAAAAGTGGGGAAGCTCCCCAAAGGCAAGACCTTCAACCAGGACGTGCAGCTGAAACTAGCACCCGGTACCGATCCCAAGAACATCCGCGTCGTAGCCTTCGTGCAAGAGTCCGGCCCCGGCGACGTTCTCGGCGCAGCCCAGCGCAAGCCCGCAATCTAACTTTTCCGCATCCTTTTTTCGCGTTCTTCGCGAAAGCGGCCTGCCCGGAGCGTACATGGGCCTTTGGCCCACCAAGGAAACAAAAATCCTGGGTGCCCCATTTCTCGCGCGTTCTTTGCGCGAGAAGTGGGGATTTTCGACAATGCGCAGTCGAAGGCGTGGGGACTCTGCCTTTACTGTCTTACGCGCTCAGCACGCGCTCCACGGCCGGCAGAAATCCCTCCAGCCGGTCGTAGCTCCTCGCCATCCCCTTCTGCATTGGCGACTTCAGCACCGCATCCCGCGTCTTGCGTGAGTTATACAGAATGGTTTGCGTCATCGTGGTCTGCGGCCTCGAAGTCCGGCCGTCCTCCTCGACGAGAACGATCGTGTCCACCGCTTCGCCCGGATACCACGCCTCGTCGAACACCTCCGTCGCCACAAAACGCTCGGGCACGACGACTTCGCGGTAAATTCCGCCCATCCCCATTTCCTGTCCGTTGCTGTCGTTTCTCCACACATAGCGATACTTTCCGCCCGCCCGCAAATCGATCTCGCACACCGGCATCGACCACCCATCCGGCCCCAGCAGCCATCGCTTCACCAGTTCCGGCTTGGTGTAGGCGTCAAATACCATCCGCCGCGGCGCATCGAACACCCGCCTCACTACAATCTCGCGGTCACCATGCGCCGCAATCTTGAACGTTGCGCTATTTTTCATGGCTGTCTCCTTTTAGGCGTTCCTAATTCAATCGCGGTAATTCAATCGCTCGTAATCTAAATTGTCATTCCGAGCCGGGCTGAAAGCCCGGCGAGGAACCTGCTTTTTTGCGCTAGGTCTTAAGACTCTGATTCCGAGTTCCCGCGCCGACCCCGGTGAGAGCCTGCCCTGAGTGTGCCCGACCGGCCCGTTTGCTTCGCTTCCTTTTGTCGCCTTTCTGCAAATCCTTCAGCAGCATATCCAACCGCCCAAACTGCGCTTCCCAGAACCGCCGATAATTCTCCAGCCATTGTGTTGCCCCGCGCAGGGCGCGAGCTTCCAGCCGTCGCGGACGCTTTTGCGCATCTTGCCCCCGTGAAATCAGCCCCGCCCGCTCCAGCACTTTCAAGTGCTTGGAAATCGCCGGCTGGCTCATCGCAAACGGCTCCGCCAACTCCAGCACGGATGCCTCACTCTCGGCCAGGCGCGCCAGAATCGCCCGGCGCGTAGGATCCGCCAGCGCAGCGAACGTCGCATCCAGTTGATCGGGCGTAGTCATTCGATAACCTTGTAGTTACATAACCAATCAGTAATGTACGAAGCAGCTCGTTCCCTGTCAAGCTCCGATTTGGACTGTCTCCGCGACCTTTGCGGCCTTTCCTTCGCGACCTTCGCGTCAAAGGCTTTTGATTTGCGCCTTTTGATCTGCAACGAGAGTGCGAAACGTCTCCCGATTCTTCGCGGATTCCACGCGCGGCGCAGAAGTTTTCCTCGCCCCCTCACCGGCGCGCGCTATACTGCAGCGCAGAATTCAACTCCCCAACTCACCCGATTCGTTAAAAAGGAGCGCACCATGCCCTGCCAACAAGGCGATCTCGCTCTACTGCAGCATCCCGTATCGCAGGAACTTCTCCACTCGAAGATTCCCGCCCGCCTGGCCTACATCGCGACCGACGGCACGCCCCGCGTCGTTCCCGTCTGCTTTCATTGGAATGGCAGCGACCTTATGATGGGGACGCCGCCCAAGGCACCGAAACTGAAGTCCCTGGCGAAGAATCCAAAAGTGTCGCTCACCATCGACAACGATACTTACCCCTACAAAGTGCTCCTCGTGCGCGGTACCGCACGCCTGGAACCGGTCGACGGAATCGTCCCCGAATACGCCGCAGCTTGTGAACGATACCTGGGAACCGAGGGCGGCAAGACCTGGGTCGCGAACCTCAAAAAGATGGTTTCCTCCATGGTCCGCATCACCATCACCCCCCACTGGGTCGGCCTGCTCGATTTCCAAACTCGTTTCCCCAGCGCCCTACCGCTCTAGCCGACTAGGAGGATCTCTCTGAGGGTGCCCACCCTTCTTTCGCGTTCTTTGCGAAAGAGGGTGGCTATTTTGACGTTGACTGCCCTTGAGTGTAAGTGCCGGGTGCCCCATTTCTCGCGCGTTCTTTGCGCGAGAAAGCCTGCCCTGAGCTTGCCGAAGGGTGGGGATTCTCGATAGAGCGAAACCGAAGGCGTAGGTGCTCGGACTTCGACCGCGCATGAGCGTCCCTGCAACGCTTATCCGCTAAAATCGAGTTAGATCGCTCGTCTCGGCCGGCGACTCACGGCCAACGACCAACGACCGTCATGATCATCGGAGTCCTAGCCCTGCAAGGCGATTTTGACGCCCACCGCCGCCGGCTCCAAGAGCTGGGCGCTGAAGTTGTGCTCGTTAAGAAACCCGAGCAACTCGATCAGATCGACGGCCTCGTCATTCCGGGAGGAGAATCCGGAACGTTCCTCAAACTGCTGGGCGAAGACGGCTTCGCCAAGCTTAGAGATTTCGTCCACGCCAAGCCCACCTTCGGCACCTGCGCCGGCGCAATTCTTCTCGCAACTGAAGTGGAGAATCCGAAGCAACAAGGCCTGGGCGCCATCAACATCCGCATCCGCCGCAACGCCTACGGACGCCAGATCGACAGCTCCATCCGCGAAGGAAAGCTTCTAGCTCACGACCACCCCGAGTCCCCGCTGGAAATGGTCTTCATCCGCGCCCCCAAAATCGAGCACGTCGGCGAAGGCGTCGAAGTAATCGCCACCGAGGGCAACGACAACGCCCCCGTCGCCGTCCGGCAGGGAAGAGTCATGGCCGCCACCTTCCACCCCGAACTCTCCGACGACCCCCGCGTCCACCAAGCCTTCCTGGACTTGGTTCGAGACGGATCACAGGCCATTGATCTCATTGCGACCGGGGTATAGAGTCTTGGCCCATGGACCAGGTCCAACCCGCGCCCGTTGACCGAGCCAGCCTGGTAAGTAAACGTAAGTCGGTTGCTCGAACGCTTGTTGAGTTCCTGCTGCACCTGGCAGCCGTCTATCTCATAGCGCACTTCGCTGTGTTGTGGCTTTCCGCCCAAGCCCACAACGTCATCCTGCCCCTTCTCCGCCTGCCTTCGCGCGAAAGCCGTTTCGCGTTTGCTTTCAACCATCTCCCGCTGCTCAGCGTTCTGTGCGGCTTGACCGCAGGAATCACTGCGGCAAAACATAGTCACCGGGTAGCCCAGCTTGTCTGGGTCGTGCCCGCCATCATTCTTGCCTACAAGTTCGCGACCTACCCGGCAAGCGTGTTTGAGAACCACTTTTCTGTCGCTTTTCATTACTACCTGAGCGGTGGATTTCTGATCCCGGAGTTTCGCAACTATGACGAAATGTTTGCCGGCTGGAACCCGGACTACGTCCGGGGCCTCGATCAGCTGAAGTTTACGGCACCGGTGTACGTAAGCATTGCTTACTGCTTCGCGAGTTGGGTAGGTACTCGATTCGGGATGCACTTTCCCCTGGGCAGTGCGCGCAAGACCGAGCAGAGGCAATCCGGCAGTAAGTCGGCTTGACGGCGAGCTGTTACTTCGCGGGGAGAAACTCAATCTTCACATCGCGGCTGGCGGGTTTGAAGTCGAAATCCGCCGTCACGAAAACGCGGTCTTGGGCTTCCGCCGTGAGTTCAATTCCGAATGCATCCACATAAGGGATTTGTCGCTTCAACTTGAAAAGCGCCGCGCGCACCGCTCGGTCCCCATCCACTGCAATCAGCGGAATCCCGAACGCACTCAGCCGCGACAGGATCAAATTCATGGCGTCCATGCCACGCATTTTGCAAGTGTGTCCGGCAACCTCGCCCCAATGCAAGGATGACATGACCGCCGCGCATCGCCCCGCGATGTGACCCTTAATGATTTCAGAGACCCGGTCCGCCCCCGCTTCACCATCAAGGTAGCGCAACACAGCACTCGAATCGAGGACGTAGGTCACCATCGATCTTTGCGCCGCCGCCGCTCCCGCTTGAGATCGTCCGAAATGGACGGCCCTCCCGCGAAAATTCCCCGGGTCTTGTCCACCAATTCCTCCGACACCGGCTCCAGCACAATCCGCGATCCATCCTGGGTGACGGAAATGCGCGTGCCCGGACGAATCCCAAGCGAAGCCCGCATCTCCGAAGGAATCACGAATTGCCCCTTTGTGCTTACGGTAGTGATCTGACGAATCATGCTTACATTATACACAAGGTAAGAAATATGGCGGGTTCAAAAAGGTTCTTGACAAGCCATTCATGTAACTGTAAGGTTACGCATTATGCGTCACCGTTCGGTTACATATTCCGGACCCAGAACCGCAACCGCTGAGGCCACATTCCAGGCCCTGGCCGATCCCACCCGCCGAGCCGTGCTCGATCTCCTCCGCCGCGGCAGTCAGCCCGCCGGACAGATCGCCGAAGCCTTCCCAGTCTCCCGTCCCGCGATTTCCAAGCACCTCCGCCTGCTGCGCCGCGCCCACCTGGTGCGAGAACATCGCGAAGGTCGCAACCGCGTCTACGAACTCAATCCCGAACCGCTCCGCGCCGTCGACTCCTGGATCGAGCAATACCGCAGTTTCTGGAGCGCCAGCCTCGCCAACTTGAAAACATTTGTAGAAGCCGAGTATGCCCGCGAAACCGAAGCCGTACCCGAGAAATCGTCCCCGCGCAAACACAAGTGAAAATGATTGCAATTCCAGAAAGGAAAACGCCCATGTCGAAAGAAACATCGAAACAGATCACAAAATCAATGCGCACCCTGCTCCCGCTACTCGTCTTCGCAGCCCTCGCCACTACCGCCGTCGCCCAAACCGATGCCCAAAAGGCCTTCGCCGCGATCAAGAACATGCCCGGCACCTGGGAAGGGAAGAGTTCCCAGGGGGAAGACCTGCATGTCACTTTCAAAGTAGTTTCCGGTGGATCCGCGGTCATGAGCGAAATCGAGGGCCACGGCCCCGATGACATGATCTCGATGTTCCACATGGATGGGGCCAACCGCTTGCTGATCACTCATTATTGCGGCGCTGGAAATCAGCCGCGGATGCAGGCCAGCGTTTCGCCGGACGGCAAGACCTTCACTTTCAACTATGTCGATGCCACGAACCTCGCAAGCCCCGATGCCGGCCACATGCAAAGTCTGGTCCTCACTCTGCTCGACGACAATCATCACACCGAAAACTGGATCTTTATCGACCACGGCAAAGAGATGAAAGAGTTCTTCGATCTGCGCCGCAAGCTGTAAATCGTGGAGGGGCGGGCGCCTTCGCCCGCCCGCTTTTGGCGACACTCTCGACCTCACATTGCACAGGAGCACAAATGACCACAACCATCGTCACCCCCGATCAAGACACGATCGTCAGCGAGATCGAAATCGCCGCGCCCGCCGACCGCATCTTCCAGGCTCTAACCGACAGTGCGCAACTCAAGCGCTGGTTCAGTTCTCCGGAATGTCCCGCCAAATTCTGGCAAATGGACGCGCGCCTCGGCGGCCACTACGGTTACGCCACGGAAAAAGGCAGGGTCGTCGTCAACAACGTAAGCGAGTTCGAGTGCCAGGGTGAGATCGTCGAGTTCGAACCTCCGCGTCTGCTCGCCTATACCTGGCTCGCCAACTGGCACGACGATCGAGCGCGCCCCACAACCGTCCGTTGGGAACTCACGCCGAAGTCTGGCGGAACGCATGTTAAAGTCACGCACAGCGGCCTGGCGCAAGAGCCCGTCGCGCGCAAGGATTACGCCGGCGGCTGGATCGGCGTCGTCGAAATGCTGAAGAAGTTTATAGAAGGCTGAACCAAAATTTCAGATTTCAGATTGCAGATTTAAGAACGAGCAACGGTTTTCAATCTGCAATCTGAAACCAACAATCTGAAATTTTGTTCGGAAAGACTTGAAGCGCTAAAACCCAGGAGACCCTCATGGCCACCGCCACCATCACCCCCGACAAAGACACCGTACTCGCCGAAATTTTTATTGCTGCGCCACCGGTGCGCGTGTTCCAGGCGCTCACCGATCCCGCGCAAATGCCGCAGTGGTGGGGCCAGCAGGGACTCTACCGCATCACCGAGTGGAAGGGCGACCTTCGCCCCGGAGGCAAGTGGTCGAGCGTGGGCCTCAGCGTTGACGGCAAATCTTTCCGCGTCGAGGGCGAATATCTCGAAGTCGATCCGCCGCACCGGCTCGTCCAAACCTGGGTCGCCAGCTACACGGGCACGCTTAAGACAGTCGTCTACTGGGACTTGCAACCGCAGGCCGTGCATGGCCTGCACCCGAGCGGCCCCCGCAAAGCCGGTACCGGAACCCTGGTCAAGCTCCGTCACCAAGGCTTCGCGGCTGCTCCCGAGACCGGCGTGCGCTACAGCAACGGCTGGAAGGGCGTCTTTGGCTGGCTGCAGGCGTATGTCGAAAACGGCGAAAGCGTGGACACGCGGAAATAAGCGTCGCCACGGATTTCACGGATACCCCGAAAACGGAACAACCGGGTGCCCCATTTCTCGCGCGCTTTTTGCGCGAGAAAGCCTGCCCTGAGCCTGCCGAAGGGCGGGGATTTTCCATAGGAAGTCGAGGGACCGGGTGCCCCCACCCTTCTTTCGCGCTCTTTGCGAAAGAGGGCGGGGTTTTTGACTCTTGGTGACTCCGCTTGACATCATGATGTACATTTTAGTAGCATCATGATGTGCGAACCACTCTTACCCTCGATGACGACGTTGCCCGGTTGCTCGAAAAAGAGCGGCGCCGCTCCGGCGCTCCGTTCAAGGAAACCGTGAACCACTTCCTGCGCGTGGGATTGGCGGCATCCAAACAGCCGGCCCGCAAGCCGTTCTCCGTGCAACCCAGAAAGCTCGGCCTGCCGGCCGGCCTGACCTACGACAATATTGACCAGTTGCTCGAAGCCATCGAAGGCCCGGCGCACCGCTGATCGGCGCAACAATGATTGCCGCAACAATGATCGCCGCGGCAATGATCGCCGCGGCAATGATCGGCGCAGCAATGATCGCCCAGAAAATGATCGCCACACTATGATCGTTCTCGACGCCAACCTCCTGCTCTATGCCTACGACAGCGCCTCGGTGCATCACGTCCGAGCCCGCTCCTGGGTTGAGACCACATTCTCCGGGACCGAGTTGGTCGGCTTGCCGTGGCAGACCGTGTCGGCCTTCCTTCGGATCATGACCAATTCGCGACTGCCCGGCGAGCGCTTCACGCTGCTCGAAGCGGTCGGGATCGTCGAGACCTGGCTGCAACAGCCCAACCTCCGCCTGCTCGCTCCCGGAGAACAGCATTGGGTCTTATTTCGACAAATGGCAGTCGAAGGTCAAGCCTCCGGATCGCTGATCACCGACGCCCAACTGGCCGCCCTCACCATCGAACATGGCGGCGTTCTGCACACCAACGACCGCGACTTCGCCCGCTTTCCCGCCCTGCGCTGGACTAACCCACTGGCCTAGACTGCACTGCTGACAGGCGGGGATCTTTCGGCCTTTATCGCCCCTCCTGCCAAAATCTTGTCAAGCCCCAAAACGCCCTCCATTTCCCTCAACCGACTCATTCGCAAGCAGAAATAAATCCCATATTCGTGATACTTTACCCGGCGCAACTTGATAAAAGGGAAAGTATAGCGGGGAGAGCTTCTAGCTGCTAGCGACTAGCTTCTAGCGAAGCCATCGACGCCCGGGCAGCCCCATCCTTGTCGCGTTCTTCGCGACAGGATGGGGATTTTGACTTTCGATTGTGTCCGAAGGAATCGGAAGCCCGAGGGATTAACTTTCGTGAAATCCCGTTGTGCCATCGGAAGTAATCTTCCATTTCCACAGGCTTTATGGTTAGACTTGAAAGCGAAGAGGACACTCTTTTCAAGGAGGTGTTACATGACGAAACTGGCTAACAAGCTCGTTTCCTACCTTGTGATAGTGTCCCGATGCAAGTTTGTGCAGATAGCACACGGGATTATGTAAACTTCCCGCGCTGAGAAACGGGATTGTGCTACTTGCCATTGGGTATACACAATGCATCTGCTGTACTAAGTGCCGGTCTCGCACCCGGAGTACCGAATTGCCGTGATAGTGAACAGGACTCGGCCACCTGTGGTACGGAAAAACGCGAATCCACTTAGAGACCGAACTTGCGAACTCAGTCGTTGTGGCGCGCTCCGAGGCCTGATCCTCCGGAGATCGGGAGAAGAGCTTACGCCCGCCGTCAAGAGGCTGCAGTCAATGCTCCGCAAGAGCCGAGACTGCGGCCTCGAATTTTTCTCAGGCAACAAAAATCCCGATCGGTAAAACAGGCTTTGAACGTCAAAAGGCAATTCCATTAGGATTTTGATTCTCGACATGGGGAAGTCAAAATCCCCATCCTTTTTTTCGCGAAGAACGCGAAAAGAAGGATGGGCACCTGCTAAGAGTCGTTTGAGACTTCTCTTCCTGTCTTGAACCGTGTAACAAGAAGACCTATGGAAAGAGGCCCGTCAGCGGAAAAGCTTCTGAAAGGCGGCCACGAGATACTTCCAGCGACAGGCCATATCGGAACGGTCAGTTGGCTCCAATCACATGGAGCCTCGCGCTGAGGGATATTAGGGGTCACGGAACTATTTTTGGTCAGGACGTGAACAGTGAAAACCTGAATGGCCAAGTGGTCGAGGACGATCGTGACGACTTGCCCATGCGTAGCGCATTCGCCGATTTCCCCATTGTGCCAGATGTGTGTACCGCTCTCCCAAAGTCCAACACCGGAAAATTGCCCAAGCCAAACAATGGTGCGCGGTGGGATCGCCGAGTTAAGCCGCAATTGTTCACATTCGTCTTGAGGGTAAAAGTGACCCTTGCTTTTGGGCGGCGGCGGTGCGGTGGTCTCGAATACCATGGCCGTCTTTACGGCCCAACGAGCAACAATGGCTTGCTGGGCCGGGTGTAGACGAAAAATGCCGCTGCCAGTTAGGAGCCGCTCTATAGTCGGTTTGCTGTCACTCTCCAGCGCGCTCATCCAACCGTTGTTGCACGTGGTGCAAACGCTCTTAACTCTAAGATTCTGGACATTGCGAAACCAGACTGGCGCGGACTTTCCCACGACACGCCGAATCTCATCCTGGATGTTGATCTTTTGCAGAATCCAGTCGGCAATAACGTGTTCCCGGCTATCCGCCGGATTTCCGCAGAACTTGCACTTCCGCACACTCAAAACGGTAGCACGTTTCGTTATCGAGTAAGCCATCGCCGAATTTTGAGTCTCGATCCGAGAAGTCAAAGCCCCCACCCTCTTTTCGCAAAGGACGCGAAAAGAAGGATGGGGCACCCCGGCGCTCTCTCAGCGAACCTCGGCGGCTGAAGCCGGTCGTGCGTGGCGGCTCGATTCGGCACGACTGGAAGTCGTGCCCTTCCCGGTTGCGGAATCCATATTCCCACTGCGGAACTGCTTCGCAACTATTCTTCACCGGGAAGGGCACGAGTTCACTCGTGCCGCCATAGGATGGAGTGCGACGCGGCTTTAGCCGCTGAGGTGTGCTCTTGAAGCCCACGCGGATCATGTCCCCGCCAGGGACTTACTTTGTGACGTTCATGACCTGGCAGCGCCGGCGCTTGTTCGTGGTCGACAACTATGCCCGTCTGTTCTTGAAGACTCTTTATGGCTACCGCAGGCAAGGGGCCTTCCAGTTGCGTGCGTTTGTTCTGATGCCTGAGCGCGTACATCTGCTTCGACTCCTGCGCGCGACGTAACGCTGGAACGGGCTCTGCAGTTCATCAAAGGCGGATACTCGCGCGCGTTCGGGCTGGAGTTTGGTCCGAGGGAAATTTGGCAACGGGGATTTACGGATCATCGGATTCGGGACGCGGACGATTACGAGGGACATCGAACTTACATTCATCAGAATCCGGTGAGGCGCGGATTAGTGGAACGGGCTGAGGAGTATCGTCTATGTTCGGCATATCCGGGATACAGATTGGACGAGCACACCTCAGCGGCTAAAGCCAACGTCGCGTAGCGTCTTCATCGGCACGACTAAAGTCGTGCCCTTCCCGGTTCGTGTCTCGCATGTTCACGTTCGATGGGGGCACACCGCGCAGCGCACCGGCAAGTCTTTGCAGCGGCAGAGGACGGGGATGTCTTGCCATCCGCGGGCTTTGGGGTCGCAGGCCAGGAGGCACCAGGCTTCGCAGTATTTTTCGTATTTGGATCTTCGGTCCCCTCGCGAGTTGAAACGCAGTGCAGCTCTACTCTCGAAAGCCTCCACCGGGACGATGTACCAAATGTTTTCCGGGACTACGTGCGCTGCTATGAAGTCGATGTTGTCTTTGGTGTAGCGTCCCCCGCGCGCCCCCGTTCGTACCTGGCATCGCCCCCGGTAATGACGGGCGCGCTTCACCTGCACGCGCCAAAACCAGCGGCCCATGCCCACCAGCACGTCATAGGGATCGATATTCCCCAGGGCTTCGCAACCCGAAAATCGTATTCGCAAGCTCGCGCCACGAACGCGGCCTCATCCGCGTCTCCCTTACGGCCCGCTGCTTGGGCATCCTACGGCGTGGAGCGTGATTGGCCCCGCGGCTGGGTCGTCCGCGATGCGGACGCTCTCGCCGGTTGCGATTAACTTTACGGTTCGGTTCCCTGTTCCTGATTCGTGTTCCATAAAAAAAGGCGCAGCTGGTGACTGCGCCTGAAGTACTCCTTCGCTGAAATGTCTTGGCCCAAAAACACGAAAAGCGCGGCCCGTAGGCTGCGCTTCCTTTTTTCAAGCTTCTATATCTATTTTATCAAGTTGCGCCGGGTAAAGTATCACGAATACGGGATTTATTTCTGCTTGCGAATGAGTCAGTTAAGGGAAATGGAGGGCGTTTGGGGGCTTGACAAGGTTTTGCCTAGGGACGAGTCAAAAGCCCCACCCTTCGACAGCCTCAGAGCTTGCCCTGAGCTTGTCGAAGGGGCAGGCTTTCTTGCGCAGAAGGCGCGCGAGAAATGGGGCACCCGTGAGGGTCGGTAACGCAGATTACGCCAGTGGATTCGTCCAGGCGGCACGAGTGAACTCGTGCCCTTCCCGGTGAAGAATAGTTGCGAAGCAGTTCCGCAGTGGGAATATGGATTCCGCAACCGGGAAGGGCACGACTTCCAGTCGTGCCGAATCGAGCCGCCACGCACGACCGGCTTCAGCCGCCGAGGTTCGCTGAGAGAGCGCCGGGGTGCCCCATCCTTCTTTTCGCGTCCTTTGCGAAAAGAGGGTGGGGGCTTTGACTTCTCGGATCGAGACTCAAAATTCGGCGATGGCTTACTCGATAACGAAACGTGCTACCGTTTTGAGTGTGCGGAAGTGCAAGTTCTGCGGAAATCCGGCGGATAGCCGGGAACACGTTATTGCCGACTGGATTCTGCAAAAGATCAACATCCAGGATGAGATTCGGCGTGTCGTGGGAAAGTCCGCGCCAGTCTGGTTTCGCAATGTCCAGAATCTTAGAGTTAAGAGCGTTTGCACCACGTGCAACAACGGTTGGATGAGCGCGCTGGAGAGTGACAGCAAACCGACTATAGAGCGGCTCCTAACTGGCAGCGGCATTTTTCGTCTACACCCGGCCCAGCAAGCCATTGTTGCTCGTTGGGCCGTAAAGACGGCCATGGTATTCGAGACCACCGCACCGCCGCCGCCCAAAAGCAAGGGTCACTTTTACCCTCAAGACGAATGTGAACAATTGCGGCTTAACTCGGCGATCCCACCGCGCACCATTGTTTGGCTTGGGCAATTTTCCGGTGTTGGACTTTGGGAGAGCGGTACACACATCTGGCACAATGGGGAAATCGGCGAATGCGCTACGCATGGGCAAGTCGTCACGATCGTCCTCGACCACTTGGCCATTCAGGTTTTCACTGTTCACGTCCTGACCAAAAATAGTTCCGTGACCCCTAATATCCCTCAGCGCGAGGCTCCATGTGATTGGAGCCAACTGACCGTTCCGATATGGCCTGTCGCTGGAAGTATCTCGTGGCCGCCTTTCAGAAGCTTTTCCGCTGACGGGCCTCTTTCCATAGGTCTTCTTGTTACACGGTTCAAGACAGGAAGAGAAGTCTCAAACGACTCTTAGCAGGTGCCCATCCTTCTTTTCGCGTTCTTCGCGAAAAAAAGGATGGGGATTTTGACTTCCCCATGTCGAGAATCAAAATCCTAATGGAATTGCCTTTTGACGTTCAAAGCCTGTTTTACCGATCGGGATTTTTGTTGCCTGAGAAAAATTCGAGGCCGCAGTCTCGGCTCTTGCGGAGCATTGACTGCAGCCTCTTGACGGCGGGCGTAAGCTCTTCTCCCGATCTCCGGAGGATCAGGCCTCGGAGCGCGCCACAACGACTGAGTTCGCAAGTTCGGTCTCTAAGTGGATTCGCGTTTTTCCGTACCACAGGTGGCCGAGTCCTGTTCACTATCACGGCAATTCGGTACTCCGGGTGCGAGACCGGCACTTAGTACAGCAGATGCATTGTGTATACCCAATGGCAAGTAGCACAATCCCGTTTCTCAGCGCGGGAAGTTTACATAATCCCGTGTGCTATCTGCACAAACTTGCATCGGGACACTATCACAAGGTAGGAAACGAGCTTGTTAGCCAGTTTCGTCATGTAACACCTCCTTGAAAAGAGTGTCCTCTTCGCTTTCAAGTCTAACCATAAAGCCTGTGGAAATGGAAGATTACTTCCGATGGCACAACGGGATTTCACGAAAGTTAATCCCTCGGGCTTCCGATTCCTTCGGACACAATCGAAAGTCAAAATCCCCATCCTGTCGCGAAGAACGCGACAAGGATGGGGCTGCCCGGGCGTCGATGGCTTCGCTAGAAGCTAGTAGCTAGTAGCTAGAAGCTCTCCCCGCTATACTTTCCCTATATGCCCTCGAAGACGTTCTACCTCGAAACTTTCGGCTGCCAGATGAATGTCCACGACTCGGAAAAGGTTGTGGGGACGCTGGTGTCGGAAGGGTATCGGCAGGTGGAGACGGTGGAAGAGGCGGACCTGGTTCTGTACAACACGTGCTCGATCCGCGACAAGGCGGAGCAGAAGGTTTTTAACCGGCTCAACGACTACAAGAAATATCAGAAGCAGGGAAAGAAGTTTGGCGTGCTCGGCTGCGTGGCGCAGCAGGAGGGCGAAAAGATTTTCGAGCGCGCGCCCTATGTGTCGCTGGTCGCGGGATCGGCGTCGTACCGCAACCTGCCGAGCATGCTGAAGCAACTGGAAGCGGCGGAGCCGGGGAACACCAAGCTCGAATCGTCCGCTATCGACAGCATCGATTCCCACCCTTCGAACAGCGCGAAGGGTGGGGCACCCTCAGTGGACGAGATCCCCTTCGACAGGCTCAGGGCAGGCTCTCGACCCGCCGGTGAAGACGCGGGTCTTCGGGATGATGCCTCGGTTGTAGCGCCGGCAGGGAAGGCTCGGGGCTCGGGTCTTGGGGCTCGGGACTCGCTGGTTCGGGGACTGGTTCGGATCACCGGGCTCGACGACCGCGAAACTGAAGACTGTTTCGAGACCGAATTCACTGCGCGTACGAATCCGCATCGCGGCTACATCACGATCATCGAAGGCTGCGACAAGTTCTGCGCTTATTGCGTGGTGCCTTACACGCGCGGAAAAGAGCGCAGCCGGACTTCGGATTCGGTGCTGGCCGAGGCGCGCCAGATGGCCGATCTCGGCTACACGGAAATTCAGTTGCTTGGGCAGAACGTGAATTCGTATAAGGATCCGGCAGGGAAGCCGGGTGCCGATCTGCGGAAAAAGAAAACTTTTGCCGAATTGCTGGCTGCCGTAGGCGAAGTTCCTGGCATCCGGCGGGTGCGCTTTACCACCTCGCATCCGCGCGACTTTGGGCGGGACATTATCGACGCCATCGACGCCGTGCCCACGCTGTGCGATCACGTTCACCTCCCGGTGCAGAGCGGATCGACGCGCGTGCTCGACGCCATGCAGCGCCTCTACACCCGCGATCAATACCTGGAACGCATCGCGTGGATGAAGGCGGCGAAACGGCCTATTAGCATCACGACCGACGCAATTGTCGGCTTCCCCGGCGAGACCGAAGCGGATTTCGCCGAGACGCTTAGCCTGCTCGATGAGGTCGGTTACGACGCTGTCTTCTCTTTCAAGTACTCTCCACGCCCCAATACTCCGTCGCTCAAGCTGGAAGATGCGATCCCCGACGAGGAAAAGGCACGCCGCCTGGATGTGCTGATGAGCAAGCAGCGCGAGATACAAACTGCCAGCTACAAGAGATATATCGGGACAATTTGCGAAGCGATGGTTGAGGGTCGAAACGAAGCCCGTGGCCAGTGGATCGGCCGCACCTCGCATAACAAGACATTGAACTTCACCGCGCCGCCAGCGGCGGTTCCCAAGGTGGGATCATACGTTCCAGTGATCGTCACCAGCAGTTTTCCGAACTCGCTGGTGGGCGAATTGGTGGTATAAGAGGAAAATATTCGGAGGTCACGAATGGAAGTCGAGATGACAATCCGCGGACTTTTAATGGATCCAGTTACGCAGACGCCGATCGTGATTCTCAAGGATGTGGGCGGGGACAGCGTGTTGCCCATCTGGGTGGGAGTTCCGGAGGCGAACGCGATCATGCTGGAAATGGAGAAAGTCAGCACGCCGCGGCCCATGACCCACGATCTGATCAAGAACGTGCTGACCGGGCTTGAGACCCAGGTGCACAAGGTGGTGGTCACGGAGCTGCGCGAGGACACGTTTTATGCGGTGATCTGGCTGGAACGCGGGGGCGAAGTCATCAGCATTGACTCCCGGCCGTCGGACGCGCTGGCGTTGGCGCTGCGGGTGGATTGTCCCATCTTTGTCGAGGAAGTCGTACTGAAGACCTCGAAGATTGCGTCGAACACCGCAGACCGGTTGACCGGCGAAGAACTGCGAAAGTATCTGGAAGGGCTGAACGACGACGACATGGGGAAATATAAGATGTAGGGACGGGCGGCGGGCGTTAGGCGGCGGGCGCTAGACCTTCGATCCCGGCTTTGGCTGGAGCGCTTAGGGCTCATATTTCGAAGTTTACATAATACCTGTTATCGGACATTACGTATTGTCCCGACGGCAGGGCTAGTCTGACATAGGCAGTGGCGCTGCTGCCGACTGCGGGTTTACCCGGGGTTCCTTCACGGTATACTTCGCCAGACACCAGAGGGCACGGAAGCCGTCTTTCCAGCCGATCTTTTTCCCTTCTTCGTAGGTACGTCCCCAATAGCTGATGCCGACTTCGTAGACACGCAGGCGGCGCTTGGCGATCTTCACGGTGATTTCCGGCTCGAAGCCGAAGCGGTTCTCTTCGATCGGGATCGATTGCAGAATCTCACGGCGGAAGACTTTGTAGCACGTCTCCATGTCGGACATGTTCATGTTGGTCAGAGCGTTGGAGATCAAGGTGAGAATCCAGTTGCCGACCGAGTGCCAGAAATACAGGACGCGATGCGGGCCGGCGCCGAGGAAGCGCGATCCGTAGACCACGTCGGCTTTGCCCTCGATCAGGGGGCGCAGCAGTAGCGCGTATTCCGACGGATCGTATTCCAGGTCGGCGTCCTGGATGATGACGAAATCTCCGGTGGCCTCCTGAATGCCGCGGCGGAGAGCGGCTCCCTTGCCAAAGTTTTTCGGCTGGAAGAAGACTCGAACCTGGGGATGTGCGGATTGCAGGCTCGACAGAATTTCGCGGGAGCCGTCGTGCGAACCGTCGTCGACGCATATCAGCTCGAGATCCAGAGGCACGGCGAGAACGCGGGCGATTACCTCTTGCAGAGTCGCTTGCTCATTGTAGACGGGCATGACCACGGAGAGTTTCATGGGTTGCGTAAGTCACACTAAAAGGGACGGGCGGAACTCGTCAAGGATGGGCAGCTTTCGAGTTGCCGACAAACCGCACAGAATCGCCGGGCTTACTCTCAGAATTCGAAGCGGGCCTGAAACGCGATCATGCGCGGACTGCTATCGCCCCCCAAGCCGACGCCCAGCAAGCCGGTTGGTGGAGAAGTTGTGTACGTAAGCGCGCCAAACCCCGTCTGCGTGGAGGGCTTTCCTGGAATCCCCGCCAGCGCCATGCTGGGGAGCCCAAAGTTCGGATGGTTGAATACATTGAAGAACTGAGCTTCCACCCTGAGCTTCACCCGCTCGGTCACGGGAAACCATTTCGTGAGATAGAAGTCGTTCCAGACGAAATCGGGACCACGCAGGGCATTGCGGCCGAGATTTCCAAATTGGCAATGCTGTGGGTCGTCGCCACCGACGCATTGGCCAGTACTCGGATCAACGGCGGAAACGAACGCGGCCGGATTGAGCCACTGGAGGGTGCCCGGTTGCGTTACACCAGCGACGGAATGATGCTCATAAAGCGGGACGCCGGGAACCACGCTTGCGAACTGCGGTCCACTACCCTGCACAATACCATTTCCGTTCGCCGAATACGGCGTACTGAGGACCGAGAACGGGACGCCGCTATGCCAGAACATGGTTCCGGAAATCTGCCATCCGTTCAGCGCATGCGCCAACTCTCGATTCCGTACATTTATCGGAAGCTGGTACACATACTGCGCGTTGAGATTGTGACGGATGTCGTAGTCGCAAGGGCCGTAGTCGCGGGCCAGTTCTCCGGGCAGAGGAGAAAGAATTCCTCCCGCGGAGAATTGCAGGAAGCCTCCGTTCGACACTGTATCCATGCAACGGCTCCAGGTGTAGTTGACCTGTCCTTGCAGACCGTGGCCGAGCCGCTTCATGGCGGTTAGTTGAAGGCCGTTGTAGTGACTGTTTGCGCCGGTGGAGAACTGGGTCACCGCGCCGAATCTGGAATCGGTCGGCTGCGTGGGGAACGGAGCAAAACACCCCTGACAAGGTGTCCCGCTCGCCGTTTTCACAGTCTGGTAACCATTCACCTGGGTTAGATAGGGTTGGTTCACGGCGCGCGTGCCAACGTACTGCGCTTGCAAACTCCCCGTGGTTCCGAACTGATGTTCTATCCCGAGGCTCCACTCCATGAAGTACGGGGCCTGGAGTTTGCCGTCTGGGATCGCTGTGATCGCAACCGGGGGAAGACAACTTGCGGGATTGGGTTGCGGACACGAGAGCTGGCCCTGGGGAAATCCCGTAGTAAAACTCTGATTCGCGGCAATGGTTGCGCTGACCGCGCTGTTCGTCGCTCCGGGTGCGATGGCTGTGCCGCCCACGGTGCCAAGCACTCCTCCCTGAAACGTCTTATCGTAAGGGGGATTCGTGCCAACCAAATCGGCAACAGTACCCGGCAAGATGTCGCTGAATATCCCGAAGCCAGTTCGAAAAACCGACTTCGGCTCAAACTGCCAGGCAATCGCTGTTCTCGGCTGCAAGATGGCCAGCGGTGTAGACGAGAACAAATTTCCGAGATGAGTCTGGATAGCAGCGTTCAGCGGTTGACTGACATCATGGGAGATGGAACTGAACGAACCGCGAAGACGAGCGACTTGTTCATGCGGATTCAGCGGATTGGAGTTGAAGGTGTCGCGTAGCCCGAATGTCCAGGTCAGCGTACGAGTCACTTTCCAGGTGTCTTGCGCGTAGAGATCGAGATTTAGAAAGTTGAAGGGCTCATTGACGCTCGAAGGGAAAGTCTTCGACGCGGTGTTCGCTACTCCATTGATAAATTGCTGCAAGTTCGCATACGTCACGGTCGGAACTGTGCCTGTGCCGAAGTCATAGTCGTTCAGCCGGAGGATCCGGGTGTTCGTACCGAACCGCAGTTCGTGTGCGCCCCAGCTCCAAGCGAGGTTGTCATTGATGAAGAACCGGGATGCGCGCCTACCTTGCATCCAGGTATTGTCAAGCCCTCCAATGGGCGTGAAGGCATTCGCACCGGTCCCCTGCAACACGATCGGGAAAGCCGAAAGTGTCTTCTGAAAGTTGCTTGGCCCAAACAAGCTTTCGTACCAGGAGAACGCTGGATTGAAGTAGTTCACCAGGTTTTGTGAGAAGACGTGCGTGTGTCCTGCCGCGAACGAATAGAGAGGCTGAGGAGAAACCGCATCAAACAGCGGGTTGATGGGATCGGTGAAGGCAGCTTGGACGCCGGTGTCAGCCTGAAAACGAAGCCACGCCGTATCTTTCTCGTTGATGTTGTAGTCAAGCCGAAGCGTCTGCACCTGTTCGTGGTCGTCGCTGGAGTGCGAGACGCTCTGCCGCTTGGCGCAGAAATCGCCGTCATTCGGAACCGCCGGCGGGACTCCGCCCACGTCATAAGGGCAGCCCAGCATCGCCGTGGCTGTTCCGCCGGTATTTCCGTAGAGGCTGAACATCTTTTGATAAAACAGGCAATTCTGATTCGGGTTGGACCCGCAGCCGGTTGTCCCACCCCCAGAAAGTTGCTGCAAGACGTATTGTTGGAATGCCGGGCTGGGAACGATCGTCGGCGTGACGATGGGCAGGGCGATCCGAACCCATTCGCTGTCGAAAAAAAAGAAGAGCTTGTTGCGGGCAATCGGCCCGCCCAGACTGCCCCCAAAGTGATTTACGGTCGCTCCGGGCTTGTGATTCCCCGGCGTCGCGTTGGTAAAGTAGTCGGCTGCATTCAGCCGAGCGTCATTCCACAGTTCATAAAGATTCCCGTGAAACTGATTCGAGCCCGACTTGGTGACGTAGTTGACCTGGGATGCTCCATACCGTCCTTGATCCACGGCATAGGAAAGAGTATTCACCGTCACCTCTGAGATCGAGTTCAACCCCAGCACGAGATTGGTGGAGAGGCCGCTGTTAAGGTTGGTGAGCGGGTCATTGGTTTCCAGGCCGTCAACGATATAGCCGTTTGAGAGGGCAGGCAGGCCGTTGAATTCCACGTTGCCGTACCCGTTTGTACCGCCGACGAAATCATTGCCGCTGCCTGCCGTGTTGATCAGGGCGCCCGGAGCGAACTGCAATGGGTAGGTGAGATCGCCGCCTGGATTGGGCAGATCCTCCAGGGCGGGCGCGTTCAAGGTGGTGGATGTGTTGGCGTTCTCCGGATTGAGGATCGGAGCCTCGCTGCTGACCTCAACCGTCTCACGGGATTGGGCCACTCCCAGCGTGAAATCCACGGTTTGCTTTTGACCCAAGGCCGAAACGACATTGTTGTTTTGTCGTGGCTCGAAACCCGGCGCTTCCACCTTGACTGAATAAATCCCCGGTTTTAGTTGGGGAAAGTTGAATCGGCCCGAGTCATCGGTCTTGGCGCTGCGTCTCAGTCCGGTCTCCGAGTTTGTGATCGTCACAACGGCGCCGGGTACGACGGCGTTGGTTGCGTCCCGAACCTGGCCAACAATGGCACTGGTGGTTTCGCCTTGCGCCAGTGCCCTCACTGGAGCAAGACATACGACCGTCAACATAAGAAAAGCAACGTGTGCTGCCCGTGCCATGAATGCCCCACTCATTCGCCCGAAGGCGGCAATGTGTCCCCAATGGGATCTATTAACCGGAGATTATTCTATGAAGTTAACCACAGTTAATGCAAGGAAGCAAGGACCTAAGGGCGTGGGTAGCGGTGCAGTTTGGTTTCCGAAAGTGGTATCGCCACACGCGAGATCCTTCACTCCGCCTGAAAAACGGCTTCGTTCAGGATGACGCCAGCTAAGAGTTCGACCTTTAACTCAAACTGCACCACTACCAGGGCGTGACTGGAGAACCTCGATTCCGCCCGAGTCACGAACAGGCCGGAAGTCATCTTCAGAAGAGGCGATCTTTCCGTCACTTCCGATTTGCCGACTGCGCCCCCATCCGGAGAGAGCTTGGCGTTCATCTCGCTTGGGGATCCCTTGAGGAGCTCTTGAAATACGCAAAGGGGACACGGCCAGCGACGCAACTACTCGGGCACTATTTTTTTCCGCACTATCGGGTAGGATTTTAAGGATCCGCACAGCGCGGACGCCGTGAAAACACCCAGATTTGAGCTTCGAGGTTAGAGCGCTTGGAGAAGAGACGCGACCAGCCAACGCCCACTGTGTCTAAAAAGTGGCTCGTTGAGCAGATCAAAATCTGTCTAGGCTCGAACGACTACGCTCGTGCCCTGGACTTGTTGCGGGGCGCGTCCGCCGAATTCCCCAATGACGACAATGCGGACCTGACCGAATTGGAAAAGCTCGCCCACGATGGCGTCAAGCGCAACGCCGAAGCCAACCGTCTGATCACGGAAAGCCAGGAACTGTTCGCGCAGCGGAAGTCCGCCGAGGCGATTCAGTTGTTGCGCAAAGCCTACGAGTTGGACAAAAACAATTCTCTCGCCCGCGCCATCCTGGCCAATGCCCTGGTGGAGCAGGCGCAGGCCGTTGTGGACACCGATTGGCTGGGAGCCGAGACCCTAACCAATCAGGCGCTCAACCTGAACCCTGCGCATCCCACGGCCAAAACGATCCTCAGCCTGATCGTCGCCAAGAAAGAAACCAGCCCGGTGGAGGACTGGGTTTCGCAAGCGCGCAAGCTGCAGTCCTCGGGTGATCTGTTCGCAGCCTTGGCTTGGGTGGCGGAGGGATTAGCCGTTCATCCCCACGATGCCAAGTTGCTTCAGATCCAAGATGAAATTCAGCGCGACCAGGAGGCTCGGAGGCGCCAGGCGCGCCGCGGCGACTTGGAAGACCTGCGGCGCCTGCAACGAGAAATCGATGGGGCCACCGACGTTGCCGCGAAACAAGCTCTAGCCGTGCGCATACAAACGTTGGCCGCCAAGCACTGGACGGATGGCGAAATCTTGTCCATCGCCAATGCCCTGCTCCTTCGCTTGGGATTAATCCCCCAGGAGAGTTCCGGCGGCGCGCCGCGCGGCAAAGGCACGACCGTAATCCTTCACGTCCCGCGCCCCAGCACCGCGGAGACTTCGAGCGTCGTCACCGGCCCGATTCCGCCAAGCCCCGTTCTGCCTGGAAATGTTCCACCCAGACCCGTTCCGACCATCGTTGTTCCGCCGACTAAGGTTCCGCCAAGTGAGGTTCGGCAGAACCAGGTCCCGCAAAGGCAAGCTCCGCAAGGCCGAGCCGCGCAAAGCCGAGTCGCGCAAAGGATCGTACCGCCGGGCAAAGTCGCGACCACTGCGCCGGAGGTGCAAGTCCTCCCGCAAGCTGCAGCCACGGTTCTCGCAGCGGAGCCTCCTGCATCGGCGGCCAAAGTAACATCCGCATCATCCCAGCCAAAGCGATCGACGAGCTCGAACTCGACGACCCTGATCCTCATTTCCGCCGCTGCGATAGTCTTGGTGGCTATCGCCGCAACCTTCTTCTTCACACGAAAACATTACGGTCTGGAAACGGCGAAGGCCCCATCCGCCGCCCCAACGGTCTCATCTCCGGCGGTCCCTGCGCTAGCTGCCTCTGCCCCGGTTTCAGTTCCCAGCGTCTCGGCTCCGGCCGCCTCCGCGCCCGCACAAACAACTCCCGAACCATCAGTGCCTGGGGTGAGTGTTTCTTCCGGCGCCGCCGCCGGAAAAGTCACGCATGATGACCAGCCACCGGCGGAGTCCGCTCACAACCTGGGCACGCTCCTGGTCGTTGCCGGTCAAAACGAGGCAAGAGTTTTTCTCGACGGAAAGCTTCAACGGGAACTCACTCAGGCCGGCCAGTTGCGGTTACCGAATCTCGAGCCCAAGGACTACGTGGTACAGGTTTCCAAGAATGGCTTTCAGGATCCTCCAGCGCAGAAGATCCGCGTTCGCAAGGGCGAACAGGCCAGGCTTGCCTTCAACCTCCAGCCACAGCCTCGCTTGAGCCTCCAACCGCAGCCTCGCCTGGCTTCGCTGACCATTCAGGGCGGGGCTCCGGGAGCCACGGTTTTGGTCGATCAAACCGTCGTCGGCGCGATTCAGCCCGATGGCACGCTTTCGGTCTCCACCATTAATCCCGGAGATCATACCGTCGAACTGCGCAAAGAGCGATTCAAGCCCCGGCAGTTCAAGAAACACTTCGATGCGGGCGGAACCATATCTCTCGCTGCTGCGGATGCCGCACTGGAAGCCGCTCCCAGCGAATTGAAGATTACCTTCACTCCCGCCAACGCCACGGTCGTAATTGTGAAAGGTGACCTGCTGAAAATGGTAAGCAGTGGTGTCCCGCTCAATCTTGCCCCCGGCACCTACACTCTTACGGCGCGAACCGCTGAAAGGTTCACGCGCTCGTCAACCCTGGAAGTCGTAGCCGGTCAATCCAAGACTTTGAACTTGTCTCTCGCCCCGAACGGTATGTCGAAGTGGGATGACCCAGCCGCCTGGAAGCAGGAGGGAGATTCCTTCATTCACAAAGGAGGGGACTTCGTTCTCTACGGAGTCGTTCCTGCCTCGGGCACATTTTCTTTTTCCGCGATGCTTACCAAGGGGCACTTCTTGCAATGGGTGGTCAACTACACCGACGCCAGGAACTACGTCCTCTTCCAGATGGATGACAATAACTTCTACCGTACCGTGATTCGCAACGGGGAGAAAACCGATCAGATCATAGTTCCCGATAAAAGCGACAAGAAAAGCTTGCGCACGCTCCAAATCCGCGTGAGCCCTGCGGAAGTCGTCCACCAGATCAAGCACGGGGACCGTTGGACGGTCCTGGATCGATGGACACAGCCCGGCGCAAATCTCAGCCTGGGCAAGTTTGGCTTCTACATGCCCGGCAACGACCAGGTAGCGCTCTCCAGCTTCGCCCACTATGCTGATCTGAACACCCGCTAGTAAACGTCCGCTAGCTGTCTTCTCCTGATGTGGTCAGGACGATTTTGGGGTGGAATAACGTGCCGGCTATGCGGGTGGCGATGGCGACGAGTTCCCTTTGGCTGGCGAAAACTTTGACCTGGCGCGCGCGGGAGAGTTCGGGGAGATTCATGGTGCGTCCGCTGCGGATGCGGGCGACGGTGGGTTCGTCGGCGGTGACGGAGGGGAGATCGGGCAGAAGTTTGCGGGGATGGATGAAGAGGGACTCTAAGGTTGCGGGTGCAACACAAGGTCCCTCCACTGCGCCTTCCTTTCCCTTTGGGAAAGGAAGGCTTCGGTCGGGATGACAATGGTTAGCGATTTCTTCCAGGGTGTGGGCGTCTTCCAGAGTGAACTCGGCTACGGCGGTGCGGCGGAGGGATTCTAAGTGGGCGCCGCAGGTCAGGAGTTGGCCCATTTCGTGGGCAACGGAGCGCATGTAGGTTCCGGAGGCGACCCGGGCGCGGAAACGGATGTGATCGGCCTCGGCCGCGAGGATTTCGAATTCCTTGATTTCGACCTGCACCGCCTTCAGCACGACTTCTTTTTGCTTGCGGGCCAGCTTGTAGGCGGGCACACCTTGAATCTTCTTGGCCGAGAACGCGGGAGGAGTCTGCTCGATCACTCCACGGAAGCGGGCGGCGGCGGCTTCGACGGCTTCCCTGCTTAAATTCACCTGCTTCGGTTCGGTGGTGGGCTCGCCGTCGGCGTCATAGGTATCGGTGGCGAAGCCGAATCGGATGGTGCCTTCGTAAGTTTTTTCCGAAGCGGTGTAGAACTGCGCCAGGCGCGTGAGGCTGCCAGTGACGAGCGGCAGAACGCCGGTGGCCATTGGATCAAGCGTCCCGAGATGGCCGATCGAACGCTGCTGCAGAATGCGACGCAGGCGGTTAACCACGTCGTGCGAGGTCAATCCGGCGGGCTTGTCGACGATGAGGACGCCATTCATGAGAGGATGGAAAGGAATTGAGTGATTGGGAGATTGAGTCATTGAGAGATTTGAAACCCGAAAGACAGCCGCTCGATTTCAATCCCTCAATGGCTCGATGACTCAATGACTCAATCTCTCTAACTTACCAAATCTGCCATGTTTCCGATCAAAGACGATCAACCACGATACAGCACGCCGTACGTCAACTGGTTCTTGATTGCGCTCAATCTCCTTATTTTTTTGTTTGAGGAGATGCTTGATCCGGCGGGATTGAAAGCGCTCTTCGATCAATTTTCCCTGATCCCGACGCATTTGACGGCATTCCTTTCGGGGTCGCCGCACTACAATTTGCCGCAAGTTGTACTTCCCTTCTTTACTTCAATGTTTCTGCACGAAGGTTGGGCGCACGTGCTGGGCAACATGTGGTTCCTGTTCATCTTCGGCGACAACGTGGAAGACTACCTGGGGCATTTCAAATATCTGGTGTTCTATCTGATCGCGGGGTTGTTCGCCGACGCCGCCCAGATCGCCATTTTTCCACACTCGAGGATTGGCATGGTCGGCGCCAGCGGAGCGATTGCCGGAGTGCTGGGGGCGTATTTCATTCTATATCCGCGGGCGCGGGTGCTGACGTGGTTCTTCGTGTTCGTGCTGTACATTCCGGCCTGGATTGTTTTGGGTGAATGGTTCGTGCTGCAGTTCCTGGGCGGGGCGGAGAGCCTGTCAGTGGCGCACGGGCGGGACGTGGGCGGAGTCGCTGTGTGGGCGCATGTGGGAGGATTCGTCGCGGGGGCGGTGATGATCAAGTTATTTCCTGAGCGCGGGCGGAGAACGCCTTACGCGTACCGGTAAGTTTTGCGGCTGGCCAAGTCGGAAATCAAAGTCAAGACATCAGAGTCAAAGTTCCCACCCTCTTTCGCAAAGATCGCGAAAGAAGGATGGGGCACCCTCAGGATGGCACACGGGTAAATGACGCATCCACTCGACAACGTTATCTGGAACGCGCTCACTTCCCGGCAGACTGAATTTGCCGAGGGCTACGGGCAGGCGCGGCGATTTATGCGCGAGGTCACTCTGTTGGCGGGATTCCTCGAGCCTACGGCGCAGGGATACGAGGATCTCGCCAGAGTCGCCGGACCTGAAGGCACGGTAGGGCTATTTCTCGATGAAGCTTATGAAGCGCGGGCGGGATGGGAGTTTATTGCCGGGGCTCCTCTGCTGCAGATGATTTTCGAAAAGGACGAAGTCTCATCCGACAGGGCGAGTGGCAAGGTTGAGGTCGTTGAGCTGGGGCTGGCGGATTCGCCGGAGATGATCGAACTCACCACCCTGACCAAGCCCGGGCCGTTTGGGACGCGTACTCACGAACTGGGTACGTATCTTGGGATTCGCCGCGAGGGCAAGCTGGTCGCGATGGCGGGAGAGCGGCTCAAAGTGCCGGGGCATACCGAGGTAAGCGCCGTCTGCACGCATCCGGATCACACGGGCAAGGGTTACGCGCGAGTCTTAATGAGCGAGGTGATGCGGGGCATTGTGGATCGCGGTGAAACACCGTTCCTGCATTCCAGAGGCGACAATACGCGCGCCATTGAGCTGTATAAGCTGCTGGGATTTCGGGAGAGGAAGTTCGGGCACTTCGCGGTGCTACGGAAGATTTAGTGTCGCTGGGAGAGTCACAGACTTGCAGCAGCAGGTCCATGGAAGAAACTAGCGCAATGGAACCAACTCAAGGTCCCTCCACTGCGCTTCCCTTTCCCTTCGGGAAACGGAAGCTTCGGTCGGGATGACAAGTGGTGAGTCGGCTGGGATGAGGAGCCGGCAATCTCAGTACAAATGGAAGTCGACTTCGACGGCGATCTCGACCCGTACCGGGTGATTGTCTTTCATCGCGGGTTCGAACTTCCAGTTCTTGACCGCTTCGATGGCTTTTTCGTCGAGGCCCATGCCCAGGCTGCTGAGCACACGAATATTGGTAGGACGTCCGTCGACTCCTACGATCAGGCCCAGGGTGCAAACGCCCTGGTACTTGGCCTTGCGGGCTTCTTCGGAGAATTCCGGCTCGGGAGCGTAGATCGTGCGCGGCGGGCTGACGCCTCCGCCGACGTGGAATACGCCTCCGCCGGTGCCGCCGCCTTCGCCGGGGCCGAAACCGGGACCA
>CAVPWD010000018.1:0-182500 GCA_963709385.1 uncultured Acidobacteriaceae bacterium
TGCCGAACATGACGATGCTGCAGGCGCTGGCGCAGGCGGGATTCACGCAGTTCGCCAATCTCAAGGCGATTTATTTGTTGCGGACGGATAACGGCAAGCAGGAGAAATATCCGTTCAACTACAAGGAAGTGATCAAGGGGAATCATCCGGAACAGAACGTCGCTTTGAAACCGGGAGACACGATCGTGGTTCCGTAGGCCGTTCCGGAGCGCTGTTCGAAAGAAAGTCAGCAATCACTTCCGGTAAACAGTTCCGGTGGAAAGGCTCGGTAAGGCCGCGGTTCCGTCATGAAGTTCCGTCGGGCAGTCCGCAAGGAACGGGATGAGCAAATTTCTGAGGGTCGGACTGCGGATCATCGTGATGGTTGGGGCATTGGTCTATGCGCTGAGTGGAGCGTGGGCGCAGGAGAGCCCGACGCCACCAACGACCGGGGATGCACCGCCGCTCGGACAGCAATTGCCGCCGGAGGTGGCGCAGCCGTCGCCTCCCGTGGGCGAGAATCCTCCGCTGTCGGGATTCGACTTGCCGTCACTGGAGCCGCATGCCGCACCGCTGAGCTATGTGCAGCCGGGCGCGACGGTCAGCGAATCTGCGGATTCGAATGTGGCCGGCGAGCCGGGAGGAGGGTCAGTGCAGTCGGTGAGCCGTGCGCTGGGAAGCGTGACGCTGGAGCGGTTGTGGAGCCATTACGATCTGGCGCTCGACTACATTGGCGGTGCGGCGTATTACAGCCTGTACGGAGTGGGACTCAGAACACTGCAGCAGATGGATTTTGACCAGAAGATTACGTGGAAACGGGGGCAGTTGTCGCTGCGCGACAGTTTCAGTTATTTGCCCGAGGGTACGTTCGGTGCGGCTTACGGTTCGCAGGGATCGCAGGGGATTTCTTCTTTGGGCACTTCTCCTTTCGGCGGGTTCTGGGGAGGAGCAAGCCTGGGAAGCCTGGGGTTGGCGCCGCGCATTCTGAATCTGAGTCTGGCGGATGTGACCGAGAGCCTTACGCCGAAGTCGTCGGTGACGGCGGCGGTGGGATACGCGTTTCTGCATTTCTACGGAAACGACATCTCGACCGGTGCGCCTTTTATTGGCAGTTCGCAGTACTCGGCGCAGGGGGGATACAACCGTCTGCTTTCGGCGCATACGCAGATCGCGCTGGTGTACGGATATCAGGGATTCGATTTTTCGGTGTTTGGCACCGCGTTTCATTCGCACGTGATTCAGGCGATGTATGGGCACCGAATCTCGGGAAGGATGGATTTCCTGATCGGAGCAGGGCCACAAATTACCAGGATCAGCGGGGTCGCGGTCGGTTCGTCTCCGCTGACCAAGCTCGGAGTTGCCGCCCAAGGGAGGCTACGCTACAAGTTTCCCCGGACGTCGCTCGATCTCCGGTATGAACGCTACGAAACCAGTGGGTCGGGATTGTTTGCGGGGGCGGAGAGCGACATCGCAAGTCTGAGCTTGAGCCGTCCACTGACGCGGGTTTGGAAAGGGACGGTTGATATTGGATACTCGCGGAACAGCCGGCTCCAGACTTTGAATAGTGCGCAACTGATGACGTGCAGTTCCGCCGCGGGAGGAAACCCGTTTTTTCAGCCCCCATGCCCAGGGGTTGACGCCAACACGTACGCCTACGGTTTTGCGGGAGCGGCGCTGCAGCGGGCGTTTGGGCGCAACTGGCATGGGTTTGTGAGTTATCAGTTCAACGAGTTGACGTTTGATCATTCGTACTGCGCGGGAGTTCCGGTTTGCAGTCGGATCGGGAACCGGCACGTGGGGACGATTGGATTGGATTGGACACCGCGGCCGTTTCGGATTGATTGAGTTGACTTGTTCGCTTCTGGTGCGAAGGCCGTGTGAGAGAGAAAAATCCCCACTTCTCGCGCAAAGAACGCGCGAGAAATGGGGCACCCGGATGTCGGTTTATTGAAGTCAGAATTCCCAGGGAGTTTTGATGATTGAGAATCGCGAATTAACGATGGACGACTATGTGGCGATGCTGCGCCGCCGGGCGAAAATCATTTTGATTCCGGTGTTGTGCGCGCCGCTGGCGGGATTTCTGGTGTCGTATGTGTTTCCGGCGAAATACACGTCACAGTCGCTGATCCTAGTGGAGGGTCAGAGAGTGCCGGAGAACATGGTGCAGCCGATCGTCTCGGAGGATCTGACTGCGCGCGTAGCAACGCTGCAGCAGCAGGTGCTGAGCCAGAGCCGCTTGCAGCCGGTGGTGGAACGGCTGTATCCGGGAAAGAGCAGCGAGGATGTGAGCGCAATTATTGACGACATCCGGCTGAACATGAAGGTGGAACCGGTGGTGACCGACTTGTCGCAGATCGGCTCTGCGGTTAAGAAGAAACCGGGGCAGGGCAGCGCAGTGCCGGGATTCAACGTGGAGTACACGGCGTCGAACGCGCGCGAGGCGCAGCAGATCTGCAACGAACTGACCACGCTGCTGGTGGACGAAAATTTGAAATCGGTGCAAGCGGCGGCGAATGGTACGAGCGACGTGCTGAGCCGCGGGCATCGACGATGCCAAGCATAACCTCGACGATATGGACGGTAAGCTGGCGGCGTTCAAGAAGCAGTATGTGGGCCAGCTTCCGGGAGATGAAGAAAATAATCTGAAGATTCTGACCGGGCTAAACTCGCAACTCGACGCGAATACGCAAACGCTGAACCGGGCGCAACAGGACAAGGCTTATACCGAATCGATTCTGGCGCAGCAGCTGGCGGCGTGGAAATCGTCGCAAACCTCGACCAATCCGCAGACGCTGGAGAAGCAGTTGTCGGATTTGCAATCGCAATTGCTGGAGTTGCAGGCGCGGTATACCGACGATCATCCGGATGTGATCAAGGTGAAGTCCGACATTGCGGAAGTGAAAAAGAAACTGGCGGAGGTCAACAAAGCATCGGCGGAAGGCACGGATACCAGCAGTGAGAAGGCTTCCGCGACGGAGCCGCCGGAGATTCGGCAGTTGCGGTTGCAGATTCATCAGTACACCGACATGATCGCGGCGGGCACGCGCGACCAGAAAAAATTGCAGGAAGAAATTGCGGCGTATCAGGGAAGGATCTCGCTGAGTCCGGCGATCGAAGGGCAATACAAGGAACTGATGCGCGATTACGACAACGCCAACAAGACGTATCAGGATTTGCTGGCGAAGAAGAGCACCGCAGATCTAACGGTCAAGATGAACAACCAGTCGCAGGGCGAGCGCATGTTTCCGTTGAATCCGGCGAATCTGCCGGACGCGCCGACGTTTCCGAATCGCTGGCTGTTCGCGGGCGGAGGACTAGCAGCCGGGCTGGCGCTCGGATTGGGACTGGCGATGTGGATGGAGTTGCGGGACAAGTCGATTCGCACCGAGGCTGATGCCGAGGCGGCGCTGGAGTTGCCTGTGCTGGCGGCGGTTCCGTGGGTGGGCGTGGCGGCGGCAAAGAACGGGAAGTTTGGGTTCGGGAAGAAGAGTGGGGATCGACAGCAGGAAAGGGTTGGGGCTTAGGCGCGGGGGCTGAAGACTTCAAGAACAAAAGCCTTTAACCGCAGAGTACGCAGAGAAGATCCGCAGAGGACGCAAAGAAAAGCGCTGAAGCGCTGCGCCACCCAAAAGCGCGAGACAAAGGCTATGTACAAAGAGTTTTACGGGCTGCAGGCGAATCCGTTTAATGTCAATCCGGACCCGCGATATTTGTTTTTGACGCGGCATACGGAAGAGGCGCTAGCATGCCTGACTTATGGGATTCAGAGCCGCAAAGGATTTGTGCTGCTGACCGGGGAAGTGGGCACGGGCAAGACGACGCTGATCAACAAGCTGCTGGAGTGGCTGCGGGCGCAGCAGGTTACGACGGCGTTCGTTTTCAACTCGCGGCTGAATGTGCCGCAGTTTTTGGATTACATGATGACCGACTTCGGCATTGGGTGCGAGTCGAAGGCCAAGAGCCAGATTCTGCTGCGGCTGTACAACTGGCTGCTGGAGCGCTACCGGGCGGGAGAGACGGCGGTGCTCATTGTCGATGAAGCGCAGAACCTTTCGGAGGAAGTGCTGGAAGAAATTCGGATGCTGACCAATCTGGAGACCTTCACGGAGAAGCTGTTGCAGATCGTTCTGGTGGGGCAGCCGGAGTTGGAACAGAAGTTGAAGCTGCCGCAGTTGCGGCAGTTGCGGCAGCGGCTCACGCTGCGGGCGAAGACGTATGCGCTCACCCTCGAAGAGACGCAGGCGTATGTACAGCAGCGGCTGCGGATTGCGGGATCGAACGGACGAGAAATTTTCGATCCGGCGGCGCTGTCGGCGATCCACCACTACGCGAACGGGATTCCGCGGGTGATCAACCTCATCTGCGAACACTGCCTGGTGAGTGCGTTTGTGGATCACCAGAAAGTGATTGGGGCGGCGGTGGTGGAGGCGGTGGCGCGGGACTTCGATTTGGGAAGCGAAACGGAGGCGCAGACAGCACCGGCGAGCACGCCGCAGTTTGATCTTGTCGAGGCGTTGCGGTCACTGGCGTCGCTGGCGGAGCGGTTGAAGACGGACGCGAAAGCCTCCGAAGAAAAACCCTCACTTCTTGCAAAGGATGCGGGAAATGGGGTACCCGGGGATGAAGGGGAATTATGAGCCGAATTCATGAGGCTTTGAAAAAAGCGGAGCAGGATAGGGCGGCGAGCGCGGGGCAGCCTAGTTTGGTGGCCGCTCCGGTGGCCGATGCGGATATTTCCGCCGACGACGGAATGCCGGCGGTGGCGAGCGCGTACGGACTCGATACGCTGCTGGCCCGCAGCGCGCGGTTGGAGTGGAAGCCGGATCCGGCGACCATGCTGTTCATGAACGGCGACGACGGCGCGCGCGGAACGGAAGAATTCCGCACTCTGCGGTCGCGGCTATATCACGTGCGTGAGAGCATGCCGCTGAAGAAAATTCTGGTGACCAGCGCGCTGCCCAGGGAAGGCAAGTCGTTCACGTCGGCGAATCTGGCGCAGGTGATGGTGCGTCAACATGGGCGGAGAGTGCTGCTGATCGATGCCGACCTGCGGGCGCCGCGGTTGCACGCGATGCTGGGCACGGCCAGCGATCCTGGGCTGTCGGATTACTTGCAGGAAAAGAACGACGAGTTTTCGATTGTGCAGCGCGGAGCGCTGGAGAATCTTTTCTTTATCCCGAGCGGATCGGGCGTGGCCGATCCGGCGGAACTGGTGGGCAATGGGCGGCTGAAGCTGCTGCTGCAGCGGGTGGAAGCGCTGTTTGACTGGATCATCGTCGATTCGCCGCCGGCGGTTCCAGTGTCGGATGCGAGCGTGCTGGCCAAGGCATGCGATGGAGTGTTAATGGTGGTGCGCTCGAACGAGACTCCGTTCGACGTGGCCCGCAAGGCGCGCGAACAATTTCCCGACCAGGCGCTGGTGGGCATTGTGCTCAACGGAACACATGAAGGCGCCGTGCCTTACTCGCGTTACTACTACGAGGCGTACCAGAAAAAGGGGAGCACGACCAAGGCTTAGGGGAAGTGCGAGGGGAAGTTCGAGGGGAAGTGCGAAGTGATCCGGCTCTTCAAAGTTTATTACCCGGTGCGGACGCTGGTGCTTCTGGTGGGAGAAGCGTGCATCGTGTGGTTCTCGTTCGTGGCCGCGATGCTGCTGGTGCAGCGCGGCGGGGATAGCGTACTCCGGCTCAACAACGAACTCTTCATCGAAAACGGATACCTGCGAGTTTTGGCAGTTACCGCGATTGTGCTGCTGCTTTCGCACGGGCTCGATTTGTATGACGCGGGCAGTCTGGGCGGCAAGTCCGATCTAACCTTCCGCCTGATTCTGGTGCTTGGGCTGGTGGCATTTTCGCTGGCCGCCGTCGGTTCCGTCTATCGGCATTTTCTGCCGGACCACGATTTTCTTCCCGGAGCCCCACTGGGGCTGGCCGTTCTGGCGATCACTTTATTTGTGTGGCGGACGGCCTACTCCTGGATTGTCCAACAGCCTTATTTTCGCGAGCGGGTGTACGTGCTAGGGGCGGGCGACCGGGCGCAGCGGCTGGTGAACGGTCTGCGGCAACGTTCAGAGTTGGGGATCGAAGTGGTGGGGTGGACGGGGAACCTGGAGGGACGCGTATCGCGCGAGGCGGCCGCTACCCACCTGTTGGATCTAGTGCGGGAGAACGGAGTGCAACGCGTGATTGTCGCGGTGCCGGACCGGCGGGGAACGCTTCCGGTAGACGATCTGCTCGATCTGCGGCTGGCCGGAGTGAAGGTAGAGGAGGCGACGTCGTGGCTGGAAAGAATCTACGGGCGGATTGAAGTGGATGAGCTGTATCCGAGCTGGTTGATTTTTGCCGAGGGATTCCGTTTCAGCGGCCTCTTCCGGAAGATGAACCGGGCGCTAAATTTTGCGGTTGCGCTGATTGGGGGACTGCTGGCGTTGCCGCTGGTGCCGTTCATCATGCTGGCGGTGCGGCTGGATTCGCCAGGCGCGGTGATTTACCGCCAGAAGCGCGTGGGGCGGGGAGGGTCGGAGTTTTTTTGTTACAAGTTTCGCACCATGCGTCCAGATGCCGAGGCCGATAGGGGTGCGACCTGGGCGCTGGATGACGATCCGCGGATCACGAGGGTGGGAAAAATTCTGCGGGTACTGCGGCTGGATGAGATTCCGCAGCTGTGGTGCGTATTGAAGGGCGACATGAATTTCGTGGGGCCGCGGCCGGAGCGTCCGGAATTTGTGGAGTGGCTGAGTAAGGAGATTCCCTATTACTGGGTGCGGCACATGGTGCGGCCGGGCATTACCGGCTGGGCGCAGGTGCAGTACAAATATGGCAATACGCTGGAAGATGCGCGGGAAAAGCTGCAATACGATTTGTTCTACATCAAGAACGCCTCTCTGGGTCTGGATGTGCTGATCTGGTTCCAGACGGTGAAGATTGTGCTGCTGGGCCGGGGCGGGCAGTGAGCGGGATATTTCTTTTCGCGTTCTGGATTGGGACGGCGGTTATCGTCTACGCGTACGTTGGGTACTTTTGCTGGTTGTGGCTGCGAAGGATGTGGCGTCCGTGGCCGGCAATGCGAGGAGCGATTACGCCGGCGGTCTCGATTGTGATGGTGGTGCGCAACGAGGCAGCCGTGTTGCGGGAGAAGCTGCGCAACCTGCTGGGGCTGGATTATCCTGCTGAAAATCTTCAGCTGATCGTTGTTTCTGACGGCTCGACGGATGAGACGGAAGCGATTCTGCACGAAGTGGCGCGGGATTCGCGGGTGCAGGTGGGGTTGAATCAGCTTCCGCAGGGGAAGGCTTGCGGGTTGAATGATGGCGTGAGGCTGGCGCAGGGCGAGGTGATTGTTTTCACCGATGCGCGGCAGCAGATCGAGCCGAATGCGCTGCGATTGCTGATGGAGAATTTTGCCGATCGGCAAGTCGGGGCGGTGAGCGGGGAATTGATGCTGGGGAATCCTGCATGCGGAGAGGCGAGCCGCGGGATGGGGACTTACTGGCGCATGGAAAAACGGGTGCGCGGGCTGGAGTCGGCTACGGGTTCGGTGGTGGGCGCGACGGGCGCGCTCTATGCGGTGCGGCGGGAGTTGATTGCCGGAAGTGCCGGCGGAAACGATTTTGGATGATGTGTTTATTCCGATGCACGTTGTGCGGCAAGGCTACCGAGTGATTTTTGACGGGCGGGCGCGGGCCTGGGATTCGCCGGACCTGGGAGCGAAGCGCGAGTTTCAGCGCAAGGTGCGCACGCTGAGCGGCAATTATCAGTTGCTGCGGCTGGCTCCGTGGCTGCTGCGGCGGGAAAATCCGCTGCGGTTCGAATTCATCAGCCACAAATTGATGCGCTTGGCGGTTCCGTTTGCGCTGCTGGCTGTGTTCGTGGCGGCTTGCTTTTTGCCGGGACGGTTCTATCAGGTTGCGTTCTGGCTGCAGGTCGCGGGGTATTTTTTGAGTTTGCTGGGATGGACGGGGTGGAAGCTGGGTCCGTTGTCGCGTTTGGCGGACGCCGCCTACACGCTGGTTGTGTTGAATGTGGCGGCGGTCATGGCCTTCGTGAACTTTGCCACGGGACAGTTTCCCTGGAGATCTGGGGCGGAGCGGGGGCAAGCGGCGCCGGCCACCATGACCAAGCGGAAGGAGATGCGGGCCTGATGCGGATTCTGTGGGTCAAGGCCAACAAGATTCTGCCGGCGCATAGCGGAGGGGATATCCGCTCGTTCAGCATTTTGCGGCAGCTCGCGAGGCGCGATGAAGTCATTTTCTTCTCTTACTATGACGACTCGCCCGATCCGGCTTATGAGGCCGAATTGCAGAAGCACTTGCCGGGGGCGATTTGTGTTTGTACTGGAAAGCGTGAGACGGCGTGGGCGCGGGGGTGGGATTATTTGCGGCGGCTGCCGGATGCTGCGCCTTATGCAGTCGCGCGCTTTGACTCGGCGGTGGTGCGGGAAAATTTGCGCAGATGTTTTTCGCAAGATAATCCCGATGTGGTGGTCTGCGATTTTTTGGATGCGGCGATCAATTTGCCTCCGTCGCTGGGGGTGCCGTCGGTTTTGTTTCAGCACAACGTGGAGAGCGAGATTTGGCGCAGACACGCCGGCAATGGATTCGGGCGGGCGATGAAGATGGTGTATCGCCGGGAGTTTCGCAAGATGCTGCGCTACGAACAAGACATCGTGCGGAGATTCGATCATGTGATCGCGGTTTCGGAGCGGGACAAGAAGTTGATGAGCGCGTGGGTTGACGCGGAGCGGATCAGCGTTGTGCCTACGGGTGTGGATACGGAGCAGTTTTGTCCGGGCGCCGCGGGTGCGGAGAAACCGCTGGTTGTTTTCGTTGGGGCGATGGATTGGGAGCCGAACGTCGATGCGGTGAAACATTTTTGCGCGGAGATTTGGCCGGGCGTTGTGGCCAAGGTTCCGGAGGCACGATTTCGGATTGTAGGAAGAAATCCCGACTCGCGTGTGCAGGCGTTGGCGGCGGGAACGGTGGAGGTCACGGGCACAGTTCCATCGGTAGTTGAGCATTTACGCGAGGCGGCCGTGGTGGTTGTGCCTTTGCGTATAGGAGGCGGGACGCGACTGAAGATTTATGAGGCGATGGCAGTGGGCAAAGCGGTGGTTTCGACGACCGTTGGGGCTGAGGGGTTGGAGGTGCACGCTGGGCAGGATTTGATTCTGGCCGATTCGGCGGGAGAGTTTGCGGAGTCGGTGGTCAGGCTGCTGAACGATAGAGATGAGCGGCGGCGGGTTGCGGATGCGGCAGCGGCGACTGCGCGCCAGTATGGGTGGCCGAGGATTGGAGAGAAGTTTAGCGAGGTGTTGCGGGGCGTGGTGGGACAAGGGGCGGAGGGTGGAATTAGTCTCGGTGCTTCTGGGGCTAAAGCCCTTAGAAAGTCAGAGGGAGTTCCATCGCAGCGCTGAAGCGCTGCGCCACCCAAAATCTTGGAGAAGGTTCTCTTGATACCGGTGATGGAGAAATCGGCTGCGCGGGCTGAGTGGAGGCAGAGGTTTGTCTCGACGGCGGAGCCGATGCGCGGGGCGTTTTTCTGGCTGAGCGCATTCTATGTGGTGTACTGCGCGCGGCCGGAGGATTGGATCCCCGGCTTGAAGTATCTTCCGCTGGCGAAAATCTCCGGAATCTTTGCGCTCTTGGGATTGGTGTTCAGCGCGGGGCGATCGCAGCGGAGCCTGCGCCATTTGCCGCGCGAGGCGTTTTACCTGGTGGCGATGATTGGGCTGCTGTTGCTGGCCGGAGTGCTCTCGCCAGTGTGGAAGGGCGGGAGCATCTTCAAAACGATCGAGTTTGCCAAAGTTCTGGTGGCCTGGGTACTGACGTTTCTGGTGATCACGAGTTTTGCGCGCTTGCGTAGAATCATTTTCATTCAATCGGCGTCAGTGGTGGTCATAGCCATCGTGTCGTTGCTGAAGGGGCGCGATCATCCGCGGTTGGAGGGAGTGATTGGCGGAATCTATTCCAATCCGAACGACCTGGCATTTGCGATTGTGTTATCGCTGCCGTTTTGCGTTGCGTTTCTGCTGTATACGAAGAAGCTACCGCGAAAAGCCGCGTGGGTGCTGGCTATGCTCGCCATGTGCACTGCGTTGTTTCTGACGGCGTCGCGTGGAGGATTCATCACGCTGCTGGCTACGGCTGCGGTCGGGTTGTGGCACTTTGGCGTGAAAGGAAGACGTCCGCAACTGATTGCGGCGGTGTTGCTGGTCGGGCTGATCGTCGGGGTGACCGCCGGCGGGAGGCTGAAGGACCGATTTATTGCGATCTCTGGCGATGAGCTGAACGACGCGGTGGATGTGAGTGCGCATGGATCGTACGAGCAGCGCACTTTGTTGATGGAAAAGAGTCTTGAGGGCGTGGCGCATTATCCGCTGGGGATCGGGCTGGGAAATTTTGGGAATTACTCGGGCACATGGCGGGAGGTTCACGTCGCGTATCTGCAGATCGCGGTGGAAGGCGGGATTGCGGCGTGCATTTTCTATCTGCTGTTTTTCTCGCGCGGGTTCGCCAACCTCCGGCAGCTGCGGCGAACGGGCGGCATGGATGAGGAAACGGAACTGTTCGCCGGTGCGTTGCACAGTTCGCTAATCGGGTTCCTGGTGGGGGCGCTGTTTGCGCCGGAGGCTTATCAGTTCTTTCCGTATTTTGCCGTAGCCTACACGTCGGTGCTGCTGGCGATCGCGCAGGAGAAAGCGCAAGCGGAGGGCGTTGCGGATGCGCTAATACGACCGCAATGGAAGCGGAGATATGGGAAGGCTGAAGATCTGGCGGCAGTGCGGGCGCGATGAGCGAAGCGGGAAAAAATTCGAGGATCGGCGTGGGGCAGAAGCTCTCGTACATGGGGCGCTGGGTGCCGGGATATTTCTGGCGGCGGCTCACGCGCTCGCGAGTTCCGCGGAAGGTGCATCTCGTAATTGCGCTGGCGGATCATTTTGAGCCTTCGATTGCAGACCCATCGATGGTGTCTGAGGTAAGAGTGGCGCGCGCTCCTTACGCCGAACAGGAGCGGCGGCTGGAGCGTTGGTGCCGGGAATATCCGAAGTTATTTGCGGAGTACCGCGATGCGGACGGGCGTGCGTTTGTGCATACGTATTTCTATCCTGCCGAACAGTACGACCGGGCGCATGTGGCGCGGCTGGCGGAGTTGTGCCGCGAGGGCTGGGGAGAAATTGAGATCCATCTGCATCATGGCGTGGGTGCGCCCGACACGGCAGAGAACACGCGGCGGCAGTTGATCGAGTTTCGCGATCGGCTGGCCCATGATCATGGTTGCCTGGCGTATGCCGGCGAATCGTGCGAGCCGCGCTATGTGTTCGCTCACGGGAACTTTGCGCTGGCGAACTCGAACCGGGGGCGCGGGTGCGGAGTGGACGGTGAGATGCAGATCCTGGCGGAGACTGGTTGCTACGCGGATATGACACTGCCCGCTGCGCCGTTTCACCGGGCGCAGACGGGCAAGATCAATTCGCTCTACGAATGTGGGTTGCCGTTAGCAACGCGCGCGCCGCATGGTGGAGGACGAAACCTGTCGCGCGGACGGGCTCCAGAAATCCTCCCGATCATGGTGCAAGGGCCGCTGCTGCTGGATTTTCATGCGCCGGAGCGGCTTGTGGGGATCGACAATTCTGCGCTGACCGCGGCGAATCCGGCGAGTCTGCGGCGGCTGGAAAATTGGAAGCGAGCGGCAATTTCCGTCGAAGGCCGGCCGGACTGGGTGTTCATCAAGTTGCATGGTCACGGCATGGATCCGCGGCAGGATGACGCCATGCTGGGCGCGCCGATGCGGGGATTTCTGCGCGAACTGATTGACGGCGCCGATGAGCGAGGTGAGACGCCGCACTTTGTTTCCGCGCGCGAGATGGTGAACATGATTCTCGCGGCTTGCGACGGGCACGAGGGGAATCCGGGAGAGTATCGGGACTACAGGTTCAAGCGCGAGCGGCCGGGCGCGGCCAATGCGGCGCGAGAGCGGACTTCAGAAGCGGTTCTGAAAGGATAGCGACACCGGCATGTGTGGAATCGCGGGCATGGTGCAAAGTCATCCCGACGGCGCGGTCTCCGCGGCTGCGATTCACCGCATGTGCGAGACGCTTGTGCACCGCGGGCCCGACGACGAAGGAATCTTCGCCAAAGGGGGCGTGGGGCTGGGCATGCGCCGGCTGAGCATCATCGATGTGGCCGGCGGGCACCAGCCCGTGTTCAACGAAGACAAGACGGTCGCGATCGTTTTCAACGGAGAAATCTACAACTTTCTCGAATTGCGCCCCGAACTGGAGCGGCGCGGACACCGGTTCTCCACCCATAGCGACACGGAAGTGATCGTGCACCTGTACGAAGAGTATGGGGCCGAATGCGTTCATAAATTGCGCGGGATGTTTGCGTTTGCGCTATATGACGAGCGCCGTCGCAAGCTGCTGCTGGCGCGCGATCGCTTGGGGAAGAAGCCGCTGCACTACTCCGTCGTGGGCGATCGGCTGGTGTTTGCGTCCGAGATCAAGGCCATCCTCGCGGTGGCTCCGGAACTTGCTGCGGTAAACAACGAGGCGGTTTTGCAGTATTTGTATTTCGGATATATTCCGGATCCTCTCACTTCTTTTCTGCCCATTCAGAAGTTGCCGCCCGGTCATTTGCTCGAATTCGAAGGAGGCGAGATTCACCTTCGGAAGTACTGGGACCTTCCGCAGTACGACACGCACCATCCCAGCAGCGAGGAAGAATGTTTGGAGGAGTTGGAGCGCCGGCTGGCGGAAGCGGTACGAATCCGGCTGATCTCCGATGTGCCGTTGGGAGCGCTGCTGAGCGGGGGCACGGATTCCTCCACAGTGGTGGCGCTGATGGCACGCGCGAGTTCGCAACCGGTGAAGACGTTTTCGATTGGCTTCCGTCACGACGATTTCAATGAGGCACACTATGCGCGAATCGTAGCGGAGCGTTTCGGAACGGACCACCACGAGTTGGTGGTGGAGCCGAATGTCCTGGAGACGGTCGAGACGCTGACATCTTCGCTGGAGGAGCCGTTCGGAGACTCCTCGATGTTGCCGACTTACTACGTTTCCTGCCTGGCGCGGAGGCACGTGACGGTGGCGTTATCCGGTGACGGTGGCGACGAGATTTTCGGGGGATACGAACGTTATGCCATTCATCATCGGCGGCAGAAGTTCGAGCGGATTCCGGCGTGGGCGCGGAGCTTCTACCGCGCGCAGATTTATCCCCGGCTGCCGCGGAACATGCGCGGTCGCAAATTTTCGTACAACGTCTCGCTGCCCTGGCGGGAACGCTATGTGGATGGGATTTCGTTCATCCCGGCTTTCGAACGGGAAATGCCGCTGTTGTCGCGGGAGTTCCGGGAGTTGGCGCGAGAGAGTGGCGATCCGCAAAGCCTGATGTACCGGTATTTCGACCAGTCTCCGGCGACGAATCCGATTAGCCAGATGCTATACGTGGACACGAAAACTTACATGGTCGCCGATGTTTTGACGAAAGTGGACCGGATGAGCATGGCAGCCTCGCTGGAGGTCCGTGTACCGATTCTCGATCACCTGTTGGTGGAGTGGGTGACCGGGCTGCCCGCAGAATTCAAGATCCGGGGCGGCCAGCAGAAGTACATCTTGCGCAAGCTGGCGGAGCGAGTTGGAGTGCCGAGGGAAGCGCTCGACCGGCCGAAACAGGGGTTCGCGTTGCCCCTGGTGCATTGGATGCGACACGAATTGAAGGACCTGATTCTGACCGTACTGCTGGAGCCGAGGACGCTACAGCGCAGATACTTCAATCCGCAAGCCGTTCAGCAGTTGCTGGACGAGCACTTTCGCGGGCACCGGAACCATGCCGACCGCATCTGGCGTTTGCTGATGCTGGAGTTGTGGCATCGCAATTTCCTGGAATCGTTCCACGCTGCGGACTCCAGTGCGGAGCCGTACCACGTCACCAGTGTGACTGGGCAGATCGGATGAGTCCGCACACAGAAAATCGCGCCGGGGCCGCGGCGGACCAGCCAGTCTCGGGAACACGTCCTGCGGGTCTCTCCTCTGCATCTGCATTCGATTCCAGCCGTGTCATCTTTCTGATGATCAACAGCCTGGAAACCGGCGGGACGGAGCGTCAGTTCGTCGAAGTGGCGCGGTCGATGCGGAATGACGGCCTGCGAGTACATCTCGGCTGCTTGCAGAAAAAGGGTCCGCTGCTGGAAGGTCTCGGCGAACTTTATCAGTCGCCGCTGGGTGGGAGCCTCTACGGATTCCGGTCATTGCGGAGCCGCTGGCAGTTCATGCGGCACCTGCGCGAGTCGGGCGTCGCGGTGGCGCATGCTTTCGACTTTTATACGAATCTGATGTTGGTGCCGGCAGCGAAGCTGGCGCGGGTTCCGGTGGTCATTGGCAGTCATCGCCAGCTTGGCGATCTGCTTACGCCGGCTCAATTCCGCGCGCAGTTCGCAATGTTTCGTCTTTGTGACCGGGTACTGTGCAACTCGCGGGCAGCGGCCGATCGCCTGGCTGACGCGGGTTTGCCCGAACGTAAATTAGTGGTCGTGGGCAATGGCCTGCCAGCGGAAGCTTTTGCGGAAACGATTCCAGCCCTGCCGCGCCGCGAGGGAGTTTTTCGCGCCGGCATGATTGCCCGCATGAATGCGACGTATAAAGGTCACAGCGCATTTCTTCGAGCGGGGGCGCGGGTACGCAGAAAATTTCCGAATCTGGAACTGGTGCTGGTGGGCGATGGTCCGCTGCGGCCCCAACTGGAGCGCGAGGCAGTGGAACTGGGGCTGCAAGGCGGCGTGATTTTTCTGGGCGACCGCCGCGATATTCCTGCAACTCTCGCCAGCATGGATGTGTCTGTGGTTCCTTCGATCTCCGAGAGCATGTCGAATGTGATGCTGGAGTCGATGGCGGCGGGCGTCGCCGTCGTGGCAACTGCAGTGGGGGGGAACATTGAACTCGGCGGCGAGGATCGGGCAATGATTGTGCCTGCGGGCGACGAGGAGGCGCTCGCGGCGGGGTTGGAGCGGGTGCTGACCGATCGCGGATTGCGTTCGGCGATGGGCCGAAAGGCGCGACAATTCGCGCAAGAACACTTCACCCTCGAGCGTGTACGACGACAGTATTCCGAGGTTTACGCGGAGGCGCTTGCGAGGGCGAGCACGCGTGCCAGTGGAACTCGCAAGATGCATGCGGAACCTTCAACACAGCCGCGCGTTCGGGTTGCGTTGGTGGCTCCGACACTGCGCTATGTCGGCGGGCAGGCGGTGCAGGCGGACCTGCTGATGCGACGCTGGAAAGATGATCCGGATGTTGAGGTCAGCTTCGTACCCGTGGACCCGAGTCCGCCACGCGGGCTGGGTTGGGTGGAGCGAGTGCCTGCTCTCCGCACTCTGGTTCGGGAGCCGCGGTATATCCTGCAGCTATGGCGAAGTCTGAAAGATGCGGATGTCGTGCACATATTCTCCGCGTCTTATTCGTCGTTCCTGCTGGCGCCGCTGCCGGCATGGCTGGTCGCTCGCCGCTTGCGGAAAAAATGTGTGATCAATTATCGAAGCGGAGAATGCCGTGACCACTTGCGCAAGTCTTTCATCGCGCGCCGGGTGGTGAAGGGAACCGATCGATTGGTCGTTCCATCCGAATATCTGGTGGAAGTATTTCGCGAGTTTGGGTTGAAGGCGCAGGCGATTCCGAACATTGTGGACGTTTCGCAGTTCGCGTTTCGGGTGCGGCGGCCCCTGCGTCCACATCTGATTTGCACTCGCGGATTTCATCCTTACTATTGTGTCGATGTGGTGGTGCGCGCGTTTGCCGAAGTGCAGAAGATGTTTCCCGATGCCCGGATGGATCTGGTTGGGGGAGGGCCGCTGGAAGCGGAGATGCGGGCACTGGTGCGGGATTTGAAGCTGACAGGAGTCGAGTTCAAGGGCGTGGTCGCGCACGAAAAGATCGAACGCGCCTACGATCAGGCAGACATTTTCGTGAATGCTTCACGTCTCGATAATATGCCGGTTTCGATTCTGGAGGCGTTCGCTTCGGGCATGCCGGTGGTGAGCACCGATCCCGAGGGGATGCATTACGTGGTCGAGCACGAACGCACAGGGCTGCTCTCGCACGTGGGCGATGTGCGGGCGCTGGCGGAAAATGTGATTCGGGTGCTACGCGATCCGGAACTGGCGGAGCGGCTGGTGTTGAATGCACAGCGGGAGTTGGGAAGGTATTCGTGGGATGCGGTGCGAGAACAGTGGATGGAGGTTTATCGGGGGATGACGTCGGTGGGGGAGTGAATTTTCGTCGCCACGAAAAATCCCCACTTCTCGCGCAAAGAACGCGCGAGAAATAGGGCACCCGGTTTCATGTGACGACCGGCACGCGCTCGTGTTCTTCTTTCTCGATGCAGACTCTCTGCCATAATTCCAGATTCAATAGGCGCCAGATGCGGTCGCAGTGGTCGCGGTAGCCGGCGCGGTGCTCCGAGAATATGCGCTCGATGGCGCTGGGTTGAAATAGGCCGCGCTCGAGACTGCGAGGTTCGCGAAGCAGATTGCGGATTGTGTCGAGTTGCGGCCCGGCCAGCCAGCGGCTCCAGGGCGTGGGAAAGCCAAGCTTGGGGCGATCAAGAATGGAGCGTGGCAGCAAGTCTTCCACGGCTTTTTTCAGGATGCGTTTGCCGGAGAGTCCGCCGACTTGCAGGTGCTGCGGGATGTTGATGGCGAATTCAACGAGCGGGTGGTCGAGAAAAGGGACGCGGCTTTCGACGGACGCGGCCATGCTCATGCTGTCCTGTTTCATGAGCAGTTCGACAAGATAGGTCTTGAGGTCGGTATAGAGCAGGCGCTGCAGCATTTCGCCGGAGGAATGGTCCCAGTAGTCGAGCACGTCTCGATACGGCGCGCCGGCGGCGAATTCGTGAACAAGTCCAGGTGAAAACAATTCGGACTGTTCGGGCTCGCTGAAGGCGGAAAAGAAATTGTCGAAGTAGAACGATGCCCAGGAGTTGCCGTTGCGCGCCAGAAAAGTGTGCGAGAGTTTGCGGCGGAGGGTTGCTCCGATCAAGGTCGAGTCGGTGATGGCGCTGCGAATCCAGTTGCGGAGTGCGGCCGGAGTCGCATGGCGATACACACGGTCCCACACGGCATTCTTCAGCGTAAAGGCATAGCGGGTGTAGCCGGCGAGAGTCTCGTCTGCGCCCTCGCCGGTGAGCACGACCTTGACGCGTTCGCGAGCCAGGCGCGCGACGAAATACAGCGGGACGCTGGAGGGCCAGGCGATCGGTTCGTCTTCGTGCCAGATGAGATGAGGCAAGGTGTCGAAGAAATCTTGCTGGCTGAGCAGTACTTCGTGATGCATCGAGTGGAGATGCTGTGCGACGGCGCGGGCGTGGGGTAGCTCGCTGTAGGCGTCTTCACTGTAGCCCACCGAGAAAGTTTCCACCGGAGCGCCGCCGGACTTTCTCATCAGTTTCGCCATCAAGGCCGCGACCGCGCTGGAATCGACGCCGCCGCTGAGGAAAACGCCGAGAGGAACGTCGCTCATCAGATGACTGCTTACGGCCTGTTCGAGGAGATCGCGATACGTTTGAACGTAGTAAGTTTCGCTGCGGGATGAATCAGGTTGAGCGACGGGTACATCCCAGTAGCGCTCGTGCTTGATCTGACCACGGGCGTCAACCTCCATCGAGTGCCCGGGCATGAGTTTGCGGATTCCGGCATAGAAAGTTTCGTCGCCGGAGAGATATCCGAAGCCAAGGTACTCTGGGAGAGCGGCGCGATGGAATCGTGCGTCGATGCCCGGATGCGCGAGGATGACCTTGATTTCCGATCCGAAGATGAGCCGCTCATCGTCGAGATAGTAATAGAGCGGCTTGATGCCCAGGCGATCACGCGCCAGGAAAAGAGTTTGGCGGCGCGCGTCCCAGATAGCGAAGGCGAACATTCCGCGCAGGTGTTGCACACAGTCGTGCCTGTATTCTTCGTAGAGGTGGACGATGGTCTCGGTGTCACTGTGGGTTCGGTAGACGTGGCCGCGGGCTTCGAGTTGCGGGCGTAACTCGGTGTGGTTGTAGATTTCGCCGTTGAAGACGATCCAGACGGTGCCGTCTTCGTTGCTGAGCGGCTGATGGCCGGTGGCGAGATCGACGATGCTCAGGCGGCGCACGCCGAGGCCGACTGGGCCGGCGAAATAGATGCCGTCGTCATCGGGGCCACGGTGTGCCATCGCGTCGCACATGCGCCGGAGCACGCCGGGATCGACAGGGGCTCTGGACCCGGCGTTGCTGTCGAATTGCAGGACTCCGGTGATGCCGCACATTGACTCGCGTCCTTTTGGCGACGGCGCTTGCCGCCGCTTAGACCAGCGCCTCGATTGCTTTCACAGAAAGAGAACGGGCGGCGGCTTCATCCGACGAATTTGTCCAGCGCTCGCCTTTTCGATTCAGCCACTCGAGATATTGTAGCGGCGTGTCGTGCGAAAAGACGGGCTCGCCATGCAGATGCACGAAGCTGGCCTCACAACATAGGAGATGGGTGACTCGCTGGTCGCGCACGCAAACGTACAGAAATTCAGCGTCGCTGGTCCATGGGCCGAAGGTCCAGGCAATCGGTTTTGTCTGACCGGGAGTGGTTGCGCGGAAGACCATGCGGTGCAGAGTTTGAGCGGAGTCGTAAGTGTAGACGGCTGCCGGACTGCTTGGGTTCGACGGCTGTGTGGCGCGAACGAACTTGCCCGGGGCATCGGCATGATCAGACGAGGGAATGAGCACCATGGCGTGTTCGGCGGGCGCGGCGACGGTCGCGCTGCAGCGCAGGACCGGCGCAGGTGCCTTCACGCCGTAGACGGGAGAAACGTGCTCGGTGATCAGATTACATTTCCAGCGCGGATCGGGGGCGGGCAGCAGCGTAAGAGCGGCGCGCTGGGGGCTGTCCTGGGCTCCGGGGGACGCGACAAAGTAATTCTCAACCTGCGCGACCGTGAGGTCTGGAGCAAAATGCCAGGAGGTTTCGAGCAGATGCGATCCAGTTCCCTCGGCAACATCGCGCACCAAATAGAAATTGTCGTGAAGATGGAATACGAAGCGACGATGAAGTACAGGCTCTGTCAGGCGCTGGTATCCGGAGTGGGAGCCCGCAAAAAGCGTGAAAGTTGCGGCGGAGATCCAGTTCTCGACTTGGGTTGCAGGAAAGTCGGCCCAGGCAAAAGGGCCGTCCGCATCGGCTTGGTCGAGTCCGTCGACGGCTAGGGTATTGTGGGCGCGGGTGCCGCGAAATATCTGCCGATCGTTTTCAGGCGAAGCGTCGGAAGAGATGTAGACGAACGTGCCGGCATCAATCAGCCAGGGGCGATTGCCGAAGCTGAGTTTCACGCTCAGCGCGCCGGCGTGGGCGTGTCCGCTGCGGCCGGAGCCGGCATTGATCACCATTTGTTGGGAAGAGTCGGGACTCGCTGTGATGTAGACTCCACCGTGTGAGAACGAGCAACTGGCGCTGCGGGTCGCGACTTGTGCCCTGCCGGTTTGGTCGAACGCGTCGGAGCCGAAGAGCCAGATCGCCTCTTCCGTAGGAATCGCCGTGGCGGGCATGCTCCCATCGCGAAACAAGGCGGCGCCAAGGGCAAGTGGGTCGGTCATGTGCTCGGCGTGGTTGCGTCCGGGGTTGAAGACTCGGCCACCGTCGTCGTCGCCGAAGTTGTGCGGGGGACCGGCTTGCGCGAGGGCTTGCACTACCGCCAGCATTTTTCGGATTACATCATCGAATAGGGATGCAATCTGCATTCCATTTCGCACGGCGAGAACCCGCGCGTGCAGGAAGAAATCGAGCGCGTAAACGTGGTAATAGAGCGAGTGCTCGAAGTAAACACCGTCGGGGAGAACCTGGCGTCGAATTTCCTCCTGCAGAATTTTCCAGCCACGCTCTTTCCATTTCTCAGCGCGGGAAAGTTGCGGGCAAAGCGTTCCAAGGAAGAAAAGCCCGACGCCTTCTCCCAGCAGGTGGGTGTTGGGAGAAAAATAGGTGGAGAGGTAGCGTTCGATGTGGCGTCCATTCAGCGCGAGAGCGTCTTGCAGGTCGTTCGCGAAATTCGCCGGCAGAACCGGGCAGTCCGCCAGCAGATGCCGCATCCAGAGCCAGGAAAGCGAACGGAAGGCAACCTCCAGACTGCTGGCCCAGTTGATGCCGAGAGGATATGGATTTGCCTGCTGCCACGAATACCACTGCGCGATGGCTTCTTCCGCGTATTGTTCCTCGTGCGAGAAGAGCCAGGCTTTGGCCAGAGTGACCAGATGCTGATGACGGTTGAGTTCCCAGGTGACTTTGTGGTCGCCCACGACGCTGAAATCGAGGAATTTGATTTTGTACCAGGGGATGAGAGGCGTGCGCTTGCCGTGCGCGGCGTCGAGGTGCCAGTCGATCTCTTTCCCGTAGTCAAGGCTGTCGAAGCCCAGCAGCCGGAAACGATGATGGCAGATTTCGTCGGCCTTGCGGACGTAGGCGTCGATTTCGGTGGGCAGATGCTGCTGAAGAAGCTGGATGCGTTCCGGCAATTCTTCGGGCGCGAAAAAAAACTTGCCCGGAGGACGGCTTGGATTGGGAACTTGCTGCGTTCTCGGCTCCAGTCCAACGCGATAGAGGGCTACGTCCAGGCGTTTGCCGCCTTCCTGGCGCATGCGGCTGCGCAGTTCGTCCCAACTCATTCGGGATAGGCGGTACCAGATTCGTTCCGAGTCGCGAGGCACTGAACAAGTTTATCGTTAGATTCCGAATACTCTATGGCCTTGGAGTATGAGTAGTAATCACTGGTCTCGCCGCGGCTGTCATACTAGGAATTGTCTCCGACGCTAGGAGTGGTCTCGCACGCATGAAAGCGAAGCTGATCGATGCTGGAACGGTGGACTGGGCGAAGCTGGATCGCTTTGCCGACCGGACTGTGTTTCAGACGCGGGAGTGGCTGCAGTTCGTGCGCGAAACGCAGCGGGCCAGGATTGTGGTCTGTGAACTGATCGACGGAGGCGAGGTCGCCGGTTATTTTTCGGGGCTGACATTTTCGCGTTTCGGCGTTCGCATGCTGGGCAGTTCGTTTCCGGGTTGGACCACGCCCTACATGGGATTCAATCTGGTCGCGGGGGCGTCGCGCAAAGATGCGCTAGCGGCGGTCGAGGAACTCGCCTGGGGCGATCTGAAGTGTCTGCATATGGAAGTCTCCGATCCTCTCTTTGAATTCGATGACGGGAAGGATTTGGGATTCGCCTGCGAGGCTTACGCGTCTTATCGAACCGATCTGACGCAGACGGAAGACAAGCTGCTCGGCAATATGGACAGCGCGTGCCGGCGCTGCATTCGCAAGGCGGAGAAGAGCGGGGTCATCGTGGAAGAAGCGCACGACGCCGGGTTTGCCGACGAATATTATTCGCAACTCGAGGATGTATTCGCCAAGCAGGGACTAGTTCCGACCTATCCGGTGGAGCGAGTGCGCGCGCTAATGAGGAATCTTGAACCTACGCGGCGGCTGTTGCTGCTGAGGGCGCGGGATGCGGAAGGGAAGTGCATTGCTACCGGCATCTTTCCCGGATTTAACAAGATTGCCGAATTTTGGGGAAACGCCAGTTTGCGGTCGAGTCAGAACCTGCGCCCGAATGAGGCGATTCATTGGTATGCCATGCGGTACTGGAAAGCTCGCGGCGCGGAAATCTACGACTGGGGCGGAGAAGGAAAATACAAAGAGAAGTATGGATGCGTGCCACATCGCGTGCCTTGGTTTACGAAATCGCGCTTTGGGGTAATCTCAAGCCTGCGCGGACCAGCGCGAAGAATGTTTGAACAGCGGCAGCGGTTTCGCGGATGGTTGCAGAGCCGCCGCAAGGACGCGAAAGAAAATCAGCCGGAAATGGAAGAGCCCAGCGCATGAAACCTCCCGTATTCATCCTGGGGTGTCCTCGCTCGGGGACTAGCTATCTGTATCACCTCTTGCTATCGGCTGGGGGTTTTGCGGAATTCCACACGCAAATGAATGTTTTTGACGTGCTCGAACCCGTATTCGGGGATCTGCGCGTCGACCGGAACCGGCAAACGATGATGCGAGAGTGGTTGCGCAGCAAGGCTTTCGCCGTCTCTGGACTGGAGGCGAAAGAGATCGAAGCCAAGGTTCTGCGCGAGTGCCGCGACGGCAGCGACTTTCTGCGCATCGTTATGGGCGAGATCGCACGGAAGCAGGGCGTGGATTGCTGGATTGATTCCACGCCCACGAACACCGCTCACATGCTTCGCATTGGCCGCGATTTTCCCGAGGCTCGCTTTATCCATATCATCCGCGATGGTCGCGACGTGGCCTTATCTTTGGATCAGCGGCGCTGGAGTCGTCCGCTACCCTGGGACAAGAAGCGCAGCTTGCTGGCCGCTGGCCTGTACTGGGAGTGGATCGTGCGCAAGGGCCGAAGACTTGGGGCCACGCTTGGCTCAAAGTACATGGAAGTGCGCTACGAGGAACTGGTCGAGCGGCTGTCGCCGGCGTTGGAGAAGATCGGCAAATTTCTCAAACGCGACCTCGACTATCAGCTCATTCAGCAGACAAGCATCGGTTCTGTGAAGGAGCCGCTGACGTCGTTCAAAGAAGAACTGAGGGAAGGCCGCTTTTCCCCCGTGGGCCGGTGGAAGGAAAAGTTTCCTGCGGATCAGTTAGTTCGATTCGAGAGTCTGGTGGGAAACTGCCTGCAGGAGTTGGGCTATCCGCTGGCGCACCGGCGGGACGACTCCGAGCGGTCCTTCCATGTTCGAGCGATGCGCTGGGAGTACGCGAACTTTTATGAATTCAAACAGTGGGCCAAGACAGTTACGCCGCTCTCGCGCTGGATGGTGAGCTACTCCGACATTCTCATTGACAAGTAGGCGCGGGCCGAGACGCCCAGAAGACTTTCGGACGCGTTATTTTAACTCGACGATAAAGACATCGGTACGATAGCGTTCGCCGTCAGACTTCCCCAGCTGATCTTCCCAATCCGATGTGAACATGAAGAAACGGCCGTCCTGCGAGACATTGCCCCGCGGTTGCGACCAAAAGCCGTTTCTGGCGGTGCTGTAGGTGTGCGCGAAGCGCCACACCTTGGAAGCCTTATCGTCAGTTTCCGCGCAGTCGATCTCGTTCTCCCACGGGCCGGTCACGAGCGGCGGGGTTCCTCGAGTATTGGGATTGGTGGGGCGGTACGTCGAAAAGCAAACCGGGGCGGAATCGCTCGGGTCCACGTTGTTCCAGGAATAATGTGAGTCGTACCAGAAATCCTTTGCCGGTTCGAGATCGGCGACAATCGAAGTGGCTTGCTCCAGGTGGTCCAGGGGCCGCAGCCAGATCTCCAGGGGATGACTCATTCCGGATGCACCCACGATGTGCGAATAGCCGAGCGCATGGTGTGCCTTGCAACCTTTCGGACAGGCCGTGAGGTTCATGGTGTCGATCTCCCAGACGACCCACGCGGTTCCAATGCCGGGACCGCCGCCGCGGGTGACGTAAACATATTTACCAGACTTGGCCATGCGTGCGTTGTGAATCAGAAAACGATCGGGAGCGGAGATGGTTCCCTTCGGACCCCACTGCCCGCCGACTTCTCCGGTCTGCGTGTTGTACCAGCGGCAGCCGAGCGAGCGGTCGTAGACGTAGATCAAGTAGTTCTTGTCCTGCATCGGACCGAGCGCAGTCATGAAGCGGCTGTCGTCGGCGCTGACCGTGGGCGAGCCAGCGCCGTCAGTCGACTGAAGCTTTACGCACTTGGAGGCGTTGTTGATGTCGGAGATTTTCCCGGTTGATAGATCGTATTGCTGAAAGACTGTATCGCGGCGAACGACTCCATAGAGAATGTTGGGCTGGGTGTAGCTGAACTGCGGCTCGCCGGTCCAGCGGAGATTCGGCGCGCCTGCGAGGTGGCTTTTCATGGTAGCTGGATCGAAAGAGTAAAGCAGAAATGAGCCGCCGGGAGTGTCGACGTAGAACATCGTGGAATTGTTGTTCCAGGAATTCTGTTCCGAGGATGACGGTGTGAAGAGAGATCGTCCGCTTCCTTTGGGATCGGATCGGGGGTCAGTGACGCGGGCAATGCGCGATCCGAAGCTAGGATCGGTGATGATTGATCCTGCGGGACCGAGGGCGGGCAGCGCTTGCGAGTAGGGGACGACTTTGCGGTCGGTACGGGCGGAGTAGGTTGCGGAGCTGGGCGGGCTCTGCGCCGCCAAGGCGAGTGCGCTCCCGCACAATAGCGTGAGCAACCTCAGAGTGTGCGTCATCGCGTTTGCTTGCCGATGGCAGCGACGCTGTCGACCGGCAGAAACCCGTCGAACTGCGCTCGATGGACAGGCGGGGGAGGCGGTTCCCACATATTGTTCCGCTTGCTCCGTAGCTCTCAAGTCGTCTCCGGCTTGTCGGAAAGCTCCAGCGCAGAAAGGTTCGCGAGGCGGCCTGCCGGAGTTTTCTGCTTGAGCCAAAGCTTGGTGCTGAGAAATCGTGGGTAGGCGGCGGCGAGACACTTCAAACGCAGGGTCAGATTGCGCTGACTGGCGGTGCTCGTCAACTCGTATCCGCATTCCTGTAAACAAGGGCCGATGAGCGCTTCCATGTCACAGATTTCTTTGCTCGACAATCTATCCTTCCAGCGATTCACGGGATGTTCCTTCCACACGGGACCTTCGTCGAGGAACGAGGAATTCGATTCACGCAGACTGCCCAGGCTGGCGTTCTGAATGCGCTCGTAACTTAAATCGTGATCCAGGAATTGACCGAGTCTCGCCAGCGTCGGACGAGGTTGCGTCACCAGGTCCTCATAGTGAACCTCGATGTAGTCCGCGGGAATCTGGCGGCCGTGGCGTTTGCCGGCGAGCACCATCCACTGCCAGTACAACGCAGTTTCGAGCAGGCCGCGCGGCTTGCGGTTCCAGGGGAAAGGGCGGAATCCGCCCATCTTTTTCAGAGACAACGCAACGTCGCGTCCGTCGCGGATGATGTGGACGAAGAGCGCGTTGGGAGTGTCGGCCTTGATTCGTGCGACATGGAGAACATTATCGGGATCGTAGACCGTCCAGCGCCTGGCGTTTTGTTTCGCGGCAATCTCTCCCATGATGGTGCGCAGGAAATCGCCGCCGGTGTGGCCCTGCTCCATCAGTTGAGAAGAAAGATCGGCAGCATGCAGTCCGGTACGCTCAAAGGCCTTGCTCTTCATAAGAGCATCGACGATTTGTCTGCGGTTCGCGGGATTGTGGGGATCGCCGAAGCGCGGGATCAGAAGTTTGTAGATCGGGAGAAATCCACGATAGACGGCGAAGCCTCCGGCCGACAAAAGCGTGTCGTAGAGCAAGTTGGTGCCGGAGCGATGACAGCCCATGACGAAGACGGGCTGGCGGCTGCGCTCGGTGGCGGGAATGCGGTCGACCATCTATTTCTGGCTCCCCAGCAGAGCGTTTCGCACGCGATCATACAGCGAGTTGCCCATCAGTTTCTTTGCGGCGTTTCTGATGCCGGCTTGGGCGCTCAGTTGCGGCAGCGCCGCGCCAGTGCAGATGTTCGCGAACTCCGACAGCGGCAGGCCGCGGAGGATGGCGACGCGGCCGAGTGCGAATACATTTGTGTCGCGAGAGTTCGCATGGATGCGGCTGGTGGCGACAGTCCGAAAACCGGCTGCCCGCACGGCATTGGCAACGCGACCGTTGTAGCGGCCGCCGGGGCAAGAGAAATGTTCGACTGGCTTGCCGATGATCTGTTCGAGAGCGGTCTTGGCATTGGCTGTTTCATGGCGCAGCGTGCGATCATCCACATCGGTGAGGTAGGCGTGAGTAATGGAGTGGCTGCCAATTTCGAAACCCTGGCTGGCGAGTTCCGTTAACTGCGTTGGGGTAAGGTGACCGGGTTGTCCCAGCCAACCAGCCGTGATGTAAAACGTGGCGCTGAAGCCGGCTTGCTGCAGGATGGGCGCGACGGCGAGCAGATCGGTCTCACTGCCGTCGTCGAAGGTGATGGCGACGCGTTTTTCGGGCGGGAATTCGAGAGCGTGACTTACGTCGATGCCCTTGTAGCCGGAGTTCTGCAGATGCTCGATCTGTTGCCGAAATTCGTTCTCGGAAACGGCGTACCGCGCGTAACCGGGCTCAAGACGGCAGAGCGGCCGGCCCGGAATCTCCAGTTCGTGATACATCAAGAAAACGATGGGCGATTCAGATTTCATCGTTCATTTCGCGACGGGTTCGGGGCATCTCCGGCGCCGGGAGCAGACTGAAGACTACGCCAATTCCGTGTGGCTCGAGTTCGATTTCCTGTTCGCACCTGCGGAGCTTCAAATCGTAAAGCGCGATGTGTGACGGCTTGTGCCGCGACGTTCCGTTGCGGATCCACGCCACATTCTCGACGAATTTCGTGGGACGAACGCGAGTGAATCCCACCCACAACCAGCGATCGTCGAGCGGAAGCAGGCCGCGACACCAGCCTAGAATCTGGCCGGATTGTCGGGACATCTCATTCAAGTCGATGGTCTCTTCCACGTGCAGCGAGTTCTTGTTGGCAATCACGATATGGCCGTCGACGGTGGTGAAGTAAATTCTGTCGCCAACGACATAGCCGTCATGCGGGCTTTGCACCGCGATATCGATGCGCGGACCAGGGGTGGTGAGGCAGATAGCGTCGCGCTGCTGGAAGCGTGTGACCCAGACTTCACCGTCGAGTTCGAAGACGTGATTGGGATGCGACCGGTGCGGTTTGGTGGTGGGAACGAGACGATAATCGGTTTGGCGCGAAAATCGCTTCCACAAATCTTCTCCGATTACACTCCACTCGCGAACCACTTCTCCCTTCGTTGTGATCTCGACCACCATGTCGAGGCCGGTCACGACCACGAGTATTGTTCCCCGCTGCGAAGGATAAACATGATGCAGATCGTTGAAGCAGGGCAGGGAGATGTAATGTACAACGCGGAAGGCGGGGAGTTCGTAGACCAGCACTTCGGTGGAAGTGCAGGCATAGAGCAGGTTGTCTTTCAGTGTGGCCGACTTGAACTGAACCGCCCTCGAATGTTTCGGGCAGACTTCTGGCGGAGAAACATATTCGATTCTGCTCTTCGATCGATTGCTGGCGGGGTCGAACTCGATCAGCAGCGCTTGTTCGCAGGCCTGCCATTCTTCCAACCGGCGGAACAGGGTGCTTCTCAGGCGGCCTCCGACCACATAGAAGCTGTTCATCGGCGGCATGCTGGTGACAACCTTATCAGGAATGTCTGGCGGATTTCAGAGTCACGGACTCAATGTGGCCGTCGACGGCGACCAGAAGATTCGTCACGCAGATTTGGGCCGGACGCGAGCAGGCCGGAGATTAGAGGATTTCTGTTATTGCAGCGCAGAGGCGCGTGATCGAGAGTCGCGACAAAACCTCCGGCGCTCAGCACCAGCGCGGCGCCGGCGGCCACGTCCCATTCGTTTTTTGGAGTCAGCGTAAACGTAACTTCGGCGAGGCCGGCAGAAACGAGCGCAAGCTTGTAGGCGACCGAGCCCATCGCCTGAACTTTGAACGGACCGCCTTCAAATTGTTTCCACTCGCCGCGCTTGACCTCGCTGCGGCTGGCGAGTACCAGCGCTCCGTCAAGGCTGGTGCGCTGGCTGGCGCGCGCGGGCTTGCCGTTGTACAGCACGCCGCTGTCAATCGATCCCAGGAAGGCTTCCTGCGTGGCAGGGTTGTAAATCCCTCCGGCCACCGGGTTGCCATTTTCGATGAAGCCGATCGAAACGCAGAACTCCGGCAATCCAAGAACGAATTCGCGCGTGCCGTCGAGAGGGTCGACGATCCAGACTCGCTGTTTATCGAGGCGGGAAGGATTGTCGGCGGTTTCTTCCGAGAGCCAGCCTTCGCCCTCGCGCAGCAGGTTCTGGCGCAGAACGGTGTCGACGGCGCGATCGGCTTCGGTGACCGGATCGTGCCCGGCCTTGTATTCGGTAGCGACGGCGCCCGGCGTGAAGCGAGCGAAGATTTCACGGGTTGAATCAAGCGCGGCTTGAATGCGTTGCAGAATGTCGGCGTAGGAAGAATTCATGTGCTCCGAAATACTTTCAGAAATTCTCTTTTGTGGAATCAAGCCCACAACATGCGCGCTCCGGTGAGTAGCAGCAGGGCGCAGAGCAGACGGCGCAGCCAAAGCATGGGAACCCGCGTGCTCAAGTGCGAGCCCAGCAGCCCGCCAGGGATGGACCCGATCAGCAGCGAAACCACCAGGCTGGGGTCAACGTTGCCCAGGCGGAAATGCATAAGGCTAGTGACTCCGGTGAGAATGACGGCGTGCACAATGTCGGTGCCGACGTTGGTTTTGGGAGGGAAGCTGTAAAACAACAAGAGCATCATCATGATGATGCTGCCCGACCCTACCGAGGTCATGCCCACCAGGAATCCGGCGACCAGGCCGATCACGGCCATCCCGATGAATCCCTTCATGGTCGGAGGACGGTTGGCGATCTTCTCCTCAATCCGCCGTTGAAACAGAAGAAGCAACGGAACGACGATCAGCAGGATGCCGACGGCGGTTTTGATGAAGTTGTTGACTCCGTCGCCGTAGAGATGACGGATGTACACCAGCAGGCGAACACCGGCGATCGACCCCGGAACGCTTCCGCAGGCAAGAGCGATCACGACTTTACGCCGCACTGTGCCTTTTTTCAGATGCAGCAGGCCGGCCGGGATCTTGGTGAAGAAGTTGAAGAGCGCATCGGAACCGACTGCCACAATCGGGGAATATCCCAGGCCGAAGATCAGCACGGGGAGCAGCAGAACGCCGCCCCCCACGCCGGTGAGGCCGATGAGGATTCCGACGATGAAGCCAACCAGAATTTTGGTCGCTAATATGGGCATGGCCGGTCCCTTGTTCCCCTTAGACCGCTTCGTTACAGCTTCGAGCTACGCTCCGGTCCCGTTCACGCCGATGAAGCCTTCGCGCTCCAGGTGCAGAATGATTTCCTGGGCGGCTTCTTCGGGCGAAAGTTCGCCGGTGTTGATGGTGACTTCGGCATCCGCCGGAACTTCGTAAGGATCGGAGATTCCGGTGAATTCCTTTAGGATGCCGGCGCGCGCCTTGGCGTACAGTCCCTTTCGGTCGCGTTGTTCGCAGACGTCGACCGAAGTGGCGATGTGCACGAGGATGAAGCCTCCGTACGGTTCGATCATCTGGCGGACGTGTTTGCGGGTCGCGTCATAAGGCGCGATGGGCGCGCAAATGGCGATGCCGCCGTTCTTGGTGATCTCCGAAGCGACATAGCCGATGCGGCGAATGTTGATGTCGCGATGCTCCTTGGAGAATCCGAGTTCCGAGGAAAGATGCTTGCGCACCAGGTCGCCGTCGAGGATGGTGACCGGGCGTCCGCCGACTTCCAGGAATTTGGTGAGCAGGACGTTGGCGATGGTCGACTTACCCGAACCCGAGAGTCCGGTGAAGAAAATCGTCACGCCCTGCTTGGCGCGTGGCGGAAAGCTGCGCCGCAGTTCCTGAACGACCTCGGGATACGTGAACCACGCGGGAATGTCGCGGCCTTCGTTCAGGCGGTCGCGGAGTTCCGTGCCGGAGATGTTGAGAACCTTGTCGCCCGGCTTCACCTCGTTGTCAGGGACGTATTTGTCTTGATCCTCGAGGTAGACCATCATGTTGAAGCTGACCATGGCAACGCCGATGTCGGCTTCGTTCTTCTTGAATAGTTCCTGCGCTTCGTAGGGGCCGTAGAACGGCTTCTTGGTCTCAGGATCGGAGCCCGGACCAGCGTGGTCGCGGCCGACGATGAAATGCGTACAGCCGTAGTTCTTGCGAATCAGCGCGTGCCAGATGGCCTCGCGCGGTCCGCCCATGCGCATCGCCAGGGGCAGTAAGGAAAGCTTCACGGTTCCCTGCGGGAACTTCGAGAGCAGAAGCTGGTAGCAGCGGACGCGGGTGAAATAGTCCACGTCGCCGGGCTTGGTCATGCCAACGCTGGGGTTGATCAGCAGATTGGCTTCGACCTGCTTGGCCGCGCGGAAAGTAAGTTCGACATGGGCGCGGTGCATGGGATTGCGGGTCTGGAAGGCAACGGCACGGCGCCAGCCGAGGCGGGCAAACTCAGCGCGCAGTTCGGCCGGCGTGAGGCGGAGCATCCGGAAGTCGTAGTGCGACGGGCCCTGCAGGCCCTCGATGCGGCCGCCCACATACCACGGGTTCGACAGGTTCATCGCATAGTTGGCGCCGGGATGAGCCTTGCTGGTGGTGTTGAATACCGCCTTGGCTTCGGCAGCGCGGTCGGGCTGCCATACTTCTTCCACGTGCAACACGGCGAGCATGACGCCTTCGGCGTCGCGCAGCGCGACTTTACTGCTGCCAGGCGTGAGCTTCTTGGCAAATTCTTCAGTCACGTCGAGCGTGATCGGCATGGGCCAGAGGAGTCCGCTGGCCAAGCGCATGTTGTGGCAGACGCCTTCATAATCGGCTTTGGTCATAAAGCCGTGCAGAGGCGAGAAGCCTCCGCTCATGAGCAGTTCGAGATCGCAAACTTGACGGGCAGTCAGGTCCCAAGATGGCCACTCGCGGGAGTGGGCTTTCAGTTCCGCGGCCTTTTCCAGTGCTACCAGCAGATTGATGAGTTCGCCGCCGTGCGGTGCAATCAAATGACTCGTCGAAGCAGACAATTCCTTGAACCTCCCTGGTTCGTTATTTGTGGATGAGATGCATACCGATGACGGTTCTTATTCAGTTATTCCGTAGAAGAAATCAACGATGATTTCCAGACTCGCGATTGGGGGGAAACATTTGCGCCAGACCGACAACTCCGGTTGGCAGGTCCGAGGACCACTGATTAAAACCACTTTACACTAAAATCGGCAGAACCCTTTACCCCACGCAAGTGCCATGCCGCAGCAAGCTACGTCATTGTACTGTAAATTGATAAGGATAAAGGCCAAACTTTGAATTGTTTGCAGGGCGAGAGGTTTTAAGATCGCCGGTGTGCAAATCGTTGCGCAGGAGAGGAATCATTTTATCTGTGAATTTCGTGAGTGTGCAGTTTCTTGCATCCGATTCGGAGCATCATGATCGCATTTCTAGCGTCTGCCGGGCGGCGCAAAATAGCGGATTAATTTTCCCTTCAGATGGATTCCCGCCGGGTCGCGGGCAAGCATAAACCACAGCACGCCCGCGCCGTATACGACCCACCCGAGCAGCAAATTGAGGACGAGCTGAGGGTAACGGTGGGCATAGAACGATCGCTGGGCGAGGAGCAATACCAGCGCCATCGGAAGGCTAAAGAACGCCGGATAGAAATAGGCCTCGGGAATAAATTTTCGCAGCGGAACTTCAAGGCGGCGGCACATGTGGCGCGGCAGGAAAACAATCCCGGTGCAAAACAGAGGAATCGCGGTACCGATCGCGTCGCCGACGATGCCCAGCGGGCGCACCAGCGCCACGCTGAGAATTACATTGGCCACGCCCTCGATGAGGACGACGATTGCCAGCGAACGGTGCTGGCTCATGCCGAACAGGATGCGGTTCGAGACCGTCTGTGCGTTGTACAACGTGGTCGGAATCAGAAGAATGAGCAGGATGACGTAACTGGAAACGTAGCGCGGCCCCATCCAGGCTTCGATCACCGACTTGCCCATCACGATCAGGGAAACGCAGATGGGGAACATGATGAAGGCGCAGGCGCGGTTCCCGGCAATAAATATCCGTCGCAGGCGATCGTAGTCGCCGGCAGCATGAAACTGGCTCGACATGGGCGTGAAGATCTGCGCCAGGCTGCTGACCACTTCGCCGGTATAGTCGACCAGACGGGCGCCGATGGAAAAATGGGTGATGGCCGCTGCAGAAAGGAAACTGCCGATGATGACCGCGTCAGTTTTGAAACGCAGACGCGTAGCCACGATGATCATCAGAGTGATGGACCCGTAGCTCGCGACTTGGCGGAAGGACTCGCGGTCGACGTATTTCCATCCGTAAGGGATGGCGAGGATACGCTGCGCCATTCCGGCGCGAACCGCCGAGGTGATCAGGGGCAACGAGACCGTAATGATCGCTACCGTGAGCAACCCGTAACCGTGCTGCAGGGCGAGAACGATCAGCGTAGCGCGCACTACGAGCGACACCATGTTCGTCCAGTTCAGAAGATAGAAGCGCTGCAGGCCCTCGAGAATGCCGCCTGAAATCCCCAGCGGAAAACCGAGAGCGAGGGACGATCCCACAACCAGAAACAGGATGCGGGCGTCGCGCAGAAACTCCGGCGGAACGTGGAAGAGGCGATCGACATAGAGTGCCCCGAGCGCGGTTGGGACCAGAAGGATGACGCCGAGGCAGGTGTAGGTGAACAAACTGGTGTTGATGAGCCGCGCGAGCTGATCTGTGTCGCCCGTAGCCTGGAATTTGGATACGTAGCGAATGAGTGAAGATCGAATGCCGAAGTCGAAGATGCCGTAGTAGCCGGTCAGAGAAAAGATCAGCACCCATAAGCCGAATGCGTCGTCACCCAGGTGGTGCAGAATGAACGGCGAGAGAAAGAAGCCGACCGCAATGTTCAGCGCCAGACCGGCCCAACTCGAGGTCACGTTCTTGAGGGCGCGGCTGATCAGGCTCATGGCAGCCTACAGATTAGCAGCCGGGTTGGGCAGCGCTGATTAACCACTGAGGGCACCGGGCAGAAGAGAAGACTAACCCCAGGGGACACTGGGGACACAGGGAAAGGCTGTCGATTCACCGTGTGAGACTCTGTGTCCCCTGCGGTTCGGTGAATTTTTGCTACGCTCTAGCAAGGAAGATGGCCTCCGACAAAAATCTCAGCGTCGTGGTACACGACAGTCTGGAGAGCTTGGAGTCGTTACGGGCGGAGTGGGACGGGCTGCTCGGCGAGTATCCCCCTTCCACGATATTTTCTACTTACGAGTGGCTAGTGCCGTGGTGGCGCGCGTTTGGCGGGAGCGACCGGTTGCGGGTGCTGGCGTTTCGCGATGCGGATTCGAGGCTCGTGGGCCTGGCGCCGCTCGCGATTACGGTTCGGCAAGCCTTTCCATTCTCGCTACGTGTGCTGCGCATGATGGGCGACGGCAGTCACGATTCCGACAATCTCGATCTTCCTGCGTGTCCGGGTCGCGAAGAGGCATTCAGCCGCGGACTGCTTGATTGGATGGAGCAGAACTCCGAACAATGGGATGTTTGCGAGTTGAATACTCTGCCGGCCGATTCTTCCCTGGGGGCGAGGCTGCCAGGCGTCCTGGCGGCGCGAAAGTGGAAGTGCGTTAACTCGGCGCGGCCGCAGACGGTAGTCGAGCTCGGCGAGAATTGGGAAGAATACCTGAAGAGGCTTTCCAGTAAAGAGCGAGGCAAGATCGGGCTGAGAGCGCGGCGCTTGGAAAAGAAATTCGACGTGCGAGTGCGTCGATGCGCGGAAGAGAGCGAGATCGATGCGCGGTTGGCGGCACTGTTCGAGTTGCATGGCAAACATTGGCAGTTGCGAGGTCTGCCGGGTACGCTTCATTCGCCGCCACGCCAGCAATTCTACCGAGAGATGTCTCGATTTCTGTTGGCGCGCCGACGGCTGGAGTTCTGGATTCTCGAACTGAACAGGAAGATTGTCGCCGAGCAGTTCGGCTTACGCTACGGGACTACGGTGTTTTCGTTGCAGGAAGGGTTTGATCCCCAACATGCGGCCGACAGTGTGGGCTACGTGCTGCGCAGTCGTGTGCTGGAGCAAGTCATCGCCGAGGGAGTGCGACGCTACGATTTTCTGGGCGGCACTGACGATTCGAAAATGCGTTGGGGTGGTGAAATGAAGAGTTATATAAACCTGCACTTCGCCCGCCCGGCAAGCCGGGGAAGTTTTTATCTCGCCATGAAATCAGGAACTGGGAGAAGCAAGAATTGGTTGCGGAATCATCTTCCGCCTGGAGTATGGAATGGTCTGAAGAGCGCCGCCGGAAAGAGAAAGTAAAATCCCACCCGGGCCGTCGTCTACCACTTCGTTTTCGTCCAGAGCTGGTAGCCAACGGAACGCATCACGTCTCCCCATGCTGACTCGAGTTCCGCGACACAATGCTCCGGTAGGGCTGACTTCCATCCTCCTGCCGTGGCCTTACCGACGAAGGATTTATCCTGCCGGGTATTCTTGGTTTCCTTCCACCGTCCGGATTCCTCCTTTTCCAGCGCGCGCATGCGGTCGGCGGAACTCAGGGCTACCGCGCGCGCCACGCGTTCCGGGCTGGAGTCGAGGCCAAGGAACGAAGCGACCTTCGTGCTCTCTTGCTCGGCATTCGCCAGCATCTCTTCATAGCGTAGCAATAGAAAATTCTGCTGGCCGGCTCGTGTGGCGATCCAACCCAGCACGTGATCGCGCCACGATCCGGTCTTGGGTTCGAATTCGGACTCCATGAAGCGCGGAACGAACTCCTCCAGGCTGCACTCTTCCGTGATCACGCGGCGCTTCAGTTGAAATTCGTAATAGGACAACAGAACGTCGCGGGGATCGCGCACGATGTAGATGACTTTTTTGTAGCGAGGATCGAAACTCTCGTGACTCTTGATAATGCGGGGCCGCGGAAAGGCCCGCAGAGCGCGGTCCGTGACGTCGTAGATTTCCGGAATGCGCGATTCGAGTTGGGCGAAGTTTACCGGATCGTCGGGATTGATGAGATTGCAGACCAAGAAACGAGTCCAGGTGTTGCCCGAGCGCGGAAAAGAAACCAGAAAGGTGTCATCGGGATAGACCGTCAGCCCACGGGCGGCAGGTTGGCGTTTCGTTACGACTCGCGCGTAGGACGCGATCTGTTTCTTCAAATCCGACATGGATGACGATTTTCCACTGCGCTAGGGTATCGCAAAACTACAGTTGCCGGGATGCACCAAAGTCATCGGAATCGACGCGTCTTTCGGGCAGTCGATTCTACGATCAATCTCCGGCGGTGGTTCGTCGAGAGTTCCAGCGCTTTGTCGAAAGTCCCCATTTCTCGCGCAAAGGGCGCGCGAGAAATGGGGCACCCGGCGGTTCTTTAATTCCCGGCGATGGTATGATCGCGTCCATTCATGAGCAATGTTGCGCTCCGAGTGATGCGAAACTGCGGTGTGTTCGCGCTGACCCGTGCGTGGTCGGCGAAGATGGCGCGCGTCCTCATGTATCACAACTTTTCCGGACCGGGAGCGGCAGACGCAAACGCGCTGAACGTAGAGGGACTCCGCGCGCAGTTCGAATATTTGCGACGGTACTTCAAAGTCGTACCACTGGCGCAAATCGCCGAGCAGTTGGCTTCCGGCCGCCAACTGGATCCGAAGATGGTGGCGGTCACCGTCGACGATGGGCGGCGCAACTGCTACGAGTTTCTATTTCCGTTGCTGAAGGAGTTCGAGCTGCCGGCAACGTTCTTCGTAGTGAGTTCGTTCATCCGCGGCGAAGATTGGATCTGGACCGACAAAGTGTTGTGGCTGAGCGAGCAGGCGCTGCCTCCGGCGGAGTTGATCGCCGACAAACTCGACGACGTTTTCCGATCTCTGAATCAATTGCGGCCGGAAGAACGCAATGCGCGGATCGAAGCCATGGCGAAGAGTGCAGGAGTGTCGATACCGCGTACGCCTCCTGTGAAATTCGCGCCGTGCTCCTGGAGCGAACTGCGAGAAATGGCGGACTCCGGCTTGATGGAAATCGGCTCACACAGCGCCACGCATCCGATCTTCTCGAGCATCACGGACGAGGAATCGTGGGAAGAACTGAAGCGCTCTCGCGCTCAGATCGAAGAGGGCATGGGGCGAAGCCCGAGCTGTTTCGGTTTCCCCAATGGCATGCCCGGCGATTTTCGTCCGAGCCAGATTCGGCAGGTGCAGGACGCCGGATACATGTGTTCCGTCACCGCGCAATTCGGCATGGTGAGCTCCGCCGGCGACCGCTATCAGCTTCCTCGCATCGGAATGACGCGCAAGGCGAGCCCCGTTGAAATCGGAAAATATTTGGACGGATTCCACTATTACCAGCAGCGGGTCCGAGCCCTCCTGCGAAACCGCAAGAGTTGAGCACACGCGGCGGGATGCCTCTAGGATTTCAGCCGCCAGCCGTGCCCGCGAACGCACAGCGCGGCGAGGTAGCCGTCGCCCGCCGGCACATCGCGGAGAGACCAGAGCGCGGCCTCGGCGGCGTTGGGACGAGTGGCGAGCAAGGCGTTGTCGTTCCCCGACCGCAAAGACACGTCAAACTCGTCCAGGGGCAATGACAGACCGGCTCCGGTGGCCTTAATGTAGGCTTCCTTTCGCGTCCAGCAGCGGAAGAAGCCGTGGTGTTTCTCCGACGGCGAGAGCGCGGCCAGTTGGCGCTGTTCGTGGACCGAGAAGAATCGCTGAGCCAGCGTTTCGGGATCGAAGTTCTCCCGAATTTGTTCGATATCCACGCCCAGGGCGTGGCCGCGAGCGAATGCCAGCAGAGCGGCACCGCCGGAGTGTGAGACGTTAAACTCGATTTGATTTCCTGTGAGGTTCAGAGACGGCTTGTCTTTTTCGGAATAGCGGAACACCAGCTCCCCGGGATCCGACCCGAGGTAGCTGGCAAGGATCGTCCGCAGCAAGGCACGAGTCGCGATGAAGCGCTGACGATCTTTGGAGAAATGAAAACGCGCCGCGCGCGCCCGTTCGTCCGGCGATAGAATCGGCTGCCATCGCTCCTCCCCTGCGGCGACCGAAGTCAGTTCGATACGCCAGAGGTGGACCTCATTCTCTGGAAGCGTAGGCGGCGATTCCAGCCGAAAATCAGGGTCCGAGATGTGCATGGAGTGGGGCAGGACGCCGTCAAGTCTAATGCAAAACGACACCGACCCGGAACTCGCATAGGGAAGGGCAGCCGGGCGACGCCTTTTCGGCAGGGACGCTGTCGGGCCGGCGGCAAGGGGCACCTTTTAGGGTGGGTCGCAGGTGCGACTCGGCTACCAGCAAAGGAAAGCGCTCGGGTGGATCGTGTAATTTGTGCCAAAGGTTTCAGGAGGGCGGGAAGTTTCGTCTAAGGTGTTTACCTGAGATACATATCGGCATCGAGACTTGTTGTATTGCTGGTCATCCCCAAGGTTCGTTTCGGCCGCCCCCTGGCAGGAGGAGTCGCGACGAGCCGTCCAAGCGCATGGTCTGGCCTTACGACGGAAGCGACAATCGCCTTCCGGAGCAGCTTTCGCCCGGTTTAACGCGTGTTTGCGCACTCGGGCGGCTGTTGAAAACCGGGTGGGCGGGGCGAGCTTTGACCCTTCCTGAGAGCCACTCTGCCGCCTCCCGGAGCGTGCCTAGCGGGTCGCAAGTGCCTGTGGAAAATACTGTTCAGGCGTCACAGCCAAATCCTGTCTCAAAGTGGCATTGTGGGTGCTACCAGTATTGCCAAAGCACAACCGCGCACCAGATGCGGAGAGGCGATGGAGAAGAAGGGGGACGTGATGATGAGGGAGCCGACTGTCCGGCTAGGCCCGCGGGAGCAGCAGATTGTTGAGCTGCTACTGCAGGGCTGCGACAACGCCGAGATTGCCAGCCAGCTCAAAATGGCGCGGCGCACCGTGAAAGCTCATTTCAACCGGTTATTTCTCCGTTTTGGCATCAACGACGGAATCAAGCGAGTCAAACTCGCGACCCTGTTATACCGGAGGCAAACATGTCTGCAGATGGACGCTATGGGACCCGCATCCCCAGTGAACGTGAACAGAGAGTCATCCAGCTCGTGGCCCAAGGCATGAAGAACCGCGAGGTTGCGGACGCGATCGGAACCACGGAACATGTAGTAAAGAATTACCTGCGCGTCATCTACGACAAGCTGGGATTGTGGAACCGCGTGGAACTCGCCCTGTGGTATGAGTCGCGGCGCACCCCGTCATCCATGGTCACTCACTAAGTCTTCGCGTTATTCACAATCAAGCCGCAAGTACCCCAGTTTCCTTCGTGAAACTTCGTGTCCTTCGTGGTTTACGTTTTTCTTTTCCCGACGCCCGCGCCGATTTTCAGTCGCATGCCTTACGGTAGGCGGGCTCAAACTGATCCAGTTGCGCATCACGTTGACTGGCGAATCGGCCCTTCGGAGTTTTGCCGTAGAGATCGGCGCCAGGACAATAGTAGAGTGCGGTGTGCAGGTCGATCCACACCTGGGTATCGGGATTGCCCTTGGATTCCGGTGTCGGCGGCGCTTCCGCCAGGCCGAGGCTGATCAGCATGCGGTCGAACAGCGAGAGATCGGCATCCGGAGCGGGCTTGCGATGGGTCGCGGCCGCCGTCGGCGGAGTCCCGGTGGCGCTGACCGAGTGATTCGACCAGATTCCCCAGCGAATCACCATGGCGACCAAGATCACGGCGATCGCCAGGTAGATATCGCCGCGCCGCGCCCTCCAGAACGTGGCCAGCGCGCTGGGACGGTTCTCCCCGGCCAGTTGCTCCAGGAATTCGCGAGCGCTGGTGGCGGAACTCCAGTTGGCCGCGGGTTCCGTTTTTGCCAGGGCGGTTACGGCGGCGGGAGCTTCGGCGGGCTCGGATTCGCTCTCGGACTCGTTCTCTGGTTGGTCCTCATGAACCACTTCCATTTTCGGCGGAACGGTGAGCTCGGGCACAGGCAGATCCGGCTTAGGGGGAAGTTCCGCCGGCTGGCCGGCCGGGGGTACGAGGAATTCTTCCGAGTCGGAAATTCTTCCGATGCGCAGTTCAGGCGCTGCGAATAGTTCCGGCATTTCTTCTTCGATGGAATCGGCCAGCGGCTTCTCCGGCCGGGAAAGATCCGAAATGGTGAGTGGTTCCGGGCGTCCCTTGCCATTCGGAGCCGCGTCAACGGCACCTTTCTTGAGTGCCTCCTGCATGTGCCACAGCGAGGCGACTTTGCTCTGCATGCTGGGCGGTTCATACTGATTGCTGCGTTCACCACTGCGGTCGTTGCCGTGGTCAAGACTGCGGTCGGCGGTGCGCGGCGATCCGCATTTGCCGCAGAACTGCTCTTCGCCGACAAGAAGATGGCCGCACTTTCGGCAAACGTAGGTCGGCGCTGATGGAGCAATCTTCCGGACCGCGCCACGCGCCGCAGAACTTTTCGCTACCGTTCCCTCGACGAGAGCCGCCAGATTCGGCTTCAGCTTCTCCAGAGCTTCCAGCATCAGGGCCCGTTCGCTGGCCAGTGACTTCTTGGTGGTGTGTTCTTCCTCGCGCGCCAGCGCCTCGGTGATTAGGCCGGCCATTAACTGACAAGAGTGGACGTCCTGCTCCGTGAAGGCCTGAGTACGGGCATAGTAAAGTTCCAACGCCCCGGCGACTCCGCCATCATGAAACACCGGAACCGCGATCATGGCCTGGATACCGCGGCGGCGGCACTCGTCGGGATCGAGGAGAAACTCGGGATTCACGTCGGGGCAACGCAGAATCTGCCCGGTCTTGAGGCAAGCCACGCACAGCGCCTTTTCCCGCGGAACTTCGGTTCCTGCCGGCAGCGTCATGTGTCCGGCCACGCCGCGATAGCGGACCTTGTTGCCTTCGAGAAAGCCGATGGCAGCGCCTCCGGCTTTGGCAATCTCGATGACGCGCGCGGCGACCAGAGACATGGCGTTGTCCATTTCCAGGTGACGCGCCTGAATCTGATGCTGAGTCTCGACGATTTGCGCGAGCGTGAAGGTGTAGCCGTCTGGGGGCGCCGGTTCGAGAGAAGCCGGTTCTGGAGAAACTGGCTGGGCGGAGGCTGGTGCGGCGGAAACCGATTCCGCGGACGTTAGTTCCGTCATCGCGGGCGGATGCGGCGAAGACGCGTCAACCGGAGTCTGTGCCCCGGTGCTCGGCGGCATCGGAGCGGATGGTTCCTGCGCGGAAAGACGATCGCTGTGCAGTTCGAGATTCTGTTGCAGCTTCTGCAGCGCGTGGTTGTGCTCCTGCAGGACGTAGGCCGCTTCCAGCAGCCTGGCGAACGTCTGCTCGTCGAGCACTGGTTTGTCTTTTTCCTGGGGCACGATTTTCTTCGTCGCCGGCTCGAACTCTCGGGCCAGCGCCGCTCCGGGGCCAATTCGCCCGCAGATGCGCTTATTCTAGAGCAAGTCCCACACCAACATTAGGACCAAGGCTGGTTCAAAACGGGGGATCAGGGATTGGAAGATCGAATACCTTGGACTCCTTCGCGGGAGGGGCTCTCAACTCTGTCTATAGTTTACCGCCGGAGAGATCGAGTGGCGAGAGTTCTTGCGGAACCCTGAAACAGAGAGGCGCGGAGGGTGACCATAGTAATCCGCAAGAAGCTGCACATTTGTTCTACTCCGTCGCTGGAGTGCCCTCGCCTGATTCTGCGTGAGCAGCGCCTTTGCTGCCGAGGTAGTAGTGCACAGCGGGCGTGATGATCAGCGACAGCACCATCGAGATCAAGACGCCGCCAATGACTGCGATCGCCAGCGGCTGCAGCATTTGCGAGCCGGCGCCGATGGCGAAGGCCAGGGGGAGCATGCCAGCGATGGTGGCAAGCGCGGTCATCACGATGGGACGCAGCCTGCGACGGGCGGCCTGCAGCATCGCGTCTTCGGCGTTCAGGCCGAGAGCGCTCATGCGTTGATCGGCATCGAGCAGCAGAATTCCGTTCTTGGCCACAATGCCGATCACCATGATCATCCCCATGAACGAGGAAATATTGAACGTGGTACGCGTAACCAGCAGGGCGATGAACACGCCGGAAGTTGAGAGTAGCGCCGACGAAAGAATCGCGACGGGCGCGGCGAAACTTCCGAACTCGAACAGCAGCACGATGAACAGCAAGAGAACCGCCAGGATCAGTACTATGACCAGATCGTGGAACGAGCGTTGTTGCTCCTGATACGTTCCACCGTATTCCACGCGAATATTAGACGGGATGTGAAGTCCGGCGACGACTTTCTGTACGTCGGCCATGCCGCTGCCCAGGCCCCGCCCTTCGAGGCGCGCCGTGACGGCCACGTCGCGCTGCAGGTTTTCGCGGCGAATCTCGGTTTGTCCGGGATTCTCGACCACCTGGGCCAGCGCGCCGAGAGTTGCAGTGTGTCCGGTGCTGCTGACCAGCAACGTGTCGCGCATGGCTTCGAGCGAGGCGCGGTGGGCGGCGGGAAAACGCACGCGCAGCGTGTAGGCGCGGCCGTTGGCGACCACGGGAGTGGGAGCAGGTTCGCCCTCGAGAATGGCCGAGGCGTCCACCGCGATTTCTTCGGCGCTGAATCCGGTTCGCGCGGCGACGCTGGGATCCACCTGAAACGTGACGGCTGGCCCGCTGATGGTATTGTCGATTCCGTTCAAAAGATCCACCACACCGTCGATTTTTCCGATGGCCTCGGCCACTCTGGGCGCCCAGGCTTCCAACTGTTTGGGATCCTCGCAAAACAGTTTGATCTCGATGGGCTGCGGAGCGGAAGTCAGGTCGCCGATCATGTCCTGTAGAACCTGGGTGAAATCGACATCCAGAACTGGTTCCTCACGCTTAATGTCGGCGCGCACGCCCGCCATGATTTCTTCGATGTCGCGATCGCGCTTGGCCTTCAGCTTCACCAGGATGTCCCCGGTGTTAGCCTCCGTCACGGCGGCGAGACCGAGTTGCAGTCCGGTGCGCCGCGAGGTGCTCTCGACTTCCGGAAGTTCACGCAGCATCTGTTCGACGTGGCCGACGACGCGATTGGTTTCCGCCAGCGAACTGCCGGCAGGCATGATGTAGTCGAGAACAAAACCACCCTCGTCCATTTCCGGGAGCAAACCGGTCTCCGCGAAGTGATAGCAGAGGTAAGAAACTGCGACCAGGGCAAGACTGAAGACGGCCAGCAGACGCGGCCGTTCCAGGGCTCGCCGCAGCCAGCGATGGTGAAAGTTGACTACGCGCAGGAAGAAGCCGCTGAGATGTTTTTCTTCCGCGGCCAGCAACTTCATGGCGTCCGTGTCTTCCGATGCGGCCCCCGAGTGCGGTGAGGCTGGCGCTTCCGGTTCTGAATCTGCGCCTTCTTTTTTCTTCCGTCCCCGGATGAAGTACTGACTCAAGGTTGGAGTCCAGGTCAGCGCCAGCGCAAGAGAGGTGAGAAGAGAAACGCTCATGGTCACGGCCAGAGCGCGGAAAAAGACTCCGGTGACGCCGGTGATAACGATGAGCGGAACGAAGACCACAACTGGAGTGATGGTCGAACCGATCAGGGGCACCGTGATTTCTTTCAGCGCGCTTTGAATCGCCTCCAGCCGGTCCTGTCCGGCGTCGCGATGCAGCACGATGTTCTCCACCACGACGATGGCATCGTCAATGACCAGGCCCACGGCGGCGGCCAGTCCGCCCAGCGTCATCAGATCGAAGGTCTCTCCCATCAGCTTCAGCGCGATGAACGTGACCATGACGGTAACCGGAATGACCAGGCCCGCCACCAGCGACGTTCCCCAATCACGCAGGAAGACGACCAGGATGATCGAAGCCAGAATCAATCCCAACAAGATGGCGTCGCGCACGCTCTTGATCGATTCGCTGACGATGATCGACTGATCGTAGAAGGGCTGAATCTGGATCCCGGGGGGGAGCGACTGACGAATGCGCTCGATTTCGTCGTGCACCTCCTGCGCCACCTGTACCGTGTTTCCGTCGGGCTGGCGGTTGATGTTGAGCAGCACCGCCGGTTTCCCGTTCGCGGTCACGACGGTATAGACCGGCTTCACCGCGGGCGCGACCGCTGCGATGTCGCCGATTCTCACTGGAATTCCGGCCGGCGTGTTCTTGACCACCGCATCCGCAATTTCCTGGGGAGTGCGCACCTGGCCATTCACCAGTCCGAGGAAGAGTTGGTGGTTGCGTTCGAGCAGGCCGGGCGAGTCGACCAGATTGGTTTTGCGCACTGCGTCCAGAATGTCGTTCACCGTGATGCCGGCGGACAGCAACTTGGCGGGATCGGGAACGATGTGGAATTCCGGCTCCTGGCCGCCTTGAACGATCACCGTCGAAACGCCTTCCAGGCGGTTGAGGCGGGGCTTCATCTGGTAGGTGGCCATCTCCCATAGCCGGGTCTGCGGCATGCTGTCCGAGGTCAGGCTATAGCCGATGATGGGGAAGCTGGCGAAGGTCATGCGATGCGCTTCGATCTTCGCCGTCGCCGGCAATTCGGGCTGCACGCGGGAAATCGCTGCATTCACGTATTGCAGCGTCTGGAACATGTCGACGTCCCAGCGCAGGTAGAGGTCGACTTCGGCGGAGCCGCGGCTGGTGATGGAGCGGACGTTGAGCAATCCGGGCACGCTGTTGACTGCTTCCTCAATCGGCCGCGTGACCGTGACCATCATCTGGTCGATGGGCATGACGCCGTTGTCGACCGAGATCAGGACGCGGGGAAAGTTGGTTGACGGAAACACCGAAACGGGGATGGTGAAGGCGAGATAGGCGCCGAGCAGGCCCAGCGTCAGCGTCAGAAAAATGATGGGGCGCGAGTGCTGGGCGATCCAGTGCAGCCCCGCGGGCTTGGTGGTGGAAGTACCGGTCTGGGGCGAGTTCACGCCGGCGCTCCGCAGGAATTATTTGTCATCGGGTTTCTCGCTGGATTTGTCGGCGGATTTTCCGGCTGGCGCTTTCGCGTCGTCCTTGGATCGTTCTTTGTCGCGGGCCTTGTCGCCCTCAGCCGGTGCTAGCGAAGCGGCTTCAATTTTGATCTTGGTCTTGTCGGGCAGCCCGTAGGCGCCGCTGGAGACCACCTTCTCGGTCTCGGTCACGCCTTCGAGAATCTGCGTATCGTCGCCGTTGCGAATGCCGACCTTCACTGCCGTCTGGTGGCAGAGGCCGTCGGCCCCGGCCACCATCACGACAGTTGCGCTTCGGGCGTGGTGACGATTGCACTCGAAGGTACAACCAGCGCGTTCTTTACGGTTTGCGCGGTGAGTGAAAGCTGAACGCTCGTCCCCGGTTTTAGCGCATGATTGGGATTTTTGCTTCCAGCCAGACTTCGACGGTCGTGCTGTTGGGGTCGAGTGCAGGGCTCACGACCGTGACTTTGCCTTGGATGGGCTTATCGATTCCGGGGACGGTGATCGTGCCCTTGTCGCCGACGTTCAGGGCGGCGGCGTCGCTCTGCGGAATGTGAGCCTTGGCAATGACGGAGGAAATATCCATGACGGTGAGCAGGGGCGTGCCGGCGGCGGCCATTTCGCCGGGATACAGCGGTCGGTCGGTGACGACGCCATCGATGGGAGTGCGAATTTCCGAGTAGCTGAGTTGCGCTTGCGCGCCGAGATATTTGCCCTTGGCGGATTCGAGTTGGCCTTCGGCGGCCTGGAGTTCCTGCTGTTTCCCGAAGGCTTGCAGTTTTTCCAGGTGCTGTTTGGCGATCGCGCTCTGGTTGCGGGCGGCGGTGAGGTCCACTCGCGACTGGTCAAGTTCCTTGCGGGGCAGCGCGCCTTGTTCGAAAAGTTGCTGGCGGCTCTGGAAGATTTTTTCCTGCGCGTCGAGAGCTTGTCGCGACTGTTGCGCATCGGCCTCAGCCTTCTGGATTTCTTCCGGTAGGCTGGCGCGGGTGGTGGCCTCATAGGCGGCCTGCTGCTGTTTGTAGGTACCTTGCGTGTCTTGCACGGCGGCGGCCAGGTCGCGATTTTCCAGCACTGCCAGCAGTTCTCCGGCGTGAACCGGGCTGCCCCGCTTGATCAGATACTTCTGTACGGGCGCGGTGATCTTGGGCACGATGGCGGCCTGGGCGCGCGGAAAAAGAATCGCCTGCGTCGTGATGGTGTGCTGAATCGTGGTCTTTTCTACCGGTGCAACTTGCACCGTCACCGTGGGCTCGTCTTTGGGTTCGTTCTTGGAACAGCCGGACAGGAGCGCCAAGCCCGAGGCGATGAAGCCTGCGGCTAGCGCGATCCGGCGCCGGTGCGCTGGCGCAGGCTTTCGATCACTTGTTAAGGATTGGACGGACGTTCTGGAAGTCATGCGGTTAGAAGTTTCCTGTCAGGGTCTGTAGGTTCGCGACGGCCACACGATACCGCGACTGCCCATCATCGTACGCGTTGCGTGCCTGGGTCAGAGTATTTTGTGCGTCGACCACTTCCAATACGGTGGATTCTCCGGCTTGATAGCGCAGCGTGGTCAGGCGCAGGCTGTCGGCAGCCAATTCGGCGGAGCTGGCCAGTAGATCCATTTCCGAGCGCGCGGTTTTGGCATCGAGGTAAAACTGTCGCAAGTGGCTGAGCAGTTGTTTCTGCGCGAAGTTCAGTTCCACGTGCGCCTGGTCGCGTCGCAATTCGGCCTGCTTCAGTTTGCTGCGATCGGATCCCCAGTTGAAGATCGGAATCTGCAGGCTGGCCACGGCAGAGTAGCCAATGTTGCGCACGCCGTCGGTACGGATCGCGAACTGGTTGGAATCGAGGCCGTAGAAATAGTCCACGTTCAACGAGGGCAGCAGGCCTCCCCAGGCGGCTGTGACCTCGAGATTGGCGTCGTCGTAGGTGGCCAGAGCCTCGCGCAGGTCCGGGTTGTTTTTCTTTCCAGCGACCTCGACTTCCTCGAAGGTTGGCAGAGTCTCGGGGGTTTGCAGGTCGTCGACGACGGCGAAGTCCTGGTTGAAATCGGGGAACAGCAGAACCGCCAGATCGAGGCGGCTGCGCTCCATGTCGAGCTGAGCTTCCTGCAGATCGCGCTGCTGCTGCTGTGCCTGAATGCGGGCTTTGATGGCGTCGGCGTGGGCGACTTCGCCGCCATTTTCCAGCTTCACGCTAATGTCGAGGAAGCGGGCAGCCTCGGCGTCGGCGCGCTCCGCGGTTGAATACTTGCGCTGGGCCACGACCAGCCCGTAGTAGGCCTGGGTCACGGTGACCACCAGGCCGCGGGAGGCGATCTCAGCCTTGGCGCGCGCCTGGGCCAGCATCGCCGAGGAGCGGCGATAGTCCGCGAGATTGGTGAGGGACAAGGCCTGGTGGACGTCGGCCTGGCTGATGTATTCATGCACGCCATTGTTGGCGATGAACCTGGACGCCGTGGCCGGTTGGCCGGGGATGCCTTGGGTATAAATGAACGAAGCGTTGTAGTTGACGTTGGGCAGGAGGCCGGCGCGGGCCTGCACGCGGTCCTCGTGGGCGACGCCGAGTTCGGTGACCGCCGCCGAGCGGTATTGCGGGTCGTTCAACTTGGCGCGCTGCAGGGCATCCTGCAGGGTGATGGTGAGAGGTGCGCCGGTGGTGGCGGACGGCTGAATCGAGGGTCCGGCGGCGGACGGCGGGTCTACCTGTGCAAAACCTGTGCTCGCGGCGGCCAGCAGGACCAAAGTGGAAATCCAAAGGGAAGAGGAATGCCGAATGGGGGAAGGCAACTTTCTTGCAGCACATTCACGACTCTGACTTGTTTTCATCGGCGACCTCGAAAGGATGTCGGGCTTCCGGCTGACGACGAAAGCCTTTGAGGACAATGGGATTGCAAACGCAGGGTAGAAGTTTCCGACTCCAATGCCGGGCGGCGCCGGCGGCTGCGCGGGCCGCCGAAACCTAGGTCGCAAGTGGGTGGAACGTAAGTCATGGGTAAGGCGATCGATGCCAATTTGGGACTTGCCAGCCTACCATGTCCCGTCTGAAAACCACCTGAAGACAGCGGTCTCCACCCCTAAGTGCCCATGCTCCAAGGTAGTTAGCTCCGGCCGCCGCGTGGTGCGAAGGAATGGCGAAAGAGGTGCATAAGAAGAAGCGAAAGTGATTCCCAAGGAGAGTGGAGGCAACAAAGTCATGATCGACCTGGATCAAGTCAAAGTGACGCCGCGCGATCAGCAGGTGCTCAACCTGCTGGTGCAGGGCTGCAGCAACAAAGAAATTGCGGGCCAGCTCAATATCAGCCCGCGCACAGTTAAACAGCATCTGCGCACGCTGTTCCTGCGCGCCGGAATCCGTGAGGGCCGCAAACGGGTGAAACTGGCCATCGCCATGTTCTCCAGAGAAGAGTTTGCCCGAGGAGAGTTTGCCGCCGAAGAGGCCCAGTCATGATGCCGCGCGAGCGCCTCACGCCCAAAGAAGTTCAGGTCGCGACCCTGGTCTGGCAAGGGCTGACCAATCGCGAAATCGGCAAGATCATCGGTACCAGCGAACAGGTGATCAAGAACCACTTGCGCAGCACCTTCGACAAACTGGGCGTCTGGAGCCGGCTGGAACTGGCCATGTATGTGGCCAGCCACGGCGGGAAGAACTGGCCTCCAGAGTCCGAGCGCCCAGGCGCGCCCTATGGTCAGGCGATCGGGGCGGACTAGCGAGCGACCGGCGGTCCGGCTCAATAGGAATGCGTTCATCGCGAAGAGCCACCAAGTATACGAAGTCAAACGCCTGAAGAAACGCCACTTCGTGATACTTCGTGTCCTTCGTGGTTGCCGCTTTTTCTGTTTCGTTGTTCGATCATAACTGCACGTTTCTGGTCCTTCACTCTGCAAAAGGTTTCACGCGGGCGTTGCACGGGACGCTCAGCGACGCCCTAACTCGTTATCTCGCAGCACATTGCGGAACTTTAGCGGCGGTCCTCAAATTGCACGCTAGGGCTTGATCGGTAAGAGCGGGCTCAACGGCATCCACGAGCCGGCTTCGCAAGCCAGATTTCGTAACCCAAGATTTCGCAACAGATTTCGCAACCCAGATTTCGCAACCCAGGGCGAAACCAGCAATGGCCTACAAAGAGATCTTTTGGATGGCGTGTGACTCCACCGAACAACTGCGGGCGGAGTATGGCCCATTTCACACCCGCACCGAGGCTGAGACCGAAGCCAAGAAGCTCGGCTTTGGCTACCTCCTGCGTTACGAACACCTCCTTGGCGAGAACGAAGAGATCGAGGAAGTCCGCTGCATCTTCGTGGAACTGCCGGGAGCGACCCCGGTCGGGGTCGAAGCCATCCCAGTCACCCTGCACACTCGCTGCGCGACCTGTGGCGAATCGGCCGCCCACGAAAAGGGCTGGCAGGCCGAAGTCTGGGCCGACATTCACGAGTTCGAACACTCCCGCCACTTAGTCCGCCTCTTCGAACACGCCCGCGGCCGAGGATTGAAGGAAATCGGCGACTGGCGGGGCTAGGGCTGGTGCCCCAAACGATCTGCGTTCTTGTCCATCGGACGCCCTCCTTGCCTTCATTGACTCGCCAGTTACAGGCACGTAAGATTTTGCGCCAGTGATTGGCGAAACCATTTCGCATTACCGCATCCTCGAGAAGCTGGGCGACGGCGGGATGGGCGTGGTTTATAAGACCGAAGATTTGAAACTCGGCCGCTTTGTGGCCCTGAAGTTCCTGCCCCATGAAGTTGCCAAAGACCCGCAAACCCTCAGCCGTTTTCAGCGCGAGGCCAAGGCGGCTTCGGCGCTGAACCATCCCAACATCTGCACCATCTACGAAATTGACGATCAGCACGACCAGGCGTTTATCGCCATGGAGTTTCTGGATGGCATGACGCTCAAGCACCGCATCGGCGGGCGCCCCGTGGAGAGTGAGCTGGTGGTATCGCTCGCCATCGAGATTGCCGACGCTCTGGATGCCGCGCACGCGGAAGGCATTGTCCACCGCGACATCAAGCCGGCAAATATTTTTCTCACGAAACGGGGCCACGCCAAGATTCTGGATTTTGGGCTGGCCAAGGTTGCGGCGACGGCCGGTTCAACCAGCCAGAAGGCAGCGGCGCAAACGGCGTCAGACTCCGCCGGCGAGCAGCACCTGACCAGTCCTGGCGCATTGCTGGGAACGGTCGCGTATATGTCACCGGAGCAGGTGCGGGCCCAGGACGTCGACGGGCGCAGCGATCTGTTCTCCTTCGGCGCCGTTCTGTATGAGATGGCCACCGGGCAAATGCCCTTCCGCGGCGATAGCACGGGAATGTTTTTCGATGCGATCCTGAATCGCACCCCGGTTCCGGCGGTGCGGTTGAATCCCGATGTGCCGCCCAAGCTGGAAGAGATCATCGACAAGGCTTTAGAGAAAGACCGCAATCTGCGCTACCAGCACGCCTCCGAGATGCGCGCCGATCTGCAGCGGTTGCGGCGCGATTCTGAAAGCGGGCGCAGTCTGGCGGCCAGCGCAGGCACAGGCGCAAAGCCTTCTGGTGCGGCGCGAACGAGGCAGTGGGTGATCGCGGGTTTTGCGGTCGCAGCGCTCGCGATCGGGCTGACGTACGCAGCTCTTCGTTACAGTGGGCGGCCCGCGACGCAGCTTACGGACAAAGACACGATCGTACTGGCCGATTTCTCCAACACGACTGGCGACGCGATGTTTGATCTTACGCTCAATCAAGCGCTGTCGCTGCAGCTGGCGCAATCGCCATTCCTGAAATTTCTTCCAGCAGAGAAGGCGAGCGCAACCCTGAAGCTGATGGGGCGTTCGCCCTCCGACCGGCTCACGCAGAAAGTAGCGCGCGAGATTTGCGTGCGCACCGGCAGCAAAGCCATGCTGGCGGGTTCGATCTCCGCCCAAGGCCACCAATACGCGATTGATCTAAAAGCGGTGAACTGCAGTTCGGAGGATGTCCTGGCCAGCGAACAAGCGCTGGCGGCGAGCAAGGCCGACGTTCTCTCCGCTCTGGATAAGGCAGCCAGCGCCATGCGGGCGAAGCTGGGAGAATCGCTGAGCAGCCTGCGGGAGTACAACACGCCGCTGAACCAGGCCACGACGCCCTCGCTGGAGGCTCTGCAAGCTTTCGGCGAAGGCGCCGCGAAGAGCGAGGTGGTGGAAGATACGGCGGCGATTCCTTTGTTCAAACATGCCGTGGAACTCGATCCGAACTTCGCTCTGGCCTACAACGCGCTCGGAACATCGTACGAAAATCTCAATGAAGACGGGCCGGCCAGCGAGAATTTTGCGAAGGCGTTCGAACTGCGCGACCGCGCCAGCCAGCGCGAAAAGTTCACCATCATGGCGGACTATTACAGCTCCGTAACCGGCCAACTGGAGGAAGCTAATCGGATCTATGAGCAATGGGCTCACGCCTACCCGCGGGACTTTATTCCGCCCGGCAACCTCGCGGCTAACTATGTGTGGATGGGCGACGAAGAGAAAGCCCTCGAGGTGACGATCGAGTCGATGCGGCTCAATCCCGATGCGGTGATCAGCTATGTGAATCTGGTGGGGGACTACGCCGCGCTGAATCGCCTGGATGAAGCCAAGTCGACCTACGAGCAGGCCTTGGCGCGCGGGTTGGAGAGTCCGTATCTGCATGCCAATCGCTACTCGGTGGCCTTTCTCGAAGATGATCGAGCGGAGATGGAGCGGCAAGTCGCATGGGCCGCGGGGAAAGCGGGCGTGGAAGATGTCCTATTCACGGTTCATTCGGACACGTTGGCGTATGGGGGCGGATTCCGGAAAGCCCACGAACTCTCGCGGCGCGCGGCGGACTCCGCAGCGCAACACGACCAGAAAGAGACCGCTGCTCTTTATCTGCTCAACGCAGCTCTGCGCGACGTCGAAGTTGGAAACTCCGCCTTAGCGAAAGATCATGTCAAAGCCGCGCTGGTTCTCGGCTCGAGCCGCGACTTGCAGATCCTGCAGGCTCTGGTTCTGGCCAGAGCCGGGGATGGGATTCAAGCGGAAAAGATTGCGGCGGAATTGAGCGGGCATTCGCCATTGAATACCGTGCTGCAAGGTTACTGGCTGCCCACGATTCGCGCCTCGGTCGAACTCAATCGAAAGAATCCTGCCGCGGCAATTGAGCGACTGCAGGCCGCGTCGGCCTACGAACTGGGGTCGCCGCCGCCTACGCCCGGCAGTGGAGCAACTCTCTATCCGGCGTATCTGCGCGGAGAAGCTTACTTGATGGCAGGCAAGGGGCCCGAGGCCGCAGCGGAATTCCAGAAGCTGATTGATCACAAGACCCTGGTGCAAAATGACATCCTCGGTGCCCTGGCGCATCTGCAACTCGGTCGAGCCAAAGCGCAGGCAGGCGATAAAGAGGCCGCGCGGCAGGCCTATCAGGACTTTCTGGCGCTCTGGAAGGACGCCGACGGCGATCTTCCGGTGCTGAAGGAAGCGAATGCGGAGTACGGGAAGCTGAAGTAGACGAGAGTGCGATTCCAGCCTCGAGGGGCTTCCGCCAGAAGATAGACGCCCGGCAAAAAGAGAAGGGATCGGCTCGTTCTCAGAACGGCAATAAGCCTGAAGCAGCAGGATTCTGGCCAGGTCTACCCGTCTCCCTACTTACAGCTTTTGTCGCACTTCGCGTCCAGCACCATGCCGAGGATGGTCATGTAGGTGGGCTCGGATATTTTTCGACTTGGATCCTGATCGATGTTTACTTTGTGCACGACCAGCAGGTTGTAGGCGGGGAACGCCGTAATGTACTGGCCGTTCGCGCCCATGGCGGAGAATGCACCCTGAAAGGGGCCGGTCCAGACATCGCCGGAATACATGGGCACTTCCCAGGCCCACCAGAGCATTCCGTAGCCCCAGCGGCCGGTCCAGCCCTCGGCTTTGAATTCGTTTCTTCCTGCGAAGTTTGTGCTGGGATACACGCTGAAGTCGACGAAATCCGGCTCCGCCCACAAGGTCTTCCCCCACATTCCGTGAGATATGGCAAGCAAGCCGAGCCGGGCCATGTCGCGGGTCGACAGATAGGTTGCGTATTCGAAGTGGGTCGAGTTCTCGACATAATTTTTAATCTGCCGCGAACGATCAAAATCCTGAAAGCGCAGCGGGGCGGCGAGGTCGTCGCGCAGGGCATCGAAGATGTCCTTGTTCGCGATCTTTTCGAAGGCGAGGCCGGCGGCGTCGAAATCCCAGTTGTTATAGAACCAGCGCACGCCCGGATAAGATGACCCGCGCTTGGGCGAGAGATTGTCCTGTTCGTTGTTGCCGCTGTGGATGTAGATTCCGGAGCGCGCCATGAGCAACTGCCGCAGGGTTGCGTGCTGTTCCGATTCGAGGAATGGAGTCTTGTCTTCGAGCCCAAGCTGCACCACCGTTTTGTCGAGATCGAATTTCACGCCCTTCTGCATCTCGACCGCGTAAAGCAGGCTGAGCATGCTCTTGCGGACGGAGGCCACCTTGCTCACCAGCTTGGTGTCGCCATATTCAAAGACCACGTGCCCGCGGGAGATCACCATCATCCCGTCGGTCTGGTGTGTCTTCAGGAAACTGCCTAAAGCTTCGAGCCGTTCCGCAGAGAAGCCCTCGGATTCGGGCGAGACATGTTTCCATTCCGCGCCCGGCCAGGTCCATCCGTTCTCGTCGGTAAATCCTTCCGGTGGAAGAAGTGGCGTTGAGGCCGAAGAGGCTGCTGGAGGCGCGTTGCCGGGGACAGCGCTTTGGGCTGGAAGCTGCAAAGGAGCCACCAGGCAGATTGACAATGCGGCGGGGAAAAGCATGCTGTTCAGCATTGCGGAATTTTACCAATGGCGCGATTGATTCTTGCGGCGAAAGTATACGGGGAGTGAGGTGCAGTTCAACGTCTATGGCGAACTCTTAGACTCCGCTCGTCAGTTGACTTGCGGCGGCGCGGTCGATGAGCCAGATCAGTTTGCCGTCCGTGGGATGGACCAGCTTGGCGGGATACTGGCCGCCCGGGGCGTCACTTTCGAGGACCGCCTTTAGCGCCGGAGCTTTGTCGGTGCCGCTGACCAGAAAAGTTACGCAAGCCGCTGCGTTCAAGACGGGGTAGGTGAAACTGAGGCGGTGAGTCTTGAATTTTTCGACCCAGTTGGCGATCACGAGGCGGGATTTTTCCTGCAGGCCGGCGCTGCCGGGGAACAGCGACGCGGTGTGGCCGTCGGGGCCCATGCCGAGAAGTATGAGGTCGAAGCGGGGGAATTGCCCGGGGGCAAGGGTGAAGAATTTCTGCAGAGTTTTTTCGTAGGCTTCGGCGGCGGCCGCGGCGTCTGGATTCTCGGCGTCGATGCGAAATATGTTTTCCGCCTTGACTGGAATCTTTGACAGCATGGATTCGTCGGCCATGCGGTAGTTGCTGTCGGGGTCGGTGGGAGGAACGTGGCGCTCGTCTCCCCAGAAAAAGAACATGCGGTCCCAGGGCAGGGTCGTGCGGGCGTTGGTGGCCAGCAGGTTAAAGAGGCTCTTGGGAGTCGAGCCGCCGGAGAGCGCGATGGTAAAGCGGCCGCGTTGGGCCACGGCTTCCGTGGCGGCGCGGATCACTTCTTCCGCCGCGGCGGCAAATAGTTCCTGCGGAGTGGTGAGGGTTCGAATTTCGACGGAGGAGGTCACGGGATTCTATTCACCTCGTCCGAGTCAGCCTTGGCCGCGGGCGGCGGCGCAGCGTGCGGCGCCCAGCAGACCGGCCTTGTCGTTGGTGACGACTTGCACCGGGATGGCTTCCACCAGCGGGCGCAGGCGTCCCTTATCGAGGAAAGCCTGCATGAAGACGGAACCGGCCAACTTGGCAATCACCTTGGGCGAGATGCCGCCGGCCAGGAAAATTCCTCCGGTAGCCATCGTTTTCAGCGCCAGATTGGAGGCTTCCGCACCGTAGACGGTGATCCAAATTTCCAGAGCTTTTTCCGCCAGGCGATGAGTGCCGTCGAGGGCAGCGCGCGAAATCGCCGCTGCGGGATCGCTGTTCTTGAGAATCGCGGCGAACTCAGCTGACTCCTTAGCGTATCCGGTGTCGCGCAGGAATTCGTAGACGTTCACCAGTCCCGGCCCGGAGAGGACGCGCTCGTAGCTTACGCGTCCAAAGCGGGCTTTGAGGAAGCGCAGCAATTCGATTTGCAGCTCATCGGTCGGCCCAAAGTCGGTATGGCCGCCTTCGCAGGCGAAAACGTGGTGGCGGGTGCCATCCCAGAAAAGTCCGGCTTCGCCGAGTCCGGTGCCGGGCGCGATTACTGCTTGGTTGCCGACGGCTGGTCCGTTCGGGTGATTCAACGAAACCAGATCGGTGGTTTCCAATCCGCCGATGCCCCATGCGCTGGCCTCGAGATCGTTGATGAGCATGGTCGCGGGAAGATGAATCTGTTTGGCCAGCCGCGATTGTTCGATGACCCAGGGCAGGTTCGAAGTTTCGACCCGGCCATTGCGCACCGGGCCCGCGATGCCGAAGCACGCGACTTCCGGACGCTCGCCAGTGTCGTCGAGAAACTGGCTTACAATTTCGCCGAGTTCGCTGTGTTCACGGCTGGGGAAAACGCGCTCGGACACCAGTTTTAAGTGCCCATTCTGGGGTTGAAAATAGGCCAGCCTAGCATTGGTACCACCAATATCGCCGGCCAGAATCATTTCTCGAAATTCCTCCAGCGGCGCCCGTCACGTTCGAGCATTTCGTCGGCCTCCTTCGGTCCCCACGTGCCCGAGGCATAGTTGGGGAAGTTTCGGGGAGGGAGCGCTTTCCAGATATCGAGCATGGGATTGACCACCGACCAGCCCGCCTCGACCATGTCGGCGCGCTGAAACAGCGTCTGATCGCCGATCATGCAGTCATGCAAGAGACGCTCATAACCCGTGCTGGGTTGCTTGCCAAAATATTCCTGATATTCGAAGTTCATGTCGACCGTGCCCAGGCGCATGACCGGTCCGGGGACTTTGGCGGCGAAGCGCAGCGAGATTCCCTCCTCGGGCTGGATGTGCAACACGAGCTGGTTGGGCATGAGGTGTTCGACGGGCGTGTCGCGGAAGAGCACAAATGGGGCCCGTCGAAACTGTATCACGATATGGGTGTTGCGCACCGGCATCCGCTTGCCGGTACGCAGGTAGAAAGGGACATCTGCCCAGCGCCAGTTGTCGATCAGTAGCTTCATGGCGACGAAGGTTTCGGTACGCGAGTCGGGAGGAACATCGGGCTCGGCGCGGTAGGCCGTGACCCGCTTGCCGTCTTCGGTTCCATCACCATATTGCCCACGCACGGAACGGCTCAACACATCCTCATCGCTCATGGGCTGGATGGCGTGCAGAATCTTGGCCTGCTCGTCGCGCACGGCGTTGGCATCAAATGAAATCGGGGGCTCCATGGCGGTGAGGCTGATGAGCTGCATGATGTGGTTGGGGACCATGTCGCGCAGCGAGCCGGCGTGATCGAAATAACTGCCGCGGCCTTCCACGCCGACAGTCTCGGCTACCGAGATTTGCACATGGTCGATGTAGCGGCGGTTCCATACCGGCTCGAAGATCCCATTGGCGAAACGGAACGCCATGATGTTCTGCACGGTTTCTTTGCCGAGATAGTGATCGATGCGGTAAATCTGAGTTTCGTCGATTTCCTTGAGCAGTTGCTGGTTCAGGGCTTTGGCCGACTCCAGATCGTGGCCGAAGGGCTTCTCGATGATTACGCGCCGCCAGTGGGAGTTGTCTTGCTTCATCAATCCGGCAGCCGAAAGTTTCTGCACGATGGGGCCAAAGAAACTGGGCGCGGTGGCGAGGTAGTAGAAGAAATTCTGATGAGCTGAGTGTTCCTGATCGATTTTGTTTAGAAAGTCGCTGAGCTGGGGATACAGCTTGTCGTCGCCGAAGTCGCCGGTGAAGTAGTAGAAACGGCGCACGAACCACTCCCACAGATCGTTTTCGACGCATTCGCCGCAGTAAGCTTTGACGTCGTCCTGTACCCGCTTGCGGAAGTCGTCATTCGACAGTTGGGCGCGCGCCACGCCGACCACGGCAAACTCGCGGGAGAGCAATCCGGCGCGCGCCAGATTGTAGAGCGCGGGAATCAGCATGCGTCCGGTGAGATCGCCGGCGGCGCCGAAGATGACCATGACGCAGGGGTCGCCCAGTTTGCCGATGCGCGGCGGAGTTGCCGTCGGTTGTTCCGCTAATTCAGCCATGAATGAGTCCTTTACAAAGTCGTTGGTCGTTGGTCGTTCGTCGTTAGCAATTCGGTTGTGGCCAACGACCAACGACTAACGACCAAGGACGGTTCACTTCGCTTCCACATGCCCCCCGAATTTCTGGCGCATGGCAGAGAGCATTTTTTCCGCGAATGTATGTTGCTGGCGCGAACGGAAGCGAACGAACAGCGCCGCCGTCAACACGTCCGCCGGGACGGCCTCTTCGAGCGCGGCCTGAATTGTCCAGCGGCCTTCTCCGGAATCCTGCACGATGCCCTTCGTATTCCGAAAGCGTGGGATTTTCCGTCAGCGCCATCGCGGTGAGATCGAGAAGCCACGAGCTGACTACGCTGCCCCGCCGCCACACTTCGGCGATGTCGGGCAGGTTCAGGTCGTAACGAATATCTTCGGGCAAATCTTTGCTGGTGGCGTTCTTGAATATGTCGAAGCCTTCGGCGTAGGCCTGCATGATGCCGTACTCGATGCCGTTGTGCACCATCTTGACGAAATGGCCGGAGCCCGATGGGCCGCAGTGAATGTAGCCTTCCTCGGCGGTGCCGGGGAGTTTTTCGCGGCCGGGAGTTTTCGGAATATCACCTTTGCCCGGGGCCAGCGTTTTGAAAATCGGGTCGAGGCGTTTGACGGCGTCGTCGGGGCCGCCAATCATCATGCAATAACCGCGGTCCAGTCCCCAGACGCCGCCGCTGGTTCCGACGTCGATGTAGTGAATGCCTTTAGGTTTTAGTTGAGTCGCCCGGCGCACGTCATCTTTGAAGTAAGAGTTGCCGCCGTCGATGATGGCGTCGCCGGGCTGAAGATGGGCCGCGAGCTTCTGCACCGTGGCCTCCGTCGGGCCGCCCGCGGGAACCATGATCCAGATGGCGCGCGGAGGCGTGAGCTTGGCGATGAGGTCGTCGAGTGACGAGGATCCGGTCGCGCCTTCGCCGGCCAATCCCTTGACGGCATCGGCGCTCAGGTCGGAGACGACGAGTTGATGACCAGCACGCATCAGCCGCCGCGTCATGTTCGCGCCCATGCGGCCGAGACCTACCATTCCCAATTGCATTGTCTTGCTCCCCACTGCGAGGGCGAGATTCCTCGCGACAGCCGGCGGAACGCCGGTTCTACCGTTACAAAGCTTTTTGAACCGCAGTCAGTAATGCTGCCAGGCCCGCTTTCAGATTGCTTCCCAGATGCACCCGCAGTGCCCTGCGTCCGCGTTCGGCGAGAACCTGGAAATCTCCGCGAGCCTGCGCCGCCTTCACGACTCCGAACGTATATTTCTGTCCGGGCACCGGCAGTTCGACGGAGTCGTCGCACGTGATCTGCAGGAAGACCCCCGAGTTCGGACCACCCTTGTACGCTTGTCCGGTCGAGTGCAGGAATCGCGGCCCGAATCCCAGACAGGTTGCCACGCCCTTGCGATCGCGCACCGCGTGCCGCATCGCTTGCAAACTTTGCTCGTGTTCCGCGTTCATCTGAATGTAGCCCAGCACCGCGAAATAATCGCCGGCCTTGATGCGCGCCAGATGAGCCTTGAGATATCCCGCGAGCGAGTTGTCGCCGGCCGCCGCTTTGGCCAGTTCCGTGGCGTTGATTGCGTCGGTAAACAGTTTAATGCCGTTATCTTCGACGACCGGCTTTTCCGCAGGCAGCGAGCCGTTCTTCTCGTACTCGGAGGTCAAGCTTTTCGTAACGATTTTGCTGGCTTCAACATCAGGCTGATTGAAAGCGTTGATGCCGATGATGGAGCCGGCGACGGCCGTGGCAATTTCCCAGCGGAAAAACTCCGCTCCCAGTTCGTACGTGTTTGCCATCGCAATGCGGACGACTGGATGCCCGGCCTTTTCGATAGCGTCTACTTTGAAATCCTGATCCGCGTCCGCGCCGTTATCCAGCCGCACATAAACGAAGAGACGGTCGTCGCCGTAAACATCCGGCGCGGTGAGATGTTCACGATCGACCGGGATAATGCCTTTACCGATTTTTCCCGTCGATTCGGCGAGCAGTTGTTCGAGCCACGCGCCCAGGTCGGAAATGCCCGGTGAAGCGATGATGGTGACTTTGTCGCGTCCTGAGGTCGCGGCGGCACCGAGAATGATGCCCAGCGCCGCGCCGGGATTTTCATCGACCGAAGTACCGGGTCCGCAGGCGCTCACCATTTCTGCGGCGCGGGCGAGAAATGTTTTCGTGTCCACTCCCATGGCCGCGGCAGGAACCATGCCGAAGTTCGAGAGCGCGGAGTAGCGTCCGCCAATCGAGGGCCGTCCGAAGAAAATATGAAGGAAGCGATCGGCTTCTGCCACCTGCTGCATTTTCGATCCGGGGTCGGTGATGGCCATGAAATGGCTGCCGACTTTCACCGCGCCCACAGCTTGCCGGGTGCGCTCGAAGAAGTATTGCTTGAAGATGTTAGGTTCGAGCGTGCTGCCGGATTTGCTTGAAACAATGAAGAGCGTCTTCGGAATGTCGATCTGGTGCTCGAAAAACTTGACCTGCGCGGGATCGGTGGAGTCGAGGACGTGCAGAGTGGGAAAGTGCGTGATGCGGCCGAAAGTCATGCGCAGAACTTCCGGACACAAGCTCGATCCGCCCATGCCGAGGAGCAGGATGTGCTGGAAGCCGCGAGCCTGAACCTCTTTCGCAAGTTTCTGCAATTGATCTTGCTGCGCGATCTGTTCCTCGACGATGTCGAGCCAGCCCAGCCAGTTGGCCTCGTCGGCACCGGTCCAGAGCTTGGCGTCGTGCTGCCACAAGCGTTGAATCTTGCTGCCGGTCCGCCAGTCGGACGCGATGGACTTCACCTGGGCAGCCAGTTTTTCCGGGAGAGAAGCTGTCAATGCACTCACGAGTCTATCCTTACGATCCTTAGCTTGGGATCTTTAGCTTAGGATCCTTTTTGCTGCGTGTTCTTGGCCACCGCTGCCAGCAGCTTGTCGAATGCGTCGGCGAACAGTTTGACGCCATCGCTGGTCAGCTTGTCGGTAACTTCCTTCATGGAGATCCCCGCCTTTGCCAGATCGATCATGACTTTGGCGGCGCCGGGTACGTCTTCGGTGAGCGCGTTGCGCAGCAGCCCGTGGTCGCGGAACGCGTCGATAGTCGCAGGCGGCATGGTGTTCACGGTGTCAGGCCCGATCAGTTCTTCAACGTAAATCACGTCGCGGTACGCGGGATTCTTCGTGCTGGTGCTGGCCCAGAGCACACGCTGGGTCTGAGCGCCTTTGGCTGCCAGCGCCTGCCAGCGTGGTCCGCTGAAGATGCGCTGGTAACTCTGATAAGTGAGTTTACCGTTGGCGATCGCAACCTTGCCCAGGATGCTCTTCAGGAGGGCCTGCTGGCCGGCGTCGCTGGTGGCTTTGAGTTTGTCGCCGAGCATGGAGTCGATCAGTGTGTCGATGCGGCTGATGAAAAAGCTGGCCACGCTGGCCATTTTTTTCAAGTTGCCACCGCGGGCGGCCAGGTCTTCGAGTCCAGCGAGGTAGGCGTCGGCAACTTTTTCGTACACGTCCTGCGCGAACAGCAAAGTCACGTTGACGTTGATGCCCTCGCCGACTGCCTGTCGAATGGCCGGCAGACCTGCGGCGGTTCCGGGAATCTTGATCATGACGTTCTCGCGCTGCACCGTCTTCCAGAGTCGGCGGGCCTCGTCGATGGTTTCTTGCGTTTTGTTCGCCAAATATGGCGAGACTTCCAGGCTGACGTAGCCGTCGCGGAAGTTGGACTCGTCGTACACCGGGCGCAGAGTGTCGGCGGCAGCCTGAATGTCGCGAATGGCGATCTGTTCGTACCGGCCGGTGGTGTCGAGATCGGCGCGCGAGGCCAGCGACTTCAGAATGTCGTCATACAGCGAGCTGTCGGCGATGGCCTTCTCGAAGATGGCAGGGTTCGATGTCATCCCGCGCAGGCCATCGTCCGAGATCATTTGTTTTAACTTTCCGGTGGTGAAAAGATCGCGGCGGATGTAGTCGAGCCACATCGACTGGCCGTAGTTGAGCAGTTCTTTCAACGGATTCTTGGTGGCTTTCGAATTTTCGAGAATTCCAGTGGGTTGCATTAATGACCTCCTACGAATTTCTAATTTGCTGCGATTGTGGCGCGCGCTTCGGCGACGACTTTGTCTACGGTAAAGTCAAAGTATTTCAGCAGATCTTTCAACGGAGCCGAGGCTCCGAAACGGTGCATGCCGACGTTGCGTCCCTTGAGGCCGGTGTATTGGCCCCATCCAAATGTTGCCGCCATTTCGACTGATACGCGCGCGGTTACATTCGACGGCAGGACGCTCTCCTTGTACGCGGCGTCCTGCCGGTCGAAGATTTCCGTCGAGGGCATGCTGACCACGCGCGCCTTGACGCCTTCGGTTTTCAGTTTCTCGTACGCGTCCACGCAGAGAGACAATTCGCTGCCGGTGCCGATCAGGATCACGTCGGGTTTTCCACCGGGAGCGTCGGCGAGCACGTAGGCTCCTTTGGCCACGCCGGAAGCGGCCGCGTACTTCGAGCGATCCAGCGTCGGCAGATTCTGACGGGTCAGCACGAGCGCCGCGGGCGAGTGCTGCAGTTGTGCAATGACCTTCCACGCTTCGGTGACTTCGTTCGCGTCGCCGGGACGAAGCACGATGAGATTCGGCATGGCGCGCAGCGAGGCCAGTTGCTCGATCGGTTGATGCGTTGGTCCGTCTTCTCCGACGCCGATCGAGTCGTGGGTAAACACGAAGATGGAAGGAATCTCCATGAGCGCCGCCAGCCGAATGCTGGCGCGCATGTAATCGCTGAAGTTGAAGAAGGTCGCGCCGAAGGCGCGAATTCCAGAGACGATCAATCCGTTCACGCTGGCGCCCATGCCGTGCTCGCGCACGCCGAAATGCAGATTGCGTCCGCCGTAGGTGCCAGCCTGAAATTCTCCCGCACCTTCGAATTTCAGTGTGGTTTTGTTCGATGTGGCCAAGTCGGCCGATCCGCCGATGAGCCACGGAATATTCTGCGCCAGCGCGTTCAGCACTTTGCCGCCGCTCTCGCGGGTCGCGATGCCTTTGGCGTCGGCGGGGAACGTGGGCAGGTTTTTGTCCCAACCGGCGGGCAGTTCGCGGTATTGCATGCAGCGCAGGCGCTCGGCCAATTCGGGATACTTCGCCGAGTAGGCGGCGTAGAGCTGCGACCACTGTGCGTGCAGGTCGTGGCCGCGCTTGCCGATGCCCTCGCGGAAATGTTCACGCACTCCATCGGGGACTAAAAATTTCGCATCCTCCGGCCAGCCATAAAATCTCTTGGTTAACTTGACTTCCTCTTCGCCCAGCGGCTCGCCGTGCGAGGCGTTGCTGTCTTGCCGGTGCGGCGAACCATAGCCGATGTGGCTGTCTACGATGATCAGAGTTGGACGGTCGGTGGTCCGCCGAAAAACCTCGAATGCCCGCGACAGCATGTCCAAATCGTTGGCATCCGCTACGCGGGTCACATTCCATCCGTAGCCGATGAAGCGCGTGGCCACGTCGTCGCTGTACGACCAGCTGGCCGGGCCGTCGAGCGTGATGTGATTGTTGTCGTAGATCCAGCAGAGGTTGGAAAGTCTGAGGTGTCCGGCCAGCGAAGCGGCCTCGCCGCCAATGCCCTCCATCAGATCGCCGTCCGAACACATGGCGTAGACGTTGAAGTCGAAAATCTCAAAGCCGGGACGATTGAAGTTCGCGGCTTGCCACCTGCTCGCGATGGCCATGCCCACGCTGTTGCCCACACCCTGGCCTAGTGGCCCGGTGGTAGTTTCGATTCCCGAAGTAAGGTGCGACTCGGGATGTCCCGGTGTGCGGCTGCCCAACTGGCGAAAGCGCTTGATTTCCTCCATGGGAACGGCGAGTTCTTTCGTGACCTGTCCGTTCTTGTCGACCTGCCGCACTTCGGCGAGATACAACATGGCGTAGAGCAGCATGGAGGCGTGGCCGTTGGAGAGAACGAAGCGGTCGCGATTCAGCCAGGTGGGGTCGGCGGGATCGTAGCGCAGGAAGTACTGCCACAGGCAATAGGCGACCGGGGCGAGTCCCATGGGAGCGCCGGGATGGCCGGAGTTAGCCTGCTGCACGGCATCAATCGCCAGCGTTCGAATCGTGTTGATGCACAGCGTTTCCAGTTGCTGTCCCGTGGCCAAAACCTGTTCACTGGCTACCATGCGACTCTTCTCCTCCCGCCGGAAGATTTACCGGCACGCGATTCACCGGCCCAAGCTAGTTAGAGTTTCCCATTACAGAAAGGGTTCAATAGGGAAAAGTGTATCAATTTCTGCGGAGACGTGGATTGAGTTACGGTGAAAAACTGGCCGGAGCCGGTGAGGTGCTCCGAGGTGTCCAAGGCGCTTTGCGGCGCTCTATTTCAGAAGCTGGAAGTAGCCGTTCTCATTGCTGGAGGCCCGGGTGGTTTCCTGCACGAACTTCAGGAACTGGCGCAGGCTATCGCGCTCGGCCGGTATCATGCCGTCGAAACGGACGCGGACTCCGCTGGCGGGACCGCTCCGGGTGACGACTCCGCTGATGGCGAAACCTTTCACCCAGATCTTTCCGTTGGCGAGCCACAGGCCGATTTCCACCTTCGCTCCGGGCTTGACCGGACTGGCGGTTTCGACCAGACATCCACCAACGCTGGTATTGGATAAGTTGCCCCAGATCGGCGTGGGAGCGTCGTCGACATGCAACTCCACCGCGACGAAGCACTTGATGCGGGGATGACGTCGCCGGTCGCTGCCCCAGTTCGGGCTGAACAAATCGGGCTCAAACGGCGGCGTTGCCGAGGCCGGTGTGGGCACCGGGTGCGGCTGAGCGGCACTTTCTGAACCGCCGGATTTAATTGTTGCGGACTTGCCGGTGGCCGAGGCCCCGGCCTTGATCTGGCGCATCGCTTCGAGCAGAGCCGATTCCCGCTTCTCGACGGGGGCTTCGCGATAGGCCTGCAGCAGCTTGCCTACGTGCCGGACGAGGTCCGGATCGGACAGTATTCGGGTCCAGTCGGTTCCAGTTGCCGCACTCATCGAATGCACGTCTTCCGTTTCTCAGGGGTAATCCGCTCGTCTCTAGGGTGTACCGAAGGTCACGGCTGTTCAAGATGACCTAAGTCACCTGGTTCCTGGTGTCCCACGTTTTGGCGGCGGGGTGTTTTGGTCGAAATCAGAGTCGGAGCGCTCCAGCTTCGGAAAATAGCCCGCCAGAATCTTGCTCTGTTGCTCAGAGAGCGAAAGAAACTCGAAGCCATACTGGTACCCGCGGCGGCAACGAAGTACGGCGCGCACATCCCAGGGCTCCGCTATCTGAGGCAAAGCAAAGGCTAAGGATGCGACCTCGCCCAGGGTGAGATCGGCCGCGATTAAGACGCCGATTCCGCCTTGCGATAGATCTCTGCAATGCGCGTCGAGATGCTCATGTTCCTCGCCCGAAAACAGCGTGACCGTGACCGGGAACTCGGACCGGTAGCGCGGATATCGGCGTCGGCGCCGTTCGGCGACGCGATTCGGAGCTTTTCCTGGCTGGGCTGACATCTTCTTCTTTCTTTCAGATTCCTCGCAACCGCGAAATTCAGGTGGAAGATCAAGCTGGGGAGAGATCGAGCTTGGGCTAACTACCTTCGAATGTAAGCTGGACCACCTCGGTGGATTCACTTGATGCGGGTTCAAACTTCCACTTTTTGACAGCGTCGGAGGCCGCTTCGACCAGAACAGGGTTTCCACCCAGCACCCGTGTCGACTTGACGAGGCCATTCGGCCGCACCACCGCTTCAATCTTCACCGTCCCGTGAATGTGCATTCTCCTTGCAAGCTCGGGGAAGGCGGGGGCGACGCGCTCCACGACCTTTCGCTCGGAAGCGGACGAGCTGACGCTCTGGGCCTGAAGCTGAGTGAACGAAATGACGATAATGGCGACAGCAACTGCGATCTTGCGCACGAGCACACCCCTTCCATTTGCAAGCTTAACGGGCCCCAGGCAACGAGGCAAAGTACGGAGGATATTGCCCTTTGGATGCGGAGACCCTTTCTAATCCAGGGAGTGGGTCGGCTTGCCCCAACCGGCGAAGGGGGAATAAGATGCAGGGTCGCTTTGCAGTTCGTTCTCAATATCTTTGCATCCCGAACCTCTGCAAACGAATCAAAACTCACAATTTAGGCTATGCAGGAGCGGGGTGTCCCGGGTCTTCAGTCAAGCTTTTGCGGGACGTTTGCCCCAGTCAAGGATGCGGTGCCGATTGAAGGTTTCCCGAGTTTTTTTTCAATTATTGGCAGTGGTGTCGCTGGCTGGCCCATGGCTTTGGGGCCAAAGCGGTGGGGAGCCTACCACGCCCAGCGTTACGCTCCCGGGCAATCAGAACCCTTTCTTGGGGAGTGAGCCCGAGGCCAAACCCACGCCGGATGTACTGCAGATCGATTTCAAAGATGCTATTGACCGCGGTTTGCGCCACAATCTCGGACTACTGCTGGCCAGTGACCAGACTCAGATCGCTCGCGGCGAAAGGTGGAAGGAGCTCAGTGGGCTCTTGCCCAACATCGGCGGACGGGTGCAGGAGAACGTTCAAGACCTGAGCCTGGCCGCGCTGGGGTTCAACAAGCTTTTTCCGCTGTTGGCCGCTCCGGGCAGCAGCGCCAATCTGCCGCGGCTAGTCCCGGCGTTCAACTATTTTGACGCGCGGGCTTCCCTCGGCCAATCATTCAATTTCAAGGATGTCGAGAAAGAGCGCGCCGCCTCGGAAAGTCTGAAGGCGGCGCAGTTCACCTACAAGGACGCGCGGGAAATGGTCGTGCTTGCCGTGGGCAACTCCTATCTGCAGGCCATTGCGGCCACGGCGCGGGTAGAAACTGCGGAAGCCCAGGTGCACAACGCGCAGGCGCTTTACGATAAAGCGAACGACCAGCAGAAAGCGGGATTGGCGCCAGCCATCGATACCCTGCGATCGCAAGTCGAGCTGCAAACCCGCCAGCAACAACTGATTGTTGCCCGCAACGATCTGGCCAAGCTGAAGCTGAGTGTGGCGCGGGTCATTGGGCTGGCGCCGGGTCAGGAGTTCGTCCTTACGGAAAAAGCTCCGTACCAGGCGCTCGAGACGTTGCCTTTAGAGGCATATCTGCAACGCGCGTACGCGTCGCGTGCCGACTATCAGGCAGCGCTGGCGCAGGTCCGGGCGGCGGAACTGTCGCGGCGGGCGGCGACCGCGGGGCATTATCCCTCGCTCGACATGAACGCGAATCTCGGAGACATCGGCGTGACGCCCTCGCAATCGAACGGGACCTGGCAAGTGAATGGCGGTCTCAACATTCCTATCTTTGCCGGCAACCGCGTGCACAGCGATGTGCTCGAAGCCGACGGCCAACTGAAGCAGGCACGCTCTCAACTCGGAGATTTGCGCGGGCGCATCGATTACGAAGTACGCAGCGCTCTGCTTGATCTGACCGCCGCTGCCGAGCAGGTGGAAGTGGCGCGCAGTTCGGTAGACCTGGCGGAGCAGGCCCTCGCCCAGTCGCAGGATCGATTCACCGCCGGCGTGGCCGACAACCTTGAGGTGGTGCAGGCGCAGGAGGCTCTGGCCAGCGCCCATGAGAGTTATATTCAAAGCCTTTACGCCCATAATTTGTCGAAAGTGGAACTCGCATATGCCATCGGCGATGCGGAAGCGGGCGTCAAACGATATCTGAAAGGCACTCAATAACGTATGGCAGAAACTACACAAAGTCCGCCTGCCGAAGCCGCGGCCCGAGCCCAGGCCCGACCCCAGCAAGCCGCTGCCCGCCACTGAGCCCGATCTCCACTGGCGCTCATCGCGAACCGGGAGCGCCGGTTTTCGCATTGGAGTGGGGATCGCGGTCCTCGTTTTGCTGGTGGTGGGATTCTTCGTTTACCGCTACGTGAGCAGTTACGAATCGACCGACGACGCTCAGGTGGACGGCCACGTCAACTCTGTCAGCGCGCGCATCTCCGGTCACGTCATCAAGCTCAACGTGGAAGACAATCAATACGTACAGGCGGGAACGGTGCTGGTGGAAGTCGATCCCGCCGACTATCAGGTCGCCTATGAGCGCGCCAAAGCGGATTTTGAAGATGCGCAAGCAGCCGCCGTTGCCGCAGGTGTGAACGTACCCATTACCTCGGTCAATACCACCAGCCAGGTGTCGGCATCCGAAGCCGACGTGAACAGCGCGCGCGCCGGTATTCAGGTGGCCAGGCAGCAGTTCGAGGCCGCCAAGGCCCAACTGCAAGAGGCTGAAGCCAACAACGTGAAGGCGCAGAACGATCTCGTGCGCTACAAGCAGTTAGTCGACAAGCAGGAGATTTCACAGCAGCAGTATGACCAGGCTACGGCGGCGGCCAAGGCCAGCGCCGCTGCCGTGGAAGCGGCGCGAGCCAGTGCGGACGCGGCCCAGCAACAGGTTACGCAAGCCCAGGGCAGGCTGGTGCAGGCGGAGGCCAACTGGAGCCAAGCCAATACCGCGCCCAAGCAGATGCAGGTCACGCGCGCCCGGGCTACCTCTGCACTGGCGGAAGCCCAGCGTAAGAAGGCCGATCTGGATCAGGCCGCACTGAACCTGCAGTACGCAAAAATTGTCGCGCCGGTCAACGGCATTGTCAGCAATCGCACCGTGGAGGTGGGGCAGAACGTTGCTCCCGGCCAGGAATTGATGAAGGTGATCAATCTCGACGATGTCTGGATTACCGCCGACTTCAAGGAGACCCAGCTGCGGGAAATGAAGGTCGGCCAGCGCGTCACCGTCGAGGCCGACGCCAACGGCAGGACCTACAAAGCCAAGGTGGATAGCATCGCAGGGGCTAGCGGAGCCCGCTTCAGCCTGCTGCCACCGGAGAACGCTACGGGAAATTACGTGAAAGTTGTGCAACGCATCCCGGTCAAGATCGTGCTCGATCCCGGTTCGAACAACGATCACCAGCTTCGTCCCGGAATGTCAGTGTTGCCGAAGGTCTGGACTCGAGAGGACTCGAACGAAAAATGAGTGCCGGGACCGCAACCTTGGGTCAGGCCGACGCCTGGCGTCCCGCGGTCAATCCGTGGGTGATCGCGCTGGCGGTCACGCTGGCGACGTTTATGGAGGTGCTCGACACCTCCATCGCCAACGTTGCCCTGCCTCACATCGCCGGGAGTCTCTCCGCAGGACAAGATGAGAGCACGTGGGTGCTCACTTCCTACCTTGTCTCCAACGCGATTGTGCTGCCCCTGAGCGGATGGTTGTCTTCCATCATCGGCCGCAAGAATTTCTACATGGGCTGCGTTGCGTTGTTCACGGTCAGCTCGTTTCTGTGCGGGCTCGCGCCCAATCTGGCCACGCTGATCATCTGCCGGATTCTGCAGGGTGCGGGCGGCGGAGGATTACAGCCCAGCGAGCAGGCGATTCTGGCCGATACGTTTCCACCGGCTAAACGTGGCATGGCATTTGCAGTGTATGGAATGGCCGTGGTGACTGCGCCTGCGATCGGTCCAACTCTGGGCGGGTGGATCACGGACAACTTCACCTGGCGTTGGATTTTCTTCATCAACATTCCCGTGGGTATTCTTTCCCTCCTGCTGACTTCGCGCTTGATTCAGGATCCGCCATATTTCAAGCGCCGCAAGCTGAGCGAAACCCACATTGACTACGTTGGGCTGGGTTTTGTGGCCCTGGGGCTGGGAGCCCTGCAGATTGTTCTCGACAAGGGGCAGCGGGAAGATTGGTTTGAATCCAACTTTATTGTCACGCTCGCGCTGATCTCCGCGGCGGCGTTGATTTTCGTGATTATCTGGGAGTGGAAGAACAAAGACCCGATTATTGATCTGCACCTATTCCGCGATCGAACGTTTGGCATTTCCAACCTGCTGATGTTCATGCTGGGCTTCGCCTTGCTGGGCAGCACCTTGCTGCTGCCTTTGTTTTCCCAAACGCTGCTCGGGTACACGGCGGAACAGGCTGGCCTGGCGCTGATGCCCGGCGGCTTTACCATTATTCTTCTGCTGCCGTTAGTGGGTTTTCTACTTTCAAAATACACGCCGCGATGGCTGCTTTTATTTGGTCTGCTGGTTTTATCGTTCTCGCTGTTTCACATGACCGGCTTCGATCTGCAAATCGATTTCCGAAGTGTGGCCACGGCGCGCGTGGTGCAAGCAGTCGGGATGGCATTTCTATTTGTTCCCATCAACACGGCTGCCTATGCCTTCCTGCCGCGGGACAAGAACAACGCCGCTTCAGGCCTGATGAACCTGGCGCGCAACATTGGCGGAAGTGTCGGCATTTCCGTGGTGACCACTCTGCTCGACCGGCGGACACAGAAGCACCTGAACGATCTTGCCGGCCGTCTGAATGCGGGCAGCGCAGCCCTGCAAGGCCTGATCCAGGGAGCTTCTCGCGCCATGGTGGCGCATGGGGCCAGCCCGTTCGGAGCGAATCGGCAAGCTTACGCGCTGATTCAGGGCACAGTGCAGCGGCAGGCAACCATGCTCGCTTATGTAGACTGCTTCTGGTTCCTGGGTGTGGCGATTCTGGCCATGGTTCCGATGGTCTTCCTGATGAAAAAAGCGAAGCCGGGCGGCGGAATCGCTGTACACTAAAGCCGTACTGGCGGCCGTACAGGCAAGGGGACCCATGTTCCGGCTGATCACGATCGAGCGCGAGTTCGGCTGCGGCGGTGGCGTCGTTGCCGCGCAACTGGCTGACCACCTGGGATGGAAACTCTGGGATCACCTGCTCACAGAAGAAATTGCCCGCCTGGCCAATGTTGACCCCTCGGCCGTAATGCGGTGCGACGAGCGCATGGATAGCCGCCTGCACCGGCTGGCCAAGTCCTTCTGGCGGGGCAGCTACGAACGAAATTCCGCGGCGCTGGGCAGTCAGGTGTTCGACACCGACCGCATGATGTCGATGATGCAGGAGATTGTGAACGGGATTGCGCGCGAGGGAAATGCAGTCGTGGTCGGTCGCGGCACTCCCTATTTCTTACGCGAGAATCCGGATGCGTTTCACGTTTTTCTCTACGCTCCACGCGCGGAGAAAATCCGCCGCACCATCGCCGATGGAAATACCAGGGAAGAAGCGGAAGAACTGGTCGACTCGGTCGATCGCGAGCGCGCCGCCTACATCAAGCACTACTTCGATGCCGACTGGCCCACGCGGTCGCTTTACCATCTGATGATCAACACCGCGGTGGGCAATGAGCCGGTGATGCAGACGATTCTTAGCACGATGCGGTTGGTCGAAGGGCGGCCCAAAGCCACCGACTACGAACTGCCCAAAGTGCCGACACATTCCCGATAATCCTTCCGGTGCCGGGTGCCCCATTTCTCGCGCGCCCTTTGCGCGAGAAGTAGGGATTTTCGATGGCGTGTCCGAAGACGGGTGTCCTCAGTGATTGCTGGGCTTCCCACTGGTCCGCTGCGGAGCCGGACAACAATCCTCCGCACAAACATCTGGGCGCGGGCTGAGCGATCCCAGAACTCGCCGTTCGGTCTCCGGGTTCATCCGTTCCAGAATCAGCTCACGAATCATTCCTATAAATTTGGGATGCACGCCCACCGTTTTCGCCCGCGCCATGGGCAGTCCGAGGGAATCGCATAGCTGCTGCGCCTCGATGTCGAGATCGTACAGCACTTCCATGTGATCGGAGATGAAGCTGATGGGCGCCAGCACGACTGCGCTCGCCAACGCCGCGCGACTTTACGTCGCGCAGGTATTCGAGAATGTCGGGCTCCAGCCACGGCTGCCCCGGTGCGCCGCTGCGACTCTGATACACGAGAGCGTCATTGCGGACGCCCAGTCTCGCCGAGACGAGCTTCCTGACTTCCTCCAACTGGCGGACGTAATCGCAGGTATTCGCCATCGACAGCGGGATGCTGTGTGCGACATAGATGATCTGAACGTCCTGCCGCGCATTCGCCGGAATCTGTCGCAACGCGTCGCGCAATCGGTCCTCGGTCGCATCGATGAATCCCGGATGATTGAAAAACGCGCGCAGTTTTTCGACTTCGGGCGCGCCCGGCCCCACCTCGACTTGCGCGCGGGCAATATCCTCGCGGTATTGGCGGCATCCGGAGTATGAGCTGTAAGCCGAAGTGACGAAGGCGAGTGCGTGCTGGATGCCGTCCTGCTTCATCTGCTGCAGCGTCTCGGCCAGCATGGGATGCCAGTTGCGATTGCCCCAGTACACCGGCAGTTTCGGGCCATGATCGGCGAGTTCGGCCCGCAGCGCGGCGATCAACTCGCGAGTTTGCTGGTTGATCGGGCTCTTGCCGCCAAAATGGTCGTAGTGCTCGGCCACCGCGAGCATGCGTTCGCGCGGAACATTTCTGCCACGTAGAACATTTTCGAGGAAAGGAATCACATCTTCGTGGGATTCCGGGCCGCCGAAGGAGACAACGAGAATAGCGTCGTAATTCATGGGTTAAGGATGGCCTGTGGATATCTCACGAAAAAAAGGTCGCTGGAGGACTTTCGAGACGAGGTTCGGGTGAGATTCGTTTCGGGAAAATTGTGGCTTGAGCGTGTACCCCCCTCCCCCCCACCCTCTGAAAGGCTTGACGGGCGCGGCTTTTGCAAAAAGTGTCTGCAAAATCTTGAGGGCCAAGGGGTTAGAGGTCAAAATCCTGATAGCAGGTGACTTAGGCTCCTTTCTGGGAGCCCTCAATCTACCGCCTCCGCATTGACCATAATCTGCTTATTGTCTGCGCGAGGTCAAGGTCAGGTGTCACGGAGAACCCGGAGCTGGGAGATGCTGGGTCGATGAGCGCTATCGGGGATCATACGCCAACTGACTCCAGCGTGACTCCCATCACTGACAATCGCTCGTGTCGCGCCGATAATGCACCCGTCAATTCTCTGGCCTCCCCGAAGAGCACCTCCATGCGGGATGCAACACCCCCTCAGGCGAGAGCGCACACTCCTCTTCTCTCGAATCACGCAGTCAACTCGAAGCTCAAGATCATGGAGGCATACATGAGACGCATGAGCATTCTGCTGTTGATTCTTTTCGCCTTCTTTGCTACGGCCGCGTGGCCACAAGCACAACCACAAAGGTGGCAACAGAAAATCATCACTTTCGACGCTCCCGGCGCGGGAACGGGCGCCGGCCAGGGTACTCAGCCCAACGCCGTCAACTCCGCGGGGGTGGTTGCAGGTTGGTACCTTGACGACAACAATGTCTGGTACGGCTTCCTGCGCACGCCCGATGGCAAGATCATCACATTCAGCGCCCCGGGCGCGGGCACAGGAACCTACCAAGGGACCGGAGGCTGGGGCATCACCCCGGCGGGCGAGATTACGGGGGATTATGTTGATGTGAACTGTGTGGAGCACGGATTCGTCCGTAAACCTCACGGTGAGTTCTTCGAGTTTGAAGCCCCAGGGGCGGGCACAACTCCAAGCCCCTGCGCAAACGGGCTTTGGGGCGGCTTGCAAGGGACAACACCCGCAGATATGAACGCGTCCGGTGAGATTGCGGGAATAGTTATGGACGCGAACAATGTCTGGCACGGCTTTGTACGTACACCCGACGGCGAGTTCACTACGTTCGAGGCTCCAGGCGCGGGCACAGGGGCTTTCCAAGGAACCTGGGTTAATTTTCAAGAAGGGCTTAACGGGCAGGGTGCGGCCACTGGATGGTACGTAGACGAAAACTATACTGATCATGGCTATATGCGCAGAGCTGACGGCAAGATCGCGACTTTCGATGGCCCAGGCACGGGCGTGCAGGCCACCCTTGGGTTAAGTACCACCTGGCGGGGCGCGACCGTAGGAACCTACCTGGACGCAAGTAATCTGTACCACGGCTTCCTCCGCTGGCCCAATGGCAAGATCACCACAGTCGATGTTCCCGGCGCAGGCACGGGCGCTTATGAAGGCACCTTTCCGGAGGCCATGAACGACGAAGGGATGATCGCAGGCAACTATACAGACACAAAAGGCGCCAGCCACGGCTTCGTGCTTACACGTGACGGCAGAATCACAAAGTTCGACGCTCCAGGTGCAGGTACTGGCTCTGGCCAAGGCACCGTCCCCTACTACGTTGAGAAACGGGCGCAGTTACGGGATTTTTCATAGACTCAAGCGGTGTAAGTCATGGTTTCCTGGCGAAGCCAGGGAATTGGTAGCGCGCAACGGCCCTTGCTCGTGATCCTCTGCGAAGCTCGCGGGGCTTGATGTCTCTGGGGGGCGCGGCATTTCATTTCCGCGGCGCCTTACAGGGCCTGCCACTGATGTCGCTCTCCGTGGCTACGAGAGGGTAATTTTATGTCAAGCCCAAGAGCGTTTTCGATTCGCGCAACGATTAGTGCTGCGACGTTGTGCCTGGCCATAGTTTCATTCGCATTTCCAGCGGTGGCACAAAGCGACTCCGCTAATTACACCTTCCTGGTGGGTATGGTGAGGAGGAATCTGGTGCGCCCGGAGAGATTCGAACTCCCGGCCTGTTGCTCCGGAGGCAACCGCTCTATCCAGCTGAGCTACGGGCGCACGACCAATACAGACAGTTTACATGGACAGGCGAGTGGGCTTCAATGCTAAGACTGCGGCGTAGTGGGATTTTTCGCGCAAAGAACGCCAAGCAGCGCGGACGCAGAAAACATTTCGCGTCCGGAGCGCCTGTGGCTGCCGGACGCGACTCCGTTGAATCTCCTGCGGCGAATTCTAATAGCGGTCGCGACGACCGCCGCCACCACCCCCGCGGCCACCACGATCTCCGCGATCGCGTCCACCACCACCGCCTCCGCCACCGCCGCTGCGCTCGGTTTTGGGGCGAGCTTCGTTGACGTTGACGGTGCGCCCGCCAACTTGCGAGCCATTCAGCGCCGTGATGGCTTTCTCTCCATCTTCGTTGCTGGCCATCTCGACGAAGCCGAAGCCGCGGGAGCGGCCGGTGTCGCGGTCGGTCATGATGCTCACGCGGTCGACTTGCCCGAATGGCTCAAAGAGCTGCCGCAGTTCGTCTTCGTTGGTGTTGAAGCTGAGATTCCCCACAAAAATATTCTTCACGCGTCTGCCTCTGCATTGAGCTGTCGGAAGTGCGAGCTCAGTTCGGCGGACTTGGCAGGGCGGGAAGACCGTTCCTGAAAATCGGTACCGGAGCTGGCGAACAGTCGAATGCGGCGAGCAGTATAGCAGGTTTTCGCGGACCGGCTTGTCAAATTGATTTCAGGGTAGTGGGCTGCTTTGATTTTTCCAAGGCAGGCCATTTTGCAAACGCCAAGAAACAGAGCGCAATAAAGTTTAGGAACGGAATAGCGATCAAGAGGGACAGCCACGGATTAAAGCCAGCTTTCTTGAAAATCTTCCAGAACGGAATGAGCACGACGAACAGCACGCATATCACCAGCAGCCAATGGAAGGGACTAAACTGACCAACTTGATCTTCAGGCATGATGCCTCCTTCGTTTACGCAGCGCGGCGGCTAGCACTCGTCGACCTTCCAGTAGCCTTCAGCGTGAAATCCCATCTGCAGCAGGCGATTCTTGGGATCGTGCTTCTTTCCGCAACCGGGGCAGGTGAGGTAGCGGCTCCAGGCTGTGCCCTGGTGATCGTAGTTTTCGGCCACGGCAAACGTCATGCCACAGCTGCAAGGAACCAGGAACATCCGCAACGGCGCTTTGCTTTCCGCGCTCTTCTTCGGTTTGCCGCGCAGTTTGCGACGGGGCCTGCGCGCGGGCTTGCGGCTAGGCTTCACGACTCGTCTGCAGTGGCAAATACGCCCTTCTTGGCGCGCCGATTCGACTGCAGAACTTTCTTCCGCAGGCGCAGCGACTTCGGCGTGACTTCCACAAATTCATCGTCGGCGATGAATTCGATGGCCTGCTCCAGATTCAGCGGACGGAACGGCACCAAACGGATCGCTTCATCGGCAGTCGAGGCGCGCATGTTGGTGAGCTTCTTTTCGCGAACGGCGTTGACATCGAGATCGGTGTCTTTCGCATTCTCTCCAATGAGCATGCCTTCGTACAGTTCAACACCCGGACCGACGAAAAGTTCACCGCGTTCCTGCAATCCCCACAGGGCATAAGCCGTCGAGACGCCACCGCGGTCGGCGATCAGCGCGCCGGTGAGCCGGTGCGGAATTTCGCCTTGCCATTCCGTGTAGCCGTCGAACAGTGCGTTCATGACAATGGTGCCGCGTGTGTCGGTCAGCAAGTGGCTGCGCAGTCCGATCAGCCCGCGGCTGGGGACGCGGAACTCGATGCGCACGCGGCCGTAGCCGTGATTGTGCATGTTGGTGACTTCGCCCTTGCGCGATCCGAGTTGTTCCATGACTACGCCAACGAAATCTTCGGGCACGTCGACGGTGAGATGTTCGACCGGCTCCATCAGCTTGCCGTCGATGCGTTTGGTGACAATCTCCGGCTTGCCAACCATCAGTTCGTAGCCTTCACGGCGCATCATTTCTATGAGAATCGAAAGCTGGAGCTCGCCGCGGCCCAGAACTTTGAACGAATCGGTCGTGCCCGTGTCTTCCACACGCAGGGAAACGTTGGTCAATAATTCCTTCTCCAGCCGTTCACGTAGATTGCGCGAGGTGACGTACTGGCCGTCTTTTCCGGCGAACGGCGAAGTATTCACGGTGAAGAGCATGGCGATGGTCGGCTCGTCGATGGCGATGTGCGGCAGCGGCGCCGGGTTATCGACGTCGGTGATGGTCTCGCCGATGGTGATGCCTTCCACGCCCGCGACGGCGATGATGTCGCCCAACTCCGTTTCAGTGATGTCGGTGCGCTTCAGGCCGGAGAAAGAAAAAAGCTTCGTGATCTTCGTTTTGTGCAACGTGCCGTCGATCTTGGCGATCGCGACATCTTCGCCGGTGTGCATCTTTCCGTTGAAGACGCGCGCAATGGCGATGCGCCCGAGATAGTCGCTGTAGTCGAGGTTCGCGACAAGAATCTGCAGCGGCCCGTTGGCGTCGCCCTTGGGGACAGGAATCGTCTTGACGATGGCTTCGAACAGCGGCCGCAGATTCTCGCCTCCACCTTTGATGTCGGTCGATGCCGTGCCGATCTTCGCGTTGGTGTAAAGCACCGGGAAATCGATCTGATCTTCCTTGGCGTCGAGGTCGATGAAAAGGTCGTAGATTTCGTTGAGCACTTCCTGCGGACGCGCGTCGGCGCGGTCGATCTTATTGATCACGACAATCGGCGGCAGCTTGGCTTCGAGCGCCTTGCTCAGCACGTAGCGGGTCTGGGGCAGCGGGCCTTCGCTGGCGTCGACCAGCAGCATGACGCCGTCGACCATTTTCAGGGCGCGTTCGACTTCGCCGCCAAAATCGCTGTGGCCGGGGGTGTCGACGATGTTGATCTTGATGTCGTGGTAGAAGATCGCGGTGTTCTTGGCCAGGATCGTGATGCCGCGTTCCCGCTCCAGTTCGTTCGAGTCCATGACCCGTTCGACGTGATGTTCGTTGGCGCGGAACGTGCCGCTCTGTTGCAGCATGGCATCGACCAGCGTGGTCTTGCCGTGATCGACGTGCGCGATGATGGCGATATTGCGAATGCCTGAACTCAAAAGGGATCCTTCCAGAAATGGGGTCTACTACTACTTTACTATGCGGGGAGTGAAACCACTAGGAAAGACGCATCCTTGTTCGTTAATGATCTGTCATCCTGAAGCCCGCGTTCTTTGCGGGCTGAAGGACCTGTGCACTCCCTGGATGCACCGACGCGGTCGGCAGAGTACACAGGTCCTTCGCTTCGCTCAGGATGACAAAGGTTTTGAGTTGCTTTCGACGAGTTCTGCGCCAACGTCAACACCTCCCTCTGCTCTCATCCGCAGCCGGTACCACAGCACGATCGTCACCAGCGAGAACATAAAGATGATGGTCGAGACCGCATTGATCTCCGGCGTGATGCCGCGGCGCAGGCGTCCCCAGATTTCGAGCGGGAGCGTGTTGTCGCGGCCGATGAGGAAGAAGCTGACGGCGATCTCGTCCATCGAGAGCGTGAAGATCAGGAGCGCGGCGCCGATGATGGGCAGCTTCAGGTTCGGCACCGTGATCGCCCAGAACGTCTGCCAGTAGTTCGCTCCCAGATCGAGCGAAGCTTCTTCCTGAGCGCGATCGAGTTTTTGCAGGCCCGCGAAAACTTCCGTCGTCGCGACCGAAATCAGCGCCGTGCCGTGCCCCAGCGTGATCGTCAGCAGGCTGAGCTTGATGTTTCCCAAATTGAACAGCATGAGCAGAGACAGGCCGGTAATGATGCCGGGCAAAATCAGCGGCAGAAGTACGAGTCGGCGGAATGCCTCTTTGCCCGGGAACTCCGCGCGGTCAAGCGCCAACGCGGCCGGGACTCCGAACGCTAGCGCTATCACCATCGCAGCGAACGCCACTTTAAGGCTGTTGAATACGGAGTCCCAGATGGCCCCGTCAGCGAACAGGATTCGATACCAGTCGAGCGTGAGATTATGCGGAGGAAACCCTCCGATGCCTTGTCCGTTGAAGGAATAAACAATGAGCACCGCGATCGGAAGATAGAGGAAGGCGAACACGGCCGCGGCGTGCACTAGGAGTCCACGCGAGCGGGGCAGATTCGTGCTCTCGCCGCTCACCGAAAGCTCCATTTTTTCTCCAGCCTCTCGGAAAAGACGAGCAGGCTGACTACGATCACCAGCATGGCCAGCGAAATCGCAGCTCCCAGCGGCCAGTTGTAAGCCGCGCCGAACAGGCTGACGACAATGTTTGAAATCATGATGCCGCTCGGTCCGCCCAGCAATTGCGGCGCAAGAAAATCTCCCAGGCTCAGGACGAAGGCGAACGTCGCGCCCGCGAGTACTCCGGGAATCGAAAGAGGGAAGATCACCTTCCAGAAGGTCTGTGCCGGAGTCGCGCCGAGATCATGGGACGCTTCGACCAGGTTGCGCGGGATATGCTCGAGCGCCGCGTAAATCGGCAGGAATGTGAACGGCGTGTAGATATGAGTGAGCGTCAGCACGACCGCAAATGGACTGTACAACAGAAAATCCAGTGGATGTTTGGTCAGGTGCACATACTGCAGCAGTGTATTGAACACGCCGTCGTAGCCAAGAATCGTCTTCCACGCATATGCCCGTACCAGATAGCTCACCCACAACGGAATAATGACCATCTGATAGAGCAGGTCTTTTCGCGTGCCGGCGTAGAACGAAAGGAAATACGCGAGAGGGTAGCCCAGCAGGAGGGAAAAAACCATGACCCGCGCGGCGATCCACATGGAGCGCAGTAGCGTTTGCCAGTAAACGGTTTTTGTTAGCAACTCTTTGTAGTTATCGAGGTTCCACGAATGCACGATGGTCTGTTGCGGCGAGACCGACCAGAAGCTGTAGGCAAACATCAGCAGATAGGGCACGAGAAGAAACACGGTAACCCAGGCTAGGGGCGGCACCGTGACGACCGTTTTGTAAGCGCGGGAAAACATCAGTTTCTTTCGGGAGACTCGCGAACGACGACGGCGTCGGAGACGGAGAACTCGAGTTCGACTTCGTTCAGCGCCCCGCTACTGCTCGCGGTGCGCACGACCAGCACCAAACCGCCGCAGTCCACGCGAATCAATTCGGTTGCGCCGTGGAATGCCTGTTGTACGACTCTTCCGCGAATAGGCGCCGTTCCTGATGAGCCGCTGCCCGCAAGTCGAATATGTTCCGGACGCAAAGAAAACAGCGCCGGCCCGTCTGGCAGGGAAGCAGTCCACGACAAAGCTCCGCAACGCACGACGCCGTCCCTCACTTCTCCTTTCAGCAGATTCGTGTGCCCAATAAACTGCGCGACGTAGGCGGTCGCAGGGCGGTTGTAAATCTCGCGCGGCGTGGCCACCTGCTCCAGTTCTCCAGAACGCAGTAGAGCGATGCGATCCGACATGACCATCGCTTCTTCCTGATCGTGAGTAACGAACACGAACGCGATGCCCACTTCGCGCTGCAGCGATTTCAGTTCAACCTGCATCTGGCGGCGTAGGTTGGCATCCAGCGCGGAGAGCGGCTCGTCGAGTAGTAACAGCCGTGGCCGGTTCACCAGGGCGCGAGCCAGAGCGACTCGCTGCTGCTGGCCGCCGCTGATCTTCGACGGCTTCGATTTCGCGTGCGCCGTCATCTTTACTTTGTCGAGCGCTTCGGCAACTCGTTGCGTGATCTCGGCCTCCGGGCGTTTCGCCACGCGCAATCCGTACGCCACATTTTGTTCAACCGTGAGGTGGGGAAACAGCGCGTAGCTCTGAAATACGGTATTGACGCGGCGGCGGTAGGGCGGTTGATGGTCAAGCCGCTCCGGGCCCATCCACAGCTCGCCTGCACTTGCGGTCTCGAAGCCGGCAATAATGCGTAGCAAGGTCGTCTTGCCCGAACCACTCTCGCCCAAGATGGTGAGGAATTCTCCTTCCGCGATCTCCAGAGAAACGTCGCGCAGAACGGCGTTGCGTCCGAAGTTCTTTGCGACATTGCGAATGCTCAGCAGGGTCGCCTTCGCGGCGGTCTGCGAGGTCGCGGATACAGCGGGAGCGGGAGTAGTTGGAGGAGCCATGCGTCTTTCGTTCGTCAGTGCAGAGCGTGAGATCGATGCGTTTACTGCGCCGCCTTCACGTCGTTCCAAATTTCGTTGTACTTGGGGCGACGGGGAACGTCCTGCCAGAAATAAATTCGCTTCTGGTAGTTGCTCACGTCGTCGAGATGCCGGAGTTTCACTTCGTCCGCAGTCATGAATTGCCCGGCCTGCGGATTTGCCGGAACATAATTCGTTTTGTCGGTCACCAGTTTCTGTGTCTTCGCCTCGATCATATATTCCAGAAATTTGTGCGCCAGATCCTTGTTGTCGCTACCGGCGGTGATCATCAGGTGATCGATCCAGCCCGTGGTGTTTTCTTTAGGGATGGTTTCGCCGACAGGGAACCCAGCTTTTTTCAGATCGGCGGTGTTGAGCGGCCAGCCCATGGCGATTACGATTTCGTGACTCTCAAACAAATTCGTGAGTTCGCCGCCCGTCGCCCACATCTTGCGGACGTTAGGCTTCAGCTCCAACAATTTTTTCTTCACGGCTTCCAGTTGCTCGTCGCTCAGGTTGTAGAGTTGCGACGGATCGGGCTTGTCATAGCCGAGGACTTGCGCGGCCATGTAGACGGTCGACAGATCGTCCCACACTGAAACTTTGCCTTTGTATTTCGGGTCCCACATCACGCTCCAGGAATCCGGAGGCTGCGGGAACGCGGTGGTGTCATAAATGATGGGATCCGGGCCCCACATGAAGGGAATGCCGTAGACTTGGCCGTTCGCGCGCACCAGAGGCAGGGAAGTCAGTTGCGGGGAGAGTTGCGGGTAGCTGGGAATCTTCGAAAGATCGAGGGGCGCGGCCAGCCCCAGCTTGGTAATGAACGTTGCCACATCGCTTGACGGCGAGATCACATCATAATTACCGGCGCTGCCTCCACGCAGCTTCGCGACCAGTTCGTCGCTCGATCCCATGTACGACGCCGAGACCTTGCAATGATTCTGCTCCTCGAAGGCCTGGACGAACGACGGATCGGCATAGCCCTCCCACACCAAGAGGTTGAGGGTCGGCGTTTTCTTGGAACAAGAGCCGACGAACAAAAGCACAGCCAGCAAGAGCCCAAGATGTGCGATGCGTTGCCGAATCATTTTGCCTCCGAAGTACCGACGCACCCTTCACTGAAAACTAAATGTCCTTAGAAGGTCGGCGGTGTGTTCACCCACAATACCCAGGTTTCCTTGCGGCCGGGATTTCTCCAGCGATGCGGCGTTGCACTCTCGAAATAAAAACTGTCTCCGGGCTTGAGACGGTATTCCTCGCCTTCGAGCCCGATCTCCAGGTCTCCGCGCAAAACATAGATGAACTCTTCGCCCTCGTGCGTGTAAGGATCTCCGCTGCCCGCTTCGGGCGCGATCCGGAACAAATGCGGTTCCATGACCGTGTTGCCCCACGCCAGCAATTCCATGCGCACGCCCGCACCGGTTTCCAGAACCTTGCGCTCGGCCGGACGCACTTGCCGGCTGCTGGTTCCGCTGGCGTCAAAGAAATCGAGAATATTCGTTTTATAGAAGCGTGCCAGCTTGCGCAGAGTGCCGACCGAGCCGCTCATTTGCGAACGCTCGAGCGCGCTCAGGAATCCTACCGAGATGCCGACGGCGCGAGCCACCTGGGCAAGCGAAAGCCGCCGCCGCGCGCGCAACTGTCGCAGATGCGCCCCGATGGCTCCGGCGTTACCATCGCCCACGGGATGTACCTTGCCCTCGCGCTTCAGCAGTTGCACGATCGCGGCTGCGTTGAGCCCGCGCACTTTGCGCAGGAACCGCGCGCGTTTCAATAGCTTCACGTCGTCGGCGTTGTAGAGCCGGTACTTGCTCTCCGTGCGCCGCGGGCGGGCCAGTCCCAGGCTCTCCCACGAGCGGATTACAGACGGCGAAACCCCAACCTTTTTTGCCACGTCGCCGATCTTCAAGTAGGTTTCAGCGCTGGTTGGTTTCATTGTGGGCACGCCCGGCTGCATAAGAAATTTCTATGGGAAGGACGCGTTTTTTTGTCCTTGACAGCCCCCATCCCGCTTCTCTAACCTTGCGGGATTATAGCAAGGTTGTGGCTGGATACAAGCCGTCGCTTTCAGCAATTGTTTTCAACACAAAACTAAACTCTCCCGAAGATTTCAGGAGGTTCCATGCCGTCACTGCGAGCCCGCTGGTCGGAGTTGTGCCTGCGTAGGATGTCTCTGAATACAACGTTGTGGCGTGTCGTTTGCCTGGGTGCTGCCTGCCTTTCGCTCTGTTCATTCGCCGCAGCCCAGGGCACCGGCGGACGCGTTCTCGGACGCATCGCCGATCCCACGGGCGCAGTTCTGTCGAGCGTGAAGGTCACCGCTACCAATGATGCGACCGGTGTGGCCCGCGATTCCGTCAGCAACGACAGCGGTGACTACGTATTCCCCGATCTTCCGGTTGGAACCTATACGATCAGCTTTGACCTGGCCGGATTCAAGAAAGCGGTGCGGCACGCCATCGCGCTCGATGTGAATCAGGTCATCACGTTGAACATGACTATGCAGTTGGGCGAGCAGAAAGAAGTAGTCGACGTGACGTCGGAAGCTCCCCTGGTCGATACCAGCAGCACGCAGCTGGGTGCGGTGGTGAATAACCGGTCTGTGAATGAACTCCCGTTGAACGCGCGCGATACCTACCAGTTCCTGCAGTTGCAGCCCGGTGTGCAGTCGCAGCTGGGATCGAGCGGCGGCACTTTTTATGGCAGCGGTGATGCCGGAGCAGTTTCCGTCAACGGCGGCCGCGGTCGCGCCAACAACTTCAGCGTCAACGGCGGGGACGCCAATGATGCGTTCGTGAATCTTCCCACCATCCAGCCCACGCCCGATGCCATCGAGGAATTCCGCGTCATCTCCAACACCTTCGACGCCGAATATGGCCGCAACTCCGGCGCAGTCGTCAACGTGGTCACGAAATCCGGCACCAACCAGTGGCACGGCGACGTCTACGAATACTTCCGCAATACGGTTTTGAACGCACAAGGCTATTTCAATACGGTCAAGCCGCAGGAGAATCAGAACCAGTTCGGTGGAACCTTCGGCGGCCCACTCCGCAAGGACCGGACCTTCTTCTTCACCTCGTATGAAGGCCGCCGCGTTCGCCAGGGCGTCTCCGGCCAGACCGTGATCGTGCCCACGCCGCAGGAACTTAACGGCGTTTTTAACGTGTCAGGCATTACCGCAAATGACGGCACCGCCGGGTTTGGCGGCGGCATCACCGATCAGGTCACTGCCGACGCCCTGAACGGCCGGACGAACTGCACTTCCGCGATTACTGCCGCGGGAGGTGTGGTCCCAGCCGCCGGTGTACCTTGGGGCAGCTCCAACCCGAACACCGCAATTTTCCCCACCGATGGTAACGGCAACGCGACTATCCCCGGGGCGTGCATGGATCCGGTTGCCGTGGATATGCTCCGCTTCGTACCAGCGGCGAACCGGCCTGACGGTATCAACTATCAGGCCGTTCCGGTCAGTTCCGATCGTCAGGACCAGTTCACCGTCCGCTTCGATCATCACATCAACGACCACCAGAGTTTCAGTTTTTACTACTACTACACCGACGACAATCAGCTTCAGCCCTTCTACAACTTCCAGGCATCCGGCGCGAACATTCCGGGTTTTGGGGCAAAAGTTGCATCGCGCTACCAGCAGTACAACCCCAGCCACACCTGGACGATCAGCAATTCGCTGGTCAATGAAGCTCGTTTCACCTACATGCGCGAAGGTCAGTTGACCTTCCAGCATCCGCAGAATGCTGGCTCGGTTCAGTCATCGTGCACTTCGGCAGTTCCGACCGCCGTGTGTTTCGGAGGCACCTCGGATTCGACCGGACTTCAGGCCGATCTTGTGGCTGAAGGCTACTCCGCAACCAATCCGCAATATGGCATCACCACCGGACTTCCCTCAACCCGCACTGGCGTTCCGTTTGTCGATATCGGTGGCGGATTTGCCATCGGCAACGGCTGGGAAGGCGAATTGCCGCAGGTGGGCAACTCGTTTATGTGGACCGATAGCCTGACTTGGGTGAAGGCATCGCACACCGCCAAGTTCGGCGTTGACGTGCGCCGTGACCGCTTTGACCAGACTCTTTATTACAACGTAAGCGGAGATTTCACGTTTAATAGCACGACCGAAAACTCGATCTTCGGCAACGACAACTACCCCGGTTACCTCATGGGTTTGGCCGACAGTTACACGCAAGGATCGGCGCAGCGCGAGAATGTCCGAACGACCGGCCTCTATCTGTTCGCCCAGGATAGCTGGAAGATCAACCCCTCGCTCACCTTGAACTACGGCCTCCGCTGGGAGCTGGATACGCCGCTGACCGATGTTCTGCACCACGTGCAGACCTTCCGTCCCGGCCAGAATTCGACTGTCTACCCATGCGCGTTGACCACGACGGAGCAGGCCAATTTTGGGGTGAGCACGTGCGCCGATGCCGGAGTGGAGCCGACCGGCCTGGTGGTTCCCGGCGACAAGGGTGTTCAGAACGGCCTGACCCAGACTTACTACAAGGCTTTCGCGCCCCGCATCGGAATCGCTTACAGTCCGAACTTCACTCACGGCGCGATGGGCAAGCTGTTCGGAGCCAACGGCAAAACCAGCATCCGGTCTGGCTGGGGTCTGTTCTATAACCCCATGGAGCAGTTGGTTCTCGAACAGTTCGGAGCGGAGCCTCCCTTCGGGGGCAGCACTTTTCTTCCCAGCACCTTCTTTAACACGCCATTTGTCTCGCAGAGCGGAACGGTCAATCCGAACCCCTTTAATGGCATCCTCAGTCCCACGCCCGGGCAGGCGCAGGACTGGTCGAGTTTCCGTCCCATGCTCCTGTACGGCGACTTCCAGCCCAAGATGCGGACGCAATACACCGCGCAATACAACCTCACAGTTCAGCGGGAACTGGCTCGCGACCTCGTGCTGCAAGTCGGCTACGTTGGTTCGCAGGGACATCGCTTGCTGGCGTCGCATGACATCAATGCGGCCAATCCGCAAACCTGTCTCGACATGGCCAATATTTCCACGTATTACCTCAACCAGAACGGCGGCAACCCAGATGCTCTGAGCAATGCTTACAATTGCGGCCCCTTCGCCGAGGACAACCAGTACCTCTTGCCCGCAAACAGTATTCCCACCGGCTACACGCTACACATGCCGTATGGGTCCGCCGCATCCTACGGACCCGGCAACCCGGCGCTGAACCTCGTCGGCCTTCGTCCTTACTCCTCCCCGAACTGCGAACCTTCGACGGGAACCGGTTGCCCGCTCGATGGCGTGCCCGTCTTCACCAACGTCTTCGCCGAGGATACGATCGCCGCCTCCGCTTACAACTCGTTTCAAGCCAGTTTGGAAAAGCGTTTTTCGCACGGCCTGCAGTTCCAGGCGGCATACACCTTCAGCAAGTCTCTCGATTGGGCCTCCAGTTTCGAAGAGACGGTCAATCCGTTCAACTACAAAGCCAGCCGGGCGTTGTCGCTGTTCAACTCCGCGCAGCGCTTTGTCATCAACTACGTTTGGGATATTCCGGCGCGCCGCTTCAGCGGCTTTGCCGGCAAAGCCTTGGATGATTGGCAACTGTCCGGTATCGTTCAGTTCCAGACCGGCTTCCCCATCCGTATTCAGACCCAGGACGACAACGAGTTGATCAGCAGCTTGTTCTTTCTGGGAGCGGGCGCCCCGCAACTCACCGGTCCTCTGCAGATTCTCAATCCGAAGACCAACGGCGGCCAATATCTCAATCCCAACCAGTGGTCCGATCCGCCTCTCGGACAGTTTGCTACGACTCCACGTTCCATCTGCTGCGGGCCGGGCGAGAACCAGTGGGACGTCACGGTTTCGAAGAGAATCAGCATCGATGAGGCGCGGTATTTCCAGTTCCGTGCCGACATCTTCAACCTTTTTAACAAGACACAATTCGTCAACCCGGACGGCAACTTCAGCGACACCACGTTCGGTCAGATTCAGCAGGCGCGCGATCCGCGTCTGGTGCAGTTTGCTCTGAAGTTCTATTTCTAAATGGAACGCTGTTTTGAAAGGGCGCGGCTTTAAGCCGCGCCGGAAATGCGAGACAATAGACTGCGGCTTTAGCCGCTGCCTCATATTCACCACCCGGGCGGTTCCAACCGTTCGGCAATCTAATGGCCCGCTCATCTTCCGGAAAAGAGCCGGCCTGAGTTTTCCCGGAGCTATTCGATGTATCCCGATCTGCAGAAAGAACTCGCCACTTTCGAGCGGCGCACGCCGAAATCCGCCGAAGCCCACAAGAAAAATCTAAAACGCATTCCCCTTGGCGTCGCCAGCAACTACCGCGCCTACGACCCTTGGCCGATTTTCGTGAAGGAAGCCAGCGGCAGCAAGTTCCGCGACCTTGACGGCAACGAATACATCGATCACAACCTGACTTTCGGCGCGCTCATGGCGGGACACTGCCATCCTGACGTGATGAAGGCCGTCGAAAGACGCCTCTCCACCGGCACCATGTTCGGCATGCCCCATGACATGGAATGGGAGCTTGCGGAAGAAATTTGCGAACGCTTCCCGGTCGAGATGTGCCGCTTCGGCAACAGTGGGACCGAGGCCACCATGCATGCGATCCGCCTGGCCCGCGCCGCCACCGGACGCGACAAGATCGTAAAGTTCGAGGGCGCATACCACGGCCTGCACGATAGCGCCCTGGTCAGCGTGAAGCCGCACGCGCCCGACTATGGCGATATTGAGAATCCCACGCAGGTCACGGGCGGTCTCGGCGTGCCGAAATCTGCGATTGCCAACGTCCTGATCTCAACCTTCAACAATCTCGGTTCCGTCGAGCGGCGGTTCCAAAAGAATCCCGGCCAGATCGCCGCGATCATCCTCGAGCCGATTCTCATGAACGTCGGCCTCTGCATGCCGCAGCCCGGATTCCTGAAAGGCTTGCGCGAGATCTGCACCCGGAACGGTGCGCTGTTGATTTTCGACGAAGTAAAAACCGGCGCAAAACTTTGCTGGGGAGGCGCGAGCGAATATTTCGGCGTGCATCCCGACATGATCTGCCTGGCCAAGTCGATCGGCGGCGGCCTGCCGCTCGCGGCTTTCGGCGCGCACAAGTCCGTCATGGACCTGATCTCGCAACATAAGGTCTTCCACGGCGGCACTTACAACACGAATCCTGTATCCATGGCGGCGGGCCTGGCCACATTCCGCCATGTGCTGACTCGCGACAACTACACACAGGTCGAGCGACTCAGCAAGAAGCTGGCCGACGGTTACCGCAAGACGATCGCGAAAGTCGGCCTGCAGGCTTACATCGCGCAAGCCGGCGCCAACGGTGCGCTCATGCTCTATCCCAAAGAGATCGTGAACTATCGCGACTGGGAAGCGATCGACATCGACTTGTGGCGCCACTACTGGTTCGGCATGGTCAATCGCGGCGTGATGGCGCAGCCCTACTGGTGGGACGAGCAGTGGACGATTTCGGTTCAGCATACCGATGCCGACATCGACAAGCACCTGGCCGCCTTCGACGATATCGCCGCGTCGCTCGCGAAAGCGCAGCAGGAACGCGCCGAGCCCGTCGCGGTCGCGCACTGAAACAAGGGATCAGGGGCTAGGGATCAGTTGTCAGCTGAAACAGCGCAGGCCTAACAGCCTGACCCCTAGCCCCTGAGCCCTAGCCCCTGAGCATGTCCACGACGACCCAATCCGAAGCTCAGCCGCACCTGATCCGCGCTCTCGGGCGTCGCGATCTCGTCTTGCTGTTCGTTGTCGCGGTTTTCAATCTCAATGTTGTCCCCTCCATCGCCGCCAACGGCGGCGTCACCATCTGGCTGTGGATCATCTCCCTTTTGCTTTTCTTCTGGCCGCAAGGCATCGCGGTCATCGAATTGGCGCATCGTTATCCCGGCGAAGGCGGCGTGTACCTCTGGGCGAAGGAAGTCTTCGGCGACTTTCACGGATTCCTCTCCGGCTGGTGCTACTGGACCAACAACATGCTCTACGTGCCGACAGTCATGCTCTACTTCGTCGGCGTGTCGGTGTATGCCCTGGGGCCGGGGCATGAGCATCTTGCCGAGAACAAGACTTTCGCGATGCTGGCATCGTTCGTCTTGCTCGCGCTGCTGACTGGCCTGAACATTGTTGGACTTGGAGTAGGTAAGTGGCTCAATAATCTTGGTGCGATAGGAACATTCATCGCCGCGGCCGTCCTTATCGGGTTGGGTATCGTGATCTGGTCGCGCTTCGGCACGACGGTGACAGCCGCGGACTTTCGCATTCCCGCCGATCCTAAATTCGTTTTGAACTCTTTCGGGGTCATCTGCTTCGGGCTCGTTGGGCTGGAACTCGCGTCCGTGATGGGTGACGAAATTCGCGAACCGCAAAAGACTCTGCCGGGCGCGGTCGCTCTGGGCGGAGTCATTTCCGGGGCTCTCTATATCGGCGCAACTCTGACCTTGCTGATCGCAATCAGAAAGAACGATATCAGTGTGCTGCAGGGGATCGTGCAGGGCGTCAGCCAGATGGCGCACAAGATCGGCGCTGGCTGGATGATCGCCCCTTTCGCGGTAATGCTGAGTTTGTCGATTGCAGGAATCGGTTCCGCCTGGATGGGCGGTTCTGCCCGCATCCCATTCGTAGCGGGACTCGATTCCTATATGCCGTCGGTGATGGGGAAAGTCCATCCCAAATATGCAACCCCGCATGTCGCGCTCATCGTGCAGGGCATCGTTTCGCTGATCCTGATCGTGCTGAACTTCACCCTGTCGGGCGGCGTACAGGACGCCTTCCAGACCATGCTCAGCGCCGCAGTGGTATTGCAACTCATTCCGTTTCTATACGTATTCGCCGCGCTTGTGAGATTTGCGAGTCGCGATTCCCAGGGTGGACGTTATGGTCGGGGCAAGCTGATGTTTGCCGGAGTTGCCGGCTTAACGACGACTGTCTTGGGGATCGTAGTCGCGTTTTTCCCGCCTAAGCAAATTACGTCACTGTGGAAGTACGAGGTGACGATGTTCGGCATCACCCTGTTCTTCATCGGTTTGGCGGCATTCTTCTTTTTCGTCTACGGCCGCCGCAAAATGCTGCGGAAGATAACGGACGGTGCGACGTTAGTCGCGCCGCTGGCCGCTGACAAGCTCTGACTTTGAATGGCGCGGCGCTGTCCGCGCTGCGGTCGTGATTACAGGATGGATAGCGGCTTTGGCCGCTGGTAAGGCAGGAGGTCCGAACAAAATGCCCGGCGGAGTTCAAACCGAAATCAAGACATATCAGATGTTCATCAACGGTGAATGGGTCGCCAGCAAGTCGTCGAAAACTTTCCCCGTTTACGATCCCTCGACCGAAGAAATCATCGCGCAGGTCCCCGACGCCGGCCCGGACGACGTGAACCGCGCCGTCGTTGCCGCCAAGGCCGCTTTCGAAGACGGCCCATGGGCCACGACTACCGCCCAGGAACGCGGCCGCGTGTTGTTTCGCATGGCGGAAAAAGTTCGTCAGAACCTGCCCGCGCTGGCCGAGCTCGAATGCCGCAACACCGGCAAACCGATCGTCGAAGCCGAGTACGACATCAACGACGTCGCTACGTGTTTCGAATACTACGGAGGGCTTGCCACCAAGGTCGTCGGCTATGTAAATCCCGTTCCTGATAATGCGATGTCCCTCACGCTCAAGGAGCCGGTCGGCGTTGCCGGACAAATCATCCCGTGGAACTATCCGCTGCTGATGGCCGCGTGGAAGCTTGCGCCAGCGCTGGCCGCGGGATGCACCTGCGTACTGAAGCCCGCCGAACAAACTCCGCTCACCGCTCTCGAATTCGCGAAACATTTCGCCGATTGCGGCCTTCCTCCTGGAGTCGTAAACGTCATCACCGGATTCGGCGAGTCCTGCGGCGCGCCGCTCGTGCAGCACCCCGACGTCAATAAGATTGCCTTTACCGGCAGTGCAGCCGTGGGCAAGATCATCGTGAAACAGGCCGCCGACACGGTGAAGCGCGTCACGCTCGAACTCGGCGGCAAGTCTCCCAACATTTTCTTTGCCGACGCCGACTTCGAGGCCGCCATCGACGGAGCGCTGTTCGGCGTATTCATCAATCAAGGGGAAGTCTGCTCCGCCGGCAGCCGCATCCTTGTGCAGAAGTCGATCTACAAGAACTTTGTTGAGGCGATGACTGAGAAGGCGAAGAAGATCAAGCTTGGCCCGCCACTCGAACGCGAAACGAAAATGGGACCACTGGTCAGCAAAGAGCAGTACGATCGCGTGAATTCGTATCTGGAGATCGGCAAGAAAGAAGCAAAGGTCGCTTCCGGCGGCGGACGCCCGGAGCACTTCGCCAAGGGCTACTATGTGCAGCCGACGATTTTCTACGATGTGAGCAACAGCGCCCGCATTGCCCGCGAAGAAATCTTCGGCCCGGTCGCAGCGGTGATTCCGTTCGAAGACGAAAAGGACGCGCTGAAAATTGCCAACGATTCCCCCTATGGTTTGGCTGCCGCTGTTTGGACGCGCGACATTTTCAAGGCGATGCGTTCGGTGAAGGCGCTGCGCGCCGGAATTGTCTGGGTGAATCACATGCAGCCCACCTACGTCGAGGCGCCGTGGGGAGGCTACAAACAATCCGGCTTCGGCCGCGAACTCGGCCCCTGGGGCATCGAAGAATATCTCGAGACCAAGCAGGTATACATCAATCTGAACGAAGCGCCAATCGGCTGGTACTGAAATGCAGTTGCCGGTAACTTGTCATCCTGAGCGAGGACTGTTCGTTAAGCGAAGCGCAACGAACAGCCGCAGTCGAAGGACCCCTGTACTTCGGGCAGCGTCGGCGCCGCCTCAAGGATTTTTTGCGAGAAACTAATATGAGTACCATCCGCCTCAACACCGCAATCCCCGGCCCGAAATCCGAAGCGCTCTCCGAGCGCCGCGCGAAAGCCGTGCCCCGCGGCCTTTCTCACGGCACGCCTATCTACGTCGCCAAGGCGGAAGACGCCTGGCTCGAAGACGTCGACGGCAACCGCTACCTCGACTTTGCCGGTGGAATCGGCTGCCTCAACGTCGGCCATCGCCAGGAAACTGTCGTCAAAGCGGTGAAAGACCAACTCGATCGCTTCCTGCACACCTGCGTGCAGGTCACGCCCTACGAAAGCTACGTGCGGCTTGCCGAGCGCATGAACGAGGTGACTCCCGGCAAGTTCGCGAAGAAAACCATTTTCGTCAACAGCGGTGCTGAGGCCGTTGAGAACGCGGTGAAAATTGCACGCGCCTACACCAAACGGCCCGGCATCATCGCCTTCGAAGACGCGTTCCACGGTCGCACGATGATGACGCTGGCCTTGACCAGCAAGACGCATCCTTATAAAGCGGGATTCGCGCCGTTTCCGGGCGAAGTGTATCGCGTTCCGTTCTCCTACTGCTATCGCTGCTCGTACAACTTGAAATATCCGTCCTGCGATCTTTACTGCGCGCGCCATCTCGAAGACACCTTCAAGCGCGTGGTGGCGAACGAAGAAGTTGCCGCCGTGATCGCCGAGCCGGTACTCGGAGAAGGCGGGTTCATCGCGCCTCCGCCCGATTATTTCAAGGTGCTGATCGATCTCTGCCACAAGCACGGCATCCTCTTTATTGCCGACGAAGTGCAGTCAGGCTTCGGTCGCACCGGCGCTCTGTTTGCCAGCGAACGTTACGGTATTGAGCCCGATCTTCATCGTCACCGCGAAATCTCTCGGCGGCGGCTTGCCACTCGCGGGCGTCACCGGCCGCGCGGAAATCATGGATGCTCCCGGCGTCGGTGGCCTGGGCGGAACGTTCGCCGGAAATCCGCTCTCGTGTGCGGCGGCTCTCGCGGTACTCGACTTGTTCGAGCGCGAGAATTTGCTGACGCGCGCCAACGAACTCGGCGAGCGGTTCCAGCGCCGCGCCCGCGAATGGCAGCGCCGCTGGCCCATCATCGGCGATGTGCGCGGACTTAGGCGGAATGCAGGCCATCGAACTGGTGCAGTCGCAGGAAGCGAAAACTCCGGCGACCGACGAGACGAAGGCGATTATGAAGTATTGTTACGAGCATGGCCTGATTACCATCACCGCCGGCACTTATTCGAACGTGATCCGCGTGCTGGTCCCACTGGTCGCAACCAACGATCAAATGGACGAAGGCATGGGCGTGCTCGAGTCCGCGATCGCGACGGTGTGCGACCAGAAGGGCGCGGTCGCGCAGTTGGTCTGAGCGTTCTGTAGCTGAGCAGCGTAGCATTGCTGTAAGAGCTTTGTCATCCTGAGCGAGGATTGGCCTTCGCGCAAAGCGCGAAGGCCAACCGCAGTCGAAGGATCCCGAGAACGCGAGTATCATGAGTGAGTGATTCGGGGAATTCTTACGGCGCACCTGTGTGCGATTCCACGCAAATATTCTTCGCGATAGCAGAGGCATTACCATGAGCGTAGCCGCACCTCCCATCACCAAGCTGACGAACTTACATCAACGGCCAATGGACCGACTCGCCCGCGTCCGAATGGCGCGACGTTGTGAATCCCGCCACCGGCGAGATTCTGGCCAGTGTTCCTCTCGCCGGCGCCGCGGAAGTCAACGCCGCCGTGGAAGCCGCCGCTGCCGCGTTCCCCGCTTGGCGTCGCACTCCGCCGGAAGATCGCATTCAGCCTCTCTTCAAGCTGAAAATGCTGCTCGAAGGTCACATCGATGACATTGCCCGCATCATCACCACCGAAAATGGCAAGACCTTCACCGAAGCTAAAGCCGAAATGCGCCGCGCCATCGAGAACGTTGAAGTCGCCTGCGGCATTCCCATGATGATGCAGGGCTACAACCTCGAAGACGTCGCCCGTGGTATCGACGAGATGATGATCCGCCAGCCGCTTGGAGTCACCGCCGCCATCGTGCCCTTCAATTTTCCCGGCATGATCGCGTTCTGGTATCTGCCCTACGCCATCGCCACGGGAAACACATTCATCCTCAAGCCGAGCGAGCGCGTGCCGCTCACCATGCGCTACGTCTACGAACTCCTCGAAAGAACTGGCCTGCCCAAGGGCGTCGTCAGCCTCGTCAATGGAGGCAAGGCCGTTGTCGATGCGTTGATTGACCATCCGAATGTTCGCGCGATCAGCTTCGTTGGATCGACTCCGGTGGCGCGTTACATCTATGCGCGCTCCGGTGAGCAAGGCAAGCGTTGCCAGTGCCAGGGCGGAGCGAAGAACCACGTCGTCGTGCTGCCCGACGCCGACATGCCCATGGCCACGCAAATCATCAGCGACAGTGCATTCGGTTGCGCTGGACAACGTTGTCTCGCTGTCTCGACGGCAATCACAATCGGCGAGGCGCAGAAAACTTTCCGCGACTCGATCGCCGAAGCCGCTTCGAAACTCAAAGTCGGCAACGGCCTTGAAGATGGCGTGCAGATGGGCCCAGTGATCACGCCGCAGAGTAAGGAGCGTGTCGAATCGCTGATCGGTATGGGTGAAAAGCAGGGCGCGAAGGTTCTGCTCGATGGCCGCCACGCGAAGATTTCGAAATACGAATCCGGAAACTTCGTGAACCCCACGATTCTCGACGACGTTCCGCCCACCAGCGATCTTGCCGACACTGAAATCTTCGGCCCCGTGCTCAGCCTCGTTCATGCCGATAGCATGGACGAAGCGCTGGCATTCCTCGAACGCAGCGCCTACGGCAACCAGGCGTCGGTCTTTACCTCGAGCGGATCGGCGGCGCGCCGCTTTCGTTACGAAGCGCCCGCCGGCAATATCGGCATCAACATCGGGGTTGCCGCGCCCATGGCCTACTTCCCCTTCAGCGGATGGAAGAATAGTTTCTTCGGTGATCTTCACGGCCAGGGCCGCGACGCCATCGAGTTCTACACCGACAAGAAAGTCGTCGTCGAACGCTGGGCCAAGGAGCACAGCAGGAAGTTCTAGGGTTCGAAATGAAACTGCTCACCACAGAGTCACAGAGACACAGGGAAAGCGAAAACGAGAAAGACCCGCGAACCGGCCCAATCATCGGCGCGGCGATTGAGGTTCATCGCCACCTAGGCCCAGGACTGCTGGAATCTGCTTATGAGCAATGCCTGTGTCATGAGCTGCATCTTCGAGGACTTCGTTTTAGGTGCCAGGTTGATTTCCCGCTTTCATACAAGGGGCTCAAACTGGATTGCGGATACAGAATAGACTTGATCGTCGGGGATGAGGTCGTCGTCGAGCTAAAAGCGGTTGAGAAGGTCCTCCCCGTTCATGAGGCCCAACTTCTCACGTACATGAAACTCGCGTCCAAGCCAGTCGGACTCCTGATCAATTTCAACGTTCCACTGCTAACGCAAGGCATCGTTCGAAGAGTTCTTTGAAGATTTTCCCTGTGTCTCTGTGACTCTGTGGTGAATGACTTTTTTGACAAGAGGACTTTATGACCACAACTCTTACCACTCCCTCCATGACCGGCCAGGAAATCGTAGACCTCACCAAGAAGCACACGCTTTTCGAGTGGTCGGCGCAATCGAAAGTCGATCCGATCCCTGTCGCCAAGGCCAAAGGCATTTATTTCTGGACGCCCGAGGGCAAGCGCTTCATCGACTTCAACAGCCAGTTGATGTCGGTCAACATCGGCCACGGCGACGAGCGTGTGATCAACGCGATTCACGAACAGGCGCAGACGCTCTGCTACGCCAATCCATTCATGGCGACGGAACCGCGCGCGCGACTAGGAGCGAAGCTTGCGGAGATTACTCCCGGCGACATCGACACGTTCTTTTTCACCAACGGCGGCGCTGAGGCCAACGAGAACGCCATCAAGCTCGCCCGCTTCTTTACCGGACGCCACAAGATCATCGCCCGCTACCGTTCGTACCACGGTGCGACCGCGGGCGCGATCAGCCTGACCGGCGATCCGCGGCGCTGGGCGGCCGAGCCGGGCATCCCTGGCGTGGTGCGGGTGCTCGATCCATATCACGGCATCGAGCGCGGATGGGAGTCGGCGGAAACCTCACTCGCGATGATCGAAGAGACCATTCAACTCGAAGGCCCGCACACCATCGCCGCTTTCATCCTCGAGACCGTGGTCGGAACCAACGGCATTCTCATTCCGCCCGACGGCTACATGCAGGGCGTACGCAAACTGTGCGACAAGTACGGCATTCTGATGATCGCCGACGAAGTCATGGCCGGCTTCGGCCGCACCGGCGAATGGTTCGCCATCGATCACTGGAAGGTTGTGCCGGATCTGATCTGCATGGCCAAAGGATTAACCGCGAGCTATCTTCCTCTCGGCGCACGTCGGCATGCGGCATCACATCGCGCAGCACTTTCAGGACAAAGTCTTCTACGGCGGCCTGACCTACAACTCGCATCCCATGGGATGCGCCGCGGCGCTGGCCACGATTCGCGTTTACGAAGAAGATCATCTGATCGAGAACACACGCAAGATGGGCGCGCTCATGAAAGAGCTGCACGCCGAGATGCAGGCCAAGCATCCCTCCGTCGGCGCGGTGCGCTCGATCGGGCTGTTCGGCATTTTCGAACTGGTGCGCAGCCGCAAAACGCGCCAACCGATGGCTCCATTCAACGGAACTTCTGAAGAGATGGGAGCGCTCGGCCGCTTCTTCCGTGAGCAGGGGCTGTACACCATCGTGCGTTGGAACTCGTTCTACACCAATCCTCCGCTCTGCATTAATGAGCAGCAACTGCGTGAAGCGTTTGCCATCATCGACAAGGGGCTCGAGATTACCGACAAGGCGGTGAAGGACTAAGTTCCGCGTCGAGTTCGCCTTCAGCGCGTTCTACGACTATCTCTCTTGCTAGGAATCAACATCCCCACCCTCTCGCAGAGGCGCGAGACGGGTGGGGCGCCCATCTTACACTGGTCTGTGGACATTCCCATTTTGACAAAGGCCCCCGACAGCCCTTGACTCCGGCCGCCGACCGGGCATAGGCTTCTTCACGCTGCTAGGCGTTGGTTCACACCTCCCCTCTCAGGAGCGGGCCTAGGCCGGCAGTCGGAATACACAGGGGTGGCGTTCGCGGGCCATGGTGTTTGTGTGCCTGTGGAATGCCGATCGCAAAAGTATTCTGACCTGCGACGGCGCACGGTTTTGACCCCAGGGAATCCCATGAAGTGAAAGGTTGGCTATGAGTTCTGCCGATCGACGGGAAGCCATTGGAACGTCCGTGTACTGGCTCCGCACCTGGCCTCGCCGGTACGGATTTGCACTGATCGCGGTCGCCGTAGCAAGCGCTCTTCGTTACCTTCTCGGCCGGGTTCTTGGACCGAATGCGCCCTTCCTCTTGTTTTATCCCGCGATCCTTTTGGTGGCCTGGCTGGCAGGTTTGGGGCCGGGTGTTTTCGCCGTGATCGTGTCTGCGATATCGGCGATTTTCTTATTCTTCGGGCAGGCTGGTCCAGTGGCGTTTGGGCTGCCGCCCAATACGAACGGCCTGATGCTATTCGCAACCGCGGGACTCACCATGAGCGGGCTGGCCCACGTGTACCGGCTGCGTGCGCAGAGGCTGCGAGAATTTGAAAAAGCCGCCGCGGGCGTGGAAGAAGGCATCATCATATTGGATCGGCACTACCGCTACATCGTCGCCAATCGCGTATTTCTGGCGTACCGCGGCATGAGCAGGGAACAGCTCATTGGCCGTTCCTTGCCGGAGATGATGGGACCGGACGTTTTTGCGGCTACGGTCAAACCGAAGCTGGACGAGTGTTTCCAGGGCAAGGTCGTGCAATTCGAGAAGCGATACGGCTACCCGTCGATGGGGGAGAGAGATTTTTCTGTGTCGTATTTTCCCATCGAAGGTCCCACGGGAATCGACCGGGTGGCCTGCATTCTGCAAGATGTCACCGAGCAGAAGGACGCAGAGCGGGAACTGAAGCTGTTCCGAACCCTCATGGACCAATCCAGTGACGCGGTGGAAGTGGTTGATCCGGAGACGCACCGGTTCCTGGATGTTAATGAAAAAGCCTGCAAGGACCTGGGTTACACGCGCTCCGAGTTGCTGTCGATGACGGTTTTCGAGATCGATTCGAACGCCGAAACGATCTGGCCGCAGGTTCTGGACGCATTTCGCAATCCAGGATTTGCAGTACGGCAGAGCGTTCGCCGACGAAAAGACGGGTCGACGTTTCCGGTGGAACTCAGTCTGAAATTCGTTGCCCTCGACCGCAACTACATAGTCGCCGTATGCCGTGACATCACGGAGCGCCAGCGCACGGAAGAAGCCCTCCGTGAGCGCGAAGAAAAGTTTCATCAAGTGGCCGACAACATCCAAGAGATCTTCTGGATGGTGGACGCGGTCACCCAACAGGCTATCTATGTAAACCCGGCGTTTGAGCATATTACCGGGCGGACGGTGGCGAGCTTGTTGGACTCACCCTTGTCCTATCGGGAAATTATCCACCCGGACGACCGGGGGCGCGTTTTGAGCCGATTGGAGGAGGCTGCAAGAACGGGATCGCTGAAAGAGGAATTTCGCATCGTCCGCCCGGACGGAACCATCCGCTGGGTCGGAGCCCAGGGTTTTCCGGTGCCCGACACACAGGGCAAGCTTTATCGTCTGGCGGGTGTGGTGCAGGACATCACCGAGCGAAGGAGAGCGGAGGAAGCGCTACTTCAGAGCGAGGACCGCTACCGTGACTTGATCGAACATAGTGAAGACCTGGTCTGCACACACGATCTCGCGGGAAACCTGCTCTCGGTGAATCCAGCTCCGGCGCGCCTGCTTGGGTACGACGTTGCCGAATTGCTCCAGATGCCGATGCGGGATTTGCTTGCGCCAGAGACTCGAGAACGGTTCGACGCTTATCTCGAGAGAATCAAAGTAACTGGCGCGGACCACGGCCTGTTGATCGTACTCACGAGAAACGGAGAACGCAGGGTCTGGGAATACCACAACACACTGCGCACCGAAGGAGTGCCCACCCCCGTTGTGCGAGGCATGGCGCACGACGTGACCGAGCGCACCCGGGCGGAGGAGGGGCGAAAGGCGGCGGAACGATCGCTGGTTGAAAACGAAGAGCGTTTTCGCATTGCGCTCAAGGATTCTCCCATCACGGTTTTCAATCAGGATCGTGAATTGCGTTACACCTGGATCTACAATCCCCATCTCTACTGGCAGAACGACATTATCGGCAAGACGGACGACGAAATCATGGGCGCTGACCCGGCGCGGGCGTTGGTCGCACTCAAGAGCCGGGTCCTGAAAACCGGTGCGCGCGTGCGCGAAGAAGTCCTGATCCGTCACGACAGCACGAAGCTACTCTCTGGACCTTACGATCGAACCTCTGCTCGATGGCGAAGGAAACACCATTGGCCTCACCGGCGCTTCCGTCGATATTGCCCGGCTGCGGGAACTGGCGGATAGTCTGCAGGAAGCGAAAGAGAAACTGACGCGGGAAAAATCTTATCTGGAAGGCGAGATTCAGGCGGAACTTGGTTTCGAGGAAATTATCGGCCAGAGTTCTGCGCTGCGCGATGTTCTCAAGAAAGCTCGCGTGGTCGCGCCCACCGACTCGACGGTGCTGCTGCTCGGGGAGACGGGCACAGGGAAAGAACTGGTCGCGCGGGCCGTTCATGCCCTAAGCTCGCGTCACGCCCGGGGCTTCATCAAACTCAATTGCGCCGCGGTTCCCTCGGGATTGCTGGAGAGCGAACTCTTCGGTCATGAAAAGGGAGCGTTCACCGGAGCCGTCAGCCAGAAGGTCGGAAGGCTGGAGCTGGCCGACCAGGGAACACTGTTTCTCGACGAGGTCGGTGAGTTGCCTCTCGAGCTGCAACCCAAGCTGTTGCGCGTTCTGCAGGACCGCGAATTCGAACGCTTGGGCGGCATTCACACGATTCACGTCGACGTGCGAATCATTTCCGCCACCAACCGCGATTTACATCGGGACGTGGCCGAAAGGAAATTTCGCGAAGACCTTTTCTACCGGCTCAATGTTTTTCCCATCCAGATGCCGGCTCTGCGCAACCGCAGGTCTGATATTCCGGTCCTGGTGCATCACTTTGTGCGTAAGCATGCCGCGCGCATGGGGAAGCACATCGAGACCATACCGAACGAAACCATGGAAATTCTTCAGAACTGGAACTGGCCGGGAAACATTCGCGAACTGGAGAACATGATCGAACGCATGGTCATCTTGAGCAAAAGCGAAGTGCTTGCGGACCCGCCCGCGGAATTAGATGGGCCTCAGGATTTGGCGGAGGACAATCTCACCGAAATGGAGCGCGACCACATCATCCGCGTGCTTCGAGAGACGCGCGGAGTGCTCTCCGGAGCCGAAGGCGCGGCCAGCCGACTGGGAATTAAGCGCACCACGCTGCAATCCATGCTCAAGCGCTTCAATATCGAAGTAGAAGACTACCGCCGCGGAACCGGAACGTTCGGCTCGGAATAGCCATTCGTGAAGGGTGCCCCATCCTTCTCGCGTTCTTCGCGAGAGGATGGGGATTTTGATTTCTCGCCCGACTTACTTTGCCAGCCGATCATGTTTCTTCAGCACTTCGCGCAACCGATCGTGAGGCAGAGCGATGACCGTGTGTCCGTTGATGCCGGTCATCGTCTCGGCGGCGACCATGGCGTTGACCACAGCTTCTTCCGTGGCCTGTACCGTTGCTAGAAAAACCGGATCCAGCGAATCATTGGGCAGCATGGTGAGCTGGTGCAATCCCTTGGTGCCCACGGCGCCCGGATTCGCGGTCGAAAATGCGATGAAGATGTCGCCGGAACCATCACCCGAGTAGCTGCCGTTGCGTCCGAGTCCCAACGAGACTTTCTTGGCAATGCGTTTCAGTTGCGTGGGAATGAGGGGTGCGTCGGTGGCGACAACCACAATAATGGAGCCAATATCCTCTTTGAACACGGTGTGCTCGGGAATTTCGCGGCCCACGTTGATGCCCGCAATGCGAAGCTGCTCCCGCGCCCCATAATTGCATTGCACGAGCACGCCGACCGTATACCCTCCGGCTTTTTCGTCGAGCACGCGCGAGCTGGTGCCGATGCCACCTTTAAATTCGTTGCAGATCATGCCGGTTCCGCCGCCGACATTGCCTTCTTCCACCGGTCCCGCGTGAGCCACATCGAGCGCATGCCAGGCGTCTTCCGGTTTCACATGGAATCCGTTGATGTCGTTCAGGTATCCGTCCCAGGTTTCGGCGACCACGGGAAGCGACCACCAGTAGCCTTCCATATCGGGCGAGCCATGTTTCACTTTCCACGCGATCACCGCGTCGCGAACCACTCCCACGCTGTGCGTGTTGGTGATCATGACGGGGCCGTTCAGAAATCCGGAATCGTCGACCCAAGTCGTGCCGGTCATTTCGCCGTTGCCGTTGAGCGTGAACCAGGCCGCGAACACTGCGTCGTTGCTGGCCTTGCCGCGCGGATGAATGGCGGTAACACCGGTACGCACCGGGCCCTTGCCGATTTCGAGTGTGCCCTCGCCGGAGATGAGAGTGGTGTGGCCGACCTCGACCCCTTTTACGTCAGTAATGGCGTTGTTCGGCCCCGGTGTTCCATCGAACGGAACGCCCAGATCGCGGGCGCGGGGCTTGGCCTGATCGGACAGAACGTGGGCAGACGGACCCTGAGCGGAAAGAATCGGGGACAAAGCAACGACGGCGGCGGCGCGAACCAACCAGCGGACACCCACTCGGGACATGGAGCCTCCGGACAAGAACGCAGTATACAAGGATGGCCGCGGCGCGAAGAATGCGCTGTTTGGTGCGCTTTCGACGTCGGGCTCCTGGGGTACAATCGGACCAAGAAGGTTTCCTTGGGGGAAGCATGGTGAGCTGGAAGAAAGCGTTAGTGCTGGGTTCGGTTGGGGCGGCGTCCATTCTCTTTATGAAGAAAAAATATCCCGCCGGCGTGCTGGCGACGGGCGTGGGTTTGGCGCTGCTGGCATCCGAGTATCCAGAGAAATTCGAGAGAGTGCGGCGGGCGCTTCCCGATTATTTCGATCACGGCATGCGAATCATGGAGATGGCTGGGCAAGCCGGCAGGCGAATTACAGAGGCCGCCGGCCGCGGTGCAGTGGACGCGTGGGAAGAAATCGGCGGGTAGAGGAGAGCTGGCGTCAGGCGCTCTCTCTTACCATCCAGTCGAAGGTCCGAAGCCTAACGCCAGACGCCTAACGCCGGACGCCTAACGCCGGACGCCTAACGCCAGACTCCTCAAAGACGGACCTCAGACTTCGGACCTCAGAATTCATAATCAGGACGCCCGAGGTCTGACGCCTAACGCCAGACGCCTAACGCCTAACGCCGGGCTCCTTACTCGATTCCCAGTTGTTTTCTGGCGTCCGGACTGAGCCGCTCCGGAGTCCAGGCAGGAGTCCACACCACATTCACGGTACAGTTGCCGACGCCCGGCAATTGCTCGATGCGCGATTTCACTTGTGCGCTGATGTTGACGTGTTCGGGGCAGCCCTGCGCGGTGAGGGTCATTTCCACGGTGACATCCTGTTTCGTTTCCTCGGGATCTGCGGCGGGCACAGGCGCAAAGTTCACGTTGTAGATCAAGCCGAGATCGACAATATTGACCGGAATCTCCGGGTCATAGCAACTCTTCAGCGCACTCAGGACGTCTTGTTCGGTGATGGCCATCGCGAAATTCCTCTACTTTCAGTGTACAACGTGTCTGCGCGCGCGTACGGTCGAGCTCTCCGAAGCCCCGCTAACCTGGAAAACCGCGAGTGCGTTCGCACCCCCCCGGTCGAGTCGCGCCCGACTTGATTTGCCCTATCGTCGCCGTCTGATAAAGTCTCTGCATGATAAGTCCAGAGGCCAAGCAGCGAATACAGCTGGCGTTGGTAGTGGCGTTGGTGGTCGCGGGATTACGTGCAGGGTACATCCTTTACGAGCGCCACGAGGATTTTCTCGAAGCCCAGAGACAGAAGCAGGCCCGCAGCGTCGGGCTCTCGAATCCGGATTATTACGTTACTCCCAAGAAGCTTTATCCCTACGATGTGAAAAGCGCCAAGCAGCTTACCCTGCAGCCCGTCTGGGTGAAAGAAGGATATCGCTACACCTACTACCGTTACGATGCGGCGCGAAAGCAGGTTGACTTCGAGCATGATGCGGGTCTCTTGCTCCCCATCGAAAAACTCACGATCAAGGATGTAGTCACGGCACTGCCTTCCCAGAAGGGAAGCCGTCGGCAGGTGATGGCCGTGTTCGAGAAAGAAGGGAAGACTTACGCGGTGCCGATTGGATTCGAGGCCGACGAACAGTACAAGATTTATTCCGACGAGATGTTCTACATCGAGGATCCGCGCGACCTGTATAAGCACTGGTCGGCCGACGTGTGGCAATCGGTGGAACGCCACGAAGTGAAGCCGGGCATGAACGAGATGCAGGCCGACTTCGCGATTGGCATGGGCGTGCCCGATGCGGGCGATACTCCGGAGGAGAAAACGGTTCGCTATCCGAATGGCGGTAATCCGCTGGTGATCGTCTATCACGAGGGCAAAGCCGCGGAGATCAAGCCCGGGACGTGAAGAGCCTCCTGCGGTGAGAGGTAACCGGCCCCGCATTTGTGAATAGACCGTTACAACCCGCAATCCACTTCTGTTTCGGGAGTGGTTAATGATAGTTTTCTCCGTGACTACAAAAGCGGCCGAATGCTGACAGCGTTGGAAGCGCCTCCAACCATCAGCGCGGCCCAGAGATTTCTTTGGACGTGCAACTTATGGAAGCCAACGAATACGACCTGGTAGTGATTGGAAGTGGGCCAGCCGGACAGAAGGCGGCAATCTGCGCCGCCAAGCTGCGCAAAAAGGTCGCGATTCTCGACCGCAAGCGAACCATCGGTGGCGTCTGCGTTCACACCGGCACCATTCCCAGCAAGACTTTGCGCGAGGCCGTCCTCTACCTCAGCGGCTTTCGCCAGCGCACGTTTTACGGGCGCGGCTACGTGCTCAAAGATCGCATCGCCATGTCAGACCTGACATTTCGCGCGCAATCGGTGATGCTGCGCGAAGTCGAAGTGATCAAGGCGCAGCTGCGCCGCAACTATGTCACGACCTTCGAAGGCGACGGACGATTCCTCGACCCCCACACCATCGAAGTCAAAAGTGACGAGGGCTCGCAACTGGTTCGCGGTCAGCACATCATGATCGCCTGCGGTACTCGACCGGCGCACAGCGCCGATATCCCCATCGACGGCAAGCGCATCTTCGATTCCGACCAGGTCCACTGTCTGGAAGAAGTGCCGCGCGACCTGGTGATCGTAGGCGCCGGAATTATCGGACTGGAATACGCCTCGATGTTCGCCGCGCTGGGAGTGAAAGTAACCCTGCTCGACCAGCGTCCCATCCTGCTCGACTTCGTCGACCGGGAAATCGTCGAGAGCCTCTGCTTCCAGCTGCGGCAACTTGGAACAGTTTTTCGTCTCGGCGAAAAAGTAGTTTCCGTCGGACTCGACGAAGCCCGCGACCGCGTCTTCGCCAAACTCGAAAGCGGCAAGAGTGTTCACGGCCAGGGCCTGCTCTACACCATCGGCCGACAGGCCAACAGCGATCTGCTCAATCTTGATGCGGCTGGCATAGCGTCCGACGGCCGCGGCAAACTTGTGGTCAACGAACATTTTCAAACCGCCGTGCCTCACATCTACGCCGCCGGCGACGTGATCGGATTTCCTGCTCTCGCCAGCACTTCCATGGAGCAGGGCCGCCTCGCCAGTTGCCACATGTTCGGAACTCCGGGCAAAATGCCCGCCAATCTCATTCCCTACGGCATCTACACCATTCCCGAAATTTCCATGGTTGGATACACGGAAGAACAGCTGACGGCGAAGAAAACTCCCTACGAAGTCGGACTGGCCCGCTACGCCGAACTCGCCAAGGGACAGATGCTCGGCGACGAACAGGGCATGCTGAAACTGATCTTCGATCCCGACTCTCTGAAACTCCTGGGAGTCCACGTGATCGGTGATCGGGCCGCGGAAATTGTTCACATCGGCCAGGTTGTGCTCGCGCTGGGCGCGACGATCGAGTATTTCCGCGATGCGGTGTTTAACTACCCCACATTGGCGGAGGCGTACAAAGTCGCCGCGCTGGATGGACTCAACAAACTATAAGCCGCCTCGTGCCGGGCGCGCCAAGTCCCTCTGTGCTCCTCTGTGTTCCCTGTGGTTGAAAGATCTGTTAAACAGCGAACACACGGCAAGAACGATTAGAATCCATCTCTCATGAATATTCTTGATGTCGTTGTCGGCAAGCCCATCAAAACCAGCGACGAACGCGCCGAGCAGATCGGGCCCACGCAGGGCATCCCGATCTTCGGTCTCGACGGTCTCAGTTCAGCCGCCTACGGCCCCGAAGCCGCACTCAGCCTTCTGATCCCTCTGGGCCTGCTCGGGGTTCGCTACATCGTTCCCGTCAGCGCCGCCATCATCACGCTGCTCGTCATCGTGTACTTTTCCTATCGTCAGACCATCGCCGCGTATCCCTCCGGCGGTGGCTCCTACACGGTGGCGCGTTTCAATCTCGGAGCGCCTTCCGGATTGCTCGCCGCGGCCGCGCTCCTTGCCGACTACATTCTCACCGCCGCGGTCGGCATTTCCGCCGGAGTCGGCGCATTGGTCTCGGCGGTTCCCTCAATGCTGCCGCACATGGTCTCGCTTTGCGTTGGGATTCTGATCGTCATCACCATTCTCAACCTGCGCGGCGTGCGCGAAGCTGGAACCGCCTTCGCGATTCCCACTTACCTTTTCGTCGGCACATTGCTCATCACCATCATTGCCGGAATTCTTCGCGTACTTCTCAGCGGAGGCCATCCCACACCCGCCGTTCCTCTTCCGCCTCCGCCAATCGCGACGGCGGCCGTCACTTTCTGGCTGCTGCTGAAGGTTTTCGCCAGTGGTTGCACCGCCCTGACCGGCGTCGAAGCCGTCAGCAACGGCGTGAAGGCTTTCAAGGAACCCACGGTTAAAAATGCCCAGCGCACTCTCACCGTAATTATTTTTCTTCTGGCGGTCCTGCTCGCTGGGATTTCCTATCTCGTAAGAACCTATGGCATCGCCGCCACCGATCCCGGACAGCCCGGCTACCAGAGTGTTCTCTCCCTGCTCACCGCCGCCGTCTTCGGCAAAGGATTCTTCTACTACCTCACCATCGGGTCGATTCTGGTCGTGCTGTCTCTTTCCGCCAACACCGCCTTCGCCGATTTTCCCCGCCTTTGCCGCGCCATCGCGCAAAACAATTATCTTCCCCACGTCTTCGGATATCGCGGCCGCCGTCTCGTCTACACCTACGGCATCGTCGTCCTCGCCGTATTGTGCGGCGGAGTGCTCATCCTTTTCGGCGGCGTCACCGACCGCCTCATTCCTCTCTACGCCGTCGGCGCATTTCTGGCTTTCACGCTTTCGCAAGCCGGCATGGTCATGCACTGGCGCAAGAATCGCGGCCCTGGCTGGGTGAAGAGCGCACTGGTGAACGGTCTCGGCGCGTTCGTTACCGGCATCACCACCATCGTGGTTCTGGTCGCCAAATTCGCCGAAGGCGCATGGATTACTCTTCTCTTCATCCCCTTGACCATCGTTTTCTTCGCCGTGGTCCGCCGCCACTACCACCACGTGAAAGTTCTCACCAGCTGCAAGATTCCCGTCGATGTGCCCGGTCTCAGCCAGCACCCCATCGCGGTCATTGCCATCGACCACTGGAGCAATATTTCCCGCCAGGGCATCGAATTCGCCGCCCGGCTTTCCCCGGAAGTGGTCGCTCTGCACGTTGAACCCAGCGAGCATTCCGAATTGCTTCAGGACGACTGGGAGCAATACGTCGAACGCCCCTTTCGCGCCCAAGGCAAGGAACCACCCCAGCTGCACTTTCTGCCATCGCCTTATCGGTTCGTCATCATTCCCATCGTGCAGTTCGTCCTCGATCTTTCGAAGAAAAATCCCGGCCGCAGCATCGTTGTCGTCATCCCTGAGCTGGTCGAAGATCGCTGGTACGAATATTTCCTGCACAACCAGCGCGGCCGCCTGCTCGAGTGGGTTCTGCTCGCCCGCGGCAACGAACGCATCTTCACCGTCAGCGCCCCCTGGTACATCGGCGATCAAACCGAGTGTGCTCCCGCAAGTTCCTGACTTCAATCGCCATCCCGGCGTGACAGCAATCACTCCCTCGGGTGCGGCCTGTCACTGCGACTTGTTGGCCGAGGCACAGAATCAATAGCGGATTACTAAATAGCTGTGCCTACGGAGGTAGGACTATGACTCCTGTATTGACATCGCCCGGAATTAAAGCTCCCGGGGATTACCTTCAACAAGTCATGATCAGTGTGAAGGCGAAGAACCCGGCCGAGCCTGAGTTCCATCAGGCGGTGCAGGAAGTGTTCGATTCTCTACGGTTAGTGCTGGGCAAGCATCCGGAGTATCAATCGGCGCGCCTGCTCGAAAGAATTGTCGAGCCGGAGCGCGTCATCATGTTCCGCGTGCCTTGGTTTGACGATCAGGGAGAAATTCAGGTCAACCGTGGTTTCCGCATCGAGATGAATAGCGCCATCGGCCCTTATAAGGGCGGACTGCGTTTCCATCCCTCGGTGAATCTTGGCATTTTGAAATTCCTGGCGTTCGAACAGGTATTCAAGAACTCGCTCACCACGCTGCCCATGGGCGGCGGCAAGGGCGGATCCGATTTCGACCCCAAGGGCAAGAGTGACAACGAAGTGATGCGCTTCTGCCAGAGCTTCATGACCGAACTGGCCCGGCACATCGGACCGGACACTGACGTCCCGGCCGGCGACATTGGCGTTGGCGGAAGGGAGATCGGTTTCCTGTTTGGCCAATACAAGCGGCTGCGCAACGAATTCACCGGCGTCCTCACCGGCAAAGGCCTGGGATGGGGCGGTTCGCTGATTCGTCCCGAAGCCACCGGTTATGGCTGCGTGTACTTCGCCAGCGAAATGCTGAAGAGCAGGAAGGACTCGCTCGAAGGCAAAACCTGCCTGGTCTCGGGCAGTGGCAACGTCTCGCAATACACCCTCGAGAAGCTGCTCGATTTCGGCGCGAAGCCGGTGACCGTGTCGGATTCGAACGGCGTCATCTTCGATCCCGACGGCATCGACCGCGAGAGGTTGGCCTTTATCATCGAACTCAAGAACGTGAAACGTGGACGCATCCGGGACTATGCCGATCACTACAAGAAAGCGATCTTCATGCCCACGGATATCAAGCTGGAGCACAATCCGCTGTGGAACGTGAAGGCCGATTGCGCGTTCCCCAGCGCCACGCAGAATGAGATCACCGCAAAAGACGCGGCGAATCTCATCAAGAACGGCATCAAGCTGGTGGCCGAGGGCGCGAACATGCCCAGCACGCTCGACGCGACCAAGATGTTCCTCGATGCCAAAATCCTGTACGGACCGGCCAAGGCCGCGAACGCTGGCGGTGTGGCCACTTCTGGACTCGAAATGGCCCAGAACAGCGCACGCCTGAGCTGGACCCGCGAGGAAGTGGACGATCGTCTGCACAAGATCATGATCGCCATCCACCGCAATTGCTACGAAACGGCCGACAAATACGGCACGCCCGGCAACCTGGTGAACGGCGCCAACATCGGCGGCTTCCTCAAAGTAGCCAACGCGATGATGGATCAGGGCCTTGTGTAGGGACTGTCGAAGCAAGAATGAAACGGGTGCCCCACCCTTGTCCCTGCGTTCTTTGCACGGACAGGGTGGGGATTTTGACTTTCGGGTTCTAATCGGATCAATGTACCACCTGTGGTACAATAACTTCTGGTGAGAGGGAGTCCCAGATCTCCGATCAGCCCATACGTGAAGGGAAACGAGTTTCCGTAATATTCTTCCGCTCAGAAGCAGGCGGGGAACCGGTGCGGGAGTGGTTGAGGGCGCTCTCCCCGCAGGACCGCAAGCGCATCGGGGAAGACATTAAAACGGCAGAGTTCGGTTGGCCAATCGGGATGCCGGTATGCAGGCCGTTGGGCAACGGCCTTTCCGAAGTGCGAACGACGTTAGCGCAGAACCGGATTGCGCGGGTATTGTTTTACATCGATGGCGAGAGGCGCATGGTGCTGCTGCACGGATTCATTAAGAAAACTTGGAAGGCACCGGACGAAGATCTGGCACTGGCAAGAAACAACAAGATCAAACATCAAAGGGGACTGGCATGAAAGGCCGGAAGAACGGAAAGCGAATCGACCATAGCGGTTCGACCTTCGATAGTTTTCTGGAACATGAAGGCATCCGGGAAGAGGTCGAGGCAGTTGCTCATCAAGCGCGTACTCGCCTGGCAACTGGAACAGGCAATGCGGAAGCAACAGAAAACCAAGAAGGCGATGGCCGCCCAGCTTCGGACGAGCCGTTCGCAGCTCGACCGCCTGCTCGATCCCAGCAATGTCTCGGTGACACTCGAAACCGTCGCCCGGGCCGCATCCGCTCTGGGCAAGCGTTTAATCATTCGCGTGGCGGATCCGAAGGAAAAGCGCGCGTAAAATCGGGTGCCCCACCCTTGTCCCTGCGTTCTTTGCAGGGACAGGGTGGGGATTTTGACTTGAGGAGGAATCCTCGAGAGCGGATGGGCCTACGGCGTCGTACCCGCCGCTCCGACTCCGTACCCCTCCGCCATGGCGCGCCGGAATTTCTCCCGCTCTTCGGGACTCATATTCCGGCACCGCCCACGCCACCTACCTCCGCCATGACCTCCCGGCCCGCCGTGGTGCAGTCCGCCGAACAGAATCCGGCACAGCGCCAGCAATCCCAAGGCCTGCCAGAAGCCCAGCATTCGCCAGCCGAACAGCGGTGGCAGCAGCCAGTTCCACAGGTGCATCACCACCTCGCCGCCCACGAAGATAAACAGCGGAATCGCGATAATCGCCAGCGGCGCAATCCAGAACCATCTTTTTCTCATATTCATTTCTCCTTCATCAAAAGTCGCCGTGCGTTCCCCGCGAGATCCCTCGCTCGCGCTGGTGAAAAGCGGCTGCGCTCGGGATGACGCCACTTTGGGAATTCACATCGTAGTCACTCCGTCACTTCGTAAACTCGTCGTACACGCGCTGCAATCGCTCCCGCAGATGCAGCACCGCATATCTCTTGCGCGAAAGCAGCGTATTCACGCTTTCGCCGGTCTCGGCCGAAAGCTCCTTGAAGCTCCGGCCTTCGAACTCGTGCGCCACAAACACCTCGCGCTGCTCTTTCGGCAACTCGCTCAATGCCCGTTGCAATTCATCGAGCATCACTTTCCGGGCGTAGGCTGCTTCCGGGCCTTCGTCGGGCGAGGGCAGCAGATCTTCGAACTGCAAATCTTCCTCGCCATCCTCCACCGCGAGATCGCTGAAGTTCTCCGGCTCCTTCTTGCGGAACAGATCGGTAATGCGGTTGCGCGCCACGCGAAACAGCCAGCCGGTCACGTGCTCGATCGGCATCAGCAACCGGTTCGCTTCGACCAGCCGGTAGAAGACGTCCTGCAAAATGTCCTCCGCGTCGAGCGGATCGGGCACCCGTCGGCGAATGAAGTTGCGCAGCCGGGATCGCTCCCGCGTCACCACTTCCGAGATGCGCTGGTCTTCGCTTGCCATCCGTTCGCTTGCCGTCCGTTCGAATGCCATTCGCTTCAGGCTCGGTTGCACGCTGGCCGCGTCGCTCATCTACTGGTGTAGACGAATGAGGGCCGTCGGATATTGTATGGGGGCGTGGCGCAGATTTGGGGGTGCCCCATCCTTGTCCCTGCGATGTGTGCAGGGACAGGGTGGGGATTTTGACTTTTAACTCGCTGATTGTTTCAGGCAGCGCTACTTGCCCGCGACGGGCACCGGCACATAAGCCTCGCGAAATCTTAAGCGCACATTTCGATGTTGACTCTGCGCCGCCCCGGTGAGCTTTACGGTGAGCTTATGCCGCTTGCCATCCAAAGCCGCCGGCTGGAATCCCAACTCATAACGAAAATGCAGTTGCCGCAGGATCTGTTCCAGACCATCGGCGTAGGTCTCCGGTGTTGCCTCGAGGTATTCGCCGCCAGTCTCCTTCACGATGTAATGGGCGACTTCCCGCTGCTCCCCCGGGACCCACCAGATGTGCGGAGACCGCCGGTCCCTCAGTCCGAACGCAACCGCCGATGTCTCTAACAGCTCATCGATGAAGTGATCGGCTTCGTCTCTGGGCATTCCACTCCAGTCTCCATAAAGGAAGATCACGACGGGCAACGGCTCGGGCCTTGCAGCGCGCGTCGTATCCACGATGAGCTGCAGAGTCTTTTGCAACGCCAGTTCGCCGGGACGGCTATGATTCTTCGGCGAGGCTGAGGCGCCAAGCACTTGCTCCACCGCGGGGATCAGGGCCTCGACCTTGTTCGTGGGTTGCAGGTCGACTTGCGAGTCGCCGTTGTCGCACCAGTGCGCCACGCCCACGGTATCCTGTTTGTCCAGAATCTTCAGCGCCGGGGCGAAGCGGTTCATCTGCCCGGCAAACAACCCCGAGCCCTGCTTCTCCAAGCCTGGCATTGCGCATTGCACAACCAGCCAGAGCGCGAGAGGCCGAGAGGTTGACTCCATCCCGGTATCGAAGGTTTTGATCGCGATCGGTCGCCCGTCATCAAAAAGCTGAAAATCGTCGCGCCGCAGCGTCTGATCCGGCAGGCCGTTCTTCAAAGCCATTACATCGACCAGAACCAGATTCGACGAGCTATGAAAAGTGACTTCCGGCTGTTGCGCGGTGACGGATGGAGAAAAGAAAATAAAGAAAAGAAAACAGATTCCAACCGCGCGGTGAGCAGAAAAAGCCATGCCGGATTGCGATTGCCCGTTTCAATTGCACGCAGCACTTTCACGCTCGCTGGTTTTCTTGCCAAGCCTGCAACTACTGCGTGCTTTGGTGAATGAAACCCGCATCGGCCAGAGAAGTCGCAAAACCAGATGAGTGCCGTTGACCGGAGCGAAAAAGTCAAGACCTCCAGGGGATACTGGGTGCACCGGGAACGGTGCAGACCTGCTCTAAGCGCATGAATCGGGAGCAGTTCAGTAGTTTTGCGGCTGTGCATTAAGTGTCGTCATTAACTCCTTTAATTACAGCAACTTACATCTCATCGTTAAACCGATTTAACCGGCCGCCAGGGTGCGCTGAATTCGAGCCGATGTGCGGTACGGATCGGCGTCCGAAGAGTGCGTGTCGCGCGCTGCAATGCTCCGCGCGGGGCATTTGTGAGAGCGAGCGGCACCGCAGTTTTCGCCCCGGCCGCAACGATTCCGGCAGCAACCGTCGAGCTTCCGTCGACTGGAAAGCCGGGACCGGCTGTCCCCACATGAAGTGTCCACGACGCAGGTCAGGTCCAAGCATGAGCTCAGGCCACACTACGATTCAGCTATCCCCGCGAGTATGATTACCCGTTGACCGTGGCTAGCCATGATTGTCCCTCCCATCGCCGAGCTCATTCTCGACGCTGAAGAGCGCTTTGAAGGGTTCGAGAACCTGATGCCCTTCAAGGTGCAGAATATTCTCCTGGTCTCGAGTCTGTACGATTCGTTCATCCTGCGCGAAGACGGACGGCTCAACGAACTGCTCATCGACGAATCGCTCGAATTGAACCTGCGTCAAATTCCTGGGATCACGCACGTTTCCAGCTGTGCTGAGGCGCTCGAACTGGCCGGCTTCGAATCCGCAATTCAATCTGATCGTCACCAATCTCGCGGTCGGAGATATGAACGCTGCGCAGCTGGCGCACGCAGTTCGCCGCGCGGGGCTCGACGTTCCCGTGGTGGTGCTGGGATACGACTATCGCGAGATCAAGAAGTTCGTGGCGCGCAACCCGGTGTCGGAGGTCGACCGCGTTTTTCTGTGGCAGGGGAATGCCCGCATCCTGATTGCGATCGTGAAGTACATCGAAGACAAGCGCAACGTGCTGCACGATACTCGCGCCATCGGTGTGCCCGTCCTGCTCGTCGTGGAAGACAACATTCGTTACTACTCGTCGTTTCTGCCGGTGATCTATACCGAGCTGATCAAGCAGTCGCGGCGCGTGATTCAGGAAGGCATCAACGTGGCGCACAAGCTGGTGCGCATGCAGGCGCGGCCCAAGATTCTGCTCTGTTCCAATTTTGAAGACGCGGCGCGGGTGGTGCGGGAGTATCGCGAATATCTTTTCGGAGTCGTCTCCGACGTTGAGTTTCCATGGGACGGGAAACTCAGTCCGGAAGCGGGTTTCGAGCTCTCGCGGCTGGTGAAGAGTCTGGTGCCGGACGTGCCGGTCGTGCTGCAGACTAGCCGTACTGAGTTTCGTCCGCGAGCCTACGCCGAGGGCTATTCGTTCCTGCGCAAGCGTTCGCCTACGTTGTTGAACGATCTGCGCCAAATTCTGACTGACAATTTTGGATTCGGCGATTTCGTGTTTCGCATGCCGGACCAGACTGAAGTCGGCCGCGCCCGGGATCTCAACGAACTTGAAGAACAGTTGCAGGCGCTGCCCGCCGAAAGCCTGATGTACCACGCGCAGCGCAATCACTTTTCGCATTGGCTGATGGCGCGCACGGAATTCGCTCTGGCGGCGAAGCTCCGCCCACGGCGGGTTTCCGATTTCACCGGCGCTGAACATCTGCGCCGCGATTTAATCGACTCCATCGCCGGCTACCGGCAGGAGCAGAGCGAAATTCTGATCGGCGATTTCAAGGCCGACACCTTCAAGCCTTCGGAATCAGGATTTCTACGCATCGGTTCGGGATCGCTGGGCGGCAAAGCGCGCGGGTTGGCGTTCGTCCGCCATTTCCTGCGGACGCGCCGCATCACCCGGCGCTTTGCTGGCGTGCGCATCGCCGTCCCTGCGGCCGTCGTCTTAGCGACGGACATGTTCGATCAGTTTCTCGCCGAGAACGATCTTCAGGATTTCGCCCTGCACTGCGATGACGACGACAAGATCCAGAAGCGTTTTCTCGACGCCGTTCTTCCCGCCGCGCTGCAAGACGACCTGAAGGCGTTTCTGGAAGAGGTGCATTATCCGCTGGCGGTGCGTTCTTCCAGCCTGCTCGAGGATTCGCAGTACCAGCCCTTCACCGGCGTTTATGAAACGTTCATGCTGGGCAATCAGGCGGCCGGGATCGAGCCGCGCCTGGCGCAACTCAGCGAAGCGATCAAACGGGTGTACGCTTCTACCTTCAGTCAGCACGCCAAGGCTTACGTGCGCGCTACGCCTTACCGCCTGGAGGAAGAGAAGATGGCGGTCATCCTGCAGCAGGTAGTAGGGACGAAGCACGAAGGCGCTGGGCATGACGCTCGCTTCTATCCGGATTGCTCCGGAGTCGTGCGCTCGCACAATTGTTATCCGGTGCCGCCCATGACTTTTTCCGACGGCATCGCCGCGATCGCCCTGGGGCTGGGTCGCACAGTCGTGGATGGGGGAAAGTGCCTTATGTTTTGTCCGCGGTATCCGCGGAATCTGCTGCAGTTTTCCTCGGTGGAAGACATTCTGGCCAACACGCAGTCGGAATTCTGCGCGCTTGAACTGAACGGCGATCGTGTCGGCGCTCTCGAGGGCACAGGCCATCTGCGAGAGGTACGATTCGGATTGAACGTTGCCGAAGCTGATGGCACCCTCGACGCCGTTGGTTCAACCTATTCTGCCGACAATCATGCCGTATACGACGGCCTCAGCCGCCCCGGGGCGCGTGTCGTGACCTTTGCGCCCATGCTGAAACACTCCCTATTTCCCTTGGCGGCGATTCTGGAGTTGCTGGTGAAAGCGGGAGAAGACGCTCTGGGAAATCCGGTCGAAATCGAGTTTGCGGTTCGACTGCCCCGCGAGGCTGGAGAATCGGCGGAGTTTGGATTCTTGCAGATTCGTCCGCTCACCCTGGCCCGCGATCAGCAAGACTTGTCGATCGCAAACGTGGACCCGGCGCAAATGATTTGCCAGAGCACAAAAGTTCTGGGCAACGGCCGCATCGATAATTTGTGCGACATCGTCGTGGTCGACTCGCAGCGCTTTGAGCGCAGCCGCAGCCAGGAAGTGGCCAAGGCGGTGGCTCACTTCAACGCCATCCTCAACGCGGAGAATCGTCCGTATCTGCTGATCGGAGTGGGGCGCTGGGGATCGAACGATCCGTGGCTGGGCATTCCGGTCGAGTGGGATGAAATTTCCGGCGCCCGCGTGATCGTCGAGGCTGGGTTCCGCGATTTTCGCGTGACCCCGTCGCAGGGCAGTCATTTCTTCCAGAACCTGACCGCGTTTCAAGATCGGATACTTCACCGTGAACCCCGATGCCGGGGAAGGATCGCTGGATTGGCAATGGCTGAATGAACAGTACGCCGTCGCCGAGGAGGGCTGCGTGCGGCATTTGCAGTTTGCCGAACCATTTCGCGTAGTGATGAACAGCCGCAGCAGCGAAGGAGTGATTTTCAAGCCTGGGATAGGGAGCGAGTGATTTGGGGTGCTTTGGGGTGCTTTGAGGTGTTTTGATATCAGGGAAAAAAAGCAAAAACAAAAACAAATTTAACCGCTGAGGCCGCAGAGGAAATGCCGCGGAGGTCGCGGAGAAAGTCAGATTCAGGTCTGCTAGGAAACTATCGTACGCGGCGAACCCTTTACGGCACAGTGCCCTGTGATTGAAATCACAGCCCGGCCTCGTGCCCTCCGGACACAATCATTCAGTCGGGATTTTCGCAACTTCTATCCCGCGGGGTACTTGTGTTCAAGATCATTCAGGCTGAATTCATCGCGCCGGGCATTAAACGGTTCGTCCTCGAAGCCCCTCGCATTGCCCGAAAACAAAAACCGGGACAGTTCGTAATTTTGAGGATCCATGAGGAAGGCGAGCGAATTCCTCTCACTATCGAAAACTCTGACGCCGAGCGGGGCACGGTCAGCATCGTCGTGCAGTCCGCAGGGAAGACTACGCAGTTGCTGAGTACGCTGAATGCCGGGGATCACATTCTCGACGTAGTCGGCCCCTTGGGAAAGCCGTCGGAGATCGAAAAGTTTGGCACCGTGGTGGTGATCGGAGGCGGCGTGGGTACGGCGATGGCTTATCCCACGGCCGCTGCGCTGAAACGAGTCGGCAACCGAGTGATTTCGATCGTAGGCGCGCGCAACAAAGAACTGGTGATTCTCGAAGAAGAGATGCGCGCGGTGAGCGATTCTCTGATGATCACGACTGACGATGGCAGCTACGCCGACAAAGGTTTTGTCACCGACAAGCTTCGACAGCTAATCCAGAACGGTACGCGCATCGATCTGGTGCTGGCGGTTGGTCCGATCGTCATGATGAGGGCCGTGGCCGAGATGACGCGGAAGGAAAATATCCGGACCGTGGTCAGCCTCAATCCCATCATGATTGACGGCACGGGTATGTGCGGCGGTTGCCGCGTGCTGATTGACGGTAGGAGCGAGTTTGCCTGCGTCGATGGTCCGGAGTTCGACGCGCACCGTGTGGATTTCGCGGTGCTGGTGCAACGCAACTCCATGTATCGCGATGCGGAGCGGAGGTCGCTGGAGGAATTCCGGAAGGTGCAGGAGTCGGAAGCGGCGGCAACCCAGCGAGCGCATGTCTGCGCCAACGCGCCAGGACCCGAAACAGGAGCCCAGCGATGAGCCCGACCGACAAAGAAATCACTGAATCCGTTGCTGCCGAGGGAGCGCATCAAGGTTCCGCGGCAACTCATGCCGGAGCAGCCGGCGGAAGAACGCTCGCACAATTTCGAGGAAGTGAATCTGGGCTACGATCCGGAACTGGCGCGGCAGGAAGCATTGCGCTGCCTGGAGTGCGCCAAGCCCACCTGCACCGATAATTGTCCGGTGGGCGTGAAGGTGAAGGAATTTGTCGAGTTGATCGTGGCAGGCGACTTTCTCGGCGCGGCGGCGAAGATTCGCGAGGACAATGTTCTGCCGGCGGTCACGGGAAGAGTGTGCCCGCAGGAGGATCACTGCGAAGGCAAGTGTCTGCTTTCAAGGAAGGTGAAACCGCTGGGGATTGGTTATCTCGAGCGCTTCGTGGCCGACTACGAGCAGCGCGTGGGGAATCACGTTGTCCCCAGCGTGCCGCCGACGGGGAAAAGAGTTGCAATCGTGGGCAGCGGGCCGTCAGGGTTGACGGCGGCGGGCGACCTGATTCAGCGGGGCCACAAGGTGCGGGTGTTCGAAGCGCTGCATGAACTCGGCGGGGTGCTGGTGTATGGCATTCCGGAGTTCCGGTTGCCGAAACAGATCATTCGCGAGCAACTCGATTACATGCGCGAGATGGGCGTGGAGTTCGAGACGGATGTGGTGGTGGGCCGAACGGTCACGATTGACGAACTTCTGGGAGAAGAAGGTTATGACGCGGTTTTCGTCGGCACCGGAGCGGGACTGCCGCAGTTTATGGGGATTCCGGGTGAGCACTTCAATGGCGTTTATTCGGCGAATGAATTTCTCACGCGCATCAATCTGATGAAGGCGTACAAGTTTCCGGTGTACGACGAGCCCATGCTCGATCTGCGAGGGAAAGACGTGGCCGTGATCGGCGGCGGTAATACCGCGCTGGACGCGATTCGATCGGCGCTGCGGCTGGGCTCGAGGAAGGCATACGTGATTTACCGACGCAGCGACGCGGAAATGCCGGCGCGCGCGGAAGAAGTGCACCACGCGCGGCAGGAAGGAATCGACTTCCAAATGCTGACTGCTCCGGTCGAGTTTCTTTCCGATGGCCAGGGATGGCTTACGGCGGCGCGCTGCGTGCGCATGGAACTGGGCGAGCCGGATGCATCGGGACGCAGGCGGCCGGTGCCGATGAAGGGATCGGAATTCGATTTGCCACTTTCGGTGGCCGTCATCGCGATCGGCACCAGCGCCAACCCCATCGTGCAAAGCACCACTCCGGGATTGGGGACGAATAAACGGGGATACATTCAGGCGGACGAGACCACGCAGCGCACTTCGCGCAAGGGAGTGTTTGCCGGCGGGGACATTGTGACGGGAAGCGCCACGGTGATTCTCGCCATGGGTGCGGGCCGGCGCGCCGCAAAGTCGATCCACGAATATCTGACGAACGGCGAGTGGTGAACCTTCGCCGGAAGCGGCGTCCGGCGCGAACCTGTGACTCCCGTCACCTGGCCGAGCGACCTCTATCACCGCGTAAGAGCCTGTTGCTCAAGATAATGTCCGACAGAGTTCTGCCAGCGGCAGAGGACTCGCAGATTGTCTTCCGAAGAAGGCCAACCATGATTAACGACGATCTTGTGAAATGCCCGTTGTGCAACGGGTTCACCCACGTCGAGAACCCTCAACTTTTGGCCGCGCTCAACGATCCCGGAGTTCGCCAGCAGGTGGAGAAGTTTGTGGGCGAACTGGTGAATGCTCCGGCGCAAGAGCTGGCTACCGTGACCGTCGGCAAGCCCGAGGTGCGTGACGTTCAAAAGGACGTTCACAACTGGAGTCCATTCGTTCCCATGTGGCGGAGAAGCCCGAAAGAATAGGGGATGTATCGAGGCCAGTCGCTTCGTCGGCGGCCATGTGGTATTACTTTTGTTCCACCGTGCGTCCTTCGTCCTTCCTCGTTGTCTGTTCTGAAAACACTATTCCCATCTTCAGACAAGCAATCCTTCGATAGATGGGAGTCATTCAGCAAGCAACTCCCCGATATTCAATGAGTTGTGTCTCGGTGTGCGATTGGCCACCAATCTGCTTTAGTTCAAGCGTCATGATCAAAGAACAAGTTCGCCTCGACGGACTTCTATTCTCCAGCGACACGCAGTTACTGGGCGTGATGAACCAGATTCTGGCTAGCTTCGCCATCAAGACCGAGGTCTGCGGCGAACTGAACAGCGCTCTTGATGCGGTGAACCACCGCCGGCTTGACGCCGTGATTGTGGATTGGAACGGCGTCCTCGATCCCAACCGCATCGTATGCGCGGCGCGCAAATCATCTCCCAACAGCAACTCGACCATCGTGGCCATGGTCGACCAGGACTCTGAAGCCTATGCGTTGCTGGCTGGGGCCAATTTCATGATTCACAAGCCCATGGACGTGGACCATGCGCGGCGCTGCATGCGGGCTGCCTACGGCACCATGCTGCAGAATCGCCGGCGGTCGGCTCGAGTCGCTGTCGATATCCCGGTCAGCGTCAGGGTGATCGGAGGCCAAAGGTTCGAGGCGCGGATCAGCGACATCAGCATCGGCGGGGTCGCGCTCCAGAGCAAGCAGTCCCTGGCTATCGAGCAGAAAGTCACCGCGCTGTTTTCGCTGCCGGGAACAAAGAACCTGGTTAATCTGTCGGGAACGGTGGTCAATTCCGACGGGAAAGGACGGGCCGGGATTCGCTTTACTTCCGTTCCGGAGGACGACCTTACTTCGCTTCAGACCTGGCTGGCCAGTGAGTTGACTAAGATGGAGAATGCAGAAATGCCCGTCAGCGATGTTCGCGACAACGTCCACTGATGGACGGTGGCACTCTCAGGTTGACAATAAGTGCCACCAAGGTGAGTCGGATCCTGTTAGAGAGCGGTAGAACCTTCCGAAATTCCCCGTAATTCAAATCCTATCCCGCACCATCCCTCGTCCGGCATCTGTCCTAAACGTCCCTAGAACCACTGGAGCTGTGCAGCAACCCGTTCCATTGACTCTGAACTGTCCCGTAGTGCCAAGGCCCGAAGCTAGTTGCAGGTCGCCATGTTCTGGGTTACACCCTGCAGGCTCACGATTGAGTTGGTGATCAGGGGCATGCTCCAAAACCGGCTGTGGTGCTTGCGCAGATAGTACGACGCAGCCACGGCTCCCAGGCTCTTCACCGACGCGACCGCGTAGGCGCGTGCCACGGTGGGGTGAGTTCCATACAGATAAGCCGATTCCACCTCTACGTTGCAGACTCCCTTTTTGCCGGCCAGCCAGTTCTGGCGGGCGAACAGCGTGGTGTAGGAGTCGGCGAACGTGCTGCCACTGGACATAATGGCCAGGCCGATGAATTTCTTGTCGATGGTCTTGATCTCGGGCGTGACCATCACAATCTTGGACGTCGAGACCGGCACCGTTGCCACCATGATGGCCGCGTTGCCCCGCATAACGCTGCTGGGGGCTTCCGGAAGCTCGGCAGCCATGGAGGCCGCGGCCAATGCCAGAACTACGAATGCGGTCCAGAATGCAGACCGCATGGTGGGGGTTGACTTGCGCGCGCCCAGCGTGAGGCTGCTGGACAGGGGGTTGATCTTGGGGGCGACCATCGCTGATTCATTACGGTAGTTCATGGTCCGAAGATAGGCCCTAACCCTAACCTGCACAATGGCGAGACCGTAATAGAAGGTAGTAACCATGGGTAACCAACCTATTGGGCCATGTCCTTCCGCGGACTCTGGGCAGCGCGCGATTCCCATCCCCGCATCTTCTCTGAAGCTGGACGGGCGGAGCTTGTTTTGTTATTGGCAAACTCGCTTGACCTTTACAAACAGATGTAGTAAATACTCGAACAGCCATAGGAGGCTGCGTGGCACGGCCCAAGAAACTGTCGCGACTCGAATTTCAGATCATGGAGGCGTTTTGGACGCATGGGGAGTGCTCGATTCGCGAAATCCAAGAGGCCTTTCCGGCGAAACAAAGGCCTGCCTATACGACGATCCAAACCACGGTTTATCGGCTGGAAGCTAAGAATATTGTTCGTCGCGTGAGGAAGGTGGGAAACTTCCACATCTTCGCGGCGGAGATTTCCCGCGAGACGGCCCAGCGACGGTTGATCGACGATCTGCTCGCACTGTTTGGCGGGCGGACGCAGCCGGTCATGGCGCACCTCATCGAGTCGGGCAAGCTGTCTCTGGCGGATGTGAAGGACGCGGAAGAAACTTTGCGAAGCCTGTCTGTCAAGGAGAAGTAGCATGATGTCTCCGGCAATCTGGAATGAACTCCCGACCGCAGCAGTGGTGAATCATCTCTGGCAGTCGACCGTAGTCGTGCTGGTCGCGGGGCTCCTCACGCAGATCCTGCGAAGCAACCAAGCCCGCACGCGCTACTGGGTATGGATGATCGCTTCGGTGAAATTCCTGGTTCCGTTCTCGCTCTTTATTTCCGCCGGGGAATGGCTGCGCACAGCGGTTGCGCCAATCGAACAGCCCGCGCTTGCGGCAGTCATGGAAGAAATCGCGCAGCCCTTCGGTCAGAGCGCCCCGGCCGGCGCCGTGGACTCGTTCAACAAAGCGGTCTCGGTTGCACCGCACCACGCCAACCTGCTGCCGATGATTCTGTTTGCAGTCTGGCTCTGCGGATTTCTTTCCATCGTATTCTCGTGGGCGCACAGCTGGTGGCTTCTCCGCGCCGCAGTCCGTGCTTCTTCGCCAATGCAGATGAAGCTTCCGGTAGACGTGCCGGTTCTTTCTTCGCCTCGCCTGCTGGAGCCGGGTGTCTTCGGCATTGTTCGTCCCGTGCTTCTGCTGCCGGAGAGCATCCATGAGCGGCTCTCGGCCGCGCAGCTGAGCGCCATCATTGCCCATGAGATGTGTCATGTGCGGCGGCGCGATAACCTCACCGCCGCGATCCATATGCTGGTGGAGGCGACATTCTGGTTCCATCCTGCGGTGTGGTGGATCAGGGCACGCCTGCTGGAGGAGCGCGAACGGGCTTGCGACGAGGCGGTGCTGCAGTCGGGCAGCGAAGCGAAAGTTTACGCAGAAGGAATTGTTAGCGTATGCAGGTTCTACGTCGAATCTCCGTTGGCATGCGCGTCCGGGATCGGTGGGTCCGATCTCAAGGAGCGCATCGCTCGCATTATGACACCGGGTTTTACCCGTAGGCTCACGTTCGGCAGAAAAATCCTAATGGCCGCGATCGCCTTTGCGGTGATCGTAGTGCCGATCGGGCTTGGCCTAATGAACGCAATCCCCAGCCCGGCTCGGGCGCAAGCCTCAGGCGCCGCTAGTGCGCGGGTTTACGAAGTTGCTTCGATCAAGCCCGACAAATCCAGCGACGCAAGGTTCAAAATCATGTTCATGCCCGACGGCTTTACGGCAAACGCGACTTTGCAGGCGCTCATTCGACTTGCTTACGCGGTTGAGGAGAATCAGATCTCCGGAGCTCCGAAGTGGGCCGGCTTTGACAAATACGAAGTTGAGGCGAAGATGGACAGTGCGACGTCGGCTGAGCTCGACAAACTAAGCGACGAGCAGAGCGAATCCGCCCGCGAGCGTATGCTTCAGGCGCTGCTGGAGGACCGCTTCAAGCTGGCGCTACACCGCGAAACCAGAGAACTTCCCGTATACTCGCTGGTCGTCGCGAAGAAAGGTCCCAAGCTTCTGCAGGCAAAATCTGGAGAGCCGGATGCCGAGGGAGGAACCTATATGCGCATGGGCAGGGGGCAGCTGAACGGCCATGGTCTTGGGATGGCGGACATCGTGCGCGCTCTGACGCAACAACTGGGCCGCACCGTCGTCGACAAGACCGGCCTCACCGGCAAATACGACTTCACGCTCAAGTGGACGCCAGACGAGACCTCGACTCCGCTTGGGCCACCAGGGATGGGCAACGCTTCTCCCGCCGACTCCTCCGGACCCTCCATCTTCACCGCGATTCAGGAGCAGCTTGGGCTTAAACTGGAATCGCAAAAAGGCCTAGTCGGGATTCTCGTCATCGATCATGTAGAGAAACCATCAGAAAACTAAGTGCGGTGGGGCTGTCCGCAATTATGAGAGGGTTATGAAGGTCATGGCTCGCTGGATCGCACACAAACTCGATTTCACCCGGAAACTCCTGCTCAGCCTGGCGGCCATCGCCGCGATCGCGGCCCCGGTCTTTCTGGGCGTCGTACACATCACGCAAGCGCACGCTCAATCCGCGGCCGAGAATTCGACCAAAGACATCGTCGACACCTGGCAGGGCACGCTGCATGCCGGCAAAGACCTGCGCGTTGTGGTGAAGATTTCGAAGGCCGACGCGGGCGGGTACAAGGCGGTTTTCTATAGCATCGATCAAGGTGGAGACTCCATCCCCGTAACCAAGATCACTCTCGACGGCACAACCTTGAAGATGACGCTCACCGCCATTGGCGGCACCTATGAAGGCAAGCTGAGCGCCGACGGCAAATCGATTGTCGGGAACTGGAGTCAAGGCCCCAGCCCTCTGCCCCTGACCCTGACGCGCGCCACGCCCGAAACGGAGTGGACGATTCCTGCGCCGACGCCGAAGCTGCCGCCCATGGATGCGAACGCTTCGCCCAGCTTCGAAGTCGCGACCATCAAGCCGAGCAAACCGGATGAGCAGCGCAAGGGGTTTCTCGTCAGAGGGCGTCGTTTCCAGACCATCAACACCAGCCTGAGCGACTTGATCGGTTTCGCCTACGGACTGCACCCCAAGCAAGTAATCGATGCCCCGGACTGGGCCAGTAAAGATAAGTTCGATATCGATGCGCAGCCCGACGGCGAAGGCGCGCCCAGCGACAAGCAGTGGAAAGCCATGGTGCAGAAGCTGCTGGTGGAGCGTTTCAAGTTCACTTTCCACCGGGACAAAAAAGAACTTTCCGTCTATGTCCTGAGCGTGGCTAAGACGGGTCCAAAACTTACCAAGAGCGATGGCGATCCGAACGGGCTGCCGGGCTTGTTCTTCCGGGCGCTGGGCGCGTTGAACGCTCGCAACGCAACCATTGGCGAATTCGCTACGATGATCCTTCAGGGTACCGTGCTTGATCGCCCGGTACTTGACCAGACTGGGATCACGGGAAGATATGACTTCACGCTCAACTGGACGCCCGACGACTCGCAGTTCGGCGGCATGGGAGCCAAGATTCCTCCGCCCACCGACAGCGCCACCGCGCCGCCGGCGCTGTACACGGCGATCCAGGAACAGATCGGGCTGAAGCTTGACGCCACCAAGGCGCCTGCCGAAGTTCTCGTGATTGACCATGTCGAGAAGCCTTCGGAAAACTAACGCGCGCCTTCTTGACGCAGACTTACTGTGACGGGACTTACTAACACGAGAGCAGGGGAGAAGCGAACGCGGTGGCACAGCGGCGAGTGCATCGAACCTGCCAGTTAGTAGGCGTTCTGCTTTGCATGCTGGCGGCGCTTGCGCTCCCCGCGCCGGGCGCGGCTTCGCAGTATCACGGTCAAGTCACTTTTCACGGCTGGCCGGTGCCCGGAGCCACGGTCACGCTGGCGCAAGGGACAGTCAAGCTCAGCACCGCCTCTGACCAGGGCGGCCTCTTTACCTTCACCGATCTGCAAGATGGACCTGCGAAGCTTGAGATTGAGATGCAGGGATTCTCGACGCTGAACGCCGATGTGACTATCGACACGAAGGCTCCCGGTGCGAAGTGGGAGTTGACGTTGCTCCCTCTCGACCAGATGATGGCTCGGACCAAGGTGGAACCGAACCAACCAGCCAAAGTCATCTCCGCGACAGCCACAAAGAAAGCAGCAGCCGCGACCGACTCTAACCTTCCCGACATTCCCAAGCCGCAGGAGGAAACGAACGAACAGGCCTCCGACGGATTTCTGGTTAACGGCAGCGTCAACAATGCGGCGACCTCGAGGTTCTCGCTCGACCAGGCCTTCGGCAACCGCAAGTCCAACAGCAAGAATCTCTACAACGGCGGGCTGGCGTTTGTTCTCGATAACTCTGCCCTCGACGCTCGCCCTTATTCCCTCAGCGGATTGCCGACACCCAAGGTCTCCTACAATCGCATTACCGGCGCAGTGACTCTCGGAGGTCCAATCAAGATTCCGCATCTGCCGCGCGGGCCCAATTTTTTCGTTGCCTACCAGTGGACGCGCGATCACGTCGCCGAGACTGAGTCCGCGCTGGTGCCGACCGCGACGGAACGGGTGGGCAATCTCGCCGGTTTGGTCAACCCGCTCGGCCAGCCGGTCGTCGTATTTGATCCGGTGACGGGACAGCCGTTCCCGGGCAATGTTGTTCCCGTCAGCCCGCAGGCGCAGGCGTTGTTGCAGCTTTATCCCTTGCCCAACCTTACCGGCGACTCGCTCTATAACTACCAGGTGCCGGTGCTCAGCAACATTCATCAGGACGCGCTACAGTCGCGCCTGGATAAAACGATCGGCCGCAAGGATCAGCTCTACGGAAATTTCAACTTTCAGAGCACGCGCTCGGGCAATACCAACCTGTTCGGCTTCACCGATACGACGGATACGCTCGGCATCAACGCCAACATGAACTGGGCGCACCGCTTTAGCCAGCATTTTTTCATCTACGCCAGCTACCACTTCAGCCGGCTTCGAACCAACATCGTGCCCTACTTTGAAAATCGGCAGAACATCTCGGGAGCCGCAGGCATCGCCGGCAACGATCAGGATCCAACCAACTGGGGTCCGCCCACGCTCACCTTTTCGAGTGGAACGGCGGCGCTCAGCGACGCACAGAGTTCGTTCAATCGCGCCCGCACCGATGGCGGGTCCGCATCGACCGCCCTGTATCGCGGGCGTCACAATGTGACCCTCGGCGGCGACTTTCGCAAACAGCAGTTTAACGATTTCTTCCAGCAGAACCCACGCGGAGCGTTTACCTTCACCGGAGCCGCGACGCAGGGCACAGTCAACGGTGCAACGACCGGCGGCTCCGACCTTGCCGACTTCCTGATCGGAGTGCCCGACACGAGTTCCGTCGCTTTCGGCAACGCCGACAAATATCTTCGCGAGGCCGTCTACGACCTCTACGCTGCCGATGACTGGCGCATCCGCTCGACGCTCACCATCAACGCCGGTCTGCGCTGGGAATATGGCGCTCCAATCACCGAACTCCATGGACGCCTGGTGAATCTCGACGTGGCGCCCGGCTTCACCGCCATCGCTCCCGTTCTCGGCAGCGATCCCGTGGGTCCGCTCACCGGAGATCACTATCCCAGTTCGCTGATTCGTCCGGACCGGCTCGGAGTAGAACCGCGCGTCGGCGTCTCGTGGCGGCCCATTCCCGCTTCAACCATTGTGGTTCGCGGCGGCTACGGTATTTATCGCGACACTTCCGTTTATCAGACATCTGCGCTCGCTCTCGCACAGCAGGCTCCGCTGTCGAAGAGTTTGAGCGTGCAGAACAGCGCCGCTTGCCCGCTTACGCTGGCCAACGGTTTCATTCCGTGTTCGTCCATAACGCCCGACACTTTTGCAGTCGATCCTAATTTCAGAGTTGGTTACGCACAGGCCTGGCAGTTGTCGGTGCAGCGCGATCTGCCGGCGGCGATTCAGATGACTGCAACTTACCTCGGGGTCAAAGGATCGCGCGGCGTTCAGCAGTTTTTGCCGAACACATATCCGATTGGCGGGGCGAACCCGTGTCCCACGTGTCCCGCGGGATTCGCCTATCAAACTTCGACTGGCGGCTCCAACCGTCAGGCGGGACAGATCCAACTGCGGCGCAGGCTGCGCAACGGCTTCACCGCGTCGCTGCTCTACACTTTTTCAAAATCGATCGACGACGATTCTCTGCTCGGCGGCTTGGGTCACGTCACCGCAAGCACGCAAGGCTCGACAGATTCAAATTCCTCCGCTGCCCCGACTCAGGCCCCAGCCGCGGCAACCCCGGCGATCGCGCAGAATTGGCTCGATCTTCACGGCGAGCGTTCGCTCTCGACTTTCGATCAGCGTCACCTGCTCAATCTGCAAATTCAGTACACCAGCGGCGAAGGTCTCGCCGGCGGAACTCTGATGACGGGCTGGAAGGGAAGGCTCTTTAAAGGATGGACTGTTCTGTCTCGGATCACTGCCGGGACGGGCTTGCCGGAAACGCCCGTCTACCTGGCGGCCGTCCCGGGCACTGGAGCCACTGGAACCATCCGCCCGGATCCCACTGGCGCTCCTATTTATATGTCGGCGCCGGGCGCACATCTGAACCCCGCGGCTTACACTGCGCCACTGCCCGGCCAATGGGGAACCGCGGGCAGAAACTCGATTACCGGCCCCGACCAGTTCAGCCTCGACTGCTCGCTCGCCCGCACCTTCCGGCCCAACACGCGCTTCTACGTCGACGCGCGCGTGGACGCAACCAATTTGCTCAACCACGTTGTCTTCACGGGATGGAACACGACCGTAAACAACACGCAATTCGGTCTTCCGATCGCCGCCAACCCAATGCGCAGCCTGGAAGCCTCGCTGCGCCTGAGGTTCTGAAATGGGTTCTGAAATGACTCGCGAGATGAGAGCGCTGCCGGCCATTTTCATTCTGTTAGCGGCGATCTGCGCGCCTGCGCAGCAGACCGGACAGAACAAGGCTCCGGGCGAGTCTGGGACTTTCACGGTTACGGTCAAGTCGCAGCTGGTGGTTGAAACCGTTGTAGTGAAAGATAAGCAGGGCAAACTCATTCCCGGACTCACCGCGCAGGACTTCGCCGTCACCGAAGACGGCGCGCCGCAGAAAATCACTTTCTGCGAGCATCAGAATCTTGCAGCCAACGCATCGCTCCTGCCGGTCGCGCCCCCTAGCTCTGAAGAAATCAAGATATACAAACGCTTGGCCCACACCCAGGTCACGCCGGAAACCCCGGACAGCGAACGCTACAAAAATCGCCGCCTGCTGGCTCTCTATTTCGACATGTCCGCCATGCGCCCCGCCGACCAGCTTCGCGCCCTTACTGCCGCGGAACAATTTCTGCGCACGCAAATGACGACCGTCGATCTGGTCGCCGTTTTGCGCTACCAGGGCGGTTCCGTCGACATCCTGCAGGACTTCACCGCCGATCGCAACAAGCTGCTCAGCATTCTCCAGACGCTCATCGTCGGCGAGGGCCAGGGATCGCTTGAGACCATCGACGATGCCAGCAGCGCCGACACCGGAGCCGCCTTCGGCCAGGACGACAGCGAGTTCAACATCTTTAATACCGATCGTCAGCTCTCCGCCCTGCAAACCGCGGCCAAGATGCTCGGTCAGTTGAACGAGAAAAAATCCCTCATTTATTTTGCCAGCGGACTTCGCCTCAACGGCATCGACAACCAGGCCCAGCTTCGCGCCACGGTCGACGCCGCCATCAAAGCCGGCGTATCTTTCTGGCCGGTCGACGCGCGCGGCCTGGTGGCTGAGGCTCCGCTCGGCGACGCGACTCAGGGCTCTCCCGGCAACTCCGGCATGTACACTGGCGCTGCCGCGCTCGCCAACACCAGCAACTTTCAGCAGTCGCAGGACACGCTCTTCGCGCTCGCCGGCGATACCGGCGGCAAAACCCTCTTCGATAACAACGACCTGACCCGCGGCATTGTTCAGGCCCAGGAAGCGATTTCGGACTACTACATCCTTGGCTACTACAGCAGCAACAAAGCTCAGAACGGCCGGTTCCGCCGCGTCAAAGTTTCTCTCACCAGCGATTCCACCGCCAACCTGACGTATCGCCAGGGCTATTACGCGGATAAATTGTTCAGCCGTTTTACCGCCGTCGACAAAGAGCGCCAGCTCGAAGACGCGCTCATGCTCGAGGATCCCATCACCGAACTTTCCATCGCGATGGAGATCGATCACTTCCAGCTCAACCGCGCCGAATATTTCGTCCCCATCGTCGTCAAGATTCCCGGACGCGAGCTGGCTCTCGCCAAGCGCGGCGGCGCCGAACACACGCTCATCGATTTCGTCGGTGAAATCAAAGACCTGATCGGCGGCACCACCGTCACCAATGTCCGCGATAACGTCAACATCAAACTCTCCGACGCAACCGCCGCCGAACTCGCCCGCCGCCCCATCGAGTACGACACTGGGTTTACGCTGCTGCCCGGAAAATACATGATCAAGTTTCTGGCGCGCGACGACGAGACGGGAAGAATCGGCACCTACCAAACCGTGTTCGTGATTCCCAACCTGAATAAAGAGGAGCAGCGCGTCCCCATCAGTTCGGTCGTGCTGAGCAGCCAGCGCGTCGATTTAAAGGAGGCGCTGTACGACGTTGAGAAGGGTGCGCAGAGGGAGAAAGAAGTCGCGGTCAATCCACTGGTGCAGAACGGAAAGAAGCTGGTGCCCAGCGTGACTCGAGTTTTCAGTACGAGTCGCGAAATGTTGGTTTACCTGCAGGCCTATAAGCAATCGAAACCGGGCAGCTCGCCTGCCAATCAACCTTTATTCGGCTTCGTCAGCCTGTATCGCGGTAGCAACAAAATTCTTGAAACTCCGCCTTCCGCGGTCGTTCCCAGCGCCGCTGGCCGTCTCGGAACCATGATTTTCAACTTCAATGTTGGCATCGATCGACTCGCTGACGGAAATTACGACTGCCAGATCACCATCCTGGATCCTACCGCGCAGAAGGCAACGTTCTGGCGGGCGCCAGTTCTGATTGTTCCTTAGCGACGCCGTAGCGGCGCTCCGCTCTGATGCCCCCCACCTCTCTGCGAGCCCATGCGGAGTCGCATAGCTTAACCATGAGCATCCGCCCGAAGCCGGCAGGTTTCCCGTCTCATATCCGACTAGTGACTGGCGTCACTGCAATCATTTTTGATCTGTGGCGCAATGGACCGTTCTCATCCCGCGTTCGTGCGGTGTCCGCGCACAGCTACCCATTCCGATTGAGGTGGGAACCTCGAAAGGCCTCATATGCAATTTTCAAGACGCTTGCTGCTTTGCAGCTTTACGATTTTCTTGTGTCTGCCCGCATTGGCGCAGCAGACCGATGTCAATCGTTACACCCTGTTTACCGGGTTCGACTACATGATCAGCCCGGCCCGCAACCTCACCGAACGCGGCTTCGAAAGCGATTTCGGCGTAACCGTGAAACCCTGGCTAAGTCTGGGCGGCGATTTCGGAGCGCTGGGCAGCGATGTCATCAGCGGCGCTGGGACGATTAACGGAAGCGAAACCATCTTTGTGCCGCTGCTGCCTCCGGGTGCGGCGAGTCAAATCAACGTGCCTTTCAAGTCGACGACCTACACCTTCGCCGTCGGTCCGCAGGTCTATTTGCGGAAGTGGGAGAAGGTCACGTTTTTCGCCCGTCCCGGTCTCGGGGGAATCCACGAAAATGCGAGTATCGATTTGTCGCAAGTGGCGCCAACATTGATGTTCCTGGGGATTCCTGTTCCCAGCTCTCAGCAGACCGATACCGAGCTGTTCTTTGGTCTGGGGGGTGGCTTCGACATCAATGTTTCGCGGAAGGTCGGCATGCGGTTTGCGGCAGACTGGGTGAATACTCACCTGTTTTCTAACCTGCTGACGCCGCGCCAGAACTACGTCCGTTTTTCCGTGGGCCCGACTTTTCGGTGGGGCCATTTGAAGTAGACGCAGCACACCGGAAAGACTGGATCCCGTCCAGTTTTTCACGGCGGAAGACCTTCCTTTTACGGAGTCAGGAGGACCCTGACCATGAAGGTACATACTCTCAACGATATTTTCTTTGCCATTGTGCAGCGCAAGCAAGAGCGCGTGATGCTGGTTCGCGAGGCATCCGGATGGGTTCCCATCAGTTCGCAGGAGCTTTACCGGAACGTGGCCGGAATGGCGCGAGCCCTGAAGATGTGGGGCCTGAGCAAGGGAGACCGGCTGGCCATTCTGAGCGAGAATCGGCCCGAGTGGACGGTCGCAGACTTCGCGTCTCTCTTGTGCGGCGTGGTGGTGGTGCCGATTTACTCGACGCTGACCGCTCAGCAGACGTCTTACATCCTATGCGATTCAGGGGCGAGAGTCGTTGTCGTTTCCTCGGAGAAGCAACTGGAAAAAGTACTTTCCATCAAAGATCAAACTGCCGTCGAAAAAGTGGTGGTGATGGACCCGGTTGAAACTGACGACGCGATATCCATGCGCCGGTTGATGGACGAAGGCCCCAGGGAGCGAGATGCGGAACTGGAAGCGCGTGCGCGCACGATTTCTGCCGACGACCTGGCATCCATCATCTACACCTCGGGAACAACCGGTACTTCAAAGGGCGTGCAACTCAGTCACGGCAACTTAACCTCGAACATCTCGCACTCGCTGGGAGGGTTTGAGATTGGGCCGGGACATATCAGCGTCTCTTTTCTGCCACTATCGCACGTGACGGCTCGTCATGCCGATTTCGCATTGCTCTACCACGGCGTGACGCTGGCGTATTGCCCCTTCATCGAAGATCTGCCGCAAACTCTGCTTGAGGTGGCACCGACCATATTCGTGGCGGTGCCGCGGGTCTACGAGAAGATCTACAGCCAGGTCGAACAGAAAGTTAAAGGCTTTCCGAAGAGCGCGATTTATCGCTGGGCGCTTTCCGTGGGCCGCGCCCATCGTGGCAAGATTCTGGCCGGCAAAATACCCAGGGCGCCCGGCTGGAGGCTGGCCAATAAGCTGGTTTATTCGCAAGTGCGTGCTCGCATGGGCGGCAGGGTGAAAGTATTTGTCTCTGGCGGCGCGCCCCTGGGAAAGGAACTGGCGCAGTGGTACGCGAGCATTGGGATTCGTATCCACGAAGGCTATGGTCTGACCGAAACCTCACCCGTAATCGCGATTAACACTCCGCGCGCCCACAAAGCAGGCACGGTGGGGCGTCCGCTGCCCAATGTGGAGGTCCGGATTGCGGAAGACTCGGAAATTCTGGTGCGCGGTCCTTCGATTTTTCGCGGTTACTGGAATCGGCCGGAGGAAACCATCAACGCCTTTGCGGATGGCTGGTTCAAAACCGGAGACATCGGCAATCTGGATGACGAGGGATTTCTCTCGGTCACGGATCGAAAGAAAGATCTGCTCAAGACGTCGGGCGGAAAATTCATTGCGCCGCAGCCGATCGAGAATTCGATCAAACTCAATGCTCTGATCGGAACCGCGGTGGTGCTCGGAGACCGGAGGAAGTTTGCCTTCGTGATCATTTCTCCGCACTTTCCTGTGCTTGAAGACTGGGCGCGCGCGAACCGCATATTGTTTTCCTCCCGGAAAGAACTGGTGGCCAATCCGAAAGTTAAGGCGCTGTACGACGGCATCGTTGCCGAGGTGAACCGTGGGCTGGCCCGTTACGAAAGATTGAAAAAGGTTTTACTGGTGGCCGAGGAATTCACCGCAACCGATGGAGCGCTGACCCCGACCTTGAAGCTGCGTCGCAAGGTCGTCGAGGAGCGTTATCGCAAACAGATCGACGACCTGTACCGGGAAGCGGAAGAAGCCTCCACCTTGGTAACGCGGGAACAGTGAGACGCAAGAAGCCGGAGTCTCAATCTGCCGGACGAGCGCTATGGCCCAGAATGGATGGCTAGTCCAACTCGGGTCGCAAACCGTAGAGGCTTTTGACCGATACATAATCGGGGCCGAAATGGCGGCCGAGCGCGGGCTGCGCGAGGGTGGTCCATTCCTCTGGTCTGACGTGGTTCCCGAGAGATCCCAACATATTCGAGAAGGACGGATCGTGGCCGAGTTCTGGGCCGGCCAGGGCCCGGAGAAAGTGCCGGATGGTCTGATCCATGACTGGGTCGGCGCTGTCCTCGTGCCCGGTTCAACCGTCGAAGAGACGCTGGCGTTGATCCAGGACTACGACAACCACAAGAATATCTACAAACCCGAGATAATGGCCTCACGGCTGATTCGCCATCACGGCGACGATTTCCAAATCTATCTGCGCCTTCTGAAGAAGAAAATCATCACGGTAGTGCTGGATACCGAACACCAGGTGCACTATCTTTCGCTGGATCGATCACACTCGATGTGTCGCTCGTACACGACGCGTATTGCGGAGGTGGAGGATGCCGGGGGGCCGAAAGAGAGAACGCTGCTGCCGGATACAGGCCATGGATTTCTGTGGCGCTTGTATTCTTACTGGCGATTCGAGGAGCGCGATGGGGGTGTCTACATCGAGTGTCGGGCGATTTCGCTGACGCGCGACGTGCCCTTTGGACTCGGATGGGCGATCGAGCCGATCATTCAGAAACTTCCGCAGGAGTCTTTGATCAAGACACTGGAGGCTACGCGCACGGCGCTCCAAGCCGGAAAGAGATAGTTCGGGGTGTTCTCGGCTGGTTCGAAGGTGATCCTTGCGCCAGGCTAGCGTTTGCGATGCGTTACGGCGCGGGAGCAAGCGCTTCCGCTTTGCGAATTGCTTTCTCGTGCAGTTCCCAGGATTGGATGGCTTTTCGACATCCTTCTCGCGCGAGGCTGGTGCTGAGTTGTCTTTCGGCTTCGTCGAAGGTTTCTTCCGCGTCCATTCTTGCACGGTAGGCGGCGTCATCCGCTTCCTTGACCTTTTTGGCGCTGAGGCTGGACTGCGGGTCGATGGTTGGCGATAGTGTCGCCGGTTGGTTGGGCACAGTTACGGCGACCAGTGATTGGTAAGCAACGGTCAGTGAGTCGGGCCAGCGGTCTTTGACCGCCTGATTCGATTTATCGAGGGCGGCGTTGGCCTGGTCGGCAGTCTTGCGGACTCGTTTCTTTTCGCGCAGCCATTTCATCACCGACCACGACACTGCCTCCGTCATCAGTGTTTTCGCAGCCTCGACTTCCGGGATTTTCTCCATGGAAACCTTCCTAAAGAAAACAGAACATAGGTCGCTGGCGTAGAAAAGTGATGGAGGTCACATCTGCTATTGATGCAGCGCACAATTTCATTCCCACCCATTGACTGTCTACCATTGCCGATACTATAGTTCTCGTATTGCTGCAATGCAGCATAGATGGAGGCAATTTATGCCAACTCATACCAAGTCCCACGAGGAGCACTCGCCGCTCGACATTCTGACGGAACTGGCCGTCGAAGGAACATCCAGCCTGGTGGAAGCGCAGCGCGCTCTGCTCAACCTGGCACAACAAGAAAACGACATCATTCTGAATGGAGTCAAGGAGCGGATCGGCGGCTTCCTGCCGGCAGTTGCCATGACTGACCTTGTCCGGCGCAGCCTCGAGACTCTGCTCGGGATGCAGCAAGAGTTGTTGACCACCACCAGCAAGCAGACCCTGCAGTGGTTGGAGATGGAGAAGGCCGGGAAAGGCGAGCGCGGCACGCGGATGGTCGAGTTTGCCCGCGCGGGAGTGGAGACGTTCACTCGTGCGCAGAAGAAGTTTCTCGACGTAGTCGCGCAAGAGGCCGCGAAGGCCACGAGCGGCAAGAAGGAGCACGACGTTAAGGCTGCGAAAAGGACTGAGCTGGCACAACTAGCGCGCGAAGCCGGAAAGGCATTTATCGAAGCGCAGAAAAGATTACTCGATGTGATGGGCCAGCAGATGAACGTTAACCTGGAGGCGACGACTCGGACCTTGCAACTGGTGTCGCCGTCCCGCCTGGTGCCGATGGCGAACTTCACCGGCGAAGGCGTACGGAGCTTCGTGGACGCGGAAACTTCTCTGATTGGATCGCTGATTAAGCCGCCAAAGAAGGTTGCCGGTCATGCGAAGCAGGGGCGAGGCCGTGCCGTTCGTCAGCACAAGGCCGTGCTCGTTTAGGGTCTGTTCTCTTGACTCCTGCGCTCTCAGCCGGTCGCTGATCTGGGTGTAAGGAAGCGGTTCAGCATCGCTTGCTCCCATTGCACCCACAGGCGACCGGTGTAGAGCCATGCGCTGCACTGCAGTGTGATCCAGTCCCGTGTCCCAAGCGGTGAGCGGAACGAGGATCGATTGGCAAGCCAATGCTGGGCGACATGACGCGCCAGGGTGAACCCCATCCCCGTATCGGACCCAACGATGTCGCCCAGTATCCCCTCCAGCGTGAACATCACCTTGGACAACATGATCAGCGAGCCGGGAAACTTGACGCCCCGAATCGCGACCCGTTCCAAAAGCCGCATGGAGTCGGCCCCGCTGGGCATTTGGGTCGGCGGCATCTCGTCGAAGAAGCCGGCCACTAACTCGCGAACCATTCGACCTCGTGGCGAAGTTACGGCGATACGATGATGACTGAGCGCCGCGATTGCGTTGAAGGTACCTACCGGGTCGCGCAAGGTGACCATCAGAAACAAGAGGGCGAGATGCCGGCGCTCTTCGCGTCCCAGTCGTTCTCTGAGCGCCCAGTCGAGGATGGTTAATTCACTCGTCCGGTTGTTGTAGAGCAAGTTTCCGGCATGGGGATCGCCGTGGAAAATGGCCTCGGGCGCGGGCGCAAAGAGAGGCACCACGATCAAGGCCTCGAGGAGTTGCTCCGCCAACTTTCGTCGGCCTGAGACCGGCAGTCGCGCGGCGGCGCTCGTCACCTTCGTTCCCATCTCTTCGGTGAGCGCTGTGATGGTCGGCGTGCACAAAGCCTGGATCACCCGCGGTACTCGAACACCGGGAATGGATCGGTAGAGAGCCGCCGCTTCGAGCAGTGTCTTTTGTTCACGAACGAAGTTGACCTCGTGCCGAAGCAAGCGGCGAACTTTTCGAAAAGTATCGGGAATGAGGTCAGCGGCAAACCCATAATTATGATGCTGGTCTCCGAAGAATTGGGCTAGCCCCTGGAGATAGTCCATGTCTTCGGCAAAGTAGCCGGGGATATGAGGCTTGAGCACCTTGAAGACGCCGCGCTCGCGCCGTCCGCTGTCAGGGTTTTTCCAGGTAAAGCGCACGACCGCACTCACACTTGCTTCGGAGAGAATCCGCGGAGCGATTTCGACGGCGAAGCGGCTGAGCCGCGGTCCGAGATTCTCTTGGATAATGGCGCGCACGTCTTCCGGCTTGACGTCGCGAATACCGTTCTCCAGCTTCGCAAGCGCTTTGCGCAGAGCGGGACGGAGATGCTGATTTCGCGCGATGACCTGGCCTAGTTTTTGCAAACCCGGCACCTTCGCAATGAGCCGGAGCAGGCGGACTTCGGGGGATGTACCGGCCGGAAGTTCGACCTGTTCGAGGAGTTTCGGAGCGAGGCGCGCTGGGGAGAGGCGCGCCACCACGAACATCATGGCGTCCCGCACGGGTGCGCGCCACTGGACGTAGGCTTGCGGAACCAGGGCCTCTACAGGGACGATCTCATCCACGATCCATCGCGCCATCGCATCCCGCACGGACTGTCCGGCTGGGCTTCGCAGTCCGGCTTCAATGGCGCTGATCTTTTCTGCGGTTGTGCCTTTCGGCAAGAAATTCTCAAGAGCGGCGCGCAACTGGCCGGGGGCGAGCTGGCGAAAGCCCGCTGCGATGGCGGACGCGTCAAGCATGGGGACCTACCAGTACAAACTATGGGCGTGCGCACCGGGGTGCGCAGTGACCGTCATCACGGGACGATTGGAAGTTCTGTGAGATAGTTTGGCGTGGTTCGGAGCTGTGAAATCCTTGGCCACTCTCAACGAAGTGTTTTCCACGCTGTCGGTGCGGCGCCGTTATGAAGTCTGGTTTATTCGTATGGGATTGGCCGACGGTGGCGGGGCGTGGTGGTTTCGTTATTTGCTGATGAATCCCGGGCGCGGGGGCTGCGCCGGAAACCCGCGCGGGTTGCCAGTTCAGGTCTGGGCGACGTGGTTCCCGGCTGGTGGCAATCCGCGGAGCTTCATTCAGGGATTTCCGCTGGCAGGACTGGACCTCAGGCGCAAGGGACAGACTCCATTTCACTTTCGAGCGCATGGCAATGGGATCGATGAGGACTCCTGCCAGGGAGCCTTGCAGGTTGAGGGGCACGCGATCTCATGGAATCTGCGTTACCGCTCCACTTTTCGCGTGACCCTGAGCAACAAAGGCTGGATTGGTTTCTCTCGCACGCCCCACTCCGATGCACTCTTTTCGGGACAGATCATATTCGATGGCCGAACCGTTGCCGGAGATCCTTTGGGATTCGGCGTGCAGGGACACAACTGTGGATACCGGCATCGCAACCTCTGGACATGGGCGCATGCGTACTTTGCTGCGCCCGGAAGACCAGCGACTACCCTGGAGGCGTTAGTGTACGAGATGCCGTTCGGACTGCTCTTTCGCAAAGCCGTGCTCTGGCACAATCAACAGCAACACATTTTCCGGAACCTCCGTGAGACCTCACGTGATCGGGAAAATATGCAATGGAGATTTAGCGGTGTCGAGCGAAACGGGATGCGCCTGGAGGCTGCGTTCGACGGCGCCGGTTCGAGTCTGCATCGTCTCCCTTATCTAAAGACCGATTGCTCGGGCAGTTTTGAAGTCGCGAACAACAGCCTGGCGTCGGCCTCAATTCTGCTGGACAGTGCGGACGGAGAGCCAGAGAGATTGGAAACGGCAGCAGGAGCCGTACTGGAGATGGTGGGGTGAACTACTTGGCGGACTGAGCCGAGGCCAGGCGCTCGGCGACGACGGCGTAGGCTGCCGGGTTGAATGCCATTCCGATGTGCGTGCCCGGAACTTCCACGTCAACCTCAGGGTTCATCGTCATGCAATAGCGCCAGTCCACGATGCCATCATGGCGTGTATAAATCGCGGTCTCGACGACCGAGTCGGGAACCTTCCGCCAGAGCGAGTCCAGAAAATTGCAGGTGCATCGTCCGGTATAACAGTCGGGCAGTACTCCGCGGCCGTGCTCTTCGAGAATCCGAAGGCGAACTGCTTCGGCGGCATGGAGAACAGCTCGATTGGCGGCCGTGCCACGGATGGGCGCGGCGAGAGTGGTCACGGAAGCAACGTCCTTGGGGCGTTGGCCCGCCACGGAACGGGCGATGACTCCTCCCAGGCTGTGACCGATCAAATGAATCTTGCGTCCGGTCTCAGCCAATGCTTTTTCGATCGTCTGGTTCAGGCGGCGCTGGATCAGCAGGTTCGGACACTCCGCGTTAATGCCGATGCCGGAGAAATAGGGCCGGTATCCAATGCGCCCCAGCCAGGCATGAAGTTCCGTGAGATAGAGATCGGTGCCAAGAAATCCTGGAATGATGACCACCGCGGAGCGATCCCCACGGGGTACGCCGAAGCCGTAGTAGACCGGGGTTGCGTGCAGAATGAGAACCTCAGCCCCGAAGAGGGCTTCCGTCCAAAGAGAAGTGTCGGCTTCGGGATAGCGCCGTGGAGTGGATGGGCGCCGCTTCGTCATGGAAGGACGCGCTGCAGCTTTTTTCTTTTTGCCCGGCAAATTGGTCCCAGGGTCCCCCGGCCTCCGCGCGTCGAGGCACGGACAGGCGCATGCTGCACTGCGGTATTGTACTGCTTTTGCCGCCGATCCTGAACACATTTCCGCGCTTACGGGTTGGCCTGGAGATACGGGTAGGGCATGGCGGGGGACAAGGCGGGGGACAAGGGAAGATCAGCGCTGCCTGCGGGAGCGGGGCGTTTTGCGCGCCGGTTTTCCTAGCCGGGCCTCGAGTTCCGCCACCCGCTTGCGCAGGGTCTCGACTTCCGATTCGTCGGCTGGCGCAGGCGAGGATGCGCTTGCGCCGAGGAATCGCTTCATCATATCCACCGGAGAGAGGATTGCCGACTGGACTTCGCTTAACCGGTTCTGCACCGCATCCTGCAGCTTCTCGTAGGTGTCGAAGGCCGATTTCAGGTACCACATGAGGAATTCCTGCCGCACTTCATCGGACGCGATGATCAATTGCCGAAGTAGTTCGAGCGGCAGTCCGGTCGGCTTATCCTTCGCATCCTCGGTAATGATTTGTGTCAGGGTCACGCGGGTCAGGTCGCGGCCGGTCTTCGCGTCCACCACGCGGACCTCCTGGCCGGCGCGAACCAGCGCGGCCAAGTCGTCGAGGTTCACATAGCGGCTGCCGGCGGTGTCGTAGAGCCGGCGGTTCCCGTATTTCTTGATCAGGGTCGCGGAGGGTTTCATGAATTCCCGTCGATGTTGCCATGCACAACAACGCAGGATTATCTTGACATAATCACGCTCATTTCGTATAGTTTGGTTGATGCTGCAATGCAGCAATCGGAGGTCCTTATATGGCCCCAGCAGTAAAGCATGAATCTCCCCGCACTCATTCGCGAGAGTCGACGGTAGTTTCGCTGCTCTCGAGTTGGGCGCAACAGGGCGCGCAGACTCTCTTCGCCACGCAACGGATCCTCATCGATCTGGCAATGCGGCAGAATGCGAGCGTCATGCACGCCGTCCGCGAACAACTATCCGACCCGCTACACTCTCCCACTGCCATCCTCAGCGAAGTTGCCGGGGAGGGTTTGACGAACTTCCTCGAAGGCCAGAAGGTACTGCTCGAGCTGGGCAAAGAACAGAACGAGCTGCTCATGACTGGCGTTAAAGAACGTGTTGGAAACTGGCCTGCCGCCCATGCCATGACCGACCTGCTGCGGCGCAGCGTCGAGACTTTCATCGATATGCAGGAAGAGTTTCTGAAGATCGCCGGCAAGCAGACTCATACCTGGGTAGACGCGGCCAAGGCCGGCAAGCCGTACCAGCCCGAACAGTTTGTCGAACTGGCGCGCGAGGGCATGGAGAACTTCGTCAAAGCGCAAAAGCAATTCCTCGACGTAGTCGCCGAGGAAACCGCGAAAGCAACCGGAGGGAAACACACCAACGGTGCCGCAAAGATGAAGCAGACCGAGTTGTCAGAACTGGCGCGGAAGGCCACCGAGTCATTCGTGGAAGCGCAAAAACGGTTGGTTGACATCGCCGGGCAACAGATGAATGCCAACGTGAAAACGGCGGGCAAGACGATGAAACTCCTGCAGCCGTTCCCGTCTCTTCCCTTGAGCGAACTGACGCGGGAGGCGGTGAAGAGCTACGTCGAGGCCCAGAAGGCCTTGATGGATGTAGTCGTAAAGGCTCCGAATGCTGCGAAGACGACGGGAAAGGCGGAGCGTCACGTCAGAAGGCCGGTAAAGAAGGTGAAGGTGGCAGCGGCCGTAGCCTGACGGACTGGCAGACGTTTCCTGCGGTCCAGCGTTGGTTTTGACGAGAAGCAGAGGCACGAATATGCGCCAACGCGATCTGGCCGAGTGCCAGGTCGCGTTGGCGATCTTGCCGCGTCGTCGAGCGAAAAGTAGTCGCCGTCGTTCGAGGACGCGACAACATCATGAAGACTACGGTTGACTCCTCATTCATTTCCCATATCGAACCACCACCATTGAACGAACCGTGCGAGTACATTTCTGAGGGATGATCATGGCTACGATTAGCGCAGTACCCGCCAACAAGATTTCTGGCGGCAGCTTCCTGATCGAGGAACGCAAGCCCGAGGATGTTTTTACTCCAGAAGACTTCACCGAACAGCATCTGCTCATCGCCCAAACGGCAGAAGAATTCGCCAACAAAGAAATCGTGCCCAACATTGAAAAGATGGAGCACAAGGACTTTGCCGTTACCCGGGAACTGCTGAAGAAAGCAGGAGAACTCGGGTTGAGCGGCGTTGATGTTCCCGAACAATACGGTGGCATGGAACTGGACAAGGTGACTTCCGCCATCATCGCGGATCGTATTGCGAAGCACGGCGGCTTCAGCACCACGTGGGGCGCTCACACCTGTATTGGCACATTACCCATTGTCTATTTCGGAACGGAAGAACAGAAGAAGAAGTATCTTCCCGGATTGGCGAGCGGCCAGACGGTCGGAGCTTACGCACTGTCCGAATCGTCGTCGGGATCCGATGCTTTGAATTGCCGAACCCGAGCCGTGCTTTCTGCTGACGGCAATCATTATCTTCTGAACGGCGAAAAAATGTGGATCACGAACGCCGGGTTCGCTGATCTGTTCATTATTTTCGCCAAGGTTGACGGCGAGAAGTTCACGGCGTTCATTGTGGAGCGCGGATTCCCGGGATTCTCGGTGGGCGCGGAAGAACACAAAATGGGTATCCGCGGTTCGTCCACCTGTCCACTGATTCTCAACGACTGCAAGGTGCCATCGCAGAATGTCCTGGGCGAAGTGGGCAAAGGGCACCACATCGCCTTCAACGTTCTGAACGTAGGCCGGTTCAAACTGGGTGCGGGTTGCGTGGGCTCGGCCCGCAATTGCATCGAGGGCGCCATCGCCTATGCCCGGCAGCGCAAGGCGTTCGGAAAAGTGATCTCTGATTTTGGATTGATTCGCGAAAAGCTCGCGAACATGGCAGCCGGGATTTTTACGGGTGAAGCCATGGCCTATCGGACGGTCGGCATGATGGATGCAGCCATTGCGCAGCTTGGCCCAGGACACGGCGAGATGGTGTTGGTCCGCAAGGTAATCGACGAATACGCCGTGGAGTGTTCGATCCTCAAAGTATGGGGATCGGAGTTCATCAGCCACGTCGTCGACGAAGCCGTGCAGATCCACGGGGGATACGGATTTGTGGAAGAGTATCCCGCCGAACGCAATTACCGGGATGTCCGCGTGAATCGAATCTTCGAAGGCACGAACGAGATCAACCGTTTGCTCATTACGGGGTTCCTGCTGAAGCGGGCCATTTCGGGGCAACTCCCGTTGATGGCTGCGATTAAGAAGCTGATGGATGAGGTGCTATCGGGAACCTCCGAGGAAGTCGGGGAAGGGCCTCTCGCCGATGAGCGGAAACTGGTAGCGACAGCCAAGAAGATTGGCCTGTTTGCTTCCGGTATCGCTACGCAAAAGTATATGCAAGCGATCCAGGAGCAACAGGAGATTATGGGTGCGATCGCCAACATGGTGATTGAAACCTACGCCATGGAGTCAGCCGTGCTACGCGCACAGAAATTAGCTGTGCGCAATGGCGAGGCGGGCGCCACACTCGCCGTTGCCATGACACGCGTTTATATGTCCGGTGCAATGGAGAGGATCGAAAGCGCAGCCAGATTGGTGATTGCGGCCTGCGCCGATGGAGACATGCTGCGTTCGCAGTTGGCAATTCTGCGTCGACTCTGCAAGTACGAACCATTCAACACGGTCGCGCTGCGGCAGATGATCGCACAGAAGGTCATCGAAACGGGCAAGTACATGGTCGCGTAGCGTTTCCAGGGCGAGGAAGCCTTGGCAAGGTGTTGGGCTGAGAGCGGTTCTTTATGCTCTGCGGCCGGAGCCAGGGCTTCCGCTCGCCGCCAGTTTGCCCGCGGAGCTCTTTCCTCTGCCGTTCCGAGCATTCGAGGAATCATTCGCGGCATAGAGGAAGTCTTCGATTTCATCGATTCGCCGGTCGGCGTCGCGATATCCAATCTCAATCAGATCGCGCGTGTATTTTGAAGTGAACAACAGATAGCTCATCAAATCTGCACAAGACGACGGATCCCTTCCTAAACTGCTGACAAAGTATTGAATCAGATAAGGCATGTCCTTCTGATGTTGCGCGGCCAGGTCTGACAAACTCACCGAAGGGGTAATCACAAAGCTCGCCAGGTTCCGTATCCTTTCGTCCTCTTCAATGTCAGGCTGCACGATGTGGCCAAGTTCGAGCAAATGATTCAACCGCTCCAGATGCTCGACATCGGTCGCGATATGATCCAGGAACATAACGTTGAAGAGAACTCCCATCACTTGGGCGAGGGAAGGATTCCTGTCGTTTGCACTGATCTCCAGTTGTTCTTTGTCTCCGCATCGGACCCCGATTGCAAGAACCTTCTTCGCTCCCAAGCGGATGACAGGGCTGAGAGGTTGTTGCAGGCGGACACAACCGTCGCCAAAAAATGCCGATCCTCGGGGGATCTTCAGTCGTACCGGCTGAAAGATCAACGGAATCGCAGCCGACGCACAAACGTGGTCCACCGTAATTTTTGTTGCGACCGTCACCAGGCGGAGCCTGGTCCACAGCGGGTGTCCCTTGGCTCCCTGAATAAAGAGATAACTTTTTCCTGAGCTGTAGTTGGTTGCCGAAATCGCGAGCGCATAGAGGCTGCCCCGCTTGATGTTCTCCTGGATCCGGTCGCAAGCGAGGTTGCGGTTGAGAAAGTTTTTAAGGGGAGTCGCGTCCAACAAAGATCGCGCGTTGCCCCCCCCGAGTAGCGCGCCAAATGAAAGATCGATGATCCAGGTTAGGGAGTTGTGAGCCTGCGACGCAAGATCGCAGTGAAAGATATCGGAAGGTCTGAGACCGATCCACAGATCGGCGAGTATTTTCGTAGCCGCGGAAAAATCGCCGCATCCCGCCGCCAAAGCAGCGCCATTTATCGCTCCCGCGGACGCGCCTCCGATGATGGGAAACGGATTGCCGAGTTGCTGAACGCGCTTGATCTCACCAATGCGTTTTAAGACGCCGGCTTGATAAGCGCCCCTGGCCCCACCACCGGTGATCACGAGACCGATCGCGTTTTCCATCGGCTCCTCTTAACTCGTCACTTCAGGATTCGCCAATTCAGGGTTTGTCGTCTACCTCGGACGATTTTGTTTCGACTGCTCATTAGAACCCGCTGGCTTCGCGTTTGCTGTGATGAGGCTCACTGCACCAGCCGGGAAGAGAGAAGATGATTCTAGAGTCTGCTGCAACCGTGGAAGATCCCGCGGGGCATCGACTCTTAAGCGGGATGCCAATGTGGAGCCTTTCCTAACGCCAGTCCACGGTCGCGATGAGTGGAGCTGTATGGCACCGGGCAACCAATTCGATTTCGATTTCGTCGTGATCGGGTCCGGCTTCGGGGGCAGCGTCTCCGCCCTGCGACTCGTAGAAAAGGGTTACCGAGTTGCCGTAATCGAGATGGGACGCCGCTGGACGCCCGATTCTTTTCCGCGTACGAGTTGGTCGATTCATCGCTGGTTTTGGCGTCCGAAACTCGGTTTGCGCGGCTTCTTCAACATGAGCCTGTTCCGCCATGCCACGATCTTCCACGGCTGCGCCGTTGGGGGCGGATCGATCACGTACGCCAGCACACTGCTTCCGCCGGCGGAGAAGGTCTGGGACGCAGGATCGTGGACGGGTTTAGCAAACTGGAAGGCAGAAATGCCCCGCCATTTTCAAACTGCTTCTCACATGTTAGGAGTCACGCAGAACAGGATCCTTGGGCCCGCCGATCACCTCTTAAAAAAAGCCGCAGACGCCGCCGGCTGCGGACACACCTTCTATCGCACTAGTGTGGGCATTTTCCAACCACCCGAGGGAGAGCCGGGCAACAGAACTTTTCCCGATCCTTTCTTCGGTGGAGAAGGGCCGCCGCGGACGACGTGCACCAGTTGCGGCGGCTGCATCATGGGTTGCCGCTATGGCGCGAAAAACACTCTCGATCTCACTTATTTGTATTTAGCGGAAAAGCGTGGTGCCAGGGTCTTTCCCGAAACGAAGGTGGTAAACGTCAGACCGCTGGACGGCGCGAGCGATGGCAGCGCGGGCTATGAAATACGCACGGTGAAGTCCACGGCGTTTATTCGCCGCGAACCGCACTCGCTCACCTGCCGCGCGGTAGTCTTCTCGGCATCCTCACTGGGTACCATGGAATTATTGTTCCGCCTTAAAAGTGCGGGTGCGTTACCGGCTATCAGCGGGCGTCTGGGGAAACACGTGCGCACCAATTCCGAGTCGCTCATCGGGGCGCGCATGCCGAGGTGCCCCGACGACCTGTCGCTGGGTATAGCCATCGGCTCCGGCATCTACATTGACGAACACACGCACATTGAAGCCGTGCGTTATCCCAGCGGCTCAGACACCATGAGTCTGCTCACGACGATTCTGACCGATGGCCGGCCCGGAGCACAGCGCATCCGCCTTTGGGCGCAGAAGGTCCTGGGATCTCTGTTATGCCATCCGGTCAAGACGCTGCGCTTGTTGTGGCCCGCAGGTTGGGCACGAGAGCACGTGATTCTCCTGTGCATGCAGGCGCTGGAGGGACATATCGAGATGCGCTGGCAACGCCCGTGGTTCTGGCCGTTTGGCAAGATGCTGGTCAGCCGCGGCGATAAAGTACCGACTTACATTCCAAGGGCAAATCAGTTTGCGCGAACTTTTGCGCAAGTGGCCGGGGGCACGGCGATGAGCATTCTTCCGGAGATCCTGTTCGATGTTCCCGGCACGGCACACTGTATTGGAGGTTGCGTGATCGCGGATTCTCCCGATCGTGGCGTGGTGGACGATCATCATCGGGTCTTCGGCTATCGCAATATGTACATCTGCGATGGATCCGTTCTGGCGGCAAATCTCGGCGTTAACCCAAGCCTGACCATTACCGCGCTGGCCGAGCGGGCCATGAGTTTCATTCCTACGGCGACAGAAACAACCTGGAGCGACGCGGCCTAAGCGTCATAGGCTAAACGCGGAGTCAGCGGCATGGTCACTCCGTCGGCGGCTTCCTCCGCCCCACGCGGCTCAGGACGCGCCGAATTTTCTTGGGAGAAACGGAGAGGCGAGCCGCTACACGCGAAATCTTCCGGCCCTCCCGTTCCCAGACCTTGGGAATGATCAGCTCTGCGAATTCCTCTGTGATCTGCTGGAACGTTTTGTTTCCCACTGAACCTTGCGACCAGGCACGCAGCGTAGGATTCACTTTGCCGCCGCGTTGCACTCGGGCCTTCAGGGTTTGCAGATCGTCCCATGCGCCCTCGGCATGCACGCCTTTCGAAAGCGTAAGTGCCTGGTCATACCAATCTCGTGCCGATTCGGAGTCATCGAAGAAACGATTGCTGTAAGTCAGTCCCTGCCAAACGTAGGCATGGGCCAGGAGACGCCGATTCTCGGTGTGCTTCGCGAGCTCGATGGCTTGCTGAACGAAATCCTGAGCGAGCCGGGCGTGGCCGCCGGGTTCCGTGCTCTCTCCGATTCCTTCCTCGACGCGGGCGTTTTCGATCATGCACCGCAACAGCTGGGTCCGCGCCATGAGGATGTGATCGCGCCTGGCTTCGGCGAGATGGAAAGCGGTCTTCGCTTCTGTCTCGGCACGTTCCAGATCTCCGTTGTCCAGATGAAGAAATCCGTAGTTCAGGTGCACGCTGCCCAATCCGTGATGATTCCCATACTGTTCGTAGATAGCTGCTGCTTCGCCGAGTTCGGCCAGGGCTTCCTCGCGCAATTGTTCAAAGCGGCTGCGATAAGACAACTTGTCTTTACCGTTGCGTGCCGCGCCGCGCGTAACCGCCTTTCTACGCCGCTCTGCGTCCGCGTCAATTTTTCGCCGCAACTGCAGTGCGATGAGCCGCTTGACGTAGGCCATGTTGTTGAGAGAGCGCGCTACATTGCGGTGCTGCGGATCGAGTTTGCGGTAGAACGCGATGGCGGTGGTGAAACTCTCGATGGCGTGCTGATAACGCCCCTGGCGACGGGCGATCCGGCCATAGGAAGAATGAATGTTGCCCAGAGTGAGATAGTCGTCGGTCTGGCTGAGGATGACTTCAGCGGCCTGCAGAATCTCCAGGGCGTGATTGGCATTGCCTTTCTGAAAAAATAGCCAGCTTTCGAGCACCCGCATCACCGCCGCCATCGGCGGATGGCGGAGTTTCAGCGCCAGATCTCTGCCCTTCACCGCGAATGCCAGGGCCTGATCGTATTCGCCATTCATGCGCAGGCAGCGGCTCTTCCAGAAATTGGCGATCGACAGCAGTTCCTGATCGTCCGTCTCCGGTTCGAGACTGAGGACAAGTTCGAAGTGCCGAATCGCCTCGTTCTTTGACTCCTCCGCCATCGCGACCATGCCCTCCGCCATGCGGAGATGCAAGTAGTCATGCAGAGGCAAGCGCTCGCGAAGCGTGCGCGAAAACCGGTCGACGATATCCTTGACCAGTCCGGGACGTTGAAATCCAACGTCCACCCACTGGGCTAAATAGCCGGCGAAGAGGGCAGCGTTTTTCTGCTCGGGGTCGAACGAGGTCAGGAGGTGGCGATGCTCTTCCAGGCGCGCCAAGCCGCGCCCGACGCGCCGGCACACCAGATCCTCTTTGAGTTGCGCGAGAAACTCATCGGAGATCTCGGCAGGGTGGGAACTCATCATTGCACGCGCAGGCGCCTTGCCTGTTCCTAGTCGATGCAATCATATGCCACCAGAGTAAGGAATTCCGCGAAATCCGCACTGGTGATCATGCGCTCATAAATCTCCGCGGCTTCCGCCATGCGGCCGCCTTTCAACGTATTCTTTTTTTCGGCGATTACCTGGCGGACCATTTCTTGCGTGACCGCGCGGCCGTCACTGAGCCGGGCGCCATGTTTCACCCATTGCCAAACCTGGGAACGGCAGATTTCCGCCGTGGCCGCGTCTTCCATCAGGTTATAGATGGGAACACACCCGGAACCGCGCAGCCACGACTCCAGATACTGCAATCCGACGTCGATGTTCCAGCGCAGACCCTCTTCTGTGATCTTGCCTTCAGTGACGGCGAGAAGATCGCTCGGTTTGACGTGCACATCCTCGCGGCGGCGAGCGATCTGATTCGGTTCTGTCATGTGCCGATCAAAAACTTCTTTCGCGATGGGCACCAGGCCGGGATGGGCGACCCATGTGCCGTCGTGTCCAGCCGTCACTTCCCGCAGCTTGTCCTGGCGCACTTTCTCCAGCGCTTTTTCATTGGCTGCAGAATCGTTCTTGATGGGAATCTGTGCCGCCATCCCGCCCATGGCATGAATTCCGCGGCGGTGGCAGGTTTGGATCAGCAGTTCGACATAGGACCTCAGGAAATGCTTTTCCATGGTCAGGGTAGACCGGTCGGGTAACACAAAGTCCGGACGGTTCCGGAACTTCTTGATGAAGCTGAAAATGTAGTCCCAGCGGCCGCAGTTCAATCCCGAAGAATGCTCCTTCAGTTCGTAGAGAATCTCATCCATTTCGAAAGCCGCCAGAATCGTCTCGATCAGCACGGTGGCGCGGATGGTGCCGCGTGGGATGCCGAGTTCCTCCTGTGCGAAGCAGAACACGTCGTTCCACAAGCGGGCTTCCAAGTGACTCTCCAACTTGGGCAAATAGAAATATGGTCCGGATCCTTTGCGGATCAATCGTTGCGCATTGTGGAAGAAGTAGAGGCCGAAGTCGAACAGGGAACCGGAGATGGGCTTTCCGTCCGCCAAAAAATGTCTTTCTTCCAAATGCCAGCCCCGAGGACGCACCAGCAGCGTGGCCACCTGGGCGTTGAGTTGATAGCGCTTGCCTTCCGGACTCAGGAAACTGATGGCGCCCTCGACGGCATCGCGCAGATTCGCCTGCCCCTCGAGATTGTTCATCCAAGTGGGCGAATTCGAATCTTCAAAGTCCGCCATGAATACGCGGGCACCTGAATTCAGTGCATTGATGATCATCTTGCGGTCGACCGGGCCGGTAATCTCCACGCGCCGGTCGAGCAAGTCCCGGGGGATGGAGGCGACCGTCCATTCGGACTCGCGAATGTGCGCGGTCTCGGGAAGAAACCCGGGCAAAGAGCCGGAATCGATTGCAATCTGCCGAACTCGACGACGCTCAAGCAGTTCGCGCCGGCGCGGCTCGAACTCGCGCGCCATGCGGGTCAGAAAGCGGCTGGCTTCTGGGGTAACGATCTGAGTTTCGATTTCATTGCGGGTCGCGATGGTAGCCATATCCGTATGGTACGCCTCCGTAAGAACGCGTCTCGCCCGGTGGAACAAAACGGACGACCGGAGCAAAACGGACGAGCTGGTTTGTAGTACTTGCGGCGATGGTTTCTACTGCAACTGCCAAGCACAAGAGGCAGAGGAGACTTTCGACATGCGCGCTCAGACCACCCCAGAACAACAGTGGAACACCGATCCCCGCTGGCAAGGCGTCAAACGCCCCTACAGCGCCCAGGATGTCGCCCAATTGCGGGGCTCGATTCAAGTCGAGCACACGCTGGCCCGCTTGGGTGCGGAGAGGCTCTGGTGGCTGCTGCACAACGAAGCCTACGTGCCCGCTCTCGGCGCACTCACCGGCAACCAGGCGGTGCAGCAAGTTCAGGCAGGTTTGAACGCGATCTATCTGAGTGGTTGGCAAGTCGCGGCCGACGCCAATGATGCCGGCCACATGTATCCGGATCAGAGCTTGTACCCAGCCGACAGCGTTCCCAACGTGGTTCGTCGCCTCAACAATGCCCTGATGCGCGCCGACCAGATTCATCATCTCGACGGGAAGAACGGAATGTATTGGATGGCGCCCATCGTGGCCGACGCCGAAGCTGGATTCGGTGGCACGTTGAACGCCTACGAATTGATGAAGGCGATGATCGAAGCGGGTGCGGCTTGCGTGCACTTTGAAGACCAGCTGTCCTCGGCAAAAAAATGCGGACACCTCGGCGGAAAAGTCCTGGTGCCGACCTCGGAAGCCATTCAAAAATTGATTGCCGCTCGTCTAGCTGCCGATGTGCTGGGCGTGCCCACGCTGATCATGGCGCGCACCGACGCCGACAGCGCTCACCTTTTGACCAGCGACATTGATCCGCGCGATCGTAAGTTCATTACCGGAGAACGGACCGCGGAAGGGTTCTTCCGCATTCGCGGAGGATTGGAATCGGCCATTGCGCGCGGCATTGCTTACGCTCCGTATGCCGACCTGATCTGGTGTGAGACATCGCATCCCGATCTTGAGGAGGCACGCCGCTTCGCCGAGGCCGTGCACGCCGAATATCCGGGCAAGATGCTGGCGTACAACTGTTCGCCCTCGTTCAATTGGAAGAAGAACCTGGACGATCGAACCATCGCCAGCTTTCAGCGCGAACTCGCGAAGATGGGATACAAGTTCCAGTTCGTCACGCTCGCCGGATTCCATGCCTTGAACTTGAGCATGTTCGAACTGGCGCGCGGCTATAAAGACAGCGGCATGACGGCATACTCCCGCCTGCAGGAAAAAGAGTTTGCCCGCGAAACCCAATATGGATATCAGGCCGTGAAACACCAGCGCTTCGTGGGAACCGGATACTTCGACGCGCTCACGCAGGTCATCGCCGCCGGCACGGCCTCGACCACGGCACTGGAGGGATCGACCGAGCAGGAGCAGTTCTCAGAACTGAAACTTCAAGTGCGCCCAAAACATGGCCCGGATGCGGCCTGCCAGCCGATCTTGGGCGACTGCCCCTCCGTCATCGCGGAGATCATGCCGATGGAAGAGTCACTCTTTCCTTCAGGCGATTAAACCCGACAGACAACGATCACCGATGTTCTCTCACGAGCGCTCCGGACCTGAAAAACTCAGGCCCGGAGCGCCATTTATTTTCTCCTCAACGCTTCCATGGACGCTGCTCATTGGGGCCGCCGAGACCGTGTGACCTCCGTCACAACGAGATGTGACAGGGGTTGCAGACTCGGTCTACCACCGGGACTCTACTCTGGGACGAGGCCCGGTAATGGTGTCCGGCGGAACCCAATCAGGTAATAACCTCCAAGCTCTTCTTCTTACGCGCTTGCGCGAATCCCACGAGGTTTCGGTTTACGAAGCAATCGAGAGACTCACACATGCGGCAGAAGCGGTGGGCTTCGACGCGCACGCTCTCATCCGCATGCTGGATCGAGGTATGACCTTCGAAGAGTTGCTCGAACTGATCGAATCGAAAATGGAAAGTTCGGACACGGCAGCGTAACCACCCCAAGGGTGAACGTGCGCGATCCGGCGATCGTGAGGAACCCCATGAATATCGTGGAATGGTCAAAAGCTAACGTTGACTATGGGCGCAAGCTCGTGGATTCCGCGGTGAAGGGAGCTCGCACCGGGGAAGACGAATTCCTCAAAGAGGAATCGCTGACTTCATTTCTCAGCGAGTCTGCCCGGCAAGCGCTGGCTCCTGCCGCCATTGGCGCATGTGTGGGGGCGGTGGGTGGTTACCTGGGAAGCGGGCGCCGTTCCAAAAGCACAGCCCTCGTCTGCGCCTTGCTGGGCGGAGCAGTCGCGTTTGGCGCCGGCGTGATGTGGGAGAACCGGCGGCTCACTGTGAGTGTCGCTGCCAACTCCTGGAAGAGCGTCAGCAAGACCCGCGATGAACACTGGTTTGAAAACAATCCGATCGACTACGCCTAGAAAGTCAGAGCGAAGAGTGGAGCATGCTTGCGCCAAAGACAGTGCACGAGTGCAACGGAGGCAGCGATGATCGCTAGCGAAACCATAAAGGAGCGGGTCGAAATTCCGCTTAACGTAGAAAGCCTCAGTGCGGAGCGCATTGCCTACCTGGACGGACTGGTCCGTCAAGCCAGAACCGCTGCCGCTGTCTTCACCCAATTCACTCAGGAAGATGTCGATCGCATTGTCAAATCGATGGTCCTGGCGGGACTGGAACAAGCGCAATACCTCGCCCGTCTGGCGGTTGAGGAAACCAAGCTCGGAGTGATGGAAGACAAGGTCATCAAGAATATGGTGGCCAGTGAGTTCGTCTACGACTACGTCAAAGGCAAACGCACGGTTGGGATCATTCGTGAACTTCCGGAGCGCAATCTGGTGGAGATGGCCGAACCCATTGGCGTCCTCTTTTCGCTCACGCCGATTACGAACCCCACGTCCACGGTCTTGTTCAAGTGCATCATGGCAATTAAGACTCGCAACGCGGTGGTGTTTAGCCCGCATCCGAAGGCATGGCATTGTTGCGCCGAAGCCGTGAGGATCATGTACGAGACCGCATTGAAGCACGGCGCGCCGGAGGGAGTGTTTACCTGTTTGGCATCCCCCACGCTTCTTGATAATGCCTACCTGATGAGGCATAAAGACGTGGGTCTCATCGACGCCACTGGCGGACCAGGCATGGTCAAAGCGGCTTACAGTTCCGGAAAGCCGGCTTTGGGTGTAGGGCCGGGGAATACACCAGTCTATCTGGAGAAGAGCGCGGATCTGAACACCGCCGTAGTCGACATCATCGTATCCAAGACTTTCGATAACGGAACCATTTGCGCTTCCGAGCAGACGGTGGTGATCGACGACGAAATTTATGACCAGGCGATGAAGAAATTTTCAGAGCTGGGTGCGCACGTCTGCAACGAGGAAGAAACCAAACAGCTGGAGCGCACGGTGATCGATCCACAGACCGGATTCATGCAGCCCATGGCGGTCGGCCAGAAAGCCAGCGATATCGCCCGCTTTGCCGGCCTCTCAGTCAAGCCCAACACCAAGCTCTTGATTGCGCCGATTCATGGTGTGGGTCGCGAACATCCTCTGTCGGTCGAGAAGCTGTTTCCAGTGCTTGCCGTCTACCGGGCGAAATCGCTCGGTGAGGCGCTCAAGGTATGTGTGGACGTAAACCATGCCGGGGGCCTGGGACATACCGCCGTCGTTTTCTCTCGCAAAGAGGAAGTCATCCGCAAGTTTGGCGAGGTGATCAACGCGGGACGGATCATTGTGAATTCACCTGGGTCCATTGGGGCTCTGGGCGGCGTTTACAACGATTTGGTGCCTACCTTCTCCTTCGGTTGCGGAACCGGCGGTGGAAACAGCACGACCGATAACGTAAATGTCTTTCACTATCTCAACATCAAGCGACTGGCGCGCAGGACGCAAAACCATATGTGGTTCCGAGTTCCCAATCAAATTTATTTCAACATGAATGCGGTGGAGAATCTTCGTCAGTTCTCATCGCTTTCCACCATTGTTGTCACCAGCCCAGATCTGGAACGCATCGGCCATGTGGACATTGTCCGCCGCCACATTTGTTCTAAGACCCACGTTCACATTCTGGTCATTCCCGATGCGGAGCCTGAAGTCAAGGTGATCCTGCAGGGGGTGGAGTCGTTGAACTTCTACAAAGCGGACCAGATCATCGCACTCGGTGGCGGCTCGGTCATCGACGCAGCCAAGATCATGAAGCTCAAGTACGAATCGCCCGAAGCGGACCTGGAATATCTAGCCGCGCCCTTTCTCGATCTACGAAAGCGAGTGGTCCAATATCCCACAGAAAAACTTAACCGAGCCCGGTTAATTGCGATCTCTACGACCAGCGGAACGGGGAGCGAGGTCACCCCATTTGCCGTCCTCACCGACAAGGAGAGTGGACGCAAGGTGACTCTCGCCGATTATTCTCTTACCCCGGATGTGGCCATCGTCGATCCGCAGTTTGTCATGTCAATGCCGAAAACCCTCACGGCGGATACTGGCATCGACTGTTTGACCCACGCGCTGGAAGCCGGCGTTTCGAACTACGCGTCCTCTTACACCGACTGCAACGCCATGCAGGCAATTCGACTGGTCTTCAAGTACCTGCCCATCGCGTATGAGCATCCCGGCGATGAAGAGGCGCGCTGCATGATGCACAACGCCGCCTGTATTGCGGCGATGGCATTTTCCAACGCGTCGGTAGGCGTGAATCACGCCCTCGCTCATGCTTTCGGAGCCCGCTTCGGCGTTTCACACGGTCGGGCCAATGCACTCATGCTGCCGCACGTCATGGCGTACAACGCCGCGGTGCCCACGAAGTTCATGCCTTCACCTTATACAAAGGGGTATGTGGCGCACCAAAAATACGCTACGGTCGCGGACTTGCTGGGTCTGGGCGGCCACACCGTCGAAGAGAAGGTAGCGAAGTTGATCGCCGCGACGGAACAATTGCTCGACCAACTAGAGTTCCCGCGGTCGATCGCTGAGTTAGGAATCTCGAGAGAACAGTTTGCCCAAGCGGTACCCGAGTTGGCCAGGATTGCATTCGACGACCCGTCCTGGCGGTCGAATCCGCGGATGCCCCTGATCTCCGAACTGGTCGAACTGTTTTGGCTGGCTTACGAAGGACGCGGCCTGGCAAGAGAGTCCGGCGTGCTTCAGCAACAAACCGTGTAAGGGATGGCGGAACGTATGACGATGATGGCTGTGTTTCTGAATATCGATGAACAACGCGTTGTCCTTAACCTGCAAGAGGCCGGGGGAAACCTTGACAGCACTCAGGGCGAGGCAGTGTTGGATTTCTCCTCCGTGCGGCGCATCGATTCCAGCGCTTTGCGAGCGCTGGAAGAGTTTGTCCGCATCGCCGACGAGAAAGCCGTCAGGGTGGTGTTACGCGGCGTCAATGTCGATGTCTACAAGGTACTCAAGCTGGTGAGGCTGACGGGGCGGTTCTCGTTCGTGAACTGAGAGTCGCGCTGGTCAGGCAACCGATAGGAGATGTGTCGTGCAGAACCATCCACAGAGTGACCGGCTTTCCTGGGGCGACACGGTTTTCCTGCATCTGGAGCGGGAAGGCATGCCTCTCAATGTGGCGAGCGTCTGCGTGTTCGAGGGTGAGATCCCTCTGGAAGATTGCATTGAGTTTGTCGAATCGAAGTTGCCGCTTCTGCCGCGCTATCTTAAGCGTGTTGTGCCCGCGCCGTTCGGTCTGGGTCTTCCCAGTTGGGAGTACGATCCGGAGTTCGATCTGCACCGCCACATGCGGCAAGTAACCCTCAAGCACGGCACCGACCTGGAGCTAAGGGCGCTGGCCGGAAAGCTCTTCAGCAAGGTGATGGACCGCACACATCCGCTGTGGGATATGACTGTAATTCACGGGCTGAAGGGGAATCGCACGGGCCTTATCCTGCGCCTGCATCACTGCTTGGCAGATGGAATTGCCGGCGTGGGCATCATGAGCGCGCTGCTGGATGCGAGCCCGGATGCGCCACGAATTCCCAAGAAAAAGATTAAGTTCCAGATTCCGCCGCAGCGCGATCCCTTGACTTCGCTTACCGCCGGGTTCGTGGACTCTTATTCCGATCTCGTGAAGCGAATTCTTTCTGCCATGACCGATCTGCTGAGCATGGCGGAGCGCGCCGCTGCCAATAGCGGAGACCTCGCCACCGACGAGTTTCTCAGCCTGTTTCCAGAAATTACGGCGTTTACCCAGCGGCTCCGTTTTAACGTTCTCTATAACGGACCGCAGAAATTTGCCTGCACCGAGATTCCGCTGGTCGAAGTCAAGGCGATCCGGCAAAAATGCGGGACCAGCGTAAATGACGTCATTCTCTCTCTGGTCACCGCGACCATCCGCCGCTACTGTGAACAGCACGGTGATCGCGTGAAGGGTAAGTTGCTGCGGATCATGGTGCCCGTCAATCTGCGCGGCAGCAGCGACCCGTCGGAGTTGGGGAACCGCATTTCCGTGGTTCCAGTCACCATCCCGCTGGATATTCGGCCGCCGCGAAAGTTGCTCGCCGCTGTCCATAAGCGAACGGAGTTTCTCAAGCGCATGCACGCCGCCGAATTGGTCAGTCTTGCCGGGGGATTGATCGGGATGTTCCCAACTTCTGTGCAGGGGCTGGCTGGACCGTTCGCGAGCCAATTGCCGATTACGCCTTTCAACCTGGTGTGCACGAATGTGCCGGGCCCACAATTCCCACTCTACCTGCTGGGGCACAAGATGCTGGATTTGTATCCCTACGTTCCAGTCGGAGGCGAGATGGCGGTTAACTGCGCCATCCTGAGCTACAACGGCACGGTGTATTTCGGGTTCAGCGGAGATGCGCATGCCGCGCCCGATCTGAGGCAAATGGAGAAATTGCTGAAAGCGAGTTTCACGGAACTTCGTGATGCGGTGGGAATCAAGCCGCCACATGAGAAGAAGCTGCGCCGCGAAAAGGCGCGGCGCGAAACAGTGCGTCGAGAGTCGGTGCGTCAGAAACCGCAGGCAGCATCGATCTCTGCCGCGCCGGCAAGCACCGCGCCCGTCTCCTTTCCAGTTGTCAATACCGTTCTCCCGATCGCGTCGGAACGGGCGCAAGAACCTGCGCCAACAGCCGATCGGGAGAGTATTCAGGCACAGCTCATCGTCGCATAGGTAGGTCGCATAGGTCGTTGGACTTTTCGGGGTGTAGACCGTGGTAGGTTCTTATTCACCCTCGTTGCTTACGGACTGGTTGGTCCCGGGACGCAGTCTGTTCCTGGCCATTCACGTCGTCGGCGTCACTTGTTTCCTTTACATTGTGGCGAAGCGACTAGTGCCGCTGCGTCGCGCCGAGCGTGATCTTCGTTTTGACCGGCCACTGACTCGCCTCGGAAGAGTGCTGAAGTTCTGGCTGGGGCAGTGGAAACATCCACGCTACAAGTTCGCCGGAACCGTCCACATTTTGATTTTCACGGGATTCATTCTCCTCGCTGCTCGCGCTTTCTCCGTTCTGATCGTAGGAGTCTCGGAGAATTTCGTGATGCCCGGCCTTTCCGGGAGAGTCGGCCTCATCTACAACATCGTTACCGACTATGCCGCGACCGTCGTCTTCCTGTGCATGGTGGTCGCCGTGGTTCGTCGGCTAGTGTTCAAGCCCGCCCGATATGCGGTGCCTGCAAAGTACGGCAAAGGGCACACGGCCGACGCGGTCTTTCTTTTGGCGCTCATCGCCATCCTGATGGTGGCTGACAGTTTGTTTGCTGCGAGCAATGCTGCCGGTCACACGCAACGGGGCCAACCTGCGGAAGTCCTGGCTACGCTCTCCTTGCCGTGGATGTTGCAGATCGTTTTCGGATCCATGCCTCTGGCGACGCTCTGGGCCCTCAATGTCAGCGCCTATCTCACCCACGAACTCACGTTTTACTTCCTGCTCTGCTATCGACCCTTCGGGATTCAGTTTCATGTGGAGACGTCGCTTTTCAGCGTCTATTTCTCGAAATTGGAACGAGGAACTCTTAAGCCGGTGAGATGGGGAGTTCCTGACGAGCATCTGGATCAGGTGAAATCTTTCGGCGTGAAGACGTTCGAAGACTTCACCTGGAAGCACATGCTGGATTTTTATTCCTGCGCAGATTGTGGCCGCTGCGCCGACAATTGCCCAGCTAATGCGGCAGGACGCCCGCTAGCGCCGCGGTTCCTCACCATCAAGGCGAGGGACTACGCGTTTGAACACTATCCCGTGTTCGGCCGCGCCAAGAATCACAAACCCGAGAATCACAAACCATTGATTGGCAATATTTACTCGGAAGACGAAATCTGGTCGTGCACGACTTGCGGCGCGTGCGAAGAAGAATGCCCGCTGCTGGTCGAGTACATCGACAAGATCGTCGACCTGCGCCGCGGCATGATCGATGACGGCAATGTGCCCCAATCGCTGCAGAAGGGCGCTCAAGGCTCTGGAGAGTCGCGGCAATCCCTATGGGAAGATGGAAAAGAAAAAGGCCGACTGGGCCAAGGCTGCAGAGTTCCAGCGGACTTGCAGCGTCAAGATCCTCGACGGAAACCATGGCGCTGGCACCTTGTACTTCGTCGACAGCATTACTTCCTACGACGACCGCATGCAGTCGATAGCGCGATCCACCTCCAGAATCCTCAGCCATATCGGAGAAAACTTCGGAATCCTGGGCACAGCAGAAAAGGACAGTGGCCACGATGTTCGGCGATTCGGCGAAGAAATGCTCTTCATGGCTCTGCGCGATCACAACACCGACGCCATCAAGGCATCGGGAGTGCAACGAATCGTCACCGCCGATCCGCATGCCTACAATGCGCTGAAACACGACTATAAAGACGTGCCCCCGGTCGAGCACATCAGCCAGGTGCTCGCCCGAGAAGTGAGGGCTGGCAACATCCGCTTCCACCGGGTCGAAAACGAAGACAAGGTCTATGCGTACCACGACCCCTGCTACCTGGGACGCCATAACCAGATCTACGACGAACCGCGGGCCGTGCTCGACGCCATTCCAGGATTGAAGAGAGTGGAAATGAAGCGGTCGCGAGACCGGTCATTCTGCTGCGGCGGCGGCGGCCTCATGCTGTTCTACGAGCCTAAAGAAGAGCAGCGTATGGGTGTGCTCAGAGTTCGCATGGCCGCCGAAGCTGGAGCTAACGTGATCGTGACCGCCTGCCCATTCTGCATGGTGAACATTGAAGACGCGATCAAGGTGGAGGGCATGGAAGGCAAGATGTCTGCCATTGACCTGACCGAACTGGCGGACCAACACTTAGTTCGCGAAGTCAGCACTGACAGAAGTGAGGAATTGGAAACTGCGACCTGCGGAGGTTAAACGTGGAAATTTTGGTGTGTGCGCGACGAGTGCCCGATACCTCGGAAAACGAAATTGAGCTCAATGCAGCAGGAAACGACATTGAGCGTGAAGAACTCGTGTACTCGGTGAATGAAGCGGACAACTATGCGGTCGAAGAGGCCCTGCAGATCCGCGATCGCGTCGGCGGCAACGTAACCGTCGTGACCGTCGGCGAGGAAGATGACGAAGAGGTTCTCCGCCGCGAACTAGCCATGGGCGCGAACCAGGCAGTGCTGATTTCAGACGACGCCTTCAGCGGATCCGACGGCCGAGGCATCGCAACTGTGCTCAAGACTTTCATCCAGAAGGGTCATTACGATCTGATCCTGACCGGCGTCCAAGCCGAGGACGGCGCTGCCCAAGTGGGGGGAATGCTGGCGGCGATGCTCGACTATCCGTTTGCGTCGCTCGTGAATTCCATCGCCGTGGATGGAGGAAAGCTGAAGGTCAGTCGCGAGATCGAAGGCGGCAATCGGGAAATCAACGAGATCGACCTTCCTTGTGTTCTCTCCATTCAAACCGGCATTAATGAGCCGCGTTACGTCGGGATGCGAGGCATCCGCCAAGTGGCATCCGTGCCCATCCCAAAACTGGGAGCTTCGGAACTTGGAGTTGACGCAGCCTCGGTTGGAGAAGCGGCCGCGAAGGTGCGGCGAGTGGACTACTTCGTTCCCACGCTCAGCAAGGGAGCGGAAATGCTGCACGGCAGCCGGGAAGAGAACGCCAACAGAGTTCTTGAGTTGGTGGCAGCGAGAGGGGGGCTGAAATAATGGCTCGCATTTTTGCCTACATCGTTCATAGGAATGGCGTCGTCGACGATTCTGCTGCGGAACTGGCAGCCGCCGCGAGAAGGATAGATCTGACTGCGTCTCCCACCGCGATTCTCAGCGGCTGGGGCGCGGATCTCGATACCGCGTGCAATTCGTTGCGCTCGTCATTTGGTGAAATTTGGAAAATCGCGAACGAAGCGCTCACCTATCCCAATGCTGAACTGGTTCGACAGGCCTTAGTGAGTGTTCTGCCGCCGGACAGCATTCTGCTTGTTTCCCACGATCATTTTGGCATCGATCTGTCGCCGGGCCTTTCCGTCAAGCTGAATTCAGCTTTTGTCTCCGATGCGTTGGCGATTGATGCGGTTGAACGAGATTTTCTCAGGCTGGTCCGCCAGGAATTCGGCGCACAAGTCAGCACTCACGTGCGCTGCAATGTCTCCTCGGGTGCCGTGATCAATATCCGTCCCGGCGCATTCAAGGCGGAGCAAGTCACTCCGATTTCGTGCGTGGTTGTCGATAAATCATCCGACGTCGGCACTCTGACAGCTCGACGCCGCTATCTGGAGACCGTCGTTGCCGAGGCGGGCGATGTGGATATCACTAAGCACAGCGTCCTGGTCTCGGTTGGACGAGGCATCCAGGAGAAGGACAACGTGGTGCTTGCCGAAGAACTCGCCGAGGCGTTGGGCGCGGCCGTGAGTTGCTCGCGGCCGGTCGTCGACGCGAAATGGATGGAAAAATCCCGTCAGGTCGGGTCGTCGGGAAAAACGGTGAAGCCCAAGGTCTATCTGGCTTGTGGCATCAGCGGGGCGTTTCAGCATCTGGCGGGCATTAAAGGAAATCCCTTCCTCATCGCCATCAACAAGAATCCCAAGGCCCCCATCTTTCAAGTGGCGGATGTCGGAATCGTGGACGACGTTCTGGAGTTCCTGCCGGAATTGACCAACAAAGTCCGTGAAATGCGCGGCGTTGCCGCCAAGTGAGGTTGCACCCATGCTTGCATACAAGACACTGAAACTGAGCGTGAAGTCTCTGAAAGAATTCGCCAGGAAGCGTCTGCCTGACGATGTGCTGATCGATCTCGACGCTCGCGACGAATGTCCCATCGAAATCGTCCGCGACATGTGCAGCCCTGACAAGCTGGGCATTCAACTCTTGTTCATTCCGGAAGAGTTCGGAGGCATGGGCGGCGGCACGTTCGACGTCTACTGCATTTGTGAGGAAATGGCCCGCATCGATCTGGGGATCGCAACTTCCGTGCTGGCAACTTTTCTCGGCAGCGATCCCATTACCGTGGGCGCCACGCCGGAACAAAAGAAGCTGTGGCTGAGCCGCATCGCAGACGAAGGATTGTTATTCGCCTACGGCGCCACCGAACCGGAAGCAGGCAGCGATCTGGGAGCTCTTCGCACCACAGCAGACCGGGTCCTGCAGGATGGACGCGTCGCCGGATACAAGATCAACGGTAACAAACAATGGATCAGCAACGGTGGCGTGGCCGGCGCTTATACGGTGCTGGCGAACACTCCGGGTGGTCCGAGTTGGTTCATCGTGGAAAAGGGCGCGAAGGGCTTTACCCACGACGAACCAGAAGACAAGCACGGCATCCGCCTTAGCAATACCGCAGCCTTGGCCTTCAATGACGTTTATGTCGACGCCGACCGGCTCATTGGCGGCGTCGAGGGCCAGGGATCTGAATCAGGCACAAGCTGTCTTCGGCTACACGCGCTTGATGGTCGCAGCCTTTGGCCTGGGAGCGGGATGGGCTGCCCTAGATCGCGCGATTCCCTATTCCACCAAGCGCATTCAGGCTGGTGCGCCGCTTTCGGAAAAGCAGGGGTACACACACAAACTGATCGTGCCGCACGTGGCGCGATTGGAAGCCGCACGCGCCTACATCGAAGAGACTGCGGAGAGGATCGACGCTGGAGAGGGAAGCCTGAACACGGAAGGCGCCATTGCGAAATACATGGCGACCGAGGCTGGGAATCAAGCCGCCGATGCCAGCATCCAGGCACTCGGCGGCTACGGCTATACCCACGAATACATCGTGGAGAAGATCAAGCGCGATGTCCGCATCACCACGATCTACGAGGGTACGTCCGAGATCATGGAGATGACCATCAGCCGCGACCGCTGGCAGCTTCACTTGAAGACGCGCGGCCAGTACTTCCATGAGCGGGCGACGCGAGTTGGAAGCTTTACATGCCCAGCATCCGGACGCAGGCGCGAACGTCGCAGCGCTGGCGCATCACGCCCTGGCCGAAATCATGGAAAGAGCGCGCACCGCCCGCCTCACTCGTTATCAGCACATTCTCTTGCGTCTGGGAGAGTGGATTGCGTACGCGGAGAGCGCGGGGAGTCTGGCTCGTCGCGCCGCGCGTCACGCAGCAAGGAAAGTTGAACGAGAAGGCGAACCGGCGCTTCGATGCGCCAGCCATTGCTGCGGTGAGCCGAACCTTCGCCCGCGAAGCGGCACTCAAGGTCGCGGAAGAAGGCTTGCGCTGGGTATGCGGAGCCGGCGGCGTGACCAACCCCGAGATGTCCGCCTTTGAAACGAGTTTGCTTTTGCCCGCCATTCACTGTGCCCAGGCGGGCCTTATTTCTGACATGGATTTAATAGCCGACGTCCTCTACGCCCGTGCAGCCAAGCCTGCACTCGCCGCATAAATACCAAGACGCCTGACTAATCTGTCACCAGCAGCCGGTCACTGGCTGCGCAGGAGCGTCATCATGGAAGACACAGCCCATCGTGCCATCGCGATTGTAGGTGCGGGAGCCATTCTGCCCGATGCCCCCAATGTGGCGGCTTTCTGGGAAAACGTGAAGCGGGGCCGTTACAGCATCACCGAGGTGGCGCGGGATCGTTGGGATCCGGCATTTTATTACAACTCCGATCCCACGGTTCCCGACAAGACTTATTCGAAGATCGGCGGTTGGGTCCGTGAGTGGACATGGGATCCGATGAAGTGGCATTTGCCGATTCCGCCACGCGTCACCGACGCCATGGATGAGGCACAGAAGTGGGCAATCGCGGCCACGCGCGAAGCCCTGGAAGATTACGGCTACCCCAAGCGGCCTCTCGACCCGGATCGAGTTGCCGTGATCCTGGGCAATGCCATGGCAGGTGAGAAACACTACCTCACAGCGTTGCGTGTGTACTTTCCTGAATATACGCATGAACTGTCCGAAATCGCGAGCTTCGCCGCCCTGCCGGAAGCGGTCCGCAGCGAGATCACGCGCGAACTGCACCGACAGAATTGGCAAGCACTTGCCGGAAATTACGGAAGACAGCATGCCCGGCGAATTGGCCAACTGCATTGCCGGCCGCATCGCAAACATCTACAACTTCCACGGTCCGAACTACGTTTGTGACGCGGCATGCGCCTCCGCCATGGCAGCGATGACGGCCGCGGTTGAGGGGCTGATCGAAAAAGACTTTGACGCGGTCATCACCGGCGGAATCGACCGCAACATGGGGGCGCAGACCTTTGTGAAGTTCTGCAAGATCGGCGCGCTGTCTGCGACCGGTACTCGTCCTTACGCCGAAGGGGCGGACGGCTTTGTGATGGGCGAAGGCTCCGCGATCTTCCTGCTGAAACGCCTGGCAGATGCCGAGCGTGACGGAGACAAAATTTACGCGGTGCTCCGTGGCATCGGAGCATCGAGCGACGGCAGAGGAAAAGGAATCACCGCACCCAACCCGGTTGGGCAGAAGTTCTGCCTCGATCGCGCCTGGAAGAACGCCGGACTTTCGCCCGCTACCGCAACCTTGATCGAGGGCCACGGCACCTCTACTCGCGTGGGTGACATAGTCGAAGCTCAGGGCATGGCGAATCTGCTCAGCAGTGAGCATCTTCCAACTCATTCGGTAGCGCTGGGGTCGGTCAAGTCGAACATTGGTCACCTCAAAGGAGCAGCGGGCGCGGCCGGTCTGCTGAAAACCGCACTGGCTTTGCGAGACAAGATACTGCCCCCCAGCGTGAATTGTGAGCATCCCAGTCCGGATATCGATTTTGCGCACTCCCCGCTCTACGTCAATACCGAACTGAAGCCGTGGACCGTTTCGCCCGGCACTCCCAGACGAGCTGGAGTGAGCGCCTTCGGTTTTGGCGGCACCAACTTCCATATCGTGCTCGAAGAGCACATTCCCCATCGGCTGACCGGAAATGGAAAGCGGTCGGTCGCGGTCGGCACGCTGCCCCAGGCTGCAATCAACGAGGTAGTCATGAACACCAAAAAAGCTTCCGAAGTTTCATTGTCCGCTGCTTCTCTGCGCGACTGCAAGCCGCCGCTGCGCGGCGCCCTCGTCGTTGGCGCTGCCTCGCAGGCTGAGTTGACCGAGCGTCTGCGCGCCGTTATGAAAAATGCTCAGGCTGGCATCGCGCCTGCAGCGGCAGCGCCGGCCGAGGCTGACCTGCGTGCTCCCGAACGTCTGGCGATTGACTATGCCGATGCCGCCGACCTGGCGGATAAGGCAGCCAAAGCACTCAAGTCGATGGCAGCGAATCAGGCAATCGCATGGAAAGCGCTGCGTGGGCAAGGTATCTTCCGCGGTCGTGGACCGGCTCCCAAGGTGGCCTTCCTTTATACGGGCCAAGGGTCGCAGTACGTGAACATGCTGCGGACGTTGCGCGATGCCGAACCCATCGTGGCTGAGACTTTTGCGGAGGCCGATCGAGTGATGCTCCCCTTGCTGGGCAAGCCACTCACCGACTTTGTCTTCGTTGACCAGGCCGACCCAAACGCCGTCGCTAAGGCCGATGAAGATCTGCGCCAGACGGCGATTACTCAACCGGCCGTGCTTGCAATCGATCTCGCATTGACCCGGCTGCTGGCCGCCTATGGCATCCAGCCCGACATGACAATGGGACACAGCCTGGGTGAATACGGGGCACTGGTCGCCTCCGGCGCTCTTCCGTTCGAGGATGCGTTGGAAGCAGTCAGCGCGCGCGGGCGCGGCATGACGCAGGTTGCGGTGGCCGACAAAGGCAGGATGGCAGCCGTGTTTGCCCCGCTGGAGGAGATCGAACGAATCCTGAAGACGGTCAACGGCTACGTTGTGGTCGCCAACATCAACAGCGAACATCAGGCGGTGATTGGCGGCGCCAGCAACGCGGTCACGCAAGCCATGGAGGTTCTCCAGAAGGCGGGCTACGATGTTGCGGAGTTGCCGGTCAGCCATGCCTTTCATACTTCGATTGTGGCGCCGGCCAGCGAACCGCTGCGGCGGGAACTGGAGCGCCTGCATCTGGAATCTCCACGCCTGCCCATTGTTGCCAATGTGAACGGCGAGTTCTATCCCACTGGCCCGAACGTCGTGCCGCAGATGTTGGATCTTCTCGCCCGGCAGGTCGCTTCTCCCGTGCAATTCATCAAAGGCCTGCGCACTCTCTATGAAGCCGGAGCACGCATCTTCGTGGAAGTTGGGCCGAAAAAAGCTCTGCAGGGGTTTGCCGAAGACGTGCTCGCCGATCGCGGCGATGCGGTCTCGCTCTTTACCAACCACCCGAAGTTCGGTGATATCGCCTCGTTCAATCAGGCGCTGTGCGGTCTTTACGCAGCGGGCCTGGGGCGCGGCACGACTGCGATTTCAGCTGAATCGCCAGCAGCAGGTGCTTCACCGGTTCAGTCAAAAATCCAGACGCCAAGGCCAATGGCGATGGCCGCTTCCGCCACTAGCGCTCCATCGTCGAGCCAAAACTTCGATGGAAATCACTTTGCTGAACTCGGCCACTTCTTCGCTGACGTTCTTGAGCGGGGCTGGCAGATTCATCAGGGTGGTGAACGCCCCTCCCCACGCCGTGCAGTCGTGATCACAGGTGCAGCTCTGGGGCTGCCTGGAACCGAACGAATCTTTGACGATTCCAATGTCGCTCGCATTCTGCGAGGCGATCAATTTATCGATCTCATTCCCACCCGACTGCGTAAGGCAATGCTCGACAAGCACATTACGCGTCTCATGAAGAGCGACAACGGCGGCCCAACATTCGAAACCATCAACAACGTGGCCGATGTCATCAAGCTGGCCGGACGCGGCGGTACCTTCGACCTGGAAAGCGAGTTCGGCGTATCCGCCGATCGCAAGGCGGCTCTCGATCGCAGCACCCAGCTTGCGATGGCAGTGGGCATCGATGCGTTGCGCGATGCCGGCATTCCGCTGGTCATGCGCTACAAGACCACGACGAAAGGCACGCAGCTGCAGGATCGGTGGGGGCTGCCCGACGCGTTGCGCGATGACACGGGCGTGGTCTTCGCTTCCGCTTTCCCGGGCTGCGACTCGTTCGCCGATGAAATGGGGCGCTATTACAACGATCATGCCCGGCGCGAGCAACTCGGCATGCTGGAAAGCCTGCTGGCGAGAGCGGCCAAGAACGGTGATTCCGTTCTCGAGCAGGAAATTGAGCGCCGCGCGGAAGACTTGCGGGATGCCATCGAGAAAGAACCCTACGTCTTCGACCGCCGCTTCCTGCTGCGAACCTTGGCGATGGGCCATTCGCAGTTTGCCGAATTTATCGGGGCTCGTGGTCCCAACACGCAAATTAATTCCGCCTGCGCGAGTACCAGCCAGGCGGTGGCGCTGGCAGAAGACTGGATTCATGCCGGCCGCTGCCGTCGTGTCATCATTGTCTCGGCCGACGATGTCACTTCCGATCATTCGATCGAATGGTTCGGCGCTGGATTCCTGGCGAGCGGAGCGGCGGCTACCGACGAAGTTGTGGAAGAAGCAGCCACTCCCTTTGACCGTCGCCGGCACGGCTTGATCGTTGGGATGGGCGCCGCCGGACTCGTTGTAGAGAGCGCAGAGGCTGCGCAGGAGCGCGGCATTCAACCGATCTGCGAAGTGTTGAGCACGGTCACGGCCAACAGCGCGTTCCACGGTACTCGCCTCGATGTACAGCACATCGGCCAGATGATGGAGAACCTGGTCTCGCAAGCAGAAGCTCACAACGGTATTTCACGCTCTCAGATCGCGCCCCACACGGTGTTCGTTTCTCACGAGACCTATACGCCCGCGCGTGGTGGCAGTGCCTCGGCGGAGATTCACGCGTTACGGCGTGTATTTGGAGAAGCTGCGGATCAGGTCGTGATCGCGAACACCAAGGGGATGACCGGTCACGCTATGGCGACCGGGATTGAAGATGTCGTCGCGGTAAAGGCGCTGGAAACCGGTCTGGTCCCTCCCGTCGCCAACTTCAAAGAGATTGATCCCGAGTTGGGCACCTTGAATTTGTCCAAGGGCGGGGCATACCCCATCGAATACGCAATCCGTCTCGGCGCCGGATTCGGTTCGCAAATCAGCATGACGTTGTTGCACTGGCTCGCCTCGAAAGATGGCAGTCGTCGCCGTCCCAGTGAACTGGGTTATGCCTATCGCATTGTCGACGAAAACTGCTGGAAGGGCTGGCTGAGCCAGATCGCGGGTTATCCCACTGCGGACCTGGAAGTAGTGCACCGAACGCTGCGGGTGCGGGATCAACGGTCAGATGCACGAGTGGCGGAGATCACCCAGAAATCCGAAGAGCGGCCGTCAGCTAAGCTTCCTCAGCCGCGTGCTTCCGTCGTGGATTTGCCACCCGTGCCCCCGCTGAGCCCGCTTGTCGACGCGCCTGTGCAAGTGAAGATGCCTGCGCCCGCGCCGCCGATTCCTCCGATCGCTGACCAGCTAGCCGATCCTGTAAAGGAGAAGGTATTGGCACTGGTGGCCGAGAAGACGGGCTATCCGGTTGACATGCTCGATCTGGATCTCGATCTTGAAGCCGATCTGGGTATCGATACCGTGAAGCAAGCCGAAGTCATGGCTACGATCCGCGAAGCGTACGGCATCGTTCGTGACGACACGATCAAGTTGCGAGACTTCCCCACACTGGCGCGCGTGATTCAATTCGTGCACGATCGCCGCCCCGATCTTCGCACCGCGCAAATCACTCCCAACCCAACGGCAATGCTCGCTCCAACGATTACCGCGGACCACGGAATTCAAATCGCCGAGCCACTGCCAATGGTTATCGCAAACAACGGCAGTGACCCCGTCAAGGAACGCGTTCTCGCATTGATGGTCGAGAAGACCGGATACCCGCAGGACATGTTGGATCTCGATCTCGATCTGGAAGCCGACCTGGGAGTCGACACGGTCAAGCAGGCGGAGATGTTCGCGGCCATCCGCGAAATCTACAGCATTCCGCGCGACGAGAATCGCAAACTCCGCGACTATCCCACGCTGGCCCATGTGATCCGATTTGTGCATGAGCGGCGGCCGGACCTGCGTGGTGCCTCGCAAGCGGCGCCATCGCCGGTTTCGTCTTCGCCAACATCTTCAGCAATTATGACCGAACCGCTCGCGCCACCTTCCCCTGCCGCAGCGGCGACGGCCGATTCCGATGATCCTATAAAGAAGAAGGTTCTGCAGATCGTGGCGGAGAAGACCGGTTACCCGGAAGACATGTTGGATCTGGATCTCGACCTGGAAGCCGATCTGGGTGTCGATACCGTGAAACAGGCGGAGATGTTCGCAGCCGTACGAGCCGCATACAACATTCCCCGCGCTGAGAATCTAAAGCTGCGCGATTTCCCGACTCTTGCGCATGTGATCAAGTTCGCGCACGACCGGTCCACGCTTGCCAAGGCCGTCCCGTTGCCCTCCATAAAATCAGCACCAGAGGAACAGAGACCGGTGGCGTCTGCGGCTCCGGTTTCGGCCGAGCTTTCGCGCCCTGCAGTGGCCAGACTCGATGCCGCCAATTCCATTCCACGGCGTGTGCCGGTGGCCACATTGCGTCCTCCGCTTACAGTTTGCAAACCAACCGGAGTAAAACTCGATCGCAACAGCCGCGTCATACTCATGCCCGACCAGGGAGGCGTGGGCGATGCACTCACGCAACGGCTCCGTGAGCTGGGCGTCGAGGTGCTCAGAATTGAGGGCGCTCCAGATGCCAACACCCTGACCAACGTTCTCAAAGCCTGGACCGCAAACGGTGCGCTGGACGGAGTCTTCTGGCTTCCCGCGCTCGACAACGAAGGCGACCTTCGCAAACTGGATTCCACTTCCTGGCGCGACGCGGTGCAGCTGCGAGTGAAGTCGCTGTACACCACCATGCGAGTCTTGTATGAAGATGTTGGCCGCCCGGGTACGTTCCTGGTATGTGCGACGCGGCTCGGTGGACATCATGGGTACGACGGCGCGGGAGCAGTGGCTCCGCTTGGCGGCGCAGTAACGGGTTTTGCCAAAACGTACAAGCGGGAACGCCCCGAATCCCTGGTGAAGGCTGTCGATTTTGAACCGAATCGGAGTGCGCTCGAAGTCGCCCAGCTTCTGATCGACGAAACCTTGAGCGACCCGGGAGTGGTTGAGATTGGATACACCGGCGGCCAGCGCTGGACCGTCGGCTTGCTGGAACAACCTGCCGCCGATGGACAACCGGGCATGGTGCTCGACCAGAACAGCGTCTTCGTGATCACGGGCGCGGCAGGAAGCATCGTCTCCGCCATCACTGCCGATTTGGCCGCTGCATCCAGCGGAACTTTCTACCTGCTCGATCTCGTTCCGAAGCCCGACCCGGATAATCCTGACCTGAAGCGCTTCGTGACCGACCGGGACAACCTCAAGCGCGACCTGTTTGCGCGGATCCAGACCCGCGGCGAACGGGCCACCCCGGCTCTCGTAGAAAAAGAACTTGCCAGCCTGGAGAGGGCACAAGCCGCTCAGACCGCCATCGATGCCGTGCGTGCGGCTGGCGGCACGCCACACTATTTCAGCGTTGACCTCCGGGATGCGAAGGCGGTGGCCGCAATTATCGACCAGGTACGCCAACGCAGTAATCGCATCGACGTGCTGCTGCATGCCGCCGGCATTGAGCGAAGCCACTCCTTGCCCGATAAGGATCCCCGCGAGTTTGACCTGGTGTTCGATGTCAAGAGCGACGGATTCTTCAACCTACTGCACGCCATCGGCGACATGCCCCTCGCAGCGACGGCGGTGTTCAGCTCGATTGCAGGCCGCTTCGGCAACGTCGGACAGACGGATTACAGCGCCGCCAACGATCTGCTGTGCAAGATCACGTCGAGTTTCCGTACGACCCGTCCCGCGACGCGCGGCATCGCAATCGATTGGACGGCGTGGGGCGGGATTGGTATGGCGACGCGCGGCTCGATCCCAAAGATCATGGAACTCGCCGGAATCGACATGCTGCCGCCGGAAGCCGGCATTCCGTTGATCCGCCGCGAACTCACCGCTGGAGCGACCCGTGGCGAGATTGTGATCGGCCAACGCCTCGGCGTTTTGCTGAATGAATGGGACACGACTGGTGGGCTCGACTCTACCGTCGCAGAAGCAGGGAAGTATTTGCCAGCTACCGGTCCCATGGTTGGCAAGGTCGCATCGATGAGCATTCATGACGGCTACTCGACCGAAGTAACACTAGACCCACCGGCTCAACCATTCCTTCATGATCATCAGATTGACGGCACCCCGGTTCTGCCGGGGGTGATGGGCGTCGAAGCCTTTGCGGAAGCGGCTTTGTGCCTGCTCCCCGGTTGGCACGTCGAGGCGATCGAGGACGTAAACTTCCTCGCCCCGTTCAAGTTCTATCGAAGCGAACCCCGCGTCGTTCGAGTCGAGCCCCAGATTCATCCCCAGGGTGAGCGGTTGCTGGCAGATTGCCGGTTGATCGGCCACCGCTCTCTACCCAACTCGAAAGAGCCTCAGGCAACCACGCACTTCACCGCGCGGGTGCGGCTCACGAAACAATCCGTCCAGCCTCCGGCTGCGAGGGCGTTTGTCGCACCGGCCGGAAGCTGCGTCGAAGCGGCCGACATCTATCGCCTCTACTTCCATGGTCCCGCATATCAGGTTGTGGAGCGGGCATGGTGGGATGGAAAGCACGTCACTGGTCTGATGGCGAAAGACTTGCTCCCCAATCATTATCCGCCTGGACTAGCCACGGTCATGGCGCCACGGCTGATCGAGCTTTGCTTCCAAACTGCCGGTATCTGGGAACTCGGCCAGCAAAGCCGGATGGGGCTACCACAGCACGTTGAGCAAGTCTTCCTATGGAATGAACCGAATCCGGCGAACGGTCGGTTGTACGCCGTGGTCACTCCTGACGAGGTTCACAGTAGCTTCGACGCTGAGGTTCTGGACGAAAAGGGAAACTGTTACTTGCGCCTCAACGGTTATCAGACCGTAGCTCTCTCCGATATCGTTGACCGGGAGAATCTGAAAAACCTGCAGGCCATCATGTCAGGCGAGGCCGTTCTAGTCGCTTAACTCACGCCCCGGTAGAACCACGTTGTTCACGGAGGCTTATGCAGAACGAATTCCAGCGCGTTGCTATCGTGAATCGCGGCGAAGCCGCGATGCGCTTTATCCATGCGGCGCGGGAGTTCCGCGACGAGCACGGCGTACCGCTGCGCACCATCGCGTTCTTCACCGAGCCAGACCGACATGCCATGTTCGTCCGCGAGGCCGACGAGACTGCGTTTCTCGGCACCGCTCAATTCCTCGATCCCGACACCCATCGCCCCAAGAGTAGCTACCTCGACTATGTGCGGCTCGAACGGGCGCTGGCCGCTACTCGCGCCGATGCGGTTTGGGTGGGATGGGGTTTTGTGGCGGAATGCGCGGCGTTCGCGGATCTCTGCCGGGACATGGGGATCGTATTCATCGGACCACCCGGAGACGTGATGCGCCGCCTGGGCGACAAGATCGCCGCAAAACGTCTGGCGGAGCTGGCACAGATACCAGTCGCCCCCTGGAGCGGCGGGCCGGTCGAGACTCTTGCGGATGCGTATTCTCATGCGGAGTGCTTGACCTTTCCGCTCCTGATAAAGGCCACGGCGGGTGGAGGCGGTCGCGGGATTCGCCTCGTGCAGTCAGCGACCCAGCTGCCGCAGGCTTTCGAGAGCGCCCGTGCCGAAGCGGCCAAGGCTTTCGGAGATCCCACCGTATACCTGGAGCAGAGGATCGAGCGCGCGCGCCACGTCGAGGTGCAGATCATTGCCGACAACTACGGAACGACGTGGGCCGTGGGCGTGCGTGACTGCTCGATCCAGCGTCGCCATCAGAAAGTGTTCGAGGAGTCACCCTCCCCCGTGCTTTCTCGGCAGGAAGATGAAGCGCTACGCGAGGCCGCGGTTCGACTAAGCAAGGCAGCCGGTTATTGCAATGCCGGCACCGTGGAGTTCCTTTACGAACCGGAGACCCATCGTTTCTGGTTCATGGAGGTAAACACCCGTCTGCAGGTTGAACACCCGGTTACCGAATGCACCACCGGGATTGACCTGGTGAAACTTCAGATTCATGTCGCGCGGGGCGGAGCTCTGGAAGGGGAGTGCCCGCGCAGCACCGGTCACGCGATTGAGGCACGACTGAATGCGGAAGACTGCGACAGCGGCTTTGCAGCCGCTCCCGGTCTGATTGAACGCTTCCGGATTGCGACCGGCCCAGGCGTGCGCGTGGACACCGGAGTGGCCGAGGGAGAAACCATTCCGGCGGACTTTGACTCCATGATCGCCAAGATTATCGCCTATGGCCAAAACCGGAAGGAGGCACTGGCCCGTCTCCGGCGCGCGCTGCAGGATAGCGTCGTCGTCATCAAGGGCGGGACGAGCAACAAGGCGTTCCTGCTGGAAATGCTCAACCGGAGCGAAGTGCAGAACGGGCAAGTGGATGTTGGCTGGCTCGACCGCATGGCCGCGGCCGGCGATCATCTCTCTCGCAAGCATGCCGATGTCGCTTTGGTGCAGGCTGCGATCGATGCCTACGATGCCGATCTGGCGGTGGAGCAAGCCCAGTTCTATGCCTCCGCCGCGCGTGGCCGCCCGCTGGTACGGAGCGAGATTGGCCGCACTTTTGCGCTCAGCCATCGCGGCCAAATCTACTCGATCAAGACCCATCGAACCGGTCCTCAAGAATACAGAGTAGAAGTCGATGGAACGCGGGTCGAGGCCCACATCGACCGCCTGGGACAGTTCGAATGTTGGCTCACTACCCTCGGGCGACGCTTCCACGTGGTCTCAATCGCGCAGGGAGTGAGTTCCAGGATTGAAGTCGAAGGTGTATCGCACCGGGTGGATCGAGATGACGGTGGCGTGGTCCGTGCACCCGCCCCGGCAGTGGTGGTTTCGATTGCAGTGAAACCAGGAGATACGGTTGCCGTCGGGGACCCCTTGGCTGTGCTCGAAGCCATGAAAATGGAAACGCAGGTGGTCGCTCCGCTTTCCGGCAAAGTCCGAAGGGTCATGACCATGCCGAACGTGCAAGTGGATACCGGCGCCCCTCTGGTCCAAATCGAAGCCACGAGCAGCGACGATACGATCGCACCCCTGAAGCGCGTGCTTTTTGGCGCCGCCCAAGGCTCAAGCGCCGGCGCAGACGACGCTATGCCCCGTTGCCGCGAGAGTCTGAAGGAACTCCGCCAACTTATGCTGGGTTTCGACATCGATTCAGCGAGCGCCCGTCAGCTTTCGGCATGGAGACAACTCTGCCCCGCGAGTAGTGACGAAATAAACCAGTCCGAGATCGAGATCCTCAACACTTTTGTCGACATATGTTCTCTGTTTCAGCGCGAACCGGAAGTGGACCATCGCACCGTGGGCGAGGACCCCAGCGCGGAGGCGTACCTCTTCTCCTATTTGCGCATGGTCGAGACCAACGGGGAAGGCCTGCCCCCGGCTTTCGTCGATGCGCTGCGGTGCGCTTTGGATCATTACGGTGTGCGCACCCTGGATGGCTCACCCAAGCTGAAGGAGACCTTGCTCTGGATCTGCAAATCGCACCAGCGAATGGAGCAGCAAGCGGCATCCGTTCTGGACATCCTCGAACACCGTCTGCGGCTCGTGAAAGCCTCGGAACCATCACCTAACGGAGCCTTTCGGATGCTTCTTGATCGCATGATCTCGATCACGCGTGAGTTGTATCCATCGGTCAGCGATCTCGCCCGGGAAGTGCGCTATCGCTGCTACGATCAGCCTGTGTTTGAGCAGGCGAGAAACAAAGTCTACGAGGAAGCGGAAGCCCATCTGGCATATCTCGCAACCTATCCCGACGCCGGCGACTCCCGCGCCCGGATCCGGGCGCTGACTGATTGTCCCCAACTACTCGCGGGTCTGTTCGCCTCTTGGATGCCCACTGCCAATCCTGGCCTGCGTCTCACCATGCTGGAGGTGCTGACCTCGAGGTACTACAAAATCCGAACCCTGCAAAACATGAACGCATCGACAGTGGATCGACACTGTTATGTCTCCACCGAATATGACGATGAGGGCAAACGGATTCACGTCTTCGCCGCTTACGCCGAGTATCACGGCCTTTCCGCCGCGGCGAAGGCCCTGCTTCCTCTGATTGCGGATGTACCCCCTGATCACGATGTAGTCCTCGATTTTCACGTCTGCTCCAACGGCAAGCTGAGCGCCGCAGACACTACACAAGTGGAAGTGCAAGCGACGCTGAATCAGGTAGCCTTTCCGCGTTCGATCCGTCGCATTGTCGTGGCGGCTGCCGATGCGAGCCAGGGTCCACGAGTGAGTGGTCTGCAGCACTTTACTTATCGTCCGAGCGACAAAGGGTACACGGAGGAGACGTTCTACCGCGGAGTGCATCCCATGATGGGCAAGCGGCTGCATCTGTGGCGCCTCAGCAACTTCACCATCGAGCGTCTGCCGTCCGCCGCGGACGTTTATCTTCTCCACGCCATTGCCCGTGACAACCCGAAGGATGAGCGCTTGTTTGCGGCAGTCGAAGTGCGCGATGTGACTCCCGTGCGCGATGACGCAGGGCGCATCGTACAACTGCCACACCTGGAGCGGATGTTGATGGAAGCGTTGGGGGCGATCCGGTTGTTTCAGTCGCGGCGCAGACCCCAGGAGCGTTTGTATTGGAATCGCGTATTCCTCTATGTCTGGCCCCCGCTCCATCTGAAGCCGGATGAATTGACCGACATTGTACGCAGACTTGCGCGCGAAACCGAAGGCCTGGGACTGGAGCAGGTTGTCGTGCGTGCCCGCATACCCAACCCGGCCACCGGAGAACTGCGCGATATGGTGGTGCGTATCTCGAGTCCGGTCGGCAGCGGCCTGCTGATCACCTTCCGGCCCGCCGACAAACTGCTTCCGCTCAAACCGCTGACGGCATACGATCAAAAAGTCATTCGTGTCCGGCAGCGCGGAATGGTGTACCCGTACGAGATCATCAAGATGCTCACTCCGTCTCGGGAAGACACGCGGTCGGAATTTCCTCCCGGCGATTTTGTGGAACACGATCTCGACCCGGAAGGGCGGCTGGTTCCGGTCCATCGTCCCTACGGCCAGAACAAAGCGAACATTATCGTTGGCGTCATCCGCAACTACACCAGCCGATATCCCGAGGGTATGACGCGTGTGCTTCTGCTCGGAGACCCCAGTAAAGACCTGGGAGCACTGGCCGAGGCGGAATGCCGCCGCATTATTGGAGCTCTGGATCTAGCCGAGAAAAAGGGCGTCCCGTTAGAGTGGTTCCCGATCTCGGCCGGCGCAAAGATCTCCATGGACAGCGGGGTCGAGAACATGGATTGGATCGCCCAGGTCTTGCGTCGGCTGGTGCAGTTCACTCAAGCCGGCGGTGAAGTGAACCTCCTGATCAATGGGATCAATGTAGGGGCGCAACCCTACTGGAACGCCGAGGCCACCATGCTGATGCACACTCGCGGCATTCTGGTGATGACGCCGAAGGCAGCCATGGTACTCACCGGCAAGCGCGCACTCGACTACTCGGGTGGCATTTCGGCGGAAGATAATCAAGGCATTGGGGGCTACGACCGCATCATGGGTGTCAATGGCCAGGCACAATACTGGGCGCGCGACATCGACGATGCGTGTCACATTCTCTTTCGGTACTACGAACACACCTACATTCTGCCGGGGGAGACGTTCCCGCGCCGGGCCGAGACCTCCGATCCCATCGAGCGCGACGTGCAGACGTATCCACACCACAAGAATGGCGAGGACGGGTTTGCGCGGGTTGGAGAGATCCTGTCGAACGAGACCAATCCCGGACGGAAGAAACCTTTCGATATTCGCAGAGTAATGATGGCCACCATCGACCAGGACCACGCGCCTCTGGAGCGCTGGGCCGGGATGCGAGGGGCAGAAACCGCCGTGGTTTGGGATGCTCACCTGGGCGGATACCCGGTGTGTCTCATCGGTATCGAATCTCGCTCCGTGCCCCGCCTGGGATTTGTCCCCGCCGACGGACCGGATCAATGGAGCGCAGGAACCCTCTTTCCACAGTCTTCCAAGAAGGTGGCGCGCGCCATCAATGCCGCCAGCGACAATCGTCCAGTCGTGGTCCTGGCCAATTTGTCAGGCTTTGATGGATCGCCGGAATCGATGCGGCGCTTGCAACTGGAATACGGCGCAGAGATTGGCCGAGCCGTCGTGAACTTCAAAGGCCCGATCGTCTTCTGTGTAATCTCCAGGTATCACGGCGGCGCGTACGTAGTGTTCTCGCGGGCTTTGAACGATCGGCTGGAAGTGGCAGCTCTGGAGGGGACGTACGCCTCGGTGATTGGCGGCGCTCCAGCTGCGGCCGTGGTTTTCGCCGGTGAGGTCGAGGCCCGAACTCGTAAAGATGAGCGGCTCCAGGCTCTGAACCAGGCGATGCTTCAGGCCGACGGCGCGGAGAAGGGAAGACTGCGGGCCCAGTGGAGTGACCTTTATAAGGTCGTGTACTCCGAAAAGTTAGGCGAAATGGCTGGCGAGTTTGACGGCATACACAGCGTGCACCGGGCGCTCAGCGTAGGCGCACTGCAGCATATTATTCCGCCCGCAACGCTTCGCCCGTATCTCGTTCATGCGGTGGAACGTGGGATGAGAGGCCACAGCAACTCAAGCGTGACGGCGGAAGTCAAAATCGTGGAAGCGGCCTAGTCGCGGAGGAATTTCGAGGTCGAGTTCTCCGCAGAGGGTCGTAACGTTTTTTTCGCCGGTTTGGAGTCGATGGCTGCCATGGACGTGCACTGGCTGGAGCAGACGGAAGTCGATGTGCCCGCGGAAAATCAATGGTTGAGCTCGAGCGAAATGACTTCGCTTGGTCGTCTGCGCTTTGCCAAACGGCGCACCGATTGGCGGTTGGGTCGCTGGACCGCGAAACGCGCGCTGGCCGCCTGTCTTGACCTGCCATGTGATCCTCCCGCCCTTGCGAACATAGAAATACGAGCCGCGGCGTCGGGGGCACCCGAGGCGTTTCTTTTCGACCAGGCAGCGCCTGTCGCTATTTCACTCAGCCACCGCGCCGGTACCGCCATGTGTGCTGTCGCGCTATCTGGGTCCGACATCGGCTGTGATCTGGAGATGATCGAGCCGCGCAGCAATGCGTTCATCGCCGATTACCTCACGGCCTGCGAGCAGGCACTTGTGGAGCGAACGCTCGCGGAGCAACGGCCGTTGCTGGTGACTCTGCTGTGGAGTGCGAAAGAAAGCGCCCTCAAGGCGCTGCATGCCGGGCTTCGGCTCGATACAACCAGCCTGGCTGTCGAATTCGACGAGGAGTCGCGACCTGCAACCGAGCAGTGTCGACAAGATTTTCTAATTTCAAAGTCAGTATCAGAGCCCGATGCAAATCCTGATGCAAATCCCGATGCAAATCCTGATGCATGGCGTCCCCTGCATATTCGCTATTCCGGCGGTCAAGCCTTCCGCGGCTGGTGGCGACACGCGGACCACATGGTGCGGACGGTCGTCTCGGCTCTTCCTCTGCGCTCCCCGATCCATCTACCAGCGGGAAGTCTAGGGTGGTCGGCGGATGATCGGCGATGCGGTCGGCCACGAATTCGTTCAGCTCGCGCAGCGTCGCCGGGAAATGTGGAGCAAACTAATAGCTCTGCTCCGTCTGCCGGGAATCCTCGATGAACGGTTTGACGAAGATCCCGTAGATCTCACTGAGTAACAAAGGTCGACAAGAACGCTTCCATAGCCAAGATAGCGAGCTACGCGCATCGGACACGAGCTGGGCCGGCGATCTCCCGAAGAAGTCTCAACCACTTCAATTCCACTTGGGGCTTTGTTCTTTGGGTGACTTTCGTTTCTTCGCCGCCTTCAACCCATCCTGAGCCCACTTCATGGTCGTCTTGGCATCGTTATAGTTCTTATTGATCGCAAGAGCGGATTGAAGATTCGAGATGGCTTGATCCCACTGACCTAAGCGGCCGTACGAGATGCCAATGCCCCAGTAGGCCGTTGCCGGGTCTGCCTTTAGAGAGATGGCGATCTGAGCCTGCGCGATGCTCTCCTGATAATTGCCGGCCTGGTACGCCAGGCGCGCTTTATTGAGAGGTATGAAGGTCTGAAGTGTTTGAATGTCTGGGACGGGGTGGTCCACTTCGGCTGCCTTGGCGGTCTGGAGCAGGTCTGGTTCCATGGGACGGACACAGATCGCCCCCTGTTCTAGATTCGTCAAGGATTTAGTGAAGAACTGGTCCCACGGTATCGCAAAGGCCCATGCAGAATTGGGATCAGATTGCGATGGTGTTGACGTCCAAATATAGACGCCGACCAGATCCTTGCTAAAGGTGCTAATACTGCCTTTGAAGAAAAGGAAATCGGTGGGCATGGACTCGAAAGCAATCTCGGCTTCAGCAATGGCTCTTGGTTCACCGAGGTGCGATGTCGAACAACAACCGGCAATTTTTCTAACAACAGTAACTGCTTTCACCTCGTCCAGAGTGGGAAGCCGCCACCCAGTGAACCCCGCAAGTTGGAGTGAACTGCAATAGTCTTTTGCCTGGTACCAGCTCAGTCCATTTTGTCCCAAGAAGCCGCGTTGCATCATTAGCTTGGGGTCCCAATGTGGGCTTGCGTGCATTTGCCCGGTCCACATGAGGCCCGTCGATGGATCAGGCCACCAGGTCGTGGGATCCTTCGTCCATTCTTGGGCTTGACTCCATTGAGCGCCAGACGCAGCAAAGCACAAAAGCGCGAGTGCGGCATTGAGAGCGGATTTCAAGACTGACATAGTGACGATGGACAAAGAGCTCTCCCGGTTGTGAGCCTTGGCGGCTCGGCGAAGTTCACTTCCACTGCGGTGGTTGATCTTTCACCTGCTTGCCGCTCTTGGCGGCTTTCTGGCTGTCCCTGGCCCACTTCATGGCTGTCTTCGCATCGCTATAGTTCTTGTCGATCTTGAGTGCGGATTCGAGACTCGAAGTGGCCTGATTCCACTGACCCTGCATGCCGTACGAGATGCCGATGCCCCAGTACGCCGACGCCAGATCCGGCTTGACCGCGAGTGCATTCTGAGCCTCGGCGATAGCGTCCTGATATTGACCGGCGTGAAAGGCCTGACGCGCCTTGTTTAGCGGAGCATTGGCCTTCAGCGTTAGGAGATCGGGAACCGGATGGCTGACTTCGGCGTCCTTGGCGATCTGGAGCAGATTGGCATCCATGGATCGCACGCAGAGGACGGCATTGCGATCCGATACCTTGGACACGCGTTCATGGGCCTCGGATCTGTCCGGATTCAACGCTGCCTTCAACTGACCCTTGAACAGTATTCCGAACACATCCGGGGGTCCCATGAAGACCGAGAGGTACTGTTGATTGCCCGCCACTGATGAAGATGTCCAGATGCGGGTTGCCTCTGCGGTTTGTACATTTCCTTTGAATCCAAGATAGTCCACCGTCTGCTCGAAACCGTTCTTATCCGTGTCGGTTACTGGATAAAGATATTCCTCGCTCCTCATCTCGGCGATGGTGGGAAGCCGCCAGCCAGAGAAGCCGCCGAGCGTAAGAGAGCTACAGTAGCCGCCGGCCTCATCCCACGTCATGTTGCTGCGCACTCCAGAGGATTGTCCGGTCCACATGAGACCGGTCGATGGGTCGGGCCACCAAGTTGTGGGTACTTTGGGCGTTTCACCCATACCAAGTTGCGCACACCCAACCAAGAAGCACAAGAGAAATGGCAACGCTCCAAAACGCCTTCTCAAAACTGACATAAAGACGCTCCAATTATCGCCAAACCGTTACGGGCAGAGGCCACTTCATTTTGCCAGAATTTGCATTTGCTAAAGCGTGATCCGACTCACGGACGCCTGTGATTGTCAGCAACATGCGCCGCCTTTCGGGGGGGCAGTCCGGGAAGCCTCGGCGGGGTTGGGCGGTTCACGCTAACAGGCTACAGTCAGGAATCTCCATTGAGCGAATTCGTTCCGGCCATCCTCAGCGGAACGGCCGGCACGAAGTTATGCATCTCGCCCTGAAAAAAGAAGCCACTCACCCGTCAAGGAAGTCGACGACGGCATCGGGCTGGTCAGCTTTATGAATTACGAACTCGGCGATTCTGGGGGAGAAAACTTTGCAGCCCTTGCAGAACCTCTTCGGGGCAAAAGTGTGACCTAAGTCTCCGGAACGTTCTGTTACCTATGTTTCCGGAACGGACAGGTTTAGGTTGCTTGCGGGGGGTGGATTTATTCCCCATCCGCTCATTGATTCCGTGCAACTTACTGATTCTACGATGGTCCGGAATGCCAAGAAAGGCCACAAAGGCAAGTCCTTCATTCTGTTTTCATTCACCTCGTGCTTTCGTCGTTCCCCAAGAATTCTTGCTTGGCCTACTTTTGCACCGTTCGCTTAGAGAGGTACCGCCGCGAAAGAACGGCTCATACACGACTTTAAAGGACTTGCAAGAGGCGGACGACCTCTAAGTCGTTGGAGATTCCCGGTAGCGGGAACACAACCGTAGCGTAATCCGTAGTGCGGTGCGGCCGAGATGAGCGTCGGAATACAGGCACTGTGACAACTGCTCGCACCGCGAGTCTCGGCTACGAATTCCGGAAAATGCGGATTCAATGAGACTGAAAGTATGAACCGACAACACAACGTTGAACCATACTGGCAAGACGAAGATGACTGGCTCTGCACGGTGGAATTCTTGCCAAGCAATGACCCCGAAGGCCGGGTGTTTGGCGCAGACATCATCGGCTATCTGTTTGGCTACGCACAGGTGACGAATGCACGCGCTCTGGCACTCGTCGGCGATCCTGAGGCCGGCGCATACGAGTTCCTTTTTTCCTTTTCGACACCTGGGGACAAAGACCAGTTCCTGGATCTGGTCCGCTCGAATGAGGACATGGGGAGCGACTACATCGAGAATGATTTCATGTCGCCGACGACTGAAGAGATTCGAAATGCTCGTCCGCTCGTGGTGGTCCTGCCTGAAGACATTGTCAGCCGTGCGACGCTGGATTGCATCAGTTCTGTGTACTGATACCGAAGGCGGCCCTTTGGGGTAGCAGGAGGTTGCTTCGTGCGTCGCGAGGAGACAGCCTCTGCTGTGACAGAGCCATGGCGGCCAACCAAGTCACGACCAGGCTACATGCCTTCGAAATGCTCAAACACACTGTCTCCGTACGCTCGGCATCGCACTCGAACCCTGTGATGCATGTAGCACACTGGTTTCCAGGGATATTTGCCCGCGGCGCGCACTTGCTAGAGATAGCGTGGCGAAATCTCGCCACTACGACGATCAAAGATTCCAGCTCTACTAAACCTTTCTGTCCTAACTTCAGTTTTATCTTTGCCTTAGCGCTGGACTGGATCACACGCGAACTGGCCGGGAACGTGCTTCTTGTCTGATTGCGTTTCAAGCTCAAAGCAAGAAGCGCACAAACATTTCTGAAACAGGAGAACTCTCATGGAAAAGATGTTGGTTGTAGTTTTCGAAAACGAAAAGAAGGCGTTTGAAGGAACCCAAGCCCTGGCCAATCTTGACTTCGAAGGAAGCATTGCAGTTCACGCGCAAGCAGTGATCCAGAAGAACCAGGACGGAACCATCAGCATGAAGCAAGCGGAAGACGATTTTCCCGTTCGCACCGTGGGCGGGACGGCGATCGGCAGCCTTATCGGCTTGCTGGGCGGCCCTATCGGCTTCGGCATCGGTGCTGCCATTGGTGCAACCACAGGCATGGTCGCCGACGTGTACGTCGCGGGAGTGGACGAGGATTTCCTTGCCGATGTCGCGGCAACCCTCACACCCGGCAAGGTGGCGGTCGTTGCCGATATCAGTGAAGAGTGGGTAACGCCCTTGGACACGAGAATGGAAGCAATCGGCGGGGTCGTGTTTCGCACGGCGAGACAGGACTTCGAAGCAGAACAACGTGCCAAGGAAATCGCCGCTCTGAATGCGGAAATCGCTGAGTTGCAGGCGGAGGCCGCCCAGGCCCAGGCTGAGCGAAAGGCCAAGATCCAGGCGAAGATCGACGACCTCAATCGCAAACTACAGGGCAAAGTCGACCAAGCAAAACAGCGGTCAGAACAACTCGAGAACGAGACGAATGCCAAAGTGAAAGGTCTGCAAAAGAAGCTCGCAGACGCCCGGCAACAAACGAAGACAGCCATCAACAACCGCATCGCGGAAATCCGAAATCGCTACGAGCAGACCGCAGCGACGCTGCGATCGGCAACTGCGAAACAGTTGAGGAAAGCGGCTGCGAAGCTAGACAAAGCCAGCTAGGGGTTTCTTGAGTTGGTCCAGTCGGTGACCGATGGGCGAGTTGCGTCGCAGCAACTCGCCTAATTGTTCCAGGCAAAAACATCTAAAATCGCGCTTCGGGTGAAAAGTCGTGCCGGAAGAAACAAAGATTCAAGCGAACCAGCAGCAAAGCCGAGTGTCGGCGGTACCTGGGAGGCTCTCTGTCGGGACGGTCTTTTTGCTAGTCTTGGCGGCCGTCTCACTATATTTTTGTTATGTGATAGCCAGGCCTTTTCTGGCTCCTATTTTTCTGGCGTTGATGATAGCAATCGTCTTTCATCCCATCCATGTACGGATCGAAAGCCGCATCCAGCGCAGAAATTTGGCAGGCCTGACCTCTACCATTCTGGTCCTTGTTACTGTTTTTCTGCCGACGATGATCTTGGGAGTCCTCTCTGCCCGAGAGGCCCACGCGCTGTACCTCCAGCTAAGCGAGAGAAGCGCAGAACAGGGTGGTTGGAATCCATACGCCGTACACTTCGTAGATCGTTTTTCGGGCTGGGCGGGACACTACGTTGATGTCTCCAAAATTGATCTGCGCGGAACATTGGTTCGCTCCCTCGAACAGACTAGCCGTACTTTATTTTCCTGGGGGACACATCTTGTTACCAACATGGTTTCTTTTTTTGTGGCAGTCGTGATTGCATTCTTCACCGTCTTCTTTCTGTTTCGCGAAGGCGAATCACTGAAACAGCAACTGGCGGCATTCTTGCCGCTTCGGGCCGAACAATTCGAGCGTCTGTTTACCGGAGTGAGCAATTCAATCGTCGCCAACGTGTACGGCTGCCTGGCAGTTGGCGCCTCGCAGGGGATTCTGATGAGCCTGAGTTTCTGGGCGCTTGGCCTGCCCTCTCCTGTTTTGTGGGGGCTTGTGACAGCTCTGTGTTCTTTGCTTCCGATCGTTGGATCGTTTGTCGTGTGGGGACCGGCGGCGACTCTCCTTTTTGTCTCCGGACACTGGTGGAAAGGCCTCATATTGGTGGTTTGGAGTGCAGCTATAGTGTCACAAGTTGACCATCTGCTCCGAACCTGGGTCATGAGTCAACGAGCGAACATGCACCCGTTACTTATGTTCTTCGCGCTCTTGGGTGGTGTGAAGGCGTTCGGTGCCCTCGGGCTGTTCGTCGGGCCTGTAGTGGTTTCCGTCACGCTAGTTGCGCTTCAGATGTTGCGCGAGGCGAATTTGGACGCGCCTCCAGCCTGACGGCCTCTCTGGTAACACGAGGTCACGCTGACGAAATCTCGCCACAGAGGCCATCCCGAGTTTCGCGAACTGCGATTCAATTGGCTCTAAGCCTGTTACTTTCCGCAATGAAAAGCGCAGCCTTAATCAAAGGCACCATGGCTGCCAACGTGCTCCTCCAAGGCTGATGCTGCACGCCGCGCCTGCCATGCCGTGGGCGCCACTGTGGCTTTGGTTTACTCTCGAAATAGGAAAAGAGCTATGGCATCAAGTTCAACAGCAACGGCAATCGTTCCGGCTGGCCTGGCAAGCGATCAAGCAGCGGAATCCCTGGAACGCTTCGGCCCGAACGAGCTGGCAACAACGAAACACAATTCCCTCGGTGCTGATCTTTGGCATTCCCTCGCAAATCCCTTGACTGTGGTTCTGCTGATTGCAGCAGCGGTTTCAGCATTCTTGGGTCAAAGAGTCGATGCGGCCATCATCGCCACCATGGTTGTGCTGAGCACGATCATTGACCTGGCACAAACGCATCGCTCTATCAGCGCAATGAACAAACTCCGTGCTCAGGTCTCTACGACAGCCACGGTTCTCAGAGATGGAGACTGGAAAGAAGTCCGTCGGCGCGATGTCGTGCCGGGAGACATGGTTCGGCTTTCGGCCGGAGACCTCGTTCCCGCTGACGCACGCCTCGTCCAGACGCGTGATTTGTACGTTCAACAATCAGCGCTGACTGGCGAGTCGCTTCCGGTTGAAAAAGACGTAACCGACGAACCCGCCTCAACCAAAGCTGACGCGAGAAATATGGTGTTCGTCGGCACATCAGTCGTGAGCGGCACGGGGATGGCCGAAGTTGTGAACACGGGCGCTCGGACCGCGTTTGGCGACATTGCAGCCCGGCTCGCGGCGAGACCGCAAGAAACTGCTTTCAGCAAGGGGTTACGCGATTTCAGCAGTTTCCTGGCGCGAACCGTCCTTTTCCTGGTGCTGTTTCTGATTATCGTCAGCGCCGGGCGACACCGCGATCCACTGCAATCGTTGCTTTTCGCGGTCGCATTGGCTGTCGGATTGACTCCCGAGTTCTTGCCAATGATCACAGCGGTGACGCTGTCGAAAGGCGCCGTCGCAATGTCTAAGAAGAAGGTGATCGTAAAGCACCTTGCTTCCATTGAGAACCTCGGGAGCCTCGATGTGATCTGTAGCGATAAGACTGGAACGCTCACCGCTGGCACAATGTCGCTTCGCGACTCACTTGATGCATTCGGAAGGGCATCATCGCGACCCCAGCAGCTTGCATATATCAACAGTAAGTTCCAAACAGGCATTCGGAGTCCACTTGACGAGGTCATCCTGCAACAGCCCGCACCCGAGTTTATCGGCTACACGAAATCCGATGAGATCCCGTTCGATTTTGAGCGAAGGCGCCTTTCCGTCGTCGTGACACACGGCTCGAAGCAACTGCTGATTACAAAGGGCGCTCCGGAAGGCATTCTCCCGCTCCTGTCGGCGTACGAGCTCGAAGGGCAAGTCGTGTCCATGAACGAAGACGCGAGGGGGCACATACAGTCCAGCAGCAACAGTCTGGGTAGCCAGGGCTTCCGCGTGTTGGCGGTCGCTTACGCCGAGGTTCCACCGCGAGCAAGTTATTCCGTGAGTGACGAGCAGAACCTGGTCCTCGCTGGATTCCTTACGTTCGCGGATGAGCCGCTGGCCGATGCGGCTGAGGCGCTCGCGTCGTTGAAACGGGACGGCGTGGAACTGAAAGTTATTTCGGGCGACAACGACCGCGTCACTGCGCATGTTTGCACCCAGGTTGGCGTCGACGCCGGCCGAATCGTGACCGGCGACGACTTGGAAAAGATGACTGACCCCGCTTTGCAGCACGCAGCCGAAAATGCGCGTGTTTTCGCCCGCGTCTCGCCCGCACAGAAGAATCGCATCCTGCTTGCTCTGAAACATAGGGGTCATGCGGTCGGTTTTATGGGCGACGGCATCAACGATGCCCCCTCACTGCATGCGGCGGATGTTGGCATCTCCGTCTCTAGCGCCGTCGATGTAGCGCGCGAAGCCGCTGATGTGGTGCTGGTGCAACCCGGGTTGCGCGTTCTGCACGACGGCATCCTTGAAGGCCGAAAAGCGTTCGGCAACGTCATGAAATACATATTGATGGGCACGAGTTCGAACTTCGGAAATATGTTCAGCATGGCCGCAGCTTCATTGTTCCTGCCATTCTTGCCGATGCTGCCGACGCAGATCCTGCTTAACAATTTTCTGTACGATGCGGCCCAACTCAGTATTCCGACCGACAATGTTGACGAAACATATCTGGAAAAGCCTCAACGTTGGGACGTCGGCCTGATCCGAAAATTCATGGTTTATGTGGGACCGATCAGTTCGATATTCGATTTCCTGACCTTCTTCGTTCTGCTGCATGTTTTCCACGCCACTGAGGCGTTCTTCCACACCGGGTGGTTCGTGGAATCCTTGATAACGCAAACATTGGTTTTGTTCGTCATTCGGACCTCAAAGAGTCCGCTCCGTAGCCGTCCTAGTGGGGCGCTGGTCGCGACTTGCCTCGGGGCCATTTCCGTAGGCGTGTTCCTTCCGTTCAGCCCGCTCGCTCATGTCCTGGGCTTTACGCCCCTGCCGCTCACCTTTTTTGCTTTCCTGGCACTGACAACGAGCGCGTATCTCGTACTCGTTGAGTTTGCTAAACGGCGAATTCTGAAGTCCCCATTAGCAGAAGCACAGCCGTCAGCTGCGAAGGCAGCGGCATAGGGAGGCATCCGGTATGGCTTGCCTTCTCGCGACATGCGTTCTCCCGAAGACCGTGCCTGAGACTGCGTGGAGATGGATTCACGGCCTCGGCGGCCCAGGACTGATTCTCCTCGGCATCCTCGATAACTCGCCCGTGATGTCCACCCCGCCCGGAACCATCGATGTACTCGTCATGGCGCTTGCAACCGATCATCACGCTTGGTGGCCGTATTACGCGATTATGGCCACCATTGGCGAAGTCATCGGCGGATACATCACCTATGAGCTGGCGAAAAAAGGCGGGAAAGCAACGCTCGAAAAGAAGATAGGAAAAGCGCGGGCGGAGAAACTCTACCGGATGTTCGAAACACACGGAACCGCAACGGTACTGGCCGGTGCAGTGCTGCCACCACCCTTTCCGTACACGTCGATCTTGATTGCTGCGGGAGTCATGCAGTACCCAAAAAGTAAGTTCGTCTCGGCTCTGACCACCGGTCGGTTGCTGAGGTTCTTTAGTGAAGCGGCACTAGGCCGCATCTACGGACGCCAGATTGTCGACATGGTCGCAGCTCATTATGAGTTTGCGGAAAAGCTTTTGATAGTTCTGGCGATCGGGATGCTCATTGGTGCTGTCGTCTACTTTGTGCGGTACCGGCACAAATCGACGCGAACCAATCAAGAACAGGATTCAGGGACTTTGTCGGCTAACAATGCTCACGAGCATAGAGCACCTTAGGAGAGAGACGGTGCCACCCATCAATGATTTTCGGCTCGGAAAATGGAGAAGCCTTGTGACCGGAGCTGTGTTTTCGGTCATGTTTCTTGCGAGCGTTCGCAGCTTTTCACAGTCCAACTCGGCGCTGCACGACTTCTTTGCGAAGAACATCGGCTTGAGTGAAGAGCAGATCGCCGCAATCAAGAACGGGAAAGCCATCGTGAAGGCGATGCCATCTCGTACCCCTGCCGAGGTTTTTCTATTCGGAGCGGTATA
>CAVPWD010000019.1:0-368449 GCA_963709385.1 uncultured Acidobacteriaceae bacterium
TGCGCCACCTTGTGTACGCGATTCACAGAGAACAGGCATTGGGGAAAAAAGTAGTGTGCCAGCGTGGTCACTGCGACGAGAGGTTCTTGAGCTTCAAAGCTGCGGAGTGGGCTTGACGTGCAACTTGCTGAGTCTGCGCGCCGCGTCGTCCAGTGTCTCGGGTTTCTTGCAGAATGCGAAGCGGACCTGCCGTGCGCCGTCGCGCGGATCGCGATAGAAACTCGACCCCGGCACTGTCGCCACGCCGATTTCCTGCACCAGATATTTTGCAAAAGAGACATCGTCCTTGAAGCCGAATGCGGAAATGTCCGTCATCACGTAGTACGCGCCGCGCGGTCGAAAGCACTTGAACCCGGCCGCCGTGAGGGCCGGCGTGAGACGGTCGCGGCGCACGCGGTATCCCTCAGATAGTTTCGCGTAATACTCGGCGGCAGGCTTAACGCCGCAGCGCCTGCCTCTTGCAGCGGCGCGGGCGCGCCTACGGTCAGAAAATCGTGCACCTTGCGGATCGCGTTCGTGATCTTCTCCGGCGCAACCGCCCAGCCCACGCGCCATCCCGTGACGCTGTAGGTTTTTGACATGCCATTGATGGTAACCGTGCGTTCGCGCATTCCGTCGAGAGTCACCATCGAAATATGTTCGGTGCCCTCGTAGAGAATGTGCTCGTAGATTTCGTCGGTGATGGCGAGCACGTCGAATTCGACACAGAGATCGCGAATCAACTCCAGTTCGGCCCGTGTGAATACTTTGCCCGTCGGATTGTTGGGCGTATTGAGGATGATCGCCTTGGTGTGCTTGTCGATGGCGCGGCGCAATTCTTTTTCGTCGAAGGTCCACTCGCCGCCGTCGGTTGTGGGCGGACGCAGTTTCACAAACTTCGGTTTCGCCCCGCTCAAAACAGAATCCGGCCCATAGTTCTCGTAGAAAGGCTCGAAGATCACGACTTCGTCGCCCGCGTTGCAGACTGCGAGCAGAGTCGAAATCATCGCCTCAGTCGATCCACAGCAGACCGTAATTTCTTTTTCTGGATCGACCGTAATGCCCTGCCACACGCCCATCTGCCGGGCAATCGCATTGCGCAGATTCTTCGCGCCCCAGGTGATCGCGTACTGATTCACGTCGGCCGCAACAGCCTGCTGGGCGGCCTGTTTGATGTCCGCCGGAGCGGGGAAGTCGGGAAATCCCTGGGCGAGATTTACCGCGTTGTGGAGCATGGCCTGCCGCGTCATCTCGCGAATGACGGATTCGGTAAAGTAGCTAACCTTGTCGCTGAGGAAGTGCTTGCCCGGCACGGAAGGACGAGGGCGCGAAACCATCCGCGTCCCGCTGCTGGCCTTCTTTCCTAGAAGGGGCGGTCCGGAATGCGGTTGTTGGGAGGATTTGCTGGAAGGGTGCGGCGTTTTCTTCGCTGTTTTGCGCTTAGTCGGAGTGCGGGCGGCCATAACAGGCAGACTAGCATAGCGGTAGCGGACTCCACTACGGAGGGATGAGACCCCGCGGCCACTACGGCTTGAACCCTACACTCTGCCAAAGCTCGGCGGCGTGAAACATGATTCCCTTGCTGATCGCATATTCGACGTTGCGCGTGTTGCGAATATCTTCCAGAGGATTGCCATCGATCAGAATGAGGTCGCCACGCTTCCCTTTCTCGATGGTGCCGGATTCTTTCTCGAGCCCCATGGCGCGAGCCGGGACGATGGTCGCAGCCTGAATCGCTTCCATGGGAGTGAAGCCGGCCTGCACGTATAGCTCAATTTCACGGTGGAGGCTGTATCCCGGAACCGTCTGATCGGTGCCGGAACGACCGGAATCCCGGCGCGGTGCAGCGCTCCGACGATCGCCAATTCCTTCTCGAATACTTTCTCAATCATCTCAGAACGATCACTGGGAGGTTCGACATCCGTAAGTTGCTCCGCGAGTTCAGGTGCAACTTTGTTGACGCCAGGTTCGAAACTGGCGGGCGGTTTGGCGGTAGTGGCGGTGAAGAATTCTGAAAGCGCAATCGTCGGATCGACTACGGTGCGATGCTCTTTCAGGAACGCGAGCGCTTTCTGCGCTTCGGCGGAGTTAAGGTCGATGTTCGCCGCGGCTTTGACACGATCGAAGCGGCTGGCATTTTCTGGAAGAGGCGCTCTCATGATATCGGCTACGTAGCCGATATGGTTGATCTGGTCTTGACCCGCTTCGATCGTCTGATATGCATTTAGTCCTTCGGGAACGTGCCCGGTCACGGTCATGCCGAGCCGATGGGCTTCGTTGGCGACGACCTTCAGTTCTTCGAGTTTGACGGAACTGTAAATCTTCATTTGCTGGAAGCCGGCGGCGCGGTAGCGGTCGGTCCACATGCGGGCCTGCTCCGGAGTGTCGACGCGCTCCACCCCGATGGTGTATGTGCCGGTGCCATCGACAATACCCGCTAGCAGCAGCCGCGGGCCCAGGCCCTGTCCCTGCGCGATGGCGTCGCGCACGGCGGTGATGAACTCGAATTCGTTGCCGCAATCGCGCACCGTGGTCACGCCAGCCGCGAGATAAATCGGCCCCCACTCGACCTGCTCGAAGTGGGCGTGCATGTCCCAGAGTCCGGGAAGAATCGTTTTGCCGTGCGCGTCCACCACCTGCGCGTGCCGGGGAATCTTTACTTTCGAACTCGGGCCCACGGCGACGATGCGTCCGTTGCGAATCACGACAGCTGCATCCGGAACAGGCGAAGCGCCTGTTCCGTCAATCAAGGTCCCGCCGACAATGGCCAGAGTCGAGGCGTAACTGCCGGAAATTGTTTTGGAGATCGCGGCAAGGGCGCTCATGCCATCGGCTCCTGCGCGTCCCACAAAATCTCCAAGTGCGCTCTCGTAGCCTTCGCGGATAGCTTCGAAATGATCGCACTCGGCGTCGGTCGAGACCGCGGCTACCAGATTGCGATTCGCGTCAAACCACAGCGTCTCGCGGCCCCAGATCAGGCCTTCGACGGTGTAGCGGTCGAGCTTCTCGTCTCTTGCGCTCTCTTTGCCGGGAATGTGAATCGTGTCCTGTCCGCGTGGCTCGATTCTTACAATGCCGGTCGGCAGAGTGGCGAGTTGGGCGGGTGATCCGTGTGTTGCCCAGTAGCGAACCATGAGCATTTGCATGGTCGTGGGCGCATATCCGGCGATGGTGAAGAATGGCCCGTGAGGTGGAGTGAGGTCACGTTGCTTGTCGCGCGTCCGAAAGTGGAATTTTCCCGAGTCAATGGTTACGGACTCATCGATCGAAACCGAGCGCGCGGTTTGACCCTTGATTTCGAACGATTGCGGAGTAAGGTCCCGAGCGCCGCGAAAGGTGGCCGACAGAGGAACAGGAGAACCGCGGTCGATGAACTTGAAGTTGATCGTGACCGCCAGGGAGTCGGCATCGCGCTTGATTTCGTACGTTTCCTGGCCGATGGGCTGCTCGAATTTGTGCAGGGTGAACTTGCCCTGCTCGACGATGACGGATGGGCCAGAGTTTGGGTTTTGTGACGCCGCGGACAAAACCACCGGCTGGACGGCACAGGTGAACAGAGCAAGCAGGGAGAACAGGATATGTTTACGCATTTTGCAGACCGGCAGCTCGATGCCTGCGCCATCGCAAAGACCCGAGCTACTTCTTCACCGCAATCCCCAACTCGCGCAACTGGCGCTCATTGACCGGGGTGGGTGCGTCCACCATCAAATCGACGGCCCTCGCGGTTTTCGGGAATGGAATGACTTCGCGCAGACTTTCGGCGCCCGCAAGGATCATGACGATGCGGTCGAGGCCCAGCGCGATTCCTCCGTGCGGAGGGGTGCCGTACTCTAGCGCTTCCAGGAAGAATCCGAAGCGGGCTTTGGCTTCCTCTTCCGTCATGCCCAGCGCGCGGAAGATTTTGCTTTGAATATCCTGGCGGTGGATGCGGATCGAGCCCGAGCCCAGTTCGGTGCCGTTGAGTACGACGTCATAAGCCAGCGCGCGCACCGCGCTCAGCGACGACTGCGGGTCTTTTACGGACTCGACCCCAGCTTCCAACAGGCTCATGTCCTCTTCGTGTGGCGAGGTAAAGGGATGGTGCGCGGCCATCCACTGTTTCTCGCCCTCGTCCCACTCGAACATGGGGAAGTTGGTGACCCACAGGAAACGGTAGTCTTTCGCCGGGTCGCCGGTCTTCTTGAAGATGCCGTGCTTGTCGGCATATTTTTGCGCCAACGACAGGCGCAGCAGTCCAGCCGAGGCGTAGATCGCCAGCTCCGCGGGCGTGACTTTGCGATGCGAGGGCATGGCGGTTTGCGGTCCGGCCTGGGCGGAACCGGCCACGAGCACAATCAGGTCGCCGTCTTCGTTCCGCATCGCAGTTTTCTTCGTGATCGCGGTCGCGGCTTCGGGGAACTTGTTGGCGATGCGCTTGAAGTCTTCGAAAATCTTCGCGCCGCCCTTGGCGTGGAACATGGGCTTGATGTCGTCACGCTCTTTGCGAGAAAGTTCGCCGACCTTGGGCGTGCGGATGGCAATCACCGGCAGGTTGGAGTTGATGGCGAGTTCCTGCAGGTTCTCTGGCTTGAAGCAGTCACTCACGTCGGTAAAAGCGGGCAGGCGCAGGTCGGGCTTGTCGATGCCGTAGAGCCGGATGGCTTCGTCATAGTCCATGCGCGGAAACGGCGTTTTGATTTCGTTACTGGCGGCGCGGAACGCGGCCGTCAGAAATCCCTCGACTACTTCCCACACGCGCTCGGCCTGCGGGTATGACATCTCGAGATCGATCTGGGTGAACTCCGGCTGGCGGTCGGCGCGCAGGTCTTCGTCGCGAAAGCAGCGCACGATCTGAAAGTATTTGTCGAAGCCGGAGATCATCAGAATCTGCTTAAACAGCTGCGGCGATTGCGGCAAAGCGTAGAACGTGCCGGGCTGCACGCGGCTGGGGACGAGATAATCGCGGGCGCCTTCTGGGGTCGAGCGCGTCATGAACGGCGTTTCGATTTCGAAAAATCCCTGGCCGCAAAGATAATCGCGGATCGCCTTCGCCACCTTGTGACGAGTCTCGATGTTGAACTGCATCACGTCGCGGCGCAGATCGATGTAGCGATATTTCAGGCGCGTCTCTTCGTTGGTCAGAGCAGTGTCGGAGGGCAGGAACGGCGGCAGCTTCGACTCGTTGAGAATGCGCAGTTCATCGGCCACCAACTCGAGTTCGCCCGTGGGCATGTTGGGGTTGACTGTATTGGCGTCGCGCAACTTCACGGTACCCGTGACCGCAATGACATACTCGTTGCGCAGAGCTCCGGCTTTTTCGTGGATGGTGGCATTGCGATCGGCATTGAACACGATCTGAGTAATGCCGGTGCGGTCGCGCAGATCGATGAAAAGCAGACTGCCATGATCGCGGCGTTTGTTGACCCATCCCATGAGCACGGCTTTCTTGCCGGCGTCGGAGGGGCGCAGAGCGCCGCACATGTGCGTCCGTCGTAAGTCTCCCAGGAAATCGAGCAAAGTGTATCCTTACTAGTGAGGATGCGGCAAAATGCCGAATCCAAGATTATAAACGGTTTGTACGGTACAGGACTGGTTGGGCCACGTGGATTCAGCGAGCAAGATCGTGAAACACGAAGGACGCGAAGGTCCAGGAAGGAAATCGTTCGGCGTTCCCGGATCGGATTTTAATTTCGTCGCACGATGTCCTATCGGCTATCCCAATTCCAATTTTCGCATCTACTATAGGGATGATGACGGCAGGCCCTCTCCCCAGCGAAATCCAGCAACGCGCGCCGGTTCCGCGGCTTCTGGTCGAGTTGCCTTCGTGGCCTCGCGCTTTCGCTGGCAACCTTCGCGATCTGGTTTCTCCGCCTCGACTTCCCCAGCTCGAATTGCAGTCGGCACCGGCACCGTTCTGGCCGGATGTGTTCGTGAAACGCGGGATCCCATGGCGACGTTTCCTCGACTCCGGCGTCTGTCACGTGATTGCATGCGTGCTGATTGTTGGAATCAGCCGCTTGATTGCTCTACAGCCGCAGACGGTTTCACGGCCAGTCTTCGACCACTCTCAGGTAATTTACTACCAGGCATCGGAGTACCTGCCACCGCTCGATACGCGCAACACTCCTCGCACCGCGAGACCCAGAACGGCCGAGCCGGAATTCTCACGGCAGCCGATCATTTCCGTTCCTGCTGAGGTCGACAATCGCTCGCAGACCATCGTGGCACCGCCCAATGTGAAACTGAAGCACGACGTGGCGCTGCCTAACATTGTGGCTTGGTCGGATAAGAAGGAGAAGCCGCGGCTGGAGATTCCTCCCGCTCTGCTCACTCTCGCCGCCGAGATTAGCCGAATCACGCCCCAAATGGAACGATCGGTGGTGGCGCCGCCGCCCGACGCCGAGCGTCTGAACAATCGCCGCGACCGGGCCACGCTGCAGGGTTCCGTGGTCGCGCCGCCGCCTGATGTGCGCTCGTTGAACGCGGCTGTACTTGGCGGGCCGCAGCCTACGGTAATCGCGCCTGCGCCCAGCGTCGAGACTGCGTCGACTCGCCCGATCGGTGAGCTGAATATCGGCCGCAGCGTTGTGATCGCTCCAGCGCCGCAGCTGGCGGTCGGCGAGCAGCGCACAATTTCAGGAGGCAGACCCTCTGCGATCGCAGGTGTCACTTCGCAGGTTGTCGCCCCTCCGCCGTCACTTTCTTCGGGATCTTCGTCAGCATCTTCCGCTGCGCCCTTTGGATCGCGCGGGCGCGTAATTGCTCTGAACTTGCATCCGGCGGTAGGCGCCCCACCGGAGCCGCCAGCTGGAAACCGCCGCGGCGCGTTCGCAGCCACGCCCGAGGGCCGCGCGGGAGCGACTGGGTCCGGTGGAAATGGAAACGGCAGCAGCAGGGAAACCGGATCTGGATCGAACCGCAAGAGCAGCGATCTTCCTTCGGGTCTCTACGTAGGAAGCGCGGGCGCGAAGACATCACCTGTCGCCGGAGATAAGGCGCTGGCGACAAACTCCGCCAATCCGAATCTCCCACCCGGCGTTCGTTCGAGACATGCGAGCAGTGCACCGTCGCAGGCGACGCAACCGGCGAGCGCTGGTAAGTTGTCGGAAGCAGAACGGGAAGTCTTTGGCGACCGAAAGTTTTATTCGCTTACCCTCAACATGCCGAACCTGAACTCGGCAGGCGGCAGTTGGGTCATCCGTTTTGCCGAACTCGCCCATGGCTCGAACGGTCTCGACTCGGACGGTCTCGACTCGGACCACAACCCAGGGTCACCTGGAGATCTTTCGCAACCCGCCGCCACACGCAAGGTTGATCCTGCTTACCCGCTGCAACTGATGCGCGAAAACGTGGCGGGCACGGTGATCCTCTATGCAATCATCCACGCCGACGGTACAGTGGGTGGTGTGCGCGTCCTGCGCGGCGTCGATGCCCGGCTCGACCAGTTCGCAAGCGAGGCTGTCTCTCAATGGAAATTTCAGCCCGCCACAAAAAATGGCGCCCCAGTCGACGTCGAGGCTACGTTCCAGATTCCATTTCGCCCACGGCGCGTGGGATCAAATTTTTGACCGTGCACCCGCTCGATCAGTAAATCTTGCGCACGCGGTACGTCCCCGCATCGAGGAAGTACACGATGCCATCGCGCACGACGACGCTGTGCGGGAACAGATTGGTCCTTGTCGCAATATCGTCATTGCCGTTATAGCCATAGCCGCCCGACCCGGCCAGAGTGTTGATCGTGCCCGAAGCGTCCACCACACGAATGCGAAAATTGATCCAATCCGCGATGTAGACGTTACCTGCGCCGTCTGCCGCCACGTCCGACGGCTCAAACAGCTCGGCTGCGGGTCCCGGCCCTCCGTCCCCGCTGAAGCCGAAGGCCCCAGTTCCAGCGATGGTGGAGATGATGCCGTCGGTGTCGACCTTGCGGATGCGGCTGTTGAGCCAATCGGAAATGTAGATGTTGCCTTTGCCATCCAATGCGACTCCCGTCGGCAAGGACAGCCGTGCCTGGGTAGCCGGAATTCCGTCGCCGTTGTAACCGACCATGAACAGAGTGCCGGCGACGATGCTCGTCTGGCCGTCAGGCGTAATCTTCCAAATGCCAAAGAATCCATCCGACGCGTACAGATCACCGCTGCCATCCACTGCCAGGGCGACAGTGCGGGCCGACGTGGCGGCGCCGTTGCTCGTAAGCACGGAAACAAAGGTTGTGATCGTGCCCGAGCTGTCGATCTTGCGAATGACCCAATTCCCCGCATCGGAAATATAGACGTTGCCATTGCCATCGGCGGCAACGGCTTGGGGGAAATTCAGTGTGGCCGCGGTCGCAGGTCCGCTGTCGCCCGAGTATCCGCAGATGCCGGTGCCCGCAATCGTGCTGATGATGCGCCTCGTTGACATCTTGCGCACGCGGCAATTCCCTTCATCGGCAATGTACAGATTCCCGGAGGGGTCGAACGCGATATGGGCAAAGGTGAAGGGGAAATTCAGGCTGGCAGACGTGCCCAGTCCGCCGTCGCCTACCGCGCCGCCGGCAACGGTGGTTACCATCTGGTTCACGTCGACGTGCCGGACGCGATTGTTCCCCGAGTCTGCCACGAAGAACCCGCCCACGCCATCGAGCGCTAAACCGTAAGGCTGCGTGAAACTCGTGGAGAGCGCATCAGCGCCGTCGCCATTGTAGCCGGACTCTCCGTTTCCGGCGACGATGGTGATGATCCCCGTTTCCAGATTCACTGCCCAGACCAACGCGGAATCTGTGCTGAAATAAAGTTTGCCAGGGCCAATGTGCAGGCCAGTAACTCCCCCGCTTGCGGCACCAGTCGCGGGACCGCCGTTTCCCGTGTTTCCAAACTGACCATTGCCCGCGAACGTGTTGATGATGCCGCCAACGGTGAACCGGCGAACGCGCTCGTTGTCGGTGTCCGATATGTAGACGCCACCGTGGGCATCGGCGGCAACACTCCAAGGAAAGTTCAGGCTGGCGAAGGTCGCCGGGCCGCCGTCGCCGCTGAATCCGTGGACATGATTGCCGGCCACCGTGTGGATGATCCCATGCGTGTCCACCTGGCGAATCACGTTGTTGCCGGTGTCCGCGATATAGATGTTGCCGGTAGCGTCGACACAAATTCCCTGCGCGGCCCGCAAGGTCGCTTTCGTAGCCGGACCGCCGTCGCCCGAGTATCCGGGTTTGCCGGTGCCGCCAATCGTGGTGATCGTACCGTTGGGGGCTATGCTGCGAACGACACTCGAATCGGCGATCAACAGGTTTCCTTGCTTATCAAGGGCCATGCCATAGACGTTCGAAATGTGCGCTGTCTTTGCGGGCCCTCCATCGCCGCCGTGGCCGCAGATGCCGGTCCCGGCGAAAGTTGTGATTGTGCCGGAGGCGCTAACCCGGCGGATGCGGCAATCGAGAGGATCGCTGACATAGAGGTCGCCGTTGGCGTCGCGCACGACCGCGCTCGGCAAGGCAAGACTGGCGGAGGTCGCCGGACCGTCATCGCCCAGGCGTCCGCCGACTACATTGGTTACTCGTTCGGTGCCTGCGGCGGCGAGAACTGAAAAGAAGGCAACCAGTGCCAGCCAGCGCAGGCCAAGATTCGCAAGTTTTTCCGATTTCATAGAGCCCCTCTACCCGCGATCTGCGGATTCGCGAAAGTTTCACGCTCATCCGAACGGTGAGCTTAGGTGATTACTGGACGGTTGAATCAAGTGAGCGAGTAAGGATTACCGAGAGACCGATCAATACGATGCTCTCAGGGAGAGGATTGTTGCCCGCGCCGAGGGGGCCTGTCAAGGACTACGTAAGGAAGGAACGGTTCTACCGGGGCCAAAGTCGATCAGGATGGACTCGGAGTCACAAGCGGCCTCCGGAAGCTACCCCCGGCCGGCGCCTTTGCGCTTCTCCAGCGCTTCGTAAATCGCCGGGTCAGAGCAGACTTCATAGTATGACCGCTCGGTCCAGCCGGTCACGGAGAAATCTGCAGGCTCGATGCGAGGAATGCGGCTCTCGCGCACCACGATCTTGCGAAAGATGGCATGGTCGACTGGGACCGTGGCGCTGAACAGCTTGTACTCGCCTTTATCCGACGACGCCAGTTGAGGAGGCAACCGCACTTTCAGCGGTTCGAGGGTAATTTCCTGCTGCAACTGGCGGAACGCGCCCTCATTCAGACGAATGCCGCCGAGGTTGAAGCTCAAGATGACATCTTCCGGGTTGCCGTCCGCGTCCAATTCCGCGGCCTGAAATGCGTACACATGGAACGGGCCAGCCTGCGGTTCCATGATCTTGCGGGCGCGCTTGTTGCACGACGACATGCGGTCGCTCTCGTTCAGCGCCTCGGAAATCATGATCTGATGCTCGCCATCCATCAGATACAACGGCGCCGACTCCTGCAGAGTGATGCCCACCCCTAGTTCCAATCCCGGCATGGCGGAGCGCTGCATCAGTTCGTTGTACCCGCGGACAATTTCAATGATCTCGCGAGCCAGCACGCACATGCGGCTCACGGCTAATCCAGGCTCGCCTTCGCGTTCGAGGATTGCGAGAATGATGGCGTCGCCTTCGAGGAAAACTTTTTGCGCGCCGTACTTCTCCAGCAACTTGTTGACTGGATCGTAGAAATTCAGACTGAAGTAGGACGCAGGGTTCAGCCCCTTGTCCATCATGGTGCGCGTAAGCCGGGTTGAGTCGCGGACATCGGCCTTGAGCACAACGTGGCGCAATACTCGTTCGGAATTGCTCTCTCCCTGCTCTTCGGGGAGCAGGAATTCGTAGAGCGTTCCATTCACTCGCGACATTTCCTGCAAGCGCTCGTTGGCCACCAGGTTTACGGAGTCGAGTGAGGCGTTCAGAATTTCCAGCCGGCGCAGATCGCGGTGATAGTGGAAGAAATCTCCCAGGAAGCGGGCTGCGACTTTCGCGCGCTCGGCTCCGCGGCAACTCGCGACCTTCGCCACTGCCGCATAGAGGCTAGTGGGAGACAGCTTCCCGTGCTCTTGAATCATGCGCTCCACGCGATCGCATTCCGTGCGGTCGATGAGCGCATTTTTCAGCTGCTGCGGATTGATGCGCGGCGCGTACTCGTTGAGCAGCGGCACAACGTGATAGGAGGCGATGACGTTCTCCATGACGCGCTCGTCTTCCAACAGCCGCACCCAGGCTGCCAGTCGTTCCTGCTGTTCGACTCCTTCGTCGGACTCGTCGGGCGTGCCGGTTCCGACCAGGATGCGCGCATTCTCCGGCACATTCATCCAGGCGTCGAGCGTCTCCGCGCTCACTTCCTCGCCATACAACGACCGGAGAAAGCCGGAAACGACTTCCCGCATGCGGCCATAGCGATCCGAATCGCGATCCCAGTTGCCGAGCATGACGTAGTGTTCGGCGCACAGGAAGTCGTCACGCCCGTCTTCGGAGAACAACAGCCGGTTCAGGAAGAGCGGATAAGTAAAGTAGCTTCCTCCGCTGGTTTCTTCGCCAAACAGCGAACGCCGCGTGCGCGCCAGCGTGCTCTTTTCGACTTCGCGCAGCGTCTCGAAAATCTCCTGGCCAGTCTTGCGCAGGATGATCTTCTTCCGGACCTGAAACTGCGCCAGGCGTTCGCGATATTCATGCGCCTTCTGTTGGCGCATGTTGTCGTAGGTCTTCAGCAGGACGCGGCAGCGCTCCAGAACCTGCAGGAACTGCTGGTTCATCTCCGTGCGAAGAAACTTCGTCACCGCCAGCCGCGCCAGCAGATCGACAGATATCTTGTATTCTCGTTTGGCCCGATTGAGAGACGCCACCTGCAATTCGATCAGCAGCGATCTCCACTCGGAGGGGTCTTTCTTCGGCTTCGCCGTCTTCCCCGCCTGATGCCGCATCCACGACGGGCCTTGAGTTGACGCTGGAGCCTCCGCTGCCAGCAAACCTTCCAGGTCGCCGTGGCGCGCGACCAGGCGCGCGATCTGCGCCCGCGCCGCTTCCATGAATCGCGCACTCAGAACGACATCGTGCCGCAAATTGTCCACGCCGACGCTCAGTCCCTCGAGCGACACGAAGGGCGTGGACGCAGCCAGATCGGGCAAAGCCGGTTTGTCCGGCGCGCCGCCCAGACGAAAAATAGGAAGTCTCGGCATTCCAGGGTCAGGATTCTTGACGGAAGTTACTGATTACAAACGGACATTGCGAGGTTAGCATGGGGCGGACGGCGACTAAAGTTACCTAGGTTACTGGGTTAAACCGCTGATTCTGATGGGCCTAGAGGATGGAAAACGGGTTAGGTTGTGGCAGTGGGCCCCTGCTTTCCGCTCGCGACTCGGTACTAGCGACTCGCGAATCGCTACCGACTCTTCGCCCGTGCCGGCTCGAATTCGTCACTCTTCTGCCATTCGATCATCTTAGGCAGGCTTGCGGCCTCCCAGCCAAGCGCGAACCCGAAGCGAGCCATAGCCGAGTCTCCGACGAAATCCATTTCCGGATGATATTCGTCACTGGGCTGGTGATAGTGCTTCTCGACGTACTCGCGCTCCTGGTCGAGTCCCCAAGCCTCGCTGTGGCCTTTGTATTTCATGCCCTCATTGATCGAGAAAGACGGAATCCCAACCCGCGCCAGACTGAAATGATCGGAACGGTAGAAATGCCCCGCCTCTGGCCGCGCATCGGGCCGGATGGCCAGGCGGAACTCTTTGGCCGTGGCTTCGACCACGGGATAAAACGTGGTTCGCTCCGCACCGGTCACTTCTACTTCTTCCGGTGCACCTAACGGTTTCACATTGTCATAATTCAAGTCCAGCGTAATCTTTCCTGCCGGGATCGGCGGATGCTTCCCCAGATACTCGGACCCTAGCAGCCCCTGCTCTTCGGCCGTCACCGCCGCGAATAGAATCGACCGGTGGGGTTTCAGCGAGGCCGAGCCGAAAGCCCGCGCCAGTTCCAGCAGAATGCCGCAGCCGGTGGCATTGTCTTGCGCGCCGTTGAAAATGTTGTCTCCCGGCATCTCCGGGCGGATGCCGAAATGGTCGTAGTGCGCCGTGTACAGCACGGCCTGATCGGATAGCACGTGATCCGACCCAGGCAGGATCGCAACCACGTTGTTCGACTCGAAATTGCGGATCTTGCTCACCATGTGAGCCTGCAGCTTCGCTCCGAGGTTCACGGGGCGAAACTCTCGGGTCTGCGCATCGTTCATCATCTTCTCCAGATTCAACCCCGATGCTGAGGCGAGCCTCGTAGCCACGTCGAGATGAACCCAGGAAGCAACTTTCAGCGCCGGTCCCTCCACTTTCAGAAACGACTTTTCTCCGGAAAACGAATTCCTCACGACGTCCCAGCCATAGCTCGCCATCTGCGTCTGATGAATCAGAATCACGCCCGCCGCGCCCTTGCGCGCTGCTTCTTCATACTTGTAAGTCCAGCGACCGTAGTAGGTAAGGGCCTTGCCCTTGAAGAATTTCGGATCGTCCGAAGGCGGCTCATTCACCAGCATCAGCAGAACTTTGCCGCGCACGTCCAGACCCTTGTAATCGTCCCAGTTGTACTCAGGCGCTTCGATCCCGTAGCCCACAAAGACGATGTCCGCATCGACATCCGACACTGGCTGCTGGGTCTGGTCAAAGGCCACGTACTCATCGAGGGGCTTCAGGTTCATGGTCTCGCCCTGCTTGGGCACCAACGAAAATTGAGTCTCGGGCAGGGTTGTGATCCCAACGAGGGGCACCTTCTGCATGTATGTGCCGTGATCTCCGGCGGGCTTGAGGCCATATTCGGCAAACTGCGTAGCGATGTATTCCGCCGCAATGTCGCCGCCGCGTTGGCCCGTGCCCCGACCCTCCAGCAGATCATGCGACAAATAGCGGACGTGCCAGCGGATATGGTCCGGCGAAATCGTCTCAAGAGCCACGAACGCCGGCCGCGGCAGCTTTACGGATGGGGCCCAGGTTCCTTTCGGGGCGCCCGCTGCGCCTTCCGCCCAAAGTGGCAGGCTGAGGCATGCCACCAGGCACACCGAGACGATTCTTGGCATTCCTCGCATAAACCAGGTTTCTCCCCCAACAAAGCGGCGCTGGCCGGGAAGGCTGTGTTTTCTTGAAGTCTGGGACGATTGTAAAGGAGGGCCGCTTCCCTGTTGCACGAGAAGTGCGGCCATCCGGTGCACGAGAGTGCACTCCCACTCCCGGCACCTTAGGGCACAATTGCACCGCACCAGGCAGGGCGGACGGGAGTGTCCGCCTCTCCACAAAAACGCTCGATTCATGGAGCCCCGGACGCCTCGTCCGGGATGCGTTCGACGCTGCTTGATCCCGCCGGACCGGCGGCTAGTTCTTGGACCCTCAACCAGCGCGGAAATCCCGCACATCTTCGCCCGGCTTGAACATTACAGCTGGCGCAATCTTCCCCGTCTCGGCCATTTTGCGGTTGATTTGTTCGAAGTCGGTCTTCGCCCATCCCACGCTGGAGATCTCTATCTCGCCATCCTGCGCGATCCAGAAGATTGTGGGCACATTCGTCAGGCCGTAGGCATTGGAAACGGGATAGGAATCCGTGTCATCGAGCAGCACGGGAAAGGTGATGCCGACTTCCTTGTTGAATGCGGCCGTATCTTTGGGACCATTCTGCGAAATGCCGAAGAGCCGCACACCGCTCTGGCCGTAGGCCTTGTGCAGACGCTCAAGGAACGGGAAGGCATATTGGCAGGTCGGGCAGGACACTTTGAAGAAAGCCAGCACGACGGGGCCCTGAGAGAGCTCGTTGCGCAAAGAGAAAGGCTTGCCGTCCGAAGTTTCCAAGTCGAATGTGGGCGCTTTCGCGCCGGTTGCCAATGCCGCCATACTCAGCCCTCCCAATGCAACGCGTCGGGCCAGAGACGTCCGTCCGACGATCACCTTTTAATTTTAAATGACCTTGCCGAGTAGGGGTGGGCTGGCCGCACTAGCTTCTCGAAGGATCGCTTCTCGAAAGGATCTTTCGAGCAAGTCCGGTCATCGCGAGTTTCGGCAGCCGTCGCAGGGGAATCCATTTGCCGTCAGGGCGCTCCAGAGAAGCCTTTCGCCACACGTAAACTCTGAAGTCGGTCACCGTGATCGAATGCTGAAGTATGAAGTCCGGCTTCGTTCGACCGTCCGGACTCGCGATTTCCGGCAACTCCCACATCCCTGCCATCAGCGATGCATCTTTCGGGCGCTGCACCAGGAACACTTTGCCCTCGCGGCCATCTTCATTGCGCAAATCCAGCGCGTAGTGAATCTCACGCTTCTTCTGACGCGGGGCTTTCGGCGCATCTGGCAATTCTCCGCGCGTGGCACACAATTCGATCACGGGACAGGTCAAACACGCTGGGGCACGCGGCGTACACACCGTCGCGCCCAACTCCATCATCGCCTGATTGAAATCTCCGGGACGCTCGCGATCCAGCGTCTTCTCTGCTGCGCTCCACAATTTCTCGCCCGCCAGCTGCTGGCCTGAAACCCGCTGGAGCACGCGCTCGACGTTGCCGTCGACGACCGCGACGGGCTCGCCGAATGCGATACTGGCAATCGCCGCCGCCGTATATCTACCGATGCCCGGCAAAGCCAGCAGATCTTCTGCCTTGGACGGAAACTTCCCGCCCTGCTCGCGAACCACCACCTTCGCCGCGGCATGCAGCATGCGGGCGCGGCGGTAGTATCCCAGACCGCTCCACGCTGCCAGGACGCTCGCCTCTCGTGCCGCCGCCAGCTTCTCCACCGTCGAAAAGCGGCGCAGGAACTCGTGATAGTGCTCAATCACGGCCGCCACGCGAGTCTGCTGCAACATGATCTCCGACAGCCAGACGCGGTAAGGATCGTGGCTCTGGCGCCACGGCAGATCGCGTGCGTGCTGGTCGTACCAGGCAAGCAGCCGCGAGCGAAAGGTCTTTCCGCGCTGGACGGCAGGCGACTTCACTTCGCGGGGTTTCATTGACGGAGCCCGCATTTTAGCCTAAGGCCTGGCCTGCTTGAACCATCTGTCGAAGACGTGCGTTTCGCCGTGGGTGACCGCAACCCAAAGCGAACCAGCGAAATCAGCCTCCTGCCATTGACCCGGCCCTCCGAGAGCGAAATAATAGCGGAGCCTGGCAATCCGCAGTACGCGTGAGGCCATTCACGCTCAATCGCGAGGAGTACCATGAACGACTTCAACCGCAAGGTGGAAGACGCTTCGGCGCGCGTCGGTCAAACCATCGGCGAGGCGGCCGAGCGCCTCGAAAAAGAGATTCCGGAATTCATCAAGTATCTCAACGACGAAGTGGTGCCCGCCGTGCGCACCCATTCAACCAAAGCTCTGCGCGTGGCATCAGAGAAGCTGGCCGAATTCGCCAACTACATGGAACAGCAGCACCCGCCCAAGTAGCGCTGGTGCTCGCTCAAGTAAGTCCGGTTCGGGGCGCGCAGGCTTCCCGCACCACTCGCCGCGGTCACCTCGTCAGCATCGTCATGATTCTGATCGTCCTGATCACGATCCTGTTGCTGAGTTCTTGCGGGCATCCCAAGCAAGCGCGCATGGAAGTTCCTCCGCCGCCACCGCCCGCGGCTGCAACGGTCGAACCGCCCGCCAAAGCCGATGCCTCGTCCAACATCCCGGCTACGCCGGAAAAAACGCTGCCCGCAAAGTCCCCCGCAGAGTCCGAAGTTGAGGCTGACCTCGCCGAGCCCACCATCCCCGCTGGCACCAAGCCCATTTCCACCGAAACCGGTCTCGCCAGCTGGTATGGCCCTCCCTATCACAACCGACGGGGATCAAACGGCGAAGTCTACAACATGCACGCCATGACGGCTGCTCATCGCACGTATCCGCTGGGCTCGATCGTGCGGGTCACCAACATCAAGACCGGTCACAGCGCACTCGTGCGCATCACCGATCGCGGGCCGTTTATTCCGGGACGTGTTCTCGACCTCTCCCTCGCCGCCGCTCGCAAGCTCGACGTCTGGCAGCCCGGCGTCGCCGAAGTGAAAGTGGAGTTGATGCTGGCCGCCGCGCCGGTGGATTCGGGCGGAAAATGGGCAGTACAGATTGGCGGATTCCCCGACGAGACTGTCGCCACCAAGCTCGCCGATCACCTCACTCGCCGCTACCACACGGCAAGAGTCCTGCGCTTCGCCAGCCCGGCAGGAGACTGGTGGATCCGAGTCCGAGTGCTCGACGACGACCACGACCGCGCCGAGAAACTGGCCGCCGAGACTGCCACCAGCGAAGGCGCGGTGTTCCTGGTGAGGCTCGACTGAAGTTCCACCTCGGTCTTGTACGATGTTCGGAGCCCCCGAGTTGTGGCGGCTCTCAACTCGGCCTATCGCAGCTTCAGCCGCATCTCGTTGCTGGGTTCGAATCCCAGAGATTCGTAGAGGTGGCGGCCGTCGGCGCTGGCGTGAAGAGTTACGCGGGCGAAGCCTTCACGGCGGCACCAGGCAAGCATGGTCTGCATGAGTTTACGTGCCACTCCGCGGCGGCGATAAGCGGGATCCGTGTAGACGTTCAGAATCGTGGCGCGGCGACATTCCAGGTCGTAAGGATGAGCCGGCCAGGGAGAAACTAGGACCGCGCCTCCTGCGACCACACGGTCATTTTCGCAGGCCAGCCATGCTCTAAAAGAGCCGTCGGCAATGGCTGTCGCCAGATAGATTGCAGACAATTTCGCCATCGCGTCCAAGGCAGTCGCGTCTTCGCAGTCCATGTCCTCGTACATCGCGCGGCGTTGGCGTAGGATTTCGGGGATGTCGGCGGGCGAAGCTTCGCGGAGTGTGATTTGGCCTTCCGACGCGGCGGACATTCCGCAAGTTTAGCAAAAGGAGCCGAGGACGCTCCCCTCAAGGCCTAAAAGCGGGGCCTCATCGCAGTGCCGAAAGCGCTGCGCCACCCAAAGTGTCGGCTGTCTGAGGGGTGCCGCTTACTCCTTGCCCGATTCTTCCTTGGCCAGCTTTACTTTCGCGGCGTCGAGTTTCTGCTGCACTTTGGCGAAGGCCTCGGTGTCCTGTTCGGCTGGGACGGTCTTGTTCCACTCCTCGACGGAACGCTCCCAGTGGGCGGCGGCCAGTTTCAAACGTCCGGTTTTCTGGTAGAGATCACCGAGGTGCTCCTGCACGGTGGCATCGGAACCCATGTGGACCGAAGCCTTGGTGAGGTTCTCTTCCGCCAGATCGTACTTCCCAAGCTTGAAGTAGGCCCAGCCCAGCGAATCCAAATAAGCGCCGTTGTTCGGATCGAGAGTCAGCGCCTGTTTGATGAAGTTGAGCGACTCGTCAAGCTTCACGCCACGATCGGCGTTCATATAACCGAGGTAGTTGAGCGTGGCCGCGCTCTGCGGATCGGTGGGCGAGACCGCAGCCAGGACCTTCCGGAACTCGGCCTCAGCCTGATCGAACATTTTCTGGTGCTGGTAGGTATCGCCGAGCAGGAACCAGACCTGGGCCTTGTCGTCGGCCTTGGTCGACATTTCCTCGGCCTTGCCGAGAGCGCCCTCCGCTTCCTTCCACTGCTTGGCTCGCGTGTACATGATTCCCAGGCGGAGATACACCTCGCGATCCTCCGGCCCGCCCTTGAGCATGGCGCGCACATCGGCGAGAGCGTGATCCGATTCTCCCGTGTCGGCCAACTGCGCGTCCAGCACCATGCGCAGATCGCGATCATTGGGCAGCTTTTGCACCGCTTCCTTAGCGGCTGCCGTGGCCTGCGGCCACTGCTTGGCGTCGCGGTAAGTATCGATAATGTCCTGGTACCCGCTGCGAGCATTTTCCTCGCCCAGCGTCAGCATCTTGCGGAAGGTCTCAACGGCAGCTGTGTAGTTCTCCTGGTCGCGATAAACCATGCCCAGGCGCTCGATGAAGATCGCTCGATTATTGCGGTCGGCGGAACTGGAACCGGTCTCGCTCTTTTCCGTTCGTTTGAGCAGATCCTGCAAGAGCTTGATCGCATCGTCGTAACGGCCCTGCGCCTGGTAAACCGCAGCCATGCTGTAGGGAACATCCATGGTGTCGGGAACCAGCGTATCGGCTTTCTTCAGACTGTCGAGCGCCTGATCGTACTTGCCCTGGCGGCGGTAAATCTCCGCAATGCGCACATAGGTCTGCGCATCCTCAGGATTGGCATCGGCAATCACTTTATATTGCTCGAGCGCCGCATCGGTCTGACCGTCGTTCATCAGGTTCTCGGCGAGGCCGCGGATGGCGTCCAGATTGTCGCGATCGAGAACAATGGCGTGGCGGAACGCGTCAATGGCACTCTTGAAATCCTTGCGCTGCTCGTAGGCCGAGCCCAGGGCTGCATAAAGCTTGGCGGAACGCGCAGCGTCGGGCACCGAACTCAGCACCTGCAGCGCGTGCGCAGTGTCCCCTTCGTCGGTGTAGAGCATGGCCAGAGTGGTCACGGCTTCTTCCGAACTGGGGTCGAGCTTGACCGCGATCTTAAGTTCGCTCTCGGCTTTCTGCAGGTCGCTATTCAGGCGGTAGAGGCGACCCAGAAGCAGGTGATCGTCAACATTGTCAGGCTCGATCTTGACAATCTGCTCATACTGTTCGATGGCCAGCTTGAGCACGTTGTCAGAACCGTTCCCGCCTGGCATGTCGCCGAGGGATCGCAAATAGATGCGGCCCAGCAGCTTGTGCGCTTCCAGGTTCTTGGGATCGCGTTTGATGATGTCCTGGGCTTCAAGAACTGCATCGCGAATTCGTCCGGTCTTTACATAGAGCTCAGCCAAGCCAGAGGTCAGGAATTCTGACGAGGGGTCAGCTTCGATCGCGAGGCGGTATTCCTCAATCGCTTTGTTCGCCAGATCGCTGCGACCGTAGACCGTGACCTGCTCTTCGTACATGTGGGCGACGGCGTAGTGGTAGTAAGCAGCGGCGCGGTCGGTCTTGCGCGGAGTCGGCTTGGCCTCCGGCTGTTTGGAGTCGGACGGAGACGGCGGGCCAGCTGGCGATGATCCGGTTTGAGACGAGCCGCTTTGACCCACGGCGGACGCCGCAGCCAAGGAAATCATTAAAAAAAGGCGAAAAACTCTGTTCATTCTGAACCTGACCGCGCTTGAGCGCATTCTCGAAACCTCAGCTACTTGGATGCAAAGCCGCCGGGGGAAAGGTGCTTCTTATTCTAACCCGACCGGCCAGTAGGATGGAAAAAACACTGCGTACGGCGCGGAGTCTGGGAAAACCGGAAGGTCAGGGACTGGTGGGGATTGTCGATTGCTGATTTTTGATTGCTGATTGAAACTCCCGGGAATCTGAACGGAAATCCAAGAATCTTTACAGTCAACAATCAGGGAATCAACAATTTGCTCAGTGCCGGAAGTGGCGTACGCCCGTAAATACCATGGCCAATCCAAGCCGGTCAGCGGCCGCGATCACCTCGGGATCACGCTGCGACCCACCGGGCTGAATGATGGCGGTCGCACCGGCCTTGGCGATCTCTTCTACACCGTCGGGGAACGGAAAGAACGCATCGGAGGCCGCGACCGTGCCCTGCAGCGGCAGTTGGGCTTTCCTGGCACCGAGCTTGGCCGCGTCCACACGGCTCATCTGGCCGGCGCCGACGCCGACCGTCTGCCCGTCGCGCGCATAGACGATGGCATTTGATTTGACGTGTTTGCAAACTTTCCAGGCGAAGAGCATAGCCCGCGTTTCCTCAGCTGTAGGTGCGCGCTGGGTAACAACCTTGAGATCGGCGTCTTGTAGCGGACGGATGTCAGCGTCTTGCACGAGCATCCCACCCGAGATGTTCTTGAGTACCCACTTCCGTGGACCGGCAGACGCCTCAGCCTGCCCTGAGCCTGTCGAACGGGCCGCCCCACGTCCGGGGCCATCAGAGCTCCATGAATCCTCCACCTCGACGAGGCGAAGATTTTTCTTCCCGGCAAACTTGGCCTTGGCGGCTTCGTCGAAGCCGGGAGCGGCGATAACTTCGAGAAAGAGCTTGTGCATTTCTTCTGCCGCTTCGCCGTCGATCGGGCGATTCACTCCGATCACGCCCCCGAACGCTGAAACCGGATCGCATTCCAACGCCCGCTCGTACGCCTCCACAAGCGTCTTCCCTGTCGCAGTGCCGCAGGGATTGGTGTGCTTGATGATCGCGCAGACCGGTTCTTCGAACTCTTGTGCTAGATCCCACGCGGCTTGCAAATCGACGATATTGTTGAAGGAAAGTTCCTTGCCCTGAAGCTGGCGTGCGTTGGCCACGCCCACGCCTGAGCCGTCGGAATACATGGCGGCCTTCTGGTGCGGGTTCTCGCCATAGCGCAGGTCTAGATTCTTGCGAAACGTAAAGCGCAGGGTTGACGGAAACACCGCGGCGGATCGCGAGCCGTTCGCGTCAATCTGCTCAAGCGTGAAGGCGATGGCAGAATCGTAGGCGGCTGTGGTGGCAAAGGCCTTTTGCGCGAGTCGCCACTTCGTTTCATGCGACAGCGTCCCGCCAGAGCGGGCCAGTTCGTCAGCGATGGAATCATAGTCGGCCGGCGAAGTGACGATGGCCACGTCGTGGAAATTCTTGGCGGCGGAGCGGATCATCGACGGCCCGCCGATATCGATGTTCTCAATCAATTCCCCGAACGCCACGCCTGGCTTGACCGCAGTTTTTTCGAAGGCGTAGAGATTTACCACCACCATATCGATGGGCGAAATGCCGTGCTCGGCGACAGCGGCCACATGTTTCGGATCCTGCCGCCGGTGCAGAATGCCGCCGTGAACTTTGGGATGGAGCGTCTTGACACGTCCGTCAAGCATCTCTGGGAATCCGGTGAGTTCGGAGATGTCTTTGACCGTCACTCCGGAGTCGCGGAGCAGCTTGGCGGTGCCGCCGGTGGAGATGAGTTCAATGTTCAGCGCGGCGAGTTTGCGGGCGAAGTCGACCAGCCCGCTCTTATCGGTGACGCTGAGGATGGCGCGCTGAATGCGGGATGCGGGAGACATGTGGGCCTCGGATCAGAATAGGAATGCGGAATGGGCGACCGAAAAGTCTATCAACAATTCAGAAGGATCGGGTCCAGGGTTGAGTCACGACAGGGGAGTCTCAGAGGCTGGGCGCAAAAAGCCTTTGCCCGCCGAGTTCGCAAAGGAAGGCCGCGTAAGGATGCGAAGAAAAGCTGGACCGTCAGCGGGTTGGCTTACGACCAACGACCAGCGGCTAACGACCTGATTTTACGTTTTCGCCTTGGCCTTCAGCTTAACGTGGCCGTTCGCGATTTCCACCGAGTACTCGACGTTTTCGCAGTGGTACTGCTTGCGGATCTGCTCGGTCTTCTTCTGTACGAATGTGGTGAAGGAGTCGATGCTGCCGGTAACGCTTTCCCCGGCTTTCTTCTTGGCGGCGACCAGCGTGTTGTAAAGGCGCTCGACCTGTTCGCGCTCGGCCTGGTCGACGCTGTGCAACGTGAAGGGCTGCGACGACGCTCCGCCCCCGGCTGCGGCGGCTGTCGCATGACTCACTCCATAAACCGGATGGTGCTGCGGCTTGAGTTCCTCCTCCGCGCTGCGCACTCCCTGCACGGAGAGCAGTGCATCCTGTGGTCGGCGATAGCCTTCCTCGCGGATGCGCGACTTCTTCCGCCACAAATCGCTATACACGGCGTAGCGCTGAGCCATTTCGTTGTAGCGATAGCGCTGCGAAAAATTCATGCGGCCGCCGTCGGAGAACTTGCGCAAAAGGCTTAAAACCTTCCACTCAATATCCGTGGGGGGACGCTTGGTCGGGTTGCTGAAATAGATCTCGTACTCGATCTTCAGGCGTCGAAGCTGCGAGTCGAGAACGTTCAGTTCCTCGTCGGTGGTCACACGTGTCTCCATCCACAGTTTAGTGAGACATGCGACGGCCGGGGAGGTACCCGTTGGTCACCGAGGGACATGGAACGAAAGTAAGCTGTCAGCCGTCAGCTTTCGCCGAAGGTGATGGTTGCCATTGGCGGAAATCCTTATGCTGTACAACATGTGGTGTCTTTGGCGTGGTCTAGCTGACGGCTGAGAGCTGACAGCTGCTACTTCGAATTCGATGCCATTTTCTTGACCATGGCCAGCACCAGCTTGCGGTCGCTATCATTGAGGCTGGTGGAGTAGCGGCGGATCTGGCTGAGGAAGCGGACTTCATCGTCGGAGAGTTGCGGCAATCCCTTGGAGCCGTTGCTGTGGCCCGGCTCGGCAAAAAACTGCGAGAGCGGAAGCTCCATAGCGCCGGCGATTTTCGAAAGCGTGTCGAGTGAAGGGATTGTGTGGCCGTTCTCGACCCGGGACAGATAGCAGCGCAGGAGCCCGGTTCGCTTTTCGATGTCGCCCTGAGACATACCTTTTTGAAGCCGGTAGTTGCGGATCGTCTCGCCGATATTCATTGTGGGGAGCATTTCAGGATGGGTCATAGTAACCAGATCAGTACCTTCTGGCAAGTGGGAAATTCGTGCCATAACACGGACGTTGGTGCCATACAAGAATCAAGCGGACCGAGCATAACTACGAGCGCACCGCGTCGTTACTTTTACGCCGTATAAGTAATTATCCAGGCAGATTGGCGGTCGGTCGTCGTTCCAGGCGCAACCAAGCCTTGCGCTGGACTACAACTGCAGTTCCATATAGATGGCGCCCGCAATCGGATTGGAACAGTAAGGTGCAATCTCGCGGAATCCGATCCTGCGGTACATGGCGACCGCGTCTTTCATCACCGGCTCGACGGTGTCGAGACGCATCCGCCGATACCCGATTTGGCGGGCCTCGGCGATGATGTGGTCGGCGAGCGCGCGGCCCAGTCCTTTGCCGCGAAACGGAGGGCGGAGATAGAGCCTCTTCATCTCACAGATGCCGTCCTCAAGTTTGTGAAGCGCTACACAGCCCGCACACTGACCGTCGTACTCGGCCAGCAGCAGGCGGCCGTCGGGCGGAGCATAGTCACCGGGAAGTGTGGCGAGTTCCTTGTCGAAGTTCTGAAAACACAGGCTGAAGCCAAGAGACTGCGCGTATTCCAGAAATAATTCGCGGGCGAGAGCGATCTGAGACAGCGTTTCTGCTTGGGAGAAGCCAAGGCCTTTTGCCGTAGAGGAAACGGGAGACGCATAAGAACCCGAAGAGATTTTGCGGTCGGTCTCCATTTCCCCTGAGCCCCCAAGTGTCCCCTGTGGTTAAGCCTTTTGTTTATCCCATCAACATGCCGCCATTCACATTCAGCACGTGGCCGGTGATGTACGACGCTTCGTCCGAAGCAAGAAACGCTACGGCGCTGGCAACGTCCTCGGGAGAACCGACCCGACCCAGGGGAATCTGTTTCACGGCTGCCTGCTTGAACTCATCGCTCAGCACAGCCGTCATAGGGGTTTCGATGAATCCCGGGGCCACGGCGTTGCAGGTAATGTTGCGCGATCCAACTTCGCGGGCGATGGCCATGGTCAGGCCGATCAGCCCGGCTTTCGAGGCAGAGTAGTTCGCTTGCCCGGCCTGTCCCATCTGACCAAAAATGCTGGTGATGTTAATGATGCGTCCCCAGCGCTGCTTGAGCATGGAGGGGATAACCGCCTGAATGCAAAGATAGGCGGACGTGAGATTGGTCTGCAGAACGGCGTCCCAGTCAGCCCGTTTCATACGCATAACCAACTGGTCGCGGGTGATGCCGGCGTTGTTGACCAGAATGTCGATCTTGCCGAACTGCGCGATGGCCGCCTTCACGGTCGCCTTGACTTGCTCTTCGTCGCCGACATCGAGAGCAAACGCGGCCGCATGACCGCCTGCAGCAGTGATCTCGCCGACCAATTCGTTGAGTTTTTCCTGATTCCGTGCGACGACGGCAACAGTCGCGCCGGCCGTGGCGAGCTTGAGCGCGCAGGTGCGCCCTATGCCCTGGGAGGCGCCGGTGACCAAAGCAACCCGTTCTGAAAACGACATGAAGAGTTCTCCCGAGTGCTGGGTTGAATGATTCCAGTGGAACGCCGCATTATACGCGTCACGGAGCCCTCAGTCGGTGCGGCGCAGGGCCCAGATCAGAACCTCGAGCCTGCGCGCGAATAGCAGGGACGGCGCTGTTTCGGGCAGCGGGATGCCGGCCGCCGCTGCGACCGTGTTGATTTCCAGTTGAGCTTCAGCCGACTGCAGCGGCCAGGGCAGATGATGAATCTCGCCGCGATAGAGCTCACCGCCGTGAGTTGTATACAGGCAATAGCGCTCCGTAAGAAAGTGCGCCAACGATCCCTTTTCACTTGGCTGTACTTCGGACGTTGGCCGATACGATCCGCGGAACTCGGCCGGGCCGTGATGTCGACGTGACGAATAATGGATGATTCCGTCGTGGTCTTCGCAGCTCATCTCGGCATGAAAGTAAGGCAAGTGATAGAACTTTCGCGCCGCCCACACGGCGGGAAGATTTGCGGCATCGAGGCTGAAGAAATACACGCCGGGCTTGCCGTCGTGGGTCACATAGGTGCGGACATTGAGTTCAGGAAAGCGCGACAGTCCGGGCACCGCAGGCAGACCGCGTCCGCGAATGCCGCTCATGCGAAAGGGCACGACTCCGATCCAGCACTCACCATCGCATGTATCGAGCGCCAGTTGTGACGGGACCAGATGCCGCAGGGCGGTGGGCGGCAGCGGCCAGTGGGCGAAGAGTAGATTGTGCCAGATTTGCTTCATCACCCACCGACCAGAGGGTAGGGGCCACGGGCGATGCGCCGTCGAATGGAGTAAATGGTGCAAGGTGCATTCTAGCGCGGGGGCATCGTCGTGCTTCTTCTGTAGGATTTTCTGCCGTTGCTAATCCACAAGCGCGACGCGTAGCATTCTCTGACTCCCATGCCTCATTCCCGAACGAACGATGTGATCCCGATGCCCGATCCTTCCGACAAGAAATCCGCCGAAGTCGTTCCCATTTCCAGCGCGGGACACCGCTCAACGCAGCGAGCGTCTGGCTCGGACAATTCAATCGCGGTCGACAAAGTGGAATCGCCCGTCGCGACGAAAGTGGCCGAGCCCTCTACCGAAGTCTTCGCTGTGTTCGGCGTCGAGCCGGAGATTCAGGCTTACGCCATGGCGAAGTACTCGCGGTCGTCGCTTTCGATGAAGGAGTCGCTGCGCGAGATCAGCACGCAGAAGGCGGAGAAATTTCTCAACACTTTCTATTTCCAGTATGGCCATCGTTCCATCGCCGACCTGGCGCACATTGCGCTCGCGGTTGAGCGGCTGTCGATTCTGGCGGCGATCGAACTAGCCGACGAGCAGCGCTGGGACGGGCAGGAGCGCTCCACGCGCTATCAGGATTTCAAGAAGAGCGGCTACTTCACTCCTGACTTCGGCCAGGACGACGAAGCCCGCAAGCTCTATCGCGACACGCTGGATTTTCTGTTCGCCGAGTATGAAGTCTTCTCGGCACACATGACGCAGCACCTTATCAACATCACGCCCAAGCCCGCCGACATGAAGCAGGACACCTACGAGCGCACGCTGAAAGCCCGAGCGTTCGACATCACACGCTACCTGCTGCCGCTGGCCACGAATACTTCGCTGGGAGAGATCGTCAACGCGCGCACGCTGGAGACGCAGGTGGCGCATTTGCTCTCGCACACGCACCGGGAAGTGCGGACTCTTGGCGAGTCGCTGAAGAAGGCGGCGACGGGAGCGGCCTATAACGTGAATGCGGATTCGCTGCGAGACTTGGTCGAGCGGATTCGCAAAGTGGATGCGGAGTTGGGCGAGCAGGCCGAGCAGGAGTTGCTGCGCGAAGTCCGCGTGGCTCCGACGCTGGTGAAGTACGCCGACCCGAACGAATATGAAATGGCCACGCGCCGCGAGTTGCGCCAGGCCGCTAGCGAATTGATGGCCGACGAACCGCTGGCGCCGTCGAAGGCGATCGTCGATCTGCTCGACGAAGAGCCGCTCGAAGTAGAAATCGCCACCACGCTGCTCTATGAGCACAGCCACCATTCTTACCGCCAAATTCGGCAGGCAGTGCAGGTCGCGGGCGAACGCCGCCGCCGCGAGATCATCGACCTGGGCCTGCGCCACCGCGGGAAGCACGACGAAATGCTGCGCGGATTCCGCGCCGGCCAGCAGTTCCGCTTCGATATTCTCATGGATACTGGCGGCTTCCGCGACATGCATCGCCATCGCCGCTGCATCCAGGTCATGCAGGGATTCACCACGCAGCACGGCTACGAAATGCTGCTCGACGTGGAAGATGCCGGCATGCGCCTGCGCTTCGAGATGGCCATGCAGCGAGTGCAGACCGCGGTCGAAAGTTTGGCAGCGCGCAAGTCGCCGGAGTCAGCAGAAAATTCGCAGTACGCCATCCCGCTGGCCTTCCGCAAGCGCGCGCTGTTCAAGATGGACTTCGCCGAGGCGGTCTACATTTCCGAGCTGCGCACTACACCGGCGGGGCACGTGTCGTATCGCAACGTGGCTTATGCGATGTATGAGGCCGTGGCGAGGAAGTATCCAGCGCTGGCCAAGTATTTCAGAGTGCACGATGTGACCGCGCCGGTGGATTTGCTGCAGAGGTAGTCCTTGGCTGCGATAGATGACTAAGTATCGGTTCACGGTGGCACTGGTAGCTGGCGCCAGTTTTTCGTCACTGGCTATTCTCCTGCTGAATCTGAACTCAGGTCTGGCCTCGGTAATCCTGTCGCTTCTTCTTTTCCCTGGCTGGGCGATTTCGGCATTTCCTTTTCGATCGAATGACCTGTATTCGCCGCTCGGCGTGCTCGGTGCGAACGCCGTGGTTTATGCTGGGCTGGCGTACTTCCTGCTGGGGCGCTGTTTTTCCAGAATCATCGTCGAAAAGGCGAAGTACTCCCTGGCTCTAGTGGCGGTCCCGGCGATTGCCCTGGTTTCCATTGCCTGCGTGCCTTCACTAAACCCGATGTGGCCGAGGGGAATGCAGCGGCTCGCGCAGCAGGAGAGTGAGTTGCACAACGGGCTTCCTGTTGGGTCCCGGTTGGATCAATCTCGTGCTTTTCTGCGAGCCCGGGGGATCGATGCTCACGAGGAGGAGGTGAAAGTGCGGCAGGAAATTCCGCGGCGAAATGGGCCCTCCTTCTTGGTGCAGCCCGGTGACCGGCTCGTTTCTGCCCGGATTACGACCGATGCGGGCCAATTCCCCTGTGGATATGCGATCGAAATGGGGCTTGTGTTCGATGCCAACGGCGTCCTCCGCGAGAATCACATCGACCGGTTGCGACTCTGTCCATAACCATGGAGCGGCTTGTAGAAATCGCTAGACTTATCTTGATACGCCAGTCCGTGCGGCTAGAATCTGATTCAGTGCCGCCAATGTCACGAAGAGTCAAGATCGCTGCTGAAATCGACGCCAAGCTTTACGAAGAACTCGTCTCCGTGGCCAAGGAGAACGGGCAGTCGCAGCGGTTTGTGCTGGAACGGGCGCTGGAGCATTACCTGCACAACGTCGTCCCTTCGCAGCGCATGGTCAGGCCTGAGGTGATGGCCGCCTATCGCCGCTCCAAGGAAAAGTATCGTGAGCTGTATAAGAAACTGGCCAAGTAGTTGTTGGGCGAGTCAAAACGCATACGGACCTCAAAGAATCACTCTTTCCCTTGTCATCCTGAGGCAGCGGAGTCCTCGGCGAAGCCGAGGACTCCCAACGAAGGACCTCTGCACTGGCTGGAGTCACACGTGACGCCGGCGAGTACACAGATCCTTCGGCCCGCAAAAAACGCGGGCCTCAGGATGACAGCTAAGGACGAGCGGCTTAGTAATTGCCCAATTCGGAACGATTTCCACCATTATTTTCTAAATTCGCCTTTTCTTCGCTTCGATCTGTATGTATAATTCGGCCAGATTAGTTCCGTACTCATAACACTAAGGAGCCACACTCCCATGGCGGATGATCGAATCAAAGCGATTGATCTGGCGGTTTCACAGATTGAAAAGCAGTTCGGCAAAGGCTCCATCATGCGGCTGGGGTCGAAGGAAGCGATTGTCCCTATCGCCGTGATTCCGACCGGGTCGATCTCGTTCGACGCGGCTCTGGGCGTGGGCGGCTTTCCGCGCGGGCGCGTGATTGAGGTGTTTGGGCCAGAGTCGTCCGGCAAAACCACCATCACGTTACAGGTGATTGCCGAGGCGCAGAAGACCGGCGGTATGGCCGCATTCGTGGACGCCGAGCACGCGCTCGATCCCGGCTACGCCAAGAAGCTGGGGGTGGATGTGGACAACCTCCTCGTTTCGCAACCCGACTACGGCGAACAGGCGCTGGAGATTACCGAGGCTCTCGTACGCTCCAATTCCATCGACGTGCTGGTAGTCGACTCCGTGGCGGCCCTGGTGCCCAAAGCCGAACTCGACGGCGAAATGGGCGACAGCCACATGGGCCTGCAGGCGCGGCTGATGTCGCAGGCGCTACGCAAACTGACCGGCACGGTTTCCAAGTCGCGCACCTGTCTCATCTTTATCAATCAGATTCGCGAGAAAATCGGCGTCATGTTCGGCAATCCAGAAACAACCACCGGCGGCAAGGCGCTCAAGTTTTATTCCTCGGTGCGCATCGATATCCGGCGCATAGCGGCCATTAAAGACGGGGACGTGGTGACCGGTTCGCGCACGCGTGTAAAAGTTGTAAAGAACAAAGTTGCCGCACCGTTTCGCGAGGCCGAGTTCGACATCCTCTACGGGGAAGGCATTTCGCGCGAAGGCGATCTGCTCGATCTGGCCTCGAACAACAACATCGTCGAGAAATCCGGCTCGTGGTACAGCTACAAGGGCGAACGCATCGGTCAGGGCCGCGAGAATGCACGCCAGTTCCTGAAAGACAATAAAGATGTAATGGCCAAGCTCGACACCGAGGTGCGCAAAGCGCTGGGATTAATCGCAGCGCCGTCCCAACCGGCCGCCGCGACTTCCCCGCAGCCTCCATCGACTAGTGCTCGCGTTACGACCATGCCTTCGGCGGCGGAGCCTGTAAAAGCGCCGATCGTGGCCGCAAGGCGCTAAGTTTCGTTGCCTCCGGGCGCTGCGATCCCTGCTGCGCCCGGCCTCCCTCTGCACTTCCCTGGGCCAGCGACTCTTCGATTGCCATCCTTGCTCCCGCCCGCATAAAATCAAAGTTCGGCTCTCCGCCTGCGAGGAAGATTGAATAAGGGCATCGCTGTCTATCCCGGCTCCTTTGATCCGCCCACCAACGGGCACCTCGATCTGATTGAGCGGGGCAGCAAGATGTTCGAACAGCTCGTCGTCGCGGTGCTGCGCAACTCGGAGAAAACTCCGATGTTCAGCCTGGCGGAGCGACTCGAGATGCTGCGCCAACTCACCGCCGATTGGAGCAACGTTCGCATCGACACATTCGATGGCCTCATGGTGGAATACGCCAAGTCGATTGACGCCATGTGCGTGCTGCGGGGCATCCGGGCGATCAGCGATTACGAATATGAACTGCAGATGGCGCTCATGAATCGCAAACTCGAGCCCACTCTCGAAACCGTCTTCATGATGCCCGCCGTCAAGTATTCCTACGTAAGCTCGCGCTTAGTGCGCGAGGTAGCGCAAGCCGGGGGCCCGGTGAAAGATCTTGTCCCTGAGGTAGTAGAGCAGAAGTTGCGTGAAAAACTGGACCCCGCCTACAAACTACGGGACGCGCAACTAGTCGAAGTCCCAAAAAAAAGGAAGAAGAAAGCATGACCACGGCAACCACGGAAGCGCTGAGACTCACGGACAGAATCAATCGCATCGAACCCTCCGCCACTATGGCAGTTGTGGCCGAGGCCGACAAGCTGCGTCAGCAGGGCATCGACGTGGTCGACTTCGGTGCGGGCGAGCCGCATTTCGCGACGCCCCAACACATCAAAGACGCGGCCATTGCCGCGATTCAGGGCAACTTCACGAAGTACACAGCGGTCGCCGGCACTGCCGAGTTGCGCGATGCCATCGCGCACCGTCACAACGTCGATTTCGACTCCGACTATCGCCGCGAGGAAGTCATCGCCTCGACCGGCGGAAAACACGCGCTGTTCAATGCCATTCAGGTGCTGGTGGATCACGGCGACGAGGTAATTCTGCCGGTGCCGTACTGGGTTTCTTTCAAGGACATCGTGCGCTACGCAGGAGGAAACTGCGTCCTGCTTGAATCGGACGAGTCGCAGGGATTCCGCGTCACCGCCGAGATGGTAGCGAGGCTGATCACGCCGCGGACCAGGGTGATTATTCTCAACTCGCCCTCCAATCCGTCGGGCGCAGTCATGAGTCCGGACGATATGACTGAGGTCATTCGTCTGGCTCATCAGCGCGGCATCTGGGTGCTGTCCGACGAGTGCTACGTGTATCTGAATTACACGGGAAGGTTCTCGGTGGGCGCGCTGCGTGAATATAAAGAGCGTTTCGTCGTGCTGGGTTCACTTTCGAAAACCTACGCGATGACTGGATGGCGCCTGGGCTACGCAATGGCACCCGCGGCGGTAACGAGCGCGATGGCAAAACTGCAGAGCCAGTCGACTTCGAATCCAACTTCCATCGTGCAGAAAGCCGCCGTGGCCGCCCTCAAGGGACCACAAGAGTGTGTGGAGGAGATGCGGCGCGAATACATCGAGCTGCGCGATCACGTGGTGAAGGGCCTGCGCTCGATTCCTGGTGTGACTTGCACTCTACCCGAGGGCGCATTCTATGCGTATCCGAACATTTCTTCGTTCCTCGGCCGTGGCGGGCTGAAATCCGCGTCCGACGTGGCCGGACGGCTGCTGCGCGAAGTTCACGTTGCTACGGTTCCCGGCGAGGGCTTCGGCACCAGCGAACATATTCGCGTTTCGTATGCCACTTCGAAGGCCGAGTTGGACCGCGGCCTCGAACGCATGCGGAAGTTCTTCGAGCAACTCTAGCCGAGTTTAGTAGTCTGACTCTTTGATGATGATCGGGTTCGGCAAAGGCCGTTCCGTTTGCGAGCGGCCTTTCTTGTGAACATAAGTTTTGAATGGGAAACCTTTATCCATTATTGATGCTGCCCGCGTTCGACCCGCGCCCATGGGGCACTCTCGATCTTTCCCCGATTTATCCTAACCACAAGTTCGAGGAGAAGATCGGCGAGGCCTGGCTGAGCGGCGATGACTGCAAAGTCGCGAATGGACCGCTCACCGGAAAAACTCTGGCGCAATTGAGTGAGCACTATCAGAGCGAACTGGTCGGTGATGCGGCGCGCGATCCGAAACGATTCCCGCTGCTGCTCAAGTTTCTTTTCCCGCACGAGAAGCTGTCGGTTCAGGTTCATCCCGACGATGCACAAGCCGTGCGCGTGGGCCAGCCCTGGGGCAAGACCGAGTGCTGGTACATTGCTCACGCCAAACCTGGCGCGCAGATTGCGCTGGGCCTGCAGCCCGGCATTACCGCCTTGCAACTGGAAGAGGCGATCCACCAGAAGCGAGCGGAAGAAGTTCTCAATTGGATTAATGTTTTTGCCGGCGACATGATTTATGTTGCCGGAGGCACGGTTCATACACTGGGGCCGGGATCGGTTGTGGTTGAAACGCAGCAGCAGTCCGACACCACCTATCGCTTGTATGATTACGGTCGTCCGCGCGAACTACATTTGAAAGACGGCATGGCGGCGGTAAAAGAAAAAGTAAGTTCAGGCAAGGTGATTCGCCCGGCGCCGGAACAGATTCGCGGCAGCAAGAACCGGCGCTCTCCGCTGATTGAGGCGCCGTACTTTGTCGTCGATATGTTCGAAGCGAAGGAACCGCTGCAGCTTGCGACGCGTGATCATTCGGGAAGGAGTTCAGTACAAATCCTGGTGGCGGTCGAAGGCTGCGGAGTAATTGAGGCGCCAGGGATGGACCCCGTCACTCTGGCCAAAGGCGACGCAGCGGTCGTTCCTTCCTGCATTGGAGCTTTCGGAGTTCGCCCGCAGTGGACGCTGGAATTTCTGCGGGCGTATGTTCCGGGAAGTCGGTTACCCGAACCAGAAACGAGAATGTAGTCCAGATTTGCGTCTTTCTTGATTTGTGTAGATCCGTGAGAATCCGTGGCTAAGAACTCAAACTTCTATCCCGTAATCCTGGCTGGCGGCCGCGGCACGCGCTTCTGGCCGCTGAGCCGGAAGAAGCGCGCCAAGCAGCTGCTCGCGCTCGACGGCAAGCAGACCATGATTCAGCAGACCGTGGCGCGCCTGTTGCCGCTCGCTCCGGCAAAGAAGTTCTGGATCATCACCAACGAAGACCTGCGGTCTGCGATCGCGAGACAACTTCCGAATCTGTCGAAATCGCAGATATTGGCGGAGCCTGCCGCGCGGAATACGGCTCCCGCCATCGGTCTGGCCGCTTTTTTGCTCGAGCGGAACGATCCCGAAGCCGTAATCGGGTTGTTTCCCTCAGACCACGTGATTGGCGATCAGAATCGCTATCGCGAAACGCTGCGCCGCGGCATTGAGATCGCCGCCGCAGGTGCAAACATCGTCGTGCTCGGCATTCGTCCTAATCGCGCGGAAACCGGCTATGGGTACATTGAGGCGGGAAGCGCATTTCAAGGCGAAGTCCTGCGCGTGCGCCGTTTTACCGAGAAGCCGGATGCAGCGAAGGCCGCGGAATTTGTGGCCGCGGGAAATTACTTCTGGAATAGCGGCATGTTCCTGTGGAGCGCCCGCACCCTCGCCGATGCGTTGCGCGAACACCTACCCAAGACCGCGGCACTGCTCGAAGAAATCGCTGAATCCTTCGGCACGCGAAGGTTCGCCGCAGCGTTTCGCAAACTCTATCCCAAATGCGAAAACATCAGCGTCGACTATGCCGTGCTGGAGCCGCGCTCGGCCAAAGGCGAAGAAGCGGGAAACATTTTTTGCCTGCCTGCCGATTTTGGCTGGAACGACCTGGGCTCGTGGACCGCATTGCACGAGCACCACACGGCGAAGAGCAATCCGCCAGAAGGAAATCTGGTGGCCGGGTCTGGCGTATTTCTAATGAATGCGCGCGGCAATTACATTCACGCTCCGGGCAAATTCGTTGCGGCAGTTGGCGTGAGTGACCTGGTAGTGGTGGAAACTCCAGACGCCTTGCTGATTACCACCCGGCAGCACGCGCAGGATGTGGGCAAAGTCGTAAAGTATCTCGATGACAAGAAGCTGCACAAACTGACCTAGAAACGCTCAACCATGGCGCAAGAAATCAAATTCGGAACCGACGGTTGGCGTGGAGTCATCGCCGATGACTTCACCTTCGACAATGTGCGGCGCGTTGCGGGCGCAATCGCTTCCTATGTTCTGAAATATGAAGAACCGCAGCGCGGAGTTGTTGTCGGTTACGACACCCGTTTTGCCTCACCGCGTGCCGCGCGAATCGTGGCCGACGTGATTGCCGCGGCCGGCATTCCAGTGAAATTAGCGCATGACTACACGCCCACGCCCTCGGTTTCTTACGCTGTTAAAGATCAGGGCGCAGCGGGCGGAGTGATGGTCACTTCCAGCCACAATCCATGGAACTGGAATGGGGTAAAGTTCAAAGGCAACTTTGGCGGCTCAGCCACGCCGGCCATCATGAAGAGGATTGAAGAAGAACTCGCCTCTGGCGCGGCGCCGCAGGGCGCCAAAGCGGCAGTCGAGGAAGTCGACCTCAAGAAGCCCTATATCGCTGCGGTTTGCCGCTTCGCCGACATGGACCTGATCGCAAAAACAAAGTTCAAGTTCGCCGTCGACGCGATGTACGGCTCCGGGCGCGGCGTTCTGGCCGGAATTTTCGCGGAACGCGGCGTACAGCACATCGCGATTCGCCAGGAACTGAATCCGCTGTTTCCCGGAATCAATCCTGAGCCTATCCAACCGCACACGGCAATGCTGCAGGAAACAGTGGTACGCGAGAGATGTGACGCCGGGTTGGCCACTGATGGCGACGCCGATCGCATCGGTGCCGTCGCGGAGGATGGCAGTTTCGTCGATTCGCACAAAATCTTCTGCGTGTTGCTGTACTGGCTACTGGAACGCAAGAAATGGCCAGGTGACGTGGTGCGCGCCTTCAATACTACCCGCATGCTCGACCGCATCGCGGCAAAGTATGGACGCAAGCTGCGCGAGACTTCGATCGGATTTAAATATGTCGCCGATCTAATGATGTCGCACGAGATTCTGATTGGCGGAGAAGAGTCCGGCGGCATTGGCTACTCTCGTTTCCTGCCCGAGCGCGATGGCGTGCTGAACTGCCTACTGCTCGCCAACGTAATGGCGGAAGAGGGCAAGCCCTTGGGCCAGTTGGTCGCGGATTTGCAACGCGAGTTCGGATCACACTATTACGGACGGCGCGATCTGCATATCCCTGAGGACATGAAGCAAAACGCGATTCAGCGGGCCCGCGCCGAAAGCACGCAAAGTCTGGGGCGCTACCGTGTGCTCAAGAAAGAAAACATGGACGGAGTAAAGTTTTTCCTCGATGCGCCCACCAACGGCAACGGAGCAGAGGCATGGGTGCTATTCCGCGCGTCCGGAACAGAGCCGTTGCTGCGGCTTTACACCGAAGCTTCATCGCCCGAGTTGGTCAGCGAACTCCTGGAGACAGGTGAAAACTTCGTGAGGGGCAAGAGTTAGTATCTGAACATGGCAGACGATCCAACTCCGGTTCCGGCCGATTCGCCTGAGGCACGCCGTTACAACCTGATTCGGCGCTGGCTCGGCATTGCCGATTTTGCCGTGGGTTTTCTGTTCTTGGTGGTTCTCTTGGTTACGCGCTGGTCAGATTGGCTTCGCGACCTGGCCTACCGCATGGGGTTTCAGAATTACACCCTATCGGTCTTCATGTACTTGCTGTTGCTGCTCGTCATCGGCAAGGCTCTGGGTATAGGACTCGACTATTACGGATTCCGGCTGGAGCGCCGGTTCAAGCTTTCGACGCAGCGATTCCGATCCTGGATTTGGGACGAGGCCAAAGGTTTTCTAGTCGGGCTCGTGATGGGAACGGTCGTGGTCGAAGTCTTGTACTTCACGCTCCGGCAATGGCCGCAACATTGGTGGATCCTGGCCTGGGCGCTCTTCATGGGACTGTTCATCCTTCTGGCCCAGCTTGCGCCTGTGGTGCTCTTCCCCATCTTCTATAAGTTCGAACCGCTCGACAACGAAGACCTGCGGCGGCGGTTGGTGCTGCTCAGCGAGCGGGCTGGAACGCGCGTCCGCGGCGTGTACCGCTGGAAGCTTTCGGAAAAGAGCAAGAAAGCGAACGCTGCGCTGACGGGACTGGGCGCGACTCGCCGCATCATCCTGGCCGACACTCTGCTCGACAACTACACGCCGGAAGAAATCGAGGCCGTCCTCGCCCACGAACTCGGACACCATGTCCATCGCCACATTCTCAAGAGCATCTTTGTTCAGGCGGCGATTACTCTTCTCGGCTTCTGGGCGGCGAACTGGACCCTGCACTATGCAGTCGACCAGCACATGTTCGAGGAACTATCCGATTTCGCGAACCTGCCGCTTCTGGCGCTGGTTTCCGTCGTGCTCTCTTTTCTCCTGATGCCCGCGCTCAACGCGTATTCCCGCTTCAACGAACGCCAGGCGGACCGCTATGCCTTCGAGTCCATCGCCAGCGTCGACCCCTTCATTTCTTCCATGAACAAACTCGCGGAGCAGAACCTTGCCGAACGAACGCCATCGAGGTGGGTGGAATGGTTCTTCCACTCGCATCCGGCAATCTCGAGGCGTTTGGCGGCTGCGGAAGCGTGGGCGAAGAGGGCTTAGTTCACTCGCCGTGTCTTTTCGAAGTCAAGTTCGGCGTGCTAAAAAGATCTGCTGTACGCGTTGCAGATCTTCCTCCGTATCGACGCCTACGCTGTCATACGGGGTCTCAGCCACGTAAATCGAAACGTCGTTCTCCAGAAAGCGAAGCTGCTCCAGCCGCTCGCTCTTCTCAAGCGGCGACTCGGGCAACGTCACAAACCGGTTGAGGGCAACTTTGCGATAGGCATACAGTCCCAGGTGTTTGAAGTAGCGAGGCTGAGCGCCATCGCGGTCGAAAGGAATCGTCGCGCGAGAAAAATAGAGAGCGCGCCCGTTGAGATCGGTCACCACTTTCACGGCATTCGGGTTAGGAATGTCGATTTCGGCTGCGGGCGTCATCACAGTACCCACCTGGGCCAACGGGTTTTCCATCACGCGCAGCAATGTTGCGATTTGTTCGGAACGAACCAGCGGTTCGTCCCCCTGGACGTTGATGTAAACATCTGCCGCCTCGTGATCGGACACTTCGTGAACTCGCTCGGTCCCGCTGCGATGCGCCTCCGAGGTCATCTGCGCATCCCAGCCATACTGCCGGCAGATTCTCATGATCTCTTCCGAGTCGGTGGCGACCAGGACTCTATCGAGCAGGGTTGAAGAACGGACAGCCTCGTAAACTACGCCAATGAGCGGTTTGCCCGCGATCTCGCGCAGCATCTTGCGCGGCAGACGGGTCGAAGCCAAACGGGCAGGGATGACAGCGATCGCTTTCATCGAAGGAGTCGGGCCCTGAGAATCATGCCGCAGAGTATATCCGGATTGATGCACCGAGTTTCGATCTATTTCGCGATCATCAGAACCTCGTTGGCGCCAGCGATCCTCCCTCGTAGCCACAGTCCCCCGTGTATGTATTGACACGCTGTGTTTCGCCGCACACGCCGTCTTTTGCGAAATCTACTTCTGAATTCCTCTCCTGCGCGGAAAACTCATTCTGGTCTGCAACTTGCTAGCTATGCAGCGTCGGCTTGGCGGTTTATAGTTCAGGGTTCAGAAAGTAGGCGTCATGAGACGGGCATCCATCGTCTCCGTCCGCGTCGCAGTCGCAGCCGGTCTGGTCCTCGCGGTTGCACTCGGAGCGACGGTCGTCTGGCGGGTATCGCGGGCGTTGCATTCGGCGACCCAGGATGTGCGCTCGGAACATGAGATTCGCTTTGTATCGCAGCCGCTCGTCCCCAGGTCGAACGATTTCGAGCCAATCAGTGCACCCGCGACATTCTTCCAGGCTGCCCGATTCCACAATCGTCTCTATGTAGCCGGCCCGGCCGGGCTGCTCGAATACGACTTAGGAGGTGCCCCGCTTCACCAGTACGCCGTTGGCCGGGACCTTCCCGGTTCGCCGCTGGTTGCGCTCGCTCCCGCTGTGCTGGCTGACTCCCGCGAACCTGAGTTGATCCTCGCGACCGCCAACGACGGACTCCTCGCCTTCAACGGCCGGAGCTTCCGGCAGATTCTTCCTTACGACGCAGATGCGCGCTCCATCACTTCGATCCTGCCTGATGCTTCCGGTCATCTCCTTATTGGAACCAAGAAGCGCGGCGTCTTGGTCTATGACGGAAAACAAATCGTGGTTCTCCACTCCACACTCAAAGATCTATACGTAACCGCACTTGCGGGAGACGAATCGAACCTTTGGGTCGGAACTCTGAGCGGAGGCGTGCTCCACTTCCATGCCGGCCAGACCGACACGTTCGCCGAAGCGCAGGGATTGCCGGACCCACAAGTCACTTCTCTCGCCGTCGATGGCGACACTGCCTACGTTGGCACTCCACTGGGTGTCGCCATCTTCAGCGGCGGCCGGCCTTCACGAGTGCTGGCGACTGGAGTGCTGGCAACCGCCTTGCTCGCCACGCGTGAGCAGCTCTACGTTGGCTCCGAAGACCAGGGCATCATCTCGGTTCAGTTGCAAGGTCGACGCAACAATGCCAACACCAGCCCGGAGTCCCTTTTGCTCGAAGTGCGGCAGATCTTTGCCTCCGGCGATGCGCTTTTCGCCGTGGCTCGCAACGGTCTCTATCGGATAAACCGTCACGGGTTCGGATGGCAGCCTGTCCTCGCCGCGGGTAGCGCGACTCTGAGTGATCGCAACATTTCTGCGCTCGCCACCGACGCCAACGGCCGGCTCTGGGTTGGTTACTTCGACCGCGGCCTCGACATTCTCGCATCCGACGGTAACCGCGCCGCGCATGTGGAAGATGAGCACGTCTTCTGCGTCAATCGCATCTTTACCGATACGAAGACCGACACAATCGACATTGCTACTGCCAACGGTCTGGTCCGCTTCGACAATGCCGGAACCGAACAGCAGGTACTTACTCGCATCGACGGACTCATCGCCGACCATGTGACTGACATCGTTGCTTACGGTGACGGTCTCGCCCTCGCGACTCCCGCGGGGCTCACCTTTCTCGATTCGTCCGGGCCGCACAGCCTGTATGCATTCCACGGCCTGGTAAGCAACCACGTCTACGCGCTCGGAGTTTCCGGCGACTCGCTCATGGCCGGCACGCTCGGTGGCATTTCCGTCCTCGACAAAGGCAACGTCGCAACAAACTACACGACCGCAACCTCCAACTTGAAACACAACTGGATCACCGCCGTTGTCCCGGTTGACGACCAATGGATGGTCGGCACGTACGGCGCGGGCATACTCGGCCTCGACCGCTCCGGACACTTCCACTCATTCGAGCACGCTTCTGGAGAATTTGAAGTAAATCCCAACGCCATGCTGGTAACTCCCGGTTATGTCCTGGCTGGAACCTTGGGGAACGGTCTTTATCTTTATGACCGGCAATCCGGGCGCTGGTCGGTCATCGATAGGGGATTGCCTTCCTTGAACGTCACTGCGCTCGCTCGCGGCAACGGCTATATCTACGTCGGCACCGACAACGGCCTGGTTCGCATTCCAGAGCAGAAGTTGCACTCATGAAAACTTTTATCTGGCCGGTCCTCATCTCTCTTCTCGCATCGACGCTCATGTTCGCCGACGCCGGTGTCCTCATTCCTCGCGATAAGCAGCAGCCCGACCCCGCGATCCTGTCGCTCGAGGAAATGGAAATCACCATCCGCATCGACAACGGAGACGCCAAGGTTTTCGTGCGCCAGATTTTTGCCAATCATACCGCCGGCATTCAGGAAGGAAACTACATTTTCGCTTTGCCCAGCCGCGCCACCATTTCCGATTTCGCCACATGGGATGGACCAACTCGAATTCCAGCGGTGATCCTCGAGCGCAAGCGTGCCGAAGAGATTTACGACCAGCTCAAGCAACAGGCCATCGATCCCGGCCTTCTTCAGATGGGCGAACGCGGCGCCGAAGAAGCCAAGCGCACTTCCGTATTCAGTGCCCGCATCGTTCCAATCCCCGCCTTCGGAACCAAACGCCTGGAGATCGAATATCACGAATCCATCCCCGTCGAGAATCTGAAATCGTATTTCGCCATCCCTCTTCGCCCGGACGCGTATCAATCCCAGACCGCGCGCCATCTTCGTATCAACTTCGAGTTGCACTCCGCTCATGCCATCCGCAACTTCCAGGCGTCTGCCACAACCTTCCCTTTGAAACTCGATCAGAATACTGCGCATCTCGTCGAAGGACACTTTGAAGGAGAGAACGTCAACCTGGGCGAGGATTTCGTGACCACCTACGACCTCGATCCTGCCGCATCGGACACGCTTCAGATTCTGACCTACCGCAACCCGATCAGCGGACAGCCCGTGCCCACCGAAACCACCCCGGTCCGCAGTACGAACGAACCCGGTTTCTTCGAAGCGGAGGCCCTGCTCGGATTCGGAGCCGGCACAACTTCTACGGCCCCCACCACGAATGGCCCTCCGAAGACGGTCGTCGTCCTCTTCGATACGTCGCTCTCCATGCAGTGGGAAAAACTCGAGCGCAGCTACCGGGCTTTGGAAACTCTGCTGCGAACTCTGCGCCCTCCGGACCACTTCAGCCTCATTCTCTTTAACGCCGAAACCCACGCCTTGCCGCTCGGCTCCGCCGATCCAGGCAATATTCAGCACGCGATCGATTTTGTCCGCGCCAGCCGCCTGCGCGGTGGAACCGATATACAACGCGCTCTGCAGGCCGGACTCGATCAAGCGGCAGCGCCCGCGGCCGCCAACACCTACCTCGTCATTCTCAGCGACGGAGGCGCCACGCGTGGCCCCATCGCGAATAGCAAGCTCGCGGCGTGGTACGCCTCGGCGTGGAAGCAACTTCCAGAAACGCGGCGACCCCGAACTTACATTCTCGCGGTCGGCGACGACGCTAACCTGCCGCTCTTCCGCTTGCTCGCCCATCAGGATGGAGTGCTCGAACACGTACTCTCCACCGAACCCATGGAGTTCAAACTCAACTCGTTTCTCTCCAAGATCGGCCGCAGTCCGATTGGCGAGCTTGATCTTGCCGCCCTGCCCGAGAACTCCGTCGACACTGTCTACCCGCTGCAGGCGGCCACGTTCTCCGGATCGCTCGCATCCTGGGTGGGGCGCTACGAAAAACCCCAGGAGAATGTCAGCTTCAAAGTTCATGGCGTGCGCGATGGCACTCCCGTCGAGATCGCCGCCAAAACCAACTTTCCGCGCGAATCCTTCGATCATCCGCAACTGCCGCGCCTATGGGCCCGGGCCCGCGTCGACGCCCTGCTCGAAAAGATCGAACGCGATGGAGAAGATCAGGCCACCATCGATGAAATTATCCGCCTGGCGCGCCGGTACAAATTCGTGACGCCCTATACCTCGTTTCTCGCTGTCCCGCGCGCGCTGCTGCGGCCGCGCGTCATTCGTCCGGGCGATCCGATTCTTCGAGTCCGAACCGATTCATCGATTGCCTCCGTGGTCGCGCTATTCCCGTTCGGCTTGATGCAGCCGCTGCGCTATCTCGCATCGGAGGACATTTGGCAGACTCGCTTCCTTGCTCCCACCGACATGCAGGATGGGACCTACACCGTCCGTCTGATCCTCCGCGACCGCCTGGGACGGACCTATCGCGAGTCGAAGACTTTCGTGATCGCGAGCAAACCGCCGGTAGTCGAGGTAAGGCTCGACCGCAAGCGCTTCTATCGCGGCCAGTCCATTAATCTCAAGGTCCAGGCGTCGCAGAGTACGCGCACTCTGGTCGCACGGCTCGAAGGCGCAGCCCCGATTGAACTCAGATGGAATCCGCAAGCGGCCGCCAATACGGGCACGTTGCTAATTCCCGAGCTGACGATCCCAGGCTCCTACAAGCTCACGGTCACGGCGGAAGACATTGCTCACAACATTGGTACCGGGGAGGTGCAGATTGAAGTCCTTCCTTAACTCAACGTGCAGAAACGTCTGGCGTGCACGCATCCTGGTCGCGACAGCCTTGCTCGTCATCGCCATCAGCTCAGCGGTCACCGCGTTTGCCGAACTTCCGGCGTGGATTCGCAACACTGAGTCCGCGAGCGCGCTGGAGGCCGTTTTCTTCCGCATGATGTCGCTGCCCTCAGGAGCTGTGCTCTATCGGCGTCCTCCACGCGAAACCCGTCCAGCACTCTCGGACCTAATCAAAGCCCAGCCACGCACCGCCGAACTGTATTCCCTGCGCGCGTTGGAAGACGAACAGCAACTCGATTTCACCGCCGCCGAGTCGGACTGGAAATCCTTCGTCGACAGTTCTTCGGATAAAATCAGCGCCCAGCTCGCCCTCGCCGATTTTTACCATCGCCGCCTGCGTCCAGCGGACGAAATCAAGACGCTCTCGTTAGTCGCCAGCGCTGCACCCATCGCCGCCGAGAAACTCACTCCCAGTCACCCAACAGCGCTCCTGGCACGCCTTTGAGCGTATCTTCAGCGTGCTGCAAGCCCAGGGCTCGGCGAAAGACGCTTCCATCGCCCAGTACCGTGCATGGATCGCACGCTATCCTCAGGAACAGTCTCTCTATGCGCGCTTCCTGCAGTTTCTGGTGGCCCAGAGAGAATACTCGGCCGCACAACAACTGATCGCCGATTACCGCCAACATTTTCCCCAGGACCGAGTCTTTCCCGTCAAAGCAAAAGCGATGGTCGAGTATCGCCACGGCTCCGCCCGTGAAGGCTTGGCAGTGTATGAGCAGGAATTTCAGCCGCTCTGGGATCCGGATCTCGTGAAGAGTTATTTCGATCTCCTGCGCGAAACTCAGAATCTACGCAAGTTCCTGGATCAGGCTCGCGCCGCGCTCAACTCGAACCCTGAAGACCTAAACGCGACCGCGCGAATCTTCTATTACTACCAGCAACAGGGCAACCTCGCGGTCGCCGAGCAGGCCATTGCCGACTTCCGTCTTCACAAGGAAGCTAGCAAATCCCCGTGGATTTCGCAGGAGCTCGTTATCTGCGCCCGTCTCCTCGACGACGTTCACGCCTATCCTGAAGCGGCACGCTACTACTTCGCGCTCTACAACAGTAAAGGCCTGCCCGACGCACAAGAGCAGGCCATTGCAGGCCTCACCAGCCTTTTGCTCACGGCTCCGGAAACGCCCATCCGGCTTGGTTCCGGCGAACTCTCCATGTATCGCGACATCGCCACCATGGATCAGGGTCCGGGGTATCTGAACGGGATTCTTTCGCTGATCCTGAACACAACGGAGCCGGCTTCCGCCTATTCAACAGAAGAACAGCGCGCCGTGCCCTACTTCCATCGCGCTCGCGCCGCGGAATTGCTGGCGCTGCTCGACACCAAATTTCCGAACTCTGCCCGTCGTCCCGAGCTTCATGCCATGCTCATGGAGTTCTACTCCGCCAACGCGGAAAGCGACGCAGTGATTCAAGGCGGCCGCGACTTTCTCGCCACTTTTCCGAACGCGCCGCAGCGAACCGCTGTCGCCTTATTGATGGCCGACGCCTACTCGCGCAAGAACGATACGCCAAGCGAGTTCGCTATTTACGATTCCGTGCTGCAGGAACTCGCCGCGCAGGCGCAAAACGTGCCCCTCGGATCCAACACGGAAGGAAATCGCGCTTCATACGATTACGCGGCCCGCGGCGGCATGAACGATGCCGCGGAAGATGAAGGACAAGGAGCCGAGGAAGCTGGCGGGAATGAAGAAACCGCCACGCGACGCCGCTCAACCAGCCAGGCTTTCCAGATCAGCACAACCACTTCGCATCAACCACAGACCGGAGCACGCTCATCCGAATACGCGCGTGTTCTGGAACGTTACCTCGCTCGTCTGGTCCAGATGAAACAAATCCCCCAAGCGCTGGCTGTACTGCGCCGCGAAGTCGACCGCAATCCCGACGACGCCGGTCTCTACGAGCGGCTGGCCGTGTTTCTTGAGCAAAACCAACTGGGCACCGAACAGGAAGAAGTTTACCGGCGCGCCATCGCGCGATTTCCCGACCGCTCGTGGTATGACAAGCTCGCGCGTTTCTACCTGCGCCACAAGAAAAACTCCGACTTCGAGCAGTTGACCCGCGACGCGGTCAAGAGCTTCAACGGGAGCGACCTCGAGCATTATTTCTACAACGTGATCGGCGGTACTCCCGCGCTCTACCTTCGCCTGAACCTGTACGCAAGTCAACGTTTCCCGCATAACCCGGTGTTCGTGCGGAATCTTCTTTCCGCGTACCAGACTCCCACCACGCGCGATCCGGTTGCATGGGAAGCGTTGCTGCGCCAGCACTGGTTCGAAGAGGCCGACCTCCGCGCGGAGTTCTTCGAGTTTCTTTCCCGAACGGGCAAGCTCGAACCGGAACTCGCCGTCCTGCGCCAAAGCGCCCCCGACGCCGCAAGCTGGCAGAATAATCCTGCCGCTGCCGACTTCCTCGCCAACGCCAATCAGTGGCGCTCGCATTTTGAGGAGAGCGCGCCCATCCTCCGATCGCTCGCCTGGCAATATCCCGCGGAATTCGAAATCGCCCGCGCCGCGTCGTCTGTTTGTCGATCGCTCGCGTACTTCGATCCCGCGGACACCGCCGTCGCCGCCAAGATCGAAGACAACTTGCTGCAGGCCAATCCCGGAAACACTGAGATTCTTGCTCGCATCGGCGACATCTACGCCGATCGCGACCAGTTCGCTCAGGCTGCACCCTACTGGGAACGCATTCCGCAAGTTTCGCCCGGACAGCCCGGCGGATACCTCGACGCCGCGACCATCTACTGGGACTATTACGATTTCGAAAACGCGCTTCGCCTGCTCAAGCTGGGCCGCAACCGCCTCGCCGATCCCAATCTTTATTCTTACGAAGCCGGCGCGATCTACGAAAACCAGCGCGACTATCCGCGCGCCGTTGAGGAGTACGTAAAAGGCGCTCTGAACGCGGCTGGAGATTCTCCGGCGGAAAACCGCCTGCTGACTCTTTCACGCCGACCGAAATTGCGCGACCTGGTTGACGAGCACACCGCAAAGATCGTGAGCTCGACGAATCCGTCCATGCCGGCGATTTATCTTCGCGTCAAAGTTCTGGAAACCCAGAACCGCAAACCGGAAATGGAATCTCTTCTCGATTCGATCGTGAGCGGTGCAACCTCCATCGAGCTCACGGAGGACATCGAAACGCTGGCTCAGCAGAAATCCCTCGAAGCCGTCCGCCAGCACGCCATCGAGAAACAAGCCGAACTGACCGTCGACCCGGTCACTCGCCTCGAACTTCGCTACGCTCTCATTCGCCTCTACGAGGGCCGCAAAGATTTTCAATCCGCGCAGAAGAATGTGGAATTGCTTTACCGCGATAACCCCAAGATTCTCGGCGTCGTCCGCTCGACCGTCGACTTCTATTGGCGCACCAAGAACTATCCTCGGGCCATTTCAGTTCTGCTGCAAGCCGCGAAAGATGCCTATCCCGAACTGAGCGTGCAGTTTACCTACGAGGCGGCCCGCAAATCGACCGACGCAAAACAATACCAGCAGGCGCGGGACTTACTCGCGCAACTGCTGAATGTCTCTCCCTACAACGGCGAATACCTTGCCGCCATGGCCGATACTTACGCCCAGGCTGGCGACGACCAGGGATTGAAACAGTTCTATACCGAGAAGATTGGCCTATTCCGTGCCGCATCGTTGCCTGCGGATGCCCGCAAAGCTCAGATTGCGACTCTACGCCGCGGCCTGATTCTCGCGCTCACCCGCCTGAAGGACTATCCCGGCGCCGTCGATCAATACATCGAACTCATCAACAATTTTCCCGAGGACGACGCTCTCGTCACCGAAGCCGCGATTTTCGCCTTACGTTACCAGCGGCAAGCACAACTCGTCGACTTCTACTCCAAGACGGTGGCGCAGTCCCCCCGGGACTATCACTGGTCCATGGTGCTGGCGCGGATCCAAACCAATCTCGAGAACTACCCTGCCGCGATTGAAACCTACGCAAAAGCCATCGCCGTACGTCCCGATCGGGTCGATCTCTACGCTGCGCGCGCCGGTCTCGAAGAGCGCTTGATGCGCTTCGACGATGCCGTCTCCGATTACGAGCACATCTACCAACTCGCCTACAAAGACCCACAGTGGATGGAGAAAATCGCGCTCGTGCGCGCTCGACAGGGCAAGATCAACGAAACCGTCGCCGCCCTCAAAGCCGCCTTGATCGACGGCCGTCCCGAGAACGCCGCTAAGTATTTCGAAGCTGCGAGACAACTCGAGTCGTGGGGCATGCTCGCAGAAGCCCGTACCTTCGCCGAACTCGGAGCCAAGACAGCTGGATCTGATCTGCTGGCCGCCCCGGAGAATCTCACCGGTGCGAAAACCTACGCACGTTTAATGACTCGGCTCCGCCAACACGAACAGGCCTACGCCGCGTTGCAAAGCTCTCTCGCAGATGCATCTGCGGCCCTACCGGTCCTGAAAGAGCAAGTCGAGAAACAGGGTATTGCCGCAGTCACCGACGCACAGTGGCGCGCAAGAGTGCGCCAAACCCGCATCGAGACCGCTCGCGACGGCATGGCCGCCGCACTGGAAGAAATGGGCAGCACCGTCAACTTGTACTTCACGTCTGAGGAGCGACTCATTTTCGCTCACTTCGCCGAATCGAAACGCAACGGCATGAACCTCGCCGATCTCGAGAAATTCGCGATCCCTCTGGCCCAAAGCGCCGCCCTCGCCGACCAGGAGGCACGTTGGCGATTCGAGCTGTTGATGCAGTCGCCAACCGCCTCCCCCAATCTCTATAGCCGAATCCCAGTCTTCGTCGACCTGCAACGTCGGCGCGGACGTTTCACCGAACTTGCGTCGCAACTCGAACAGTTCGCGGCAGTATTGCCGCCGGCCAATCGGACTGGACCCCTGCTTGACGCTGCTGACGCTTACCGCTCCGCCGGCGACACGCAAAATGAGTTGCGCTTGCTCTCCTACATTTCCGCTTCCTACCTCGACAACGCTCGTCAACAGCGTCTTTTCCAGCTGCTCCTCGCGCAGCGGCCACAGGAACTCGTCGCCATCAGCGCCACCTGGCCCAACGCCGTCGGCGAAAAGGCCGCGAACTATGTGATTGCCAACGGAGGCCCCGTCCTGTCCCACAGCGTAGTCGCCGCCCGCGGACAACGTCGCCCTCCGGTTTGGAGCAAGTCCTACCTCGCTCTCACGGGACTCTATTACGCCGAGCCCACCACCGAAATTAACAATGCATTCCTCGGGGCTCTGGGCGACAACACCATCGCCGAGCGCCTGGCGAAACCGGTCGACCGCACTGAGCAACTAGCCGGCGACATCTGGTTCTACTACGGATCACGCTACGGCGATTATCTGGGCACAACCAGGCAAGGCAATCCCGAAGATTTTCTGCCTGCCATCCTCGAGCAGAGTCCGGCGTCCGCCTCTGGATACTTGACCTTGGCCGACTACTACGCCGGCTCCGGCGATAGCCAGCACGCCATTGCCGACTATACTCACACCCTCGAACTTTCACCCGGCCGTGCCGATGTCTACGACAGTCTCGCCCTCGCCTATTACAAACGCGGAGATCGCGCTAGCGCCCTCGCCCAGTGGAAGCAGGCATTCGCCGTTCTGTTGAAGCAACTCAACAGCGCGCAGGTCACGGAGTCTTTCTGGACGGACTTCGGGCGCACCTGCGATCAGCTTCGCACCCGGCATCTCTACTCTGACCTCAAGCCCGACGCGGACGCTGTCGTGCGTGACTATCTCCGGCACAACGGCAATTGGCGATCGAACGCCGTCCTGCAGCCCGCCTACGCAGCCTTCGGAGATCCCGCATCCGCAACTACGTGGCTCCTCGAAGTTTCCTCCGCCGCGCAGGACCCCACGCTGATTCTCGCGGACGTAGTCGATGTCCCCTGGATTCCTACGGCTCAGCGCGGTCCAATTTATCAGCGAATTCTCCAATCGAAACAGGATGCGATCGGTTCGCTGACTGGTTGGGAGCGGGATAACGCTCAGAGCAATTTCGATTCCTGGCAAGTGCGCTGGATCAAGCACCTCATGGGCATCAAGCAGTATTCGCAGGCGTCCGACGCAATTGCTGCCTTACCCCAGTCGACCCGCGAAGCACATGCGCCCACTCTCGTGCCGCTGGATCTGAACGCAGCCGCTCATCTCGGAACACTGGACTCGAAAATCGCCGCGTATCGTACTGACGCGCAGAACGTTCCCGCGCCTGACCTGCTGCGCACCGCGGCTCGACAGCTATTCGAAGGCGGAGACAAGCAATCTGCCCGCAAGATCCTGGAATTTGTATTCGCCCGCGAAATCGATGCGCGACAGCTCAACGCCTCCAACTTTCTCGGCCTCGCCGAAATTCGACTCGCTTCGGGAGACACCCCAGGCTCTCTCGACTTGCTTCGCCGTCTGGTCGTGGTTGTGGGCAATCCGTTTGAAAACCTCGACCCCGCCGCCGCGCTGCTGGAGAAAACTGGCCACAACGCGGAAGCCGTCGAGTTCCTCGACCAGCTCGTGAAGTCGGCGCCTTGGGACGCTTCTTTCCGCTTGCGCCTCGCCAAAGCCACGGCAGGCGCGGGACAAAACTTGTCCGGGTCGCAGACGGTGCTCACGTCGATGGCATCCGCGGCCGACGTTCCCTATGCCCTTCGCATCAAGGCCGCCTCCGCTCTTCCCGGCGGCTCGCACGCCGATCTCGGCAGCGCTGAACTGAACCTGCTTGCGGGAAACGCAGGCGGCATTTCTCCAGCTTCTGCAGACAAGTTCTATTTCTACGACGCCCGCATCAAAGCCGCGCGCTCGGTGGCCGATGCGCAGACGAAACTCCAATTACTCAGCCACTGCATCGTCGACTTCCCCGAGCGAGACGAAGCTCGCGTTCCCCTGTTCCAGGCCGCGACCAGTCTGCACTCGGACGAACTTGCCCTCGGAGTTCTCGGACCGATATTGCAGACTTTGGCTAACACCCAAGCTCCAGCCACAGATTCCGGCGACGAACAGATCATCAGTTCTGACGACGAAGAAGACGACGAGAGCGCCGATACGCCCACCGCGGCCACACCAGCACCCACACTCTCCCGTAGCCAGCAGGCGCAGTTGGCGCAGATGGTCGGCGACGCCATGGCCCGGCTCAATCGTCCGTCTGATGCTGTCTCTTATTTCGAGGTCGCCCGCAGTCTGCAAGATGTACCCGCAGCGCGCACGGAAGTCGCTCGAAAGATTTCAGCTCTCAAGGCAGCGCTGCGAACCGCGCGCCAAAACTCCGCTCGTCAGCCGCTGCTGCACGAAGCATTGGAGCAGGATCGCGTTGTGAGGCCGCGACTGCTGGCTCGCGCTGCTCCCCTACCCAAGGCCGCCACTACTGCAGGAGGCGTGAAGCCATGAAACGAACTTCTCTCTTTGTTGTCCTCGCCATCGTGTGTGCCGGCATTGGCTGGGCTGCGCATTTGTCCGCCAACCCCGGCGACCCAGCTCTCTCGAAGTACGTTCCGGCTGGCCCCCTGCTCTACCTGGAAGCCAAAGATTTTTCTTCGCTGCTCTCCGACTGGAACTCCTCATCGCAGAAAAGACAATGGATCAAGAGCAGCAATTACGACGTTTTCTCCCGCTCGCGCCTCTTCCTGCGTCTCGATGGCGCTCGCAGCCAGTTCGCCGCTGCCGCCGGATTCCCCCCCGACATGGACTTCCTGACTCAGGTTGCCGGAACCCGTAGCGCTCTCGCTCTGTACGACATTGGCAATCTTCAGTTCCTCTACATCACCTATCTGCCGTCGGCCAAGGCGATGCAAACGACGCTCTGGCAGACCCGCGCAAAGTTCGAGCCGCGGAGCGCCGGCGGCGTCGATTTCTACGTGCGGCGCGATCCCGAGTCGCAAAAGGAAGTCGCGTTCGCGGTTGCTGGCGATTACTTGCTGCTGGCGACCCGCGAAGATCTTCTCGCGGGCGCGCTGCAATTGATTTCCGGCAGCCAGAACCTTACCGTTGAAAGCGAACCATGGTGGTCGCAATCGGTCGCGGCCGCTGCGACGCCGGGCGACTTGCGCATGGTCCTCAACCTCGGGAAAATTGTGCCCAGCCCGTATTTCCGTACTTACTGGGTGCAACAAAATATCACAGACCTGTCCCAATACTCCGCGGCGGTGTCAGATCTCTTTCGCTCCGAAAATCAATACCGCGAAGAGCGCGTATTGATTCGAAAAACTTCCGCACCCGCATCGTCTGCCGATGGAATCGAAGCCGCCGCCGACTTGGTTCGCCTGGTTCCCGACAACGCGGGCGTTTACCAGGCCAAGGCGCAGCCTTCCGCCGATTCCTGCTTCGATCTGCTCGATAGCAAGCTACTCGCGCCCCATCTCGGTCCGGCGCCGCCTTCGCAGATCGCGCCGCAGGTGCAACTCACTTCCGGAGAAACGGGCGCAAGCTCCGATCTCGAAACGCGGATCGATCGATCCCCCGCGCAACGTCCGCTTGCGCCACAAAGCAGCTCCGCGTTGAAGAACCTCCTGGATAAAACACAGATTCTCGCCTCGCTGCAGACGCAATCCACGGAGCGCGACAAAGCCGGGGTCTTCGTTAGGATTCATTCTGGCGTTGCTCTGCTAGCGGCCTCAGACTGGAACGAAACCGGGGTTCAATCGGCTCTTGCTGATTTTGTTCGTCCCGGCCTCACCACCAGCCAACTTGGGGTCGTTTGGCACCAGGAAGCTGGCTATCAGGAATTCGACGGCCTCTGGCCCCTCGCCGTTTCCGTCCGCGGCAAGTATTTTCTGGTCTCCGATGACCCGGCGTTGATGTCGGCGATGCTCTCCAATCTTGACCGCAAATCGGCGGTGAAGCCGGCCATCTTTCTTGCCGGATTCAAGCACTCCCGCGAGCGCGCCAACTTTGCGCGCTTCTTCGGCCTCGTCGACCGGCCCGATGCCACGCAGTCGGACGTTCCCGACATTGGTCGGCAACCGCAATTCTTTTCCGACAACCTGACAGGCCTGAGTGCGACTCTCGACGATGTCGCTGCGGAGCGCATTGCCGTGCGCACCGACGGCGCCAGGGTCCTGCAGACGGTGACTTACGAATGGTCGCAATAAGAAATCTTGCGCTTGCGTCCGTTGTCAGTCTGCTCGCGCTGTCGCCCTCCAGCGGCAGTGCGAGAACTCCCGTGTCGGACCGCGCGAATCCGCCTCGAACTTCACTCTTTGCTCAATCGGCCGCGCAGATTCTCAATCGTGATTTCCCGAGTGACACGGTTTCGTTCCTGCTCCTCGATGCTTCAACCGGCAAAACCCTTGCCTCGCGTTGGGGCAAGATCGACGCCCCGATCCCTCTCGGCTCCCTGGTCAAACCTTTCACCGCCCTGGCCTATGGTGAAGGCCACGCCTTCCTCTACCCGCAGCACATATGCCGTGGAACGGCGACTGGCTGCTGGCTTCCACGCGGCCACGGCTCCGTCGATCTTTCGACCGCGATCGCTTATTCCTGCAACTCATATTTTCGATCTCTCACAGAAACGATGACTGCCGCCGACGTTTCGCCGACCGCGCTGCGCTATGGCATCGATCCTCCTGCTCCCGGGACCGCCGGACCCGCACTTGCCGGCCTCGGCAATCGCTGGCTGATTTCGCCGCTGAGCATGGCGCGCGCGTATCTCGAATTGGTTCGCCGTCGCGATCAGCCGGGCGTCCGCCAGATTGTCGCGGGCATGGCACAGTCGGCCGAGAAAGGTACCGGCGCAGCCGTCGATCGCGTTCTTCCCTTCCCTGACGCACTGGTGAAAACCGGCACCGCGCCGTGCACTCATTCCAACCGCGCACCCGGCGACGGTTTCGCTATCGTCATGGCGCCGTCCAACGATCCCCAGATTCTCCTCATGGTTCGCGTGCACGGCGCCCCCGGAGCCCAGGCTGCTAAGATGGCCGGACAGATGTTGCGCTCCATCACGGAGTGACTTCGCTGTCCGCCGGATGAAGATCACAACGGCACTCCTCGCTCTGATTCTCGCCAGCTCTTCCGCGTTCGCACAGGATGTCGCGCAGAGTGTCCGGATCGGTGTGTTCGGACTATTCCATCCTCGTGAACTCGCCATTAGCGCCCCCGCGGGTTCGGCCCTGGTCGTACACGCTGGAGAGAACTCGTTCGTGCTCGAAAACAGCTCAGGTATAAGCGTCGCTCAGATCCGCTCACGCGGAGACGATATCGGCCTGATTGTCGGGACTCGCACGCTCCGTGCTTCTCAAGTGACGGTAACGAGCCGGGATAACGGCCCGGCCACACTCAATCTTGCTGTCCCCGGAAGAATCAGGCGTCATTATCGCGGAACGCTCGAAGTAAAACTCGCGGCGGGAACTCTGTCCCCAGTCGTGACCATGGATCTCGAATCTGCCGTCTCTTCCGTGGTGGCCGCGGAGAGCACACAGGAAACGCCTTCCGAGGCCTTGAAATCGCTGGCTGTCGCGGCTCGATCCTATTTCGTCGCCGGCAAGGGCCGTCACCACGACTTTGATTTTTGCGACACCACGCACTGCCAGTTCTTGCGAGAGATCCCCGCAGACAATTCCGCTGCAGCCCAGGCCGCCTTCGCTACCCGTGGATTGGTCATCGCTTACCAATCTCAACCTGTTGCCGCCATGTACACGCGCAGTTGCAGCGGAGGCACGCGCGTTCCCGCCGAACTCGGCCTGCCTCCAGCCGCCTACCCTTACTATTCCGTAGAATGCAAGTATTGCCGCCAACACCCGGTGCGCTGGCAAGTGCGACTCTCGGCAGCAGATGCCGCCGCCCTGCGCAGTTCTAACGAATCTTCCCGTCTTGCCCTTGATCGCCGCCTGGGCTGGAACACCGTCCCCAGCAATAACTTCATCATGCGAAAGGAAGGCGAGCAGATCCTGGTGCGCGGAGTCGGCCAGGGACACGGCATCGGACTCTGCCAAGCCGGAGCTCGCGCGATGGCCGAAGAGGGCGCCGACTTCCACCAAATCCTCGCGCACTATTACCCGAACATGATCGTAGTTAACGCAGCGGGTTTCGCGCCGTCCCGTTGAACTTCTTTCGATTGAACGTCGAGAGAGCGATATCGGTAGTCAATCCTCAAGACGTTGCACCGGTCGCGGTCAACCGTCTACAATCTTGATGACGCATAGTAGACGTGAAGTGCCTCGCATCCCCCAAAGACGCACCCTCGCTGGCCTCGGCCCATGCTGTCCACCAAACGGCATCATGTAGCCGTTTGCTTCAACGAGCGTGCAGCTCTTAAGTATCCAGTCGGCAGGTTGGTTGTAAACCGTGGCGGTGTAGCTCAGGTGGTTAGAGCGACGGTCTCATAATCCGTAGGTCGTAGGTTCGAGTCCTACCGCCGCCACCAGATTCAACCTCTCGGACACCCCCCAAGGAATACAGGTTGGTTCCCAATTTCCGGCGTGCAGCATGCCGGCCGTGCCACGGCAGTAGCGTTCACGCCGGAGGTGGGACAGGGTCGGTTTGGTTGGGGACTTTGGGTTTGAGGCGGGAGCAAGAAACCCTCTCCCCGGTCATCGGGGGAGAGGGTCGTTGCAGTTGGAACGTGTTTTAGGCGTCGATGTTTAGTCGTCGTCGTCAACCTTGGTGGGTGCCGGGTTGTTGAACTCGCTCGGCGGGCGAACCGTGCTCTCACCAGGATAGGGCCGGGTAAACCCGGTCGACATGTACCAGTTGAAGTGGTTGACGGTGTCCGGGTCTTCGGAGTCGGGCTTGGTCAGTTTTCCGGCGAAGACCTGCGCCTTCTTCTGGACCCAAGCCGCCCTCAGAGCCTTGATCTTAGGGCTGCTTTTTGGGCTATCCGAGCTAGCGGTCACGCCATCGGTCAGCGGGACCTGGTTCGGCAGGTGCGTCCACGGCTGAAAATTCTCCTTGGACGGCGTGCCCTTGACGAAATCCGTCCTCATCGGCGACGCCACGAGGTCGAATTGGTTCATGGGCGGCAGACCGAGGATTTGTTCGATCGTCCGAGTCATGTTGACCTGGGTATAGTAAGTGTGATCGCTGGATCCCTTCTGCACGGCGTATGGGCTGACGATATAGCCCGGGCTGCGATGACCGTCGACGTGGTCGACGCCGTTCTGCGCGTCGTCTTCCTCGATGAAGATAGCCGACGAGGACCAAACGTTGCTGTGGCTGATGTAGTCGATAATGCGTCCAACGGCCAAGTCGTTATCGGCCTGTTCAGCCTGCGGCGTGGGCGGTCCACCGGTGTGGTCGCACATTATCCAGAGGATGCTCAAAGTAGGCACCGTACCGTGCGCGACGTCGTTGTTGAAGTCCTGCAACCACACATCGACGCGGAATTGGTCAGGAATGCCCAGATCGAACTGCGGGAAGTTCTTGATGAGGTGGTTATACACGGCCGGGACAGAAGATTCTGCCTGGACCGTATTCTGGTAGTACAGCGTCTTCTCGGTGCCAGCCTCGAAGTTCTGCGAGTCGGTGTAAAAGTCGCTCCAGCTCGGCTCGCTGGTCGACCCGTTCGGCTGCAGGAACGTATCGTTCTCGACGTATTCACCGTAGATCTTCACCGTCTGGCCGGCGGCGGCGGCTTCCGAGAACAGGAAGCCCTTGTTCTGATAGGCAAGCGCATCGCCGGCGTTCCCGCCCGGGTAGCTGCGGACCCAGTCCGGTGACTGAATGTCGTCAGCGTAGGGCGCCATGCCCTCGGTGATCCACTGGTGACCGTCAGCCGACTGGCGGCTCGGGTTGTAGAAATTGTCCAACAGAGGGAAGCGCGCGACCAGTTCGTGCACGTTCGGCGTAATTGGACTGCCGCCGGCTGCGGAGCCGTCGCCGAACACTGCCAACGAGGCGTCGCCGTTACCGGCGGCCACGTCGCCCAGTACCTGATCATAAGTGCGGTTTTCACGAACGATCAGGAACACATGCTTGATCAGGGACGGATCGCCGATCCTGGCCGGGATTGCGACCGGCTTGGCATCCGCTCTGCCACCGGAGGCAGACTTGATGTTTTCTGCCAGATCCCAGTGGTTGTTCACGAAAACCTGACTGGTCATCGTGGCCAAGGTCGCGCTATCCGGGATGCGGACAATGCTGACGGTGCCATTATCCTGATGGGTGTTGTAGCCGCAGACGCCGTGGTCGCACTCGAACGATTCACGCGCGCCGATGCCCTTGTCGTTGGCAACGAGGAGCGTGTTGTTGGCCGCGTCCAGAACGACCGAGCTCGGCGCATAGGCGACCGGGATCATGCCCATGACAGGATTGCGCACGCCGTAGCTGAGGTCGATCACCCCGATCGCATTGGCATTGTAAAGCGCAACGTAGGCAATGCCATTCTTGCCATCGACGGCGATCGAGTCCGGCGCGGCGCCATAGGCCGGTTGGCCTGCGCCGGGCACTCCGATCGGCAGCCCGAGTGAGATCGTCCGGTCCACTTCGTTGGTGGTGGTGTTGATAATCGAGATGGTGTCGCTATAAGTATTGGCGACCAACAGAGAACGTCCGTAGAGCGCCATGCCGGTCGGGTGCAGACCGGTCGAGATGGTTGCGGTGACCGTCATCGAGGCCAGATCGACCACTGAAACGGTGCCGGTGATCGCGGCGCCAACCACCGGGTCGGCGACGATTTCCGTTCCCGCGGAGTTGACCTGGAAGTCTGCTTCTGTAGCCGCCCGGCCACCCTCATTGCTGACGTAGGCGGTCGTGCCATTCCTGTCGATCACGATACTGTGTGGCGCGTTGCCCACGCGGATCTGCACACCCTGCACCGGCGGTTTTGCAGTCAGGTCGATCTTGGTGAGCGTATCGTTCTGGTTCAGCAGGGCGTACGCACTCGAGCCGTCCTTGGAGAATGCGACGCCGCCGGGATAGGAAGTGTACCCGCTATAGAACGATCCGCAGGGGTTGGCATAAGCAGCCGGTGGGCTGTTCGGAAAGCAGTTGATGAAGGAATTATTTGGCGGCACGCTGACCTGGGCTTCGTCTTCCAGCAGACCCTGTGCAGTGACGCTGGCGATGGTGACGTTGCTGCTGTCCTGGCTGAACACCAGGTGCTTGCCGTCCGCCGAATAAGCTATGCCGCTATAGCTGCCGCTGGAATCATTTCCTCCCAACGGGCTGTAGTTCTGTATGACAACGCCAGTCGCGGTGTCGAACACTTCCACGGCGCCATTGCCATCGCTCGTCGATGTACCCATGGTGAGCACGGCGGCGGTGTGAGTCTTGAGATTGGGGTTGAGCGCGACGGCTTTCGCCCGAACTCGGATGCCAAGGTTGACTTGGGTACCGGCCGGGTTGATGACTTGGCCGCTGCTCACGACCCACGAGCCGTTCGGCTGCGGGCCGGCGACGTATTTCGGGTACTCCACAGACTGAGCAGCGGCGATGGCCGGAAAGCTCAGCCCCGCTGCCAGCAAGCCAGCAAGCGGACGCAGACGGTTGATCCGCGACTTGTTTCGAGATCTATTTCGAAACGGTTTTAGGGACGTTTTTCGAGACATATACCGTTTTCCTCCTTGGATTATTCATGACGCAACCGAGATCGGCCGTGCGACCTGAGGCGGAGAGACGCCCCGCGCGCACATCCATGTCGCGAACCTTAGCAGTCGAGCTGTAACGGAACCATGACGCGGAGATTACATTTTTGTCATGTTGGATCGCCGTTATGCAGAGATTGGTGGGGACTCTGCGTCTTCGGGCGAAAAAAACCTCTCCCCGGTTCATCGGGGAGAGGTTCGATATAGGTCGGAACGCGCGCTTTAGTCGTCGTCGTCGACCTTGGTAGGTGCAGCGTTGTGGAAGTCGCTCGCGGGACGAACCTTCTTCTCGCCGGGATAGGGCCGCATAAACCCGGTGGATTCGTACCAGTTCAGGTGGTTGACGGTGTCTGAGTCTTCGGAGTCCGGCGTGTGATATTTGCCAGCGAAGACCTCGGCTTTCTTTGCCATCCATCCAGCCCTGAGAGCCTTGACTGCGGGGCTCTCAGTCCGGACGGACTGAGCCTTGACCGCAGGGGTCGCAGCCGGCGCTGGGCAGGCGGGGATGGTGGTCTGAGTCGCAGTCTGAGTAACACCCGTGTTCAGCGGAAATCCGGCCGGCACGTGTGTCCACGGCAGGAAGTTATTCGCCGGGGGGTTGTTGATGAAGATCGTCTGCATCGGCGAAGCCACCAAGTCGAATTGGTTCATGGGCTCCAGACCGAGAATCTGCTCGATTGTGCGGGTCACGTTGACCTGCGTGTAGAAGGTGCTGTCTTCGGTGACCCCAGCACCGGTGCCATCGGGGTTCACTTGCTGCTTGACGTAGGGGCTGACGACATAGCCCGGGCTGCGGTGACCGTCCACGTGGTCGACACCAGTCTGCGCGTCGTCTTCCTCGATGAAGATCGCTGAAGAGGACCAGATCGAACTGTGGCTGATGGCGTCGATAAAGCGGCCAAGGGCCAGGTCGTTATCGGCCTGCATGACTTGCGCCGGCGGCGGACCCCCGGTGTGGTCGGAGCTGATCCACATGAACTCCAACTGGGGCACCCGATTGTTTCTGACGTCGTTCTGAAAGTCCTGATTCCAGATATCGAAGCGGAACTGGTCGGGGATGCCCAAGTCGAACTGCGGATAGTTCTGGACCGTGTTGTTGATCAGGTTCGGAAGCGGGGAGTGCGAGGCGACCGTGCGGTAGTTGTAGAGCTGGGGCTCGGCGCCACACTCGTAAGCCGTTGTGTCGTTAAAGAAGTCGATCCACAGCGGCTCGGTGGTCGACCCGGTGGGCTGCAGGAACGAGTTGTATTCGATGTACTCGCCGTAGTTCTTGAACGTGACGCCTGCCTTTGCAGCCACGTCCCACAGGTGGCCAGCCTTCTGATAGGCAATCGCATCGCCGCCGTTGGAGGGGTAGTCGCGGAGCCAGTCCGGCGACTGCACGTCGTCGGAGTAGGGAGCCATGGCCTGCACGATCCAGTTGTGACCGTCAGCCGACTGGCGGCTCGGGTCGTAGAAGTTATCCAAAAGCGGGAAACGCTGTACGAGAGTGTGGGCGTTTGGCGAGACCGGTGCGAGGCCGTAGCTGGACGCTGCCGTGCCGTCGCCGAACGTTGCCAAGGTGGCGTCGCCGTTGCCACCGACCACGTCGCCCAGCATCTGATCGTAGGTGCGATTTTCGCGGATGATCACGAACACATGCTTGATCAGCGAAGGACTGCCGATTCTCGCTGGGATTGCGACCGGCATGGCATTTGGTTTACCACCGTAGGCAGACAGGATATTTTCCGCCAGATCCCAATGGTTGTTGTCGTACACCTGAGTCGTCATCACCGCCAGAGTCGCGCTGTTCGGAATGGGGACGATACTTACGGTGCCGAGGTCCTGGTGAGTGTTGAAGTCGTACACGCCGAATTCCTTTGCGTACGAATTTTCGGCCGTATTGGTCGGAGGAGGTGCCACACCGAAGCCAGTCGTACCGATGCCCTTGTCGTTGGCAACGAGCAGCTCACCATCCGCCGCGTCCAGTACAACCGAGCTCGGCGCATAACCGACCGGGATCAGGCCCTGGACGAGGTCGGAGGTGAGGTTAACCACGGCAATCGCGTTGGCATTGTAGAGCGCGACGTAGGCGATGCCGTTCACCGCGTCGACGGCGATCGAGTTCGGTCCCGCACCAACAAGCTCTCCGCCGGGCACTCTGATCGGCAGCTCAATTCTGAACGTCTTTGTCACCTTGTTCGTAGTCGTGTCGATCACCGAGAGGCTGTCGCTATAGGCATTGGCAACCAGCAGGTACTGTCCGTAAAAAGCCATGCCCGTCGGGTGCAGACCGACCCCGATGCTGCGACGGACCGTGAAGTCGGACAGGTTCACTACGGAAATGGTACCCGTGGCAGTGGAGCCAGTCGGATACTCGGCGACGACCGGGGTGCCGTTCGAATATCCCTGGAAGTCCTTCTCAGTAGCAATTCGTCCGGCCTCGTTGGAGACGTAGGCGGTGGTACCATCCGGCGAGATCACGACACTGTGGGGGACGTTGCCAACGCGGATCTCCGGACCCTCCTTCGGAGACGGCTGGGTCAGGTCGATCTTGGTCAGCGTATCGTTGTTGTCCAGCACCACATAAGCAGTCTTGCCATCCGGCGAGGTCGCGATGCCGGTCGGATAGGCAGTATATGCACCGTCCGATACAACCGAGACGGTCTGGCCGCAGGGGATTTCAATGCTGCCCGTGGTCCCCGGAGGGCTGTTCGGGAAGCACTCAACGGTGGTCAGATAGCCGCCGTCGTTGACGTCCAGCGAAACGCCGACATGGGCCTGGTCTGTGAGCAAGCCCGTCACCGGGTCGACGCTGGCGATGGCAACGAAGGCTGGCCCGTAGCCGCCGTCCTGGCTAAATAGCAGGTGCAAGCCATCCGACGTATAGGTAATGCCGACGGAGCTTCCGCTCGCGCTGCCGAACGGCTTGTAAGTCTGCAGGACGGCGCCGCTCTGGGTATTGAAAACGGTAACGGCCTGTGGAGCGCCCATCTGAAGGACGGCGGCGGTGTGCGTGCTGGTATTCGGGTTGAGCGCGACGGCCTTGGCGCGGGTCGTGGTGCCGAGGTAGACCTGCGTGCCCGCGGGGGTGAGGATCTGGCCACTACCGACGACCCACGGGGTGGTAAAGGTGGAAGGGTAGTCCGGGCCCTGCGACCCGTTCTGGTTCGCGCCCACCTGGTAGGTCGGGAACGGCACGGACTGAGCGAGTGCCGGGACACTTAGCCCCGCCACCAGCAGACCGGCAAGCAAGTGCTTAATTCGAGAATTAGTTCGAGATTTTCGGGACATGTAACGGTCCTCCTCCTTGGATTTTTCAGCGCAACAAAGATCGGGTGCGACACTGGGACGGAGAAACGCCCCGCGCACATCCATGTGGCGAACCTTAGCAGTCGACCCGTAACGAAACCATGACGCGGAGATTACATTTTTGTCATGTTCGATCGCCGTCATGCAGCAGGGGACAAAGGCACGCGGAGGGTTACCTGCGTCCCTTGCCCAACCGTGCTCGCGATTTCCACATTCCCGCCGTGCAACACCATGATGCTTTGAACGATGGCCAATCCCAGCCCAGTTCCCCCAGAAGCCTGAGAGCGGGACTCATCCACTCGGAAAAAGCGGTCGAACACCCGCGGCAACGCTTCCGGAGAAATACCCACGCCGGCATCCGAGACTTCAATGCGGACACCCGCCGGTTCGACTGCGGCGGCTAGCACCACAGACTTTCCCGGAGGCGTGTGCGCTAAAGCGTTCGAAACAAGGTTTCCCACAGCCCTTTGCAGAAGGGTGCGGTCCAATTGCGCAATTACGGGTTCGATGGGCACGATTGTGGAAAGAGAGACACCCCGGTCGGCTGCAGGAGCTTCGTAGTATTCGCGAATCCCGGAAAGCAATTCGCCGACATTGATGCTCTCGCGATGCAGGTGAGCAAGCGGACTCTCCGCCCGCGCGAGGAACAGGAGATCGCCAATGAGGTCCGATAGCCGAACGGCCTCTTCCAGACACGAACCCAAAACCTCGCGGTATTCGTCGACCGTTCGCGCCCGAGCCAGGGCTACTTCCGCTTCGCCCCGAATGTTGTTCACGGGAGTTCTCAGATCGTGGGCAATGTCGGCGGAGAAACGGGAGATCCGCTCGAAAGACTCTTCCAGACCATCCAGCATGGTGTTGAAAGTGTCGGCCAGAGATGCAAGCTCGGAAGGATATCCTTCCGGGCGAATGCGTTCGTGCAGATTCGTGGAACTGATATGGCGGGCGGTCATCGCCACTTCGCTCACCGGGCGGATGCCGCGTCGGGCGATCTGATATCCGACCAGGGGAAAGACGGCCAGCGTGCCCAAGAGGATGACAAAAAAACGCTGCCGGTAGCGCGCCAGCAATGCTTCCTGTTGGGAAACATCGATCGCGATTTGCATAGTGTCGGTGTTAGCGGAATCGCCTACGGCAGCTGCGGCGCTCATCACAAAGAACAATCGGCCGTTTCTTCCCTTCATGCCCTCGGCACGCTCCGGACGGCCTTGAGTTTGAGCGGTCAGTTGCGCTAGATCTAATTGGTCCGCCATTCCCGGAGTCGTCAAGAGTTCAACGCTTCGTGCGTCCAGAAGACGAATATAGAATTGCTGGTATCTCCTGGCGGCCGACTCCAGTTCGATCTCCTCGCGCAGCGCGTCCCAGTCGTCCGGGCGCTCCCGCAGCATCGTGCGCAGCACGTGCACTTTGTCGGCCAGAAACAAGTCCGTGCTTTTTTGCAGTTCCGCGACCAGCACGAAATAAAGACTGGCCGTGACGAAGACGACCAGAGCCAGGCCGGCAACCACATACCAGGCGGTCAGGCGGAAGGCGAGAGTATTCCAGAAACGCGAAGCCTGCCCGAACCTATGCCTCAGATTCCATGACATATCCGGCGCCTCGAACCGTATGGATTAATTTGAGAGGAAAGGGGTCGTCCACTTTGCTCCGCAGTCTTCGGACGTTGACGTCCACGACGTTGGTGTCGCTGTCAAAATTCATGTCCCAGACCGACTCGGCAATCAAAGTGCGCGACAGAACTTCGCCCGCGCGGCGCGCTAGCACCGAGAGCAGCAGGAATTCTTTGGCTGTCAACTCCAGTCGTTGGCCGGATCGCGTGGCCCGCTGCCGCAGCAGATCGATCTCAAGATCCGCCAGGCGGATGGCCGCCTGCACGCGAGGGGGACTTCGGCGCAGCAGGGAACGAACCCGCGCCAGCAGTTCGGAAAACGCGAATGGTTTCACCATGTAATCGTCGGCACCTAGTTCGAAACCGCGAACCCGCTCGTGAACCGCGTCGCGGGCGGTGAGAAAAAGCACTGGCACCTGACGGCCCGACTGGCGCAATCGGCTGAGCACCTGCCAGCCATCCAGGTTGGGAATCATGACGTCCAGAATGATGAGATCGAACTCCACTTCCTGCGCCAGGTGGAGCCCGTCCAGTCCATCCCCTGCCACGTCGACCACATAGCCGGCTTCTCCAAGTCCTTTCTGCAGGAACTTGGCGGTCTTGGTTTCATCTTCGATGATGAGAATCTTCATAGGCCTCGGTTGGCGACCGCGGTGATCAACTTAGAAGATAAAGTGGACAGAGAATTCCCGTGCTCTCGGCAGGCCATTGGGGCTGATTTCCTAAAACGCGCCGAAATTTGCCTGGGCCAAAGTTGGCCACGAGATAGCAGGTCTGGTTCAGCATAATGCCGTCGCGCAGTTTGTACGTGAGCGCCAACCTTAACAGACAAAATGTGACGGCTTTATTACGATCGGGTGAAATTTCCGTTACAGGAGGCTGACCGTCTTCTGGGGACTCGTATTCATCTTCATCCTTGGAGATGGACTCCGAGGGGAAACGTCTTGCTAAGAACTACTAAAACCGTTGCAGCTTTATAATCTCAGCACGGGGGTTGTCTCGTGAGCGCCAGTACCGTTGACGTTCTCATTCTTATCCCGCTGATACCTGCCATTCCCGTGCTCGCACTATGGCCCTTGCCTTGGGAGAATTGGATTCCGAAGCTCATACCCAAGGCAATCATCGGCGTGTATCTGCTTTACGGCGCATTCGCCATCTGGCACTTTAAACAACCGTGGTGGATCGTCGCGCTGGTCGGGTTGGTGGGAATCGAGGTCTCCGCCGCGGCGATTTTTGACCTGAGAAAAGCGAGCATATTCAACCAGGCACGAGAGAGAAAGGCCAGGATGTTGGAGCAGGCGCGAGACTGGCCCATTGCCGAGGGCTTCGTTCTTCATGCCGGCCAAAGCCGCGACACAGAAGGACTCCCGAAGGTGAGCCTTAGCTATTTGTACAAAGTGCGTGACGAAGAGTTTTTCAGTGGCGAGTCGTTCACATTCAAAAGCGACGACGAGGCGGTGCGGTTTGAATCCAGGTGCAGAGAACGAAAGCTCAAGGTTCGCTACCAGCAGGATAAGCCGGAGATTTGCGTGCTAGACCACGACGGGATGTAATAACTGGCGAACTGATCACTATTTCACTCGTCGAGTATCACTCAAAACGTGTAGACGCCGGGTTACAACGATTCGTAAGCCTTAAACTATGTTAAAGCCATGCCTACTGTCCCAGAAACGATACGGTACGTTGACAAAGGGGTACTACTAGTCTCGTTTGCTGCGAGAGCCCTCGGGGTGTGCCCCAACTGTAACGGTCCAGCACTGATCACAAGTCAGCTAAAGCGGGCGGTACCGTTCGTGCCGACTAACGCTAGAGTCAACTGTCTGCATTGCTCCTTTCAATTGGTCCTTGACGGGAAATGGCTAGGCCCAGTAACAGGGCTTGCGAAAGCCCGTTGCCCAAACTGCGGATTCAAATGGCTCAAGAGAGAGGTGCATCTCCGTCGGTTGAACACCAGAGCACCGCAGTCGGTTTCGATTGCTTGTCCGTCGTGTGAGGAGGCCACGAAAGTCCGAATCCAGTGGACAAGGGAAAGATTTGGTTCGCCCGTAGACCCAGTTGCGGGGCTGCCTCTGTGGCTCAAGGTATCCTGTTGCGGTCAAACGCTGTGGGCGTATAACGGCGAGCATCTGAGCAAGCTACGCGCGTATCTAGCAGCGAGTTTACGAGAACGCACTACTAGCAAACATTGGTCCATGTTCAATCGACTGCCGCAATGGATGACGGCGGGCAAGAATCGCGAAGCAGTTCTTTCTTCTATTAAGCGTCTGGAAAAGAAGCTTGAATTGGTCAGAGCTTCGTAGCTGTCGAAACATCCCCATAGCGCTCATTCACCCTCAGCGGGATTTTTTGAGCGCTGCATAGTCGATTTGAGGCAGGCCAAGCGACTGAGTGGAGGAAAGCCATGAGGATGATCGTCTTATTAGTTACTCTTTTTGCAGCATCCGCGTTTGCCCTGGGCCAGTCTGCCGATCTTCCACCAACCTGCGGTCCGGAGAAAGCAAGCTTCGATGTGAAGCTGGAGAAGTCCCAGCACGTGCTGGCGCAGCCGGATTCGGGAAAGGCGTTGGTTTACTTCATTCAGGACTTCGGCGAACTAAGCTTCGGACCAGCTGTGCTGACCCGTGTCGGGGTAGACGGAGCATGGGTCGGAGCCAACAAGAACAGTTCCTATTTCTCCGTGTCGGTGGAACCGGGGGAACATCGTATGTGCTCGATTTTGAGCTCCAAATTTCTCGGTCATGTCGTCGAGTTCACGCACTTCTCGGCGCAGGCAGGAAAGGTCTATTATTTCCGCACGCGGTTCGCGGGCCGGTACCTCTTTGTTGACGCAGTCGACAGCGACGAGGCCCAGTACCTGATGGCCGCATATCCGCAGAGCGTATCGCAGCCCAGGAAGTGAGGCCGAAGGGCCCGGGGTCACTCGCATCGGGCGATACCCGCGTCCAGTTGCGGCCCATCATAAGATTCTGTTTAGCGATCCTGCTCAAGTTCGACGAGCGCGCTTAGGGGTCCCAGCCATGGTTCGTAGCGTCGCCAGCGCGCGACGGAGGTGCGGTAGATCGGCTGCCGGGTCTGCCACTTGCTGGGAGTCTTCACCGCCCGCGGATTGGATTCGGGACGCAGGCACGCGTCGTGCCACGTCAGGCCGCAGGCCGCGATGATCCGCCTGATGACTGGCTCGGGCTCGCGAGTCAACTCCTCGTAATCGACTTCGAGGAAACGATCCGCCGGCAGCACCCTCCGCCAATGATCCATGAGCCGCTGGTAGCTGTGGAAATATGCGACCAATTCGGCTCCTCCGGTCGGAAACGCCAAGCCCGGGATGGAAATGAGTTTGATGGATCGACAGCGCCGTGTCGACGGCAGCGCGGCGGCAATGGATGATAGTGGCGCGCGGGAATGCCAGGTGGATCAGCCCAGCCCAGAGGAAGTTGAACGGCATCTTGTCGGTCACTCGCGCCGCCTTCGGCGCGATCGTGCGCAGCACGCCAAGATAGTCTGCCGCCGCCTTGGCCAGGAACTCCTTGAAGACGAACGGCCTCTCGTTCCCGGCCGCGCCCCGAGACCGAGCTGCCACGCCGGCCCGCGCTGGTTCCAGAAATGCAACTCGTCGCCGGCCCCGACCTCGGGATGCATGGAGACGATCTGCTCGACGAGAGTTGTGCCGGACCGCGGCATGCCGAGGATCAGCACCGGCGTCGCATCGCGGCTGCCGAGTTCGGGCGCCCGCGCAATCAATTCGGGTGTGCAGCGGGCAATCATGCGGTCGATCTCGATGGAGAACGCGGCCGAGTCGAACGACGCAGAGCTTCGTCTGACGGCGTCGGCGGAATCGAAATGCCGCATGGCCAGGCCGTAGTCGCCAAGATCATCCGCCGCCTTGCCGATCGCGAGGTGAAGCCGCAGGCGCTGCGCCGCCTCCAGGCCCGGCGTGGCCAGGGCGGCTTCCATCCGTTGCAGCAGACCGTTGTCATGGTCAGCGCTGGTGACGGGGCGACACCGGACAAAATCGTAGTAGCATCCCGCCAGCAGTGGCGCGATCGTGATTGCGCGTTGAAAACATTCGCGGGCCTCGCCGAAGCGGCCGAATTCAGAGAGCAGATTGCCCAGCAGATCATGCGCCATGGCGTTTCTTGGATCGAGCGCCAGCGTCTGTCGCAGCACCTGTTCGGCTTCCTGATTGCGGTCCTCGGTCAGCAGCGCCCGCGCCTTGCCCAGGCGGCCGAAACTGGTCTTGCCTCCGGTTGCGGCCGCGCGGCGGAAACAGCCGACGGCCTCGTCGCGATGGCCCAGTTCGTAGACCAGGGCGCCGGCGCGAAACCACGCCTCGGTCAGGGATGGTTGCAACTGGGTGGCGCGGTCGTATGCCACGATGGCCCCGCCGATGTCGCCTAGCTTCTCCAGGGCGACTCCCAGGCGAAAATATGCGTCGGTGTAGCGCGGGCTGCTGGCGACGGCCCACCGCAATGCCGCGATGGCATCCGGTACGCTGCCGACCTCGAGGTAGGCGAGACCGAGATCGTGCTGGATGATGGGATTGAACGGCTCCAGCAGCGCTGCCTCGCGCAACGGCGTGATCGCATCGGCCGGCCGCCCGGCCCTGAGCGACTGAGTAGCCACCGCAAGCAGAGGCGCCACCTGCTGCGGCGCGACTGGATTTGGAGACTGGGGCATGGCGCGAACCTGGCGTGGAAACTGTAGCGTGGCGATCGAAATCGCCGCGCAATTGTCACCCGACATGATCTCCCAACCAGAAGAATTTTGCCATAGGCCATTCTGCACGCGACTGAACTACGATTCGCGGTAGTAAATTGGGTAGACAGATTTTTATCCAAAATTAACATCGTCTTCAACATTGCAGTAACTTGCTGCACGTAAGCTGGACGGTTATAGTTCCCTTCCCGTGGCGGGCCTGTTTTTTCGGCCCTTCGCGGCGAAATCAATTCCCGCACCACGCCAACGACGCTGTCCGCCATAGCTCTGAATCCGACTACCATTGACCTTCTCGAAGGGAGACTGGTGATGAGATCAGGGTACAAGTCCACAAGCTCAAATAGTCCGCTGCTCTTGACCATCTGCTCTGTCTCCGTGATCGTGACCAGACAGACCCAGCAGATAGCGGGAGGAATATGGGTTCGCTACCGGTGCGGAACTGAAATGAACGGAGCAGCGCGACTGTAATAATTTCCCCCGGAGGTCAGGTTCGATGAAAATCAACTCGAAAGCGAAAATGTTCTATCGTATTCACCGCAATAATTCCGGCTCACCACCCGACCGTTCCTCACCGCATTGTTCGTCCTCGCGAGCATCCTGCAGTTACCGGCTCAGAACACCGTCCTAAGCGGCGCAATCGGAGGTCGCGTAACCGACCAAGGGGGAGCGGTTGTGCCGGGAGCGTCGGTAGTCGTGCGGAATCTTGCGACCGGACTGCAACAGTCCGCGGTTACAAATCACGCCGGACTTTACCAGTTCCTGGCTCTCATGCCAGGAACGTATTCGGTCACGGCGACGGAAAAGGTTTTCACGATATCGAGGCACTGGTGCGAGTGCTGGTGGGAAACACTACATCGCAGGATCTCAAGCTGCAAGTGGGAGCAGGCGGGGAGACAGTAAAGGTCACCGGGACGATGCCGCTGTTGCGGCCCGCGGAGTCCTCGGCCAGCACTGTGCTTGACCGGTCGTTCATTGATGACCTGCCGCTCAATGGCCGCCGCTACACCGATTTCACCGACGCTGACGCCCAATACCAGCTATGACGGCGATACTGGCCTGGTAAGCATTGCTGGACAACAAGGCGGGGAAGACTCGGGGTACGCCAATGGAAACGGCTCTAATGCGTTCACCGTCGACGGAACCAATGCCACCAACAACTACTTCGCCGACATCATCGGCCGTTACCGCATTCCATACTTATATGGCGAGGACGCGATCCAGGAGTTCCAGGTCTCGGTCAGCCCTTACTCCGCCGTCTATGGTGGCGGGGCGGGATTCGTTAATGCGGTGACTCGTTCGGGGAGCAATACGTTCCACGGCAGCGCCTTCTATTACAACCGCAACTCCGCGACCGGCGCGAACGATGCTCTCGACAAAGCGGCAGGCTTTCCGAAGCCTCAGGATAGTCTGCAGCAATTCGGCGGTGGGGTGGGCGGGCCGATCGTACGAAGCCGCCTCTGGTTCTTTCGTAGATTATGAGCAGCAGCTGCGCAACGATCCGATTTCCGTGATCAACCCGGCGCTGAATGACGACGCAGCCCGGTTTCTTGTCCTCCAATTTTGGCATCCCCGATGGGACGACCCTCCCCGCGCCCAACGGACCTTTGCCGTTGCCCGGCACCGATACCGCGCCGGATGCAAACAATCCGGCGTACCTGCAACAGGTCTCCAACGTGATCAACGGATTGAATTTGAATCTGGGCAGCAGAACCAGGAAGCGCAACGATCTGGTGATTACGCCCCGGCTGGATTACCAGGCGAGTTCCCGCGACGGCCTGTTCCTGAGCCTGAACTTCAATCAGTTCAATTCGCCCGGGAGGCGTGATCACCGACCCGACCGTGGGCAATTATGGCCTGCAAACCCTGGCCAATGCCAACGTGCATACGTTTGAAACCAGCGTAGGATGGACTCACACATTCTCTTCCCGACTGCTCAATGAGTTCCACGCGGGCACGTCGCAAGACAACCAGATCGCGACACCCAGCGGTCTGGCGCCAAACACTCCCACCGTGATTCTGGATAGTCCCGCCGCTTTTACTTTGGGAAACGCGGCGTTTTCCATCGGGACGAGTTTTTGAAAGGCAGTACTCTCTCTCCGAACGCATCGACTACGTGCTCGGCAAGCACACGTTGCAATTTGGCTTCGATTGGAGCCGCTCCTGGGATGCGGACGCCAATGACGGCGGCGCCGACCCGAACGAGGCTGTCGATTTCGGATCGCCGCTCGGGCTTTACGAATTTCCCAGCCTGCAGGCTTTTGCCCTTGGGCAATACATCAATTTCAGCCAGGCGGCGGGGAATCCAAGGTTTTCATTTTCGGTGCCTTATTACGGGTTTTACGTTCAGGATACATTCCGCGCCCATCCGAAGTTGACGCTGGAAATGGGCCTGCGCGAGGACTTCCAAGTGTATCCGCAGCCCGCCCAGAATCCAGCGTTCCCGCTTACCGGGCAGTACCCGAACCAATTCCAGCGTCTGGCTCCGCGTTTCGGATTTGCCTGGCAACCGCAATCGAAGACCGTGGTTCGGGGCGGGTTCGGGATGTTCTATACCAACATGAACGGTCTGAATTATCGCAACGCGGTGATCTCGAACGGCTTGGCCTCACAACAGTCCGAAGTGAGCACGGAATACGACGGTGGCATACCGAATCAGCAATTGCCGACGTTCCCGAATATTCTTCCCGCCAATTCTCCGTTGTTCCAGGCCGCTCCGGATATTTCTCTGATCTCACCGCAATTCCGGGTGCCTTACATTCTCCAGTCGAGTCTGCAGATCGAGCGGGAAATAGCGGAGAACACAACCGTAAGTATTGGGACCATGTGGAATCACGGAGTTCACATTCTCTCCGGCAGCGCCTACGACTTGAACCTGAATCCGCTGCAGGGAACGACGTCGTACATCGTATGTCCTCCCAATTCTGCCACTCTGCCCTGCAACGGTCGTACTTACACGCTGCCAAACATGGATAGCGGTCTGCTCACCGAAGGCCGCATCAACGCGAATCTAGGGCAGATCAACGAATTGATCAGTCCCGCGCAAAATCAATACAACTCTTTCTTTGTGCAGGTGCAACGGCGCATGTCGCGGCTTTCGCTGCAGGCTTCTTACACGTTCGCGAAAAGCAGCATGCTCGACGGCATGGATTTCAGCAACCAGTTCGACTTCAGCAATACCCACGCCCCTTCGCTGCTGGACCAGCGGCACCGGCTCACTCTGGCGACGGTCTACGAACCGCGGCTCGAGAACCTAATCGCCCCCGGTAGCGCACGCACTCTGCTTGCGGGTTGGCGCCTGAGTAGCGTTATGGAGTTTTCTTCCGGACGTCCTTATGCGGGATTACTGAGCCCAGCGTGCACGACGGCCAGCAATTCCGGAAGCGTATCAAGCTTGGTTTGCGGACCCTTCGGCAACGACAACCTGAACGACACCGCTTTCAACCAGGACACAGCCAACACCGCCGGCGGCATCAACGGCGCGGGACCAACGCCCGGAATCGGCCTGAATTCTTTCTCGGGTCCGTGGCTGCAGAGGATTGATGTTGGTCTGGCCCGCAGCTTCGAAATCCGCGAAGGCAAAGAACTGGAATTTCAGGCCCAGGCCTTCAACCTCTTCAACCATCCCAACTATTACGTGCAGAACGGGGACGGGATCAACCAACTGCAGTACAACCCGTTCGGCAGCAATTGCGGGGACGGCGCCACCCTCAACCAAACCTGCTACCTGGTGCCCAATTCGGGTCCGGGCAACTTCGGGGCTCTGCAGGAAATCAGTCCCAACGGCCTTCCCCGGGTCTTGCAGTTCTCGGTGCGATTCACCTTCTAGGCAGGTTCGTCGCGTGAATTCTGCTGGTTATTCTGGTCGTTGAACATGAAGCCTAAGCAGCCAGGTTCCTGAAGAAGGGACTCTGGAAGGAGCTTCGGCACTTGGAGTTCAAATCAAACTGCCTAGCCGCGATCTGGCCGGTTGAGCGGAACCTGTGGTTCGTTTTCGGTCGAACGAAAAACCCCACTTGAAACCGCTCACAACAGAGCCCACTCCGCGGACGGCGATTCACTCCCAGGGGACCGAAGCCTTCCGCGGCATCGCGCGGAAGGCTTCGGAGGACTCAGGCTAGAACTCCAGCCGCAACGCTGCCTGCAGCACGCGGGCCGAGCTGGCAGCGTTGTTGATCCCGGTACCGACCGTGCTGGAGATGACACCGAACTGAACCGAGCTATCGGTAATATCCGTGCTCGGGGTACTGAAGTTGGGATGATTGAAGACGTTGAAAGCATCGACCCGGAGCCTCAGGGCCAGTCTATCCCCACGGAGCGGGAAAGCCTTGCCGACTCCCATATCCATATCGAAGTATCCCGGACCCCGCAGATTGTTGCGGCTGCCTATGTTGAAGCCGACCGGGCCGGTATAGTCGGCGTTGGCCTGGGTCGGATTCGCGTAAGCGAACAAGGTCTGTCCTTTACCCCCGTTCAAATGGATGTGGAGGTCCGAGATTGGGCCAGTGAGAATGGCGGGCGCGTTGTTGGCATATCCCGCCACAAAGGCGTTGGCGCTCGCAAAGTAAGCATTCCCACTATGCCAGTTGGGAAGGCCGCTCAAACTCCAGCCACCGACAAATTCGTTGAGCCAGCGCGGCGCCGATCCGGCAAACATCTTGCCCCGGCCAAATGGCAGTTCGTACACGAAGTTGCCATTGAAATACTGGGTCGCGTCAAAGTCGGAGTTGGCTCGGCATTCTCGCGGCCGCTGCACGTCGCAGACGAACCCGTATCCGCCAAAGGCCGCCGCATTCGCAATCAAAGAAACGTTGTCGAGCGAGTGCGACCAGGTGTAATTAAGGTCGAATTGCAAACCATTCCCCAGATTCTTGTGCAGCGTGGTAAGCAACCCGTTATAGCTCGACGATCCCTTGTTGGTATAGAACGTGTTCTCGGAAAATTGGGAACCCATCCCCACATTGGGAGGCAGTAGTCCCGCGCTCGAGAGGATCTCCATGGTGTCGGCAAAATCACCGCGCGCCACGAAGTTGCCAAGGTAATAGGTGAGGATGGCTGTGTTGTTGGGTACGCCGAAGAAGGCGGCGCCTACTCCGGGCGGCAGTACATTCTCAAACCAAGCCTGCGGCGTAACCGCCAGCGGATCCGCGCCTGGTACGCGCATTTGCTGCGTAATGCTGGCAAATGCGGCGGACATCTGCTGGCCTGACACCGTGTCCTTGAAATCGATTAACTGGTTGGCATCTGCCTGAGCCAGCAGTCGACGTCCTTCGCGGCCGACGTATGTCATTTTCAGAATGAAACCTTTTGGCAGTTCCATCTGGGCGCCAATGTTGTATGCAATCGAATACGGCGTCTTCAGAGTCGGGTCGATGATTTCGTTGAAGGCCTGGCCGTTCGCCAAACCAAAGGGAGTTCCGGTGTTGTCGACAAAGGGCGTATATGGCTTCGTGATCGTCGGCGCGGCGGGGGGCGCTGGCGGATTGTTCAGTCCGCTGAATCTCGTATCGTTCAACAGCGTATTGTATGCGCTGTTCGGATCCCCTAAAGGCTGCGTTGCGCTGGCCTGGAACAGATAGGAAAACTGCGACTGCTGGTACTGCACGGCATTGATTACGGTCTGATCGTAGATAACGCCAATGCCTGCGTTGAGAACGGTCTTTGGGTTAAGCGCATAGGCGAACGCAAACCTCGGCCCGAAGTTCTTATACTGCGGCTGGAAATATCCCGGAGCATGGTTGACCTTCCCGCCCAGCCCATAGGAGATGAAGGGAACGACGTTGTTGCCCGATAGGCTGGCTGCGCTCTGCGCAACGCGATCGCCAAAATACTGATTGAAATTGAAGTTTTGAATCGATTCAATACCGTGCACCTCATAGGGCACGGTGTAATTCACCCAGCGGAGCCCGTATGACAGCGTTAACTTGGGCGTGAGCTTCCAGGTGTCGCCGAAATAAAGCTCGGTCTCGTAATAGCGGTAGTCCGCATTAGACCCCGTACCCTGGGGCAGCACACTGCCCTGGTTGTTGTAGTTGAAAGTCGCGCCGACGGCAGTGTAGGGCGCAAGCGCGAGGGCAAAAGCACTGTCGTATAGAGCTGTCGCGTTTGGATTGCACACGTTTGGGTCCGCCGTCGTGGGGCATATATCGCCAGGCCGGAAGCTGGGGTCCAGGCCTAGGACATATCCACCCAAGCCGATCACTGGAGTGTTGTAATCGAGGATGGTATATCCCTTCGGGCTTATGTCCTTAAACGTTCCACCGAAACGGAAGCCATGCTTGCCCTTGTCCCAGCTAAAGTCGTCGCGAAAGATTGGAATAGGATAAGTTCGTCCTTGGGCATTAATCGCACTGGCATAAGGCGCAGCCAGGATCGCCCCGCCGGTTCCGTTCCCGCCCATCGTCTGGTATTGCGTAGCGCCGGTCTTGTTGAAAGTGTTGGGGAAGTTGTAATTCTCGAACACTTGCCCATACGAAGCCTGATTTATCTTGTTGTTGCTGATCGTCCAGGTGTGCCCCACAACCCAGGCGTAGCTCTGATCGAGGAAAGGAGAGGTTTCAGGATCGCCCGGGAACTGGATCGCCGACTCGGTGCCGTTCGTTCTGGTAAAAGTGCCGCGCCCAAACAATTTCATCTTGCTGTTCAAGATGAAATCTACTCTCTGGACATAATCGTCTTCCTTGTAAGGGAAGGGCGCGTTGAAGCGGAACCCGGCAGTGTTGACAAGGTCCCCCCTTGCACCGGACAAGTCATTGGCGTGCGGATAGCGGCTGCTGAAGAGGCTGAGCAACGCCGAATTGAAGCCCACGCCCTGAGGATCGAACCCAAGCAACTGCGCTGCAGGCACCGGTACGTGCGCGCCATCATCCCTCACGTAGTTAAGAATGCCGTTCCTGTAAGAGTCCAACGGAACGGTATGCTCCACCAGGTTGGAGAGGGTGTCTCGCCGCCCGTTGTAGTCGAAAAAGAAGAACAACCGGTCCTTTATGATCGGGCCACCCAAATTGCCCCCAAACTGGTTGCGGATGAGCGGAGGTCTGGGTGTTCCTGTGTTGTTGTTGAACCAGTCATTGGCCTCCAAATCGGTGTCGCGATGGTACTCCACTAGCGCGCCGTGAAAAGTGTTGGTGCCACTCCGGGTCACAAGTTCAAATTGGCCGCCCCCGCCCCCAGCTTCGCTGGAGAGCTCGCCGGCACTAACCCCGCGGAACTCCTGCACAGAGTCAACGGGAGCATTGGCCACAATGGCGCCGAATTGACCCGTACCGTAGTCGTTGACATCCAGCCCGTCGACCGTAACCCGGTTTTGGTCTACACGCGACCCCGTTACCGCACCGTCAAGCGTGACGCCGGGTTGCTGGACAAACAGCGCCGACGGACTGCTTCGATCCTCAATCGGCAAATCGTTCAGCAGCTGGACTTGAAAGTTATTGCCGACCGTCGCATCCGACGTGTCGATGGTCACGTTCTGGCTGGCCGCCGACACTTCCACCGTCTCGCTGGCCTTTCCTAATTCCAGTTTGGCGTTCTGTGTACGGGTGGAGTCAACGTTCAAGTAAACGCCGAGGATGACCACGGCACTGAAGCCCTGGTGCTCGAATTCGATCTTGTAGCCCGGTCCGGGCTTGACCTGACTGATTGTGTAAGAGCCGGTGGCGTTGGTTTCGGCCTTGTATATGACGCCCGTTTGAGGATTCGAAAGTGTGACGGAGACTCCCGGCAACACGGCGCCGGTCTGGTCGGTGACCACACCGGTAATGGAGGCCACGTCCTGCGCCTTCACCACGGCCGAAATGGAAAGAACCAAAGCCAGCAATACGATTCCATATGCACAGCCCCGAGCCGCCATACTGTCCTCCTGTAGGTGCCAATCGATGAGGCACAATACAGCATAAGACAGGCTGTTATCAACCCTGAGTGTTCGAAGTTGCAACAGTTTCAGCCATTGTTATGTCTCGGGCCGTCTTGGCGAAGATGTTTTGTCGGTTGTTAGAAGACAACAGTTTCCGACAGCCCACCATGTCCTGCTGTTGGCCGTCGTGTATCGTCCCCCGCATTGAGACCGGGCAGGATCCCCGCGGGGCAATAGCCGACACTGCGGTGCACATTACGGTTGTGGCTCACCGCGAACCCACCCGGGTGTTATCTTGGTGGCTGAGGCGCTGCTGCCTCCAACTCATGCAACTCATGGACCTCCTCCAACAACTTTTTGAGCGCCATTTCCGCGCGCCTGTTGCCAAGGTGCAGCCTCTTCAAGGCCAACTCGGAGGTTCGGGCCGGAAGATCATCCGCCTGTCAAGCAACAGAATCGGCGAGAAAGTCGGCGCCAAGGTCAGCGCCATCGGCATTCTCTACGACGTGCGCGAGGAGAACGCCGCCTTCCTCGAATTCTCCCGCCACTTTCGCAAACACGGTCTCCCCGTCCCGGAGATTTATGCCGAAGATCTGGATCACGGCGCGTACCTCGAAGAAGATCTCGGGGACACATCGCTCTTCGAGTTCCTTACGAAAAATCGCACCGGCGAGAATATCGCTCCACCCGTGGTTGAGGCCTATAGAAAGGTGATCTCCACATTGCCGCGGTTTCAAGTCGAGGCTGGGCGCGACCTGAATTACAGAGTCTGCTACCCGCGCGACAGTTTCGATCGCCAGTCCATTACCTGGGACCTGAACTATTTCAAGTACTACTTTCTGCGCCTCGCCGGGATTCCCTTCAGCGAGCAGAAGCTGGAAGATGACTTCAGCCGCTTGACTGACTTCTTGTTAAGTGCAGATCGCGACTATTTCCTCTATCGCGATTTCCAGTCGCGCAACATCATGTTACGCGAGGGGCAGCCCCACTTCCTCGACTACCAGGGCGGGCGCAAGGGCGCTTTGCAATATGACGTCGCGTCGCTCCTCTACGATGCCAAGGCCGATCTTCCGCCGGAACTGCGCCTGCAGTTGCTCGATCATTATCTCGAAACGCTTGCCGGCTTCACGGACGTGAAGCGCGAAGCGTTCTTGCAGCACTACTACGCCTACGTCTACATCCGCATCATGCAGGCGCTGGGCGCGTACGGGTTCCGCGGATTCTACGAGCGCAAAGCCCACTTCCTGCAAAGTGTCCCCTACGCGCTGAAGAATCTGCGCTGGCTGTTGCACAACGTCACGCTGCCCATCGCGCTGCCCACGCTGATGGACGCATTCCACAGCATGCTGGCATCGGAGAAACTACAGGGCCTGGCGTCCGAGGCGGACAGTCTGGTCGTGAGAATCTTCAGTTTCTCCTTCCACCGCGGCCTTCCAAAAGATGAGAGCGGGAACGGTGGCGGATTCATTTTCGATGGTCGCAGCTTGCCCAACCCCGGCCGCGAAGAGCGCTTCAAGGCCCTCACCGGACGCGACGCGCCAGTGATCGACTATCTGAATCAGCAGGAAAGCGTCCATCAGTTTCTGGCCAGCGTTATGTCGCTGGTCGACGCCAGCGTTGCCAGCTACCAGCGTCGCGGCTTCAAACATTTGATGGTCTCCTTCGGATGCACCGGCGGGCAGCATCGGTCGGTATATCTCGCCGAGCAGGTTGCGAAGCGCCTCCAGGGCCGCAATGGCGTCGAAGTGATCGTGCAACATCGCGAACTGGAGCGGATGGCGGCCGAAAAAGCCGAGGCGGAGATGCTTCGCTCATGAAGGCCATGATCCTGGCTGCAGGCCTCGGCACCCGCCTGCGCCCGCTCACTGACGACCGCCCCAAAGCTCTCGTAGTGGTGGCCGGATACACGTTGCTGGAAATCACCCTCTCCCGCCTTCGACAGTTCGACGTTCGCGAGGTGATCGTCAATGTGCATCACTTTGCCGACATGGTTGTCGACTATCTAAAGAAGAATGACTACTTCGGCATGCGCATTGAAATCTCGCGCGAAGAAACTTTGCTCGACACCGGCGGAGGTCTCAAAAAAGCGGAATGGTTTTTCCGCGAGGATTCGAGTCGCGATGACGAACCGTTCCTTCTGCATAACGTCGATGTCCTCAGCAACATTGACCTTCACCGCATGCTCCTGTTCCATCACCAGAATCAGGCTGTCGCGACCCTGGCTGTGCAGAAGCGCGAGACGTCGCGGCAGCTGCTCTTCGACGAGCACGGTCAACTCTGCGGCCGGCGGGCGGCAAGCGATCAGCCACGCGAAGTCGTCCGGCCCTCCGCCCAAACACAGGCGCTCGCGTTCTCCGGCGTGCACGTAATCTCTCCGCGCATGCTCACAATGATCGAAGAGCAGGGCGCGTTCTCCATCATCGCGTCGTATCTTCGTCTCGCTGCCCGTGACGAGAAGATTCTCGCCTTTCGCGCCGACGAATATTACTGGCGCGACCTGGGCAAGCCCGAAAACGTGGAGCATGCTGCGCGGGATGTGGAACAGCACCTCATCCAAATATGAGCTTCTCCGACTTTCCCCTTGCACCCCGTCCCCGCCTTCGATACCATTCTTTGCAACCTTGAAACAGCTATGAATGGCCGCCATCTCCATCGAATTAGCGTTACAGTCCGCGGGGGACGACTCGTTGTCCTTTTCGCGGCGTGGAGGGAAACAGCGAGCTGAGAAACACGAAATCCTAACGGCTCACGAATCCCGCCCCGCCAGAGACGCTGGCTCGGTGGGTTTTGCTTTTTAGGTATCGTCGCGGGAAACGGAAGCAAGCAACGGAAGAAGGACCGCATGAAGGACAAAACAAATCTCACCGGCGCGAGCATTCTGTGGGAATGCCTGGAACGCGAAGGCGTCAAAACCGTTTTCGGATATCCCGGCGGCGCCATCCTCCCCGCCTATGACGCGCTCAAGGGCAGCAAGATTCACCACATTCTCGTGCGCCACGAGCAAGGCGCGACCCACATGGCCGACGGCTACGCGCGCGCCAGCGGAGACGTGGGCGTTGCTGTGGCCACTTCCGGCCCCGGCGCCACCAACATGGTCACCGGAATCGCAACCGCGATGCTCGACTCCTCGCCCATCGTCTGCATCACTGGACAAGTCGGCAGCAAGCTGATTGGCTCCGACGCGTTTCAGGAAACCGACATCACCGGCGTCACCCTTCCCATCACCAAGCACAATTATCTGGTCACGCACGCCAGCGAAGTGGCGCGGACCGTTCGCGAAGCGTTTTACGTCGCCCGCTCCGGCCGCCCCGGCCCAGTGCTGATCGACATCACCAAAGACGCGCAACAGACCACGTGCCAGTTCGACTACGAGGCCGCCAAGCCGCAATTGCCCGGCTACCGCCCCGATCTTTCGCCCGACAAGAAAGAATACGAGCAGGCGCTGGAATTAATTCACAACGCCAAGCGGCCCGTGATCCTCGCCGGGCACGGCATCATCATTTCCGGAGCCATGCACGAAGTTCGCGAGTTCGCGGAGAAGACCGGAATTCCAGTCGCGCTTACGCTGCTCGGCCTGGGCGCGTTCCCCGCTTCGCATCCGCTGAATCTCGGCATGATGGGCATGCACGGCGAGGCCTGGGTCAACCACACGATTCAGGAAGCCGACCTGCTGCTCGCCTTCGGCATGCGCTTCGACGATCGCGTCACTGGCAACTTGAAAACCTACGCATCGAATGCGAAGAAGATTCATATCGAAATTGATCCCGCGGAGATCAACAAGAACGTCAAAGTCGACGTCCCCCTCGTCGGCGACTTGCGCGAAGTCTTGCACGAATTGTTGCCGCATGTCGAAACCATCGACCGCAGCGAGTGGCTCGACTTCATCGACAAGCTCAAAGGCGACTCCGCCGTTCGCGACATTCAGAACCTGCCCGACAGCGGCCATCTCTACGCCGCCCACGTCATCAACGATCTATGGCGCGAAACTCGCGACGGCGACACCATCGTCGTGACCGATGTGGGCCAGCACCAGATGTGGGAAGCGCAATACTACAAGCATGACAAGGCTCGCAGCCTCATCACTTCCGGCGGCCTCGGCACCATGGGATTCGCCCTGCCCGCAGCGATCGGCGCAAAAGTCGCGCGCCCCGAAGCCGAAGTCTGGGTCATCGTTGGCGACGGCGGTTTCCAGATGACGATGTCGGAACTCGCAACCATTGTGCAGGAGAAGTTGAAAGTCAACATCGCCATCATCAACAACGGATTCCTCGGCATGGTGCGCCAATGGCAGGAATTTTTCTACGAGCGCAACTACGCCGCCACCCCGCTGCTCAATCCGGATTTCGCCAAACTCGGCGAAGCCTACGGCATCCGCAGCCTGACTGTCACCGAGCGCTCGCAGGTGGTGCCCTCGGTTCGGGAGGCCAAAGAACATGACGGCCCCGTGCTCATCAATTTCCGCGTCGAACAAGAGGACACCGTCTACCCCATGGTCGCCGCAGGAGCGTCGCTGAACGAGATGATCCGCCGCCCCAGCAAAATCGTCGAAACCGCCGAAGACGAATAGAAAATTATGCTGAACACCTATGTGGTCTACGTGGAAAACAAACCGGGCGTGCTTACCCGCGTGGCCTCGCTTTTCCGCCGCCGCGCCTTCAACATCGACTCGCTCACCGTCGGCCGCACCGAGAAGCCCGAGGTCTCGCGCATGACTATCACCGTCGACGCCGACCTCGACCAGTCACGCCGCATAGAGGCCAATCTGTACAAGCTCGTCAATGTGTTGCTGGTCGAGAACATTACCCACGAACCCGCCATCGTGCGCGACCTGGCCATGATCAAGGTCGCCGCCACGCACGAAGCCCGCTCGCACGTGCTCGAACTGGCCAGCGTTTTTCGCGCCCGCGTCGTCGACGTCGCTCCTGATTCGCTCACCATCGAAATCACCGGCGCCGAAGACAAAATCGACGGCCTGCTCGAAGTCCTCCGTCCCTACGGCGTCCTCGAAATGGTGAGAACGGGAATCGTCGCCATGCGTCGCGGCAAGGGTTCTACTCCAGCCGCCAACAACAATTCAGACCACGACGTTGCCGAAGAAGACGTCTCGCACTCGGTGTAGAGCGATCTTGTGGCGCGGGCACTCCTGCCCGCGACTGCCAACGGTGGATCGAATGCCGGCGAGTGCAATGCGTGCGCTTGCTTTCTCCGGGTGGTTTAGATTTCGCGGGCAGGAGTGCCCGCGCCACACAGCCTTCGCTATTTCGCCGCCCGCGCCATCTCCCGAATCTGACTCAAATACTCCACATAAATCGGAATTGGAATATCCGGCGAATCGCCGTCATTGAGAAAATGCGACAACCGGATCTCGCTCGGGATCGACCGAATCACCTCGCCGAACCGCGGCATCTGTAAATATTTCACCTTCCAGATATCGAGCATCAGAGCGCGAAAGTCCTGACTGATAAATCCCATCTTTCGCTCGCCCAAATAAATGCCATCAAAATGCTTCTCTTCTAAAGTCTTCCGAACCGGATCGTCCGCCGGCGAAAAAACGTAAACTAGCTGGAACAAATCCGCGAGGTCGCCCCACAAGACTTTCTCTTCGTAGGCGCTGAAGTGCAACCCACGTTTCGTTCGCTGCTGCAACGACCGGACGCCATCATCTAGCCAAAGTTTTTGACGAGCGAGTTCGTCCTCAAACCAGCGCAGCCGCTCCGGCGCAAGATTATGTCGAAGAAATTCCACCGCATAGGCATTCGGCAAATAAACATTCGGATCATCCTCCAGTCGCCCAATCCACGCCGCCCAATCTCTTTGTTCCAGCGCCCGAAGCAATGCCCCGAGATCGCCCACCGTAACGTCCGGGTGATACTTCACACTCTGCCAGAAATGTTCGGTCGAATCGTAAGTCGCGCCGTAGAGCTTGATCCCCTCTTCAATCGGATACCAGTTCGAAAGCACGCGCGCCGGAATCGAGCGCGCGGCGCTCCAGCAATTCAAGGAATGTTTCCATTTCTCCTGCACCGCCAGAAAATCCTCGGCATAGCCCGGCGGCGTCGGCTCCTTTACTCGCTCCAGCGCCTGCTGAAGCTCTTCGCGAGTGTGGGTGACCAGAGTCTCCAGCGGACGCTCGTCCGCCATCGAAACCACTCGACTCTCGATCCCACGGCGCAACAGATCGCGGCCAAGGTTCCGGCGTGCTTCGTCCTCGAAATCCGCATTCCCTTTCCACCGCCTCGTCTGCGACTCAATGTAGGGAAACAGCTCCTCCAGCGATTTGAACTCGATAAACCCGTGCACCGCGAACGTCACCGCGCGGCCTTCCTTCAAAATAACCGTCGATGGAGTCACAAGTGCTTGAAGAGAAACGGGTTCCAGCTGCGCAAACGACGCCGGCACGAGGCAAACCAAGGCTAGAATCATCCATCCAGCCGCGAAACGAATTTTTCTTAGCAATTGCCACATTCGTTGCCCCTCCGCCCCGCCCATGATCCCATGTTTGTCAACCTCCACCAGTTCCGGAGAAAGTTACTGAAGTTTCCTAAAAAACTCCCAAATCGTTGTTTCTAAACGCGTTAGCTGGTATCTATGAAGTGGCTGGGCATCCCTCCCCGGCCGCAGTGTGCTCAATCGCTTGCTTAAACTTGTATGACTGGTACTACCAGTGTTGCCATAGGTCTGCCTTCGCACTCCCATTCGTGGAGAGGTCTGTCTTTCCCCGCGAAGCTGTTCATCACTTTGATGGTGATTGCCGGGCTGGCCACGCTGATCTACGGCGGAATTCACCAGAGCAGCAAGAACATCGCCGAATTCATTTGCTACCTCGGCATCGCCATTTTGGCGTCGAGACTCAAAGTAAACCTGCCCGGGATCACCGGCACGCTCTCCGTCAATTTCCTCTTCATTCTGATCGGAATCCTGGAGCTCAGTTTCACCGAAACACTCATTCTGGGCGCGGTTTCCATGCTCGCCCAGTGTCTCTATCCCGAGCGGCCCCAGGCGATCCAAGTCACATTCAACGTTTGCGCTGGCAGCGTCTCGACCGCCCTCGCCTATCTTGTGTTTCACCATCCACTGGCTAAACTGCTGGTGGGCAGTGACGCGGTTTTGCTCGGCATAGCCGCCACGGTCTATTTCATCGCGAATGCCGGTTCCATCGCAGCAGTCATCTCGCTGACGGAGCGGCGTCCTCTCACCCGCATTCTGGTCGATTGTTATTTCTGGTCCTTCCCCTATTACCTGGTTGGCGCAGGAATCGCCGGAGCAATCGCCTGGCTAAACGAGACTTTCAACTGGGAAACGTCTCTGCTCCTCGTGCCCGCGGTTTATCTTATCTACCGCTCTTATCGCCTCTATCTGGGCAAGCTTGAAGACGAAAAGCGCCACGTCGAGGAAATGGCGAACCTGCACCTCCGGACGATCGAAGCCCTCGCGCTGGCGATCGAGGCCAAAGATCACACTACGCACGAGCACCTGCAGCGCGTCCGCATTTACGCCATCGAAGTTGCGAAAGAGTTAGGCGTTAAGGGACCGGAGCTCGAGGCTCTGCACGCCGCCGCGCTCCTCCACGACATCGGCAAGCTCGCCGTTCCCGAACACATCATCTCGAAACCCGGCCGCCTCACGCCGGAAGAATTCGAGAAGATGAAAATTCACACCCTGGTTGGCGCCGAGATTCTGGAGCGCGTGCGTTTCCCTTATCCCGTCGTGCCCATTGTTCGCGCGCACCACGAAAAATGGGACGGCTCCGGCTATCCTCTCGGATTGAAGGGTGCCGAGATTCCCATCGGAGCCCGCATTCTCTCGGCTGTCGATTATCTCGACGCCCTCGCTTCCGATCGCCAGTACCGTCGCGCCCTGCCGCTGAAAGAAGTCATGCAGAAGCTGGCTGCGGAATCGAGCAAGTCCTTCGACCCGAAAGTGGTTGACGTTCTGCAAAAGCGTTATCAGCAACTGGAACGCCTTGCCGTGGCCAAATCGGCCAACGATCCCAACGGCCCGCTCTCCACCGCCATCAAGATCGAGCGTGGTCTCGAACCGGCCGCGGGATTCGAGAACGCCACCGCCCAGGACTACGCAGGACGCGAAACCACGTTCTTGTCTTCGATTGCGGCTGCCAGGCAAGAAGCACAGTCGTTGTTCGAACTCAGCCAGGATCTCGGCGCTTCGCTGAGTCTGACCGAAACCCTCTCCGTCTTCTCCGTGAAGCTTAAGCCGATGGTGCCCTACGACGCCATCGCGATTTACATCCGCCGCGAGGACGAACTGATTCCCGAATACGTCAACGGAGACAACTACCGCCTGTTCTCCTCCTTGCGCATTCCGGTCGGTCATGGACTCTCCGGCTGGGTGGCGCAGAACCGAAAGCCCATCGTCAACGGCAATCCCTCAGTCGAACCGGGATACCTGAACGATCCTTCGAAATTCAGCACGCTTCGCTCCGCTCTGGCCGTACCGCTGCAAGGCGTCGCCGGAGTCATCGGCGTGCTCGCGCTCTACCGCGGCGAGCGCGATGCTTTCACCACCGACAATCTGCGCGTCCTGCTTGCCGTCAGCAGCAAGATGGCACTTTCCATCGAGAACGCGCTCAAATATGCGCAGGCCGAGAACTCCGCCACCACCGATTACCTCACCGGACTGCCCAACGCCCGCTCGCTCTTTCTGCAACTCGATCGCGAACTCGCCCGCTGCAAGCGCGACAATTCGTCGCTGACCGTTATGGTCTCCGACATGGACGGATTCAAGCAGATCAACGACCGCTTCGGCCATTTGGAAGGCAATCGCGTGCTGCGCCTCTTTGCCCAGGCGCTCAAGGACAGCTGCCGCGAATATGACTACGTAGCCCGCATGGGTGGAGACGAATTCGTCGTCATCGCTCCCGGTCTCGCGGCCGATGCGGCCGGTAAGAAAGCAGAACAGATGCGAGCCCTGGCCAAACAGGCCGGCAGCGAAGTCTGCGGCGAAGAAATTCTCTCGCTCAGCGTGGGACGCGCCCTCTATCCCGAAGACGGCAAGGATGCCGAACAACTTCTGGCCGAAGCCGACCGCCGCATGTACCTGGAGAAACAGAAGCAGCTCGCCTACAAAGATCGCCGTTCGCACCCGCGCATGAAGTGCCGGGTCACGATCGAGCTGCAAACCGAGGCGGGAGGCACTCCCATGTTCGCCAACCTTACCGATGTCAGCATGGGCGGCTGCTTTGTCGAAACCAGCACCATCGTTCCGCCCGGCAGCAAGATTACTCTGGGATTCTCCATGGATGATGCCAGCCTCAAGGCCGAAGGAGTTGTGGCCAGGCTCGACCCCGGCGCCGGCATCGCCGTCCAGTTCCGCGAAATGAACCGCGAAGGCCGCGAACGCATGTTCAAGATTCTGGAGTTCGTGCAGAAGACAACCACGTTCTACAACAACCGCTACCTCGATAGCCTGACGAAAACGTAAAGTGGCAACGAAGAGAACAGGCGTTGGGCGTTGGGCGTTGGGCGTTGGGCGTTGGGCGTTGGGCGTTGGGCGTTGGGCGTTAGGCCGCGTGGGACTGAGGTTCGACGCCAGCCGCCCGCCGCCTGCCGCCCGATGTCAGGCTTGCGTTCGCGCCGCAATCTGCATGGTCGTTGCCCGAACAATCTCTGCGCCAATCTGCCCCAGCGGCAGAATCTTGTCCGCCAGCCCGCCGCGCGCCACAAAGCCTGGCATGCCCCAGACCACGCTGCTGGCTTCATCTTGCACGTAGATGCGGGCGCCCAGTCCGTGGAGCGCTTCACATCCTTTCAACCCGTCCTGTCCCATGCCGGTAAGAATCACAGCCAGCGCACGGGCGCCATACACGCGCGCGATCGACTGAAACAACACATCGACCGACGGACGGCAAAAATTTTCCTTTGGCCCCTGATGCGTTCTCAGCACAGCAACGCCCGTCTCCTGACTCACCACCATGTGAAAGTCCCCCGGAGCAATCACGATCCGTCCCGGCTTAAGCGGTTCCCCGGAAACGCATTCCCGTACCGGCAGAGCCGACTTGGCTGTAAGGCGCGCCGCCAGCAGCGAAGTAAAGATGGGCGGCATATGCTGCGCGATGACGATCGGTACCGGAAAATCCGCCGGCAAGCCCGGCAGCACCCGGGCCAAAGCATCCGGCCCGCCGGTGGACACTCCGATCGCGACCACCTGCACCGGTACATACAAACGCGCACGATGTGAGATTGGAATGGCAGGAGCCTGCACTCGCGGCTTTCCCGTCGCAGCAAGAAGCGTATGTGTGTCCGGCAACCGGCAAAGCGCCCGAATCTTCGGAATCAATTCCTTGGAAATGGCATCGAGAGTGGCTCCCATGTCGGCGTTACTCGGCTTGGTGACATAGTCGGTCGCGCCCAGGGAAAGCGCTTCCAGCGTCGTCGAAGCTCCATGCTCGGTGAGCGTGCTGAACATGATGATGGGCACGCGCGCGTCAATCTTGCGCAACTCCCGCACTGTCTCCAGTCCATCCATCTCCGGCATCTCAATATCGAGCAGAACGATGTCGGGCTTCAGCAGAGGAAACTTAGTCAGCGCAACATGTCCATTCACCGCCGTTCCTGCGACTTCCAGGTCTCGGTCCTGTTCGATGGCCACCGACAGCGTCTTGCGGACAACTACGGCATCGTCAACCAAGAGCACCCGCTTTTTTCTAACTTCCGGCAATCCGCGTAACCCTCCTTTTATCCGGCTGTCACTTCCGATGTCAGGTGCCACATTCGAGCGAGGGTGGCGCGTTCAGTCTGCCGACGCAGTTGATTTTGGGTAGCGCAGCGACTTCAGCGCTGCGACCCAGCCATATCCCGTCCCCATGGGCTTCAGCCCTGAGGCCTGATCCCTTTCACTGTCCAGCCCGCGCCGCCATGCCCTTGAATTGTGCGGGCGTTGCAACCTTGCGGCGGACAGAACCTGTGGTCGCTTCGATCTTGAATTGCGAGACCAGACTGCGCAGTTGCACCGCCATCTCCGCCAGTTCGTTCGCCGCTTTCTGCGATTCCTGCGCGCTCGTCGACGTCCCCCGCGCCGCTTCCGCCACTCCCGCAATGTTGTGCGTGATCTCCCCCGACCCCTTCGCCGCGTCCGCCACATTCCGCGTCATCTCGTTCGTCGTCGCACTCTGCTCTTCCACCGCCGTCGCGATGGTTCCGGATATGTCGTTGATCTGGCTGATCACCCCCGTGATCGTACCGATGGCCTCCACCGCGCCCTTCGTATCCGTCTGAATCGCAGTGATCTTCCGGCTGATGTCTTCCGTAGCCTTGGCCGTCTGCTTCGCCAGTTCCTTCACTTCGTTCGCCACCACGGCAAATCCTTTCCCAGCTTCGCCCGCCCGTGCGGCTTCAATCGTGGCATTCAAGGCCAGCAGATTGGTCTGCTGCGCGATCGACGTAATGACCTTGATGACTTCCCCAATCTCCGCCGACGACTCTCCGAGCTTGGCAACGGTCGCGTTCGCCGCCTGCGCCGTCTGCACCGCGTTCGAGGCCACCGTGGCCGCTTCGTGCGCGTTCGAGGCGATGGACTGAATCGTCGAAGTCATTTCTTCCGCGCCGGTGGACACGCTCTGCAGATTGGTGTCGACCTGCTGCGCCGCCTGCGAAACCACGTTGGCCTGCGCCGAAGTTTCTTCCGAGTTGGCGGAAATCTGCTGGCTGGTCGATGACAACTCCTCGCTCGCGCTGGCCACGTGCTGCGAATTTTCGGTAATGGCAAGAATCATTCGCTTGAGGCTGCTGCCCATCTTGTTGACCGCCCGCCCCAGATCGCCCAGCTCGTCCTGACTCTCAGCGACGAGGTCTTCCCGCGTCAGGTCGCCCGCGGCAATGGCCTCGGTCTGGTCCAGAACCGCCTGCGTCGACGCCGAAATGCGCCGACTCAGGAAGACCGCAACCGTAATGCCGATGGCCAGCGACGCCAGCGTGGTAATCGAGAGCATCCAGACTAGCGTCTGGCTGGCGGTCGCCAAGTCATCCTTGCTTTTCTTGTTCAACTCCTCGTAAGAATCGGCCATTTCCCCCATGACTTTCGCCGCTTCATTTCCCATGGGAGCAGCCGCGTCGCCATAAAGGTTCCCTCCTTTTTCGACCGCTCCCGCGCTGTGATCAGCGGACTGGTCAATCGCGGCCTGCTGCAGCCCGAGAAATTTGGCGGTGTTCGCCTTAACGGCCTCCAACCGGTCCCGGTTCGCCTGAAGCGTCCAGTAAGGCGACAGTGCGTCAAGCATCTCCAGGTCCTGGTCCACATCTCCCCAAGTCTTCTGGAACGCTGCGACCGACTCTTGCCTTTTCTCCGCCTGGTTTGCGGCTAGAATTGTCTGGCGGGCCTTGTTCCCGGTCTGAAAAATATCGCGCTGCAGCGCCCGGCAGGCATCGAGCGTCGGCACTCGAACGTCCATCAAGTAGTCCTGTTGCACGCGCATCTCGCGGATCTTCAACACCGACGCCGTCCCGCTGATCAGCACCAGCGCCAGAATCGATCCAAACCCCAATCCCAATTTCTTTCCCAGCGTCAGCTTCATTTCTTCTCCTCAGAACGTAAAGATCGGTCCAAACTCCTGCCGCCAGTCGTGCGCCTGCGTCACTTTTGCCCCGGCAAACAGTTTGCTGTCGGCCGTGGCCGCGCGAGTCACGATGTAGCTGGTTTCATTCACGAACGTCACCCACGAGTTCATCCGGTAAGTAATCGACGCCGTGTCCAGGTCGGTGCGCGCCAGCCCGTTGGTTGCCCGAGCATCCGCCGCCGTAGCGCGATCGGTTCCGTACTGCGTATGCAGGATCCATCCTGAGTTACGACCCTCGGGATCGGCGTGGAGGATACGCGACAACGGAAAACTTAACTCCACAAATCCACCCACGCCCCCCACCGGCTGCAGTTTCGCGATGGTCACTGCGCTACCATTGCAATCCACCGTTCCGGCCACTGGAATCGTTCCGCCAACGCAGCCGAAGGTGATGGCCCGCCCGCTGAACGAGTCTCCCGCACCCACCTCGGTCGCACCATTCAAGTTGGGAAAAACATCGTTGAGCTGCCCGCCAAAAAAGAACCGCAGATCGTCGCCGCGGTAAAACTTGCTGACGAACGTCACCCAGGGCGTCGGCAATTGCAGTTCCGTCGTCCAGATGTTCTGCGCGTTGCCGTCCTCGATTCCCCTGGGGAAAATCGTCAGCAAATTGCACGCCCCGGTAGCGGGGCAATTGGACGCGCCGGTGATCGTGGTGGTCGTGGGCAGCCCAATCGCCGGCAGCGTAGAACTCGCCGTGCTCAGCGCTTGTCCGGGAATGATTTCAACCATCCGGGCATGGTGGCCGCTCACGATGAATTGCGCCGGCGGCACTTTTTTCCAGCTGTGCGAGAGCGGAAATTGAAATACGACTCTCGATTCCAATCCCGGCTGGTTCGAATCCGACCCCGTCCGGTCGCCAAAGCGCGCTCGCTGATCGGGCGTAAGTCCGGCCGACCCGGCTACGGGCAGCACAATGGCAAACTCCGGCTGCATCTTCAGTTCGCCAAAGCGAAACTGAATGCCGGTGCGAAATTGCGGGACGCGTTCATACAGAGTGCCCATCGCCACGCCCATCCCCGTCGTCTCGAAAAGACTGGGCAGCGACGAAGACAACAGACTCCAATCCTGGCCAAACTCGGCGAACCAGGGCAGCGTGCCAATCTTGTGATCGAGCCGCATGTACGCCATCCGCAAGTCAAACTCGCTGGCTCGGACGCTGCTAATGTTGCGGTTGCTCACGTCGGTGTAGTCGCCCTCGAAGTCGGCTTCCACTCTGGCCGTAATCGTGAAGTCCGGAATTTCTTTGGCACCCACTCGAACTGGCTGCCAATACGAAAGCTGCGCGCCTTGAGATGAAATTGCGGGTCGGAAGTCGGCCCGGTATCTCCGCCGATCAATAGGGGCAGCGGCCAGTCCTGGTCGCCAAACGTCGGCCCGCCGCTCGACGCCGTGTCTTCAATGGCGCTGGCCTTAAAAAAGCCGTACAGCTTCATGTTGGCGCCGCTGCCCAGCTTGATGTCGGGAATCATCCCGCCTTGCTTCGGAATGTCGATCGGCAGCACGCGTATCGGAGCCACGGCCGCGATCCCCCGCGGCCCCAGCGTGACCGGCGGCGCCCCCGTCGGCTCAACCGGATATTGCGGCTTGGCCCGCACTACGCCCGTTACCGGACGCGATCCCGCGGCATCTGCGGCTGGCGGTGTGACCGCGGACGCCATTGCCGCGGCATATTCCTGCTGGCTGATCAGACCCTTATCCAGCAGCAGATGCGCCAGTCGCGCATTGGCCTCCGCGGGTGAGGACGCCGCGGTAATCATCGCCACCTCACTCGCGGTCAGGATTCCCTTCGCTTGCAGCATCAACGCCAGCGCGTTGCTATTGGTTGTAGGACTTGCCTGCTGTGCCGCAGCCGATAACACCAGCACAAACACGAGGATCAACGGCATTAAACGCGAGTTTGCATTTTTCATTTTGCGACTGCCTCCGGGGTGAGCTTGAGCCTCGGCCGATGCGGGGCGTGTACGCGAATTGTTCGCATCCCGGCATGGCGAGTCTCCTTTGGTGTTGCCTCTCGGAACGAGCGGGCGCGCGTCCAGGGCTAGAGGAAACTTCGGCAGTGTGAGGTGAGACTTTAGTATCCCGGAACTTCGCCCCGGAAGCTGGGAAGAGGGGGATCTTGCGGAACTAGGCGAGGCTCCGCAACCCGCGCCGATTTCTGGCGACGATTCTGTCTATGCCCCGCTGCGAGCCGCGCGGCTCAGCCTAGGCCGGCGGCCCTCCGACGCATTCGATGCCGCGCCGGCGATTTTGAACTGCGAGACCAGCCCCTGGAGTTGCGTCGCCATCTCCGCCAGTTCGTTCGCCGCTTTCTGCGATTCCTGCGCGCTCGTCGACGTCCCCCGCGCCGCTTCCGCCACGCCCGCAATGTTGTGCGTAATCTCCCCCGACCCCTTCGCCGCGTCCGCCACATTCCGCGTCATCTCGTTCGTCGTCGCACTCTGCTCTTCTACTGCGGTCGCAATCGTGCCCGAAATATCGTTGATCTGGCTGATCACTCCCGTGATCGTACCGATGGCCTCGACCGCGCCCTTGGTGTCCGTCTGAATCGCCGTAATCTTCCGGCTGATGTCTTCCGTCGCCTTCGCCGTCTGCTTCGCCAGTTCTTTCACTTCATTGGCGACGACGGCGAATCCTTTCCCAGCCTCTCCGGCCCGCGCGGCTTCGATCGTGGCGTTGAGTGCCAGCAGATTGGTCTGCTGCGCGATGGAAGTAATGACCTTGATGACTTCCCCAATCTCCGCCGACGACTCTCCGAGCTTGGCAACGGTCGCATTGGCCGCCTGCGCCGTCTGCACCGCGTTGGAGGCGACGGTGGCCGCCTCATGTGCGTTCGAAGCGATCGACTGAATCGTCGAACGTCATTTCTTCGGCGCCGGTGGACACGCTCTGCAGATTGGTGTCGACCTGCTGCGCCGCTTGCGAAACCACATTAGCCTGGGCCGAAGTTTCTTCCGAGTTGGCGGAAATCTGCTGGCTCGTGGAAGACAGCTCTTCGCTCGCGCTGGCCACATGCTGGGCGTTCTCGGTGATCGCCAGAATCATCTGTTTCAGATTGGCGCTCATCTTGTTGACCGCCGTTGTCAAATCGCCGAGCTCATCCTGGCTGCGGATTTCCAGATCCTCGCGCGTCAAATCCCCGGCGGCGATCGCTTCCGCCTGCGCCAGCACCGAGTGGGTTGCGCCCGAGATGCCACGGCTCAGAAAAATAGCGACAAAGGCGCCGATCGCGATGGCCGCCAACGTAGTACCGAACATCGTCATATTCATCGACCGAGTCGCGGCATTCATGCCCTCTGTTTCCGCCTGCAATAGTTTGTAGTTGGATTCCGATACATCGCCCATCGCCTTCTTGATCGCCTCGTTGGCCGGGGTCGCCTTGTCCGCGAATTCGTTGCCGGCCTTCACGACCGCGTCCCGATCGTTCTCGGTGGCGTGCTTCATGGCCGTTTCCTGGGCCTCCCGCAGAATCACCAGCTGCCTCTCGGTTTCGGTCAGCCGGTCACGGTTGGCTTGCAGGCTCCAGTGCGCCGCCAGTTCATCCAGCTTGGAAGTGTCTTTCCCGATGGCGTCCCATGCTGAGTCGTAGAGCTTCTTCGCGTCCTGCCACCGCGCGGGTTCGCTTCCTGCCAGCACCGCCTGGCGGCCCTTGCTCTGCGTTTGATTGAGCTCCCTCTGCAGATCCGTGAGAGCGTTGATGGTGGGCACACGCAGCGCCATGGTGTGCTCCTGCGTCTCTTTGACGGCGCCCGCCTTCATGTAGGCGAGCACCGCGCTGAGAAGCATCAGTGCGAGAATGCATCCAAACCCCAAGCCCAGTTTCTTCCCAATCGTGAGTTTCATCGCTCCTCCTTCGGAACGTAAGACTTTGAGAGCAAGCTCTTCATCAGCCAGACCCGCGCGGGCATCGGACGGTAACTCTGCACCGTCCCACTAGCCCCCTACCGCCGCCGCTTCGGTCTCTCCCACCTGGCACGCTTTCTCCTTGTCCAGCACATGAAGCAGCCGGCCGTCCAGCTTGTACACCCCGCGAATCATCGCCCGCACCGGTCCGGTCAAGGTTTCCGGAGGCCGCTCGAACGTGCTCTCTTCCACTTCGGCCACGTCGCCAATCTCATCCACCAGCAGGCTCACCGCCCCGTCCTCGGAGCGGACCACCACATTCATGGGCAGTGCATCGGCCGCCAGCGGTGCCAGCGCCAGCCGCTTGCGCAAGTCGACTGCCGTGACGATTTGCCCACGCAGATTGATCAGCCCGCGCACCACTCCCGGCGCCAGCGGAACCTGCGTCATTTCCAGATTGCGGATCACTTCCTGCACTCCCTGCAACTCCACTCCGAACAGAAGGTGATCGAGATAAAACGTGCAAAACTGCGATGTCTGCGCCATAGCTCAGCTCCCTGCCTCGGCGGCGCTCGCGGCGCTGGCGCCGGATTCTCCGGAGCCCGGCCCGGTCGCATCCGCGCCCAGTCCCGCGCTTCCGAGAATGGCGGGAATGTCGATCAGTTCCGTGACTTTTTCCTGGATCACCGTCGAGTACAGCACTCCCGGCCGGCTCGCCGGATACTTCAACTCGGCCGCGTCTTCCACGATGTCCAAAATTCGTTCCACCACCAGCCCCACCGCCCGCCCTTCGTGGTGGCAGACCAGCACCTGCAGCGGTGCCGTGGACGTGTTGGCCGCAAACTTCGCTTGCTGGCGGTTGCGCCGTCTTTCCTGCAGCGCGAACTCCAGATTTACCAGCGGCAGAATCTGTCCGCGATATTGCGCCACCCAGTGCGTGCCTGCCCGCTCGACCTGCGATGCCGGCAACTCTTCGAGCCGCGCCAGCGTGTCGAGCGGCACCGCCATGCGCGAGTCTCCCGGGCCCGCGAACAGCAGATACCGCCGCTTCTCCGCTGCGCCCGCCCCCAGCACCGCCTTTTCGGCGACGCCATGATCCTCCCGGGTTTCCGCAATCACGCTGGCCCGTTGCGCCAGCCCCATCACATCCAGAATCAGCGCCACCCGCCCATCGCCCATGATGCTCGATCCGGCAAACGTCTTCACCGTCTTCAACTGCTTGCGCAGCGGTTTCACCACAATCTCTTCGCTATCGTTGATCTCGTCCACGATCAGCCCAAACTGCCGCTCATCGGCCTGCAGCACGACAATATTGACCGCACCGTCTTCGGACACATCTTCTTCCGGCAGGCGCAATTCGCGGTTCAGATACACCAGCGGCAACAGGCGTCCGCGCAAGCGGTGTACCGGAACGCCGTGCACTTTTTCGATTCCTTTGCCCACTTCTCCGCTCTCCAGCCGTACCAGTTCGAGCAGGTTCACCTGCGGAATGGCAAAACGGTCGCCCGCACAAGTCACGATCAGCGCTGGAATAATCGCCAGCGTCAGCGGAATCTTCACCCGCACCGTCGTCCCCCGTCCCGCCGTCGACTGCACATCCACCAGTCCGCCGATTTTCTCCACATTTGTTTTCACCACATCCATCCCTACGCCGCGCCCGGAGACATTCGTGACTTTCTCGGCGGTGGAAAATCCCGGCAGAAAAATCAGGTTGAAAACGTCGCGGTCGGCCATGTGGGCGGATTGCTGCGCCGTGATCAGCCCGCGCTCCAGCGCCTTCTTCCGGATGCGGTCGCCGTCCAGTCCCGCGCCATCGTCGGTAATCTCGATGTTGACCTGCCCACCTTCGTGAAACGCCCGCAGCTTTAAGACTCCGGTCGCATCTTTTCCCGCCAGCTTGCGCGCCTCCGGCGCTTCAATGCCGTGATCCATGGAGTTGCGCACCAAATGCGTCAGGGGATCTTTGATGGCTTCGATAATGGTGCGGTCGAGTTCAGTATCCTGGCCTTCCATCTCGAGCCGCACTTCCTTGCCGCAGCTATGCGAGAGGTCCCGCACCGTGCGCGGAAACTTGTTCCACACATTCCCGATGGGCTGCATGCGGGTCTTCATCACTTCCCCTTGCAACTCGGTGGCGATCAGATTCAGCCGCTGCGAGACCGCCTGCAGTCCGGCATCCTCGGTATTGCCCGCGACCTGCAGCAGTTGGTTGCGCGCCAGCACCAGCTCGCCCACCAGATTCATCAGCCGGTCCAGCAGGGTCACGCCCACGCGGATGGTTTCCACGCCTGACTCCCGGCCGCGCGATCTCCAGAATCTGCTGCGCCCCAGCCACGTCTTCCGGCTTGCACAGGCCCAGCGCCACCAGAATTTCCCCCAGCCGCCTCTGGTCGCCGCCTTCCTGCTCCTGCAGCGCCCGCGCCAACGCTTCGGCGGTCACGCTGCCCCGCTCCACCAGCAACCCTCCGATCTTGCCCGCAGCTGGGCGCCGCTGCTTGCCATCGCCTGCGCCCGATGCCGCCATGCGTGTCTTCTTGTCCGACTCGTGAACGGACGGCGGAGCGGGAGACGGGCTGGGAGCCTCGCTCACGGCTTTCGCCGCAAGCGGCGCGTCGACGCCAATGCCCTGTTCCTCGATCGCGGGAGCCTCCGTCGCTGCCGCGGCCGGGGCTGCCGCCACACTCTCCACCCCCTGCAATCGCTTCAGATCTTCGCGCAACTCCGGATATTCGTTTTCCCCGTCGTGCTCTGTAGCCTGAATTTCGCCGAGCATGTGGCGCACCGCGTCGACCATGGCCAGCAGCCCGCTGGTCACGCTTTCGCTCAGCGTCAGCTTCCCGTCGCGCAGGCGCGAGAGCAGGCTTTCCCCCGCATGGGCAACCTTCTCCAGCCGCCCAAAACCCAGGAACCCGCAACTGCCCTTGATGGTGTGGATCGTCCGGAAAATGCTGGCCAGCAATTCTTTGGAAGAGGGCTCACTCTCCAGCTTCACCAGTTCCTGGTCCAGCCGGTCCAGGTTCTCGTTGCTCTCGATAAGAAAATCCTTAACGATTTCGTCCATAGAGTTGATCTCTGCGAATGTTCTGGGCGAATGACTCTGCGAATGGCCGTTGCGAAGCGAGCCCCCGCCCGGTCTACCTCAACCCACATCGGCGTTTGTAGAAAGAACTTAAGTCACCCGCCACCCAGCACCGGTGGTAGCTCCTTCAGGACTTTCTCCGCGCCCTCCGCGGCCCTTCTCCGCGAATTCCGCGGTCAAAATCTTTTGCCTTTGCAGTCCCCGGCTCACGGCGGAAAAGCTTTTTACCTTCGCACCCCGCCACGCCGGTTGGACCGCCTTGAAGCCCGCCCCATCCCCCCTTACACTGGAACCATGCACGTGCATTCCCACGGCGCCGGCAGCACCGGCAAGGTTCTGACAATCTCGCTCGCCGTGACCCTGGGCTACATCGCACTGCTGGTCGTCGCCGGCATCCGCGCCCATTCGCTGGCCCTGCTCTCCGAAGCCGGACACAATCTCTCCGACTTTCTAGCTCTGCTCCTGTCGCTGGTCGCGGTCTATTTCCAGTCCCGCCCCGCCAGTTCCACCAAGACCTACGGTTACCATCGCGCCGGGGTGCTTGGCCGCGCTGGTCAACGCGACCTCACTGGTCGCGGTTTCGTTTTTCATCTTTTACGAGGCCTTCCGCCGCTTGCAGCATCCCGAGCATGTGCAGGCCAGCGTGATGATGTGGGTCGCCGGCGCCGGTGTGGTGATGAACGGCGCGATCGCGCTGCTGCTCTGGCGGTCAACGGTTGGTTCCGGCGGTCACTCCGGCGGCGACGTCAACATCCGCAGCGCCCTGCTGCACGAAGTCGGCGACACACTTTCCACCGCCGCCGTCATCGCCGGCGGCTGGGCGATCCTAGTTACGGGAAATTACTGGATCGATTCCGCGCTCTCCTTCGGGATCGGCGCGCTGATCCTCTGGTCGGGCTACGGCATCGTGCGCGAAACGCTCAACATTCTTCTGGAAGGCACGCCCCGCGGCATGAAGCTGGAAAGGATCGAATCCTGCATCCGCGCGGTCGAAGGCGTTAACGACGTCCACGATCTTCACGTCTGGAGCATCGGCTCGGAAACCCACGCCCTCTCCTGCCACATCTCCATCGCCGACATTCCTCCGTCGGTGAGCGAACGCATTTTGCGCGACGTAAAAGACCGCTTGCTGCACAACTTCCGCATCGACCACACCACCATCCAGTTCGAACACGTAGTCTGCGAAGTAGCACACGGCTGCGTGATCCCAGTCAGCGAGGGCGCGGAAGAACACCATCATCACCACAGCCATTAACCCGTCTTCATTCGAGGATACAAGCTGGGGGTACATAGCTGGGGGTAGATACGGTATGACAGAATGGTTCGCCCGCCCCGTCCTGCAGGTCACCGACGTTGAGGCCTCGCTCCGCTTTTACGTGAACCGGCTCGGCTTCACGAGCCCCTGGCGCTTCGATGAGGACAAGACGTTCGTCGCCCAGGTGGAGCGGCAGGGCTGCGCGCTCATCCTTTCCAGCCAGTGGCCAGAGAAGGTTGGCAAGGGGCTGATGTTCATTTCACTGAACGTCGAGCCGCCCACGCGTGAGGCCGCGGTCGCCGCGTTGGACGCACTGCGCGCGGAACTCGAGGCCAAGGGCGTTCTGGTCAAGGAGGGTTCGTGGGGCTACCGGCTTCTGGTGGTCGACGATCCCGACGGTAATCAACTCTTCTTCAACTATCCGAACGAGACTGCATCGGGCGTTGCTAGCGATGAAGCCTAATCGTCCAGTCTCGTCTCGCCGGGCACGCGCGGCAGGGCGCCCTGAAAGGGCTGCGCACGGCTTCGTCACCTTCCCTCTTGGTTCTCGAAAATCTCACGTGCCCGCTCCATCGTATCCGCGTCTTCGGGAGACTTGTCCGGACGCAGCCGCACAATCCTCGGAAAGCGCAGCGCGTACCCGCTCTCATGCCGCTCCGACTGCATCATGTTGTTGAACGCCACTTCCAGCACAATCTTCGGCTCAACCAGCAGCCGGAATCCCTGGCCTTCGCGATCTCGGTCTTCGCCATCTCGATCTTCCACGGTGTGTTCCAGAAACCACTGCGTCATCTCGGCAATCTCAGCATCGGTCAGCCCGGAATAAGCCTTGCCGATATTCACTAACCGGTCTCTATCCCATACCGCAAACGTGTAATCGCTGAGCACGCCCACGCGCTTCCCATGCCCATACTCGACCGCGGTCACCACGACATCGAGTGTCGCCAACTCGCGCTTCATCTTTAGCCACGCCTTCCCGCGCTTGCCCGGCGTGTAAGCCGAGTCGAGATCCTTGATCATCAACCCTTCATTCCCCCGCTCGCGCGCCGCCGCAAACAGTTCCTCCAGTTCGTCCGCCGAAGCCGCCCGAAACACCGGTGCGCGAATGATGCTGGTCGTAGCTACTGCCTCTTCATCGCCGAAAAGCAACTCCCCCTGTCTAGCCTTTCTCTGTGCCTCAGCCTGCCCTGAGCGAAGTCGAAGGGTGTCTCTGTGGTGAATGATTTTTCTTTCCGCCGCCAGCAGCTCATCCAAAATCCGCCCCCGCTCCCGCAGAGGCCGATCCATCACGATCTCCCCGCCCGCATACAACACATCGAACGCCAGAAACGCCACCGGAATTTCGCGCAGCATCTTGTCGCTGACTTTCTTTCTTCCTAGCCGCTGTTGCAAAACGCTGAACGGCCGTGCCCGTCCCGCCGCGTAATCCCAAGCCACAATCTCCCCATCCAGAATCGCACCCTGCGCCAGTCCCGCCAGCGCGTCCGGCAACTCCGGAAACGACTCGGTGATTTCATCCCGAGTGCGCGAAAAAATCTTCACGACGCCATCCGACACATGCGCCTGCGCCCGAATCCCGTCATACTTATCCTCAACCGCAGCCTCAGAAAAATAACTCAGCCCCTCCTCCGCCGACTCAATCGGGCTCGCCAGCATGAACCCCAGCGGATGAAACATCCGCATCTTCGCCTCACCCAGCCTGCCCGAAGCCGCCAGCCGAACCGTCTGCCCAATATCCCCCAGCAGCATGTTGGCTCGCTGCACCTCCGCCAACGGTGCCGCCGTAAGCCCGCGCAACCGCCTCCTCCACCAGACTCTCCTTCAACCCGATCCGCAGATCGCCAGTCATAATCTTCACGATATACTTGGCCTCAATCGGCGAAGCCCGCGAAAGAAGTCCCCGCACCAGCGTCGCCTTCGCCGCCGGTCCTCGCGCCGCAGCGATCTCCCGAAATGCAGTCTCCACCTCAAGCACGCCCAGCCCTTGTCCCGCGCGGGCAGCAAGCACCTCTCCCGCGACCGCCCCCAAGTCGCCATGCTTCCGGTAAGCCGCTGTAAGTTCGTCCGGGCTTTTTCCAGCCAACTCCGCCACAATCTGCCAAAGCGACCGTCCGCCCACCTGCAGCGTCGTCTCTTCCCAGCCGGAAACGCCCGCCCCGAAAGAAACACCGCCGACACCGCCGCCTCATCGACCGTCCGCGACGTCAAATACTCCGCCACGATCCCAGTCTTCAGCAGCTTCTTCGTCGTCGCCGCAATCTCATCGCAAGCTGTAGCCAACCGCAGCATGAGTCCTCATGTGAACTGCCGGGTGCCCCATTTCTCGCGCGCCTTTTGCGCGAGAAAGCCTGCCCTGAGCGAAGTCGAAGGGTGGGGATTTCGATCGGGCGAGGCAAGTTCCGCCGACGCCACATGCGGCCTAACTTGGGTAACAGCCGTCACTTACCACTCCCACAACCCCATCCTAAACGCTTCCCGCCCTGTGTTACCCTAGAGTTGCGTCGTGCCCCTGTCAGGAGCATCTAATACCCGTGCGTTCACTTGCGAAATTACGTAAAGTTCCTCACCGCCATGCAGCTTCTCCCCGCCCTCGAAAGCGGAGAAGAAACCCTGGTCGGCGGACAAGCCGTGCTCGAGGGCGTCATGATGCGCTCTCCGCACGCCTGGGCCATCGCCTGCCGCAAGCCTTCCGGCGAAGTGGTCACCATGAGCGAACCGCTCGAACGCCCCTCGGAAAAACATAAGTGGATGGCTTGGCCCATCGTCCGCGGCGTCATGACCCTCGGCTACGCCATGAACCTCGGCTACCGCGCCCTAAAATTCAGCGCGAACGTCGCCATCGAAGACATGATGCAAGAGGAAGGAACGGACCATGTGGAAACAGCCGCCTCGGCTGTCCCGCCGAAGCCTGCCCTGAGCGTGTCGAACGGGCGAAGCGAGGCGGAACCATCCGAACCGCCCGCATCGAAGTCCTCCGCCCGCGAAAAAGCCGCCACCCTCAGCACCTGGATGGCCGCCGTCAACGTCATCCTCTCGCTCGCCTTTTTCATTTTCATGTACAAATATCTCCCGTTGCTCGCTGCAACCGAACTCAAGAAGATGGATCCCGCTCTCGGCGGCCGCATCATTTTCAATCTGATCGATGGCGGCATACGCCTCGCACTCTTCCTCCTTTTCATCTGGGGAGTCTCGCTCTGGAAAGATATTCGCCGCGTCTACGAGTATCACGGCGCCGAACACAAAACCGTTTTCGCCTTCGAAAACGGTGACCCGCTCAACACGGAAGCGGTCCAGAAATATTCGACCTACCATCCGCGCTGCGGCACCAGCTTTCTGATGACGGTCATGCTGATCTCCATCGTCTTCTACATGCTGGTCCCTTACACCACGTTCTGGGCGCGCTTCGCCTCACGCATCGTGCTGTTGCCGGTGATCGCCGGAGTCTCCTACGAAATCATCCGCTTCGCCGCCAAGCACCGCGGATCGCTCTTCGCCCTCATGACCGCCCCCGGCCTCTGGTTGCAACGCATCACCACCCAGCCCCCGTCCGACGAGATGGCCCAATGCGCCATCACCGCCCTCGACCAGGCCATGTCGCTGGAAAAAGAGCGCGGCGGGGAACTGGTCATCGCCTAGCGGCCGTCGTTGGTCGTCGGCCCTTGGTCGTTGGCCAAACCCCTTTGGTCACTCGTCACAGACAGCCTCTCAAGAGTTCAGATAACGTAGGCGGCTGGAGGCGCCAAATGTCTACATCATCGTTTCGCGATCTAAGAGTTTGGCAAGAAGCAATGAAATTGACCACCGAGATTTACAGGAGCACGACGGCTTTCCCAAAGCACGAGTTGTACGGTTTAAGCCAGCAGATTCGACGGGCGGCCGTATCCGTGCCAAGCAACATTGCCGAAGGTAAAGGACATCGCTCCAACAAAGAGTTTGTGCATTTCCTTTTGCACGCCCGAGGTTCGCTCTTGGAAGTTCAGACGCAGCTATTGATCGCTGAGGAATTACAATACATTGGCAAAGAAGAAGCAGAACGTTTGCTGCAATTGGCCGAGGACCGTAGGCCGCGCCTTAAGCGGCCTCATCAACTCGATGAGCGATAAGGCTGCCTAAAGCAAGGGCCAACGACCAACGACGAACGACCAACGACGATGTTCGAGAGACTCGCCCAAATCGAAGCCCGCTACGAAGAGCTGACCAGCGCTCTCGCCTCGCCCGAGATCGCCAACGACTCGGCGAAATACCAGAAGACTGCCAAGGCCCACGCCGAAATTGCGCCGATTGTCGAAAAATACCGCGAGTACAAAGACCTGACCAAAGGCATCGCCGAGAGCAAAGCCATGCTCGCCGACGAAAAAGATCCCGAGATGCGCGCCTACGCCCAGGACGAACTCACGCAACTCGAAGCGCGCGTCGGCGCCGTCGAAGCCGATCTGAAAGTCTTGTTGCTGCCCAAAGATCCGAACGACGAGAAAAATGTCATCCTCGAAATCCGCGCCGGTACCGGAGGCGACGAGGCCACACTCTTCGCCGCCGAGATTTTCCGTATGTACACCCGCTACGCCGAGACCCAGCGCTGGAAGGTCGAGGTGCTTTCATCTTCAGAATCTTCCGCCGGCGGCCTGAAAGAAGTCATCGCCATTATCGAAGGCAACCGCGTCTTCTCCCAGCTCAAGTATGAAAGCGGAGTTCACCGCGTGCAGCGCGTACCCGCCACCGAACAGCAAGGACGCGTTCACACCTCCGCCGTCACCGTCGCCGTGCTGCCTGAAGCCGAAGATGTCGACATCAAGATCGAAGCCAAAGACCTGCGCATCGACACCTTCTGCTCCTCCGGCCCCGGCGGGCAGTCGGTGAACACAACGTATTCCGCCGTGCGCATCACGCACATCCCCACCAACACGGTGGTCAGTTGCCAGGACGAAAAATCGCAAATCAAGAACCGCGAAAAAGGCATGCGTGTCCTGCGCAGCCGCCTCTACGAAATTGAAATGGAAAAGCAGCAAGCCGCGCTCGCCAAGGAACGCAAGGCCCAGGTCGGCTCCGGCGATCGCAGCGAAAAAATTCGTACCTACAACTTCCCCCAGAACCGCCTCACCGACCACCGCATCGGCTTCACCGTCCATCAACTCGAACAGGTGATGGACGGCAAACTCCAGCCCCTGATCGAAGCCCTCACCACGCACTACCAAGCAGAGAAATTAAGGCAGGAAACCGCCAGCGTAGTTTAGGGGAAGAACGTGGGTGTCCAGACCCGCGAAGTAGGAGCGAACATGTCTAAACTCGCTGAGACGTTGCCTTCGGCTTTGATCGACCGCTACGCCACCAACGCCGCCCGCGTCCACGAACTCGCCGCTCCGCTCACCAATGCCCAGTTTTGGCAAAACCATTTCCCCTTCGGTAACAGCTTCGGCCATCTCGTTCTGCACCTCACCGGCAACCTGAACTATTACATCGGCGCGCAAATCGCCCAGACGGGATACATCCGCGACCGCCCGCGCGAATTCAACGACCCCAATCCTCCATCGAAAGACGATGCTCTCCAGCGTTTCACGAGGCGGTCACCATGGTCCTCGAAACGATTCGCGCACAGTCATCCGAAGATTGGTCGCACCCTACTCCGCCGCCGGCACGACCGCGCCCACCCGCCTCGACATCACGATCGTCTGCGCCGCGCACCTGCAGCACCACATCGGCCAGATGATCTACCTCGGTTATCAGTGGAAGCAGATCGAGCGCAAACCCGAAAGTAGACAAAGCCGGCAGCCCAGTTCTGGTGTTTTCTCGAGAAACCTGCTCTGAGCTTGTCGAAGGGCGGCTGACTACTGGGTCGAAATGGTTAAAGTTCCGTGCAGCTCAAACCAACGCTGGCCTCCGCCATCACCCTCCTCACTGCGCACCAAGTCCCCTCCCCGCGCCTGAACGCCGAACTACTTCTCATGTTCACGCTGAACTGCGACCGCGCCTACCTCTTCGCACACCCCGAGCGCGAACTCACCCCCTACGAGCAATCCCGATACCACGCCGCCCTTGCCGAACGCGCCCGCGGCGTCCCCGCGCAATACATCACCGGCCATCAGGAATTCTGGGGCATGGATCTCATCGTCACTCCCGCCGTCCTCATCCCGCGCCCCGAAACTGAGCACCTCATTGAAGCCGTGCTCGAACTGCACAAAACAGCCGGCGGACCTCAGACCTCTGACCTCAGCCGCCCGAGGTCCGAGGTCCGAGGTCCGAACTCTGCTCTCCGCATCGCCGACATCGGCACTGGCTCCGGCGCAATCGCCTTCGCTCTAGCCAAAGAATTCCCCCGCGCCGAAATTCACGCCGCCGACATTTCCCCTGCCGCGCTCGAAATCGCCCGCGCCAACGCCGCGCGCCTGCAACTCGGCAATCGCATCCAGTTTCACGAGACCGACCTGCTCGCAGGTCTCGCCCCGCCGTTCGATTTCGTCGTCTCCAACCCGCCCTACGTCGGCGAATCCGAAGAGGATCAGGTTCAACTCGAAGTCCGCAAATTCGAACCGCGCAACGCCGTTTTCGCCGGACCTACTGGGACCGAGATCATCGCCCGCTTGATCCCGCAAGCTCACGCCGCGCTGCGCCCCGGGGGCTGGCTCGTCATGGAAATTTCCGGCACCATCGACGCCGCAATTGAGCGCCTTCTCCGCAGCTCAAAAGACGTACGCTGGAACGACGTGCGCATTCTTCCCGATCTGCAGTCCATCCCCCGCGTTGTCCAGGTTCGCAAACCGCGCGAATGAAAACTTCCCGTCGCGCCGTCACCGCGCAAACCCTCGCCCCTCGCGCCCTTTCGCCAATATGCAAAATTCTGCGTACTTTACATTTCTTGTTTCGTCCGGCTGTTTTATCTTGACGCGTAGCCCTGTCCAGTGGCTTACTACTATCCCAATTAGTACTAGCCAAGTGCGGTTACGCTATTCAACTCGTTCACCAATCACCAGTTCCGAACGCGAGATCAAAACTTAAGGAGACAAAGCTGATGAAGTCACTCAGGTTCTCAGGCTATGTAGCCGGCGCTTTCGCTGCGACAGTACTCGCTTCGTCGTTCGCCACGGCGCAGATGTCAGTGGAGAAAGTTGCCGCGACCAACAAGATCCTTCAGCAGGTACAAGCCACCATCGCCAAGATGCCGCAGAAAAAACAGAGAATGCTCGACGGCTACGCCAACATCAATCACATGGCTACCGTCTGGGCAAAATACGGAATGCGCCTGGCCAATCCCGCGCTTGCGGAGCGCGCCCAGGCGGCCAAGAATGCCGCTATGCCCGATGCCGCGGGCGGCGTTGTTCCGGTTTCCAATCCCAACTCCGACATCGCCTGGTCCTCTTTCGGTGGATTCACTCAGAGCGAGACCTCAACCGCGCGTTGCGGCAACACCGTTGTTGTCGGCTTTAACGACTCGGGCAGCATCTTCGAGACGCCGTACTACTTTACCGGCTTGGGCGGCCAGGGACTCAGCGGCTCGGCCTACTCCACCAACGGTGGAGCCTCGTTCACCGACATCGGCCCCATCAATCCCGGACCCAACACTTACAACTTCATGGGCGGCGACCCCATGATCAACTGCGCCGACGCCCACACCTTCTACTACACCCAGATCTTCGATTACTACGACGCCAGTTTCAACCCCTACGCCGCCATTGCCATCAACGCCTCCACCGACGGCGGCAAGTCCTGGGGCGATCCGATCCCGGCGATTTCCAAGAACGGCTACTATCACCTGCTCGACAAGCCCTGGTCGACCATCGATCCCTCGAACCACAAGCGCATCTTCGTTTCCTACACTGACTTCGATTACACCGAAACCAACGACTGCGGAACCAACTATCCGGGCCGCACCGCCATCGAGTTCGTCGAATCCGATGACGGCGGCGTGACCTGGTCCGCGAATCCCAACGTCGCCATCGAAGTCTGCGGCAACGCCGGCGTTCAGGGATCGCAGTTGGCCGTAAGTTCCACCGGCACCCTCTACATCTCATGGGTGAACCTGGGCAGCAACTTCCCGTTCGGTCCACGCGCCATCCAGGTCGCTTCCTTCGCGGGTGGCACCGTATCGGCTCCCGTCACCGTCGACGCCAACATTCAGCCTGGCGGCGATTCCTACTACCTGCAGGGCGAATTCCGCGACTTCCTGGATATGGCCATGGCAATCGACCATTCCGGCACTGGCACGGACGGCGCTCTCTACATCACCTGGGCGGATGGCCGCGACAAGATCGTTCCCGATCCACTCGCCACTCAGGGCGCTTATGCCTATGACGATGTTCTCCTCCGTGCTTCCTTCGACGGCGGCAACACATGGGGCTACGCTCCCACCAAAGTAAACAGTGACATTCAGTCCCGCCTGGGCAGTGGCCACGACCACTACCAGTCCGGAATCGCCGTCGACAACCGCGGCTACGTCGCCGTTTGCTACTACGACCGTCGTGCCGACGCTGAGAACTTTGCCATCCGGCGGCACTGTGGCGAGTCCACCAACGGCGGCTTCACCTTCACCGACGGCGACATCGGCATGTCACCTTTCGCTCCCACTCACGGCAACGACCTGTTCATCAACTCCATCTACATGGGCGACTACGACCAAGTGACCAGCGACTTCCTGAATACGAACTCCGGCTTCATCGGCGCGTTTGAATCCCAGGGAACCCGCGGCAACCCGGACGCCGTTGCACACTCACTGCAGTAGTCGTTTCGTTCAAAAAGAATCGGGGCGGCCCCAGTGGCCGCCCCGATTTCTTTTTCGATTTGTCGTCGTAGGCGAACAAGGCGTCCACCCCTCCGCGACTTATGTTGGGATCAGGCCAAGTTGAAGTCGGGGATATAAGACTGCTCCGGGTGCCCCATTTCTCGCGCGTTCTTTGCGCGAGAAGTGGGGATTTGGAACCTGGGATTGAGAATCGAGGATTGAGAATCGAGGATTGAAGATTTGGGGGATTGCCGGGTGCCCCATTTCTCGCGCGTTCTTTGCGCGAGAAGTGGGGATTTGGGATTGAAGATTTGGGATTGCAGGCTGTCCAGAAGGCAACTCCGGCGCCCAACGCCCAACGCCCGCCCTACCTTCGCGCGCTTGCCGGCAAAATCTCCTCCACATCAACAATCTCGGTCGGATACTTCCCCGTATAGCACGCCGAGCAATACGAAATCTTCTCGCCCTCGCCGCACGCCTTCTTCAATCCCTCCAGAGAAAGATAGGCCAGCGAATCCGCGCCAATGTAGTCGCGAATCTCCGCCACCGATTTGTTGGCCGCGATCAACTGCTTCTTCGAAGGCGTGTCCACGCCGTAGTAACACGGAGAAATCGTCGGCGGACAAGAAATCCGCATGTGCACTTCCTTCGCCCCCGCGCTGCGGATCATACGCACAATCTTCCGGCTGGTCGTTCCGCGCACGATCGAATCGTCAATCAGCACCACGCGCTTGCCCTGCAACAGCGAGCGCACCGGATTCAGTTTCAACTTCACCCCAAAATCGCGCACACTCTGGCTCGGCTCGATAAACGTGCGTCCCACATAATGATTCCGGATCAGCGCGAAGCGAAACGGAATCCCGCTCTCCGCCGCGTAACCCACGCCCGCCGTCACACCTGAATCCGGCACAGGCACCACCAGATCGGCTTCTACACCGGCTTCCCGCGCCAGTTGCCGCCCTAATTCCTCGCGGCTGGTCTGCACCGCTCGGCCAAACACCACGCTGTCGGGCCGCGAAAAATACACATGCTCGAAAATGCAGCTCGACTGCGGCGCGGCTGTCGAATAAAAACGCGAACTCACGCCTTCCGGCCCCACCACGATCAATTCGCCCGGCTTCACATCGCGCACATATTCCGCTCCAATCAGATCAAACGCGCAAGTCTCCGACGCGAAAACGATGGTGTCGTGCTTCTGCCCTTCCAATGCCGGAATTCGCCCCATGGCCAGCGGCCGGAAGCCACGCGGATCGCGCACCGCAAAGATGCGGTCATTGCTCATCATCACCAGCGAAAACGCGCCTTCCACTCTGCGCAGCGCGTCCGCCATCGCCTCCGGCAGCGTGTGCTCCTTCGACAGCGCGATCAGATGCACGATCACTTCCGTATCGCTGTTGGTCTGAAAAATCGATCCCTGACTTTCCAGCCGCGCCCGCACCTGCTGCGCGTTGGTCAGGTTGCCGTTGTGCGCCACGCCAATCGACCCTTTGTTCGATTGCACCAGAATCGGCTGCGCGTTCAGCAGCGCCGAATCCCCCGCGGTCGAGTAGCGTGTGTGCCCAATCGCGAGCGTGCCGCGAATTTTCGAGAGCACGTCTTCCGTGAAAATGTCGGCCACCGAACCCATTGCCTTGTGCACCCGCGAAGTCAGCCCGTCCGACGTGACAATCCCCGCCGACTCCTGCCCGCGATGCTGCAACGAATGCAGCCCCAAGTAAGCCAGCTTCTCCGCCTCTGGATGGGCAAAGATCGCCACCACCCCGCACTCGTCATGAAATTTGTCGGAAGAATGCATTTTGCTCCTGGCTTTAGTCGGCTTAGTGCTTGGTCAGTCCCAATCTTCTCTTCAATGACTCAAATAATGGTCGCGATTCTACTTCGTGTGCAACAGAGTTGAACTTGAGCTCCCAAAAATCCGCCACAGATAACTGGTTTTCGGTCCTACTAAGCTGTAGCCATGAAGATCGCCGCGCATCAACGCCCAATCGAAGAACAAAACCTTCCCAGTCATAGGCCTCATATCCGCTCTTTTCGGCGTCAGCCATATTGAGAAAGCTTTGCATGACCTCGCGCGATGTATACACGTCCACGTCGCCACTAGTTTTTTCCACGACGTAAACCGGGAACTGCACGCCGTCGTTCCCGACTTGAATCCTAACTTGGGAATTTGCTCCCATCGGCTCTTCTCCAACTCCTCTGGGGTTCTCAGCGATCGGTGCGGTTCAAGATTTCCAATCTGCAATCGCCTCAATCCGCCGCTACCAACTCCACATCCGCTCTCAGCGCCGATTCCAGCGCCCCCTCATACGCCGCACTCAACTCCCCGACCCCAGCCGAAATGACCAGAGTTCCATCCAAAGAAATCTCCAGCCGATCCCCGCCCGTCTCTCCAATCACCTCGGCGGCAATCCCAAATTGCTCCGCTACGTCTTTGATTCGCGAAACCTGCCCCGGGTCGCACGACACCACAATGCGGCTCGCGTCCTCCCCGAACAGCGCAAACTCGGCAAACAGCCCGCCCGACGCAAGGTTCACCCGCGCCCCCACGCCTCCGGGCAACGCCTTCTCCGCTAACGCGACTGCGATTCCGCCGTCGGAACAGTCGTGCACCGACTCGACCATCCCCTGCGCGATCAGATCGACAATCGCCCGTTGCAGCGCTGCTTCTTTTTCCAAATCCAGTTCCGGCGGATATCCCCACAGCGTGCCTAGAATTTCTTTGGCGTATTCCGATGAACCAAACTCGCTCTCCGCATCGGTAATATCGCCCGCTTCGCCGCCGCGCAATAGCACAATCGTGCGTCCCGCCGCGGCGAACGGCATCTTCGCCGTCTTGTGCACGTCCTCGAGAATTCCCACCACGCCCAGCACCGGCGTGGGATAAATCCCTTCGCCCAGCGTCTCGTTGTACAAGCTGACGTTCCCGCCGGTGATGGGAATCTCCAACTCCTCGCACGCCTTCGTGATCCCATCGATCGTCTGCGAAAACTGCCACATAATGTGCGGCTTCTCCGGATTCCCGAAGTTTAAACAGTTGGTAGCCGCCACCGGAGTCGCTCCTGAACACGCAACCTTCCGCGCCGCCTCGGCGACCGCATGCATTGCCCCCAGACGTGGATCGAGATAGCACCAGCGCCCATTGCCATCGAGCGCCATCGCCAGCCCGCGCTTCGACCCCTTAATCCGAATCACGCCCGCATCGCCCGCCCCCGGTGCCTCGACCGTATTGGTCTGCACCATGTGGTCATACTGCTGCCAAACCCACCGCTTCCCACAAATGTTCGGACTCGCCAGAAGTCGCTGCAGTTGCAAAGTAAAATCCGGGAAGTTCTCATCCGGGTGCCCCATTTCTCGCGCGCTTTTTGCGCGAGAAGTGGGGATTTGCGATTCGTTTTGAAAGCTCCCAGCTTCCGCCGCAGGTTTTGGGAAGGGCACGGCTTCAGCCGTGCCATTACCACCCGCAAAAGCTGCGGGCTTTAGCCCCTGAGGTCCGCTCAGCCGAACATGCGGCGGCATCTCCCGCGCCACCGCCGGCTCCCACCGCGCCATCGGCCGCTTATACAACGGAGCCTCATCCGTCAGCGCCGGATTCGGAATCTCCGCCACAACTTTCCCATGCTCCAGCACCCGCAACTTGTTCCCCGCAGTGACGGTGCCCACTTCGACCGCGTCCAGTCCCCACTTCTCAAAAACGCGGAACACTTCGCCCTCGCGTCCCTTTTGCGCCACCAGCAGCATACGCTCCTGCGATTCGCTGAGCATGATCTCGTATGGAGTCATCCCCGTCTCGCGTTGCGGTACGCGGTCAAGTTCAATCTCAATTCCCACGCCGCCGCGCCCACCCATTTCGCAAGTCGAACACGTCAGTCCCGCCGCACCCATATCCTGAATGCCGACAATCGCGCCCGTCTGCATGGCCTCAAGGCAAGCTTCGAGCAAAAGCTTTTCCAGAAACGGATCGCCCACCTGCACATTCGGCCGCTTCGCCTCCGAAGCTTCGCTGAACTCTTCGCTGGCCATGGTCGCGCCATGAATCCCGTCGCGCCCCGTCTTCGATCCCACGTAAATTACCGGATTGCCCTCACCCGCTGCCTTGGCATAAAAAATTTCATTCTTCCGCACGAGACCAAGTGCAAACGCATTCACCAGCGGATTGCCCGAGTAGCACGGCTCGAACTTCGTCTCGCCCCCAAGATTCGGCACGCCAAAACAATTCCCGTACGATGCGACTCCGCTGACCACGCCTTCGAGAATGGAATGATTCTTGTGGAGTTCTTTTTCGGAAGTATCTTTCGAAGGGATGATCGGCCCAAATCGCAGCGAGTCCATCACCGCGACCGGCCGCGCGCCCATGGTGAAAATGTCGCGCAGAATTCCGCCCACGCCGGTGGTCGCGCCCTGAAACGGCTCAATGAAGCTGGGATGATTGTGCGACTCGATCTTGAACGCACAGGCCCATCCGTCGCCGATGTCGATGATGCCCGCATTCTCCCCGGGCCCCTGCAACACACGCTTGCTGCGCGTGGGCAAACGTTTCAAGTGCACGCGCGAGGATTTATAGGAACAATGCTCGCTCCACATCACGCTGAAAATGCCGAGTTCGGTGATCGTCGGCTCGCGGCCGCCCAGCAGCTGCTTGATTTTTTCGTATTCATCCGCAGTCAGGCCGTGCTGCCGGAGCGTCTCCGGAGGAAAGGCAGAGGTCAAGGAGGTGGCCATGGGGAACTTCTATTGTCGCATCTGACAGGGCGAATGGGTAGGAGATTGGATCGCGGGCCGTGGAATTATTTAGCGGGGTGCAGCCGCTGCCGCAGGGTTTCCACCATCAGGCCGGCCATAGCATACGTGGCGGCATTCGCCAGCAGAACCGAGTACACGCTGATCGCATGAAACTTGCCCAGAATCGCAATCGGGCAAGTGAGCTGCACCAGCGCCAGCAGCGGGCCAGTAGAAGTGAAAGCCGGAGGCGTAGTCGCCAAAGCATAAAGCGCCCAGCCGCCCGCCACGAGAAAGCCCGCACTGGCACACATCGCAATCCGGTATTTCATGCCGACACTCCTGCTATGTGGCTCGCTGGTCTCACTAATTCCTGCAAACTCCAAGCGCGATCTGCGACTCCAGATCGAGATACTCTGCCCACGAATCAGGCAGCCGACACCTGCGGAACTAACGTGAGCCGCGCGTAAGAGCCAGCACGGCGAATGCGCTGGCCGCCTTCTGGTCCGCGCCCCATGGAGCGCCCACGGATTCTCGCAGGCTGTCGACTTGCCCACGCAGCGCGGCTTCCTTCAAGCCGCACGCGGCAGCCGCATTGATCCAGATTTCCCTCTCGCGGAGCGAGATCACCGCCAACCCGCATTCCTCGCAGGCGCCAACGATCGCCTGCTGGAACAAAGCGCCCTCCGCGGTGTGGATCATGGGGTGCGAACGAAGCACGTCCGCCAGATTCTTGGGAACTGGCTTCGAGCCGCTGGAAATTCCAGCAGCCTTCACCGTAACTCCGAGAGAGTGAAGATGATCGAGAACATCCTTCACCGCGGCCCGGGCCATCTGTTGCGCTGCGGCTTCGGCTCGCCGAACCAACTCCGCGGCTTGAACTATGGGGAGTTCCGCGGCCTGGTGATAGACAAAGCGAGGAACAGACTCATCTGGCGGTAGCAATTCGACGCGACGGCGCAGCAGGACTTCGAACTTGCCGGGCGTTCCCGCCACCGCGACCACAGCGCTCCAGCCCGTGTGCAGTTTGAATCCGAGAGCGGCGCGAACTGCCATGAAACACAGCATAGGTGCGTACCAGAGCCTGTGCAAACCGGAGTGTTCGAAGGGACGGTTGCTTTGTTTTAAATAGCTTATCTAGAAGCTATTTCATATGAAAACATCATTGCCTGGTATGGCGTTTTATAGCTTGTGCCATGTTCTTTGTTTTCATTGTGGAAATCTCTAACTCACTGAAAACAGTGCGCGGGTCCGCGGAGTCTCTGCCATCGGAGCCGATCAGGATCGCACGCAGGATGCCTCTGGCATGCGCAGAATCGACCTGAGAGCGCATCCGATCACCTCGGCCGATCCGGGAGGTCGTCCGGAGATCGGGCTGGCTTAAATCGACTCTAATCGCAAAATCCCGGCAAGTCATTGAAAAAGTCTGTAAGTTGCTGAGATTATCCAGAAGCTATTGAAAACGCTGGAAGCGACATCTGGGTACCGACTAAAATCCCCACTTCTCGCGCAAAAAGCGCGCGAGCTATGGGGCACCCGGCTGGACAAAGCCAGGCTCACCGTCACGGCTTGACGTCGCCGGGCTCCGACTTCAGCGTGGGTGCAGGCTGGGTTAGTTCCGCGTAGGGGACATCGATAGAACCGATGCGCCCGCTGGCCGAGTCGCGAACCAGCAGACGTACACGCGCCACGCCGGGCTTGGGTGAGAATTGAAATGTCTGCGTAATTCCACGGGACGCCACAGCAAACTGCTGCTCGTTCAGCATCGCCAGCGAGTTTTTCTGCAGGTACTGCAAGGGCTGTCCTGTCTTGTCGAACTGGCAGGCTCCCACACTGATGGCCAACTCACGCCCGCTTGCAGCAGGCGCAAATGTAAGCATGCGGGCATCAATGGCCAGAAAATATTTGGCCGCGCCCGCTTCGTCGGGAGGAATTTCCTTGCCCATCAGCAGCACCGCCGTGGAAGTCAGCGGATCTTCACACGCTGCCTGGCGCATCCGCGGATCGGCATCCTGCGCGCCCGGAGCGGTTTTGCTCTCCGCCGTGCCCAGGGGCCTAGCGTAATATCCCTCGCGATACGACAGATGGACGCCGGGTTGCGTGGTCTTCACGGTGATGCGGTGGTACTCGCCGTGAAACTCGCCGGCGTCGGGATAGTAGCCAAGTTCGTAATACGAACTCGCGTCATCGACTGCTTTCTTGACGCAGTCGCCAAGATCGTTATCGTTCAGGCAGACGCGCCCTCCAGTCTGATCGGCCAGGTCGCTCATGACCTGCTGTTCCCCTTGGCGAAGAGTGTCTTCGCGTTGAATCGCCTGCCCCATCCTCTGGCCGTCGGCCGGTTGCCGCACCCGCGACTCGGCCTCAAACATTGACTGGGTTCTCACCCCGCCGGGGTCCATGGGATAGATGGCGATCTTGGCGTCCATAAGAGCGGAGCCGACTTCCTGCATGTCGCCCTGAAAGGCATTCAAGTCGCTGGAGTTGCCCGTTGCAGTTTGCTCACCGGGCAAAAGCAGCAAAGGAAACGATGTCGAAATCCAGAGGATGTTCTTGCGCCCGGGATAGCCGTCGAGGTAGCGGGCGATGCTGCGCAGAGTATCGAGCGTTTGGTGCATGCGCACATTTGCGTCGAGGGAAAACTTGGCCTGCTCGAAGCCCTCCAGTGCGGCCTGCAAGCCGGGAGGCAGGTTGGCAACGCCGTCCAGGGCGGCGGCCAGGGAGTCGGGGTTATCGAGCGGGTCCTGGTCGGGAGCGGCTTGGCCCACAACCATGGTCTTAGCAGCGGCCTCGCGCAAAAGTTTGGGGTCGGTAGTGAAGGTTTGCAGGAGACGCAGGCGAGTGCCCATTAGAAAAACGGCGACCGGAACATCTGCGGGAATCGAGCTGAGAATTTTCACCATCTGGTGGTGAACTTCCATCTGCGAGACTACGTCGGTATTGATGCCGTCGAAGAGCAGAACAGTGGGCGGCGCTGGCTGCTTTTGCCGGTTCACCAGGTTGCTGTAAACGCCCGGCGGCAATTCCGCCGCAGGAGGCTTGGCTGCCTGCAGGTCGGCCCAGTCTTGCGCCTGGAAGACTGAGATACTTTGCGGGTGACGATCTTTCCTGGGGGCAACCTGCTCCGTCACTTCGAAGTCTTTGGCGGTAAGGCCGCGCACGGGGCGTCCCTGACGATCGCGCGCGACCACTTCGAGCGAGACCATGCGCGTCGTAACTTTCACGACGGGAGCCGGCGACTGATCCGTCGTCCCTTGCGGTGTAGGAGCAGACGGAAGAGGAGTGGAGGAATTTCCCGCCTGCCCAGCGAGGCCGACCGTCAAGGCCAAGACTACTACGACCACTTTCGCCGGTTGGAGAGGAGCGCGCGCGATCAGGCGTACGAATGGCATCAAGGCCTCCGTGCGAAAGCACAATTCTAGCAGGGCATCTGGAATGACAAGCTTCACACCGAGGGAGCAGCGGAGTGCAAACGCTGCAATGAAACGGGCGTACACTGGTGCCGTTTTCGAAGTCGAGAAAGATTCTGCCTGATTGCGGTGAGCCGGTTGCGATGAGCGTATTGCGATGACCCTTAGGAGACGTTCCGACCAACGCATGCCTCCGCTCTCTTTGTGTGGTTGGCGTGGCGCGCTGATGCTGCCAGCTCTGCTTTTCTTTCTTCTTTCAGGTGGCGTTGGCATCGGGCAAGATTCTCCACAGAGCTTCTGGGAACTTCGGCCCCAAGCAATGGACGCCATGTTGCTCGCCGCTGCAGACGGCACCAGCCGCCGATATGTCCGCTTGCGCCAATACTTTGCCGACCTTCATTGCCCGACCTCGTTGATGGAGGAGCAAACGATCTCGAAGCATGGCGCGAAGAATCTGATATGCGTGTTGCCCGGCAAGGATACCGAACAGATCGTGGTCGCGTCGCGTTACGATCGCCGGAGCGGAGCGGTCGATCCCGCACAGGGTTGGACCGAGGCAGTCATGTTGCCCATACTGTATAACGCTCTGCTCGCCGGGCACCGGCAGCATACGTTTGTGTTCGCCGCGCTCTGCGGGATTGGCGGAGAAAATGTGTTTCTGGGGAATTTGCGCAGCAAACGTCAGCCGCCGCCAAGAACGATAGTGCTGATGGATACGCTGGGGCTGAGTAGCCCCTGGTACTACACGCTCGAAGGGTCGATGCTTTCGGCCAAGGGGCGCGAACGCGCGGCCATGAGGATGCGGCTTGAGTCAGAAGCTGCTTTTACGGCCCGCTTGCAAGGACTTCCGATCCCGCAGACTGCCACCTCCGCGGCCACGCAGAACTCGCTCTTGCTCGACGCGGACGCGATTGTTCCCTCGATCCTGGTTTATTCGACCTTTCATTGGAGTGCGACACCAGCCCCCAACGCATTCCGCCAAGACTTCGAGTTCCTGGCGTATTACCTGTGCCGCATTGACGTCAGATTGCTAACCCCGCCCGCCGCTTCGCACCAGTGACGCGGCCCGGCTGAGAACTCTGAATCAGCTCCCTGTATGATTTCTTCGGAATGAAATCGATCATCGTAGGCACGGCTGGGCACATCGATCACGGGAAAACAGCGCTGGTGAAGGCGCTGACCGGGATCGATGCGGACCGACTGGAAGAAGAGAAACGGCGCGGCATCACCATTGACCTGGGCTTCGCGCATATGGACTTGCCGGCTGCGAACGGCGAGACGCTGCGGCTGGGGTTTGTCGATGTGCCGGGGCACGAGCGCTTTGTGCGCAACATGCTGGCGGGGGTGGGAGGCATCGATCTGGTGCTGCTGGTGATTGCGGCGGATGAGTCGATCAAGCCGCAGACGCGTGAGCACTTCGACATTCTGCAATTGTTGGGTGTGCGGCGCGGGATTACGGTGCTGACCAAGTCGGACGCGGTGGATGCGGAGACGCTCGACGTGGTGCGGATGGAGGTAGAAGAGTTTCTGAGCGGGAGTTTTCTCGAAGGACAGCCGATTGTTGCCGTCAGTTCGTTGACCGGCGCGGGGCTGGACGATCTGAAGCGCGCGATGATTGCGGCGGCGGCGGAAGTGCAGCCCCGCGATTCCACAGCGCTGGCGCGCTTGCCGATTGACCGCGTCTTCACCATGAAGGGCTTTGGCACAGTCGTGACTGGAACGCTGATCGCGGGCACGATTCAGCGCGAGGACGAGTTGGAAGTTTTCCCCACGGGCCGCAGAGTTCGGGTGCGCGGAGTGCAGCTGCATGGGCAGACTGCCGAAATAGCGGTCGCCGGACAACGCACGGCGTTGAATCTCGCGGGCGCCAGTACCGAGGATTTGTCGCGTGGGATGACGCTAGTACCACCCGACACATTTGTGGCGACGCGCCGCGCGGATGTGTCGTTGCGGTTGCTGGCGTCGGCGGCGCGTCCGCTGAAGAATCGAGCGCGCGCGCATTTTCATTCCTACGCGATGGAGACGGTGGCGGAGATTACGTTTCCTTATGCGCGACCGAAAGTCCCCACTTCTCGCGCAAAGAACGCGCGAGAAATGGGGCACCCAGTATCCCTTTCGCCCGGCGACCAGGCGTTCGCGCGGATAAAGTTGGCGGAGCCGGCACTGCTTTTGCCGGGAGACCGCTTCATCATTCGCCAGTTTTCCCCGGTCGTGACGATTGGGGGCGGTGTGGTTGTGGACGCGAATCCGCAATCCCGGAACCTGGTGGTGGACAACACGCTTGAAACCTTGGCCGGCGGGGATCGCCGGGCGATTCTGAAAACTCGCGTCTGGCGAAGTTACCACGATGGAATCGCGGTCTCGCAATTGATCGCGGAAACTGGCTGGACGAACAATGTCATCGGTCCGCAATTGGCCGAACTGGTGAAAACCGGCGACGTGGTACAAGTCGACGATGTGTTCTTGTGCGCACCGGCGTGGGAGGTCCTGAAAGCGCAAGTGGTTCCTACGGTGGAGGAGTTTCACAAACAGAATCCACTCGCGGGAGGGATTGGCAGGGACGAGTTGCAGGTGCGGACGGATGCGAGCCCGGTGATCTTCGACGCGATTGCGAAGATGCTGGTCCGTGAGAAAAAGATTGAGATTGCGGGCGACCTGGTGCGCATTCCCGGTCGTGGGATCGTGATGAAAGACGAGGAGGCCGAATCGAAAAAGAAAATCGAAGCGGCATTCGCGGATGCGGGATTGAAAGTTCCCGCGCTGACCGAAGTACTGGCCGGGCTGAGGGTGGATAAGGCTCGCGCCCAGAAGATTGTCACGCTGCTGTTGCGGGACAAGGTGCTGGTCAAGATTTCCGACGATCTGGTATTTCATCGCGGCGCGCTCGAAGAATTGAGGCGTTCCCTGGCGGCTCAGAAGGCCAAGTCTTCCAGGATCGACGTGGCCAAGTTTAAAGAGATGACCGGAGTCAGCCGCAAGTACGCGATTCCGCTGCTGGAATATCTCGACCGGGAGCGGGTGACGAAGCGCGTGGGGGATACGAGGGAAATTCTTTAGCCACGAATACTTGGTAAAAAACTTGTCGCCGCGGATTTGCACGGATTCACACGGATAAGGCAAACGCGAGGCTTTGGTTAGGTTTTCCGGTTTATCCGTCAGATCCGTGAAAATCCGTGGCGACTCTAGATTTTTTCTTCCGGGAATTCCACTTCCAATCCCAGCGGGTCGGTGAAGCGGTTGGTCAGGTTGACCAGGCCGGTCAGCAGGTGGAGATCGACGATTTCGGGTTCAGAAAATAATTTCTTTAAGGGCACGAAGTCGGCGTCGTTTACGTCGTGCGGAGTGCGCGTCAGTTTTTCGACGTAGGTGAGCGCGGCGCGCTCTTTTTCGGTATAGCGCGAGTAGTCTCCTGCCTTGAGCGCCGACCAGTCTTCCGCGGTGAGGCCAACGCGTTTTGACGATGCGACGTGATGCTGGGTGCAGTAATGGCATCCGTTGATCAGCGAGACGCGGAGGTAGATTAGTTCGTAAAGTTTGCGATCGAGGGAGCGGCCCACGCTGGCGTAGAAGGGCAGAAAATTCTTCAACATCTCCGGACGGTGGGCGAGCGCCTTCTGGGCGTTGCCGGGCTTGCCGCGCAGCGTCTTTTCGTAAATCTCCAGCACTTCCGGGGAAGCGGTTTCGGGGGTGACTAGGGCAATGCGAGCCATCGAGATCCTCCAGAGTTAAATCCAAGACATGATAGATGAAGCGGGGGATCGGGTGGGCGATGGTTGGAAGCGGCGTCGGCGGGTACACAACGGGCGGACCGGTGAGCCCTGATGACGCCGCCGGTAGCACGGACTGAGGGGGGTCCTTCGACTGCGTGGCTGGTTCGCGAAGCGAAGCAGCCACTTCGCTCAGGATGACAAAATGCTTTGGGCGAAGCTTGTAAGACCTAAAGCGACACGATCCCTTTGCCGATGTCACTCGTATGAAGAGCCGCGCGGCGCAATTCGCGTGTCTGTTGATTTTGTTTGCCATGACTCCGGCGCCTGGACGGGCACAAGATGAAGATGAAGCCGGAATACGATCGAAGATCCTGGCGCTCGAGCATGCATGGAATCAGGCGGAGGCATTCAAGGACCTGAAGGCGCTCGATGCGATCCTCGACAACAGCCTGATCTACGTGGATTTCGACGGCTCTCTGATGACTAAAGCAGGATTTCTATCGCGGGTAAAGACGGCGCACTTGCAGCAGGTGGTGACGGAATCGATGTCGGTGCAAGTGTTCGGCAACGTGGCGATCGCGACCGGGACTTATTTGTCAAAGGAATTTAAAGATGGAAGACCGATCGAGCGCCGTGGTCGTTTTGTGGACGCCTGGGTGCGCAAGAGCCAGGCATGGGTGTGCGTTTCGGCTCAGGCCACCCCGATGCTGCGCTGAGAGTGGCGTGCGCGTCGACTCCGATGGCGCGCGCCGACCTCCCGTTCGTTCTACACTGAGAATGGGTGCTGTAATTCGAAGCGCCCCATTGAATTCCTATTCTTGAATCCTTCGCAATGCTGTTGATTCGTCCTGCCACCGCCGACGATGCTGGCCTGCTGCTCGCAATGATTCGCGAACTGGCGGAGTTCGAGCGCATGCCCGACATGGTGACGAATCGGGAAGAGGATCTGGTGCGGGACGGGTTCGGAGAGAATCCGCGGTTTCGGGCGCTGATCGCCGAGTGGAGCGGACAGCCGGCGGGATATGCCATCTTCTTCGACTACTATTCGACGTGGGCGGGGCCGGGGTTGTTTCTCGAGGACCTGTTCGTGCGGGAAGCGTTTCGCAAGCGCGGCATTGGAACGGCGCTGCTGGCAGAAGTTGCGCGAGTTGCCGTCGCGGAACACTGCTACGGAATTCACTGGTCGGTGTTGGACTGGAACGAAAAGGCAATCGAGCTGTATAAGGCGATGGGCGCGGAGTTCCGCGACTGGTGGCGTCCGGTGCTGCTGAGCGGCGAGGCGCTGCGGCGGTTGGCGGGGAAAGTGCTTTGATGCCGGCGGTGAGGCAAGATTGACAAAAACCCCCACATCTCGCAAAGGACGCGAGATATGGGGCACCCAGGGTTGAGTGATATCGGAAATATTGCGAGATGAAAAATTGCGTTCGCATTATCGGAGCGGGGCTGGCCGGGTCGGAGGCAGCGTGGCAGTGTGCGCGGCGGGGCGTGGAAGTGGAGTTGTATGAGATGCGTCCGGTGCGGCTGACGCCGGCGCACCAGACTTCGGATTTTGCGGAACTGGTGTGCTCGAATTCGCTGAAGTCGGAGAGCGAGAACACGGCTCCGTGGCTATTGAAGGAAGAGATGCGGAGGGCGGGATCGTTGTTGCTGGAAATTGCGCGCGGGTGCGCGGTGCCAGCGGGACATGCGCTGGCGGTCGACCGCATTGCGTTTGCGGCGCGAGTAACCGAGGCGATTTCGCGGGAGCCGAAGATTCAGGTACGGCGGGAGGAAGTGACTGCGGTGGATGAGAACGATAGCGTCACTATTATCGCCACCGGGCCGCTGACTTCGGAGGGATTGGCCGCGGAGATTGCGCGGCTGAGCGCGGCGGGAGAAGAGTCAAAACCTGAGCGGACAGAAGTGTCCGCTCCACACGATCCCGCTGCTTCACAAAGCAGTCCGCACCTGTACTTTTATGATTCGATCAGTCCGATCGTTGAGGCGGATTCGATTGACATGGAGCGCGTTTACATGGCGGCGCGCTATGACAAAGGATCGGCGGACTACATTAATTGCCCGATGACGCCGGAGGAATACGGGATTTTTTACGATGCGCTACTGGCGGCGCAGTCGGTGGAAGAGCGCGACTGGGAGAAGCTGAATTATTTCGAGGGCTGTCTGCCGATTGAAGAGATTGCGCGACGCGGGCGGGACACACTGCGCTTTGGGCCGATGAAGCCGGTGGGTCTGATCAATCCGCGCACGGGAAAGATGCCGTATGCGGTGGTGCAGTTGCGGCAGGAAAATCTGCGGGCGGATTCTTACAATCTGGTGGGATTTCAGAATCATTTGAAGTTTGGCGAACAGGCGCGGGTGCTGCGACTGATTCCGGGGCTGGAGAATGCGAAGTTTCTGCGCTATGGGCAGATTCATCGCAATACTTACATCAACGCACCGGCGCTGTTGCGCGAGACGCTGCAGATGAAGGCACATCCGCGCATATTTTTTGCGGGACAGATTTGCGGCGTCGAGGGGTATACGGAGTCGATTGCAACCGGACTGCTGGCCGGAATGCACGCTGCTGCGCTGGTCTCCGGGACTGAGATGGCGCCCGCACCGCGGGCTTCGGCGTTTGGATCGCTCACTCACTATGTGACGCATGCGGATGCGAAGAACTTTCAGCCCGCGAATATTACGTTTGATTTGCTGCCGGCGCTGGAGAAGAAGATTCGCGATCGGAAGGAGCGGCACCGGTTGCAGTGTGAGGCGGCGCTGCGGGAGTTTGATGGGTGGATGGAGAGCGCCGGAGCGGCCGCCCTGAAGGGCTGAGTTGCCCACACACGAGCGACCTGTGCTGGGCGAATAGTCCCTTCGACTTCGCTCTGTCGAAAATCCCCACTTCTCGCGCAAAGAACGCGCGAGAAATGGGGCACCCGGCACATGAACCTCTTGTCCCACATCAACTCCTTGTCCCACATAAAACAAGTGCGGCCTGGTGATTTCCGTGCAACAAAAACCCTGCCATTTGCGTATCTAACAGCGGGCGGTCTTGGGCTTACTTTCGCTGCCCGGCCGCGTCCAACAAAGTGCGATGACGGTTCGCGATCTCATTTTCGACGTGCTGCGGACGTTGTGGGCGCATAAGCTGCGCGCCTTCCTCACCATGTTCGGGATTGCCTGGGGCATTGTGTCGATCGTGCTCATGGTGGCGGCCGGCGAAGGACTGCGCAAGGGTCAGGAAGAACAGGCGCGCAATCTGGGCAAGGACGTGATGATCGTCTTCCACGGGCGTACCAGCCTGCAGGCGGGCGGGACCCACGCGGGGCGCATCGTGCACTGGGAAGATCAGGATGTGCCGGTGGTGCAGGCGGAGTCGCCCGACTGCGAATACGCGATTCCGGAGCTGGAGCAGAACACGGTTCTCGTTCATTCCAACTTCAACAATGGCGGATTCACCGTGACGGGATCGCATCCGGCGTTCGCATATATTCGTAGCCTCGACGTGGGCGCGGGACGTTTCTACGATTGGGACGACATGCGCGAACAGCGGCGTGTGGCATTTCTTGGGTCAGACGCGGCGAAACAATTGTTTCCGGGGCGCGATCCCGTGGGCGACACGATTTATCTGAATGATTTCCCTTACGCCGTGATTGGCGTGATGGCGAAGAAGAAACAGGATTCCAGCTATGACGGCTGGGATGTAAATAAGGTTTTTGTCCCCTTCGCCGCGATGCGCCGCGATTTTCCGGACAAGCCTCCAGGCACGGATACAACATTTGATCAATTGCTGGTGACGCCGAAATCGGTGGCGCAGCACGAAGCCTGCAAGCGCGAAGTGCGCGTCGCGCTGGCGAGAATGCATCGCTACGATCCGAACGACAAGGAAGCGTGTCCGATCTGGGACACGGTGCAGGAGGCGCAGGCATTCAAGACCATGACCGACGGGATGAAGTTTTTTCTGGGCGCGGTGGGCATCGTCACGCTGTTGCTCGGCGGGATTGGCGTGATGAACGTAATGTTGTGGCGGTGCGCGAGCGCACGCGGGAGATTGGCGTGCGTAAGGCGATTGGCGCTCCAGCAGGAACAATCCTGCGGCAATTTTTTATTGAGGCGCTGATCATCGCGCTGCTCAGCGGGGGGATTGGGCTGGGCGTCGCGTTTGGATTTTGCGCGCTGGTGAACATGCTGCCCATGCCGGATTTTTTTGCGGGATTGATTCCGAGTTGGAGTTCGGGCTGATCGCGGCGGGGTTGCTGGGCGCGATCGCGGTGGGGGCGGCGCTGTATCCGGCGCGGAGGGCGGCATCGATCGATCCGATTGAAGCGTTGCGGTATGAGGCGGGAGGGTAGGAATTGCGAGCGATTGATGATTGCTGAGTTGTTGATTGAAAAGCTAAGGCGGGGTTCACCGTCCGGAACAATCAGCAATCATCAATCAGCAATTGCGCTTACTTGTCATGCTGATCGAAATCATTCTCGAGGCGTGGGTGGCGCTGAAGCGGAACATCACGCGCAGCTTTCTTACCATGCTGGGGATTGTATGGGGCATTGCGACGGTGACTCTGCTGATCGCGTACGGCAGCAGTTTCCGCAGCGTGCTCGTGCATGGATTTGACGCGTTCGGGAAGGGTGCGGTGATTTGCTGGCCGCAGCAAACCAGCGAACAGCCGGGCGGACAGCGCGCCGGAAAAAAGGTTGTGCTTGAGCAGGCCGATCTGGACATGGTGAAGCAGACGGCACCGCTGGTGAAACATGTTTGTCTCGAAACCGTGCGGCGGCCGGGCATTTCCTACGGCGACCGGTTGGTGGGGACGGCGCCGGTGCGCGGAGTTTGTCCGGAGTATGGCGAGATGCGGAATGAGGTTCCGTCGGAAGGCCGATGGATCAACGCCGAGGACGAACTGGAACGGCGGCGCGTGATTTTTCTTGGAGGCCGGCTGAAGGAAGAATTGTTCAGCGGGCGGCCCGCAGTCGGTGAGACGGTTCAGGTTTCCGGCGTGCGCTTCACGGTAATCGGCATTATGGCGCGGAAAATTCAGCTCAGCAATTACTTTTCCAGCGACGACGAGTCGTCGTGGATTCCGTATTCCGCTGCAGGCGATTTGTGGAACACGCGCTACGCGGCCGTGATGGTGTTTGAACCGATCGCGCCGCAGTTTGAAAAGAAAGCCATGGCGCAGGTGCTGGCGGCGATCGCGACGCGGCAGAATTTTTCGCCGACCGATCCGAAAGCGTTGCAGATGTTTGGACGCGATGAATTTCGTCCGGTGATCGATGCGCTCACGATTGGATTGCAGGTACTCCTGACTTTCATTGGCACACTCACGCTAGGCATTGGCGGGGTGGGCGTGATGAACATCATGCTGGTGTCGGTGGACGAGCGCATTCGCGAGATTGGCCTGCGGCGCGCGCTGGGAGCGCGCAAGCGGCATATCAAGCTGCAGTTTCTGGCGGAGACACTGCTCATCATGCTGATCGGTGGCGCGATTGGCGTGCTGCTGTCGTACCTGATCGCGTGGTCGGTGGGGACGTTGCCGATGATGGGCCCGCTGTTTGAAGACGATTCCGGGCAGGGAGACATTCATCTGCGAATTTCGCTGATGACCGTGTTTCTCTCCGGAATGGTGTTGCTGGTGGTGGGCGTGATCAGCGGGATGGTGCCGGCGGTGCGGGCTTCGAAGCTCGATCCGGTGGAAGCGCTGCGGTACGAGTGAAACGAGCGAACCTCAGCGGCTAAAGCCGGCGTTGAGTCGAGGCTCTGATGGCACGAGTGAAACTCGTGCCCTTCCCGAATCCGCCCCTCCAGCGCCTTTCTGTTCTCAAAATTGATTTGCTCCCTGCGAGTTCCGCGAGTACCTTTCTGCTGAGAGTATTTGCCGAGGTGCATCTTGCCGATTTCCGCCACCGATACGATTGAACTCGCCCTGCAGCACACTAAACGGCAACTGGTGCAGCCGTTTCGTTTCTGGCAATGGACACGGCTGGCGGTGGTTGGGTTGCTGGCCGGAGAGATGGCTTCTGGCGGCTGCAACGCGACCCGGGGTTTCAATCAACACGCTGGCAGTCCACGCCAGTTTCCTGTGCCTGACCTGGGTTCCATCGATCCCGCGTTGATTGGGTTAGTTGTGGTGCTGATCGTGTCGGGACTGGCGTTTGGCATCTTCATGTTGTACGTGAGCAGCGTGATGCGATTCATTCTTTTCGACAGCGTGCTGACCAAGGAGTGCCACATCCGACAGGGATGGATCCGCAGGCAAGGCCCGGGATTGAAGCTATTTTTGTGGCAGGTAGTTTATGCGCTCGCAGTACTGGCGGGCGCGGTGGTGCTGGTTGGAATTCCCGCAGGCGTTGCGTTCTCGGCAGGATGGTTTCATGCGCCGCACGAGCATGTGCTGGGGCTGGTGCTGGGCGGGATCGTGCTGTTTTTCCTGATGATTCTGTTCATCGTCGCCGCGGCAATCGTTCACTTGTTCACCAAGGATTTTGTGGTGCCGCAGATGGCGCTGGAGGGGATTGGTGCGGTCGAGGGCTGGCGACGGCTCTGGCCCATGCTCCAGGCGGAAAAGGGCGGCTTCGCCGTTTATGTGCTCATGAAAGCTGTGCTGGCGATTGGGGCGGGAATCGTCCTTGCGATCGTGTCGCTGATTCTGGGGCTGCTGGTGGCCATCCCGACCGTGGGTCTGGCGCTTGTTGCCGTGCTCACCGGCAAGAGCGCCGGATTGACGTGGAACGCTCTTACCATCACGGTGGCGGTGGTGGTGGGATGCATTCTGCTGGCGGCCTTCCTGTATTTGCTGGCACTGATAGCGGTGCCGGTTATTGTGTTTTTCCCGGCGTACGCAATGTATTTCTTCGCGGCACGGTATCGGGCTCTGAGCATGGCCGTGTATCCGGCGCCGCCTCTGCCAGCAGGGGCCACCGGCTAAGAGCCTCGCTGCGCGAGGTGGACAGCCCCTTCGACTTCGCCCATGGCAGGCGGGGGCGGCTGTCTCCACATTTGCAGGTTGTGCGGCGAGCCGCGGGCTACTTCTTACCGTGCGGCCACGAGAACCTGCGGCCGACGATACATTTCACGATCAGGTGATCGGTGGAGCGCGTGGTGCCCACGCCGACGCCGAAGTTGAATTCCCATTCGGGGGCGAAGTCGATATCGATCGAAGGAAAGAATTGCTGCTGCTGATCGCGCAGCGCGTCGAAGCCGGTCAGTGAACCGTAGGCCGCGTAGTATTCCAGCCCGCCGGCAATCTTGTTGGTGAAATCGTAACTCACTTTCACGTTGGGAGAGAACGTCACACCCTGGTTCACACCGGGACCGTGAAACGAGCGGTCCAGAGCGGGATTGAAGCTCAAGTACCAGGGGCCGATTTTCTTGTCGATGATGGGCCGGATCTCCCAGGTCCAGGTATCGGGCGAGAAGGCGGCGCGCTGGTAGCCAATTTCCGTCGACAGGCTTACACCCACGGGCCAGTGCCAACTCTCAGGCACGCGCACCCGCGGGCGAATGTGATCGCCCACCCACTGCCATCCGTCACTCGGCTGAATGCTGGTGAAGACGTAGAAGCCCACCTCGGACCAGTCGTTAATTCCCTGCGTGATCTCAAGCGTCTCGTGCTCGGCGTGGTTGGTGGGCAGCATGCCGTCCTGCACGGTCTTGCTGCCGTCGACGGTGAAGTTCGAATGAATTTCGACCATGGTGGAGCGCGGGGCCACGGTTTCCGAGCCGTAGACCTGAATTTCGTAGTTGTCCTGAGAGCGCGCGAGCGCGGCGGCGAAGAAGAGTATGAAAAATGCGGCAGGCGCTCGACGGATCATGGGTCTTGTGATTTCGCAGGCGGCGATTCATTGCGCGGCCGATGTTCCATCATGCACGGCGGCAGCGGGAAGACGCAAGGCGGCGCGGGGTGTCATTTCGCGAAAGGCGAGAAAGCTGATTTGCGCCGGGACCGGCAAACAGCAGGTTCCTCGGTTGCCGTCGCTTTCGCTCCGGCTGCGCTCGGAATGACAAAGGGTGGGGGTAGAGCCGGCCGCACGCTCGGAATGACAAAGGTTAGAGCGGGGCGTAGGGAACTCTGGCGGCAGCTCGGGTGTCTGATGTTGAAGACGCGCGCGCGTGCCGAGAGGAGTTTCCCAATGGCATTCTCAATGGCAGGCGGAGGTGCGCGCGGTCCGCAAATCAACGTTACGCCGCTGATCGACGTGCTGCTCACGCTGATCATCATGTTCATGCTGGTGGTATCGATGGACAAGGAGCATGGCGAGGTGGCGCAGATTCCACAGCCGCCGAAGGATGCGAATTCTCAACCTCCCGTCGAACGGACCGTGGTGATTGAAGTCGTGTGGACGGCGAAAGATCAGCGTCCGACGGTCAAGATCAATCGAAACGACGTGCGCTGGGAAGATCTGGACACGCGGCTGGCGCAGATTTATCTGACGCGGGCGGAGAAGGTGATTTTTGTGCGCGGCGATGCCGACGTCGATTTCCAGTATGTCGCGGACGTGATCGACCGCGCGCACCACGCCGGCGTGCAGCGCGTAGGACTGCTGACGCAGGATCGGATGGTGGAGGGGGAATGAGCTTTATCCAGCGGTAAGGGCGCCGCGGTTACGGCGGTGACCTTTTGTTGTCTGGGGGCTGTGCTGCAATTGAAGCTAGAGCCGGGGGGCGGCATGCAGCGAAAATCTCGGAGATCGCCAAAACTCTTCAGCGACTTCAACACGTTACAGTTCGCCAGTGTCATGGGGATGGTCGTGTTCGTCATGCTGCTTGTGTTCATGACGGAGACCCATCCCTTCCACAGGGGAGCGAGCGCCGACCTGCCGAAGGTGGCGCATCCAATCGAGATGCGCGGCGCGCTGAGGGAAGATGCGATGGCAATCACGATCACGCGCGATGGCAAGATCTATTTTGGGTACTAATATAGTTGACTGACTATAGATGCCATGTTCCCATAGAGCATGGCAGAAAACTTCCACGCGTCAAGGGTAAAAATTAAGAGGGCCGCGAAGCACCTTACTGAATTGAATAGATGGCTCGGAAAGGGGCGTGACCTTCACGTCCTCAGCGTCAATCAAGACTTGGAACGAAGGAATTGGCTGTCGTTGTTTTTCGATCCTGATGCATTGCCAGCCGAGGATGCCGCTGTGATGATCGGGGATGTGCTCCACAATCTTCGAAGCGCCCTCGATATTCTGTGGAATGACATCATCATCGAGTGCGGCGGAAAGGTCAGCAAGTACAGTAGATTTCCCATTCGCGATACCGCTGATGAACTGAAAGCCCCCCTCATCAACATCCTCAAAGAGCAACAGATCGAGATCGAAGTCCATGATTTTCTCTTGAATCAAATAAAACCCTACAAGGCTGGGAATTACCCTATCTGGGCTCTGGACGACTTGAATGTTCGGGACAAACATCAACTCTTGATTCCAGTCCTGAAGATCATGCACATCAGGGGCGTTAGCTTTGAGGACGAAGATGGAAAAGAATGGCCGCTCGATAAACTGCTGATTGCCGATCAATCGTGGACTCTGCCGTTGCGCGAGTTCTTCGGAAAGAATCTTCGAGTAAAGAATAAAGGCCATGCGACCACTGGAATATTTTTCAACAACGGATTTCCCTTCGCTGGCAAGCCGGTCATTCCAGCGCTGGACGGGATCGCCAAAGAAGTTTCGAGCATTGTTCAGGCGTTCAAGGCGCTGCTTTTCGGATAGACGGGACAATTGACTCGGGCGTACCACTGCTGTAGCCTCATTTCTGAGGCTCAGAAATGGCGAATCACCCAAAGGCTCCCGCGAAGAATCCCACCGGTGACTTCGGCCGGTTCACAAATTTTGTGCGCCGCCTCGTTGCGGTTCCACACTCGGAAATCAAGGCGAAACTCGACGCCGAAAAACGGGCGAAGATACGAAAACGGAAGGTCGCTTCCCGCGCTTCTTCCGCAAAGAGATTAGAACGCCGTTTCTCCCACCTTGCCAGTCACCTCTGCATAGGTCAATCGCTTCCCAACAATTTGCGAGAGTGCCAGCTTGAAACGATCTGCATTTTCCATATCTTTACGATTATTGTATCGGAAGGTCTGCTCATCTAAGTAGCGGAACAAGTGAAACGGCTCCACGCTCACATAGGTTCCGGAGATGCCGCGCTTCAGGAGCGACCAGAAATTTTCAAGGCCATTGGTGTGGACGCGGCCATCCACATATTGCACGGCATGGTCAATGACTTGGTGCGCGTAGTCAGTTTCCAATCCTTCGTAAGATTTCAGGGCATCGGAGTAGAGTGCCGCGCCAGCTTGCACATGACGCTTCACTTCGCTTTGCAAAGCTGTCTTGCGGCGATTAGCGACTACAACGGTGCGAACTTCGCCACCGCGTTCCAAGATGCCCATGACCATAGTTTTGTCTTTGCCGCCAGTGCCAGTGATGCGCCGCTTGCGCTCAGTGATGTGCATGTTCCGCGCCTTACCGCCGATGAAGGTTTCATCCACTTCGATTTCGCCGCCGTCGCTGCCTAGCTTCTTAAAGGAGCCAGACTGCATAGCCAGCCGGATGCGATGCATCATGAACCATGCGGATTTTTGTGTGATGCCCAGAGCGCGACGCAACTTCATAAGAGCTAATGCCATTCTTACAGCTTACGAGCAGCCATAAAGCGGGAAGCCATTTGTCGAGACCAATGGGTGAATCCTCGAAAACGGTACCGATCTTCAGCGAGAATTTTTGCTTGGGATGATCGCCGTAGCAGCGATAGAGCCGCGCCTTTTCGAGATAGGAAACTTTCTCGGAATCGCAGTAGGGGCAGCGCACCTTGCCATCCGCCCAGCGAACGGAGATCATGAACTGGCGGCAATTTTCGTAATCGCCAAAGAATTGGATGGCTTGCTGAAGTGTTTTTGGGCTTTCCATGCTGAAAGAGTAACAGGAAAGCTACAGTCAGTCAAGTATATTATTACCCTATTTTGGCACCGAGCAGATTCGTTTTAGCGATGTGACGCAAAAATTCAGGATCGGCTGAAGGATCGCGAAGTCGAACACAAGGTATACATCACGGCGGACATGCGAGCGCGATGGGGCCGGGTTGAGGTTGCGCTGGACGGGGCGCGCGCCGCCGGAATTGTCAGAGTTGCTTTTCTGGCCAACCAAGGGCAGATGCCAAAGCTCACATACTAGCCTTCCGCAGATCGGTCCTCATTGGTCCCGGAGTGGTGCGGTTGGTTTCTGAGAGTAGTAGCGCCACGCGCGAGGTGCCTTCGGCTCCGCCCTATAGAAAATCCCCACTTCTCGCGCAAAGAACGCGCGAGAAATGGGGCACCCGGCAGAGAACTGCGCGGACGCTACTGCCGCTGCAGCGCCTCGTCCACGACGACCTTGCCGCCGCGGTCGGCGGTGATGACTCTGTGCAGCGGCGCGTAGCCACTCAGGGTAATGTCGATTTCGTAGTTGCCCGGGTCGAGCGCAACATCCAGCGGCGAGTTCTTATCCATGATGTGCTGGTTGATCGCGATCTGCGCGCCTTTGGGCGTGGTGCGAATGCTGAGTGTGGCCTGCCCCGCCTGCACGCCTTTGCCGCCGAACAGCTTCGACATTTTTCCGACGGTCTTGATGTTGTCGGTGTTGCCGAGTGCCCGCAGCGTGGGAGCGAAGTTGAAGGTCTGCCCCAGCACGAACTGCGCATTCATGGTTTCGTCAATGTAGCCCGGACATGCGGACCAGAACGACGTGCTGGCCTTTGTCCACGCTGACCTGCGCCGGGGTTTTCGCGCCCACGTCGCGGCCGTCAACGTAAATGTTGGCGCCTATCGGGATCGCTCTTCACGATCAGCGTGGCCATTAATTGCGACAGATGGACCACGGTGGTCGTGCGGTTGCCGGACGTAACCGCAACCGAGCGCGAGTCAGTGCCGTAGCCCGCCTTGCTCACCGTGATCGGATGCTGCCCGGGTTGAAGGTTGGTCAAAGCGAACGGCGTGACCCAGTTGGGTTCGCCGCGGCCATCCACCTGCACTTGCGCGCCTTGCGGCGTGGAATCGATGGCAAGCTGGCCGGGGATGATCGACCGGCGGAGCAGCCACTTTCTTGTGCGCGTTGCGCGATTTCGAACTGGCGACCGGAGCAGCCGGCTCAGGCTCGGATGTCTCCACAGGCTGCGCCTTGGCGGGAGCCGCTGATTTCTTGGGAGCGGGCTCGGTAGCTTCGGGTTGAGCGGGAGTGTTCGCGACCTCGGCCGCGCGCTTTGCGCCCGGATCGTCGTCGCTGTTCAAGCTGTGAACGTAGAGCGTGACTCCCAAGGCGATGAGCAGAATCAGCACGCCCGCGCCGGAAAGAGCGTAGAGCATGAGCTTGGGCGGAACACCCTTGATTTCCTTGACGGCCTTGGCCGCGACTTCGCGCGGTCGTACTTTGGGCTTCTCGTCTTCTTTTTTTGGATCGCCGCCCTCAAACATGGTGACGGGCGCGGGGCCGGAATTCACCGGCTGATACGAAGAGGTCGACGGCGGAGGCGGAGGCGCAACGTATGCTTCCTTGAGTGGAGGCAGCTCAGTCATTTCCGAAAAGCTCACGCCGCCGGGTCCCTTGGGCCCGCCTTCGGCCATCATGGGATCGACTGCGATTCTTGGAGCAGAATTTTCTTCGGCAACCTGCGGCTCGAAGGTTTCGATCTGCGGTTCCTCCACTTCGGGGGCCACTTCGTCGGCCACCGCGGAAGACATGGTGGCCGTCGGTTTGTCCGACGATTCAATCGTGGCCTTCACGCAGGAACTGATGAACTGATTCGATAGATCGATTTCTGGAATTTCGGACGACGAATTGTCTACTTCGTTGCCGCTGCTGAAATTGCTGCCCATGCCCGCGGCCGCCGCCGCGGCTTTCGGAGCAGCTAGTTTGCTCGTGGGCTGGGCCAGCTTCGATGCAGCCGGTGCCGCAACCGCAGGAGGCGGTGCAATTTTCTTTTCCGCAGGTTTCGCCAGTCCTGATTTGGCTTCTGCCGGACGCGAGGCCGTTGGAGCGGCAGGGCTCGAGGGCCGGGCTGCCGATGCCGGTCTTGCCGTCGCTCCCGCGATGAACTTCGATTGCGCCGCAGCTTGCGCCTTGGCTGGAGCCACGGTTCCCTTGGCCTCCGGCTTCTTGGCTGCCAGAGTTTTCGATTCCTTGCATTTCTCCAGATCGTCGAGCAGTTCGCGGCCGGTCTGGTAGCGCTCGGCCGGATCTTTCGCCAACGCCTTCATGATCAGGCTGCTGAGACCGGGATGCACCTTGGGATTCACATGGATCGGAGGGACCGGCGTGCTCTCGATAATGCTCTCGCGCAGAGATTCGATATCTTCGCGGTCAAACGCCTTCCGCTCGGTCACCATTTCGTAGAGCATGGCGCCCAGGCTGAAGATATTCGCGCGGTTGTCGGTGGGATGTCCCTGCACCTGCTCCGGCGACATGTAGTGCAGAATTGATGGCACACCTTCCGTAACGCAGTGGACAAAGTTGCCCACGCTGGAAACGCCGAAGCCCAGAATCTTGACCGTGCCGTCCCAGCCGCACATGATTTTTGCGGGCTCGAGACTGTAGTGAACAATGTTGTGCGACTTGGCGTAGTCGAGGCCGGCGGAAAGTTGGCGGCCGATGTCGAGCAGATCCCAGATCGAAAATCCTTCTTTGCGCGCCAGCATGGTGGCGATGCTGTTGCCCTGCACGTATTCCATGGCGGCGCAGAACTGGCCCTCGATTTCGCCCGCGCCAAACACATTGGTGATGTTGGGGCTGCTGAGAACTTTTGTGCTCTCGGCTTCGGCCAGCAGCGCCTGTTGCAAGGCCGTGGCGCTGTCGCCGAACGCACTCAGCTGGATCGCCTTCAGGGCAACCGTCTGATTGCTCTCCGGGTCGTTGGCTTTGTAAACCGCACCAGTGGGCGATTTCGCCAGTTCACTCTGAATTTCGAAAGGGCCGATTTTCGTTGGCATTTCTCTGTCCACTCCATTCCATCGCGAGCCTTGTGCGTCGCCGCAACAGGGTTCGGCCGGCGGAGACCCGGGGGGATGGGTAGCGTTAGGATATCGCTGGTCGTGCGAACGTTCGAGTTACCAAGGTAAGCAGACCGGACGGCGGTAACTGGGCCCAATGTGCGGCCCTGGCGGATGGGTCGCGCCATCACCTTTCGTCCGCCTCTCGATTATCATTTCCAAGAGGCGAGGATGAATTCCATGAAGAATCTGCCAGAGTCGCGGCGCGAGTTTCTTAAGGCTACGGGGCTGATGGTGGGCGCGGCATTGCTGTCACCCAAGACGGCGCTGGGTCAAAGCGATTCGAGCGCACGGGAGTCAGGCGCGCCGGATTACACTCTGCACATCAAGACATCTCCGGTTGAGATCGCCCCCAACCGCATCATTTCGGTGACCACGTACAACGGTCAGTTTCCTGGCCCGCTTCTTCGATTCGTCGAAGGCCGGCAGGTCACAATTGACGTTCACAATGACACCGACGTGCCGGAGCAACTGCACTGGCACGGACAGAAAGTGTCGACGGACGTGGATGGCGCCTCCGCGGAAGGGACTCCGTATATCCCGGCGCGGGGCATGCGCCGGATCGCCTTCGTTCCTCAGCCAGCGGGTTTTCGTTTTTATCACACGCACAATCGAGCGGGTGCAAACCTGTCCGCCGGACAATACAGCGGTCAGGTCGGCCCCGTATACATCGCTCCCCGAAATGAGCCGGGCTGGTACGACTGCGAGGTGTTTCTCGTGCTGAAAGAGTTTGAACCCAGCTTCAGCCGTGGAGGAGATATGGCAATGGACTTCCTCTCCCCGGCCTCTGGTGACAAAGCATTGGAAGATGCGGGTGAATCGGCAATGAAAGCCTCGCTCGCGAAAGGTATGCCGAAAGGATACGAAGTCGGCTATCGCTCATTCACCATCAACGGTCGAATGCTGGGACACGGAGAGCCGATCCGCGTGAAACAGGGAGAACGCGTACTGTTGCATGTTCTGAACGGCAGCGCGACCGAGATTCGCAGCCTCGCTTTGCCCGGTCATTCATTTCGTGTGGTGGCGCTGGACGGCAATCCGGTGCCTAACCCAGCGCAGGTTCCGGTGTTGTGGTTGGGTACGGCGGAGCGCATCTCGGCTATCGTTGAGATGAATCATCCCGGGGTCTGGATTCTCGGCGATCTCGACAACGACGATCGCCGCCACGGAATGGGTGTTGTCGTCGAATATGCCGGGCGTTCCGGTAAAGCGGAGTGGATTGCTCCACCCCCGTACCGCTGGAACTACACCACATTCGCGAAGCCGAATAGCACTGCGAGCAATCCAGACGAAACGTTCGAGATGACGTTCGTCAAAGAAAACGCCGCCGAAGAAGGATTCAACCGTTGGACGATTAATGGAGTCGCGTACCCCATGGATGGCGAGACGATGCCGGCAGCTTTCCACCTACGACAGGGAAAGCGATACCGGATCAAGATGCGGAATGCCAGCGACGACATCCATCCTATTCATCTTCATCGGCACACCTTTGAGTTGACGAGCCTCGGGGGAAAACAGACGAGCGGAGTCATGAAGGATGTCGTGATGCTCGGGGGCTATCAAACGGCGGAGATTGACTTTGCAGCCGATAATCCGGGACTGACATTATTCCATTGCCACCAGCAACTGCACATGGACTACGGCTTCATGACTTTATTTGGCTACGTCTAGGCGACTGGGGGTTGCGTTACAAGGGTCACGAGTCTTCGACAGCACGGCGCCGCCTGGGACCGTTCTCATCCGCGTGATACGTGATTTTTTCTTGACTTCGGCAGACGTATCGTTCAATATGGCGTCAGGCGACATGTCGCTGGAGGTCATAATGGAAGCGTTGCCCCTTAGCGAGCCGGTCTTGCTCATTCTTCTCAGCCTGACGGGGCGGCCTCGGCACGGCTACTCGATTCTGAAAGACGTCGAACAGATGAGCGACGGGCGGGTGGTGCTGAGCACGGGCACGCTTTACGGCGCGCTGCGGCGATTGCTCGAGGCCGACTGGATCGAGCGCTTCGAAGAAGAGGACAGTTCGCGCGGCCGCCAGGCTTATCGGCTGACGCCCCACGGCCGAAGAAATCTGCAGGCCGAGGTCAGCCGCATGAAACATCTCACGCGTCTCGCCAGCCTACGGGCAGCGAAGGAGGTCTGATCGAATGCTCCGAATCTACCGGTCCTTGCTGCATCTCTATCCGGCAGTCCACCGCGAACAATTCGGCGACGAGATGACCGCTGTTTTCCAGGAAGTGCAGGCGGAGACGGCGACGAAAGGAATGAGAGAGAGAGCGTTTCTCTGCGTCCGCGAAACCGCGGGGCTCCTGGCCGGAGCCCTGCAAGAACATGCCCGATCCCTGGGCGGCACGAGAGGCTGGATACCATTTCCTGCGAGGAGGTTCACCATGCACACCGAATTTCGCTTCCCCAAAACCACTGCTGTCTTAATGACCATCATTCTGGCCGGAGTTTTGCTGGCCATCGAGAAAGGCGAAGCGATTGAAGCCTCGCTCGCCCACTCGAGCCCTACCTCCGTCGTCATCCAAACCAACATGCTGCCCGGAATCGCCATAGGGCTTGTGTGCTTCTACGCCGCTGGACTCATCGGCTGGGCCATCTTGTTCGCCTTACACCGCTCCGGCGTGCATCGGTTGGATGACGTTTCCGCCGAACGGAAGTAACTGCGGCCGAAGTTACCTTTGCTTCCGTACACATAGATGGATCAGCCCAAGAATTCCGGCTGTTCTAATGTTCAGGGAACGTCTGCGTTTACTTTTCGAGCACGGAAGTTTGACACTAAGAAATACCCAAGGTAAGCTCGCATCAATCTATCGGCTTCTTCTCCCAGTCTGAATACGGTCTTGAAGGAGACGCCCGACATGAACTCGATAAAGCCCTCCCTTACCATTAGCCAAATCATAGTTTTTGCCGCCGTTTTGGCGCTTCCCGGCAATGCATTCGCGTCGCATCCGGTGGAACAAGTGCTTCACAGCTTCGGCGGTGGCGTTGACGGCAACAATCCCGACGGTGGCCTGGTGGCCGATAGCTTGGGTAACCTCTACGGTACGGCCACATGGGGTGGTCCCGACTCGACGACTCCGTATGGCACGGTGTTTGAGTTGAGCCCGCCGTCCGAGGCTGGTGGCGCGTGGACCAAGACCGTCCTTTACAGCTTCCAGGGCGGCGCGAATGACGGAGCCACCCCATTTGGCACTCTGATCTTCGACAAGCTCGGCAATCTCTACGGCACCACCCAGGCCGGCGGCCCCAACGACACGGGAACAGTCTTTGAGTTGTCGCCGCCCGTAGTGCCTGGCAACGCCTGGACTGAAACTGTGCTCTACATCTTTCCCGCCGATCAAAGCCAGGGATATTGGCCCTTTGGCAAGTTGACCTTTGACGGAATCGGCGACCTCTACGGGACCACGGAGTATGGCGGGACGGGCAAATCCGGCACGACGTGTGACATTAATGGGTGTGGAACGGTCTTCCAACTGAAGCCCCCTGCGGCCCCCGGCGGAGCCTGGACGGAAACTGTTCTCCATAACTTTGGATCTTCCGATGGAGATGGGATCGAACCCGGGCGCGGCGTGGCCTTCCGAAAGGGGTCCTTGTACGGAACGACGCAAGCCGGCGGAGCCAGCGGCAACGGTACGGTTTTTCGGTTGTTCCTGAAGAACGGAGTCTGGAATGAGCAGATCCTGTACAACTTCACCGGAGCGGAAGGCTCGGCCCCGGTGGGCATGCTGATTTTCGACACCGCGGGAAATCTGTTCGGCACAATGCGCGACGGAGGCATCACGAACAGCACGGTCTGCCTCTCGGGCTGCGGAGGCATTTTTGAACTGTCGCCGCCAGCGAAGAAGGGGCTTCCCTGGCAGGAAACCACGCTCTACCAGTTCACCGGCGGCACCGATGGCGCCTGCCCGTACAGCGGCGTGATTCGCGACAAGCTGGACGAACTTTATGGCACGACCAGCCAAGGCGGGATGAGTAACGCCATGAACACCGGCAACAACGGCTCTGTGTTCCGGTTGAAGCCGCCAGCCGTCTCGGGCGGACCCTGGAAGTATGTTCTGCTGCGGGATTTCCAGGGCACGTCTTTCAGCGACGGAAGTTTTCCGACCGGGGACCTGATCCTGATCGACGGTTTGGGTTTGTACGGAACGACTCTGGAAGGCGGCGTGGACAACGCGGGAACGGTATTTAACCTGTTGCCGTAGGAATTAACGGAGCTGAAAGCTTTGAGCGGCGCGACGGCAGTCTGGAATATCTTCCCGACTGACCGCTCGCGCCGTTTACGTTCACTTGCCTGGAACGAGCAATCTCTCTAGACTCGTCTCTCTTAACTCGCCCGCCAACTCGCCCCCCCCATGATCGCGGGCGCAGCTTGTTGAGGTGGCCGATCAAGGGACGGAACGCTTCGTGAACTGGTTCTTCATCTTCTTTTTCTTCTCGGGATTCTGCAGCGTTCTGTATGAGCTGGTGTGGCTGCGTCTGGCTATGGCGCAATTCGGAGTCACCACCGCCATGGTCTCGATCATCCTTTCAGTATTCATGGCTGGCCTTGGCCTGGGATCGTGGGCGAGCGGCCGCTGGCTTTGTCGGAGTGAACATTCTGGGTTCCCGGCGCTGCGTCTCTATGCGCTGATCGAATTGCTGATCGGAGTGTCGGGCATCGTCGTGCCTCTGGCGCTTTCGTGGGGATGGCGCCGCCGTCGAACACTATGGCCGATCCTCTTCGGCCGCCTACTACTTCGTAGCCGGGCTGTGGGTCGCGGTCACGCTGGCGCCCGGGTGCTGCCTGATGGGAGCGACTGTACCGGTGGCCATGCGAGCGATTGGGCAGATGCTACCGGCCGAGTCCGGACGGTCTTTCAGTTATCTCTACATGGCCAACGTGGCCGGGGCGGTGGTGGGGACAACCGTGCCACTGTTCCTGATCGAACTGCTGGGATTTCACGGGACATTGAGAATTGGAGCGGCGTGCAACGGCGCGATTGCGGTCTCGGCGCTTGTTTTTTCTTTGGGTCGGCGGCGCGCGGACGCAGCGAAAAAATCGCCTGAAGAACTTTCAGCCTCCACGGTCACCTCATCGGCTGATGCCGTGGCTCATCGGGTTGTCGGTTCAGGTCGCACCTTAGCGCTTCTCTTCTTAAGCGGACTCACTTGCATGGCCATGGAAGTGGTCTGGGTGCGCCGCTACACGCCGTATCTTGGCACCGTGGTCTATGCCTTCGCGTCAATCCTCGGCGTGTATCTGGTGGGCACGGTGATTGGGTCAGTGCGCTATCGGCGATGGAGTCTGCGGAATACACGGGAGAATCCGGCGGTATGGATCTGGCTGGCGTCGTTTGCGTTGCTGCCCCTGGTCGCGGCCAGTCCCAGCATTGGGATGCCGCCATTCCTGCGACTGGTGTTGGGAATCGCGCCCTTCACCGGGTTGCTTGGCTTCATCACTCCGATGCTGGTGGATCGATTTTCCGGCGGCGATCCGGCCAAGGCGGGCACAGCCTACGCCATCAATGTTGCGGGATGCATTCTCGGGCCGCTGCTGGCCGGGTTTGGACTGCTGCCATTCGTGAGTGAGCGCTGGGCCTTGATCGTCCTCGCGGCGCCGTGGTTCGTGGTGGCTGCTAGCGCCACGGAGCTACGCTCCGCCGGACAGCCGGGGGCGGCTGTCCCCGCACAGACTGTCCCTACACAGACAACTTGGCGCACACGTTTCTCCGTCTATGCTGCGCTGGCGTTGGCCGCCGTGCTGATCGTTGCCGGTAAGGGTTACGACGAGAATTTTCCCGGACGGCGAGTACTTCGCGACTCCACCGCCACCGTCATGGCTACGGGCACGGGGATGGATAAGGCTTTGCTGGTGAACGGTTACGGCATGACTGCTCTGACTCCAATCACCAAAGTGATGGCGCATCTTCCTCTGGCTTTTCTCGACCGCCCACCGCAGAACGCGCTGGTAATCTGTTTTGGCATGGGCACAACTTTTCGCGCGCTGCATTCTTGGGGCATTCCGGTGACCGCGGTCGAACTTGTGCCCAGCGTCCCGCGGCTTTTCAGTTACTACCATGACGATGGCGACGCGATTCTGGCCTCGCCGCTCTCGCAGGTGGTGATCGACGATGGCCGCCGCTATCTCGAGCGCACGGCTCAGCAATATGATGTGATCACGATCGATCCGCCTCCGCCGCTTGAAGCTGCGGCCTCGAGCCTGCTTTACTCGAAGGAATTTTATGAAGTGGCGCGACGGCGATTGCGTCCGGGGGGCATTCTGCAGCAGTGGCTGCCCACCACCAGCGACGCTGACGCTGTAATCGTGGCCGCCGTCACGCGTTCGCTGCGCGAATCTTTTCCTTATGTGCGAGCATTTCTGGATGAGTTCGGCATTCACTACCTGTGCAGCGACCGGCCGCTTCCGGCTCGCAGCGCGGTGGAGTTGGTGCAGCGCATGCCCGCGGATGCAGTCAGCGATTTTACGGAGTGGGCTGACGACGACGGCGTTGCCTCAGCGTCAGTTCAGTTCTCCGACTTGCTGAAACAGGAGTTGGCGGTGGATACGCTGATCGCCGCATCTCCTAACACTCCGGCGCTGACGGACGACCGGCCCGTCAATGAATATTATGCGGTGCGGCAATGGCTGCATCCGGCGAATCCGGCTGCAGCAATGAGGTGAGCGATGAGCAATGAGGAAAGAGTGCTGAACTCCGACGCGCTGCTCTTCGCAGCTCATTGCTCACCGCTCATCGCTCACCGCTCATGGTTCTCCGCCGCTCCACGAGCATCTTCATGCCGAACTTGGGGCGCAGCGTAATCAGCGGCTCGGGTTCGACCGTGTGCCCGGGGACGAGCCGCAGTTTCCAGTTCTGCGCAAGCGTAGCCAGTAGCAACACGCCTTGCATCCATGCGAACGACTCGCCGATACATTGCCGGATTCCGGCTCCGAATGGAAAGTAGGTCAGCCTGGTTCGGCGTGCTTTGGCCTCAGGTGTGAAACGCTCGGGATCGAAACGCAGCGGATCAGGGAAAAAACGTTCATCGCGATGAGTGATGAACTGGCTCATCAGCACAGTCGTCTTCGCGAGCAGAAAATATTCACCGAGTCGAAAATCGGTACGCGCGTAACGGCCCATCGCCCACGCGGGCGGATAGAGCCGCATCGACTCCGCCAGCACCATCTCGACATAGCGCAGCCGGGGAACATCATCGAACGTGGGCAGGCGGCCTTGCAGTTCGCGGTCAATCTCGTCGTGGAAGCGCTGTTCGCACTCTAGATTCTGCGAGAGCAAATACCAGGTCCAGGAAAGCGCATTGGCCACGGTTTCATAGCCAGCCAGAAAAATCGTGATGACCTGATCGCGCAGCGATTGCTCCGAAGCTGCACTCCGGTCGGGCGAAGCGGCGATCATCATGTCGAGCAAGCTGGCGCCGCCGGAATGGCGCTCGCGGTGCGCGGCGATCATGCGGTAGACGACCGCATCAATCCGCTTGCGTGCTCGCACGAAGGCGGCCAGCCCCGGGGGCCGCACGTGCACCAACCATTCCGCTGCCGGCAGCATGACCAGAAAATTGTAGAGGCCCATGATGCGGTTGATGGCGTCAGCCAGTTCGTGCGCCCCGCCGCGTAAATCGGTGGCGAACAGCGTCTGCGCCACAATGTTGAGCGTGAGGTGCATCATGTCGACGGCAATGTCGCGCTGTTCGCCGTCGCGCCAACGGTCGCGCATGCGGGCCGCCTCGCGAACCATTGTGTTCGCATATTGCGGAATGCGCTGGCGGTGGAATGCCGGCTGCGACACCTGGCGCTGCGTGCGGTGCCGTTCGCCTTCGCTGGTGATCATGCCCTCGCCCAACAGCATTTTCGAGCGCCGCACAGTGCGTTCTTTGATGAAGTTGTCGTTCTGCACCACCAGCACTTCGCGGATGTAGTCGGGATGGTTCAGAAAGACAATGTGATGCCATCCGATTTTGTAGTGGGCGATGTCGCCGTAGTCGCGTGCGAGTTGCTGAAACAGGATGATCGGGTTGGCCGGACGAAGCTTGCGCAACGCGAACCAGAGAAGATTTCTCTGCAAGCCGGGCGGAAAACAGTAGGCCGGCAGAACACCCGGCCGCTTGCTCACATCGTTGCTGGCCGCAGTCGCCATCTACTTAGTGTACTTCGTGGCGCATGCCGCAACGGCGATCTCTTGGCAGGGACGGGGATTCAAAAGCGAAAGACTAATCCGACCGAAACGCGAGCCACGTTGCCCGCAGTGCCGACGTGCAGCCAGTCTGCCTGCCCGCGAACCGCGAACCAGCGATCGATCCCAACGTCGACTCCACCACCGGCGCCGTAGGTGAAGTGGCTGAAATCTCCACCGAATTGAGAATCCGCATGGGTAAGGCTACCCTCGGTTGCGCCTGCCAGGAAATGCGCAAACGGCTTGATCTTGCCGAAGCTGATCGAGGCTTGTGGGCCACCCATATATGTATGGACGCTGGCGAAGGCGGCGCCACAGTTGCACGCGGGGCCGGTCGGAGAGAAGCCGGCAAAGTCAGCCACAATTCCGGCGTGCCGAACCACGTTGACGGTCGCCGACACGTCCCAACCCGACGCTCCGCCGGAGGCCGTTCCTGTGAAATCCGGATTCATGTAGGAATACCCGCCGAAAATCTCGACGTGATCCCGGGACTGCGCGACCGAGAAACTGGCGAGCAATAGCACGGCGAGAACACAGAACAAGCGGCGAACCATGCGGTGTCCTTTCTGACGCGGTAAGGTCGTGGGATGCCGCACCTGCCAAGTGGGATGTCTCTTTACCCTAACGTCTTTTACAACCATCGATTCGTTGCGATTCCCGAGTGCACCAGCGGACGAGGCGTCCGCCGCTCAACTCAGCGCTTTTGCAACGCATCTAACTCCGCCAGAACTTCCGCGCTGTGCTTCAACGGATCCACGCTGCTGTACGCCTTCGCCACTTTGCCGTCGGGATCAATCAGAAACGTATGCCGCGCGGCGAACTTGACCAGCCCAAGATTGGTCAGCGATCCGTAGGACTCGGTTACTTTGCGTTCGGTATCGGCCAGCAATTTGAAGTTCAGACCTTCCTTGGCGCAAAACTTCTTGTGCGAATCTACGCTGTCGAGACTCACGCCCAGCACCACCGCGTTGCGTTCGGCATATTTCGGCTGATCGACCTGAAAGTTGTGCGCTTCGCGGGAGCAGCCCGGCGTCTGATCTTTGGGATAGAAATAAAGGACGACCCATTTCCCGCGATAATCCTTCAAACTCACCGGCGAGCCTTCCTGCGAAGCGAGAGTGAAGTCGGGAGCGTTACTTCCCTGTGCCAGCGCCACCGAACGCGACAAGAGACGCGGCACGAGCACGACTAACACCAGCACCACGACCAAGAGCAGCACGATCCGTAGCATGCAATCCTCCTACGCGAAACCGGGTCGCGCCGATTCTAAACCAGCCGGCTCTCCACTGACCGAGTCTCCCCTGCAACCGACCGGCAACTGGCCCGTGTAAGCTAGATACTCGCGAACACCGCGAGCCTATGCGGAAATCGAGACTGACGGCTTTGCTCTTATGCCTGATCTTGTGGATGATGTTCTGCGCGCCCTTCGTGATGGTAGGTGTGAGTTATCGTGCTTTGCCGGCGGAGCTACCGGTGCTGCACCTCTTTATCGGGCGTACCGTGATTTCAGCGCCAAAGTCGGCGTTCATGGTTTTTCGGGTTCCCGCGATGAATCTGATCCACGGGGTCATGGCGGCCATCATGCTCGCGCATCGGTCAGATTTCGAGAACGCCACACGACGAGTTTCCTATTCGAACATGTTCTTGACTCTGCTGTTCACGATTGCGTTGAAATCGGATCTGGAAGGTATGAGCTTCCTGGCTCCTACGATACCGGCAATCTCCCCGTTCGCTCATTGGAGCGGACTTACGACACTGATCTGCGTGTTGCTCGGCCTCGGCTTGGCGCTGATCGGCGGCACGAAAGTTAAACTCCCGTGGGCTGAACTGCGCCTGGCATTGCGAGACAAAATCGCCCTGTGCGGGCTGTTCGGCACTTACCTGGCGATTGTGATCGCGTCGATCGCTGGCGGGCATCGAGTTCCGATCGTGCCGGGCCGATAAGATGGCGGGCGCCAGCAAGAATCCCCAATGTTGAATTATGATGGACTATTGCGCAATCCTCGACGGAGAAACCAGACGTGGCTCAGACGGAAACTGACGGCTTAGAGGTTTTGGAGACCAGGGAGTGGGTCGATTCCCTGGACTATGTTCTTGAGAAGGGCGGTCCCAACCGGGCTGGCCGCCTGCTGCAACAACTCGCTCTGCATGCGCGGCGCGAAGCCGGCATCAACCTGCCTTTTTCGGCGACCACGCCCTACCAGAACACGATCCCTTCGCGGCAACAGGCGCCGTTTCCCGGCAGCCAGGAAATGGAACGCCGCATCAAGAGCCTGGTTCGCTGGAATGCTCTGGCCATGGTGGTGCGCGCCAATAAAATTCAGGAAGGCATTGGCGGGCATATCTCGACCTTCGCCTCCGCCGCCACGCTTTACGAAGTTGCCTTCAACCATTTTTTTCGCGCGCAAACCGAAAGCGGCGATCGCGACGTGGTTTACTTTCAGGGACACGCCGCTCCCGGAATTTATTCCCGCGCCTATCTCGAAGGACGGATTTCGAAAGAGAAACTGCAGAATTTCCGTCGTGAACTGAAACCTGGCGGGGGATTGAGTTCGTATCCCCACCCCTGGCTCATGCCTGAGTTCTGGGAGTTCCCCACGGTTTCGATGGGACTCGGCCCGATCCAGGCGATTTACCACGCGCGCTTCATCAAGTATCTGGAGAATCGCGGGCTCAAACAGACCACCGGCGGCAAGGTCTGGGCATTTCTTGGCGACGGCGAAATGGACGAACCGGAATCGTTAGGTTCGATCACGCTGGCCTCGCGCGAAAAGCTCGACAACTTAATTTTTGTCGTCAACTGCAACCTGCAGCGGCTCGACGGCCCAGTGCGCGGCAACGGAAAAATCATTCAGGAGCTGGAAGCGATTTTCCGGGGCGCCGGTTGGAACGTCATCAAAGTCATCTGGGGTACGGATTGGGACAGCCTGATTCAGAGCGACCGCGATGGCCTGCTGGTCAGGCGTTTGGGCGAGATCAGCGACGGCCAGTACCAAAAATATTTCGTCGAGAGCGGAGCTTACTTCCGGCAGAACCTGTTCGGCAGCGATCCGCGTCTGCTGAAAATGGTGGAGCATCTTTCCGACGACCAACTGGCGCGCATGCGTCTGGGCGGCCACGATCCCATCAAGGTTCATGCGGCGTATCGCGAGGCGGTCGATCATACCGGCCAGCCTACGATCATTCTGGCTAAGACCATCAAAGGCTACGGCCTGGGTGAAGCCGGCGAAGGCAAGAACATTACCCACCAGCAGAAGAAATTGAACGAAGACGAGTTGCAGATGTTCCGTTCGCGCTTCGGAATTCCCATCCCCGACGACGAACTGCACAACGCTCCGTTCTACCGCCCGGCCGACGACAGCGCCGAAATCAAATACATGCAGGCGCGCCGCCAACAATTAGGCGGATACATGCCGACCCGGAGAGTTCGGGCCGAGGCCCTGAAGTCCATCCCTGACCCGCTTTTCGAAGAATTCCACAAAGGTACCGAGGGGCGCGACGTTTCCACCACCATGGTTTTCGTGCGACTGCTGGCCAAGTTGCTGCGCGATCCGGAACTCGGCAAGCTGATTGTGCCTATCGTTCCCGACGAAGCCCGCACCTTTGGCATGGAAGCGCTTTTCCGCCAGGTTGGAATTTATTCCAGTGTCGGCCAGAACTACGAACCGGTCGACATGGACACGCTGCTCTATTACAAGGAAGCCAAGAACGGGCAGATTCTCGAAGAGGGCATCACCGAATCCGGATCGATGTGTTCGTTCATCGCCGCCGGCTGCGCGTACGCGAATCACGGCATCAACACGATTCCGTTCTTCATCTACTACTCCATGTTTGGATTCCAGCGCATCGGCGATCTGATCTGGGCTGCGGCCGACATGCGCTGCCGCGGATTTCTTGTCGGTGGCACCGCTGGCCGCACCACGCTCGCTGGCGAAGGCCTGCAGCATCAGGACGGTCACAGCCACGTACTCGCGCTGCCGGTGCCAAACCTGCTCTGCTACGATCCCGCGTTCGCTTATGAAATCGCCATCATCATTCAGGATGGCATCAAGCGCATGTACGTCGATCAGGAATCGATCTTCTATTACCTGACCGTCGGCAACGAACCTCTTTCGATGCCGGGAATGCCCGCGGACCCGAATGTTCGCGAGGGCGTGCTGAAAGGTTTGTATCGCTTCAAAGCCACGGCGAAAACTGACGCCAAGCTCCGCGCGCAATTGCTGGGCAGCGGCGCCATCATGTTCGAAGTGCTCAAGGCGCAGCAGATTCTGGAAGAGAAATACGGCGTGGGATGCGATGTGTGGAGCGTCACCAGTTATAAGGAACTCTATCGCGACGCCAACGATTGCGAGCGCTGGAACATGCTGCATCCCGACGCCGCAAAGGTTCCGTACGTCACGCAGACTTTGAAGGATGCGCCGGGGCCGTTCATCGCGGCATCCGACTATATGAAAGTGTTGCCGGAGAGTCTGGGCAAGTGGGTTCCCGGCCAGCTCGTCTCGCTCGGCACCGACGGCTTCGGCCGCAGTGAGAGCCGCGTGGCTCTTCGCGATTTCTTTGAAGTCGACGCGAAACACATTGTGCTCGCGACTCTGGGAGCACTGGCACGCGAGAAAAAGATCGGTACGGACGTGGTGAAACGAGCGATCCAGGAGCTGGGGATCAACCCCGACAAGGCGAACCCGGCGGTCAGCTAGAGGCGTCTCCGGCGATGGAGTCGACTTCCCGGTTTTTGGAAGGCGTCATTCCGAAGCCCCGCGTTCTCTCCAGCGGAGCGAGGAATCTCGCGAGGACGAGGGATAGCATGAGGCACGCGAGATCCCTCCCTCCGCCTGAAAAGCGGCTCTGGTCGGGATGACGCCTGAATTCAGTGTAACTTCGAATAAACGCGGTCGATTAAATTCTAAGATTGCAAGAAGGAACACACGCGGTGATTGAATTCAAACTTCCCGAGCTGGGAGAAAATATCGAACAGGGCGACCTGGTGCGCCTCATGGTAGCGCCGGGCGCGGCGGTCAGCGAGGGCCAGTCCGTCATGGAACTCGAAACGGATAAGGCCGTCGTCGAAGTGCCTTCCTCCGTGAGCGGAACCGTACAGGAAATCCGCGTCAAAGAGGGGGACAAGATCAAAGTCGGGCAGGTGATCTTCACCGTGGACGGCGCCGAAGCGAAAGCTGCGCCCAAGCCAGCCGCTGCGGCTGTGTCCTCGCCGGTCCAGCAGAATCCGCCCGCTGCGCCTGCTCCAGCGACGCAGCCTGCGCCCCCCGCACCAACTCCTGCCACGACCGCGTCCGGACCCAGCGAATTCAAGCTCCCCGAACTCGGTGAAAACATTTCGCAAGGCGATCTGGTTCGCCTGATGATTGCACCGGGCACCAAGGTCTCTGAAGGCCAGCCGGTCATGGAATTAGAGACCGACAAGGCCGTGGTCGAAGTGCCGTCGTCAGTCGGCGGCGTGGTCAAGGAAGTAAAAGTAAAGGAAGGCGAGAAGATCAAAGTCGGGCAAGTGATCTTCACGCTCGAAGGCGGCGCGCCGGCTCAAAGCGAAACTACCCGCTCTCGCAACGCCCCGGTCGAGCACGTGACTGGACAGCACGGGGCGAGGCTTGCATTTCAAGCAGCGATTCGCGCCGAGGGCAAGACCGAAGAACAGGCCCTGCCTCCGGATCAGCCGCAGCCGCCCACACCGGTATTCACCATGCCGGTACAGCTAGGCAAGGTTGCGGGTACGGAAAATCGCCAGGCCATCCCAGCCGCGCCGCATGTGCGGCGATTTGCGCGCGAAGTCGGCGTAGACATCTACGAAGTAAAGGGCAGCGGCCCCGGCGGCCGCATCAGCGACGACGATGTTAAGGCATACGCCAAGGCGCTGCTCTCGGCCGCAGCCACCGCGGCGCAGGCGGCGCCGCGCGCCGGACACTTCGCTCAGCCGCAGCTTCCCGATTTCGCCAAGTGGGGCAAGGTGGAGCGCGTCTCCATGCGTGGAATTCGCCGCAAGACCGCCGAGCACCTGGCAGAATCGTGGAACACGATTCCGCACGTCACGCAGCACGACCGCGCCGACATCACCGAACTCGAGCAGTTGCGCGCCCGCTTCGCTCCCAAAGCCGAAGAAGCCGGCGGCAAAATGACGGTCACCGCAATCGCGTTGAAAGTGTGTTCTGCGGCGCTGAAAGTTTTCCCGCAGTTCAATGCCAGCATCGATATTGAGAAGGAAGAAATTGTCTACAAGCAGTACATCAGCATCGGCGTGGCCGCCGACACCGATCGCGGACTGCTGGTCCCAGTGATTCGCGACGTAGACAAGAAGAACATCGTTGAACTGGCGGTCGAGTTGTCGCAGCTCTCGAAGAAAGCGCGCGACAAAAAGATTACGCCCGAAGAAATGCAGGGCGGAACTTTCACGATTACGAATCTTGGCGGCATTGGCGGCGTCGGCTTTACGCCCATCGTGAATCATCCGGAAGTCGCGATCCTCGGCCTTTCGCGCTCGCGCATCGAACCGGAGTGGATCGAATCCAAGGATGGCGGCAAGTTCGAGCCCCGCCTGATTCTTCCGCTCTCGCTCTCCTACGATCATCGCCTGATCGACGGAGCCGACGCCGCCCGCTTCCTGCGTTGGATCGCGGAAGCCTTCGAACAGCCGTTCTTGCTGTCGGTGCAAGGATAGAACATCTTTCGTTTGTCATCCTGAGCGAAGCGAAGGACCTATGCATTCTGCGGGCACCGGCAAAGTGCATAGGTCCTTCGCGGCAAACAACGCCGCTCAGGATGACATCATCATTCGGTGGAATTGTGACTAGAAAAAATGTCTGATACGCAATCGATCAATATCGCAGTAGTCGGAGCCGGCCCCGGAGGCTACGCTGCCGCGTTCCTTGCCGCGGACCTTGGCATGACCGTAACTCTCATCGATCCGGAAGTGAACCCCGGCGGAGTCTGCCTTTACCGTGGCTGCATCCCTTCGAAGGCGCTGCTGCACGTCGCGAAGCTGATCGAAGAATCGGAGCAAGCCAGGAACTGGGGTATCGATTTCGCCGCGCCGAAGATCGACCTGGCGCGCCTGCGCTCATGGAAAGAAGGCGTGGTCAAGAAACTCACCGGTGGCCTCGGCATTCTTTCGAAGCAGCGCAAGGTCACCTACATCCAGGGGCGCGCCGCGTTTGAAAATTCCTCGAAGCTGCAAGTCACCAAGCCTGACGGGTCGACGCAATCGCTTACTTTCGACCGCATCGTGATCGCGACTGGCTCCCGCCCTGCGATTGTTCCGACGCTGAAGCTCGATACCCCGCGCATCATGGATTCGACCGGCGCGCTGAACCTCGAAGACATCCCCGGCACGTTGCTGGTGGTCGGCGGCGGATACATCGGTCTCGAACTCGGCTCTGTCTACGCCGCGCTGGGCACGCGCGTCACCGTCGTCGAAATGCTCCCTGGCCTGCTCCCCGGCGCGGACCGTGATCTGGTCCTCCCGCTGTATAAGCGTCTGGAGAAATTGTTCGAGAGCATTCTGCTGAACACGACCGTCTCTGCTGTGAAAGACGAAGGCAGCGGCATCCGCGCCACGCTGAAAGCACAGGACGGAGCTTCTCAGGAAAAGGTGTTCGACCGCGTGCTCGTCTCCGTTGGCCGCAAACCTAACTCGGAGATCCCCGGCCTCGAAAAGACGCAAGTTAAAGTCGGACCTAAAGGCTTCATCGAGGTGAATAAGCAACTCCAGACCGCCGACCCCGCGATCTACGCCATCGGCGATGTCAACGGTGAGCCTATGCTGGCGCACAAGGCCATGCACGAAGGCCGTACGGCGATCGAAGCTATTGCCGGACACAAAGTCGCGTTCGAACCCAACGCAATTCCCGCCGTCGTGTTCACCGATCCTGAAGTCGCGTGGTGTGGTCTGACCGAAACCCAGGCGCAGAAAGACAATATCGACGTCAAAGTCGCCAAGTTTCCCTGGGCTGCCTCCGGCCGCGCGGTTACCCTCGACCGCCCCGAGGGGATGACCAAACTCCTCATCGATCCGCAGACCGAACGCGTGCTTGGAGTCGGCATTGTCGGAGTCGGTGCCGGAGAGTTGATCGCGGAAGGTGCACTCGCCATCGAAATGGCGGCGCTCGCCCACGATGTGGCGCACACCATCCACCCGCATCCCACGCTCTCGGAAACGGTCATGAATTCCGCCGAAGTTTTTTTTGGCACCAGCACCGATATCTACCGGCCGAAGCGCGGTTGAATCGCGAGTCAGCATCCGCCCGCGCTGTGGCGGCGAAAAGCCGCCCCGACGGCCTTGGCGACGGCGACGCTAAGGATCCCGCAAGCGCTTAAAATGGACCAGAGAAAGCCATGCCCAGGTTCCCTAAGTTAATCATCGTTCCCGTTCTGCTTCTCGCCTCCTCCCTACCCGCCCACGCGCAACTCACCAACCTGCTGCAGACTTCCCCCACCCCAACTACCACGTCCTCCGCCACCGATCCTCTGGGACGCACCACACCACAAAGCGCGGTGCTCGGATTTTTGCAGGCGGCGCAGTCCGGCAACTACAGCATCGCCGCGCAGTACCTGCAGATGAGCGCCGCGCGGCGACAGTCCGAGGGCGACCAACTGGCCAGCCAACTCAACTTCGTACTGAACCACGCTTTCACCGGCGCACAAAGGGGCTGGAGCAACCAGCCCGAAGGCACTCCGCAAGAAGGCGTCCCGCTCGGCCGGCAGAAGCTGGGCACACTGTCAGCGGGAGATGTGGAGACTGACCTCGAAGTGGTGCGCGTAACCGACCCGACGGCCGGGAAAATCTGGCTGATCTCCTCCGAAACACTGACCAAGATTCCCGAACTTTACGACCAGGTTGAAGCACGACAGGTGGAACACAAGCTGCCCAGCGTGCTGGTCAAACATCAGCTCGTCGGGATGCCGTTGTGGCAATGGCTGGCTCTGTTGCTCGAAGTGCCGCTGGCAGCCGCCGTAGGTTGGCTGGTTCTGGCAGTTCTGGAAATTCCCGTGCGGTGGTGGGCCCGTCGGCGCGGCCATGTGGACGTCGCCAACTGGCGCTCCGTTTCAGGCCCGGCCTGGTTACTCGTCGGCACAGTCTTTCATCGGATCGCAGCCGCCTACCTGGGCATGCCGTTGCTGCAACGCCACTACTACTTTCAGGTTACGTCCATCTCGCTGATCATCGGGACGACCTGGATCGCCTGGCGCGCGGTTCGCTGGTCGCTGCGCCGCGTGCGCAATCGTGCTCTGACTCTCGGCCACGCCGGCACGGGATCGCTAATGCTCCTAGGCGAACGCATCATCAAGGCCGTGATCTTCGGCGCCGGCGTGCTTGCCGTCTTTGGCGCTCTGGGATTCAACATGAGCACCGCGCTGGCCGGCCTCGGCATCGGTGGGCTGGCGATCGGTTTCGGAGCGCAGACTACCATCGCGAATCTCTTCGGCGGCGTTTCCGTTCTGGGCGATGAAGTGTTTCGCGTCGGCGACACATGCCGCTTCGGCGACCGTACCGGCACAGTCGAAGATATCGGCCTACGATCAACGCGCATCCGCACCGAAGAGCGCACACTGCTGGCGATTCCCAACGGCACGGTAGCGACGATCAATCTGGAAAATTTCAGCCGCCGCGAGAAAATTCTTTTCAAAACAACTCTAGGTCTTCGCCCTGAAACCAAGTCGGACCATGTTCGCTTCGTGCTCGCGGAAGTCCGCCGCCTGCTCTACAGCCATCCTAAAGTCGAAACCAAAAGCGTGCGCGTGCGCCTCACCGACATCTCTGGCAGTTCTCTTATCGTCGAAGTTGTTTCCTATATCCTGACCCAGGACTTCAACGAATTCGCCGCCGTCCGCGAAGATGTTCTGCTGCGCATCATGGATGTCCTGGACGACGCAGGAGGGGGCCTCGCCCTGCCCTCGCAAACGCTGTACCTAAGCCGCGACGCCGGAGTCGAGAAAGAGAAAGCTGACAACGCCGTCAAGAAAATCGCCGAACTGCGCGACGGGAAGCAGTTACCCTTCCCCGACTTCCACCAGGAAGATATTTCGTCCTTCAAGGGTTCCATCGAATACCCGCAGCCCGAGTCCGCGGTGCGCAATCCGGCAGGTGAATCCGGCAAAGCTCGGTAGGCGCTTGCACCCAAGCAGAGACCTGTTCTCGGTCACCGAGTCCGAGAGGTCGACTTAGTTTGATCCGTCCGTCGAACTGGTCGCTTGCAGGACGGCTTCGGGTGCCTCGAATTGGATGGGGCGGTTGTAATCGGAATAGGAATAGCGACCGCCGTTTTCCGTGGTCATCTCGTACGGCAGATGGTCGTCCACACCGATGCACACCGAACCCTGCTGGGCATTGACGGCCGACCGCATGGCAAAATTCCATTCCCGGCAGCGAACTCCATTCACCGTCTTTTTGTCGCCCTTTGCAATCACGGCGTGTCTGGTCATGGTCAAAATATCCGGCAACAGATCGCGCACTGTGCCTTGGGCAAGGTTGTCGCAATACCACTTGGCGGAATAAGTTGGGCCCGCATCTCCGGTGTTTTCCCAGGATCCGCCGGATTCACGGCGATACACGTGTTCGCCCACCAGCAGTTCATCTTCTTTCATCTCGAAAGGAGAGTCGGCGCTGGCCTGCGAATCGTGAGACTGCTGGTGAACAATGAGTCGATTGCAATCCACCTCCCACAGCCTCTCCGAATGCTGGCCGCTCGACGCGCTCGCAATATACGCGCCGCGAAAGCTCTTGACCTGCTTCATCGATTCGAGCGTTTTCTGAAACTCAGTGTCTCCGTTACTCGGGCCCACGGCCTGCCCCACTCCCCAAAAAACTCCTGCCGCTAACAGCAGACATGCGCCAATCCAACGACGGTTATCCATAATCAGGTCCCCCAAGCATCAGTTGCGCTTAGGTTAGTGAAAGTGGACCGGAGCGTGAAAGTTACGGACGTACCGGAGAGGGCCATCGCTTGATCGATCGAGTTGGCTGTCGGTTGCCGGCGCGATCAAGGATTTTTTACGCTGCGGACTGAATCCCAATGGGAAACGGTAACTTGGGCTGGAACCGATCATACAAACACTCGCTGAGAGCGGCGCTTCTTCCAGATCGCGAAAACCTTGTTTTCGCGCCCTGACGAAACTCCACAAATATCGAGAAATCTCGAATTACCCTCGTAACTTGCTGCCCCTTACGCCTGTACCTACGATTGGCTTGTATGAGTTACCAAGCTCTTCTCTTCTGTCCCGATGAAAAAACCGCTCGCACGGTGACCCTGGTCCTGGGCGAACTTGAGTTTAGCGTCGAGGCCTGCCTTGAGCCGTTCGCGGCAGTCAAGAAGCTGATGAGCCAACATTTCGACGCCGTGGTGGTCGACTGCGATAACGAGCAGAACGCCACACTGCTGTTCAAAAGCGCGCGAAATTCGACGTCCAACCAGGCGTCGCTTGCCGTAGCGATAGTGGAAGGTCAGGCGGGGGTAGCGAAGGCGTTTCGTATCGGCGCCAACCTCGTCCTGACCAAACCCATCAACATCGAGCAGTCGAAAGGCACGCTGCGCGTGGCTCGCGGACTGTTGCGCAAAGGCGATCCCGCGAAACCGGGAGCGCCCGCCGCTACTACTCCCGCGCCTGCAGCAGCTTCCGCGAAGCCCGCCGCGGCCAAACCAGCAGCGCCAGCCCGGCCTGCGGCCCCTGTGGCAGCGGCTCCGCGCCCGGCTGCGCCTCCAGCACGCCCGACAGCGAGCCCCGTTCCCGCAAGGGCGGCAGTGGCAAGTTCCGCTCCGGTTGCACGCGATAGAAACGTAGCTCTGCCCGAAATCATAAAGGGGCCCGTCGCTCCGCCCGCCATCAGCATTCCCGAGCCTCCGGCGCCGGCACCCGCGCCCAGGCCTATCTTAGGAAGCCATGCAGCTTCCATCGACATCACATCCGGATTCCAGCCGTCGTCTGCCGCTGTTGCCGCTTCATTCGCCAGCGGAGCCGCCAGCGCGCCCGCTCCTGCTCGTGAAGTTCATGATTCGCACGTCGCTGAAGTTTCCCCGGCCATTGCCGCCAGCGATGCGAGCGTCATGATTGAAAAGCCTGCGGAGGCAGCCGCAAATGACGCGCCCAGTTTTGTCGGGTCTGCGCCATCGTTCACTTTCGGTGGAGCGAACACTCCTGCCGAATCGAGTGGTGGCAGCAAGAAGATCTTCCTGGGAATCGCCGCGGCCGTTCTGGTCGTGGGCGGACTCTACGCTGGCTGGAGCTACTTCCAGGGACGCGCGAGTCAGCCCAGCAGCACGCCGACGACGACGATACCCGCGCCGTCTTCCTCGCTGCCGACCACCAAGCCGGCCAGTGTGCCAAGCGCCGCAGTCCCGCCGCCAGCGCCCTCAGCAACTTCTCCAATTCGCAGCCTGCGGCTAAGCCGCCCGTTGACGACGCGCAGACAACGACGACGAGATGCCGGGAACGATGATTCCGCTCCCAAGAGCGCCATCGCAGCTTCAACGAAACCGTCCAGTTCGGCCACGTCGCCAGCCAGCAAGCCAGTGTCCGCCAAGTCCGAGCCAGCGCCCTTGATGGTGAAAGGGGGCTCAGCGCCGGTCGTGCATTCCAAGCCAGTCGTGGCCGATACCGCAGCTCCTAATGTGATTGCAATGGCAACGCCCGGTTCCAACGCGCCGCCGCTAGATCTCGGTAATGGCACGAGCAACGGTCCTGCTCCGGTTCTTCAGACGCTGAACATTTCGCAGGGCGTGTCGCAGGGATTACTGATCAAGAAAGTACAGCCCATCTATCCCAGAAACGCGCTTACCATGCATATTGAGGGAGGCGTGGATCTCATGGCCACTATCTCCACGACCGGCAACATTACCGCTGTGAAGGTGATCAGCGGAGACCCGCAGCTCACCAGGGCTGCAACCGATGCTGTCAAGCAGTGGAAGTACAAGCCATATCTGCTCGACGGCAAGCCGGTTGAGATTCAGACCGAAGTCAGCGTTACCTTCAGGCTGCCGCACTAAATTCCCGGCTTAAGAAATTACAGGGCATGCAAGACCTTCGCATGCCCTGCTTTTCCAGAACCAAGTTCTTTCCCGCTCGTGACTAGGGCAGAGGCTCGCCCGTGCTCGGATTCAAGAAAAGCACGCCACCTCTGTATTTGGTGAAGTTGAACATCTGGGTGATGGAGTTGGCGATTCCATCGTATGAGCCCTGGCCGATCCTCTGCCCGCCAAGCCAGTTATCTTCGATAAAATGGATGATCGAAGACTGGTCCGTCACGCTGTGATCGACGAAGTTCTGCTTCGCCCACGGCGACACCACCAGCAGCGGCAGCCGCGGTCCGTACCCGCAGCGGCCAAGGGCATGGAGGTTGGCCGGATTCATGCCGGGCAACGACGTAGCTGCGGAACCGCAAGTACCGGGTCCGGTTAGGCCGTCTGCCGGTCCGGTTGAAGTGTTGACGATCGGACCCATCTGGTGGTCGTACCATCCGTCAGAGTCGTCGTACAAGATAACTACTGCCGTGAACTTCCACGACGGCAGGCTTTCCAGGTAATTGATGGTTTCGACCAGGAACGTCTGCTCGTCTAGCGGATCGGAGTATCCAGCATGGCCATCCTGGTAGGCCGATGCTTTCAGGAAGCTGACCGCTGGCATGCGCCCTGCCGCGGCTGCAGTGAAAAAATCCGCCAAATCATATTGGTGGTTGGCCGGTCCGGCATTGCCGATCTCGGCTACCGAAGCTGGACGAGTGTGCTTATAGTTCGCCGTGGAAGTGTAGTAGTTGAAGAACGAGTGGTGCGGGATGTAGTCGGCAGTGGCCACGCCATTCACAGCGTTGGCTGAACTGCGTGCGCAGCCCGTCGTCCCGTTGGAATTGATCGTGTTCAGGTTGAAGCCGCCCATGAAAGATCCCCAAGTCACACCGGCGGAAGTCAGCAGATCGCCGATGTTCTTGCTGCCCATCGTGGCTTGGGCGCGGGTCGGATTGGAGCAAATGTCGCCCAGTGGGTCGGCATCGTTGATCAGCGTTAGCGAACCATCGCTGCCGCCGCTTACTTCGTCGCCGGTTCCGTTGAGCGTCGCGACTACTCCGTTGGTCTGGCCGGAAACGAGGTTGATTACCCCCGGGCTTGATGGCCCAAACGTCGTGCCGTAGGAGTTGTCGCTCATCGCGAAGTGCTGGGCATAATTCCACTCAGCGGTCACCGTGTTGCCGTCGAAATAGCCCATCACGATGCTGCTGCCGCCTGAGCCTGTGTCCAAGGGAAACAGATCCATCAGGCCAGCATCAAATGCCTGCTGCTCGGCCAAGTAATTATGATCTTGGTCGGAGGTCACGGCCTGCGAACGATCGAGCCGGAAAGGATTCGACGCGCCCACGCCGTTAACCGGATTGAGGTTCGGGTTGGTATTCATCAGCGCATAGCCGAGTCCGTTCACCGTAGGCGTGCCGGGCAGCGCCGTGAAGCTGGGCTCTCCGCGCGGGATTGTTCGCGACCGGATAGGTTCCGAAATAATGGTCGAAAGAAACATTCTCCTGGAAAATCACGACCAGGTGCTTGATTGGGGTTGCAGTCGTCAGCACCGCCGGAGCCGGTCCGGAAGCAAATGCGGGCATGGCTGTTGGTCCCAGTGCCGTAGTCAATGCCAGCAGCAATGCCATCGTCTTTCTGGGAACGTCTAGTTTCAGCTTGTTGATCATGAATGTCCTCCTGTGCCCCGGGTGGCCCTGTAAAGGCAGAGATCACCCTGCTGCGGAATGTCACCGCTTTCCGGTTCGGGGTCGGAAAGCCACGATATCTGCCTTCTATTTCACCGGGTTTGCAGCAGGATTAAATGAAAGTGAATTGAACTTTACGCCTTTGCGACATCGGGCCCGCTTTTCCACAGCCATGCCGCGGATTAAACAACGAACTGATGCGGTCTGTCCAAGACAATGTGGCCGTGGGCTGCGGAGTTGCCGGGGCATCATGACGGACGGAGGCTCTTAGGTCCGAGCCCTGTTCTTGATCCAGATCGGAGTGCCTACGAACCCGAAGGCTTCTCGGATTTGATTTTCCAGGAAACGCTGGTAGGAGAAATGCAACTTCACGGCGCGGTTGGTGAATAGCACGAAGGTCGGCGGCGCCACCGAGGCCTGCGTCATATAAAGAATCCTCACGCGCTGGCGCATGGGGACGGAAGCGCGTTCAAAATCTACGCGCTCGATGAAGCGGTTCATTTGACCCGTAGTGACGCGCTTGCGGCGTTCGGTGGCGACTTCTTCGATCAGCGGGAATATCTTCTCCGTGCCTTTGCCGCTCTGCGCCGAAATGAAAACAATGGGCGCGTAGTTCAGGAATTTCAGTTCGTCACGCAGGCTCCGCTCGTAAGCGTCTCGGTCGCCGGGTCGCTTCGACTCGCGCATGCGCTCGGCTTTGGTGGGGCGCGCCGCTTTTTCCTTCCCGCCGACCTTCTCCGGATGGATTACCAGATCCCATTTGTTGACCACGATGATGATCGAGCGTCCGCTCTCATGCGCGTATCCGGCGATCGAAGCATCGAGCTGGCTCACGCCTTCGGTTGCGTCGATCACCAGAAGCGCGATGTCGGCGCCTTCAAGATGCTTGCGAGCCATCACGACCGAAAGTTTCTCGGCCATCAAGTGCGTCTTGCCTTTGCGGCGGATTCCCGCAGTGTCAATGAAGCGGAAGCGGCGTCCGTTGTGCTCGACGATTTCATCGACCGCGTCGCGCGTAGTGCCGGGGATGGGCGACACGATGGCGCGGTCGGAAGCCGTCAGGCAGTTCAACAGCGTTGATTTGCCGACGTTTGGGTGACCGATGATGGCGACTTTGGTCTCATGGGGGGCAGAATCGTCGTCGGTCGTCGGTCGTTGGTCGTCAGGTTCCTCTGTGTCCTTAGTGTTCTCTGTGGTCAAAACCTCGTGCGGAAGAACCGCGACCACCGCGTCGAGCAAATCGTCAATCCCACGTCCGTGCTCGGCAGATATCGGAAACATTTTCGGAATGCCGAGTCGATGAAATTCGTCAATCAACGACGACTGTTTGTCGCTGTCGACCTTGTTGACCGCAAGAAAAAGCGGCCGGTTCGCTTTGCGCAGCAGGCGCGCCAGTTCGAGATCGGGGCCGGCGAGTTCTGTGCGGCCGTCGACGACCATGACGATCGCGGAAGCTTCATCGAGCGCGACCCGCGCCTGCCGGTAAATCTCCGACGGAATGAAATCCTTTTCCTCCGGCAAAATTCCGCCCGTGTCGACGATGCGCAGACGGCGGCCCTCCCATTCCGCGTCGCCATAGAGGCGGTCGCGGGTGATGCCGGGCTCGTCGCCCACGATAGCGCGCCGGGAACCCACGATGCGATTGAAGAGCGTGGACTTGCCTACGTTGGGGCGTCCCACGATAGCGATTGTGGGAACTCCGGCGGCGGTCGTGGCAAGAGTGCTGGTCGAGTTGTAAGTAGGCTGAGTCAAAATAAACTCATGGAGGGTGGAACTCGTATTATAGAGACTCTTGGCCTCTTCGACCTCAAATCGAGCGACTCCCAGCGGAAAGGACGCTTCTCTCCACCAATTCTTTGCACCCGGCGGAGTGCTCTCTCGCACGCATCCGGCGTATGAATTTCGGCGCGGGCAACTGCAGATGGCGCAGGCCGTCGAGCTGGCGCTGGAGGAAAAAAGGCATCTGATTGTCGAGGCGGGAACGGGCACAGGGAAAACGCTGGCTTATTTGATGCCGGTGATTCGTTCCGGCAAACGCGTCATCATTTCGACGGGCACGAAGAATTTGCAGGAGCAGCTTTTCTACAAAGACGTGCCTTTCCTCGAACAGGCGCTGTACGGAGACCCAGTCTCCGGGTCGCGGCTTTCAGTCTGCTACATGAAGGGCCGCAACAATTATTTGTGCCGCAAGAAACTGTACGACCTGACGGATCAGCCCGTGCTCAGCGGCCTGGAAGAGATTGCGCAATACCGCGACATTGCCGCTTGGGAAAAAACCACGGGCACCGGCGACCGCGCGGAACTCGCCGAACTACCCGAGGCCAGCCTGCTTTGGCACAAGCTCGACGCGCGCGCCGACGCCTGCATTGGCCAGAAGTGCAGCCAGTTCGAGCGCTGCTTCATCACCGAAATGCGACGCAAGGCGATGGAGAGCGACATCATCATCGTGAATCATCACCTGTTCTTTGCCGACCTCGCCATCAAGCTGCAAGCAGATGGCGCGCCGGATGCGGGGATCCTGCCGGAAGCGGCCGCGGTGATTTTCGACGAAGCGCACGAGCTCGAAGATGTCGCCGGAAATTACTTCGGCATTTCGGTGAGCAATCTGCGCGTCGATGACCTGGCGCGGGACGTTGAGTCGTCGCTGCAACACAACCGAATGCTCTCGGCATCGCTTTCGGGCGCGTTGGGAAGTCTGCGCGAGCGCTCGCAATTCTTTTTCTCGCTGCTGCCGCCCGGAGACGGGCGGTTCGCCTTCGATACCCGCCGCGAATTCTTGGAAGAAAACGGAGACGAGTTCGTTTCTTTCAACCAGGCGCTGACCCGGCTGTCGGGTGAACTTGAAGCCCTGCCGCAGAAACCGGAGGAAGTCTTCCAGTTCGTGCGCCGGGCGCAGGAAATTCAAGTACAACTCGGCTATGCCATGGAATCCGAGGATCGCAACACCGTGTTCTGGATTGAGCGGCGCGGCGGACGAGGCAGAGCGAACTCACCACAAAAGGGACGAGAGAATTTTCAAGGCCGGCAGAATGTTTTCCTGCAGGCCACGCCGATCGACGTTGGCCCCATCTTGCGCGAATGCCTGTGGTCGAAACTGGATTGCGCGGTTTTAACTTCGGCGACTTTGGCCGTAGGCGGCGGCTTTGGCTACATCCGCCAGCGGCTGGGGATGGAACACGCGCGCGAGTCGGTGCTGCCTTCGCATTTCGACTACGAGAGCCAGGCGCTGCTGTATGTGCCGCCGGACTTGCCCGATCCGCGGACGCCGCAGTTTACGACGCAGGCCGCCGAACGCATTCGCAAGCTGCTTGAGATTACCCGCGGTCGCTCTTTCGTCCTTTTTACCAGCTACGCGCAGATGAACGATGTTTATCAGCGCCTGCTGGGCGAGGTCGCGTTCCCCATGCTGCGCCAGGGCGACGCTCCAAAGAGTGCGCTGCTCGAGGAGTTCCGGCTGACTCCGAATGCCGTTCTTTTTGCTACGTCGTCATTTTGGCAGGGCGTGGACGTTCAGGGCGAACAACTGAGTTGCGTCATCATCGACCGGCTGCCGTTCGCGGTACCGAGCGACCCGGTGGTCGCGGCGCGTGTGAAAGCGATTGACGCCGAGGGAGGAAATGCGTTCTTCGACTACCAGGTACCGGCCGCGGTGATCACGCTGAAGCAGGGCTTTGGGCGGCTGATCCGCTCACTGCATGATCGCGGCCTGCTGGTGCTGCTCGACAACCGCATCCTGAAGAAGCAATACGGCCGCGTCTTCGTTGAGAGTTTGCCGAAGTATAAGCGGACGACGGACATGCGGGTGGTGGAACAGTTCTTCGGGGGTTGAGTTTTTTGGCCTTTTTGAGGCGCTTGCTCAGGACGTTATGGTGTCCGCCTGCCCCTGAGTATCCCTCTTGGTTTTTTGGGGGATTGCCTGGCAGCGACCATGACGAACTGGCCTTTTTCGACCTCGACGAACTCGACTCGATCGCCTGGCCGCACACCGAGGGCGGATCGCACCTTGATGGGAAGCGTGACTCGTCCTCTTGAAGTGAGCTTGGGCACGCGGCCTCCAAAGAATCTATCGGCGCCGAGCTGAAGTCTCTGCAGCGGATATTTGCAGCCGCATTGGTCCGCGCGGGATCCGCTGCGCTCGGGATGACGCCGTCAAAGACACCTCCGACGTCTACTTTCTCTCTTCGGCAGCTCCGGGCAGCACTCCCACCACAATTCCCGACGGCTCCGCTTTCGTGTGATACACGCGCTCGGTGGCTTTCACGAAATCTGCGGGTTTGGCATCCGGAATGTTAACGAAGGTTTGCGGGTTGCGATCCGTCAGCGGAAACCACGAGCTCTGGACCTGCACCATGATGCGGTGACCACGGCGGAAGGTGTGGTTCACGTCCTGGAACGTCGCGTTGATCTCTTCCACCTTTCCCGGCGTGAACGGTTCCGGCTTTTCAAAACTGTGACGGAATTTCCCGCGGAAGGGTTCGCCGCGGACCAGTTGCTGATATCCACCCATGGCGAACACCGGCACAGATACGTCTTTTCTCGGCTTGTCGCGATCTTCGGGGCGCGGAGCGTCCTGCTTGCTGTCTGGGAAGTCGGTCGGATACACGTCAATCAATTTCACGTCGAAATCCGAGTCCGTTCCGGTGGTCGAAACGAAAAGCCGCGGCGAAATCGGGCCGGCGATGGTCACGTCCTCCTGTAACACCGGAGTCTCGTAGACCAGCACATCGGTGCGACTGTCGGCAAAGCGTTGGTCCGAGAGCATATATTCCTGCGGCACATTCAACGCCGCGTAGCTCACGAATGGCACAGGTTTGGCGGGATCGCTGACATATTCGTCAAATGGCGAAGATTCCGCCCCGGGCGCGTCAAATGAGAGCCGGCCGTTGGCGTGGAAATAGAGAGTCTTTGCTTCGGCACTCTTCGGTGGCCATGCAGAGTATTGCCGCCACACGTTCGTGCCGGTCTCGAAGACGTACGCCTTCGGAAGTTTGGCGTCGCCGTTGCCTTTGAGGTACTGCTCGAAAAACGGGAACAGAATGTTCTTGCGGTAATACTCGCCGGTGTTCGCAGCAAACTCCACGCGGCCCAGGTGTGCTCCGTCGTATCGCGCCCACCCTCCATGCACCCACGGCCCGACCACGAGAGCATTGAAAATTCCGGAATTATTTTTGTCGATGGCGTGAAATGTCGAGAACGGCCCTTGCAGATCCTCGGCGTCAAACCATCCACCGACGGTCAGCACAGCGCAATGAATGTTCTTCATATGCGGCGCCAGATTGCGCACCTTCCAATAGTCGTCGTAGATGTCGTGCTTGACCTGGTCGTCCCACAGTGCACTCTTGCCTTCCAAGTATTTTTGCAAATTCGCCAGCGGCCCCACGTTCAGATAAAACTCGTAGGCGTCTTTCGTGCCCCAGTCGAACGGTACGTTCGTTTTCGGTGGCAGCTGCGGATTTTCCTGTGGCTTGAACGCACTATAGAAACCGAAGTTCGCGGCAAGCATGAACGCGCCGCCATGGTAGGCGTCGTCTCCCATAAACAAGTCGGTCATGGGAGCCTGCGGCGACGCGGCTTTCAGCGCCGGATGCGAGTCGATGATGCTCGCCGACGTGAAGAATCCCGGATACGAAATTCCCCAGATCCCGGCATTGCCGTTATTGTTCGGCACATTCTTCAGCAGCCAGTCAATGGTGTCGTAAAGGTCGCTGGCGTCATCGACATCTTGCTTGGACTTCTTGTCATCGATGTGCGGACGCATCTCGACGAACGTTCCCTCCGACATGTATCGTCCGCGCACATCCTGATTGACGAAAATATATCCCGCCTTATCGAACTCCGGCGAGGGGCCAAGTTGCGTGCGGTACAAATCGACGCCATAGGGGCCGACGCTATATGGAGTGCGATTGATCAGGAACGGATATGGATGCGAACTGTCTTTCGGCACATAGACCGAAGTGAACAGATGCACACCGTCGCGCATCGCGATCCTGTATTCGTACTTCGTATAGTGTTCCTTGACGTCGAACTCCGGCGCATCGAGCCGATTCTGGGCCAAGGGGCTCACCGTCACGCTGAGGATAAACAGAAATAAAACCGAGGATTTGCGATGCAACATGCCTGCTCCTTTGGGACGGAAGACGAATAGGCAAGCTACATTCCGCGGATGAACAGAGTCAAGCGGATTGCGCCGCGCTCGGATCCACGTTTGCCTGCGAGCCGCCTTTCACGCGGTACAATAGATGTTTCGCCACAGTGCAGCCGGACCTGTAGTAACGCCCGCGCTGCCGAGGGATCCATGTTCGAAGTTACCGTCGAAGACACGTTTGCCGCGGGCCATTACCTGCGCAATTACAAGGGCAAGTGCGAGAATCCGCACGGCCACAACTATAAGATCCGGGTCACTCTGGCTGGCGCTGAGCTGGATAAGGCCGGGTTGCTGCTCGATTTCAAAGACCTGCGCGAAGTGATGAAGCACGTCATCGACCGCCTCGACCACCAGATGATCAACGAGATCGCACCCTTCACTGTGATCAATCCATCCGCCGAGAATCTGGCGAAGTATTTTTACGACGAGTCGAATACGAAGCTGCAGGGCGTGACCAATGGCCGCGTGCGAGTAAAGGACGTCACGGTCTTCGAGACCGACACGACCACTGCCAAGTACAGCGAGTAAGAAGTAGGGCCGGCGTTTGGGCTGAAGCCCTGTTTCCTCCCGGCTCTTTTCGCAACGCTGGAAGCGCTGCGCCACCCAAAAGCACAGTTTATGCAGATCACTGAAGTCTACAAATCATTGCAGGGCGAATCGACCTACGCGGGCCTGCCGTGCGTCTTCGTGCGCCTCACGGGATGCAACCTGCGCTGTTCCTGGTGCGACAGTGAGTATACGTTTCAGGGTGGGCGCAAGATGGCGCTGGAAGAAGTTTTCGCGGAAGTCTCGCGCTTGAGTCCGAATGGCGGCTTGGTCGAGATCACTGGCGGCGAACCCATGCTGCAGGAGCGGGAGGTCGTCCCCCTGATGCAGCGCCTCTTGGACGAAGGTTACAGGGTACTGCTCGAGACCAGCGGAGAGCGGCCACTGGAGCGCGTTCCGGCTCCCGTGATCAAGATCGTGGACGTAAAGTGTCCGGACTCGGGCGAGGCCGACACGTTTCTCATGGAGAATCTGGAGGCATTCTCCGCCCGCGACGAGATCAAGTTTGTGCTCAGCACGCGCGGCGACTACGAGTTTGCCCGGGAGTTCACGCGCCGGCATAATCTGAACGACCGGGTCAATGCAGTCCTTTTTTCGCCAGCATTTCGCAAGGACGCCACTGGCGCCCGCGACAGCTCGCATTGCCTGCTCGATCCTCAGGAACTTGCCGAGTGGATGCTCGCCGACGACGTCCCTGCCCGCTTGGGATTGCAGTTACACAAGTTCATCTGGGATCCGGCGGTGAAGGGAGTCTAGAAAATTGGTCGATTGTTGATTGCCGATTGTTGATTGAAAACGCAAAACCTTGAGCCGAGAGCTTTTCAATCAGAAATCACAATCAGCAACTATTCGCAATGTCAGCCTCAGAGCAATCCCGCGCGGTCGTCCTGCTCAGCGGAGGAATGGATTCCTGCGTCTGCGCTGCGCTGGCGGCTCGCGACCATGACACCGCCGCGGTCCATGTGAGCTATGGCCAGCGCACCGAGGAGCGCGAACGCCAATCTTTCCTCGCGATCTGCGAGCGGCTCAACATTCGTAACAAGCTCGTGGTGAGAAATGAAGCCCTGCGCGTCATTGGCGGCTCCGCCCTCACTGACGACGCCATTGCTGTTCCCCGGGCGGAGGCGGTCGGGCAGGGCGTACCGGTCACTTACGTCCCGTTCCGCAACGCGCATTTTCTGGCCGTTGCCGTGAGCTGGGCTGAAGTGCTGGGAGCCGAAAAGGTGTACATTGGCGCTGTCGAGCCCGACAGTTCTGGCTATCCCGATTGCCGTCCTGCATATTACCAGGCCTTCAATCAGGTGGTAAGAATGGGGACGAAGGATGGGAACATCGAAGTTGTCACCCCTCTCATTGCTATGCGAAAAGCTGAGATTGTGCGCCTCGGCCTTGAACTGAATGCGCCCTTCGATTTAACTTGGTCATGTTACAGCCGCCAGGATCAGGCCTGTGGCGCGTGCGACAGCTGTGCGTTGCGCCTGCGGGCCTTCGAAGCGGTGGGCGTAAAGGACCCGATTCCGTATGCGGCGGGGTAAGAAATTGTTGATTGCTGATTGTTGATTTCTGATTGAAGGGCAAAGTTTTTCAAGAAACAATCAGCAATCAAGAATCAGCAATACGAACTTCGAGTTTGCCGGGAGGCAAAATGAAAAAACATTTCGCAATTTTTCTATTCGCAATGCTGGCCATCGGGCTGTGGGCATCTCCGGCCCTCGCCCAGCAAGGGACCGTCAAGGGCGTTTGCAAAGACTCTACGGGCGCTCCCATCGTCGACGGAGTCGTACTCTGGACAAACATGGACAATGGGCAGAAATATCAACTTAAGACCAACAAAAAGGGTGAATATTTTTCGCTCGGAGTCACGCCCGGCAAGTACAACGTCACGCTCTACAAAAACGCTGACGATTTTAAGGCCGGCAAGGAAATGGACCATGTCAACGGATTTCAAGTTCAACTCGACGAGAACGAGCTTCCTTTCGACGTCAAGAAGGAAATGGAAAGCGCGGCCAAGGGACAAGGACTATCACCCGAGCAGTTGAAGCAGATGCAGGAGGCGCAAGCCAAACAGGCGAAAGAAACCAACACCGTCAAATCGCTGAACGACAAGTTGAACGCAGCGAAAGCCGCTGCCGACGCGGGCGACTTCGACACGGCCATCGCATCCCTCAACGAAGCCAACCAGATCGATCCCTCGCGCGACCTGATATGGTTCAAGCTCGGCGACTACTACCGCCTGTCGGCGCCCAAGCAAACCGATCCCGCGGAAAAGCAGAAGCGACTCGACTCTGCCGTTGAGGCTTACCAGAAAGCGGTCGATCTCAAGAAAGCCACAGTCAACGACAAAGATCCTAACGCCGCCAAGAACCTTGCCGCCTACTACAACAATCTTGCCGACGCTCTCAACAAGGCTCACAAAACCGATGAGGCGGTCAAGACTTACGAGATGGCCGCGCAGGTGGATCCAACCGCCGCCGGACAGTCCTACTTCAATATCGGAGCGGTTTACACCAACGCCGGCAAGGTCGACGACGCCATTGTCGCGTTCGACAAGGTGATTGCCGCCGATCCCAATCGGGCCGACGCCTACTACTGGAAGGGCGTGAACCTGATCGGGAAGGAAACCATGGACAAGGACAACAAAGCGGTCGCGCCCCCCGGCACCGCGGAAGCCTTCCAGAAATACCTCGAACTGCAGCCTACCGGCCCGTATGCCCAGGGTGCTAAAGACATGCTGGCCAGCATTGGCGCTTCGGTCGAAACCAGCTTCGGCAAGAAGAAGACGCCGCCAAAGAAGTAGAACCTGTTCCCACATAAGCACTTGCACGGGGGCGGCCCACGGGCCGCCCTTTTTGTTTCTGTGAGCCGCCTTAGAAGTTACTAAGGGCTATGTACTTGCTGTCCTTCGCGTCTGCGCCGCGGCGCGGTACAGTTGATCTATCTCAGTTTGATCTACAGTTTCTCCCTGTCTGTGGTGCGTGCGATTCCTGAGGTGTGAGGACGAATGGCTGCACCAACCATTGCCCCTATTTCCGTTGCGTTAGAAGGCTTCTCCGGTAGTGGACGGGTCGCCACTCCCGCCCTGTTGAGCGCCATGTTGCGCGCGGCCGAAAAGATCAGCGATCTGATCTTCTCTCCCGGGCGTCCGCCACAGGTGCAGGTTTACGGGCAGATGGTGCCGGTGCAGGTGGCCGGCTTCACCATGCTGACCCCCGACGACACTCGCCACATCGCCGCCGACTTGATCGGGGACAACAAGCAGGCCATCACCACACTGCGGGAGCACGGGGCATGCGATATTTCTTTCGGACTGCCCGGCCTGGCTCGCTTCCGGGTGAATATTTTTATTCAGCGCGGCAGTTGCGCCGTCGTCATGCGGGTCATACCGACCGCCATTCCTGACTTTGCTTCGTTGCGCATGCCTCAGCAGCTATCCGAGGTCACGAAACTCCGCGATGGAATCGTGCTGGTCACTGGAGCTGCGGGTTCGGGCAAGTCGTCGACTCTCGCGGTGCTCCTGGACTGCATCAATCGCGAGAAGTACTACCATATCATTACTATCGAAGATCCTATCGAGTTCCTGCACAACCACAAGTGCTCCACGATTCACCAGCGCGAACTGCACAGCGATACGCCCAGCTTCGCGCACGCGCTTCGTTCCGCCATGCGGCAGGCGCCGAAAGTGATTCTCGTCGGCGAAATGCGCGACCGCGAGACCATCGAGATCGTGCTCGAGGCGGCTGAAACCGGGCACCTCGTATTTTCCAGCCTGAATACCATGGATGCGCCGAAAACCGTGGAGCGGCTGGTCAGTTCGTTTTCGCCGGCAGAACAGCAGTCGGTACGCGAGCGTTTCGCCAAGTCGTTCCGCTACATCATCTGCCAGCGGCTCATCTCCAAGGCCGATCGCAGTGGACGAGTTCCCGCGTTTGAAATCCTGAAGCAAAACGCCCGCACCCGCGAGTGCATCGAAAAAGGCGAGCGCGAGAACAAAACCCTGCTCGATGCCATGAAAGCCGGTTCTTCCGAAGGCATGCAGCATTTCGACGGCGAAATCGCCCAACTGGTGCGGGACCGCGTCGTCGACCTCGAAACTGGCTTGTCGTTCGCCAGCAATCCCGCGGTTCTGGGCCAGGAATTGGCGCGGTAGATTTCCAACTCTCTCAGCTTGTCATTCCGAGCGAAGCGAGGAATCTCTACCCTCGCGCACTGTCGGTGGCCTGACTTCCAGCGATTGCCGGACCTTCTCGCTGTCGTATCATCTCCCCATGTCGGCTTCGCCAGTCAACCTGGTCCTGAGCTTCGAAGAAGCGAGGCGCGTAGTCGAGGAACAGGCCGCGCTGATTCTGGCCGACGGCATCCGCTCTGGCCCAACGGAATCGGTAGATCTGCTGGCCGCCTGTGGCCGCGTGCTGGTCGAACCGGTGCTGGCCGATCGCGATCTTCCGCCCTTTCCGCGCTCGACGCGCGATGGCTATGCCGTGCGATCCGCGGACTTGTCGCAACTCCCCGCGACGCTCGACGTGATTGGCGAAATCAAAGCGGGCGAGAAACTCGAGAGCATCCCGTCGAACATCGACGGCGGGCAGGCCGCCGCGATCATGACCGGAGCTCCGGTCCCCGCGGGCGCGGATGCCGTCGTGATGGTCGAGTACACCACGCGCCATGGAGAACGCGTCGAGATCGCCAGGGGTGTTGCCGACGGCGAAAACATCGTGCCTCGCGGCGCCGAAGCGCGGCAAGGGAGCGTGCTCGTCGAGCGCGGAGACCGCCTGACCGACGCCGCCATTGCGTTGGCTGCATCCGCGGGAAAATCACGACTGCAGGTATACAAGCGCCCGCGGGTCGCGGTGCTGACCACGGGTGACGAGATTGTGGATGTCGCCGCCACTCCCGGCCCAACCCAAATCCGCAACTCGAACAGTTATTCGCTCGCCGCGCAAATTCTGAAGGCTGGCGGCCAGCCCGTTCTGCTCCCCGTCGCGCCCGACGAGCCTCGGGCGCTGCGGCAACTCATCGAACTGGGATTGAAATCAGACCTGCTCCTGCTGACGGGCGGAGTCTCCATGGGCCGCTACGATCTGGTGGAGCAGGTGCTCTCGGAAATGCAAGCCGAATTCTTCTTCACCGGAGCGAAGATTCAGCCAGGGCGACCGGTCGTGTTCGGCAAATGTGGCCCGCAGGCACCTTCTTCGGCTTGCCCGGGAATCCAGTCTCAACCATGGTGACCTTCGAACTCTTCGCGCGGCCCATGATTGAAGCGTTAGCCGGCCAATCTTCCCGCAAGCTCACGTTCCTACGCGCGCGCCTGAAGTCCGAAATTCGCGTCAAGCCCGGCCTCACCCGATTTCTCCCTGCCCTCCTCTCCGGCGAATTCGCGGACTCTCAGGTCGAACTGGTGGCGTGGCAGGGATCGGGCGACATCGCAGCAACCGCGCGGGCAAATTGTTATCTCGTCATTCCCCCCGACCGCGATTGGATTCCGGCGGGCGAATGGATCGCGATCATGATGCGGTAATAGCAGGCCGCGTGCGGAGCCTGCCGAAGAAGCGCCTGCGCGCCACGCGGCCATGTAAGATAGAACTTCGCCATGGCGAAGAAGCTCTCTCACTACGACGGCGCGGGAAGCGCCCGCATGGTCGATGTGTCCGGCAAACCGGCAACAAAACGCGAAGCCGAGGCCAGCGCGTTCGTCGCGATAAAACCCGCCGTGCTCGCGGCCCTGCCAAGGAATCCGAAGGGCGATCCGCTGGAGGTCGCGCGCATCGCCGGCATTATGGCCGCGAAGCGGACCGCCGAGTTGATCCCCATGTGTCACCCGCTACCCCTGGCGCACGTTGATGTCGATGTGCAGCTGTGCGAGAATGGCGTCGCTATTACCTCCAAAGTTACGACCACCGCCGAAACCGGCGTGGAAATGGAGGCGCTCGTCGCCGCCAGCATTGCGGCCCTGACGGTTTACGATATGTGTAAGGCTGCCGACAAAGGGATTGAGATTCGCGAGATCATGCTGGAGCGAAAAAGCGGCGGGAAAAGCGGCGAGTATCGCCGGGCGAAATAAACAGTTAGAACTTCATGTCTAACAACGTCAAGCTGCTGGTAGTGGACGACAATCCGATGGTGCTGGCGATGTTGCAGCACGCGCTAGTCCCGTTGGCGCAGGTGACGACCGGCACTGACGCTGCCGACGCACTGTTGAAGGCCGTTGACGACGTCCCCGATCTGGTCGTCTGCGACTACCGCATGCCGGGAATGGATGGGCGCCAGTTCGTCGAGAAACTGAAGAGCCGGCCCGCCACCGCAAATTTTTTCAGCGTGCTGATGGCGAGCAAAGCCGACATCGCCGAGAAGCTCTCCCCGTCCGACGCGGCCGACGACTATCTGGAGAAGCCGTTCTTCCTGAAAGATGCCACGCGCCGCATCAAGCGCATGATCGACCGTATCGCGCTGGAAAAAATGGCCAAGACCGCGCCATCGGATGGCGTGGTCCGTGGCAGCCTGGCGCAGATGAACGTGATCGACCTCATGCAGTCGCTGGAAATGGGCCGCAAGAGTTGCCAGCTTTCACTGAGCAACGAGGGCGACAAGTGCGAAGTGTTTTTTGCCGAAGGCCAGGTCAAGCACGCCACCTATGGATCGCTCGTGGGCGATGAGGCTGTATTCAAAGTGCTGCGCTGGACCGGCGGAACGTTTCAGCTCGACTTCGAAGGCAAGACCGACAAAGAGACTACGCAACTCAACACCCAAGGCTTGCTGATGGAAGGTCTGCGCCTGCTGGATGAATCCTCGCGCGACGGTAGCGGCGAGCCCGAGCCCGCAGCCGCACCCGCGCAGACAATGCAGGATCCGTTTGCGTCGGCCCCGCCTGCGTCCGCGTCGGCTCCGCCGGCGAGTGCCCCCGCCTCCACCGGCCGCGCCCAGTGCCCCGCCCCAGACGCATCGAAGGGAAGAAGAGGAAGATGTCCTCCTCGATGGCTGAGCCGCACGCTCTTACGGCTGCAGTGATCACGATAAGCGATTCCTGCGCTCGCGGAGAACGCGAGGATCTTTCCGGACCGGCGGTGGTCCAGTTTTTGCAGAATCTTCGTTTCGCAGTCACCATCCGCGAAGTTGTTCCTGACGACTCCATCAGAATTCAGAATTTGCTAATTCGCTTAGCGCGGGAAGTCCATTTCGTCGTAACGACCGGCGGCACCGGCATTGCCGAGCGCGATGTGACGCCGGAAGCGACCGCGGCGGTGTGCGGCCGCCTGCTCGACGGGGTGGCCGAGCGCATGCGCAGTGAAGGGTCGAAGAAAACTCCATTTGCCGCTCTGAGCCGCGGAGTGTGTGGCGTGCGGGGACGAGCCCTGATTCTGAATCTGCCGGGGAGTCCTGCAGGTGCAGTGGAATCGTTGGAGGCAGTCGCGGCCCTGATCCCGCATGCGATTGAACTGCTCGGCGGAAAGACAGACCACAAATAGCCCGTCGGCACTCACCGTGCCGGATTCTCCGAAAGCGGCCAAAACCCAGCAAGATTACAGTCCAACGACCCTGTAACACAGCCGCTCCGCCCTGTGTGCCAGTCGCTTTCGGTTGACCCGTTTCTCCCTGGAGACTGCGTCATCCACTACGCTGTGCAAGCCGCTGAAGAGGAAGACTGCGGTAAACCGGGAGTCATCCAGCGACCATGCTCGCGCATCAACCCCAGCCTGAAGCAGTTCGGCAAGATGGTCGATGATGATGTTATCGACCAAACCTTCCCGTGTGGACGGACGCGATCCGTAGAAAACAATGTCGTGAATTCGAATGGAGTCGAGGTATCCGCTGACCAGAGCATTCGCCCACGTTGCCAACTTCCCTTTCCAGTCCTCCACCGGCTTGGTTGCGACGGCAGTTTTTATTCTTACCAACAGCTGTTGCCCGAAACGCTCGCCAAGAGCCGCCAGGATGTCTTCCTTCGACGAAAAATACAGGTAGAACGTCCCCTTGGCGACGTCGGCGCCCAGAGTGATGTGCTCGATCGCCGTCTGGGCGACGCCTTGTTTCAGAAACAGGCGCTGGGCTGCATTCATCAGCTCATCGCGCCGCTCTTCCGGCGGCTTCGTCCTTGGCCGGAGCTTGGTCATGGCCCGCATACCAGATTCTCGATCTCCACAGCTGGACGCTGCTCACTGACCGTAGCATAAACCTCCGTTTCGTCCAGTCGGTCCGCCTTGCGCAAAGCCGGGAACATCAGGGACCACGCCCCGGTAACGACCAGCGACCCAATGCCGCCGAAGATCGCCGCGGCTACCGGTCCGATCAGGCGAGCAACGACTCCGGTCTCGAAGTCTCCCAATTCCGCCGAAGCTCCAATGAACAGGCCGGAGACTGCCGACACGCGGCCACGCATCGCATCGGGGGTTGCGATTTGCACCAGGGTCTGCCGCACGTAGACAGAGATCATGTCGGCCGCCCCCATCGCGGCCAGTGCGATCACCGAGACGATCATGGATTTGGACACGGCGAAGATCAGCGTAGCCACACCGAATGCCGCCACGTCCCGCGAACATCCACCGGCCCGCGCGACGGTGCAGCGGCCATCGGCTCAGCGCAAAGGCCATTGCCATGGCTCCGATCGCGGGTCCGGAACGAAGTACACCGAAGCCGTGCGGCCCAACCTTCAGCACGTCGCTGGCGAATACGGGCAGGAGCGCCGTGGCGCCTCCCAACAGCACGGCAAACAGGTCCAGCGAGATCGCGCCCCAGACTATCTTGTTGGTCCAGACGTAGGCGATCCCTTCGCGGATTTGCTCCAACCGCGAGCCGGGCAGGAATTCCGGGCAAGTACTTGCCCGAATAAATAAAAGCGCTCCCGCGGCAACAACATACAAGATGGCCGATCCCGCATAGGCCACCGCCGGCGACACCGCGCATAGAGCGCCGCCGATCCACGGGCCAATCACCGACCCCGCCTGATCGCCCAGGGAATTCCACGAGATGGCGTTGGGCAGCGCCTCGCGCGGCACCAGCATCGGACCCATGGCGCCGCTGGCGGGCGACAGGAACGCGCGTGACGCGCCGAACAGCGCAGCAATTAAAAAGATAGGGAGCAGACCGGAACTCGGCTGCGAGGAGAACGAAAGAGCCGCGAGGCTGAGCGCGCAGGCGATCTCCACCGCTGTGCAGTTCAGCAGGATGACACGGCGGTCGCAGCGGTCGGCGGTGGCGCCACCGATGAGGCTAAGTGCGAACAGCGGCACGAACTGCACCAGGCCCACCATCCCGACCATCAACGCGCTCTGCTCGACGTTCCGCGTGTGGCGGGCGATGGCGTAGACTTGCCAGCCAATTGTGACGCTCTCGGCCTGTACCGCCAACGTGGAGAACATGTGTGCGCTCCAGAACAGCGTAAAGGCACGATGCTTGAAGACTGAGGGGAGAGGCGGGGACGGGGACTCGGCCGTTCGCCCTCGATTTTGTTGGTTGTCCATCGGAAGCGTCCTGGTTGAGGTCTCTCGATGAAATAGTAATTCACTGACTGGTGGTCAGTCAATACGAGATTCACACGCTCCCGGCATTGACTTTTGCGAACTACCCTGGTTACCGCGCCTTCTCTGGAATTCGCTTTCCCGGCCCCAGAAGCGCGCGGCCCGGGAGCACATCGGGGACAAGCTTGCCTTCGTCGATCAGCACCGTTCCTCCGACCAACAGATAGTGCACACCCACGCTCGGCTCCATCGGCTTGGCGAACGTGGAGCGGTCGGCGATGGTTTGCGGATCGAAAATCACTATGTCGGCGTCGGCTCCTTCCTGCATCCGTCCCTTGTGGCGCGCGGCGGGGGTGGAACGCTCGAGCATCTGCGCGGGCATGAGCGTCATCTTGCGCAAGGCTTCCATCAAGGTCAGCGTCTTTTTCTCGCGCACATATTGCGCCAGCACGCGCGAATAAGTGCCCGCGTTGCGCGGATGTCCAGGGGCCCCATCGCTCGCAATCATGATCAATGGATTGGGAATGACTGCATCCACCGTCTCCTGCGTGTTGGCGAACACCAGTACCGATTGCGGCGTGCTGGAATTGTGCAATTCCTCGAAGCGTTCTTTTGTGAGATGCTCGCCCGTATCGGGCAGAACGAGACCACCATAGTCGATGCCCAGCTTCTCCCGCCAGCCGGGATTGAACAGCGCCGAATTCACCACCGTCATTCCCGCGATGTAGGGATAAGCTTCCGTCGTCACGTCGAGACCGCGGGCGCGGGCTCCTTCGATCAGCGAGAGGCATACGAGCGAGTCGCGCAGGCACGTGCTGTTGATGTGCACGATGTGCAAAGGGGCGCCGGTGATGGCGGCAGCGCCGATCACTTCTTCGACAGATTGAATCGCGGAGCCAGGATCGACACGGCCGGCGCTGCGCATGTGGGTGTAGACCGGTAACTTGCGCTCGGCGGCGACGCGGAACATGTCGATGACCTCAAGGCGAGTCGCACCCGGAGTGTACTCAATGCCCATGCCAACGCCGAGGGCGCCGGCATCGAGTTGGTCGCGCAACCGCTGCTCAATGCGCTCGATCTGTTCCGGCGTGGCGGGCAGGTCGGTCGCCGGTCCACTCTTGGGCAGAATCTCAGGGATGCCGACATGCGGGCCTATCGTTCCACTCGACAGCGGCGCGCCGAAAATCAAGGCGCGCGCGGCGACATGGCTGGCGGTCGTGCCATAGTGGATCAGCGAGTGTCCCTGCTTCGCCGCAAGAAATTGGGCCACGTCGGGCACGCCGATCTCCATTTCGAGCGCTGTCGTCACGCCGTCGAATGCCTTCACGTACTGGCTGGCGAGTTCCTGCCCATGCTGGTGCAGATCGATGAATCCTGGAGCGACCACGAGGCCGGCAGCACGAACCACCCGGCGTCCAGTGAGCGGCTCGGAGGAGATTCGCGCGATCTTCCCATCGCGGATACCGACGTTGCAGACGGCGTCGAGACCAGTTTCCGGGTCCATGACGCGACCGCCCTCAAGCACGAGGTCGTATTGTTGGGCGGTTAGGACGGTCGATAAAAACAGGAGAGCGAGACCAAGAATCAGCTTGCGCATAGTGGCTCCAACGCCAGCGATCATAGCAGGAGTGGAATCGCGTCATGGGCAGCCGGGCGGCTGTCCCTACGGAGCCTAACCCGACTGACACATCTTCTTCGATCACGTACACTTACTGGTCCCGGTGAAATCGATTGGACACATTCTGGCGCGCTACTCCGCGTGGATTCTGGGCCTGCTCAAAGTGCTCGGAATCTGGGGACCGTTTGTAATTGCCTTTGCCGACAGCGCCCTGCTCGGCATGCCCGTCGATTTCATCGTCGCCACCTACATTTACCAGGATCACCGGCGCTTCGTGCTGTACGTCGTGATGGCCTCGCTCGGGTCGGCCCTGGGCAGCATTCCGCTCTACATCATCGGATATGTCGGAGGAGAAACAGTTCTGCGCAAGCGGATTTCCGAAGAACGCTTTCTGAAGATTCATCGCTCGTTTGAGGAACACGAATTCTGGGCGCTCATGTTTCCCGGAATGCTGCCGCCCCCTGTACCATTCAAGATTTTCGTGCTGGGCGCGGCCGTGTTCGAAATGCGCTTTCGCGATTTCCTGGTCGCGATTTTTCTGGGAAGGATGGTGCGCTTCGGCGTGCTCTCGATCCTGGTGCTCTGGTTCGGCCCGGAAATCATCGGACTGCTAGGCGCGGTGTTCAAACGGCATTGGGCCTGGGCTTTGGCGGTAATCGTGAGCGGAATTTGCCTGTGGCTGATTCTGCGGCTGCGCGCGAAAGACGAGCGTAAATGAAACTATTCGGTGCGTGAAGAGCTTACGATTGCTGGCAGCCGCGACAACATCGTCGCGGCTGGTCCCACGTAAGTATGTTTTGATTACGCAGCGGCGGTGGGGTCGGACTTGTGCATCCATCCGGACAAAAGGTGCAGAAGCGCCGGTGTTCCAAACATCAGGCCGGAGAAGATAAGATCACTCTCCGCGGTTCCGCGGAAGAACGGAAGCCCGAGCGTGTAGGACATCATCAGACCGGCGAACGTCCTGGGATACATTTGCGGAGAGACCGCCCACACAGCAAAATTGCTGATCAGGAAGAACGAGACCGAACTCGTCACCGCCGCGCCCACAACGCGCCAGAACCCTGCCTTTTCACGCAGGTTCGTGCCCAGCCACAGAATCGCGGCGTACCAGGCCCACGTCACCAACTGATCCCACGAGAACGGGTACACGTAGATGTACTTGGTGAGGATCACGTCCGTCGCCGCCAGCAGCACCAGTGGGATCCACATCTGCCGCCGCGAACCGCGCGCGCCAAAGAACAACAACGATGCCGCCAGCGGAGTGAAATGCCACGCATGGGGCAGAACGTTCAAAGGACCAGCAAACGGCAGGAAGCGAATAGCAATCGTCAGCAGGACGAATAGATAGGGCAGCATGATCACCTCAGGAACGAACTCTTATTCTGGGCGCTGGAGTGTGTGCGCGTCAAGGGTTGGATAGATCAGAGCTCTTGCCGCGTGACGGATTTCACTTCAGTGTCGGGCACAGGCTTGCTGCGGAACACGCTGAAATCCTTCACATCGTTCAGAACAAACGCCGGCACGCCCTGAGCGCCCGGCATCTTGATGTGCCGCAAGTCGGCGTCGCTCACGTCATGCAATGCGAATGCGGGACGCAAATCCGGATTAGCGACTTCAACCTTGATCCCGCTCATCTCGATTCCCTTCACATGCCGCAGGAAGAACCCGTGTGCTGGAGTCGTCCCGAACATCGTCGGCTCGGGATAATCTTTCTCCTTCTCCGCAATCTGCAGCGCCGCATCGGCAACGGTACCTCCGCCCGGATGAAGAATCGTAATGTCACTCAGCTTGAGATCTTCAATCGGATGCCCGGGGATTCCCGCGATGATCGAGCAAACGCGCTCTCCGCCGGAACTCAAACCGGTAACGTTGCTGATTATCAGACGACGAATCGCGCCCACCGCAGCGCCCGCCGGTCCGCGCATGCGCGCCCCCAACCGCACAAAAATGGGTGCGCCTAAAATGTCGCGCATCGTAATGTTGGTAATCGAAACATCCTCGATCACAGCACCGTCCACACTCTCGATCGCGAGGCCGTGGCAGCCTTCGAATACGCAGTTCGAGATCGCGATGTTCTTGAACCCACCGTTCGACTCGGTCCCAAACTTGATGCGCCCTGTGTGCCAGGTCTTGTCCCCTTCGGGAAAAGCCTTGCATGTAGCGTCGAGCAGCGTGCCTTCCTGGTAGCTGCCAGTCACAAGACAATCGCTGATCGTGACCATTTCCGTAGCGCGGGCGTATCCCAGTGCGAACGAGCTCTTCAGGCAAATGCCGTCGTCCCACGGCGAGTTCACGCTGCAATTCGAGACGCGCACGTTGCGGCAGCAATCAATGTCCATGCCGTCGCGGTTGGTGTCGATCTTCAAGTTGTCGATGGTGAGGTTGTCAACGCCGGTCGCCAGAATTCCGAAGTGTCCGCCGTGCAGAATGGAGAAATCGCGCAGCAGCACGTTGTGGCAATTCTTGAGAGCGATCGCCTTATTGCCTACACCGGGTTGCTCGGCTTTCGGGCCAGCGCCCCATCCGCGGCTCAGGCCTTTTCCCCAGATGAGTCCGGGACCGCAAATCGAAACTCCGGTGAGGTTCTCGCCCCAGAGCAAACTGTTGTGCCAGTGGTTGTGGCCGAAATCCTGATAGTTCTCCCAGGGAGCGTTCGATTCGGCTAAGTCGTATCCCGCGCCGCCCTCTTCCGGAGGATCGGCAGCCAGCAAAATTGATCCCGGCGAAAGATAGAGTGCGACGTTGCTCTGCAGGTGGACGGAGTAACAACGGTAGGTGCCCGCCGGAAATATAACCGTTCCCCCTCCGGCTGCGGCGGCTGCGGCAATCGCTTTGTCGATGGCCGGACTGTCGAGCGCCTTCCCGTCGCCTGCCGCTCCAAATGCCGTAACGCTGTAAACAGGTCCTGCGGTCGTAGGTGCTTCCGCTGCGTAGCTCGTTCCCGGCAATGAGACGATTGCCCCGCCCGCCAGTCCAGCGGTCGCTGTGGTGAGAAATTTTCGTCGAGCATTCTCGTCAGGTCGCATTGGTACTCCCGTCGCAACTATCGCGGCTCGGGCACAACGATTTGATCTTTTCCCGAGCCATAGACATCGCCGACAACCCGCAGATTCTTGTCCAGCATGACCGCTCTGCCGAGACCAACCCGGCTGCGGCGGCCGGAGATCGCCCTCGGAATCCCCGCATAGCGCAGGTCGACAAACCGCACGATGTATCCTTCCTGCGGCGGTTGCAGCGTCTCCGTTTCCGTGATGGGATATTGCGCCCACGCCAGAAACACTCGTCCCGCGTAAGAATTCTTCGCCGCCAGAGTGACCGGAGTTTCTTCCGGCTTGTTGCGAATCTGCAGCCGGCCCTCAGGATCAACCTCTGGGGTAAGAGAGTTCACCGGCGCGAGCGCGAAGAACGTCGGCGTCTCCACCACACCGTCCCAGTGGAACGGATCGATCATCTTCGGATAAGCGGAAGCTCGCATCGGATCGGCACCGTTATAGGTGCGGGCCTCAAGCGCGTTGACCGCGCGCCGATGCTCGTAGTCACGCACGCCCCACATCAGCACCACCCCGACCAGCGCCAGTGTGGCCGCAACCTGCCCTCGTGGCCCACGGCGGCGCGTGCCGATCTCCTTGTCGATCAACGCGAACAAACCCGGCACGACTAATCCCAGAAATAAAAAGACGAGCATGACCGGTTCCCAGATAAATACGATGTCCCACGAGTACCACTTCTCCGAAAACGGCCAGAACGGCCGCACGCCATAGTTGTTCGTGAAATCGAGCAGAATGTGGCTCAGCCCCGCCAGGCAGGCGTAGAGAAAGAGCACTCCCCAACGCGGCGGCAGGTTGGGATCGTTCGTTTTACGCCCGCGCAGCCGCCAGATGAGATACACGAATCCGACCACGGCGACGGCGTCGATCGGGACTCCGAGGAACGAGTGCGTAAATCCGCGATGGTGGGCAAAGCCAAACGTCGAACCGTGAAAGCTACCGAGGACGTCCAGGTCGGGAGCCTCAGCCGCGAGCGTCAGCGTGAGCGTGGCCAGCGCGGTCTTGCGGTTGAGCCCGGCGCGGCCCAGGCACGCGCCCGTCAGAAAGTGTGTAATCGGTTCCAAGCGTTCGAGGAATTCTATCGTAAAGCAATTCGGTGGAAACGAGTGCTGCTCAACGCGGCGGCGCCAGCAAGGTCAGCGCGTCCGGCACAACCGTGATTTCCGCCGGCAGCGTGCCCAGCAACTCGCCATCGGCTTCAATGTAAATCCGCGGCTTCGTCGCCCCTGAGGCGGGCAGATACTCGCACGAAACTTTCCTGCTGTACACCCAGTCAACGTGGGGAATCCTCCACCGGAGACGCAGCACACAGCGCGCCACGTAAGCGAGATATACGAGTCGGCTCGCGCTGCGACAGACGACCAGCCGCATGTCGTCGCGATCGAGAGACGCCCCCGGAGCCAACTCGTGCACGACGCCCCCGAAATTACGAATGCGCACGCTCATCAACTCGGTGACTTCGGCACGCCGCGCCACGTCCGATCCCATCTCGACATACTCCGCCACAAATCGCGCCATGGAATAGGTGAACCACAGGTTCCACGCTTTCGCGTAATAGGCGGCCATCCCCATGCGCTGCTTGGTCCCGCCGTGCAATTTGTAGAAAAGATGCGCGTCAACTCCAACCCCCGCCGCGATCACAAAATATTTCGCTCCTGGATTTCCTTGAAGATCGGTGTACTTCACGCAGCCCAGTGCGATGCGCCGCGGCACGGCGCGCAGCGCAGACTCCGCTGCAGCGACCACACTAAGAGGCAGTCCAATGTCGTGCGCCAGGGCGTTGGCCGTTCCCATCGGTAAAATCGCCAGCGCGACCGGCGAGTTCGCCAGAACCTGCATCATGTTGTGAATCGTGCCGTCGCCGCCGCAAGCAAAGATCGTGTCGCAACCAGCCGCGACCGCCCGCCGGGTCTCGTCCCCACCGTGATCCTGGGAATCCGTGGGCACCAGGTCCGCCTCTACTCCCGCACGCCGAAGGACGGTCAGCGCGGCCTCCAACTCGTGCAGACGCCGCAAGCCGCGGCCGCCGGATCCCGGGTTATAGAGCAGTGCCGCCTTGCGCATAGCGTGATCGAAGCTGGATTGTACCTGAGGATAAAGATCAGGAAGACTTTCGTCTCTTACGGCTTTTGGCTCCTTAAGACTTTTGCCTCTGAAGGCTTGTGTCTCTTGAAGATCGTGAATGCTCAGCCAACCGTGGAAGAGCGGCGCTTCAGCGCCGCGTTGAGCGGCCAAATCAAATCCGGGCTTCAGCTCGGCGCGATCAGCGACTTCCCCACTCCCACATGCCGAACATAGCTTTCTGCGGCAGGGGATGTCCAATCTGTCGGGCGAGCATCGTGATCTGCCCACGATGGTGCGCATCATGCGCGATGAGGTAGCCGAGAAATCCAACAACATCGGGGCGAAAACCTTTGATGCGGCCGTCACCGGCCATGGCGCGACTTAGGACGACGCTCAAAGCATGCCGACTGCTCTCCAGGCCGCGCAATGCCTGCGCCGGAGTCACCGTGCTGCGATCCAACTGAGGCGGAATCTCCTCAGCCTTGCTGGCTTTCAGCCACATCACGCGCACGTTATGCATGTGCGCCACGATCGCGGCGATGGTGCGGCCCTTACCCTCCGGCTTCGCCTTCCACGCCCCCGGCGGCAGATTGTCGATCAGATAATGGTTGATGCGGTTGTTGGTATTAAACGCGTTGAGCAGTGCAACCGGCGGGACCTGACCCGCCCAGGACTGACCGGCCGTGTCTGGCGAGGCAGCGTCTTTCGGCATAATTCCCCTTGCAAACGACTTGGCAAGGGAATCAATTTGGCATAAGCTGGCCGCACTTGCAAGGGGCTTCCCTGCAACCGGCTCCCGGTTGCAATGGGATTCGAATTTCAAAATCAAATCAGGAGGATCAACCAGATGAAAACTCTGGCGCAGATACTGCTCGGTATTTTGCTGTGCGGTGCTTTGCTCTGCCTCGGTGCGACGGCGCAGGATCATCCTTCCCACGCGCACGCGCAATCTCGTCCGGTCACGCTCGTGACCGGACTCGGCAATCTCCATCACCCCGTTTCCACGCGCAATCCCCAGGCCCAGCAGTTTTTCGACCAGGGATTGCGCTTTATCTATTGCTTCAACCACGACGAAGCCGCGCGCTCGTTTCAGCACGCCGCCGAACTCGATCCTAAACTGGCCATGGCCCACTGGGGCGTCGCAGAGGCCGTCGGCCCGAACTACAACGATCCTGCCGATCCCGACCGTTACAAGCGCGCGCATGACGCGGTGCAGCAGGCGGTGGATTTGTCTGCCGGAGCTTCGCAGGCCGAGCAGGCCTACATTCAGGCGATGGCGAAACGCTTCCCCGCCGATCCGAATTCTGATTTGAAGAAAGCCGCCGAAGATTATCGCGACGCCATGCGGCAACTCGTCGCCGACTTCCCCGATGACCTCGACGCCGCCACGCTCTTCGCCGAGTCCAGCATGAACCTGCATCCCTGGGGACTCTGGCATCAGGACGGCACGCCCGAAGCCGGCACCGAAGAAATCGTCGCGACATTGGAATCAGTGATGAAACGCGATCCCAACCACCTCGGCGCGATCCACTATTACATTCACGCGACCGAAGCCTCAAACAATCCTGAGCGGGCACTCGCTGGCGCGAACAAACTGGCCGCGCTCGCGCCGGGTGCTGGACACATCGTCCACATGCCCGCGCACGTCTACATTCGTACTGGCGATTACGACGCCGCTGTCAAGACCAACGAGAAAGCCGCCGAGGTCGACCGCGCTTATATCAAGGCGACCGGTGTGCAGGGCATTTATCCCATGATGTACTACAGCCACAATCTTCACTTCGTGGCCATGTGCGGCGCCATGGACGGCGCCTACGCCGAGGCGCGAAAGAATGCCGACCTGCTGGTCGCAAATGTAGGCCCGCACGTGAAAGACATGCCGCCGCTCGAAGGCTTCATGACGATCCCGGTCGCGGTCGAGATTCGCTTTCATCACTGGAACGAAATCCTGAAGATGCCCGCTCCCGATCCTGCGATGAAAGCCGCCACCGTTTTCTGGCACTTCGGCCGTGGATTGGCCCTGGCGGGCACGGGCAAGGTAAGCGGCGCAGAAGCCGAATACAAGATTGTTTCGGAAGCCGAAGCCGCCACGCCTCCGGATGCCATCTTCCAGATGCCCATTAACAATAAGACCAAAGACATTCTGAAGATCGCCGAGAACATCCTGGGCGCGAAAATCGCCATCGCAAAAAAGGACAACACCGCCGCGATCGCCCAGTTGCGCGAAGCCGTCGCGATTCAGGACACGCTGAAATATGGCGAACCGCCCGACTGGTTCTTTCCCGTGCGCGAATCGCTGGGAGCGGCCCTCCTCATCACCGGCGACGCCGCGGGCGCGGAGAAAGTCTTCCGCGACGATCTGGACCGCAATCCCCGCAATCCCCGCTCGCTCTGGGGATTACGCCAGGCCTTGCTGAAGGAAAAGCGCGACTACGACGCCAGCTTTGTGCAGAAACAATTCGAATCGTCCTGGAAAGGCGGAGCCCAGGCGCTGAAGCTGGATGATCTGGTTTAGTCGCGATCTGGCTTTCGCTCGTCGGGCTCGATCCATGTGGGGACAGCCGCCATCGGTTGTCCCACCCGAGCGCAGCGAGGCGGCCATCGCGAATGGAGCCCTATTTCGTAATCACTCCGCAAGCCACGCGGTCTCCCGAATTCCCGGAGGGATCGGTCTTGTAATCGTCCGCTTTGGCGTGCACCACGATCGCCGATCCGGTGCTCAACAGCGAGTGCGGACCATCTTTCAGCGTCACATCCTTATCTTCTAACCGGACCTCCGCCTTGCCCGCGGCATCAACCGTGAAGTTCGTCACGTCGCCCGCGTGATGCCCCTCGGGATTATCGAAGCCGTGCTTCTTGCCGTCAGGATTGAAATGTCCACCTGCCGACTTGAAGTCAGGTCCTTCGCACTTCGGGACCTGATGGAAGTGGATGGCATGTTCGCCGGGCGCAAGGCCATGCAGATGAAGCTCAAGTCCTACGCCTGTGGGCTGATCCCAGAGGATGATGGTGCCGACATCCTTGCCTTGGGCATCTTGGAGTTCGACTTTGGTCTTGGCCGCACTCCGCGTAGGGAGAATGAGCATGATCAGGAACAATCCGAGGGTGAAATAGTCAAGGCGTTTCATAGGTTCGATCCTCCTGAAGCTCAAGAGAAATTATATCCAAATCCGGTATGCATAACTTGATGGCCGGATGATCTGCTTTCTCCACAAAGATGTGGAGTATACTGCGAAGAAGTTCCAGAAATTCTGGTGGGGAAGAGTGCACTCATGGCTTTGAATGCGGTCGAACAGGTGGCAGAGCAGGTTCCGGCGGACGATTTTCAGGCGCTCGAAGAGAAGATTTATCGCACCATAGAAATGTACAAGGCGGCTCGGCAGGCGCAGGCTGTCGCCGAACGCGACGCGCAGCGACTGCGCCAGCAACTGGAGGAGCGCGAAGAGGAACTGGTCACTCTGCGGCGCGACGCAGTGCAGTTGAAGAAAGAGCGCGAAGTTATTCGCGGACGCGTCGAAAAAATGTTGGAGCAGATCGAGTCGATTGCCGAGGCCAGCTAGGGCAGCTGATAGCGCCAGCGTCAGACAGGGATGTAGCACGCTTCGTCTTTAAGCGAGGAATGGTTTCGATGGCTACTGCTACGAAAAATCAAACCGTGAAAGACGCGCAGAACGCAAGCGTGCGGGTGGAAATTTTCGATCAGGCCTACAACCTGCGCGGCTCCGATCCAGAGTACATCCTCAAGCTCGCCGAATACGTCGACTCGAAAATGCGCGCCGTCGCCGAGGCCACCAATACCATCGATACCGTGCGCCTCGCCGTGCTGGCCGCTCTGAACATTGCCGATGAATATCATCTGCTCAAGAAAAGACAGGACACCGGGGCAACCGACTACCAGAAGCGGGCGCATCTACTAGCAGATGCGCTGGATGAAGTGCTCGGCGAAAAACGCAAAGTGGGATAGTCTGCCGCGCGCCGGAATCTTCTTCCTCGCTTTTATCCTCATTGGCAGTCCTGCTCTTCCTCAGGAAACAACTCTCCGCTCCCAATCCACTGTGGTGCTGATTCCTGCCCTGGTCAAGAACCAGCAGGGCCAAATTGTCTATGGATTGCAAGCCAAAGATTTCATCGTAGAAGATGACGGCGTCGAGCAACCCATCCGACTCGACGAAGCGCCCGAGGGGCAGCCGGTCTCGCTGGTCGTGGCCATTCAGCGCGGCCGGCGGGCAAACTACGAGTTCCCCCGGATGCAGGGATTGAAATCGATGCTCGACCCGCTCTTCACTCTCGGAACAGCTCGCGTCGCCATCGTAGAGTTCGACAGCCAGGTCGAGCTCACCAGAAATTTCACCAAGGATGAGAGCCTGGTGAACGCCGACCTCAGAAATCTGCAATCCGGAGATGAGGGCGCGGCCATCCTCGATGCCGTGGCTTACTCGGTGAACCTGCTCAAGCAGGAACCCGACGGCCGCCTGCGAATCCTGCTGCTCATCAGCGAAACCCGCGACCACGGCAGCATCGCAAAAATCGACGACGTCGTGGCCGCCATCGGACAAAGCAACGCCGTCATGTACGCGCTGGCGTTTTCCCCCGCGCTCTCGAACATCCTCGACACCGGTCGTGGCACCAACAAGAACGAGGAGCATCCGACCGTCGATTTGCTCGATCTCGGCTACCGCGTGGCGCAGGCCATGAGGAAGAATGTTCCCAGCACAGTCACGTCCATGACTGGCGGCGAATACGAACTCTTCGCCACCCGCAAGAAATTCGAAGTGCGCATGAACGACTTCACCAACCACCTGCACAGCCGATATCTCTTGAGCTTCGCGCCGAAGAGTCCGCACCCCGGCCTTCACCAGATTCGCGTGCGCTTGAAAAACCCAGCGGATGAGACCGTTCTGGCGAGAAGCAGCTACTGGGCCGAAGCGACGAAGTAGCAGCTTTACTCGCCTCGTTCGCCCTGCGGAGCGTCAGGGCTCGCGTCAAGCACCTCCCTCACCTTCCCCATCAGCGCCGCCAGGGTGAACGGTTTTGGCAGGAACCAGAGTCCTTTGTCGAGCACGCCGTAGTGGACGATGGCGTTGTTGGTGTAGCCGGAGATATACAGCACCTTCATCTTCGGAGAGTGGCGCACGATCTCTTCCGCCAACTGCCGGCCATTCATCCCGGGCATCACAACGTCGGTAATCAGGAGCCGGATCTCTTTATGGTTGGCCTTCCCCACCGCCAGCCCTTCCTCGGGTCCGCTCGCCACCAGCACCCGATAACCACAGTGGGTCAGCACAGAAGAACTGAGCTGTCGAAGTTGTGGATCGTCTTCGACCAGCAGGATCGTCTCCGTTCCCCGCAAGGCATTGGCGGGACGCTTCTCGGTTCCCGGCGTTTCGGCCGGCTGCTCAACGCAAGGAAAATAAATCTTGAAGGTTGTGCCCCGGTCAGGCTCGCTATAGACCCAAATGTAGCCGCCACTCTGTTTGACGATTCCATACACCATGGAGAGGCCAAGGCCCGTGCCTTTGCCGACTTCTTTCGTGGTGAAGAAAGGCTCAAAAATCCGCGCCTGCACTTCCGGACTCATCCCCTGCCCCGTGTCGCTCACCGCCAGCATCACGTAGCGCCCCGGCGCGATGGGCTGATGTTCGCTGGCGTAAGTCTCGTCCAGCTGAGCGTTGGCGGTTTCGAGCGTCAGCTTTCCGCCGTGGGGCATCGCGTCGCGGGCATTAAGCGCAAGATTCATCAGAACCTGCTCTATCTGCCCCGGATCGGCCTTCACCGAACCCAGTTTGTCGTCGGGAACAGTGAGCACTTCAATGTCTTCTCCAATGAGCCGCCGCAGCAGAGAATCCAGATTCATCATCGTGTCGTTCAGGTTGATGATCCGCGGTGAAAGCACCTGTTTGCGGCTGAAGGCCAGCAGTTGCCGGGTAATGCCCGCGGCGCGTTCCGCCGCGGACTTGATCTGTCCCGTGCTGTCGGCTAACCGGCTGCCTTCGGGAACGCCGTCGGCCAGAATCTGCGCGTATCCCAGGATCACCGTCAGCAGATTGTTGAAGTCATGGGCCACGCCTCCAGCTAGGCGTCCAACGGCTTCCATCTTTTGTGACTGGCGGAGCCGTTCCTCCAGCGCCACACGCTCGGTCACATCCTGGGCCAGTGAAGCCACCCCCAGCACCCGTCCCGAATCGTCCACCAGCGGAGTGTTATACCACTCACAGGAAATATGGCGGCCGCTCTTGGTGACGTTGTCGTTGGTGCTGCGCGTTCCTCCCGTCTGATTCAGCAGTTCCGTCCACAGTTGATCCACATGCCGACGAAACTGCGGCGGAACGATGAAGCTGGCATGCTGTCCCATGGCTTCTTCGCGCGTATATCCGAAAATGCGCTCTGCCGAAGGATTCCACGCTGTAACCCGAAACTCCAGATCCCATTCCACCACGGCCAACGGGGTATGCTCGAAGTGCGTGCGCAGCCTCTGCTGCGAAACGCGGATTTCCTCTTCCGCCCGCTTACGGTCGGTGATGTCGCGGCAGATGCCCAGCAGTCCGATCACCTGGCCGTTCGGATCGCGAAAGGGACCCTTGGTCGCGAGATAAAGCCGCGTCACTCCCGCGACCGTTCCAGGCTCTTCGTAGGTCTGCACCTCACCAGACCGCAGCACCGTACGGTCGCGCTCCATAATGGCGCGGCCAGCCTCCGGACTGAATAGTTCCGAGTCGTTCTTGCCGACCACCTCAGCTGCGCTGCGGCCGAGGGCGCGAGCGCCCGCTGTGTTGATCATCAAATAGCAGCCTTCGAGATCTTTCACGAAGACCGCATCGGTCGTCCCCTCGGTAATGCCCCGCAAGAGCGCAAGATTATTTTCCAGTTCGCGGGAGCTGACCATCAACTGGTTCTGCACCACAAACAATCGTCCGCCGGCCGCTGCGAACGATGCCATCACCAGCACCACCGACCACAAGAATTGTTCCTGTGCGATCAGCAGCACCAGCGGAAACACGATTGCCGGAATCCCCAGCGGTGCGAACTGACCGAGCAGTTGCAGACTATGAGAACGCGGTTCCGCGTCGGCATGCTCCTCGCTCTCATTCCACGTGCCGGCAATTAGAATCAACAGACAGAAGCTGAAAGTCCACGTGATGTCGGGCCATGCCCCCTGCTGGTAGTGACCGGAAGCCTGCCAGCGCAGCGTGGCATTAAGAACGATCGCGTGGACCACCAGAAAGACGCCCATACGGAGGAAGAACGCCCTCGATGTTCGGTCCCGGCTCAGAAGTCCTCGCAGCAGAAAGCTCAAGGCAATCAGGCCAAAGAAGAATATTCCGGCGTACAGCGTACGCTGCTCCATGGTCTGCCCCGCGGCCTGCCAGCGCGAGGGCACATAGATCTGCGACAACTCCACCGAGAGCACGAGCGTGCAGGCTTGTACAAAATCGCACACCCGCAGCCAGCCAAATCCGATGCCTGGGTCCCGGGGACTCAGAAACAGCGTCGTCATGGCTGGGACAACCCAGAAAAAGACCAGGACGTCGCTCGGCCACAACGTGCCTAGAGACGCGTGAAGATAGTCGTAGTAGTAGGTGTAGAGACTCTGGCCAATCGCAATCAGAAAACTGGAGAAGCCAACCAGTCGCCAGACTCGTCGGCCGAACGGTCCAGCCTGCTGCGAAACCATCCAGCAGACCACAGCCCCGATCAGCGGAGCCGCCGTATCGATCCAGTCTCCCCACAGCGATGCGGTGTCGCTGCCGTATCGGAAGACCAGCACCACCCCATGGACCACCATGAGGAGCGCCGCCGCCGCAATGGCGGGCGTGCGATATTTAGGCGTCGCTCTCAGACTTCACCGGCCCTCGCGCACCCGGCACGCGAGTACTCGTATCAGGCCCGATAAATTGCGTCCAGAGTATACACTCACTCCGCCACGGTGGAATCAAGTACTTCCGCGGTCCCGACGCCGGTCCCTTGGCCCGGGATACGGCAAGTCCTATTTATCAACGCCGCATTACTTTGGTTGCAAGCTGCCTGCCAACTATTTGCGGTCTTCCACTTGCCAATCCACCGCAATTTGCCTAGCATCCAGATTGAAAGCCGGCCTGCAGGGTTGGTGATGGCGGGTAACCGATTTTTGAACCAATGCTGAATGAACGGGAGCTCGACTCGAACTAAGATCCGGTGAGCGACGCTGCGCCATGCGCAGATGCCTAAAGGGTCTCGGCGGGCACCCAACGTCTACCGACGGGTTCATTCTCGGCCCCGTCACACGGCACAGTGGGTCGGCTTGATTTTTTAGCTCGTGGAGCGGCGGACGCCTCGTCCGCCCGATTTTGATTTCCGATTTTTCCCGCACTCCTTCCAATCAAGTGATGCGCGACTTTGGATGTGCGCGGCCGTAGATGTGTGCGACCGTGGAAGAGCGGCGCTTTAGCTTTAGCGCCGCGTAAAGCGCTCAACAAGAATGCCGGCTTCAGCCCCTGTGGTCGTCTTCTTCGCCGCTCCAAACCTCGACTCCGCCACGCCTCGCGATTTCCCCCGCCCAGCACCGCATAGCTTTCCTGCTAAACTGACTACTTAGCAGCTTTTGCGCATCTAATAATCCGTGTTCCCCCAACTCTTCCATATCGGCCATTTCTTCCTCCCCACCTATGGGCTTCTAGTCTCGACCGGCGTCCTGATCGGCTTGTGGATCAGTGTGCGCAACTCCGAGCGCCTCGGGATCGACGGCGACAAGGCCTGGAACCTGGGCATTCTCGTCGTCTTGTGCGGCATTGTGGGCGCGAAAGTCCTCTACGTCATTAACGACTGGAGCCTCTATGCCGGCCACCCCGGCGACATCTTCAGCATCGACACCCTGCAGGCGGGCGGAGTTTTCTCCGGAGGCCTGATCGCTGCGTTCGTCGCGGCCGCCTGGTATGTCTGGAGAAATCACATGCCGGCGCTCGGCACCTGCGACGCCTTCGCCCCCGGGCTCGCCCTAGGACACGCGATCGGCCGCATCGGCTGTTTCGCCGCCGGATGCTGTTACGGCAAGCCCACCCATCATTTCTGGGGAGTGACTTTCACGAACCCCCTCGCCCACACCATCACCGGCACGCCGCTGAATATTCCGCTCGAGCCCACGCAGCTCTTCGAGTCCGCCGTGGAACTCGCCAACTTCTTCATCCTGATGTGGTTGCTCAAACGCAGAAAATTTGATGGCCAGGTCATTGGCGCGTTCATGTTCATCTACGGCGTGGCGAGGTTCTTCCTGGAATATCTGCGCGACGATCCCGGCCGCGGCTCCGTCTTCGGCGGCGCCATGACCGGCACTCAATTGATTGCAATCGGATTAGTGCTGGCCGGCGGCCTGATCTGGTGGCTCCGCCCCGGATCAAAAGCAGTTCCCGAGCAAGCTCCTGTTCGGCAGGCCGCTCGGTAAAACCTTCTACCTGCACTTACACCACGGAGTGTGCCGCGTTGTTTCCTGCAACCCCACACCTTGATACCCGTCGTAGGCCATGCAGAGGTTGGCGCTCTTATACTCGGAGAATCTAAACCAAAGCGATTCCACGGGCTTCCCGCTTGCGTCGAGAACGGCCAGGAGATGTCGCTCGCTGAGATCTAACTTGTCAATTTTGAGGCTCTCCCTTTGCGGCCAAGGTACCGACGGACGCTTGTTAACCCTTACGCGGAGACCGCCGGAACTGACTTCACCGGTGGGAGGAATTACCTGTCCCCGAAACGGATCGGCAGCCCTCGATGCCACGCAAACCGTCCCACTCGCTGGCTCTTTCGCAGCCTCCTGTGCTCCGGCCTGAGAAAATAGAAAAACTAACGGCAATGCGATCGGCGTTAATTTCAAGGTTAGCCTCATGCGGGCAACTTCTATGTGCTCCGTAAAGTCTCATGATTTTACAAGTCCGCCTGTAGTATCTTCGCAAGCGAATGCCGGAAGCGTTTCCCATTCTTATCTCGATCCCGCCTGACGCCGCCGGCCAGCGCCTCGATCAATTCCTCGCAGCCCGCCTTGACGTTAGCCGCGCTCGCGTCCAGCAGCTGATCTCCCAAGAAAAAGTCCTGGTCAATGATGTAGCCCCGAAGCCTTCGCTGAAACTCCGAGGCGGCGAACAGATCACCATACTCGGCTCCGCCGCCCGCCCACCCCTCCGCGCCATCGCCGAAAAAATTCCACTCGACATCGTCTACGAAGACGACGACCTCGCCATCATCAACAAGCCCGCCGGCATGATGGTGCACGCCGGGGCCGGCGCCATCGGTCCAAACGGAGAAGACCGGCGCAATCGCGGCACGCTGGTCAATGCCCTGCTCCATCATTTCGCGACCCTTTCGGCCGTGAGCGGTGAAATGCGCCCGGGAATCGTCCACCGCCTCGACAAGGAAACCAGTGGCCTCATCGTGGTTGCGAAGAACGACGACACCCACCGCAAGCTGGCCGCGCAGTTCGCCAAGCGCGAAGTCAAGAAGACTTACATGGCCCTGGTCCACGGATGGCCTAAGAAAGATTCCGGAACAATCTCGGCCAGCATCAGCCGCGACCGCGTCCGCCGCACCCGCATGACCACGCGCCAGCCGGGTGGACGTGACGCTGTGTCGCACTACCGCGTCATCCAGCGGATTGATTCTGCTTTCGGCAAGTTCAGTCTCCTCGAAGTAAAGATCGACACCGGCAGAACCCACCAGATCCGCGTCCACATGTCCTCGCTGGGACATCCCGTGGTGGGCGACGTGCTTTATGGCGCGCCGCGCGAGATGCGGGCCCGGCGTGGCCGCGCCACCGATGAGGGCGGCGCAATCTCCCTGCCGCGGAATTTCCTGCACGCGGCACAGCTCGAGTTGACACACCCGCGGACGGGAACGAAAGTCTCGCTTCAGAGCCCTCTGCCCCCGGAGTTGCGAACATTTCTCTCTGCCCTGAGTGCCCATGAGCCTTTCGGCCACCAAGGGAAATGAGAATCCTGGGTGCCCCATTTCTCGCGCGTTCTTTGCGCGAGAAGTGGGGGTTTTCGATAAAGCGGAGCCGAAGGGATCTCGCGTTGTGGCGCCACGATTTTCAGAAATCAAACTGCCCGCTACCGAACCTTTTCCTGGTTGAAGCGACCGGGGCAGACACGGATATAATGTCAATCAGATGCAGACCTTGGGGACGAAAATCTTGCTCAAGCCAGCCAGTCTCGCGTTGCTGATTCTTTTTGCGGCCGGCGCCACTGCCCAGTCGCCCACTCCCGCATCGGCGGCTCCGCCCGCCGCTTCGCCCGCGCAACAGCAGCCGCAAGCTGCCCCTGCCGCCCCTCCGGCCAGCACCGCGCCCGCTGCATCACAGAGGCCGGCCGACCCGACGGCTCCGAGCGACGACGCGCTGCTGACCATCAAGGTGCCCACCAACGAAGTCAACGTGGTGTTCGTGGTGACCGACAAGCACGGTAAACGCATCACCGACCTCAAACAAAACGACTTCCACATCCTTGACGACAACAAGCCCCCGGAGACAATCCGCAGCTTCCACGCCGAAGCTAACTTGCCCCTGCAGATGGGACTGCTCATCGACGCCAGCAACTCGGTGCGCGACCGCTTCAAGTTCGAACAGGAATCGGCCATCGAATTTCTCAACCAGACTGTGCGGCCGCGCTTCGACCAGGCGTTTGTCGTGGGTTTCGACGTAACTCCGGAAGTCACGCAGGATTTCACCGACGACACCGAAAAGCTGGCGCATGGCGTGCACGAGCTCCATCCCGGCGGAGGTACTGCGCTCTACGACGCGATTTATTTCGCCTGCCGCGACAAGCTGTTGAAAGCGCCGAAGTCGACCAACGTGCGCCGCGCCATCATCCTGCTCAGCGACGGCGATGACAATCAGAGTCATGTCACGCGTGAAGAGGCCATCGAAATGGCGCAGCGCGCCGAGGCCGTCATCTATACCATCAGCACCAACGTCAGCGGCACCAAAACCCAGTACGACAAAATCCTCGAGCGCATTGCCGATGCCACCGGCGGCCGCGCGTTTTTCCCCTTTCAGATTCGCGACGTCGTCAACGACTTTGCCGAGATTCAGGAGGAACTGCGCAGCCAGTACGCTGTTTCCTACAAGCCGGCGGACCTTAAGGCAGACGGGCATTACCGCCCCATCGAAATCGTCGCCAACGACCGTAAGAATTTCCGCGTGCGCGCGCGCCGCGGCTGGTACGCGCCGGTGCAGTAGCGCAAGAGCCTCAACCACAAAAGACACGAGGGTTCGCGACGAGGGGAAAAATGGGGTTGGTCTTCCTTCGTGATACTTCGTGCCCTTCGTGGTTAACGCTCTTTGCCGAATTCATGCGGAAATCTATATGCCCGGATACTCAGGCACGCCGCTTCCGAAAAAGCTGGGGATTAAAGCCGGATTCCGCGTGCGCCTTCTAGACGCCCCGCCCGATGTGCGTTCCGAACTGAAGCCCGCGCTTGCCGGATGCGAGATGGTGCGGGACGGGAAGAAGCTGCTGGACTTCGCCATGGTCTTCACAAAATCGCAGCAGGAGTTGTCAGCGGACTTTGACCCCATCAGCAAGTCGCTCGCCCCTGCGGGAATGTTTTGGGTAAGCTGGCCTAAGAAAGCGTCGGGCGTGGCCACTGATCTCAACGAAAACATCGTCCGCGAAATCGGCCTGGCTGCCGGACTCGTCGATGTGAAAGTCTGCGCGGTAACAGATGTGTGGTCGGGATGAAATTTGTGCGGCGTTTGAAAGACCGCTGAGTAGAGATCTGCTGAAAACCGCTGCGGGGAAAGATAAAACCATGGTGCGAGTAGGACTCATTGGATTCGGTCTCGCCGGGCAGGCGTTTCACGCCCCCGTGATTCGCGGCGTCCCCGGCATGGAACTGGCCTGCATCCTCGAACGTCACACCTCGAACGCAAAAGAAAAATACCCTGAAGTTCGCATCGCGCGGTCGCTCGACGAAATGCTTTCCGACAAATCGATCAACCTGTGCGTAGTGGCCACACCCAACGATTCGCACTTCTCCTACACCAAGGCCTGCCTTGAAGCCGGCCGCGACGTGGTCGTCGACAAACCCTTCACGCCCACCTTCGCCGAAGCGGAAGAACTCGTAAGTCTCGCCGCCGAACGCGGACGTCTGGTGACCGTTTACCAGGACCGCCGCTGGGACGGCGATTTTCAAACCGTAAAAAAGCTTGTGCAATCCGGCGCGCTGGGCACAGTGGTCGAGTATGAAGGCCGCTTCGACCGCTTCCGTCTCGACGCCAAACCCGGCGCATGGCGCGAGCGCGCCGACCACGCCGCCGCTGGCGTTCTTTGGGATCTCGGCCCTCACCTCATCGATCAGGCGCTGGTCTTATTTGGCGAGCCCAAATCTGTCTGGGCCTCGGCATTTTGCCAGCGTGAGACCTCGCAGGTCGACGACGCATTCGATGTCTACATGGAATATCCCCGCCTGCGCGTCACCCTGCACGCCCGCATCATCGCCTACGCCCCCGAATACCACATGCTCATTCACGGGACCGGCGGATCGTTTGTGAAGTACCACATGGATCCGCAGGAAGAGATTCTGCGCAGCCCGAATTGTCCTGACGGCCCGGATTGGGGCGCCGACTGGGGAGTCGACCCCGAGGATCACTGGGGAACGCTGAGCCCCGTCGGCGGCCAGCCGCGAAAAATAAAAACCGAGCGCGGAGACTATCGCGGCTACTACGCCAACGTTCGCGATGCGATCGAGAAGAAATCCGCGCTGGATGTGACCCCCGAGCAAGCCCTGCGCACCATGCGCGGAGTCTTACTGGCTCACAAAAGCAGCCGCGAAAGAAGAGTTGTGAGCTGGAACGAAGATCCGAAGTAGCGCGGGAGACGGATCAAGAAAGGACTTCGTCCCTCAAGGCGTCATCCTGAGCGCAGCCGTTCTTCAGGCGGAGCGAAGAGCCTGCCCTGAGCACAGCCGAAGGGATCTCGCGCGAATTAGCGGCAAGCCCTCCGCTAATCCTGGCGAACCCCCGCGTAGTATCCAGCGCGCGCCTGAATCTTGTAATTCTGCTTATTCTTGATTTCGAGTTTGCGGTAGCCACCGTCGAGTTTCTCGTTCGTCGGCGTGTAGCCGATGTTGTACTGGCTTCGCAGTTCGGCTGCGACCTGATCGAAAGCCTCTCGCAGCTTGTCGAACTTGTTGCCCACATTGATGACCCGTCCGCCGGTTGCCTCGGTCAGCTTCTTCATCTCGCCCTCGCCGCTGTACGACAACCCCTGGCTGAAGTATGCGCCCCGGTCGGCACAGAGCAACACGTACACAATTGCATCGGCCTTCTGCGACGCCTCAATCGCATCCTTAATTTTCAACTGGCTGCCCTCATCCTCGCCGTCAGTCAGCAGGATCATCGCCTTCCGCCCCACTTCCTTCGCCAGCATGTCATGCGCGGAAAGATAAACCGCGTCGTAGAGTACCGTACCCCTCTGGCTCGCGGTGGGAACAGGGCCTCCCATGCCGAAGCTGACGCCGGAATTGATTTTGACTTTGTTGAGCGCATTCTGCAGGCGGCGCACGTCGCGCGTGAAATCCTGCACCAGGTCGGCATCCACATTGAAGTCGATCACAAACGCTTCGTCCTTGTCGGTGAGGATCTGTTTTAGAAACGCTCCGCCAACCTCTTTCTCCATGTCGAGAACCCGCAACTGGCTGCCACTGCTGTCGATCAGAATCCCGAGCGTCAGCGGCAGGTTCGACTCGGCAGTGAAATATTTGACCGCCTGCTGCTTGCTGTCCTCGAAGATCTCAAAGTCCTCCTTGGTCAGGTTAGGGATGAGCGCGCCGTGCTTGTCCTTCACATTGAAGAAAAGCTGCACGACGTTCACGCCAACTTTGAAGGTCGCGGCGGGCTCCTGCGAGTCGTCGGGCTTCTGGTCCGGTTTCTGATCGGAAGCAGCCGGCTGTTGCCCAGGTGCAGCGGGCGCGGCGGTGGTTGGCTGGGGAGGGGCGGGCTGCTGGGCAAGAACGACGGTCGCGCCCGTTAACAGCACCCCCAGTACTACAAGAAACAGGCCTCGGTGCGGAAAAGCAGGAAGTTTCATCATCCGGGATTCTCTCGCCATTCTTTGTTACTCTAATTTTGCTAGTCTAGTCCTGCGGCTTTAGATGCACCAAATACCCCAGTTCCAGCATCCCAAGGGGCAGGGATGTGTATTTTTTCTCTGGAGGCTGGAAAAGTCCGGAAAAGTGAAGAGGAACGCTATGGTGTCACCGAAACGGAATCAAAGAACAGGGGTGCATCCCTGTCTCAGCCACGCGTTCACAATTGTAGCCCTTGCGCTCGGATTGGCCTTGGCCATCCAGCCTCTGCGCGCGCAATCGGCCGGAACCCAGACTCAAAGCCAGCCGCCCGCCAACCCGCAGCCGGCCCAGGATATCCCCGACGCGCCTTCGACCGTGCAGCCGCCAGTCCCCAAGCCCGCCTTCCCGCCGCCAGACGCCGCCAGCACTCCGGCCCCACAAGCGGAGGAAGGTTCCTCCAGCAGTTCTGCAGCCCAAACCGACGACGGGCAGAAGCCGGCGCCGCCACCGATGCCGCCGATCGAGACGATCACTCCCGGCCAGGCACCGAGAAACCTGATCAATCCGAAGGAAAACCTCTTCACGATTTCGGTGACGGCCAACTTTGTGCAGATTCCCGTCATGGTCAAGGACGCCGATGGCCGCCGCGTCGATGGCCTGCTTCCCAAGGACTTCTCCGTCTACGAGAACGACAAAAAACAGGACCTTACTTACTTCACCAGCGACCCATATTTGCTCTCGGTGGCAATCCTGCTCGACACCGGCATGGCCGATGTGGCGTTGCAGAAGATCAACCAGACTTACTCTGCCCTGGTAGGCGCATTTAGCCCCTACGATGAGGTCGCTCTCTACACCTACAGCAGCACCGTCAGCCAGGTCACCGGCTTCACCGGAAGACCCGAGAAACTGACGGCAGTGCTGAACGAAATGAAGCTGGTTCGCGGCCGCAACAGCGGCCCACCCGTGATGGACGGCCCGTTCTCGGGCGGACCTACCGTAAACGGGGCCCCAGTCGGTGGGCCGACGATTCAGCCGGTGAATACGCCTCCCCGGGAATACCATGTTCTGAATGACGCTATCCTGCGCGCGGCTGTGGACCTGGGCAAGCGCGACCGCACTCGGCGGAAGATTATCTTCGTCATCAGCGATGGCCGCGACATGGGCAGCCAGGCCAGCTACAGAGACGTCCTGAAGGTACTGGAGTCCCGCGACATCCAGGTAAAGGCGGTCACAGTCGACACCGGCGCCTTGCCGCTCTTTCGGCAGGCCGAGAAGATTCATATCCCGCTCCAGGGCCGCAACAACATCCTTCCCAAGTACGTCGTCGCCACGGGTGGAGGACAAGACGATCCCGCCCTTACGACCAGCGGAATTGAAGAGGCTTATGCACGCATCACCAACGAGGCCCGGAACCAGTACGCGCTGGGATATAGCCCCAAAGCCACGACTGGCGGCTCGCCCTACCGCAGCATCGAGGTCGTGGTCGACAAGAAAGGGCTGAAGGTCTCGGCTAAGGCTGGGTATTATCCCGCCCGTTGATCCTTCACAGTTTGATCCTTCACAGTTTGATCGTTCACCGTTGATCGTTCACAATCAAGGGGTTGCGACATCGCCCTTCCGGGTCGGCACCCCGGGGGTCACCTGAGTAACCTGCGTAAGACTCGCCGCGTGTGATATAAAAGCCGCGAGCCCCCATAAGGACATTTGTGTGCGTGGCCGCTCCCCAGGGGCGTCCGGCACTTGAGGAAAGCCTTGAGTTTCATCAACTTCGCAGCCCGCGAGATCAATTGCAAGATCGTGTACTATGGCGCCGGATTGGGCGGCAAGACCACGAACCTGCAGGTGATCTACCAGAAAACCGCGGATCAGCAGAAGGGCAAGATGATCTCGCTGGCCACCGAAACCGAGCGTACCTTGTTCTTCGACTTCCTCCCGCTCGACCTCGGCAATGTCCGCGGCTTCAAGACCCGCATTCACCTTTACACCGTTCCCGGCCAGGTCTTTTACGATGCCAGCCGCAAGCTGATTCTGCGCGGCGTCGACGGCATCGTCTTCGTCGCCGACTCCCAGGAACAACGCCAGGACGCCAACGTCGAAGCCCTCGACAACCTCATGTCGAACCTGAAAGAACACGGCTACGACTTCAACAAGATTCCCTACGTCCTCCAACTCAACAAGCGCGACCTGCCCAACATTCTCCCCGTCGATCTGCTGGCCACCGAACTCCGCCGCAAGAACGAAACCATCATCGAAGCTGTCGCCTTCCAGGGCGTGGGCGTCTTCGAAACCCTGAAGGAAATCGCCAAGCAAGTTCTGACCGAACTCAAAGCCGGCGGCTAGTCTTTTCCCAGCAAATCTGCTTCGGGTGCCCCATTTCTCGCGCGTCTTTTGCGCGAGAAGTGGGGATCTTTGCCCGTGTCCCGGTTAACTTGGTACGCTCCCGAAATCCCCGCAACTTCGTCGAACTCCGTAGTGAATCCCTGCGCTGTGATCTACAATGGCTGTCCGCAAGATTCCGCCAAGACCTGGAGAACACTTCATGCTTAATATGCGATCTTCGCTTCGAGCCCTGCTCGTTCTTTTGTTCTCATGCTCCCCGCTCGCTTTTTCACAGAGCTCCCTCCACGGCATCAACGTCTCCGACCTCGATCGCAAGGCTGAACCCTGCACCGATTTCTATGAATTCGCCAACGGCACCTGGCGCGCCAACAATCCCATCCCTGCCTCGATGACCCGCTGGAGCAAGCGCTGGCAGGCGGGTGAGACTTCGAAAGATAAACTGCGCGATATTCTCGAAGCCGCCTCCACCGACAAGAGCGCGCCCAAAGGCAGCCCCACCCAAATCATCGGTGACTATTACGGCGCCTGCATGGACGAAGCCCGCGTGAACGCCCGCGGCATGGATTCGGTCAAGCCCTGGCTCGCGAAGATCGATGCGGCCCGCGACACGGCCGCGATCCAGCAGGTGATGGTGGAACTGCACGACATCATCGTGAATGCTCCCTTCGCCTTCGGCAGCCAGCAGGATTTTCACAAGCCATCCTGGGTGCTGGCCGATCTCGGCGCAAGCGGCCTCGGCTTGCCCGATCGCGACTACTACCTCAAGACCGAACCGCGGTTCAAGGAAGCCCGCGAGAAATATGTCGAACACGTCACCGCCATGTTCAAGCTCGCCGGGTGGGACGAGAAATCCGCCGCAGCCGCCGCGCAGACGGTCATGGCGATGGAAACGAAGCTGGCCGAAGCCTCGCTCGACAACGTCGCCTTGCGCGATCCCGCTGCCACCGACCACAACACCACCTTCGCGCAACTTCAGGCCATGGCTCCGCACGTCGACTGGGTGGCGTATTTCAAACACAAGGAAATCCCCACTGACGTCGACATAAATGTCGACCAGCCCAAGTTCATGCAGGAAATCGACCGCCAGATGCAACAGACTTCGCTGGCCGACTGGAAAATTTATTTGAAGTGGCAACTGCTCAATTCTGTTGCCGGCTCACTGTCTACGCCGTTCGTTGAAGAAGACTTCGCCTTCAACGGCAAATATCTGAGCGGCACCACCGAAATGAAACCGCGCTGGAAGCGCTGCGTCGAATCGACCGATCAGCTTCTGGGCGAAGCGCTCGGACAAAAATATGTCGAGAAATATTTTCCGCCCGCGGCCAAGGCCCGCATGCAGGACATGGTTCGCAATCTGCTCGCCGCCATGCGTGACGACATTCTCAGCCGTCCCTGGATGAGCGACGACACCAAAGAAAAGGCCATGGCCAAGATCGCCACCTTCAATCCGAAGATCGGCTATCCCGACAAGTGGAAGGACTACAGCCACGTCGAGATTCGTCGCGACGCCTACTTCGAGAGCATGATCGCGGGAAGAAAATTCGTAGAAGAGGACGACCGCGCCCAGATCGGCAAGGCCGTCGACCGCGGACGCTGGGGCATGACTCCGCCCACGTCTGACGCATATTACAATCCGCTGCTAAACGAAATCGTGTTCCCCGCCGGAATCCTGCAGCCTCCGGCTTTCGACATGAACGCCGTCGACGCGGTGAACTACGGCGCCATCGGTGTCGTAATCGGACACGAAATTTCCCACGGCTTCGACGATCAAGGCGCGCAGTTCGATTTCCTCGGACGCCTGCGCAACTGGTGGACCGATGCCGACCTGAAGAACTTCCAGGCGCGCGCCGCCTGCGTGGCTGACCAATTCGACCACTACTACATCGAGAAAGACATTCACCACAACGGCAAGTTGGTGCTCGGAGAAAGCATCGGCGATCTCGGCGGCGCGCGCGTCGCGTATCTTGCCTATCAGAAATCGCTCGAAGGCAAGCCGCGCCCCGCCGACATCGATGGGTTTACTCCGGAGCAGCAATTCTTCATCGCCTGGGGACAATTCCGCGGCGACGAAACCCGCCCCGAAGCCCAGCGCCTCATGGTGCAAGGCGATCCTCACCCAGTCGCGAAGTTCCGCGTAATCGGCCCACTCTCCAACCTCTCGGAATTCCAGAAAGCGTGGAGCTGCAAGGCCGACGCCCCCATGGTGCGCCCCGCCGACAAGAGGTGCGAAGTCTGGTAGGGGCAGACGCGCCCTCTCGCAGAGATCGGATACCGGCGGCAGGAGATGCAACCCTACCGCCAAAACTCGTCGAAGCGCTCGAAGCCCGGGATACCCAGGTCGCGAATGTTTCCTTCGTGAACCTTCGTGCCCTTCGTGGTTATTGGTTTTTCTCTTCTTCCGTCGAGCTTCTTGCCCGCTCTGCTAAACTCTCCGCATGCTGGCCGCCTACGCGGTGCATGTCGAACGCTCCCGCGGACGCCGCTTCCCTGAGCCTCAACATCCCTACCGCAACGACTTTCAGCGTGACCGCGACCGCGTCATCCACGCCCGCGCCTTCCGCCGTCTGGAGGCCAAGACTCAGGTTTTCACCCGCCGCCACTCCGATCATTTCCGCAACCGCCTCACCCATACTCTCGAAGTCGCGCAAATTTCGCGCACCGTTGCCGGTGCCCTCAATCTCAACTCCGACCTCGCCGAGGCGCTCGCCCTGGTGCACGACATCGGACATCCTCCCTTCGGCCACGCCGGCGAAAAAGCTCTCAACGCTGCCATGCGCGAGCATGGCCTGTTCTTCGATCACAACCTGCATGCTCTGCGCATCGTCGAAGATTTCGAACAGCGCTACGCCGCCTTCCGCGGGCTTAATCTCACGTTCGAAGTCCGCGAAGGCATCATCAAGCATTCGCACGATTACAGCGCAAAAGATCACCCTGATCTCGTCGAGTATCTTCTCGATCAGCGCCCGCCACTCGAAGCCCAACTCATCGACCTGGCCGACGAGATCGCCTACAACACCGCCGACCTCGACGACGGCTACGAAGCCCACCTGCTCACGCTCGAAGAAATCTGCGAAGGCGTGCCGGTCTTCGAACGCTTCTATCGCGAAGTCGAAAAGATTTATCCGACCGCTCCTCACAAACTGCAATTCAACGAAGCCTTGAAGCGCATGCTCAACCGCCTCGCCGACGACTTAATTACAAATACTGCAACCCGCATCAATCAGTCCGGAGTTCAGACGCTCGACGATGTTCGAGCCCATCCCGCGCGCCTGGCCGCGTTCAGCCCGGCAGTCGACGCCGAGCGCCAGCAAGCGAAAGACTTCCTCCACGAGACCCTCTACTTCAGCCCCGCCTTAGCCGACGAAAAGGACGACGCCGAGCGCGTCGTCGCCGAACTATTCGCATTCTGGATGAACCACCCCGAAGCTCTTCCCCACAACTACCAGGAAAAGGCGAAAACAGATTCTCTCCCGCGCGTAGTCTGCGATTACATCGCCGGCATGACCGACCACTTCATCTTCGAGCAATACGAAAAGCACTTTAGCAATCATTGAAGATTTTTCCCTGCCGCACCCGAAGTGCCCGGAAAATCGACAAACCACAGGGAACACAGAGGTCCACGAGCTGCATCTCAATTTCTTCCCCTGTGTTCCCCTGTGTCCTCTGTGGTGAACGAATTTTGAACTCTACGGCCCGCGCTGCCCCTTGCATTCTTATCAAGATGGCCGCAAACTTGGGAACTTCACACGTTCTGTCCGTGTCAACAGGGGAAGAGATAGTCATGAGAGTTTTCCGCAATCAGCTCGCCGATAGCCGGATTCTCGTCGCTATGATTGTGGCGTTTCTAGCGCTCACCCTCCCACTGGCCGCGCAAACGACGACGCCTCAGTTCGCACCGGCCTATCAGCCTCAACGGCAACGCCAAAGGACGATCCTGACCGCCAGCATGCGCTTGAGCTCTACCGCGCCGGCAACTTTGTGGACGCCATGCCATTGCTGGAGAAACTCTCGGCCGACCATCCATCCGACGGGGCAGTCAAGGAAGCCTGGGCCTTCTCAGTCATGGCTTATGCCGCGACCCTCTCCGATCCAGAGCTTCGCCGGAAGGCCCGGGTTCGCGCACGCACGATCGCGCTCCAGGCCAAGACCCTGGGAGGTACCAGCAGCATCCTGCAGGTGGTTCTAAGCTTGCCGGAGGATGGTTCTGAACCCTCCTTCTCGGATCGCAAAGAGGTAGACGATGTCATGAGAGCCGCGGAGGCTGACTTCGTTCGCGGCGAATTTGACAAGGCGCGCGAGGGATACATTCACGCTCTGCTCCTCGATCCCAAAAACTATGACGCCGCTCTCTTCATCGGCGACGTTTACTTCAAGCAGCACGTCAACGGCAGCGCCGGAGAATGGTTTGCGCGCGCGGTCGAAATCGACCCCAACCGCGAGGCCGCTTATCGCTACTGGGGCGACGCTCTCTGCGACCTTGGCAAGATTTCCGAAGCTCGGGAGAAGTACATCCAGGCGATTATCGCGGAACCCTACAACCAGCGATCCTGGGTAGGCCTGGGCCGCTGGAATCAGCGCACCAAGCTCACGCTGAACTGGGTCCGCCTACAGGACAAGAGCGCCGTCACTCAGAAGGACGACAAGAACGTCAACATCACCCTGGACCTCGATGCCTCGAAAGACGACCCCAGCGCCACCGCGTGGACCACCTATGCCATTGCGCGCGCCGCATGGCACGGCGACCAATTCAAGAAAGAATTCCCCAGGGAACCGCAGTATCGCCGAACCATGCGGGAAGAGGCAGACTCGCTGCATCTAATGGTGACGGTGCTGGTGGGGGAGAAGGACTTCGAAAAGAAAAAGAACAAGTTCGACCCTTCGCTGCTCCAACTGGTGCAGATCGATCGACTGGGCTTCATCGAACCCTTCGCGCTCCTGAATCGCGCGGACAAAGACATCGCGCAGGATTACGTCCCCTACCGCGCCGCCCATCGCGACGTCCTCTACCGTTACTTCGACGAATTCGTAGTCCCCAGAGCGCCAGTTCCGCCGCCTCAATAGTCCCGGGCCGATAAGGTTTTGACGGTGTGCAATTTCGATTCTGTTTGAGACGGCGTCATCCCGAACGCAGCCGTTTTTCAGGCGCAGTGAGAGTCTGCCCTGAGCGAAGCCGAAGCGGATCTCGCGGGCTCCACCAAAGCACCTGGGGCAATTCGCCGCCCACAAAACTTCACCCAAACTGACCCACTCTTTACATCCTTCCCCGGCCGATCATGTTCTAATTAAATGTCCGCCGAAGGAGTTCCCCATGCGAACCTTCCTGACCGGTTTAACGCTGGTAATGGTGGGCCTCTACGCTCAAGCGCAGGACCCAGGAATGCAGGCCGCGCAGCTGGCCACGCAGCAAGCCCAAATGGCCGCCCAGCAGGCGACTCAACAAGCCATGAGCGATATGCAGATGGCGAGTCAGAATGCGACGAACGCGATGAGCGCCGCGCAGCAGCAGGCCATGACGAACACGCAGCTCTCGCAATGCGCCACGGCCACGCCCAGTTTCTCGGTGAAAACCGGCACGTACTCCTCGGCTCTGACCGTAAGAATCACCGCCGGCCGGCGCGCTGCGATTTTCTACACGACCGACGGGTGGTCGCCAACCAGAGCGTCAACCAGCTACACCGTCCCCGTCACCATCGATTCGTCGACCACTCTGCAGGCCATCGCCATCTCGCCCTGCAATGGACGCAGCCGGGTCGCCGCCGCCGTCTATACCCTGACTGGAGTTACCCCCGCACCATCTGGCTCGCAGAACGTGACGGTCCTTCATGCCGCCGTCCCGACGATTTCCAATGCCGCCATCGCGGCTGCCGCATCCGGAAAGCTTCTGCTGGCTCAGGGTACGGCCGTGCCTCTCGTATTCACTTCGAATGTAAGTTCGAAAACGGTTCACGTGGGCGACAAGATTTCTCTCATCCTTGCCGAGGATCTCAAAGCCGGCGACACGGTTGTGGCGAACAAAGGAACAACTTCGTCGGTCACGATCACTGAAGTCGACCAGCCGCGCGTCCTGGGCGCTCCCGGCGAAGTCTATTTCAAAGCGGACGATTTGCAAGCCGAAGGAACTGTCATCAAACTGCGGGGCACCGCTGCGAAAGAGGGTCAAGATCAAGTGAAGAAAGCTGCCGCGCTCATGCTCATTCCTGTTCCGGTCGCGCTCTTCGTGCACGGCAAGGACGCGGAAATCAAGCCGGGCGCGGTCTTCACCGCATTCGTCGACGCCGACACGCTTCTGCCCGCAAACTAAGCTTTCGCCCTAATCCGTGCAAATCCGTGTAGATCCGTGGCGAAAGGTTTTCACTTTGCGGCGGCCACCGCCGCCACCACGTCAAACAATATTCGCGGCCCGCGCCGCACTTCTTCCATCTTATGCGCTCGTCGTTTCCGTGCTCGGTGTTTCCTTCTTCATCCGTCGCCGTATACGGATTGAATCCGTACGAATTGATCCCTAGCGGCCGGTAGCGCTGGTTCTCCGTATATCCGCTGGTAATGTGCGGCACCACTGGCGTCCCCGGAAAATATTTCCCGCAGACCGTACGGATCGCAGCATACAAATCGTTATCCGTTCCGGAATAATTCGCCACCTGAAATTCGCGGTTCAATGGCTCGACCGTCACATTGGGGTCGTTCACCACCCGCCGCACCGCTTCCATCAGCGCTTTGGGATCGCCACCCGGCAAAATCCGCACATCCAGATTCGCCCACGCTTCCGGCGGAATCACGTTCGTCTGTCTCCGACCCTCCCATCATGGTGAGCGAAATCGTATCGCGCAGACAGAAAGTTGAGCGACTCGTCCCCTTCCAGCATGTCCTGAAATCCGCGATCATCGATCGCCTTCCGCACATTGCGGAAATAGGCCGCGCGCTCCGGCGGCTCGTACGGCGCCATGTCGCGCAGAAACTCGTCCACCACGGGCAAGACGCGCAGCGGCGTCCTGTAGGCGATGATCTTGTTCAACGCCCGCACTAACCGGTTCGGAGCCGAATCCGGATTCGGCCTCGATCCATGTCCCGGCGTGCCATGCGCCACCACCCGCAGCCAGTACGTTGTCTTCTCGCCCACATCTACCCCCACATATTTCACCGTGCCATTTTCCAGCAGATTCTCGCCGCCCTCGTTGATCAGAAACTCCGCATTGCCCAGCAAGTCCCGCTGATGCTCGATAAACCAGTCACTCCCCGTTCCATCGGCTTCTTCGTCGGCGACCGCCAGAAAAATCACGTCGCGATCCAGAGCGATCTTCTCGCGCTTCAGCATCACCATCACAACCAGTTGCGCCAGGCCTTCGTCCTTCATGTCCTGCGCGCCGCGTCCCCACAAGTAGCCTTCTTTGATCTCGCCGCTGAACGGCGGCACCTTCCAGTGAGCCGCATCGCTGGTCACCACATCCATGTGATTGAGCAAAATAAGCGGCCGCGGGTGCCCCATTTCTGCCGCGCCCTTAGCGGCAGAAGTGGGGTCCTTTTCGCCAGAAGAATGTGGAATCCGCGCCCACAAATCGCCGCGCCCGGGCGCATACTCGAACACGCGATTCTCAATTCCTTCCTCGTCGAGGATCTTCTTGTAAAACGCAACCGCCCGCATCTCGTTACCGGGAGGATTCGTCGTGTCGATGCGCAAATACTCCTGCATCCAGGTCACGGCCAGATCGGAATACTCCTTCAAATGTTCCACCGGCACCCGCGAAGACGCCATCGCCGATGGCGACTCCACCGGCGGCGCACCCCAAGCCAGCCCACAAAACAGCGTCAGTCCAACTCCAAGCAGCGCTCCTGACCGACCCACCAGATTTGAGCTAGAAAATCGCAAGATCTCCTCCAGGTATGCGCAAATGTCGTTCCCAGGAATGAACCTGCCAACGACCGCTTTTCACGAACTTTTTATATCAGGTTTCCCAAAATTACCCTCCCGCCGACATCCCAAATATCTTTCCCGCCTGAACGGTACTATAATGTCTTTAGATATCAATCACTTAGCTCATCAACCCTGGATCCCGATTTGGCATCCAAACTGTAATAGGAATGACTGTACTAGAGGGACAGGCGCTAACGTAACTGAGCGCCGGGGTCCAGGCTAGGCGCCGCGTCAGCGCCAGCCGGCATAGCCAAACCGCTTGCCTTTATTGTTCAGGGGACGCAATCAAATTTTATGCACGCCCAGGCGTGCCGGGGAGCGCCCACAGCTACGCAAAATGCTCCCCACATTGGAGGAAGTCTTTATGAACAACCGTCTACTCATTGCCCTGCCGTTGGCCGCCGTGCTTGCACTGCCGGCCCTCGCCCAGACCACCTCGTCCACCACTCAGCCCGCCGCGACCCCGGCCGCGTCCACCGACGCCGCCACCGGCAAAGCGCCTCTCGCGCCGCCGTCTCGCGAAGGCTTCTGGGGACGCGTCAATCCCTTCGCCCGCAAGAGCTATGTAAAGCGCCAGACCGAGCCCATCCGGGACCGCGTCAACGAGCTCGATGAACTGACTGACGCCAACAGCAAGGCGATCAAAGACACCGACTCGCGCGCCCAGGCTGGCATCAAGATGGCCGCCGACAAAGCCGACGCCGCCGATCAGCACGCCGTAGACGCCGGCAACAAAGCCACCGCAGCGCAGCAGAGCGCGCAGATGGTCACCACTCGCGTCCAGACCGTCGAGACCGTGGTTGGCAACATCGACCAATACAAGGCCTCGAACCAGACCGAAATCCTCTTCCGCCCCGGCCAGACCGTCCTCAGCAAGAACGCCAAGGACGCGATCGACACCATGGCTGAGAGCGTAAAAGGCCAGCACGGCTACATCATCGAAGTGCAGGGATTCTCTTCCGGCAAGGCTCAGGCCGCCATCACCGCCTCGCAGAAGATGGCCGAGTCGGTCGTCCGCTATCTCGTGCTGAACCATGAGATTCCGGTCTACCGCATTTATCTGGTTGGGATGGGCAACGCGCCCGTCGCCACCGATGATACGGCGAAGACCAAGCGCGTCAGCGGCGGCCGTGTCGAAATCAGCCTGCTGAAGAATGACCTGGAGCAGCTCTCCGCCAACACCGGAGCGCCGACCACCACCGCCGATCAAGGACAGCAGCCGAAATAAGCAGTCGAATGACGTTGGGACCAAAGGGCGCCCATCGGCCCAAGTCCCTCCCCCAGAAAAAGCCTCTCGCGCAAGCGAGAGGCTTTTTCGCGTTCCCGCGGCGGAGTGGCCAACCATCTCGGAAGGGAGTCATCCCGAACGGAGCCGTTCTTCAGGCGCAGTGAGGGATCTCGCGTGTACCGCCAGAGCGGTCGTTTCGCATTCAGCACATCGGATCTTTTCGGATCTTGCCTAGAAAGGCCGGAAGACGACCAGGTAGACCAGCACAACAATGCAGAGAGTCAGCACCAGAAGCGACAGCTTCTCGACTCTTAGACTGTCCTTGCGCGGGGTTGATTCGGCTGCCATATCTGGGTTCAGTTTCCAACAAGACAACCAGTTTGATAATGGCCCGCCCGTGGTGGCACGGCGGTAACGTACCCAAAGTTCCTTGCGCGTCGTGGAGGCATGTGACCCATCAGCGACAGAAGGTGACAGACAACTCTAGACCACCCCACTTAAACCACTTCACCAGCTATACTGCTCGCATTACAGGAGCCTGACCGCGAGTGGATCTCTACCACTGGCTTCCGCCCGATGCCGTCAAGATCGTCCTCGTTCTCTTCTTGTCCTTCCTGATCGGACTCGAGCGGGAAGAACACAAAACCGCGGCCGGTTCCTACTCCTTCGGCGGCGTCCGTACTTTCCCCCTCATCGGATTCATTGGCTACTCCATCGCTCTTCTCTCCGGCACTCAACTGCTCCCCGTGACTCTCGGATTTCTGGTGGTCGGCGGCTTTCTGTTGTTGTCCTATTGGCACAAACTTTCCTGTGCGGAAGCCGCCGGCGTCACTTCGGAAATGTCCGGCCTCACGACCTATCTGGTCGGCGCCCTCGTCTATTACGACCACCTGTGGATCGCCACAGCCCTGAGCGTCGCCAGCCTCTTGCTTCTTGAGTTGAAGGTCGGCCTCGAAGCGCTCGCCAACCGCACGGCGCCGCAAGAGATTCTCACTTTCGCCAAGTTCATGCTGCTCTCGGCGGTCATTCTCCCCGCGCTTCCCAATCAGCCATTCGGACGCTTCCACATCAACCCCTTCAAAACCTGGCTGGTCGTCGTCGCCGTCAGTGCGATCTCCTACGGCAGCTATGTCCTGCAAAAAGTCACCAAAGAACGCGGCGGAGTCGTGCTCACCGCCTTCCTGGGCGGGGCCTATTCTTCCACCGTGACCACGGTCGCCATGTCACGCCGGGCCGCTCGCGAACAGCATCCGCATCTTTTCGCCGGCGGCATCCTGATCGCATCCGGCGTAATGTATCTTCGCCTGGTCGCCCTTCTCACCCTTTTCAATCGTCCCTTGGGCGTGATGATGGCGCCCTCATTCCTCGTCCTCGCAGCCGTCGCCATCGCCGCCGGATGGTTCTGGTCCCGCAGGGCAGACGCAGATACTTCCCAGATCAAACGTGAATTCGAGCCCGGCAATCCCCTCGAATTGATGGCCGCTTTTTTGTTCGCTCTTTTCTTTCTCGGAATGCTGGTCGCCACGCAACTGGCCGTCACGTACCTCGGCCGCGCCGGCGTTAACATCCTTGCCGCCGTTATGGGAGTCACCGACGTCGATCCTTTCATCATGGGGATGACCCAGGCCGCCGGCACCATGACTCCGCTCCGAGTCGCCGCGGTGGCCGTGATGATCGCCGCCTCCAGCAACAACCTGATCAAAGGCATCTACTCTTACAGCCTGGCCGATCGAAAAACCGGAATCCAAAGCCTCGCACTCCTGGTCGCCCTGGCCGCCGCCGGCCTCATTCCCCTGCTCTGGATCTAACTCGATTGTTCCGGATCCCCCATTTCTCGCGCGTTCTTTGCGCGAGAAAACCTGCCCTGAGCCTGCCGAAGGGTGGGGATTTTTGAGCGCAGAGCAGAAGACTGGTGCTCGTGCGGGACACTGTGGCGAGCCTGCTCACGCTTTCTAAATCCTCACGTCCATACCCCATGTACGACCTGAAACTCGCGCTCCGCCAATTCCGCAAGTCCCCCGGCTTCGCCGCCACGGTTATCCTCACCATCTCGCTCGGCATTGGAGCCAACGTCGCCATCTTCACCCTTGTCCACGCCATTCTGCTCAAGTCGCTTCCGGTCTCTAACCCCGCGACTTTGTACCGCATCGGCGACCTCGACGACTGCTGCGTCAATGGCGGATTCATCAACGACAACGGCGACTTCGATCTCTTCTCCTACGATCTCTACCGTAATTTTCAGGACTCCGCGCCCGAGTTCGAACAACTCGCCGCCTTCCAGTCCGGACACGAAACCATGAATGTCCGCGCCGGCACAGCAACCGCGAAAGCCGAAACCGCCGAATACGTCTCCGGCAATTATTTCTCCACCTTCGGCATCGGAGCCTTCGCCGGTCGCATGCTCGTGTCCACAGACGACAATCCCGGCGCAGCCCCGGTGGCGGTCCTGAGCTTTCAGGCCTGGCAAGCCGCACACGCAGGCGATCCCAACGTGATCGGCTCCACGTTCTACATCCAGAACCAGCCCTTCACCATTGTCGGAGTCTCGCCTCCGGGATTTTTCGGCGACCGCATCGACAGCAATCCGCCCGCTCTCTGGATTCCGCTCAACGATGAACCCATGGTCGAGCACGAGAACAGTATTCTGAAAAACGCCGACAGCAACTGGCTCTACGTTCTGGGGCGGCTCAAACCCGGCGTCGGCGTCGGCAGCCTGCAGGCGAAACTCAGCAACAGCCTGCGGCAGTGGATGGCCACGCAGCCCGCTTATACCGAGCAGGGGCGGAACACTCAAATCCCAAAGCAGTACGTCGCGCTGACTCCCGGCGGCGCCGGAGTCCAGAATCTGCAGATAGAAACCAGCAGCGGCCTCCATCTCCTGATGTCCATCTCCGGCCTCGTTCTGCTCGTGGCCTGCGCCAACATCGCCAATCTTTTGCTTGCCAAAGGCGCGACCCGCCGCGCCCAGACTTCGATCAGCATGGCCCTGGGCGCTTCGCGATCCCGCCTCATCCGGCAGATGCTGGTCGAAAGCCTGCTGCTCGGCTGTGCCGGGGGCCTCGTCGGCATCGCCGTGGCCTACGCCGGCACGCGGATGATCCTGACTCTCGCCTTCCCCGATTCGCCGAACCTGCCCATCCACGCCAGCCCATCAATCGCGGTGCTTGGATTTGCCTTCGCCCTATCGCTGCTCACCGGACTCATCTTCGGCATCGTGCCCGCCTGGATCACGTCGCACTCCGATCCCGCCGAAGCTCTGCGCGGCGTGAACCGTTCCACCCGCGACCGCGCATCGCTGCCGCAGAAATCGCTTATCGTCTTTCAGGCCGCGCTTTCGCTCGTGCTGCTGGTCGGCGCAGGATTGCTTACCCAGAGTCTGCGCAACCTCGAGCATCAGGACTTCGGCATCACCACCACTAACCGCTACGTCTTCCATTTCGATCCTGCTGGCGTCGGTTACACGGTCGCCACCATGCCCGCCGCCAGCGAACGCTTGGAGCGCGAGTTCTCGGCGTTACCCGGCGTGCAGAGCGTAGGCATCGCGCTCTACAGCGCGCTCGAAGGCAACAACTGGGGCGAAAGTGTGTACGTGGAAGGCCGCCCTGCTCCCGGCCCCGACGCGCAAAACGGATCCTCCTGGGATCGCGTGAGTCCGCACTTCTTCGAAGCCATCGGTCAGCCGATCGTTCGCGGCCGTGGATTCACCGCGCAGGACACCGCCACCTCGCGCATGGTCGCGGTAGTAAACCAGGCCTTCGTCAAGAAGTTCTTCCCCAACGAAGATCCGATCGGCCGCCGCTTCGGAGTCTTCGATCAAAAGTACTCCAGCGACTTTGAAATTGTCGGCATTGTCGCCGACGCCAAATACACCAACCCGCGCGAACCGGTCCATACCATGTACTTCCGCCCAATGAGTCAATTGAATACGACGATCAAGGAGCGCAGCTTTTTGACCGCGGAAAACCGTTCAATCTTCCCCAACTCCATTACCCTCCGCTACCAGGGCGACGCCGCCAGCCTCGAACCGCTGGTCCGCCGCACCCTCGCCAATATCAACCCCAATTTCACCGTTCTCGACTTCAACCCGCTCGACTATCAGGTGGCCGGTAACTTCAACCAGGAACGCCTCATCAGCCGCCTGACCTCTCTGTTCGGATTGCTCGCGTTAGTGCTGGCGTCGGTCGGCCTATATGGAATTACTTCCTACACCGTGGCCCGCCGCACCAGTGAAATCGGACTGCGCATGGCCCTCGGCGCCAACCGTGGGAATGTCGTTGCCCTCGTCCTGCGGGGCGCGTCCTGGCAAGTAGGATTAGGCTTGGCCCTGGGCATCCCCGCCGCACTCCTCGCCGGCCATCTGATGGCCACGCAACTCTACAATGTGAAAACCTACGACCCGCTGACTCTCGGAGCAGCGGTAGTGGTTCTTTCCGCATTCGCCGCCATCGCCGGCTTCATCCCCGCAAGACGCGCCGCCAGCATCGAACCCATGAACGCGCTGCGTACGGAGTAAGAGCAACGGAGCAAGAGCAGATGTCGGTTGAAAACCACGATCTGTCATCCTGAGCGAAGTCGTCGTCCACGAAGTGGACGACCAACGCAGCCGAAGGATCCCTACCTTTCCTAGAAGGTTGTGGCCCGCTCTTCCGCCGGGTGCCCCATTTCTCGCGTCTTTTGCGAGAAGTGGGGATTTTCGACTAAGCGGCACTTAAGCCTCGTTTCAAACTTGAGATCACAATTTGTGATCTCAAGCTTCTGGGGCAAACACTCCCAACCCATCCCTGGAATCCATTCCCGCAAAAATCCCCCCCCCGCGCCTGTCAAGCAAATAATCCTCCATCCGCCCTAACCCCCTCTGTCGAAAGCAAATAAACTCTCGCCCGCCGACCTCGAGACCTACTCTCAATTGTTATAATAGATAGTAAGTATCCCGCAGTGATTAGCCCCAGGCAATACGTCCGGTTCGCCCCAGCAAACCATTCCAAGAGCACGCCTAACTCCTTATTTCGCAATATTTTACGTGTAACTCCTACGCCGTCAGGATTTTACAGGCGACCCCTCATGTCTCTTCGGCCCAAGTCCAACAAAGCAAGGATATTAACCCAGAGGTATCAAAAAAAAATGTCGATAGATCTCCCCAGCCAGCCACGTTTGACCCTCGTTCGCCGCAATGACTAGAATCGCGTCAATACCCGTGGGGTCCCACATGAAGCGCATCGCCTGGCTGCTCGTTCTCTCTTGCCTGTTAACTCTGTCTGCCTTTGCCGACGACGATCACGACAAAGACCATCACCACCACGAAGACCTCACCGAGACCCAACTGGGCACGGTCCACTTCCCCATCTCCTGCGCCGCGTCCGAGCAGAAGCCCTTCGCCCGCGGAGTCGCCTTGCTGCATTCCTTCTGGTACGAAGAAGCCGAAAAGGAATTCCTCGACATCGCCAAGAATGATCCGAACTGCGCAATGGCGCACTGGGGAATCGCCATGAGTATCTGGCATCAGCTCTGGAACGAACCCGACGCCGACGTGATTAAGCGGGGCCTCGGCGAAGCCCAGGCCGCAGAGAAACTGGCGTCGACTCCTGCGTCGGGAACTCCGGCCACGCCGCGTGAAAAGGCCTACATCGCCGCCATTCGCGCCTTCTATAGCGATTCCGACAGACTTGATCACGCCGCCCGCGCCAAGGCCTATTCCGACGCGATGAAGAAAGTGTACGAGTCTTATCCCGACGATCATGAAGCGGCCGTCTTTTATGCGCTGTCGCTGCTGGCCTCCGAACCGCACAATGACGAAACTTTCGCCAACCGCAAACAAGCCGCTGCGATCCTCGAGAAACTTTTCGCCACGGAACCTGACCATCCTGGAGTCGCGCACTATCTGATCCATGCCTACGACAAGCCGCAACTAGCACAACTCGGCATCCCGGCGGCGCGACGCTATGCCCAGGTTGCGCCCGCCGCGCCGCACGCGTTGCACATGCCGAGCCACATCTTTGCGCGCGTTGGCCTGTGGCAGGACGATATTAATTCCAATCTCGCATCGGTCGCTGCCACTCGCAAGACTGCCGCAATGGGCATGGGCGGCGAAGGTCATCAGTTCCACGCCATGGATTTTCTGGTCTACGCCTACCTGCAGAGCGGGCGCGAAGCCGACGCCGCCAAGCTGATCGACGAAATCAAAACCATGCCCAAGATGCAGTCGATGTACGGCCACGACTTCGATCCCCAGACCAACGCACTCAGCGCTTTTCCCGCGATGTACGATCTTGAACTTCGCCACTGGTCCGAAGCGGCCACGTTGCAGCCAGTCCCCGGCGCTCTCGACGGAGATCTGGACATCACCTACTGGGCGCGCGCCATCGGCGCCGCACGCAGCGGCGACTTGACCCAGGCCCACAAAGACCTGCGCGAGATCGAAACCTTACGGCAGAAGGCGTTGGCAGAAAAGAGGCCCGAGTTCGCGGAAGCCATGCAGCAGGACTATCAGGAAGCCGAAGCGTGGATTCTGCACGCCGAAGGCGAAGACGACAAGGCTGCCGCCATCCTGCGAACCATTGCCGACAAGAACGACAAACTCGGCGACGAGCCCGAAAGCATCCCCGCCCGCGAAATGCTGGCCGACCTGCTGCTTGAAGCCAAACACCCGCAGCAAGCGCTGGCGGAATATCAGACCGACCTGAGACTCAATCCCAACCGCTTCAACGGCCTGTACGGCGCAGCCCGCGCTGCCGAAGCCGCCGGCCGGCAGAGCGACGCCAACGAGTACTACGCCCTCTTGGTGACCGTCTGCGAGGGAGGAAGTTCGACGCGCCCGGAGCTGAGCCACGCGAGAGATTTGTTGGCGAAGAAATGATCTCTCAGTGAAACAGGATCATCCTCAAAACGAGTGCGGCGATCATCGCCAGCGCGCCCAACAGCGCATTGTATTCGCGATGCTTGAGATAGAGATCCAAAGAGAATCCGCCCCCTCCGTCGTTCAAGCGCGCGGGTGCGATTCGCGGGAACATACGCGGCACGCGCCGCGCGTATTCCGCGAACTCAGGAAACTTCACGCGCAGGAAGGCCTCTTCATCGCGGATCACGGGAAGGTATATGGCGAAGAACATCACGACCAGCACCACGCCCACCCACCAATTCCGCGCCGCGACAGCGAAGCCAATTCCGATCAGCAGCGACCCGAGATAAAGCGGATTCCGCGTGTAAGCGTAGGGACCGGAAGTCGCGAGCGCCTCGTTCTTGCGCACGTGCCCCGAAGCCAGCGCGCGAATCAGAAGTCCCGGCAGAATTAGAACCGAGCCCAGCGCGATGAATCGCCACGTTGGCCGCGCCAGCCAGAAGTACAGCAGGGCAAACACGAATCCCAAGGGCACTCGGATGCGGCGCGCGATCTTTGCCCATTCAAGCCGCGACCATTCAGCCATGCGAGGCCACCGTTACGCGGACGCGTTCGTTGGCGGCCATTTCATGGTGGACCAAAGCAACCCTCAGGGGCTGAAGCCCGGATCTCTTGCCAGTCGTGCGGCACGGCTGAAGCCGTGCCCATCCCAAAACCGCGCAGGCAAACATTACACTTCCAAAACATCGCAATTCGAAACTTCGCAATCGCATCCAACCGACTTCTACGGCACCGACGGTTCGTTGAGTAGACGACAGGCCGCGCCTGCTACGGCGTCGAAACCAATCTCCAGCATTCCTTCATCGGGCTGCGCACGCCGCGCATGGGTGGTCGGGCTTGCGGGATTGCGCAACACGATGCTCCGTGTTCGGTACGGCCCGTTACGCGCCGGGTCAGTTGTGCCAAAAATCGCGACGACCGGAATCTGCAGCGCAGCCGCGAGGTGCATCGGCCCTGTGTCGCCTCCGATGAAGAGCTTGGCTCGGCGCGTGAGCGCGATCAACTCGGCGATCGAAGTCTTCATCGTCATGGCCGCGCCTTCACTCGCCGCCTCAGACTCGTGGGCCAGATTTTCTTCGCCTGGGCCATAGTTGAGAATGGAGCGGACGCCCTTCGCCGCGAGCGCTTGCGCAACTTGACCGTAACGTTCAGCGGGCCAGCACTTCGCTCCCCATCCCGCACCGGGATTCAGAATGGCAAATCTGCCAATTCCCGCTTCCGACAATCGCTGCTCAATGCGCCGCTCCGCGTCGGGGTCACGGGGGAGTTGCGCACGCGGCATATTCATTTTGCGCTGGGTCACTGCTTCAGCTACGGAAAGATTCTGCTCGATCACGTGCGCTCCACGCGCGATGGCGCGGCGGGTATACCACAGGCTCGCGGGAGACTCGCGCGGTTCGGCTGCGCCGTAAACCACGCGCGCGCCCGACCAGCTCGCCAGCACAGCCGATCGGATCGCACCTTGCAGATCGACCGCAACGTCATAGCGAGCGCCGCGAACGTCGTTCCAGACTTTGGCGACTTGCTGCAAAGTCGAGATGGTGAAAAGCGATTTCTTCCATTCGCGCAGATTCACGGTGTGCACCCAGTCGGCGAGCGGACGCTGCCCCGAGCGCAGGCCGCGGCGCGGGGTTCCCGGCGCACACAGCAGTTCGGCCCAGCGCTCCTCGATAAGCCAACCGATCATCGCGTCAGGAAACGCCTCGCGCAGAGCCTGTGCCGCGGGCAGGGTGTGGATCACGTCCCCCATCGCACTCAGGCGCACGATAAGAATCCGCTCGAACTTCGCACCACCTTCAGAACGCGCGATCAAGATTTCCTCGGCGACAGGCGCGAGCGGATGATCTGGCTGGTGGAGTGATCTTTCAGATCGCCGACGATTGCGACGCGTCCTCCGTATTCCGCGACGACATCGCGCTCGGGAACAGAGTCGACCGTATAGTCGGTCCCCTTGGCCTGAACGTCAGGGCGAATCTCGCGGATGATCGCTCGCACATCGAGCTCAGGAAAAATCACGACCGCATCGACGGCGGCCAGAGCTGCGACGATCTCGGCGCGTTCCTCGGCGGGCATGATCGGCCGGCCTTCGCCTTTGAGGGCGCGCACCGATTCGTCGGAATTTATGGCGACTACGAGGCGCCCGCCGAGTGCCTTCGCGCCGCGCAGATAGCGCACGTGCCCGACATGAAGCAGATCGAAGTTGCCGTTGGCGAGCGTGACGCTCTCGTCCGCGCGGCGCCATTCTTCCACGCGCTTGCGAAGATCTTCTCGGCTCAAGATTTTGCTTTGCGTGCTCAATGTGGTCGGGTCGCCGGTGGTGATTGTTCCAACGCATGCAGCAACTCTTCCCGAGAAACGGTGGCGGTGCCACGCTTCATCACCACAAGTCCGCCCGCGTAGTTGGCCAGCTGCGCCGCTTCTTCGGTGGTCGCGCCCGCGGCCAGCGCAGCTGTGAACGCTGCGATCACAGTGTCACCTGCTCCAGTCACGTCCGCGGCCTGATCGGAGCCGAAGATAGGAATGTCGACCGGCTTGTGCTTGTGGTCGAAAGCGACCATGCCGTCGCGGCCGCGCGTGATCACGAGCGATTGCAGTTTCATGCGCTGCATGACCTGCTCGCCGGCAGCGATGACCTTGTTCCAGTCTTGACCGATACGAACACCAAGCGCATCTTCGACTTCGGGCTCGTTAGGCGTGGCCGCGGTTACGCCCGAATACTGCACCAAACGGTAACGTGAATCGACAATGATCGGCACTGAACCGAGCTTGCCTTTTTCCTGGAGCGCGGTCACGATCGCGGGTGTGGCTGCCCCGTATCCGTAGTCGGAGACGAGCAGCGCGTCGGACGCGTGGGCGTAGTTTCGCGCGGCCAGGTACAGCTCGCGCGTCAGGTGAGGATTCGGCGGATCCTTCGGCTCGCGGTCAATGCGCACCACTTGCTGACGGGCAGTGTGGGTCATGCCCGCGGTTATGCGCGTTTTGGTCACGGTGGTGTAGCTCTTATCTTTCAGGACGCCGCTGACCGCGATGCGCTTGTGCCGGAAATATTTCAGCAGCATGCGGCCGGGCTCGTCGTCACCGACCACGCCCACCGGGAGGACGTTCACTCCCAGATCGGCGAGGTTGTTGGCGGCGTTGGCTCCGCCGCCTGGGACGACGGTGCGCTCGCGATGCTTCAGGATCAGCACCGGAGCCTCGCGCGAGACGCGGGAAATTTCGCCGAACACGAACTCGTCGGCGACCAAGTCTCCGAGAACCGTCACGGTGATCTTGGGGAAGGCTTCGACGATCTTCTTGAGACGGTCGGCCTCTCTGGGGTGTTTGGTCATGATTGGCGGCATGCGGCGCGGCTAAAGCCGCGCCCTTTCAAGACACGCGGCGAACGGGCAATCCTCTGCCGTGCCCTTCCCGATTTACCGCTTAACAGCCGATTCTACAGGCAACGCCGATTCTCTCATGCGGAGGGCTTTCGTTCGTCGATCTTGCGAAGGATGGTATCGACTGCGTTAGCTGCATCCGACAGCTCCATCTTGACCGGAACAACCACGAGCGGCTCCAACGCAGCAAGATACGGGCCCAGATTGACGGCATCTTTTTCCGTGGACACGAAGCCTCCGGCCTCGCTGCGCCGCTTGAGCTCAATCAGCTCGCGAATGTCCTTTTCGCTGTAGGCGTGGTGGTCACGATAAAACGCCTCGGCGGCGGGTTCGATATTGGCGGCGCGAAGCTGAAGCACGAAATTCTGGGCACGCGCGATGCCGCAGAAAACCACCGGACGCGGAGGAACATTTTTCGGTGCGACCGGCAGTACGATGCCGCGCCGCGCGCGCCACACGAGTTTTCCTTCCAGCGGGAATGACTCTGCCGAGGCGCCGCTGGCCAGCACAACGGCATCGGCGCGGTGCAAGGACTCGAGCGGCTCGCGCAGGCGTCCCGCAGGGAGCAATCGGTCGTTCGCATCTTGCGGTGTGACCAAAACGATATCGAAGTCCCGGGCGAGTGCGCGGTGCTGAAAGCCATCGTCAAGCACGTGCAGTTGCGCTCCGAACCTCGATTCGGCAAGCTGACCCGCATCGTGCCGATCTTCCCCGACAATCACCGGCACTTGCAGCTTGCGCGCGATCAGGAGAGGCTCGTCGCCGAATTCCTGCGGCAGGCCGGCGGGATCAACCAACCGAACGCCCTTGGACGTGCGTCCGTAGCCGCGCGACAGCACGTCGAACTTGATTCCGCGCGCTTTGAGCAACTCGCCGAGCAACAGCACGAACGGAGTTTTGCCCGATCCACCCGCCGAAAGATTTCCTACGCTGATGACGCTGCCCTGAAGTCGGCGCGCGCGGAGAAATCCGCGATCATAGAGCGCATTGCGCCCTGCGACCACGCTGCCGTAGATGGTTGAAAGAGGATTCAATCGGTGTGCGCGGCTTGCGCCGAGATCTGGGGCGCGTCGTGGTGTTCCGCGATCAAAGTCTTCAGTGTGGCCAAAGTTCGAGCCGTTGCGCCGGTTTGCGAGCGCATGGTTTCTTCCGCGCGGCGGCCGAGGGCCAGTCGCTCGGCGTCGTCTGCGAGCAACTGCATGAGAGTTAGAGGCAACTCGGCGAGGGTAACGATGCGAACCGCATCGCGGCTTTGGAACAAGGCGACGATGTCGCGAAAATTTTCCGTGTAGTTCCCAGTAACGATGGCCACGCCGTGCTGCGCCGGTTCGATAATGTTATGGCCGCCCCGGGGTACGAGGCTTCCGCCGACGAACGCAACATCGGCCAGCGCATAGAGCGCGGCCAGTTCGCCAATGGAATCCACCAGGAAGACTCCGCCCGCAAGCGGTGCTGCTGCAGCCTGTGCCGTGGATTCTCCCTTCCAGCGCGAGCGCCGGACCGATGGCATGCCCAACTGCTGCAAAAGGATGGCAACATCGTCGAAACGCTCGGGATGGCGTGGCGCCAGGATCATGACCGCGCGGGGATGCCCGACCCGGATATTCTCAAACGCCTTCAGCAGAACGGGTTCCTCGTCTTCGACTGTGCTGCCGCAGACCAGCACCGGACCGGCGCGTTCGGCCGCGAGCGACCGGCGCAGACTCTCGACGATAGGAGGCGGCGCGGGAAAACTCACATCGAACTTTAGATTGCCGGTGACTCGCACGCGATCCCCTGCTGCGCCGATCGATTGCAGGCGCGCGCCGTCTTCCTGCGTCTGCGCGAGAAACAGGTCAACGTGAACGAGCATCCGGCGCAGCGCCCACCGAAACCGGCGGTAGCTGGGCCACGAGCGGTCGGAGATGCGAGCGTTGACCACGGCGATGCGCGCCCCGGCGGCGTGCGCCAGGTGCAGAAAGTTGGGCCAGAATTCGGTTTCCGCGAGCACGACTAATTCTGGTTGAAGCGCCCGCAGATAGGGATGGATCGCGAACGCGAAATCCAGCGGGAAGTAGAAGACGTTCTCTTCGCCGAAGCGTTTGCGGGCGAGCTCCTGTCCGGTGTCGGTGGTGGTGGAAACCAGCACGCGATGCCGCGGAAAAGTCCGGCGCATTTGCTCGACCAGTCCGCTGACGGCCAGGACTTCGCCGACGGAAACGGCGTGCACCCAGATAATGCGCGCTCGACGTGATGTCGAAGACAATGCCATCAGCCGCGCCGGGACCCTTCCCAGGCGCGCGGAAACGCTGGCACGATATTTTCCGTGGCGCAGGATCTGGTAGAGCCAGTAGGGCAGGCTCAGAAGCATTCCTGTCGCGAGCACGAGGCTGTAGAGAAAATAGCTCAAGCTGAGGCCATTCTAAACCGCCTCAGCGGCTGGGGAGGCGCTGCCCTCTATAATCGGGACTATGCCGTGCTCGCGATTCGTTCATCGCTCGCTTTTCCTGGCGGTTGCCGCTGCGTTGTTTGTGCCGGTCGTGCTGGCGGCGAAGAATTTCGTGAAGCCGGTGGCCAAGACTGCCATTAATTATCCGGCGCACGATTTTCATCGCGATGAAAAGGTCGCCATCGCGGCCGATCCTTACGACACCCCGGAGAAGGTGGGCATCTTTTCCGCGAGCCTCGCGGAGCACGGGTTTCTGCCTATTTTTTTTATCGTGACCAATGACGGCGACCAGCCGGTGTCGATCGCCAATATGGAGATCGTGCTGATCACGGCGAATCACTCGAAGCTGACACCCATTTCTCCCCAGGATTTGTACCGGCGGCTTTCCAATCCGCAGGGCCAAACGCGGCCCAGTCCGCTGCCCATTCCCATTCCGCGTAGGTCGAAGGGAGCGATAACGAAGAAAGAAATGGAGGAGATCGAGTCGTCGCAGTTTGCGGCCAAGGCGGTCGAGCCGCATGGTACGCAGTCGGGGTTTCTGTTTTTCGACGTGGGCGGAATTACCGCGCCATTGCCAGGCGCAAACATTGACATTACGGGTGTGACGGATGCAAGCGGCAAAGAATTGATGTATTTCGAGATTGCAGTGGATAAGTATTTGGACGCGCCGAAGTCGAACTAGAGCTGGCTCTCTGGCTTCTCGATTAACCCTGGATTCCGTTCGCGATTGGCGCTAATGTAGTGGTGTCAAGCCCTCCGGAGGTCCTCATGAGTAAGTCTAAGTCGCAAGAATTATCCAGCAATCGGCGGAGTTTTCTTAAAGCGGGCGGTCTCATGACCGCGGCCGCGCTTAGCACCGCAGCCCTTCCGGCTGTGGCTAGCGGCCAGTCAGCATCAAAGCCAGGTTCACTGCCATTCAATCCGGCAACCACGAATGCGATGCCGACCCGCAATCTCGGGAAGACCGGATACAAAGTTGGCATCTTCAGCCTGGGAGGGCAGGCCTCGCTTGAGAAGCCGAACAACGAAGCCGTTGCCGTCCCTATTATCGAGAAGGCTCTCGATCTGGGCGTGAATTACGTCGACACATCTTCGATCTACGGCGGACCGGATCGCTGGAGCGAGCAGTATGTCGGCAAGGTAATGAAGCACCGACGCGGCGAAGCGTTTCTCGCGACCAAGACGAAAGAGCGGACGCGCGACGGCTCCATGCGCATGATCGAAACGTCGCTCCATCTGCTGCAGACCGATCACGTCGACTTGTGGCAACTGCACGACATCGGCACCATGACCGACATCAACGAGATTTTTGCCAAGGGCGGGGCGATGGAAGCGCTGCTCGAAGCGCGCGAGCAGAAAATTGTGCGCTATCTCGGCATCACCGGTCACTACCGGCCGGATGCATTGATTGAGGCGATTCATCGCCATGACTTCGACACGATCCTGATGGCGGTGAACGCGGCCGATCCGCATCACTACAGCTTCTCTCAGGAACTGCTGCCGCTGGCAGTGGAGAAACAGATGGGCATTATTGGAATGAAAGTTCCGGCGCGCGGACGGCTTCTTTCGTCGTGGACACCTCCGCCGGTTGAACAGCAGAAGCATACGTGGGAGGGAATGGCGATCCAGGCGACAACCGGGGGCACGCTGGATATGCGGCAGGCGATGTACTATTCGCTGTCGCTGCCGGTCAGCACGGTCATCATCGGCTGCGATTCCATTTCGCAGCTGATCGAAAACGTGCAACTGGCGCGGGAATTCACCCCGATCAGCCAGCAGCAGATGGCGGGACTCACTCAGAAAGCGGAGCCGGTGTCGAAGCAGTCGCTGTTCTTCCGGTTTTACGAGCGGGCGTAGACCGCCAGCTTTGTACATGAAGGGCACCTTCCGGGTTGTTCTTCATACTTCCACGACCACTATGATGTGATGCTCATCACGGTCGACCGTCGAGGAACGCGTTACAAGGAGGCTGACAGGAGTGGCGGTCCCAGCCACCCTCGTGGAAGGATTCCTCCCACTGAGAGGTTCACTTGTGCGAAAAGTTTTCGACTTACGCAGTCTTCCAGTTTTTCTCGTTGGAATCTGTTTGCTCGTGCATCCGGAAAGTGCGGTATGCCAGTCCGTGGATCGCAAGCCGGCGGTTGTCCCGCATGTGGAGGAGCGCGTAGAACTGCTGAGTATTGTCTTCCGGTTGGCAGGCAATCCTGAATACAACATGAACACGCTTCCGGCGTATTCAGCCGAAATCGACGGCTACTTTGCGCCGTACAAAAACCATCCCGCCGTGCAGATGGCGCAGACCCTGGTGGAAAGAAATGGTGTCAGTTTTGACGCCGTAATGGCGATGGCGATCTCACTATCGCCCCCGCCAGAACTCAAGCCTCTGGTCGTCTTTACTCCTGAAGTTCCGGAGAAGCGGTGGGGCGTCGTCAACTCGGAAAAGTTCTTGCCGCTGCTACGCGACTTCTATCGCGACGCCAAGTTTGCGGAATTCTACGCGGCACATCAAACTGTGTACCGGCTGGCGGAGGAGCGTTTTGCAACGACTCTTGGGTCGGTCGACTTCGGCTGGTATCCCAGCTTCTATGGCAAGGCGCCAGACCTGACATATCACCTCATCCTGGGCATGAACAACGGCGGCGGTAACTACGGACCGCGCCTCGTCCACCAGGACGGAAGCATGGAGCTCTTCTCCATCATCGGCTGCTGGACGCATGATGATGCCGGCAGCCCGACTTATCCGCCCGACCAAGGCTATCTCTCGACAATCATCCACGAGTTCAACCACTCTTTTGTCAATCCAGCCGTAGACGCTCACTGGAAGGATTTTTCAGGCGCGGATCAGGTCTACACCACGGTTGCGGACCAGATGAGGAGCATAGCGTACGGCGATGCGGAGACGATGGTGGACGAATCGCTGGTTCGTGCCGCAGTCATCGTCTATTTCCAGCATGCCGGCGAGGAGAGTGGTAAGAACCTGAGGCGCATTCGCTCCGAGCAGCGAAAAGGATTTTTTTGGATGGACCAACTGGTCGACAAATTGAAACAGTTCGAATCGCAACGTGCGCAATACCCGACCTTCTCTTCGTACCTGCCCCAGGTTGCGTCGTTCTACCGCGATCTCGGGCTGCACGCAACCGCGGAGGCCGCAGCCTACGCAGCAAAGTCCGTGCATGTGGTGGGCATGGAACCGTTCGCCAACCATTCGCAGGACGTGGACGCTTCAGTCCGGACCATCAAGGTTGTGCTGGACAAGCCGCTCGACCCGGAGGCTGGATATTCCATCAACTACGGGGCGAGTGGAAGCGAACATTACCCAATCAAGGGTGAGCCGACGTTCGGGGATGGCGGGCTGCGCATTCAGTTGCCGGTGCAGTTGAAGCCGAACCAGACATACAGCTTTGTTTTGACACCCATGGCGTTCGCTACGCCCGATGGCTATCCACTCGCGACCTATACGGTGGAGTTCAAGACGAAGTAGGCTCTGCTGAGCCGATGACTTTGGTCGAACGTATTTGCAGCCACGCCCCGGCGTGCTGCTGCCTCATGCGCCCTTTATAATCGCTCCCTATGGTCACGACGACGGCCAATTCCCCCGCCGCCCGCGCTACATATGAGCCGGTCATTGGGCTGGAAGTGCATGTTCAGCTTTTGACGGCGAGCAAGATTTTCTGCTCGTGTTCGACGCGATTTGGGGCGCCGCCGAATTCGAACGTCTGCCCGGTCTGCCTGGGGATGCCGGGCGCGCTGCCGGTGCTCAACAAGAAAGTCGTGGAGTTTGCCACGCTGGCGGCGATGGCGCTGCAGTGCCGCGTCAACGAGACTTCGATTTTTGCCCGCAAGAATTATTTCTATCCTGACCTGCCGAAGGGATACCAGATTTCGCAGTATGACAAGCCGCTGGCCGAGCATGGCTACATCGAAATCCCAGCAGGCACGGACAAAAAAAAGATCGGCATCACCCGCGTGCATCTCGAAGAAGACGCGGGCAAGAGCCTGCACGAAGGCTTTCCCGAGGCGGCCGAGAAGACGGCCATCGACCTGAACCGCACCGGGGTGCCGCTGATTGAAATTGTCAGCGAGCCTGACATTGCTTCGCCCGACGAGGCTTACGAATATCTGACGCGGCTGAAGGAGATCATTCTTTACACCGGGGTCAGCGACTGCAACATGGAGGAAGGCTCGCTGCGCTGCGACGCCAACGTCAGCGTGCGTCCGCGGGGGCAGAAGGAGTTTGGCACCAAGGCGGAAATCAAGAACGTGAATTCGTTCCGCTTCATCCGCGAAGCACTGGAATACGAGATTGGACGGCAGATTGACGTGCTCGAATCCGGCGGCAAGATTACGCAGGAAACGCGCCTCTACAACGCGAACGAAGGCAAGACCTACAGCATGCGCTCGAAAGAGCAGGCGCACGATTATCGCTACTTCCCGGAGCCGGACCTGCTGCCGCTGGTGGTCGATGAAAAGTGGAAAGCAGAGATTGCGCGCGCTTTGCCCGAACTTCCCGAGGCGCGCCGCGCACGCATGGTGAAGGATTATGGCATTACCGAATACGACGCGCACGTGCTAACGTCGCCGAAGTCGCTGGCCGACCAGTTTGAAGAGGCGGCGCGGGCGGCGAAGAATCCCAAGCGCGTGGCCAACCTGGTGCAGAGCGAGTTGATGGGACGGCTTAAGGCTAAGGGAATCGAGATTGAGCAGTCTCCGATTTCGATGCGAGGAGTGGCGGCGTCGGCTGATTTGGTCGAGGCGGGAACGATCTCGGGCAAGATGCTTAAGGATCTCTACGATTTGTGCTTCGAGCGTGGGAAGGATTTTCCTGCCGTGTATGACGAAGAAGGACGGCCGCAGCAGTCGACCGATACGTCGGCGCTGGAGAAGATCATCGACGAAATTCTGGCGGCGAATCCGAAGCAGCTTGAGCAGTATCGCGCGGGGAAAACGACCATGATCGGCTTCTTTGTGGGGCAGGTGATGAAAGCCTCCAAGGGGCAGGCCAGCCCGCAGATTGTGAATGAGTTGCTGGTCAAAAAGCTGAGGTAGGACGCTCCACTTTGGCAGACTATCGAAAATCCCCACTTCTCGCGCAAAGAACGCGCGAGAAATGGGGCACCCGGCGTTTGAGTCCGCCTGACCGGGTCGAAGACCCGGTCCCATACGAGTCCCGGTACCCTCACTGGACAGCACTTTGGTGATCTAATTCCCGCTTCACAATCCCGGTACCATTGAGGCTGGGGTCTTTTGTTCTTGAGCCCGGAGCCGGGAATCACTATGAAGAAATTCAAGCTCGACCGGATCATTAGCATCGCGACATTGGTGGCTTCGCTGGTGGCGATTGTTCTGGTGTTGAAGCGGCCTGCGCCAGTGGCCCATCCGCAGGCGCCGGCGGCGATTGCGGAGCATGCACAGTCGTTTGATCAGAAGATGGCGCAGTTTGAGCAGGCGACGCAGCAGTCGCAGGCAAGCGCGTCGACGGATACTTCGCAGCCTGCGGCTAGCCAATCTTCGTCATCGGCTTCACCTTCGAGCGCGCCTGGGTCCAAGGCTGAGGTACACATTAATTCCGACGAGATCAGCGCGGTACTGGCGCAATCGCTGGGCAATGCCGGAACCGCAGGCCTTACGCCGGATTCAAGTGTGGGAAGCGCCGCGCCCACGATCAAGGATCAGCAGGTGAGTTTTGACGGCGACCTGGTGCACGGGCAGTTCCTCACGGAAATTGCTGGGAAAGACGTGTGGGTCACGGTCTCGGGACATATCGGGCAAAAAGATGGATACGCGACCTTCGATCCCACGGAATTCAAGGTGGGAGACTTGAGCGTTCCGGTGTCGCTGGTGAATCCTGCGCTGCAGAAGAAGCTGGCCGAGGAACGCGATCGGATGAAGCTCCCGGATAATGTGGGCGGAGTGAAGGTGGAAAACGGCGAGTTGGTGATGCAGCAGAAGTAGAGGGGCGGGTCTTGGGTCTTGGGCTCGAGATTTCAGGTAAGTTCTAGCGAATTTCATACGGCAGAAGTCTCCGGAGGGCTGACTGAAATCCCTCATTCGTTCTTCGGTTCTGCCATTCTGGCAAGACGGCGCTTGGACGGCGCTGAAAGCGGGGCGCGGGTTCAGTAGAGGTGGAAACTGACCTCGACCATGATCCGCACCGGCACGGGAGTGCCGTCTTTCATTCCCGGATCAAATTTCCATTGGCTGACTTGCTTGACCGCTTGCTCGTCCAGACCGAGTCCGAGCGGCGAGACGATGGCAACGTCTCTGGCCGATCCTGAAGGATCCACCACGAGCGAGAGCGTCATCGTGCCCTGATATTTCGCGATGCGAGCCTCGTCCGTGAATTCCGGTTCCAGGCCGTAGGTTCGACGGGGCGGAGATACTTCGCCTTTTTTCACACGGTACACTGCATCGTTCGCATGCGGTCTGCTCTCAGGCTGACCGTCGATTCGGTCGAAATAATCTCGCCAGAAAGCGGGCACGAATTCTCGCATTGATTCGCCGGGGACCAGAAAAACCGAATTCATTACAGACACGACCTGAGACTCTTCCGGTTTGCCGCCGGGAAGTTCAATTTCAATTCTCACGGTTTTTTCCCGAAAAGCCTTTTCCTGCTTGTCCCGACCCTGCGCCGTTGATTCCGCCAGCCAATCGAGCACATCGCGAAACGATTTTGTCTTCGAATCGTAGAGGACGCAGACGCGCCGGCCATGAATGTGCAGCGTGTGCCCGTGCAGATCGATGCTCTGCACGGAAATCTGTCCGTCGACAGTCCAGGGACCGAGTGGAGCGGAACCGGCCAGCGAACCGTCGGATTCAAAGACTAGTTTGTCGCCGGAGTAAGAGTGCCGGAGGGTCAGGACCTTGTCGAGGTAGTCAGTCCTTAACCGTTGTTCTAAGTCGTCGCTGGCAGAAGCTGTGGGCACATGCAGTATGGCCTGCATCACCGCGAGGAATGCCACCGTAAACAGCAACGTGGCAAAGTAGGAAGCGGGCTTCGCCGGTTTCATGTGGTCCCCCTGCTATTCAGGATTCAGACTGTCGAATATTTTCCAGAGCTTGTCGGCGCTCGCGCGATAGATCATCCATCCGCCGCCGGCGTCGGAGGTTTCGCGGAATAACAATTCGCCGCGGCCATCGCCGTCGGCGTCGACGGCGTCGACCAACTCCAGGCGCGGCGTAATGTCGAGATGGTTCTTGTCGGTGACTCCGACGTAGAGTTTGTGGAGATTGTTGTAGATGTCGGTGCGTGCCACCAGCATGATGGAATACTGCAGGTTGTCCTCCGCGGTTGTGCCGGCCCGCAGCGGCAGGTGCGCCTCGGCGCTGAAAACGAGAACGGGCTGATTCGTAGTCCACAAATCGTAGGCCACCATGCGCGCGTTCTCGAGAATCAGTTCCGGCGGCTTGGAAGGCTTGTGCTTGGCGGACTGCGGTCCGGGTGGCGTGGCGGAGATTCTGTTCCGGGCCAGTGCGGCGACGTAGGCGCGGAGTTCCTGCTTGGCTAAATCCGTCATCTGCTGGAGGCGCTCGCCCTCCTCGCTCTTCAGCCAGTCGAAGGCGAAGGAGCGCGGGTCGGGACCGGTCGCATCGGAGATTGCGGGGATCATCTGGACCGGGACAGGGGCAGACGGGAGTGCTGTCTTGCCCACGTTTGCGGCAGCTGCGCTTGCAGCCGGCGTAGGCGTCGCAGCAGGGGCGCTGCCGAGCTTGCTGTAGCCGGGGATTTCTTCATCGGGCAGGGGATCGACCGGCTTTCCGCGACGTAGGCGCGGGCGGTTGGTCTCACCAGCACCGCTATTATCGTCAGGCTCCTTGGTCTGGTCGCCGGTATGATTCTGCGATTGGCCGCCCGAGTGATCGTCTGTCTTGGCGGGTTTCGACTCGGGTGGAGGCGTTGTCGAGGTCGGCGCAGGAGATGTGGAACCGGTTGGCTGCGTGGGAGTGGCGGCCGGCGGCCCACCGGAGGTCCCGGATGGCGTGGTCTGCGGTGGCGTCGATGAAGGCGTGGTTGTAGACGGAGCCGTGGACGACGGCGCAGTAGACGACGGCGGGGCTGCTGGGGGCGTACTTTGCTGCGGCGATGTCTTCGACTCGCTGGCGTTGCGGCTCAACCGCGGTGGTGCATCGCTGTTGTCGATGCCCACTGGAACATTCTCGGCTTTGTGCGAGGTCTGGGCCTCTTCCGATCCCGCCGGAAGCCATTTGCCGGTACCCAGCCAGGGAGTCTGGCTGTTGGCGACGGTACTGTGCAGTGCACCGTCCACTGTGAAGAGACCCTGAGAACTGCCGGTACGGACGCCCTCGTACACGGTGCCCGTTTCCAGCGCCATGGGAACGGGCGAGGCCTTGTACTCCGACGCATCGTAAAACCTTCCGCTCATAAGAATGGTAATCGGCACCAGGGTTGCTTTGCCGCTCGCCGTAATCCGGAGTACACCCAGCGCGCGCGGTCCTGCCTCTTTTTTTCGCGGGACCTTGCGTTCTCCGGGCGTAATCTGCGGGCGCTCTTCCTGAGCGGCGGCGACTACCGCCGAGGAAGTAACACTGGCGAGCACCGCCACAAGGAACGCTCCCCGGTATAAAATCTTGCGGTAGAAACTTTTGGAGAAAGCTAGCTGGCTGGATTCGGCCGGCGCAATCCCTGGCATCGATTTTTCCGGAGAAACTCCCATGAATGTCAATGATAAGGCTCCCGACTTCACTTTGCAGGACGAGAACGGAAAAGTGATCGCGTTGAAAGATCTGCGCGGCAAAACCGTGGTTCTTTACTTTTACCCTCGCGCCGATACTCCCGGATGCACCATCGAGGCCTGCGAATTCCGCGATACTTACAAGAAGATGCAGAAGACCGGCGCCGTGCTGCTCGGCATATCCCCCGACACGCCGAAAGCTCAAAAGAAATTCCAGGACAAGTTCAGCCTGCCTTTCACGTTGCTGGCCGACGCCGACAAGAAAGTCGCCGAGGCCTTCGGAGTGATGAAGGAAAAGAACATGTACGGGAAGAAAGTGTGGGGCGTGGCTCGCACCACGTTCGTGATCGGACCGGACGGGAAGATCCAGCACATCTTCGAAAAAGTAAAGCCGGAGGGGCATGCCGAAGAAGTGCTGGCGTACTTGAAAGAATCGGCCAAGGGCGCAGCCTAGAGGGCTTGCGCCAAACGCCGATGAAGCACCCGGTGAGGCACGGGCTTCGTAGCTCTGTCCTGCCAAAATGGCATCCCGCCGCGGTTACCAAAGTCCCTGCCCTCCACCGGTTGCTGCGATGGCACCATGCGCATCTGGAGCGCGCGCCCATTCCTCACTAGACTCAGCGAATCCCCCCGCTCGTCCCGAGACTGAGTCCGCAGGAGCCATGCGCAACTATGCACATGCAGTTGATGAACTCGTTTCGCATTCCGTTCACCACCCTGATGAGCTACATTCCGGTCATTGCCACCATCGTGACCACGTTCTTCAGTGTGATTCTGGCGCGGGCAACGCTGCGATACGTGGAAGCGACAGACAAGGGCCTGGCGCTGGCGCGCGAAGAATTTGAGCGCGAGTGGTCGCCGGACCTGCACATCAAGATGGAACGCGTTTCTTCGAGCGAAGCGAAAATCATCGTCACCAATCTGGCGAAGACTTCCGTGCTGCTGCAGCTTCTGCAATTGCGCAAGCTTTCGCACGCCATGCCGTTCGAGCGCTGCCGGTTGAATGATCCACTGGTCGGCGGCATGACCTGGACGGCGGAAATGGGCAAACGCATTGTGGCCTGCACGGGACAGGAATTTGAAGGTCCGATCGCGGCATCGATGACGTTTTATGCCGCCGGACGCATGTTCCGGACGGACTGGTTTCGGTCGCAGATTCTGGTTCGCGGCGGGCGCATCATCAGCCTGGAGCCCAGCAACATGCCCGCGCGCCGGGTGCGGGTGATTGAACGCAAAGGGCCGGAACGACGCCGCGAATTCGTGCAGGATGTGACCGCCGACGTACCCGCGGAAAAAATCAATAGCAAGCCGGATGAGAGTTTTTTCGTTACTGGAGCGTGATCCGGCTGCATCGGCCGGTTCCAGAAGGCGGAGTCACGTCTCACAAAGAACGTGAGCCGCGGGCTTCACCCGGCAGGTTTTTCCGGCCCGCGCTGGGCAGATTCTTGTCAGCGATGCCGGGGCCACTCTCCTCACCTCACCTGAGCGCCGCTAAGTCCAGCAGATCAGCGGAGTGAACATTCTGGAATTCTTACTCGATTTGGCCGGAGAAGTGCCCTCTTTGATGGCGTAACGAAGCCTGCCATGAACAACTGCAGGCGGGAGGAGACTTCACATGTCCGTCGCAGGTATTGCCAGCAGTAACTTCCTCAACTTCCAAAATGCGAACGTGCCGGCGCAACAGCAGCAGTTTCAGCAGACGCTCCAACAGCTTGGCCAAGAGTTGCAGACCGGAAACCTCTCGGCGGCGCAGACCACGGCACAAAACGAATTTGCCGCACTGCAACAAGTATCGCCGGCCAGTGCAGATCCGGCGGCTCCGACCGGCACTCCAGCGACGCCGATCCTGTCCAACGTTCTGCAAGGAACGGCGAAGCACGGCTTGCACGGGCACACCCCCCATCACTTGGTGGGTGCGGACGACGATAGCGATAGCACGACGCAGGACTCGAATCCGCTGGGACAGCCTCTGCCAGCCGGAAGCTCGTCAAGCGCTCAGCAGGCTTACAGCGCGTGGCAGCAGGATCTACAGCAGGTCGCATTGAACAGCGATCTGCTCACTGCCCAGGGTGCCGACTGGCAGGCGGTGTCGCTGAGCGCATGATCTCTCCCGAGGAATGGGGGAGAAGAAAGCTAGGTACCCGCGTCTCGCGTACACTTCGAGACGCGGGGGCCCCCGGCTTTTGGCACGTGCGCCGTCATCCCTTCACACAGACCACCTGGCGCAAGGTGTTGTACCGCCATCATGCCGCAGCCAATGTCGACGCCGACTGCCGCAGGGATGATCGCTCCCCGCGTTGGAATCACACTGCCCACGGTGGCGCCAATGCCCCAGTGCACGTCCGGCATGGCCGCGACCCACTTGTAGATGAACGGCAACGAAGCCACGTTGAGCAACTGCTTCTGGGCCGCATCCTCGAGCGGGACGCCCTTTGTCCACGCTTTAATGGGCACACCGCGCTCGGGTTGAATCACGTTGTAAGTGGGGTCGGTCATAGTGTTTTCCTGAATTGGGACCCCTGGTCTTCAAATACTGGTTTCGTCGTGTTTCAAGCTCCTGCGGCTGCTATTCTGCTACCGATCCTTTTTTCTTTTTGCTGAGAACTTGAGATCACAAATTGTGATCTCAAGTTTTGAAACGAGGCATAGGATATGGCGAAGACAGCGATTGTGGCTGCTAGGAAGATTGATTCAAAGATCTTTGTTCTTCGTGGACAGCGAGTCATACTCGACACTGACCTCGCCGAGCTATATGGCGTGCAAGCCAGACACTTGAACCAGCAGGTCAAGCGCAACGCGAAACGATTCCCTTTCGCATTTTGCTTTCAAGTCTCCGCGCATGAATTCAAAAACTTGAGATCACAAAATGTGATCTCAAGTGAAGGGCATGGCGGCACGCGTTATCGCCCGCACGTATTCACCGAACACGGCGCGATCATGGCGGCCACCGTATTGAATTCCGAGCGCGCCATTGAAATGAGCGTGTTCGTTGTTCTGGCTTTCGTGCGCATGCGTCGCGCCATCGTCGAGAATCGACATATCTTGACGAAGCTGGCTGAACTGGAGCGCCGTCTTGAGAGTCACGACGGTGACATCCGGGAGTTGATGGAAGCCATCCGCGAACTTATGCTCCCTTCAGAGCCGAGCCGCAGTTCCATCGGATTCGAAGTGCCAACAGATTCGACCGGCAAGGCTCTCAGAAGTCGCACGCTGCAATTCCGGAAGAGCCGCTAGACGATTATCTAGTAACTGTTACCAGAGATTGCCTCATCGCAATCGGATTCGCTAAAGCTCCGGGGCGCCATGCCGATCTTGCCCGTATGACAGTAAACCCAACCAGCAGCAGTAGCCACGCGAACCAAGTCAACCAAGCATCTCAACCAGCGTCTCGCCTCGCGTCAAGTCAGCCCCAGAGCCAGAAAGGCGACGCGCTCCCCCAGGACACGGTTACCTTGAGCCGCTCGGCCCAGCAGGGGTCGGGAGCTCAGAAGAGTTCTGCGGATGCGAATAACGACGGCGACAGCCACTAACCTCACCCCTCCGATCAGGAGCACTCCCTAGCTGACACGAAGAGACGGGCTTGCGCGCCCGTCTCTTCTGCTCGTTGTGGTTAAAGAGTGGGTAGAGAAATGTAATAAGTCACATCTCCCGAGTTACGATTATGGCGCGCAAGGGGCGAGGCGTCCGCCCCTCCACGCGTCAATCCGTCTGCTCCAGCATGCGGATGTACTCCACGACCGACTCACTCCAGCCGTCGATGTGCGTCCACTTGCCGTAGCCCACGCCGTTCTTGTTGCTGGCCACGTTGATCACATAGCCCTTGCCCTTCGGCGCGGGTACGCTGTCGTGCGCCTGCTCATCGGTGATAACGATCAGGCGATCGTAGCGTTCCTTCCGGTTCAGGCCGTCAACCGCCTTCCCCAGATACGTAGCGCCGTGCGACTGGCTGGCGTCGATGGCGTCGCGCAGCGCAAATCCGCGGCGCGCCGGCACTTCAACCAGCGAACTGGAGAAGCTGAACACGGCCACCTTCTCGCCGATCTCGCGCAGCAGCACCGCGAGGCCGTAGGCCGCGTCGGTCCGCTGCATCTCGGAACGGTGAGAGAGCGGCGCGGTCATCGAGCCGGAAACGTCTACCAGGACGATCGTCTTTCCCGGCAGCTTCTCGTTCCCCACGACACACTTCAGCATGGCCCGCTCAAGCGCCTCTTCCCACTGCGGAGCGTAACGCGCCGCCGCCAGGAAACGGAACGGGAGCACACGCGCCGTGCTCATAGAGCCGAGTGCGGTGAGCACAAGCGACTCTTCCACCCCAGCCTCACGCATATTGCGCAGGTTGCGGAGCAGCGCCAGTGCTCCCAGCTTCTGCTCGCGGAGCAGCCGCTCCCAGGCCTCGCGCTTGTCGGCGCCAGAACTGAGGGCAACTTCCCAAGTGTCGGGAGTGGTGAGCTCACCCGCGATCAGGCGCTTCCACACTTCGGCCTGCGCCCCATCGCGAGGCTTGGCGTGAGCAAGGAACAGCACGTCGCGAAGTTTGATGGGCCCGCCGCGATCGTACTTCGCGAGCGCGTACTCATCGAACTTGGGGAAAGCCGCGGCCAGCCCCTTCTTCACCTGAGCCGAAAGTGGCACGCGACCGTCCTTCCAGTAGATGGCGACGAACTCGACGAGTTCGTCGGCACGCTGAATGACGGTCGAGAGCGCATCGGCCACGAACTTACGGTGCGTAGCGTGACGAGCCATCTCACGCACGAGCAACAGCGGTGCGTGACGCAGCTTCATCTTCTCGCGGGTTTCTACCGCAAGGGATGCCACCTTCTCGGCTGCAACCTTGGGCACGAGTTCCGCGATGCGGCCGGCAATCTCGACTCCGTCTTCGTAGAACTGGCTCTCCCAGAGCAGGCACGCGAGGACCGAGCGTCGCAGCTGCAGTGCGGTCGAGATGTTGCGCGCCGGCGCGCCTTCGTGGGTGCGCGGACGAAAGTTCAGGTTGAGTAGATTCAGTCGAGCCATGTGGAGCCTCCTTTCGAAAATCAGCTGTCAGCTTTCAGCCGTCGGTTTTACCAGCGACAGGTTTCCAGCTGCTAGCTACTAGCTGAAACGTGTGTCATTCCAAAACGGCGTTTCGCCGGTGAGGAATCTGTTGTCGGCACATTCGCCGGGGAATTGGGCGACGACGGTTGTTTTGTTCCGATGCTCTATCCAGATTTGAGCTACGTGACCTGCGCCACGGCGGGATTCGAACCCGCAACTTTCGGATTATGAAGGAACCCTCGTCTTCACCACCGGCGAAATTGATTCTCATTCCATCGTCGAGATCATATCGTCTTCTTCTTCCGCCATGGCGGCAAATCCAGCGCCGGAGAATCCAACTCGCTTGCGAGCAGGCTCGTTTGGAATGATCAATGCGATCTCTTCCATTTGCCGCCGCGTCGGTAAGACTCGGTTCAGATAATCCGTACAATCGCGCACCGGGAAAGGGAGCTTCCTCAATTCGGGCTAAATGCGCAGAAAATCAGATCCTCGCTTTCGCGAAATCCTTTCTGGGCGTGAGCCCAGTAGCAGGTGCGGCACAGCGACTCGCCGTCGCTTGGTTTTGTAATCGTGATCAACTTGCGTTCGTCCATACAGTTGCTTTCTAACCGGCACTCTGCCGGAGTACTCTTAGAGCACTTGATTCATCAGCCGGGGAATCAGCGACGAAGGCACATTGAGGCGCTCTACCATTTAGCTACGCGGGCACAATTCCCGCGGCAGGATTCGAACCTGCATCTCCCGCTCCCAAAGCGAAGTAACCCTCATCTTCACCACCGGCCGAACCTGTTACGACTGTTGGTCTTCCAAATCTCGCCGGGGAACCTGCGAGAAGAGATTCGACTCGAGGCCGGTCTCGGCGGCAACCCTGAGATTCGGGACGACGCCCCCAGATCCTTGCGGATCCCGGCGTTGCCGCCGATCGGCGCCTCGGCAAAGTTCGCGACCCTGCTCCGTCGATTCGTTTCGAGCGAAGCAACTCTTCTCTTTCACCACCGGCGAGACCTTGTTCGGAATTGTTGGCGGCGCGGACGAATCCGCCCGCGCCACACTTGCATTGCAGCCAGGGAATTTTGATCACGGGTGAGGGCTCGAACCCCGGCCTAGTAACAGGCACGCCACGAAGTTGCCGTGAAGCTCGCCACTGACTGAATTTTGGTTTGCGCGGAACATTCGCTCCTCGCGTCTTACAACTGCGAACGAAAGGGTCAGGGAACGTGCGGCCACGGAGTGGGCTTACGCCCGCGAGGGGTCGAACCTCACGTCCCGATTTCTTGCGAAACCGGGCCGCTCTTTCCACGAGAAGTAACCGTAACCTTTCACCACTGACCGAACCGCGCGCCGAACTAACAGCTTCGAACTCCAGCCGAGATTCGCCTGGTGGACGGACGAATGCCTCAGTCCCTACGTGGAACATTTTTAACTCTGGGGGAATCAGCGACCGCGGACGTGTCGTGTCAAGGCGAAGGAACCGCAGTCTGCGCCACCCAGAGTGCTTTTTGTTTTGTTAGCTTTGCGTTAAGGGCGTCGGGGATTAACTGACGCGTTCGAGGGACGCCCTAAAACCGACTCGGCTGGTTGTTGGCCGGGTCAGCCCACTTAGCGATTTGTGCGTATGTATTGACAAATTTGGGCATCCTTTCTCTTGAGGATGTTTGAAGATGCCATAACTTTGAGTTTTATGCAAGTGAAAACTTGCGTTTCGTTAGCGCATTCGCCCGCTCTGCGAAACTGGATGTGCACTCACAAATGAATGCCGTTCGTTTCAACGCCTGGCCACAAGCCACTGACCACTGCCTTCATTTCCCCACAACCAGGGCCACAAAGCTGTCAGGAACAATGGCCGGTCGTGGACGCGGATTGTCCGCCGTCGCTGCTGGTCTAGGTCCGAACTGTGCCGTCACCACGAACACGTTGTGCGTCTTTGCGTCGAGCGCCAGCGTGCGCGCTCCTTTTTGCGTGGTCACGGTTTCGGCGACACTGAACTTATCCGGCGACTCTTCTTTCACCACCGTGAGCACTCCGTCCTGGCCGCAGGAGGCAAAAGCCAGCCCAGTCTCGGGGTCGAACGTGGTTGCATCCACTCCCTCGCCAATCGCAGGCGTGGCTAAAACTTTGCCGCTATCGGCGTCCACCACTGCCATCATCTTGTTATCGCAGCCCACAAACAACCGCCGGTTCTTGCGGTCGATCGAGAGTCCGCTCGGCTCCTCGCACGGCGCCAGCGGCCACTTCGCCTTCACTTCTAACTTGCTCGGATCGATGGCCACGAGTTCGCTCTTGTCCTCGATGTTGACGAAAATCTCGCCCTTGGCATCGCTGGCCGCAAACTCCGGCTTGCCGTCGAGCTTGATCGTGCCCAGCACTTTCCCGGAAGCGCCATCGATCGCGGTCGAATCCTGGCTGCGCCCGTTGAAAGTGAACACGCGCTTCGTCGCCGGATCGTAAAGAATCGCGTCGGGATTGTCTCCCACCTTCACCTTGCTGCTCGTGGCCAGCGTCTTGATATCGAAAATGCTGACTGTGCCCTCGCGCCCGTTGCTGGTGAAGCCGCGCCCCAAGTCTGCGGCCAAGGCAATGCCGTGCACTCCCGGCGTATCGGGAATGTCGCCGACGCTCTTGCCCGAATCTGCGTCGATGACCATAACGTGTGTGCCGCGAGAAATGTAGACCCGGCGAGCGTCGGCGTCGGCAGTCAGATAATCCCAGCCTCCATTGCCTCCAACCTTGTAAGTCGTCACCACGTGGTATCCCGGACCTGCCGCGGCCAACGCTGCTGCCGCTAAAAGCACGCTGCTCGTCGCTACCCACCATTTCGATTTCATACGCATGATTGCCTCCTAACCTTGCATCATACCCGCTAGGGTTCGGACCGAAGTAACTTTACCGCACTTCATGGCTCCCCCTAGACTCATCATTATATGGGCGTGTTCGGGCCATTTTCGCCGGATCAAGACGGACAGTCGAACTCCGCGCCAGTCGCGGATCCGCCTCTGCACCTAACTCCAGACTACGGGACTCTTGGTCCCGGATCTGATGTTGCGGCAGGCGGGTCGGATGGGTCGGGTCCAATCCATCGCTCCGTGGAAACAACCCGTCTCGGCCCCGTCGTTGCCGTTGCGATCGGAGTCTTGTTGGCGGTACTGGTTGGTAGCATTGGTAGCGCCCATGCGGCGTGGGACCGCTTTGCCAATCTCTTCGAAATGCACGGTGACGAAATCGCACCACCGCCCGTTCCCCAAGACTCCAGCCAACTGGATCGTTTGGCGCCCCAGACGCAGGCTGAAACGCTGCTCGAACAAGCCGTCGGCCACTCTGATGGCGCCGTCGAGGAGATTTCGTCACGGGTCGACCGCTGGCAAGGAAAACTCAAATGGAATTCACAGATCGCCACACTCACCACGGCAGCGCTCAACTCCAGCGATATGCGGGTGCGTGAATCAGGCATCGAAGTCGAACTGGCAGCCTACGGCTTGGCCAAGAACTCCGCCAGCCTCGACTACTTGCTGCGTGCCGCTGCTTCTCCCGATCACGCACAGAAGATTTGGGCGCTCTGGGCGCTGGGCCTGATGGGCAATCGCGGAGTCGAATCCAACCGCATCGTGCAGGTCCTCACTGCTCATCTCAAAGACTCCGACGAAGATTCGCGCCATTGGTCCGTCGAAGGTCTCGCGCTGGTCGGTGGCGCTCAAACGATCGCGCCCCTGCTGCGGACCATGCACGACGACACTTCGCCCAAGGTTCGAGAGAGCGCAGCCTGCAGCCTGGCTGAGTCCGGCATGTTTACTCACGAAGAGCGACTCAGCGCCGTTCCGCAATTGCTGAATGACACCGACGATCCCGCGCTCGATGCCCAGACTCATGGTTGGGCGTTTCAGGCTCTTACGGACATCACCCGCCAGCACCTGCCCAATGATGCCGCCGCCTGGCGCAGTTGGTACGAGTCAAACAAGAACGACTGACCTCCGACCCCCAACCCCAGCGCCTAACGCCTAACGCCGACCGCCGAGCCTCAACGGTTAACCCCGCTTGTTCAGCAGCGAAAGAGTCTTTGTCTCTCTCCGTCGTCTGTGCCACAATCCAGCAGCAGTCCAAGTCGAACTGTGGAGTCCGGGCCGAACTCATGGACAAATTGAACGTAGTTGTTGCTCTCACCACCCGAGAGAACGACTACCAGGCAGAACAGGCAGTCGCCGTAACCGACATGGCCGCTCGCCTAGGCGTTAAAATTCAGATCATCTACGCCGAGAACGACGCCGTTAACCAAACCCAACAACTTATCAAGATCATTCAGGATCCTATTCAGCACCCCAGCGCTATTCTCGTGGAGCCTGTAGGCACGGGTATGCCTCAGGTCGCGAAAGCCGCGGTGGGCGCGGGAATCGGCTGGGGCATTATCAACAGCGACCCGGATTACATCCCTGAGCTTCGCCGCAGCGGCGAAGTTCCGGTCTTTTCGGTGAGCACCGACCAGACGGAAGTTGGCCGGATTCAGGGGAAGCAGATCGGAGTGCTTGTCCCGCAAGGCAACGTTCTCTACATCGAGGGTCCGTTCAACAGCACGGCAACCCAGCATCGCACAAAAGGGATGCTTTCCACCAAGCCCTCCGCCGTCGAACTGAAGATGCTCAAAGGTGACTGGACTGAGCGCAGCGCGCATCAGGCAGCCAAATCCTGGCTCTCGCTGGGATCTTCGCGCCAACTGCAGATTCGCGCCGTCATTTGCCAGAACGACGCTATGGCCATGGGGGCCAGAAAAGCGTTCGTAGGTTTGACCGAGAAAGACCGCGAGCAGTGGCTGAATACGCCATTCACGGGCTGCGATGGCGTTACCAAGACCGGCCAGGACTGGGTGCGCCGCGGCCTACTGAGAGCCACCATCATCACCGCCCCCGCCGCGGGAACGGCCCTCGAAATTCTGGTCAAGGCTGTCAATGCTGGTTCTGCGACTCCGGACCGCACCCTGATTCCGCCCAAGTCGTTTCCGGCAATCGAAGAGTTGGCGAGCCAGTCTAAGAAAGCAAGTGGCTAGCCAAAACCAGCGCGCGGTTTCCTTCGCGCTGTCTGCGACCGGCGGCTAACGACCACCGACTAATGACTGACGACCGCACCCTCACTCCGCCATCTTCGCCACGTGCACGTCGAACCCTGTCTTTGGCAGCAACGAAGTGATGGAGAACGCCTTGAAGCCGTCGCCATTCACTTCCGTGTGACGAAACACTCCCGGCTCGCTCTCGATGGTTTCGCGGCGACCTTCCATATTTTCCAGGAACGCCTGCGCGCTGCTTACTCCCACTTCAACATCCTTGGCCCGCGTGACGACGGCTTCCGATGCATACGAGCGCACCAGCTTGGGCCAGTATTTTTCCAAAAGGTCCGTGCTGGCAAATACATCGGCCCAAATGATGCGCCCGTTCACCGCCACCACCACTCCGACCGCGTTGCGATCCCGCAGCTGATGGATCAAGCTCTGATAGTTGGCCTCGATCGGCTTGGCCACAGCGTCAACCTGTTTCCGAACCTCTGCGTTCTCATTCACCTTGGCGTATGAGGTTGTGCGCGAAATCTCGTCCGCGACGGCAGGCGCCGCGCCCGCTACCGCGACCGTCTCGCTCGCCTCCGCCCGCTGCTTCCGAACCTCCGCCCAAACTTCGTTCTGATCCTTGTCGCCCATCGCCTTAGCCCTCACCGACGGCTGTGCCATAATCGCCATGGGAGGCGCCGCCTTTCCGTTGATCGGGCCGCCATAGTTGGCGCCGTATACCGCTTCCGACGCCCCGAAATGCTCGCTGGTCGCGACCCATCGCCCCGGTTCCACGCAGAAGACGCTCAAATCCACCGGATCGCTCTCCGGCGGCACGATGCGATCCTTTCCAATCACGCGATCCTGCCGGCCCCCGCTAACGATCTCCCCCGCCAGCAGGAGCAACGGCCGCTTGGAATTGTTAACTAGCACGAGCCGGTTCACCTGCGCTCCATCGTGCCGGATCGCCGGCGCCACATTGCGCCGGATCAACCCTTGCACACTGCCCGCCTCGGTCACCACCACTTCTCCGGATCGCAGCCCTTCATCCAAAGTGAGAAACTCTCCTGTCGGATAGCTCTTCGCCGCGACGACCGGGAACACCGTCAAATTCCCATGCCGGATCGGATCGAGCACCTTGTATCCCGAGGACGGAGTTACCTCTCCCGCCCGAACCGGCCGCTGTCCAGCGACCACCAACCCACCCACCACCACCAGCACAGCAAAACTCAAAAATATCTTCGGATTCATAACGCGCCCCTCCCCCGAAGCGATCTGGGTGCCCCATTTCTCGCGCGTCGTTTATACGAGAAGCGGAGTTTCGCCGGGTGCTCCATGTCTCGCGTCCTTTGCGAGACGTGGGGATTTCGTCGAGTACGCCCCATCCTGCTTCCTCGGAAGAACGAATTCGCCTAGCCTCCTTGCGCCCAAAATTCACACTCCGGGCGTCTAATAAATTGGTAGCATCGGTGACAGCGTCCTTAGTCTTTGGGCGTCAGCTTTTGGACAGCGTTTTTTGGATAGGAGTCTTTGGATAGCAGGGCGGCCGCTTTTGGGCGGCGTAGTGCTTTCAGCGCTGCGATGAGAACGCCGATTGAAGATGGGGCTTTAGCCCCCGGGGTATTGCAAACAGCGCCCGCGTATGAGCATCACCGAACCTATTTCCGCCGTGCAGTCCATCGTCAACGACCTGCTGGCGGATCTCCACGCCCGGGGCGCCTGCGACAAAATCGGTCTCACGCGCGAATCTTTCGGTGCGATTCTCTGCGAAGTCGGCACCAAACACGGCGCTACCGGCGAAACTGAAATCCGCGCGTTCTTTCTGAGCCTTCGTATCGACGAACTTGCCCTGGCCCGCGCCTGCGCTGCCGGCAACAATTCAGCCTGGGAGATTTTTCTTACCCGCTATCGCGAAAAGCTTTATCTCTCCGCCCTGCGCATTGCCCGCGAAGACTCCGCTGCGCGCGACCTGGCGGATACTCTCTACGCCGATCTTTACGGCACCAACACGCGTGACGGCCAGCGCCTCTCCAAACTTTCTTCGTACACGGGCCGCGGATCGCTCGAAGGCTGGCTACGCACAGTCCTCGCTCAGGAGTACGTCAATCGCTACCGCCGCACCAAACGCCTGGTAAGCCTCGACGAAGAGTCCGAAGAGGGAGCCCAGTTCAGCGCCCCCGATCCCGAGCCGCTTCCGCCCGCCGACCCGCGCCTGGCGCAGGCCACCGACGAAGCGCTCGCCTTTCTTTCCGCAGAAGACCGCACGATCCTGAGCGCGTATTATCTCGATGGCCGCACGCTGGCCGAGATTGCCCGCATGCTGGGCGTGCACGAGTCCACCATCAGCCGCAAGATCGACAAGCTGGCCAAAGGTTTGAGAAAACAAATTCTCGCCAATTTGGCGCGCCGCGGTATGTCGCGCCGCCAGGCCGAGGAAGCGCTGGAAGTGGACGTTCGCGATCTGCAGGTGAATATCCGCCGCACTTTGGCGCAAGATTCTTCCGCTCCAGCGTTCTCTGAGAAGAGAGCAGAAGCCCGAGTCCGCGAGGGCCCGGGATGAGCGGGATGGACACTCGGCTCAGGCTTGTTTTGAACGGGCGCGGCTTTAGCCGCGGATCGGTTGCCCGCTAGAAAGCTAAGAATGCAAAGCATCCCCAATATCGTGCGTGATCGGCTCAAGGCGGCGACGCCCACCGCGGATCATCCGGACGCGAACCTGCTCACCGCCTTTGCCGAGCAGTCGCTGTCCGAGCCGGAGCGCGCCGCTGTGCTCGAACACATTTCGCGTTGTGGGGATTGCCGCGAAGTCGTGGCCCTCGGACTGCCTCCGACGGAAGCCGTTGCCGATGCACCCGCTGCCCGTCGCGCTCGAGCCTCGTGGTTGACGTGGCCCGTTCTTCGCTGGGGATTTGTCGCCGCTGGAGTCGTGGTCATAGCATCGCTCGGAATTCTGCAAGTTCAACGGCGCTCCGCCCCGCAGATGATGGCCTATAAAAGTCGTGAGGTCGCTGTGCCGGAATCGCGTGGTCAGGCGCCTGCACCCGCGGCCCCAGCAGTTCCACCGGCCGCGAGGGACGATAAGGCGGTGAATCCCGCCGCTGCCAATTCTGTGAATAGTTCGATCCCAGACGCGGGCGAGCCCGGGCGAATGGCCGGCGCAGCGGCTCCAGCCGCGTCAGGTCCCGCCACACCAACTCCTCCCGCGCCAGGCGGCGGAAATGCGTTTCATGGAGACGCCTATAAAACTGCGCCGAGCGGAGCGGTTGCGGCGAATCGCGCGTGGGGCCCGAGCGCGTCGGCGCAGTGGCAGCAGAACAATAACGTCCAGCAGCAGATGTCCAACAACGGTACGACCGCCCTGACCTTGAATCAACCAGCTGCTGGTCAAGCGTCTCCGGCTCAGAAGGTGCCGGGCGCTGCTCAGAGCGTCGAGGTGAGCGGCGCCGCGCCTATGCTTGATGCCGAAAAGGCGAACCAGGAATCCAAGACCCGCGACCAGTCTGCCGACACGCGGTTACAATTCGCATATTCTGGCGGCATCGCCAAAGCCAAGCTGCCCGTGCCTCTGAATGCTTTTGGGCAGGTCGGCGGGCTCGTCGTTGATCCTTCCGGCGCGGTCGTGGCCAACGCGCGGATTACCGTTACTCCCTCCAGTACTGGCGGGCCCATTACCGCTGTGACCAATGCTCAAGGTGCGTGGCTGGTTGCGGGCCTTCCCACGGGAAACTACAAAGCGAGAGCGGAAGCTCCAGGTTTCAATCCTGTCGTCCTCGCCTTTAACTACGATGCGAGTCAGCCCGCGACTCACAATTTCACGCTGAGCCCGGGCAGCGCTTCAGAGACGGTCGAGGTTGCGGCGGAGCAGGGTGCGGTCCAGACGGGGAGCGTGAGCGGCGCAAACACGATCACTAACAGCCAGGTCAGCCAAGTTCCGTTGCAAGGGCGTAACTTCGATCGATTGGCCGAATTGTCGCCGGGGGCCGTCCCCTCACCGCGCTGGACCATCAATTCCGCCGGCAACTTGCAGCGCTCGTTCGACCAGGGAAAGACGTGGCAGAGTGTCAACGTGAACGCAGCACCTGCCGTCGCCAGTCTGGAAGTTGCGACCAAAGCTTCGCGGGCGAAACAAAAAGATTCCGACGCGAGAGCTCTCAAGAAGGAAGTCGCAACTCCAGTCTTTCGAGCGGTCACCGCGACGGGGTCAGAAGTGTGGGCCGGTGGCTCCGGCGGCGCGCTCTATCGCTCCGTCGACGCCGGCAAAACGTGGGCCCGCGTAGTACCTGCCTCCGGCGGTTCCTACCTAACCGGTGACGTCGTCCGCATGGAATTTCCCGATCCGCAGCATGGAACGATCACCACCTCGACCTCGGAAGTCTGGGTGACCAGCGACGCCGGCCAAACTTGGAAAAAACAGTAGCCCGTTTGCGGATGCGCCTAAAGGCGGGAACGGCTTTGTTACTTCCGTCAGCGCGAACTTAGCTTTCTCCGAGCCGTATTACCAAAGTGACGTTTACACCAAACCAAGCAGATTCTAATATCCATTTCGTGGTTTGGCAGTTCTGGGGGAGGGCTGCCGAGGCGTCCTGGACTGAAAAGTCGAGGACGCTTTCTTTTTGTCCCGGGATCCGCTCACTGCGATCCTCGGCAAGTTGCGCAATATCCGCCGATCTCCAGTCGTGAAACCAGTACTCGGAAGCGGCAATCCTTTTCCACCTGCTGCTTGAGCCTTTCAAACCCATCGCTTACAAATTCGGCGATCTTGCCACAACGTAGGCACGCCATGTGGATGTGGTCGCGATCCAGCTTGCGTTCGTAGTAGTGGCCCTCGCCGTTGATGTGCATCAGGTCGAGTTCGTCGATCAACCCGTGCCGCTTCAGCAGCCGCAACGTGCGGTAGACCGTGCTGCGGTCAACGCTGGCGTCGATCTTTTGTGCTTTGCGCAAGATCTGGCTGGCGTCGAGATGCTTGCTGGCGGTCTCCATCACACTCAGGATGGCGCGGCGCTGCTGCGTCATGCGAATTCCGCGCTCGGCGAAATGCGCCTGTAGCCGGCCCGGCATCTCGGTCTGGGGAAGTGGCATCGCAATTCTCGCTTGTCGCAACTGGTCGCAACTGGTCGCAATCAGCCTGCGACAGATTCTTTCGCTGGCGCTTGACGGGTCAACGAGCGCTCCAGCAATATCGAAGTGTAACCCAGATGCGACTGAGTTGCAACTAGCGAGAGTAGTAACAAGAACCCACGAGAAAGGAAGTAACCACTCCGCTTGCCTCAGATCAGGCTTCAAACAAGATTATTCTTCGCCGCTCTTGTGACACTCTGTCTGTTCGCGGCCGCGCCGCCCCCGGCTCACTCCCAGGAAAGCCCTTACATAGTGGCTTACGACCACTACCTCGAAGAGCCCGGCAGCCTCGAGGTCGAGTACTTCTCCACTTTCGGCACGCAGCGCGGAGGCAACGATTTCCACGCCTTCTGGACCGAGTTCGAATACGGCGCAACCGCATGGTGGACCACCGAGGTCTACGTCGACGCCCAGACTACGTTCAACGACAGCACCATTTTCACCGGCTTCCGCTGGGAGAACCGCTTCCGCCTTCTGCAGCGCGAGCACTTCGTCAATCCTGTTCTCTACATCGAATACGAACAAACCAGCGGCGCTGACAAGATCCTGAAAGAAGTTGAAGGCCACGACGTCGAATCCGACTATGCCGTCCCGAATTCACTGGCCCGTCAGGAACACGATCACGAACTGGAGTTCAAACTCTTGCTTTCGAAGACTTTTCAAGGATGGAACGTCACCGAAAACACCATCGCCACCAAGAACGTCACTGGCGGAGATCCGTGGGAGTTCGGCTATGCGATCGGCGCCAGCCGGCCGCTTGCTCTTAAAGCGTCGGCGAAACGCTGTAACCTCTGCCGCGAGAACTTCATTGCCGGAGTCGAAATGTACGGCGGTCTTGGAGACCGTTACAGTTTCGGCCTGCACGACACTTCTCACTATCTGGCTCCGGTGGTCGCCTGGAATTTGCCTTCGGACTGGACCCTGCGCCTGTCTCCTGGCTTTGGCCTCAACGACAACAGCCACCGCTTCTTGCTGCGCTGGGGAGTTTCCCGCGAATTTTCTGGATTTGGCGCAGCCATTGGCCGTCTGCTGGGAGGCCGCCAATGAATTCCCGCCTCCTTAGGCTTCATGCTGCACTCGTCGTTTTCCTTCTGACAGTTGTCGCCTCTAGGGCGCAAACAAAGCCGGCATCATCCGGCAAAGACAGCGTCTATGCGGAACTGGCGAAAGCTCCGCGGAAGGCGGCGGCGCGGCTTAACCCTTTGGAGTCCGATCCGGACGCTGTGGCCGCAGGCGCCAAACTTTTCGATCTCCACTGTGCCGAGTGCCACGGGGAGATGGCCGAGGGAGGCAAGAAGGGTCCCAATCTGCGCGCCGATGAGGTGCAGCAGTCGACTCCCGGGACGCTTTTTTGGCTCTTAACCAACGGAGTGGTCCGGCGGGGCATGCCGGTATGGTCAAAACTCCCCGAACCCCAGCGCTGGCAACTGGTTAGCTATATCAAGTCCCTCACTCCAGCGACTCCGACGCCGCAAAAAGGCGATAGCGGGTCGAACCCATAGCGGCTCCAGATCTTGCGACTTTCGCCGCTCGCGCCGCATCGAATACCGGTGTTACCATGAAGAGTTCGATCCCGCAAGCGGGAAGCACTCATATAGATCGCCAGGCCCGGCAACGCCGCTCGATGCAGCGTCGACCGACAGCCCGACGTTGAAACGAGGAGAAAGAAAATGGCAGGTAATGGAATCGTCGAAGTCACCGATGCGAACTTCGACCAGGATGTTTTGAAATCGGATCAGCCCGTTCTCGTAGACTTCTGGGCAACTTGGTGCGGCCCTTGCCGCGCCATCGCCCCTATCGTCGAAGAACTGGCCCGCGACTATCAGGGCAAAGTAAAAATCGGCAAAATGGATGTCGACTCCAACAGCGCCACACCCATGCGCTACAAAGTCACCGGCATCCCAACGCTGCTGGTATTTAAAGGCGGCCAAGTGGTTGAGCAACTCGTCGGCTACAAGCCGAAGGAAGCGATCGCCCAAGCTCTGAACAAGCACGTTGGGTAAGTTTTGTACGGAAATTAAACACGCCCGGGAGCCATTCCGGGCGTTTTTCCATCTAGAGCTATTTTATGGTCGCAATCGTTAGGTTGGCAGTCCGGCTGAACGTCCCAAACCACGGGCGCTCGCGCTTCTTGAATTCGCGAAGGATTCGACTCTTCAAATTGATTATTGCTACGACCCACTCGTCTTGATTTTCTAGGCTGTTGTGGGCGGTGGCAAGTATCGCAATCTCGGTCCTCTTGATGTCTTCGCGATGGGTGTTTTTCATTTCGTGATCTCTAGTTACTAGCAGCCAACCGTTTCTGTGGCAAAACCGGATCGCTTCAGGGTCCTCCACGTTACGCCGTGTTCGGCCATTCTCGTCCCTGAACCACTCTGGGAACCGCTGCACCGTAAATCCGGCCGTCCTGAGGCGCACCGCAACCGACTCGGCAGAAAAACCTTCGTCGAGAAAGAGGACCCATTCCTCACGCCGCTTTTTGACGTATATCAATGTGCGTCAGTGCCTGTTGAACAATCCCGCGATCAAGCCCGAAATCAGAGGCAATTTCATCAACCTTTGCTCCGGCACGTTTACGCCCCCACAAGACGCTTACTGGAATTCGCGTCCCAGTCACTACTAACCGGCCCGACATAATGCGAGGATTCATTCGACACAGGGCGGCTTTGGTGGTCGGTAGCCGCGAAACGCCAAGGGAAGATAAACTTTCCGCTTTCTATTCTTTCTGCAAATAGGTTCGCGACTTCCTCTATAACCGCCTGTCCAGGTTTCCTGCCGAGCGACGTGACTGTGCGAGGACGCGTCCCGCGAGCGGGCTTGTCGTAAACAAGACCCTGCAAGCATTCCTTTACTGCGTCCGCTCGCTATAGTGGATGTTGAGAATGGAACATTTTGCGCGCACTACGCATTGATCGTCTAAGGAATTGGAACGAAAAATTGAACCTCTCCCGAAGCAGATAGATACGGTACGCCTCCTCAATATCCCTATAAGAGAGCAGGTGCGCCAATCCATATTGGCCCGATGCTTTCAAAATGGGTTCGTCGCCCTCGTACCAAGAAGCCAGTGTGCGCCGTGGAATAGCTAGAAATACCGCAGCTTCGGGAATTGTGTAGGTGGGGAGAGTACGAATGTCCTGTCCAGGCCGGCGGACTGGTTTATGCCTAAGCACGTTGCGTTGAACTCCAATGCGGGGAAAGGCAGAATAACAACATTATTCGAAACATACAAACCAATCTGAGCGGCCTTCAGTATTTCCGCAGCACTCCAATCACCCGCCCCTGCACATCGACCGAAGCGGCCGGAACGATGATCGGTTTCATGGTCGCGTTCGACGGCTGTAGACGAATGTTATCTCCTTCGCGATAGAACCGCTTCAACGTCGCATCGCTCAGATCCACCAGAGCAACCACGATGTCGCCGTTGTGTGCGGTCTTGGCCTTCTCCACCAGCACGTAGTCGCCATTGAGAATCGCTTCGTCCTGCATGGAGTCGCCGCGGACTTCGAGGACGAACACTTCTTTCGAGCGGACGAAATCGGCCAGAGAAATTGTTTCCGGATTCTCCACTGCTTCAATCGGCTGCCCGGCGGCGATGCGCCCCATGAGCGGGAGCACCAGCCCGGTGTTCACGCTCATAGCCTGTTTGAGGCGTCCCTTAGGAGGCAGCAGGTCGATGGAGCGGCTGCGATTGTAGTCGCGCGTCAGCAGTCCCTTCTTCTCCAGATTCGTGACGTGCTTGTGCACCGTCGCCAGAGAAGTGAGATCCAGTCCCTTGCCAATTTCTTCGAACGACGGAGAGTATCCATGCTCCGCCACGAATCGCGAAATGAAGTCGTACACTTCCCGCTGTCTGCGTGTGATGGCCATAGCGCCATTGTAGGCGAATATAAAGCGAAGTCAAGTGCGCAACTCTGCTACCCGGCCCGTCGGTTCCTGCTGAAACTTATTTGCGTCCCGTGACTCCAATCCGGTAGCACTTCTAGTTCGTACTTAAGACGGAGAATTCACCATGCGCAACTCGTCTACTCGCTACGTCCTGCTCCTTCTCGCAGCGCTCGTCGGCGCCGCCGCATGCAATGCTAAAGCAAGTCCGGCCGCCCCGGTGCCCGCGCCGGCGCTCGACGCACCACGCACCGCCACTGCCGGTCAGCAGACTGCCGTAGTTTCGGGCGGATGCTTCTGGGGCATCCAGGCGGTTTTTCAGCACGTCAAGGGTGTCATCAGCGCCACTTCCGGCTACTCTGGCGGGTCGGCGAAGACCGCCGAATACGAAATCGTCAGCACCGGCGAAACCGGCCACGCCGAGTCTGTGCAGGTTGTTTACGATCCCGCCCAAATTACGTATGGCGAACTCCTGCGCGTATTCTTCTCGGTTGCGCACGACCCCACCCAACTCAACCGCCAGGGCCCCGACGAAGGCACGCAATATCGCTCGTCAATTTTCTACGCCAACGACGAGCAGAAACGCATCGCCGAGGCCTACATCGCTCAACTCGACAAAGCTAAAGTCTTTCCGCGCGCCATCGTGACCAAGGTCGTCCCGCTGCAAGGCTTCTATCCGGCCGAAGCCTATCACCAGAATTACGCGGCGACGCATCCCAATCAGCCCTACATCGTCTATAACGACGCGCCCAAGGTCGAGCACCTGCGCGAGCAGTTCCCTGACCTGTACAGGGGAAAGTGAGTCGCGAAACCATCGCAAGCCGTGAGTAGCCAAAATAGAGATTTAGCCAAGCCCAGCAAGGGCGAAAGAAAGAACCGTCAGTGCGAGGAGATCACAATGTTCGATTCCAATCACGGAGCCGCGAACGACAGCTCCACCAATCTGCGCCGCCGGGCCTTCCTGGCGAGCGCGGCCGCGGCGATCGGTGGCCTGGCACTCTGGCAGTGGAGAAAACCCTCGGTCCTGCGAGCTGCCGCCGCGGTAGGCGAGCCCAAGGAAGTCACGATCGTGCTCTTTTCCGACGCTCGTGAACGACAGAAAACGGTTCGCATCCCCAAAGTCGTAAGGACTGAAGACGAATGGCGCAAGCAACTCTCCGACAACGCCTTCGACATCACGCGCCGCGCCGACACCGAAATCGCCTTCTCCGGCAAATACTGGAACTTACCCGACAAGGGACTCTACCGCTGCATCTGCTGCGACAACGCGCTCTTCGATTCCGCCACCAAGTTCGAGTCCGGCACCGGATGGCCGAGTTTCTGGCAGCCGATCGCCAAGGAGAATGTCACAGAAATTCGCGACACGACTTACCGAATGGTCCGCATCGCCGTCTCTTGCACCGAATGCGACGCCCACCTCGGCCACGTCTTCGACGACGGCCCCAATCCCACCGGCCTGCGCTATTGCATGAACTCCGCCTCGTTGCGCTTCATAAAGCAGACCTGATCTGGTGTCGAACGAAGAGCGGGTGCTCCATTACTCGCGCGTCGTTTGCGCGAGAAATCGGGGGATCTCTGGATCAGTATCGAACGACCCGCGACGGACCCTATAATGATCGCTATGCCCGCCACCCTCCCTGCCTTCCGCGAACCCACCACCTTCGAAAAAATCTTCAATCGCGTCTTTGGATTCCTCGTCGGCCTCGGCTTGGGCTTCTCGCACAACTACCTGCTCGAAGTTCGTGGACGCAAATCCGGCAAGCTGTACTCCACTCCCGTCGATCTCCTCGAGCAAAACGGCAAACGTTACCTTGTCGCTCCCCGCGGACGAACGCAATGGGTGCGCAATGCCGAAGCCGCAGCAGAAATCACCCTGAAAAAGGGAAGCAATCGCCAGAAATATCGCCTGCGTCCCCTACCCGACGCCGAGAAGCCGCCGATCCTGAAAGCCTATCTCGATAACTTCAAACGCGAAGTCCAAACCTACTTTCCCGTCCCAGCCGGCTCGCCAGTCACCGCCTTCGTCGAACTGGCAGCGAATTATCCGGCGTTTGAACTGCTGCCGTTCTAACTCGATGCATTTCCATATCGCGACCGGAATCATTCTTCGCGGAGCGCAAGTTTTCCGCCGTCGACGATGACGCCCCTTCACAAAACGGACAATTCCGGCTAGGATAACGCCACCCAGATTGACCGTACGACCGTTCGGTTGGAAGTGCGCGGACAAGCGATGGAGCCGGGCGTACGATAACACGACTTAATTTCTGTCGAAATGAATCCCTTGCGTCCAGTCTTCTGGGCGCTTTGAGATTTTTGACCTGAAGTTTGAGCGATGAGGTGAGATGACGACCCCTGACGAGAAGTTCTATCACGCGCAGGTCACGAAGCGCGTCGATTTCGCTCCGGACTTGTGGATGTTCCGCATCCGAAGCGGAGGCGAATTCAAGTTTGTGCCGGGACAATACGCGACTCTGGGCGTGGAGAAAGATGGGAAGCGCGTGGAGAGGCCGTATTCGATCGCGTCATCTCCAGCAGAAGATGAACTGGAATTTTTCTTTGAACTGGTGCCGGAAGGTGCGCTCACGCCTCTGTTGCACAAGCTGCAGCCCGGCGATCCACTTCTGATGCGGAAAGTGCCCAAGGGCCGGTTCTCGCTCGACATGCAGAATGGAAAAACCCATCATTTACTGATTTCGACGGTGACAGGAGTGGCTCCGTTCGTGAGCTACGTGCGCTGGCTGAGCAAGGAGTGGAAAGAGGGACGGTTTGACGGCACTCACAACCTTTACTTGCTGAATGGCGCGAGCCGACCGTGGGAGTTCGGCTACCTCGAGGAACTGAATCATTTCGATAAGGACTTGCCATGGTTCAAATATGTGCCGACCGTCAGTCGTCCCTGGGATCATGCCGACTGGCCGGGAGAGATCGGGCGGGCCGATGACATTCTTCGTAAGTACGCGGATCACTGGGAACTGGACGCGAGCAACACGATGGCGTATTTGTGCGGGCATCCGGACATGATCGAGCACAGCAAGGCGATTCTGAAGCGGCGTGGATTCACGGATAAGGGGGCGGTAAAGGAAGAAGTTTACTGGGTGCCGGCGAAGTAGGGCGGATGCGTAACGATCCGACTGTAAGGACCGTTCTCTCAATCGATCCCGATGATTCAGAAAAAAATAAAATCTCCGCCGGCGCGAAGAAGACCAGCAACGCCAGTTCTTCCGTAACATCGTGGAATCGATGCTCGACTTCAGCCGCGACAAAGAGCACGCTGCCCGCGGTGATTTCCCTGACTTCATCGCCCGCGCGAAAACGACCGCGGCCGCGGATCACGTAGTAAATCTCATCTTCGTGGTGCGGTTTTTGCAGATCGGTGGCTCCGGCCGCGAGAACGTACAGCCCTGCGCTCATCGACGGCACGCGGAGAAATTCGTGGTACAGCTTGCCGCTTTGCGACCGCTGGTCTGCAATCTCGGCGATCGTCGAGAACAGCGCCTTCACAGAATGCCTCCAAAAAACAAAGCGGTAAATTGCGGAATCAAGTTGTTCGCCTGCAATTCGCCTTCCGGCTTGTACCACTGGTAGATCCAGTTGATCATCCCCAGCAGGGCGAAGGCGGCGGCTCGCGGGCTGACTCGGCCCGACGGGTTTGAACGGTGCGGGTCTCTTTGCGAGTCGGCCTTTTGCACGTCGGCGATCAGGCCTTCGACGAAATGAATGTATTCCTTCTTGCGGGCATTGATGCGTTTGCGCAAGGCAGGCGGCAAGGGATGGTTCTCATGCAGCATCACGGTGATCTCGCGGTCGCGCGGGCTGAGCACGACTTCCAGGTGTAGCCGGATCAAGGCACGCAGGCGTTCTTCGGGACCGACGATGCTGCGCACCGGCCCGATGACTCGTTCCTGAGTCAGTTCCATCGCGTGATTCATGATCTCGAACAGGATTTCATCTTTGCTCTGAAAGTGGTGGTACAGGCCACCCTTACTCAGTTTGAGCGCGGCGGCGACGTTGTTCATGGAGGTCGCATCGTAACCGCGCTGCTGGAACAGGCGCGCGGCCGTGCGCAGAATTTCCTGCCGGGAATCGACGACAGCTTCGCGGGGCATCGCGTGACATGGTAAACAGTTGCGGGGCGGAATGCCAATGCTTGCTCCAAGTTCCGCGCTCGCTTAAGTGTCCGTCCTGACCGCGAAAGCTGGCGAGTTTCGCTCGACCCTTCGGCTTCGCTCAGGGCAAGTTAGCCGAGGGCGACTGTCCCCACATACCGATGAAACCCTACTCGCCGGAGCGGTAGACTTCGGGGACGAAAGTCTGCTCCTGGATCGGCGGCCTCACGTACTTGGTTTTGTCGAGCGGCGGCAGCTTCAGTCGCTCCGGAGTCATATCGCGGTAAGGGATCAGCGACAACAAGTGGTTGATCACGTTCAGCCGGGCGCATTTCTTGTTCTCTGCGTTCACCACGTACCACGGCGCCTGCTTGATGTCGGTGACGGCGAACATCTCATCTTTGGCCCGCGAATATTCTGCCCAGCGCCGCCGGGATTCCAGATCCATCGGACTCAGTTTCCAGCGCTTCGTGGGGTCATTCATGCGATCCTGAAAGCGGCGTTCCTGTTCCTCGTCGCTCACGGAGAACCAGTACTTGATCAGGATGATGCCGGCCCGCACCAGCATCCGCTCAAATTCCGGGCAACTGTGCAGGAACTCCCCATACTCGGCTTCGGTGCAAAAGCCCATGACATGCTCGACGCCGGCCCGGTTATACCAGCTACGGTCGAACAGCACCATTTCGCCAGCGGCCGGCAGGTGCGCCACATAGCGCTGGAAGTACCACTGGGTTTTCTCCCGTTCGGTGGGCGTGCCCAACGCCACCACGCGGCAGATGCGGGGATTCAGCGTCTGGGTGATTCGTTTGATGGCGCCTCCCTTGCCTGCGGCGTCACGGCCTTCGAATAGGATCACCACTTTGAGACCCTGCTGACGGATCCACTCATGGAGTTTCACCAGTTCGATCTGCAGCCGTCTCAATTCCTGGTCGTAGTCGCAATCCTTGCCCAGGCGCAAGGGTTTGGACAGCTTACTTGTGAGGGACCCGGTTCTGGTTTTTTCGCCGACGACGGTGCGACGGTCTGGGTTCTTTCGTCGATTGGAGTGCGCTTCTCAGCCATCTTCCTACCTCCTAAGCTGGAGCCCACAGTGGCACGTTATAAGCGTACGCGTGTTCGGCGGAGGTGAGGCCGAAATCTTCAGGCGTGACGACGGATCGCGACGAGCGCCTCAGCCGAGGTTCACTCCCCGAATGGGGGGGGGGGGGGGGGGGGGGGGGGGGGGGGGGGGGGGGGGGGGGAAAAAAAAAAAAAAAAAAAAATTTTTTTTTTTTTTTTTTGTTTTCGATGGTCAAGTCAACATCGCTTCGTTACGGTTGCCGACAATCCCCCTTGACACCCTGGCGGGGGGACAGGTACCATTTCTAGATACCGACCGACCGGTCGGTTTGCAGTTTAGAGATCATTCTTTGAGATCATTCTATAGAGCAAGGGGCTGACTCTTCCCTTGTGAATGCAAACTGTGATTCGAGAGGAGCACGCTGGTGGTTAAAATTTTCTATGAACGCGACGCGAAGCCCGAGGCGCTGAAGGGCAAGACGATCGCCATTTTGGGGTACGGCAGCCAGGGACACGCACAGGCACAGAATCTTCGCGACAGCGGATTCAAAGTCATCATCGGGCTGGACCCGAACCGGGTGAGCGCCGCGCAGGCGCGAGCGGACGGCATGGTCGTAGTCGCGCCGGATGAGGCCTGCAAGCGTGCCGACTGGATTCACGTGCTCACCCCCGATGAGACCCAGGGCGAACTCTACGAAAAACACATCAAGCCGTACCTGCATCCCGGCAAAGTTCTCGGGGTGTCGCATGGCTTCAGCATTCATTTTAAGACGATTGTTCCGCCGACGGACGTTGACGTGGTGATGATTGCACCGAAGAGTCCTGGACATCTGGTGCGGCGCGTCTACACCGAAGGTCGCGGGGTACCGTCGCTGATCGCCATCCAACAGGACGCCAGTGGCCACGCGCACGAGCTAGCTCTGGCGTATGCGCACGGAATTGGATCGACGCGCGCGGGCGTGCTACAGACGACGTTCAAAGAAGAAACCGAGAGCGACTTATTCGGCGAGCAGGCCGTGTTGTGCGGCGGGCTGACATCGCTGATCAAGAAGGGATTCGAAACCTTGGTCGAAGCTGGCTACGCGCCAGAGATCGCCTATTTCGAGTGCCTGCACGAGGTGAAGCTGATCGTCGACCTGATCTACGAAGGTGGATTGGCGCGGATGCGGTATTCCATTTCGAATACGGCCGAATATGGCGACCTTACCCGCGGCGAGCAGGTGGTGGGTGATGCCACGCGGCAGGCGATGAAGAAAACGCTGGCCGACATTCAGAGCGGGGAATTTGCGCGCGAGTGGATTGCCGAGAACAAGAACGGCTGCCCCAACTTCAACGTCCTGCGCGAGAAAGAGAAGCAGCATCCCATCGAGATCGTGGGAGCGCAACTCCGCGGCATGATGAGTTGGCTGCCCAAGGATGGCAAGAAGCCGGCGGAGGCACCCAAGCACGTTGTCAATGCTTAGAAGCGGTCGCGGGAGCGCCTTTCGAGACTTGCGGTAGCGGAAATGAGGGGGATCCTTCGACTACGGTCGCTGAGCGCGAAGAAGAATCCTCGCTCAGGATGACATTAATGAGAATGTTGGGACGAAAGTAATGGAGATTAAGGGAGCGGACATCACGTTGCGGTGCTTGCGGGCCGAAGGGGTCGACCTGGTGTTTGGGTATCCCGGCGGGGCGATCATGCCGCTGTACGACGCGCTCGAAGGCAGCGGCGTGCGGCACATTCTTACGCGGCACGAGCAGGGCGCGGTGTTCGCGGCGGAAGGCTATGCGCGCGTCACGGGCAAAGTTGGCGTCGCCATGGCTACCAGCGGGCCTGGCGCAACAAATCTGGTGACCGGCATTGCCGACGCCAAGATGGACTCGGTTCCTCTGGTGTGCATTACCGGGCAGGTGCGCAGTGCACTGATCGGCACCGATGCCTTTCAGGAGACCGATGTTTTCGGCGTAACGCTTTCGCTAACGAAATGGAGCCGGCTGGTCCGGACAATTGACGAGATTCCCGAAGCGATCGCAGAGGGATTCTACTGGGCGCGAAGCGGGCGGCCGGGGCCGGTGGTGATCGATATCCCCACCGACATGCTGAAGGCGAAGAAAGAATTTTCCGGGCCGGTCAAGTTCACACCCCACGCCCGGCCTGCCGATGCGAAAGCCGACGGTGGATTTACCGACACGATTGTGGCGATATTACAGCAGTCGTCGAAGCCGGTTGCGCTGGTAGGCGCAGGAGCAAAGCTTTCGGGAGCGATTCCGGAGGTACGGCGGTTGCTCGACGAATTGAATATTCCAACGTTCGCCACCGTGCACGGATTGGGAGCGGTCCCACCCGAGGCTCCGTATTACTTGGGCATGGTGGGCATGCACGGAACACGCGCGGCAAACACTGCGCTGCACGAGACTGACTTGTTGATGGTGTTTGGCGCTCGGCTGGATGACCGCGTAACCGGCGATCCGACGCGCTTTGCGCCGCATGCGAAGATCGTGCACTTTGAAATCGATCCGGCGCAATTGGATCGTGTGCGGCCGTGCGACGTTGCGGTGATTGGAGATCTGGCGGACACGATTCCGGCGTTTCAGGCGGAATTGTGCAGAATTCGCACCCATTCGACAAGCCCAGGGCAGGCGTCTGGCAAAAACGGCGAGACGCGTGGCGCCCAGTTGCCTGATTTCAGCGGATGGCGTGCGGTGGCGTGCGGAGCTGAGCGGGCGGAACTTGATCCGCGGGGGCTGGCGCAGCCGACGATTCGCTTTCTCGATGAGCTCTTCAGCCGGCTGCCGCAGGATAGCGTGATTCTGGCCGACGTCGGTCAACATCAGATGTGGGCGGCCCAGCGCTACCGGTCGTCTTCACCACGAGGATTCATCACTTCCGGTGGGCTTGGGGCTATGGGTTTCGCTTTGCCGGCCGCGGTGGGCGTTCAGTTGGCCAAGCCGGAAGCTTGCGTACTCTGCGTTTCGGGTGACGGCGGATTCCAGATGAACATCCAGGAACTAGCCACGGTTCACCGCCTCGGACTGCCGGTGAAGATGGTGATCATCGATAACAAGTATCTGGGCATGGTGCGGCAGTGGCAGCAGCTTTTCTACCAGCGCAATTATGCCGAGACCGATCTGAGTGACAATCCGGATTTCGTGGAGATTGCGAAGGCCTACAAAATTCACAGCTGGCGGCTGAAGGAAGACGCCATGCGGGAGTTTCCGGTGTCAAGCGAGACCGGGGATCAGCTCGACCGATTCTTGCGCTCACCGGAGCCGGAGTTGCTGGTGTTTGATTGCGCGCCGGAGGCCAACGTTTTCCCAATGGTTCCGGCGGGCGCGGCGCTTTCGGAGATGCTGTTGGAAGAAGAACCGACGCAGTAGGGGAGCAAGCCATGCAGAATTTTCAGATTCGCTATCGCAATACGCAGGGAACGTTGATGCGCATCCTGAACGCGGCGTCGCGGCGCGGCCTCGACATTCCCACGGTGCACGCGGAAGCGGGCGAGCGGGACCACCAGGTCACGCTGGTTTTGGACGTGAATCAAAAGCAGGTCGGCCAGCTTTACCGCGAATGGTATTCGATTGCCGACGTCATCCATGTGGGCTCTGGCGCGGCGCAAGCGGCAGCCTGGATCGGACCACATCCTCCGGCGGGGGTCACTCAGGAAGATGCGCGCTCGGCGGCCCGGGCGTAGGTTCCAAGTTTGGAATAGCTGGGCAAGCATGACGGGTTCCTGGGCAACGTCATGCATCTGGGGGAACCTGCAAACTGGGTTCCCCGTTTTTGCGCCCTGAATGCGAGTTTCACAACTTCATTGTGTGTCCTGTAATCTTTGACTATGGATCTCAAACATATCAGCCGTGGAATTACCGAGGGGCGCTCCCGGGCGGGAGCGCGCTCGATGTACAAAGCCATTGGATTCACCGACGCCGATTTGAGCCGTCCACTGATCGGCGTGGCCAATACGTGGATCGAAACCATGCCCTGCAACTTTCACCTGCGGCGTTTGTCGGCCAAGGTGAAGGAAGGGATACGCGCCGCCGGGGGCACGCCGATGGAGTTCAACACCATCGCGATCTCCGACGGCGAGACCATGGGCACAGAAGGGATGCGTGCTTCGCTCGTCAGCCGCGAGTTGATCGCGGACTCGATCGAACTGGTCTGCCGCGGACAGATGTTCGACGCAGTCGTCTGCGTGGTGGGATGTGACAAGACGATTCCGGCGGCGGCCATGGCGCTGGCGCGCATGAATCTTCCCGGCATTGTGCTTTATGGTGGCACAATCGCGGCCGGAAGCTATCGCGGGAAAGACGTGACGATTCAGGATGTGTATGAGGCGATTGGCGCGAACCTCGCGGGAAAGATCAGCGACACAGAGTTAAAAGAACTGGAAGATGTGGCGTGCCCGGGGGCGGGCGCGTGCGGCGGGCAGTACACGGCGAACACGATGTCGACGGTGATGGCGATGATTGGGCTGTCACCGATGGGCTACAACAGCATTCCGGCCATGGATTCGCAGAAAGATCAGGCATCGTTCGATTGCGGCAAGGTGGTCATGAATGTTCTGCAAGAGGGACTCCGTCCGCGGGACATTCTGACGCGAGAGGCGTTCGAGAACGCGATCGCTTCGGTGGCGGCCAGCGGCGGATCGACCAACGCGGTTCTGCATCTGCTGGCGATCGCGCGCGAGGCTGGCGTCAAGTTGGAGATTGATGATTTTCAAACGGTGAGCGAGCGTACTCCGTTTCTGGCCGATCTGAAACCGTCAGGAAGATTCGTGGCAGCGGACATGCACCGGGCAGGCGGCATCGGGTTGCTGGCGAAACGATTACTCAACGGGAAATATCTGCATGCTTCGGCGAAAACGGTTTCCGGCCTCACGATTGGGGCGGAGGCGGAGCGCGCCGTGGAGACTCCGGGGCAGGAAGTGATTGCGCCACTCGACAGGCCGCTGAAGGCGACAGGCGGGTTGGTCATCCTCAAGGGAAATCTTGCGCCCGAGGGGTGCGTGGCCAAGATCAGCGGGCATGAGCGTCTCGAACAGCGCGGGCCAGCGAGAGTCTTCGAATCCGAAGAAGATGCGATGGCCGCGGTCACGGCGAAGAAAATCAAGGCTGGAGACGTTGTGGTGATTCGCAACGAGGGGCCGAAGGGCGGTCCGGGGATGCGCGAGATGCTGGGCGTGACCGCCGCGATTGTGGGCGAGGGGCTGGGCGGCTCCGTGGCGCTGTTGACCGACGGTCGCTTCAGCGGCGCGACGCGCGGACTGATGGCGGGACATGTTTCTCCCGAGGCGGCGCTGGGTGGACCGATTGCGGCGGTGCGCGATGGCGACATGGTTCACTTCGACGTCACCAAGCGCGTTCTCGAAGTTGAAGTCAGCGATGACGTATTGCGGCAACGCATGGCACAGTGGAAGGCGCCGCAGCCGCGGTATCCGACTGGTGTCTTTGCGAAGTACGGGGCGTTGGTGTGGTCGGCATCGGAGGGAGCGATTACTACGCCAAGGTAGGGGCTGGAGATCAGTGATCAGAGGTTAGTGGTCAGTGGACAGAAACGCGATGGCACAGAAGAAGACATTATTCGAAAAAATCTGGGGCGCTCACGTTGTGGCGCAGCCAGCTGGGCGGTCGCCGATTCTTTATATCGATCTCCATCTGGTGCATGAGGTGACGTCGCCGCAGGCATTCGACGGGCTGCGCGCCGCGGGAAGGAAGTTGCGGCAGCCGGCACGGACCGTCGCAACCGTGGATCACAACATTCCTACCGAACCGCGCGGGGCTCCGATTACCGATCTGATCGCCGCAAAACAAATCTCGGCGCTGCAGAGTAACTGCAAGGAATTCGGCGTCCGGCTGTTTGATATGGATTCGCCGGAGCAGGGGATCGTGCATGTGATCGGCCCCGAACTGGGGCTGACGCAGCCGGGCATGACGATTGTCTGCGGCGACAGCCATACCAGCACTCATGGGGCGTTTGGAGCGCTGGCGTTTGGCATTGGGACGTCGGAAGTGGAACACGTTCTCGCGACGCAGTGTCTCGCCCAGCAGACGCCGAAGACGATGAAGATCGATGTCCGGGGACGGCTGGCGGACGGCGTAACTGCTAAAGATTTGGCGCTGGGGATCATCGGACAGATCGGAACCGACGGCGCCACCGGACACGTGATCGAATACGCCGGTGCGGCGGTGCGTGGGCTCTCGATGGAAGGGCGCATGACGCTGTGCAATATGAGCATCGAGGCAGGAGCACGGGCTGGCATGGTGGCGCCGGACGAAACGACCATCGCGTATGTAAAGGGGAAACGATTCGCTCCTCGGGATGCGGAGTGGGAGAAAGCTGTCGCGTGTTGGCGAAGTCTGCCCAGCGACGACGGCGCGGCGTTCGACAAAGTCATCGAGATTGATGGGGCGCAGCTTTGCCCGTTCGTGACCTGGGGGACGAATCCGGGGATGGTGGCTCCGGTAACGGGGCGCGTGCCGGAGGTGAACGGTATGCAGGAATCAGATCGGCGCGCAACGGAACTTGCCTTGCAGTACATGGGATTGGAGCCGGGACGAAGGATCGAAGACATTGGAATTGATCGTGTGTTCATCGGATCGTGCACGAATTCGCGGATCGAAGACCTGCGGGCTGCAGCGCGGGTGGCGAAGGGACATCGCGTAAGTTCGAAAGTGCGGGCGATGGTAGTACCGGGATCGCAGACTGTAAAACGGGCGGCGGAGCAGGAAGGCCTGCATCGGATTTTTCAGGATGCCGGGTTCGAGTGGCGGGAGTCGGGGTGCTCGATGTGCCTGGGCATGAATCCGGATATTTTGCAGCCGGGCGAGCGTTGCGCCTCCACCAGCAACCGCAATTTCGAAGGACGGCAGGGGCGCGGGGGGCGGACGCATCTGGTGAGTCCGATGATGGCGGCAGCGGCGGCGATTGCGGGGCATTTCACGGATATTCGGAATTGGAAGTTTCAGTAGGCCGCGCGTCATCCCTCGCTCCGCCTGGAGAACGGCGCCGCTCAGGATGACGCCAATCGTTTATTGGAGCGAGTGTCAGAAAGCGTGAGGTCAATGAAACCGTTTACTGTGCATCGTGGCCGCGTGGCGCCGCTCGACCGGGTCAACGTGGATACGGATCAGATCATCCCCAAACAATTCTTGAAACGCATCGAGAAGACTGGCTTTGGGCAGTTCTTGTTTTACGACTGGCGGTTCGGCGCGGATGGAAAGAAGAACAGCGACTTCGTGCTCGACGAGCCGCGCTACGAAGGCGCGAGCGTTCTAGTGGCCGGAAAGAATTTCGGCTGTGGATCATCGCGCGAGCACGCGGTGTGGGCGCTGGCTGATTTTGGATTCCGCGCCGTAATCTCGTCTTCATTCGCCGACATTTTCGCCAACAACAGCACGAAAAATGGATTCCTCGCGGTGCAGCTGAGCGAGGACGAGGCTGCGGAGTTGATGCAACGTGCGCAGGAGATTGACGACTATCAGGTGACCATCGATCTGGAGAAACGTGAAGTGCGCGACGATCAGGATTTTCGAGCGCAGTTTCCCATGGATGAATTCGTGCGCCATTGTCTGTTGAATGGACTGGATGATATTGGTCTAACGCTGCAGCATGAGGCCGAGATTGCGGCGTATGAGGCGGAGCATCCAGCTCCGGTAGCGCTCATCGCGTCCTGACAGTCAAGCGACGGTCAAAGCGAGTAAAGATTTGTAAAACCTTCGCCCCAGTCTTGACCTGCCACTAGGCCGCAGTTGATGCTGAAGGAGTACGGTTCTACCATAGCAACTGCGTTCTGGTTCCTACCTGAGCTACTCCCGCGGGGGGCCTTTTTAGACAGGCAAAAATTAATGTCTTCCGGGGGTGAGTTGCCGCAACCGAGCCTACAATGCATACGTCTAATACTTGGACCGCCTGCCGAGCCGGTATCGAAAGCAACGGCCTCGGGCCAAAATATTTTTCCATGAATTATCCATTTATGAATGATCTCTCTGAAACAAAGCCCCGCGCGAGAACGGTGACTTTTTCACGAGGACTGACGCTTCTGGTCGCTGCGGCGGTTTTGGTTCTTTCCGGCTGCAGCGGCAGCGCCGACTCCAAACAGCAAAAGGCGCAGGCGGCCGCACCGCGCGCCGTTTCCGTGGCGACGGCGCCAGTGCAGCGGCAAGACGTCCCCATTTATCTGACCGGCCTGGGCGCGGTGACGGCCTTCAATACGGCGAACATCAAGAGTCGCGTCGACGGACAGATCATGAGGGTGAATTTTCAGGAAGGGCAGAATGTGAAAGAGGGCGAATCGCTGATCGAGATTGACCCTCGTCCTTACCAGGCTCAACTCGATCAGATGCAGGCTCAATTATTTCGCGACCAGGCACAACTGCGCGACGCCCGGTTGAATCTCGAGCGCTACACCGCGTTGATTCCCTCGGGCAGCATCGCGCAGCAGCAGGTTGACACGCAGAAGGCGTTAGTGGATCAGCTCGATGGCACGGTGCGTACGGATCAGGCACAGATCGAGACTGCCAGGTTGAATATCGTGTATTGCCACATTACTGCGCCGTTCGCCGGGCGAGTGGGACTGCGGCAGGTCGACCCCGGCAACATCATTCATGCGGCAGATACGAGTCCCATGCTGATTCTGACGCAGCTGCAGCCGATTGCCGTGATCTTCACACTGCCGGAAGACGTGTTGCCGAATGTCGCGAAGCACATGAAGAGCGGAACGCTCGAGGTGGATGCTTTCAGCCGCGACGATCAAACCAAGCTGGCAACGGGAAAATTGCTGACCATTGACAACCAGATTGATCCGACGACCGGCACGGCGAAACTCAAGGCCGTGTTCAGCAACACCGACAACCAGCTCTGGCCGAACCAGTTCGTAAACGCCAACCTGTTATTAGAGACGCGCAAGAACAGCACGGTGGTGCCGACGGCCGCGATCCTGCGGGGCCCCCAAGGCACGTTCGTTTACGCGGTGAATCCGGACAAAACGGTGCAGGACAAGGTGGTTAACATCGCCCTCACGCAAGGTGATACCACGGTCATCACCAGCGGAGTCGCTCCCGGCGACACTGTCGTAACCGACGGCCAGGACAAATTGCAGCGAGGCAGCCGAATCGAACCGCGCAACGCGAGTCAGGGCGGCGGCCGGCATTCGCCCCCCAACGATGGCGCGGCGACGAGTTCAGGAACCCCAGGTTCATGAGTCCTTCACGGTTATTCATTCTCCGTGCCGGTCGCAACCACGCTGCTCATGGTGGGAGTGTTGCTCGTAGGCGGTGTGGCGTTCATGCAGTTGCCGGTGTCGGCATTGCCCGAGGTCGACTACCCGACCATTCAAGTGGTCACGTTCTATCCGGGGGCAGATCCCGATGTCATGGCTTCGTCGGTCACGTCGCCGCTGGAGCGGCAGTTCGGCCAGGTGCCCGGCCTGAGTCAGATGACGTCGACGAGTTCGTTTGGCAGCTCGGTAATCACGCTGCAGTTCGGGCTCGACCAGAACATCGACGTGGAAGAGCAGCAGGTGCAGGCTGCGATCAACTCCGGCTCGACGTATCTGCCGGTGGACCTGCCGAACCCTCCGATCTACAACAAGGTCAATCCGGCGGACGCGCCAATTCTCACCCTGGCGCTGACTTCGGACTCATTGCCTCTGTCGAAGGTGGAAGATCTTGCCGATACTTCGCTGGCACAGAAGATTTCGCAATTGCCCGGCGTGGGGCTGGTTTCGATCAGCGGCGGGCAGAAGCCCGCTGTCCGCATTCAGGCGAATCCCACCGCGCTCGCGTCTTACGGGCTGAGTCTGGAGGACATACGCGCCGCGCTGGCCCAGGCGAACGTGGACCAGGCTAAGGGCGTAATCGACGGCACGCGGCAGTCCTACACCATCGGCGCCAACGATCAGCTTTTTTCCAGCGGCGATTACAAGCCGCTTGTCGTCGCCTATCACAACGGCGCTCCGGTCAGGTTGAGTGATGTAGCCAACGTGATCGACGGAACGGAGAATAATCTGCTTGCGGCGTGGATGAATCTAACGCCGGCGGTGATCGTCAACATTCAGCGGCAACCGGGCGCCAACATTATCAGCGTGGTCGACAAGATCAAAAAGCTGCTGCCGCAGCTACAGGCGTCGCTGCCTTTAGCTGTGAAAGTGCAGATTCTGACCGACCGGACCACCACCATCCGCGCCTCCGTGAAGGACGTGGAATTTGAGTTGATGCTGGCGATCGCACTGGTGGTGCTGGTCGTCTTCTTATTCCTGCGGAATCTGGCGGCGACCGTGATTCCGAGCGTAGCCGTACCGCTCTCATTGATCGGAACGTTCGGCATCATGTACCTGCTGGGCTACAGCTTGAACAACCTGACGCTGATGGCGCTGACCATCTCCACCGGGTTCGTGGTCGATGACGCCATCGTCATGATCGAAAATATCGACCGCTACCTGGAGGCGGGAGACTCCCCGCTGGACGCGGCGTTGAAGGGATCGGAGCAGATCGGGTTCACCATCATATCGCTGACCGTTTCGCTGATCGCGGTGCTGATCCCGCTGCTCTTCATGGGCGACATTGTGGGGCGGCTGTTCCGCGAATTTGCGGTCACGCTGGCGGTAACGATTCTGGTTTCAGCCGGCGTCTCGCTGACCCTGACGCCGATGATGTGCGCCAAACTGCTTAAGCATCGTAAAGAGGGTGAGAAGGGCCGCTTCTACGAAATTACCGAGGATTACTACAACCGGATTATTGCGTTTTACGGGCGCACGGTTAAATTCGTGCTGAAGCACCAGCCCACGACATTGATGATCACGTTCGCAACCCTGGTGCTTACCCTGTTTTTGTACGTAATCGTGCCCAAGGGATTTTTCCCGGTGCAGGATACGGGTGTAATTCTGGGAGTGTCGGAGGCGCCGGATTTTGTTTCGTTTGACGCCATGGCGCAGCGCCAGCAGGAACTGGCAAAGATCATCCTCCAAGACAAGGCGGTGGATAGCCTGTCGTCGTTCATTGGAGTGGACGGCACGAACACGACGCCAAACGAGGGCCGGATCCAAATCAACTTGAAGCCGCGCGACGAGCGGGCTGACGATGCCTCTGCGATCATCCGGCGGTTGCAGCCGGAATTGGCGAAGGTGGACGGCATAACTCTTTATATGCAGCCGGTGCAGGATCTCACGGTGGAAGACCGGGTGAGCCGCACTCAGTTTCAGTATTCGATCGAAGATGCCGACGCGCAGGAACTGGCGCAGTGGACTCCAAAACTGGTGGCCAAGCTGCAAACGTTGCCCGCGCTGCGCGACGTGGCTACGGATCAGCTCAACAATGGTCTCAAGACGAACGTAATGATCGACCGGGATACGGCGTCGCGGCTGGGAATCTTCCCTCAGGCCATCGACAACACGCTGTATGACGCGTTCGGGCAGCGGCAGGTTTCGACCATATTCACGCAGCTGAACCAGTATCACGTGATCCTCGAGGTTCTTCCGAGCTTCTCGCAGACGCCGGATTCTCTAAAGGACATTTACATCCGTCCCAGCGCCGTGGTTGCGAACACCGGCGCACCCTCGGCCAACGGCGCCTCGGTAACGACCAGTGGAGCGCCGGTTCCGATTTCAACGTTTACCAAGATGCAGGCCGGCAGCGCCTCGCTCGCCAACAACCATCAGGGGCAGTTCCCGGTGGTAACGCTGTCGTTTAACCTCGCGCCGGGAGCGTCGCTGGGAGACGCCACCAAAGCGATTCAACAGGCGGAGAAAGACATTCAGCTGCCGCCGAGTATTCACGCGGCGTTTCAGGGCACGGCCGCGGCGTTTCAGAATTCACTGGCGTCGGAGCCATACCTGATTCTGGCCGCCGTGATCACCGTCTACATTGTGCTCGGGGTTTTATACGAGAGTTACATTCATCCGGTAACGATTCTTTCCACACTGCCTTCGGCGGGTGTGGGGGCGATTCTGGCACTTATGATCACAGGGAATGATTTAACGGTGGTAGCTCTGATAGGAATCATTCTTTTGATCGGCATTGTGAAAAAGAACGCCATCATGATGATCGACTTCGCGCTGGAGGCGGAGCGGGTGGAACACAAACCGCCCGAGGAAGCGATTTATCAGGCGTGCCTGCTGCGCTTCCGCCCAATCATGATGACGACCATGGCGGCGCTGCTGGGCGGACTGCCGCTGGCTCTGGGATCGGGAACCGGCGCGGAACTGCGCCGGCCACTCGGCATCACGATTGTCGGAGGATTGCTGCTCAGCCAGTTGCTTACCCTGTATACGACGCCGGTGGTGTATTTGTGGTTCGACCGCCTGGCACAAAGGTTTTCGCGCTACAAGGTCGGCAACGCCATTCCGCAGGAACCGCTCGCGGCGGAATAGAAACGCCGAGTCGGCATCATGATTTTGCTATGAGTATTTCTGCTCCATTCATTCGGCGTCCCATCGGTACGTCGCTTTTGGCGGCGGCGCTGCTGCTTTCGGGGATTCTCGCCTTCAATTTTCTTCCGGTGGCTTCGCTTCCGAAAATGGACTTCCCGGTCATCAGTGTGGGCGCGGGGCTGCCGGGCGCAGATCCGCAGACTATGGCTTCGGCGGTGGCCACGCCGCTGGAACGGCAGTTCGGACGAATTGCGGCGGTGAATCAGATGACTTCGGCGAGCCAGCTGGGGAGCACCGGAATCGCCCTGCAATTCGATTTGAACCGTGACATCAATGCCGCCGCTCGCGACGTGCAGGCCTCCATTAATGCAGCTCGAAGCCAGCTCCCCGCGAACCTGCCGAGCAATCCGACTTATCGCAAAGTGAATCCGGCGGACGCGCCCATTCTACTGCTGGGGCTCACCTCCGACACGGCGACCGTGCCGCAGATGTACGATGCCGCCGACTCGATCCTCTCGCAGAAGCTGTCGCAGGTTGAGGGAGTGGGGCAGGTCTTTGTGTGGGGCGCGGCGCAACCCGCGGTGCGGGCCGAGGTGAACCCGACTCTGCTCAACAAACTGGGGATCGGGCTCGACACGGTGCGCAACGCCCTGAATGCCGCCAATGCCAACCGCCCGAAGGGATCGGTTTCGAACAGCACGACGTCATATTCCTTCACCGATACAGATCAGCTTTTTACTGCGGACCAGTACCGGCCGCTTATCGTGTCTTACAACAACGGAGCGGCAGTGCGGCTTGGGGATGTAGCCGACGTGGAGGACGCGGTCTCCGACGTGCGCAACCTTGGCCTGATCAACGGCCAACCGGGGATTATTCTGCCGATTTTCCGGCAGCCGGGCGCGAACATCATCGATACGGTGGACCGGGTAAAGGCGATCATTCCCTATCTGCAATCCTCGATTTCGCCGGCCATGAAGCTTTCGGTCGTGATGGACCGGACCACGTCGGTGAGAGCGTCGGTGAAGGACATCGAAAGAACGCTGCTGATTTCGATCGTGCTGGTGATCCTGGTCGTGTTCGTGTTCCTGCGTACAGTGCGGGCAACCATCATTCCCAGCATTGCCGTTCCGCTCTCGCTGGTGGGAACGTTCGGGGTGATGTACCTGCTGGGGTACAGTCTGGATAATCTGTCGCTGATGGCGCTGGCGATCTCGACAGGGTTCGTCGTGGATGATGCGATCGTGGTCCTGGAAAACATCACCCGCTACATCGAGCGCGGCATGGGTGCCGTAGAGGCGACCTTCAAAGGAGCGGCTGAGATCGGATTCACCGTCTTGTCGATGAGCGTGTCACTGATCGCCGTGTTCATTCCGCTGCTGATGATGGGTGGAATTGTGGGGCGGCTGTTCCGCGAGTTTGCGGTGACGCTGAGTACAGCGATCGCGGTGTCACTGCTGGTTTCGCTCACAACCACTCCCACGATGTGCGCGAAGTTCCTAAAGCCGTCAAAGACGGAGAAGCACAACATCTTTTATCGCGTCAGCGAATGGTTCTTCGACGGACTTCTGGCGACCTACACTCGCATGCTGAAACGCGTGTTATCCCATCAGTTTGCGATGTTGATCGTCACGATCATGGTCGCGTTCCTGAGCATCTACCTGTACTTCAAAGTGCCCACAGGTTTCTTCCCCCAGCAGGACACGGGGCGGATTCAGGGATCGGTGATCGGATCTCAGGATATTTCGTTCCAGTCGATGTCCGGCAAGATGCGGAGCTACATCAAGATCGTGATGGCAGACCCGTCGGTCGATACCATGGCTGGGTTTACGGGCGGTAATAGCGCCCTGAACCAGGGCCGATTCTTCGTGATGCTAAAGCCGCTGGAGCAGCGTGGCCCTTGCCAGAAGCAACATTTCTGGCAGGCTTGCCAGTACGTGACGGCTGACGATGTGATCAACCGTCTACGCGGCAAACTGGCAGTCGTGCCGGGCGCTACGCTGATTCTGCAGTCCGCACAGGAACTCACCATTGGCGGGCGGTATGGCAATGCACAGTACCAGTACACACTGCAGAGCGCGAACCTGGACGATCTGAACACCTGGGCGCCGCGCTTGCTCACCAAGCTCAGAACCCTGCCCGAACTGCGCGACCAGAACTCTGACCAGCAGGATCGCGGACTGCAGGCCAAGCTGGTCATTGACCGCGACACCGCCAGCCGCATGGGAATCAGCCCCGAGACTTTGGATAACGCGCTCTACGATGCCTTTGGGCAACGACAGGTCTCGACCATGTACCGGCCGCTCAACCAGTATCACGTGGTCATGGAAGTTGCCCAGCAATTCCAGCAGACTCCGGAGGCACTGCAAAACATTTACCTCCGGTCCACGAACGGGACGCCCGTTCCGCTGGCGGCGTTCACGCACTATGAACCGTCAAATACTCCTCTGGCAGTGAATCACCAGGGGCAACTGCCTTCGGTGACGATCTCGTTCAACCTGGCGCCGGGAGTTTCTCTCGGGCAGGCGACGGATGCGATTGAAAAAGCCGAGAGTACAATCGGATTCCCGCCGACCATCCAGGCTAGTTTTCAGGGGACCGCCGCGGCTTTCCAGGATTCGCGGTCAAACATGCTGGTCCTCATCATCGCTGCCCTGGGCGCCGTCTACATTGTGCTGGGCATGCTTTACGAGAGCTACATTCATCCCATCACGATCCTCTCCACGATCCCTTCAGCCGGCGTGGGTGCATTGCTGGCGCTGCTGCTGACGCACAACGAACTGAACGTGATCGGGATGATCGGCATCATCCTGCTCATTGGCCTGGTGAAGAAGAACGCAATCATGATGATCGACGTAGCCCTCGACGTCGAGCGCACGCAGGGGAAAAAGCCAGTGGAGGCGATCTACGATGCGTGTATCCTACGTTTCCGACCAATCACGATGACCACCATGGCGGCGCTGCTGGGCGGGCTGCCGCTGGCGCTGGGGAGGGGCACGGGGTCCGAATTGCACCGCCCGCTGGGGATCACGATTGTGGGCGGACTGGCGGTGAGCCAGATGCTGACGCTCTTCACTACGCCGGTGGTGTATGTGTACCTCGACCGGCTGCGGCTGGCGCTGCGCGGCGGTGAAGACAAGGCCCTCCCGGAAACCTCGTCGCCCGGCGGGGCGCATCCGAGCCCCGCACACTGACGAGTTCTCCCCTACGCAACAAGACTTCCTTCCCAGGGAACAAGTCGACTACACTAGAAAGCTTGTGCAACCTCCCCGGAGAAGTCCTGCATCGCAGCACTAGGGGCGAAGCTCTGCCGTAGAGTTTGGCGAATCAGTTCGAACACTCGCCGGGATGGGTTATGCTTCGGCTGCGCAAGAACGGCGCGTCCCGTATGATAGAAGGCAAGACTGCTTGAGAGCCACGAAATCACCCGAGTTCGCGGGCAGAGCCTTGTCGAGCAGGCCAGCAATTTTCCAATTTCGCGTCGAAATTTTTTTCAGGAGTAACGGATGCTAAAGAAAGCAGCGGCTCTGTTCCTGTTGGGTACGAGCCTAGCCATATGGGTCGGATGTACTACAAATTCCAATCTTTACCTGTACGCGACGGTTCCCGCAGGCAACCAGATCGTGGCCTATCGCGAAGATCCCAATGCGGGCGTACTCACCGTCCTGTCAGGAAGCCCGATTACCGCGGGCCTGGCGGTGCAGTCGATCGCTATTCATCCCTCAAAGAAATTCCTCTACACCGCGAACTCCGGCGAAAGCGACGTCTCGCGATTTCTCATTTCGGGCACCGGCGCGCTGTCGGAGCAGACTCCTCGCACTCCTGTGGGCGCCGCACCGACGGTGCTTGCTATGGACTCGGCGGGAACCTTTCTATACGTCGCCAACGCCGGCTCGAACACAATCTCAGCCTTTTCCATCAGTGCCAGCGATGGCAGCCTGATGGCGGTGGGGGCTCCCGTTCCAACTGGCGTCGCGCCGCTCAATATGAAAGTTGCGCCCGCGGGGAAGTTTCTCTACGTAACCGGCTCCGCAACCCAGGGTCCGGGGTATATCGAAGTATTCAGCCTCGCCGGCGGCGTTGCTACCTTTGTTCAATATGTGCAGCCCGGAACAAATCCCTACGGCTTGGCCATCAATCCCGCCGGGACTTTCCTTTACACCGCCAACACCGGGGACAACTCGATCTCGGAATACGCGATTGACCCAACCTTGGGCACGCTCATGCAAATCAGCGGTTCGCCGCTTGGTGAGACCTACGCCGCGCCCCTTTCGCTGTTAGTGGACGCTTCCGGAAAGTATTTGTTTGTGGCGAATGAAGGCTCGAACAACCTGGCGGGGTACGGGATTGGGTCCACCGGCGGTCTGACCGTGCTGGCCAATTCGCCGTTTGGCACCTCGGCGCAGCCCAGTTTCGTTGCCAGCGATGCGGCTGGAAGGTACGTGTTCGTCGGCAACCAGAAGGGCGGGGCGATTCAGTCGTTCAGCCTCGACGGCAGCACAGGAACGCTCACGTCAGTAGCGACATACTCCGTTGGCAATACACCGACCTCAATCGCGGTCACGCCTTAGATTTGATACGAGCCGCCCGCGTTCTTGATTTAACAAGCGGGTGACAATTCGGGGAAGAAGCATTTGGGACAATAGACTCCACGGCACGCTGAACGGCAGCGCAAATAGGTTAAGGTCCGCAGCTGCGATATCCGGTGGGTGAGGATGCTTCCTCTGAGCCGGTGGATCCATACACATGAAAATTGCCAGCGCCGCGAGCGCCTTCCCCAAGCATTACTATTCTCAGAAGTTTCTGCTGGAAAAACTGCAGGAGTACTGGGGCGATCGCCTTAGGAATCCGCAGCTGCTAGCGCGGTTGCACCGCAACGTCACGGTCGAGGGCCGTTACCTGGCGCTGCCCCCCGAAAAGTATTACGACATTGCAACCTGGGGCCAGGCCAACGACATTTGGATCGAAGTCGCGCAGGAACTGGGGGAACAGGCTCTGTGCCGCGCTCTCCACCATGCCGGACTGGAGACGCGTGAACTCGGCGCGCTTTTCTTCACCTCGGTGACCGGCATCTCGAGTCCTTCCATCGATGCGCTGCTGATCAACCGGATGAAGCTGCCGGCGAACATCCGACGCGTGCCAATTTTTGGGCTGGGCTGCGTTGCGGGCGCGGCTGGGATTGCTCGGGCCGCGGACTACGTTCGCGCTTATCCTAAGCAGGCGGCGGCCCTGGTTTCCGTTGAGCTTTGTTCGCTCACCATCCAGCGGGACGATCTTTCCGTGGCGAATCTGATCTCGTCTGGGCTGTTTGCTGACGGATCGGCGGCCGTAATTGTTACGGGCTCCGAAATGAGTGCGAATGGGCCAGAAGTCCTGGCGACGCGGTCGATTTTCTATCCCGACACCGAAGAGATGATGGGATGGAAAGTCACGGAGAAGGGATTCCGCATCACGCTCTCTCCGGAAGTGCCGGTACTGATTCGCGAACACCTGGGGCATGACGTAGACGCGTTCCTCGCGGAGCACGGGCATCAGCGCAGCGATATCGGAAGTTGGGTACTGCATACCGGCGGTCCGAAAGTGCTGGAAGCGACAGCCGATGCGCTGGATCTGCATAACGGTCAACTCGACGCGTCTTGGGACTGTCTGAAGAGAGTTGGCAACCTTTCGTCTGCCTCCGTGCTGGTCGTGCTGGAGGATGTGATGAAGAACCGGCGTCCGGAACCGGGGACGCTGGGGATTCTTGCGGCGATGGGTCCGGGGTTTTGTTCGGAGCTGTTGCTGCTGAAGTGGTAGGGCCGGGCGCTTATGAGTAACAGCTTGACGAGCCGAAGCGTGCCAGATGGGACCGATGTTTTTGTGATCGGCGGTGGCCCCGCAGGACTGGCGGCCGCAATCATGGCGCGGCAGCGCGGGTTTCGCGTTGTGGTTGCAGATGGCGCGCAGCCGCCCATCGACAAAGCCTGCGGCGAAGGATTTCTGCCGGACGGGTTGGAGTCGCTGGAGCGCCTCGGGATTCACGTGCCAGCAAGCGAGTCGCGTGCGTTTTGCGGGATTCGCTTTCTAACCTCCTCTTTGTCCGCTCAAGCGCTATTTCCCGGAGGTGGCTCGGGGCTGGCTGTCCGCCGCACCGTCCTGCACGGCATCATGATCGAACGCGCGGCGCAGTTGGGCGCCAGTTTGCTCTGGCGAACCGCGGTCACGGGCATTTCTGCGGACGGTGTCCATATTGGACAACACTTCGTCCGCACGCGTTGGATCGTGGGCGCGGACGGTATGAATTCACGAGTGCGGCGCTGGGCTAGCCTTGAGTCTGGTCCGAAACCTCGGCTGCGATACGCCTTCCGACAGCATTTTCGCGTCGCGCCCTGGACGGATCACATGGAAGTGTACTGGGGCGATCGTTGCCAGGGTTATGCCACCGCCGTGAGCCGCGACCAAGTCTGCGTAGCGCTGGCGTCACACGATCAACGGCTGCGATTAGAGGACGGCCTACGGGAACTGCCCGCGTTAAGCGCCCGCTTGCGCGGTGCCGAGACAGTTTCGACCGAACGCGGCGCTCTGACCGGCAACCGCAGATTCAAACGGATCTGGCGAGGAAATCTGGCTCTGATCGGCGACGCTTCTGGCACGGTAGACGCCATTAGTGGAGAAGGACTTGGATTGGCGTTTAGCCAGGCGGTCGCCCTGGCGGAATCTTTCGAATCCGGCGACCTGGCTCGGTATCAGGTTGAACATCGCCGGCTGGCCCTGCGTCCGCGCTGGATGGCGCGAATGATGCTCAATCTGGACCGGCGGCCATGGTTGCAGCAGCGCACGCTTCAGGCCTTTCACAAACATCCGCAGGTTTTTCCGAAGTTGCTCGGACTTCACGTGGGCGCTGTACCGCCTCTGCAGGTTGTACGCGACGGCCTGACGCTGGGATGGGGTCTGCTGACGGCATGACGAGCGCGGCGAACCGCTGGGCTACGAATGGCTCGAGAGTCTTAGCGTTACTTGGTTTGACGATCCTCCCCGCGCTGGCTCAGCAGACAACTCTTCAGCTCGATCCAGCGCACACGTCAGTCAAATTCACGGTGGGTGACGTGCTGCATACCGTGCATGGAACCTTTCAATTAAAACGCGGAGGTCTGCAGCTCGATCCCTCTACGGGGAAGCTTCAGGGAGAGATCGTAGTTGACGCGAAGAGCGGCGAAAGTGGCAGCGGAATGCGCGATCGCAAGATGCATCGTGAGGTGCTTGAGAGCGAGAAATATCCGGAGATTTCTTTTCGCCCCGACCGAGTCGAAGGGACAGTCGCTGCACCAGGAAAATCTGGCGTGAACGTTCACGGCATGTTCAGCATTCACGGAGTTGACCGCGAGATCATGGTGCCGGCCGAGGTAGAGATGTCCTCGGACCACTGGACCGCGACGGTTCATTTCACCGTTCCGTATGAGAAGTGGGGAATGAAGAATCCGAGCACATTTTTCTTACGGGTTGACCCTTCGGTGGTGATCGATCTGGTAGCGGCGGGGACCGTCGTCCCACATAGCACCGCTGTTCACGACTCCGTCCGCTAGTATCCGTCTTGCGGCGCGATCCCTTTTCCTTCCGTGCATTCGTAACAGCGTCCCGCGGCCAGGTTCTTGTATTCTTCGGCATTGCCATTCGGCCAATCGATGACGACCCGGTCGATGCGGTCGCGTTTCTCCAGGCCAAAAGTCACAGGCAGTTCGGATTGCGATAAGTAACTGGACCCGCCCTTTACCATTCGCGACTGCGTTATGCCTCCGGCATAGACTCGCACGACTGCCCCGATCGCATCACGATTCGATTTCGTTCCCACCAGCCGAAACCGGATGCTGTGGTTTCCGGCCAGCTGGTCGTTGCGATAGAGATAGGCCGGTCCGTTATTTGTGGTGAGCAGAAGATCGAGATCACCGTCTCGATCGAAGTCGGCATAAGCCAGGCCGCGCCCGACCTTTGGCCGATCGAAATTTCCGCCGGCGTCTGCGGCAACATCGCGAAAGCTTCCCTTCCCCGAGTTCAGAAACAGTTGGGGAGGCTGAGCGTAGCCGACGTTGCCGCGAATGTTGCGGACGGTCTCGTCGATGTGCCCGTTGGCTACGGCGAAGTCGAGCCAGCCGTCGAGGTTGAGATCGAGAAAAACGCAGCCGAAGCCCAGGCTGTTCTTGCTGGCTATCCCGACTCCCGATTGTGGTGCAATATCTTCGAAACTCTTGCCATTGGCGCGATACAGGCCAATCATCTCATTATCGAAATTCGTGATGGCGACGCCTGGCATGCCAGAATTATCGAAATCGGCGACGTCGATTCCCATGCCCGCCCGCGCCTTACCTTCGCTGCTGAAGGCGAGTCCGGCCTCAACCGCGGCGTCCTTGAACGTGCCGTTTTGCTGGTTGCGGTAGAGCTTATTGGGCTGGGTGTCGTTGGCCACGAGCAGGTCGGGCCAACCATCGTGATTGTCGTCGATTAACGCCACTCCGAGCGACTTGGAACTGCTGTCGAAAATTCCGCTGGCCGCGGTGACATCTTCGAATGTGCCGTCGCCGCGATTGTGAAACAACCAGCAAGTAGCTCCACGATAGGCTTCCGGAGTGCAATAAGACTTGTGCTTGCCATCTAGGCTGCAGAAGACGTCGTGCTCCGGCGACCACTTCACGTAGTTGCAGACAAAGAGATCGAGGCGGCCATCGCGGTCGTAGTCGAACCAGACGGCTGAAGTGCTGAAACCTTCGCGCTTTCCCAGGCCGCTGGCGCCGGTCACATCGACGAACGTTCCTCTACCGGTGTTGCGGAATAGCCGGTTCTGGCCAACGCAGGTAACGAGAATATCGGGAAAGCCGTCGTTGTTGTAGTCGCCGACGGCAACGCCCATGCCATAAAGTTCAACGTCGAGACCGGCATGGGTAGTCACATCGGTGAAGCTGCCGTTGCCGTTGTTGTGATACAGGCGGAGCGTGGAGCGGTTCTTCTTGTGGCCGGGCCAGTCGGCGCCGTTGATCAGCAAAATGTCCTGCCAACCATCGCGATCATAGTCGAGAAAGGCGCAGCCGGAGCCGAGCGTCTCTGGCAGAAACTTTCCGCCAAAGGCTCCGCTGTTGTGCTGAAAGTGAATTCCGGCCTGGCTGGTCACATCGGCAAATCGAAATCCTGCAGATGCCGCGGCTCCTGTCTGGGTACTCAGAGCCTGCAAACGAGGCAATTGCGACAGCGACGCCAGTCCAGCCATCCCCCTGAGAAATGACCTGCGATTCACGGAACGTTCACCAACCCAGCGCGAATGGCGTAGACAACCAGCTCCGCGGTCTTGTGGATCCCGAGCGTGTTCATGATGTTGGCGCGGTGGACGGCCACGGTGTTGGCGCTCAGATCGAGCACAGTCGCAATTTCTTTATTCGACTTGCCGTCGACGATCATCTGCAGAACTTCCAGTTCGCGCTGCGTAAGACCGGCGTTGCGCTCGCCTTTCAGAGACGAGGGCGGTTCTACTTGAGGATCGAATACGGTCTCTCCCGCGGCGACCTTGCGAATGGCGGCTCCGAGTTCCAGGTCTAAAGCGTTCTTCAGCACATAACCCTTTGCTCCAGCCTCAATCGCCTGTCGAACCCATGTGCTCTCGGTGTGCATGCTGAGCATGAGAACAGAAGCCTCGGGATGCTCTTCGAGAATCTCCCGCGTAGCCTGCAGACCGTTCATTCCCGGCAGAGCACAGTCCATCACGACGACTTGGGGGTGAAGTTGTTTCGCCAGTTTGACGGCTTCTTCGCCGTTCCCGGCTTCGCCAATGACCTCCATGTCTTTTTCATCTTCCAGCATGCGCCGAAAACCGCGCCGGACCAGGCTGTGATCATCCACCAGCAAGACTGTGATCTTCTTTTCCATAGGCCTCCACTTTGTCCCTGGGAACTGTGAGATGCACCAGCGTTCCACCTTCCGGCGGGCGCGAGAATATTATTCGCCCGCCCATCAGTTCGGAACGCTCGCGCATCGCCACCAAACCGATCCCACGCTGGTTTGGACGTTCGGTGATCCCAACTCCATGATCCTCTACTTCCAATTCGAGGGTATCGCTCAGGAAACGTAGACGCACCCACGCTTGTTTCGCGCCGGAGTGCCGTGCAACATTGTTCAGTGCTTCCTGCACCACACGGTAGATGTGCACGCCGGCAGCGCTATCCACCGAATATGGTTCGCCCTGCTTCTCATAGGATATGGCAATGCCAGTCTGTCTTTCCACGGTGGGGATATACCAGTCGAGAGTACTCTCCAGTCCGGCTTCCTCGAGCATCACGGGATGTAACGCCTGCGAAAGGCTGCGAACGCTTTCCAGCGTGGTCTGCACGGTCTGAAGCACTTCCTGCAGATCAGCCCTGAGGGACGAGCCTTCGGGCGCGTGCGTACCGGCCCGGCGCAGCATCGCCCCCACGGCGGTCAAAATCTGTCCGAACTCGTCGTGCAGTTCGCGCGAAATGTAGCGCAAGGTGGATTCCTGCGTGGCGATGAGTTTCTGCGCCAGTTCGCTGCGGCGCTCGGAAATCTCGGCCAGCCGTGCGAACAGCCGGCGAGTCCAGCGAATCAGCGAAAGACCATTCAGCAGAATCGCCAGAAGGGTTGCGGCCAGAAAAAAGTAAACCTGCCTCTGCACCCGGTCGTAGATCTGGACGACGCGCTGGCCTGCCTGTTCTTCATTCTCGCTATTCTGCACCAGCAACCGCGCCACGGCAGTGCTCAACGCCGCCTGCCTCTCCTGCAGGGAGAGCTGGATCTGATCGCGCGCTTCCTTCTCTTTACCGTTTCGTGCAAGGGCGAACACACGATCGACGGCATCCCAGAATTGCGTAAAGGCTCCGGTTAGAAAGGCACTCTGCTCTGGAGTACGGCTGGTGGCGGCGAGGCCCGACTCGAGACGGATGGCATCGTCCAGATCGGTTCGAATGCGCTGGAACTGCGACGACCAGGCCGTAAGGGGATACGGTTCGTCGCTGCTCACCATGTCGCGCATAGCTACAGCGAGAAGATTGAGGTCGTTCTGGATGCGCAGCAACTGTAGCGAGTCCTTGCGGTTGCGGTCTACCAATTCAGTCTGCAATTTACGCAGACCGGTAACCTGCCAGGTGATGTACGCCGAATACGCCACGACTGCGGACAGCGTAATGAGCAGGCCCAGCAACAGGCCCAAGGTCGGCGAACGGTCCGAGGAAGACTGGCGGGTCACGCCCCGAGCATACAACGTATGCACGCGCCCTGTCACAAGGCGGCGCCGCTCCGGCAGTCTGACCGCGGATGTGTGACAATGCAGTAATAATGAAGCGAATCGCCGTCTGACGGAGTCCAACAGTAGATTGAGTACCCCAGCAAAAACAGCGACGAAGCCCCCCAATCTGCAGCGGCTGAAGGCGGTCTGGCCGGAAGTCTGGAAGCTGATGCGTCCGCGCCGCGGCCTGTTGGCCCTTGGCTTTGTGCTGATGGTGATCAACAAAGTCGCGGGCTTCGTACTGCCGTATTCCTCCAAGTTCTTGATCGACAACGTCGTGGGTAAGCGTCAGGTGGCGATGCTTCCGGCGCTGGTGATATCCGTACTGGTGGCGACGTTTGTCCAGGGCATTACTTCGTTCTCCCTGACGCAGCTGTTGTCCAAGGCGGCGCAACGGCTGATCGCGGACCTCCGCCAGCAAGTGCAGGTTCACATTTCGCGCCTGCCGGTTTCCTTTTACGACGCGAATAAAAGCGGCGCGCTGGTGTCGCGCATCATGAGCGATGTGGAAGGCGTGCGCAATTTGTTGGGCACGGGCCTGGTGGATTTTACCGGAGGACTGGTTGCAGCCAGTATTGCGCTAGTGTTGCTGCTTCGTATCAGCACGCCCCTGACCTTGATCGCCGTAGGTTCTCTCGGTTGCTTTGCCCTGGCACTGAACCGCGCGTTCGCAACGATCCGGCCCATCTTCCGCGAGCGCGGCAAGATCAACGCCGAGGTCACGGGACGGCTCACGGAATCGCTGGGCGGCGTGCGAGTCATCAAGGGCTATCACGCAGAGGAACGCGAAGAACGGACGTTTGCCACGGGCGTGCGCCGTTTGCTCGACAACGTAATGCGCACGCTGACGGCAACATCTCTCATGAGCCTTTCCGCCAGCGTTCTGCTGGGCGTAGTGGGAGCCGCGACCATGTACGTCGGCGGCCATCAGATGGTGGCCAGCAAGCTCAGCACAGGAAGCTATTTTTCCTACAACATCCTGCTGGTGTTTCTGGTGGCTCCAATTATGCAGGTGGTGGCGATCGGCACGCAGCTCACTGAGGCCCTCGCAGGATTGGAGCGTACGCAAGAAATCATGCGCGAGCGGCCGGAGGATCAGGATCCGAAGCGTACCGTGCAACTGCGCGATATCGTAGGCACGGTCGAATTTGATGACGTGAGTTTCAGTTATGACGGCACCCACGAGGTTCTGCACGACATTTCCTTCCGGTCTGAACCGGGGACGGTGACGGCGCTGGTCGGATCGTCGGGCTCGGGAAAATCGACGACCATCGGACTGATTTCCGCGTTCTATGTGCCAACGAAGGGAACTGTTCGGGTCGACGGAATGGATTTGAGCACGGTGCGCCTCGACTCCTTCCGTACTAGGCTGGGAGTCGTGCTGCAGGAGTCGTTCCTGTTCGACGGAACGATCCGGGAGAACGTCGCGTTCTCGCGACCCGACGCCACCGAAGAAGAGGTCATGCGCGCCTGCCGTATCGCACGCGTCGACGAGTTCGCCGAGTCGTTCTCCGAGAAGTATGAGACCGTGGTGGGCGAACGCGGCGTGAAGCTCTCGGGCGGGCAGCGACAGCGCATCTCGATTGCCCGAGCGATTCTGGCCGAGCCGCGCATCCTGATCCTGGACGAAGCCACTTCCAGTCTCGACTCGGAATCGGAAGAGATGATTCAGCAAGGTCTGTCTTATCTGATGCAGGGACGAACGACATTCGTCATCGCCCACCGGCTTTCAACCATTCGCCGCGCGGATCAGATCATGGTCATGGAGCAAGGGCGGATCGTGGAACGGGGCACGCACGCGCAGCTTTATGCCGCGCGCGGCCGTTACTACGACTTGTATACGCGACAGCACGGTGTCGAAGAGAATCTATTTCTCGCTCCCGGAGAAGGCGACGCGGTCGCCGTGAACGGAAACGGCGCAGACGGAAAGAATGCCGACGTGAAGGCTGGCGATGCGCTGCGCGTACTGCGAGGAGAGATGCGCTAACGATGCCGACGGCCCCAGTAATTTCTGCCGCGCGCGGTACGGTCGCGATTCGCAGCGAAAATCTTTGTCGGCACTATCGCATGGGTGAAACGCTGATCCGCGCGGTGGATGGCGTCTCGCTTGAGGTTCGCGCCGGGGAATTTGTTGCGCTGCTCGGCAGTTCCGGCTCCGGCAAGTCTTCCGTACTGAATCTGATTGCAGGACTGGATCGGCCGACATCGGGAAGCGTAATTGTCCAGGATCGCGATCTGGCGAAACTATCGCGCGAAGAACTGGCCAAGTATCGGCTACACGTTGTGGGGATGGTCTTTCAGTCATTCAACCTGATCGCCAGCATGACACTGGCTGAAAACGTAGAACTGCCACTGCGTTTCGCGGAAGTCGACCGGAGCAAACGCGAAGGCTTGGCGCGTGCCGCTTTGGAGCGAGTCGGATTGCAAGCGCGCATGCATCATCGTCCCAGTGAACTTTCCGGCGGAGAGCAACAAAGGGCTGCTCTGGCCCGCGCGCTGATCAATCGTCCGCAGCTCTTGCTGGCGGACGAACCCACGGGGAATCTCGACAGCCATACCGGAACAGAGATCATGGATATGGTTCGCGACTTCAACCAGCAACTGGGAATGACCGTGGTGATGGTGACGCACGAGCGCGCACTGGCCGAGCGCTACGCGCAGCGCATGATTTTCCTGGCGGATGGAAAGTTGATCGATGATCGACCGAACGCGCCTAGTGTTGTGCTGGGGGGACAGTCGTGAAGATTCCTGATCTGACCGAACTGGCCCTGCGAAATCTGCGCGAGTCGCTGTTGCGGAATTCGCTGACGACGATTGGGATCTCGGTCGGCGTAGCTTCGCTGGTGGCGATGCTGTCGCTCGGCATTGGACTGCAGCAATTATTCTCGCGGCGGCTGGCGAAGTCGGGGTTGTTTGATACGGTCCTGGTCACGTCGCGACGCGATCTGCGTGGCATGGGCCGCGACGAGGAACGCAACGGTCCCAGTCCAGCCGAAAGCCGCGTCCTTGACGAGGCGGCACGACTGGAGATCGAACATCTTCCCAACGTCCTCGAGGCCTATCCCGACATTCGCTTCATCACGGAACTGCGCTACGACGACAAGCCGCATCTGACCATGATTTCGGCACTCCCTTCGTCGGCAAGATCGAACGACGCCTTCGACGGAATGCAAGGCAGCTTTTTTTCTTCCGATACTGCGGCGGAAGTAATACTGCAAAAGTCATTCGCCGAGGAATTACTGGGCAAGACTCCGAGCCGTGGGATCGACGAAACCAATGTCGCCGACCTGGCAAAGCCCTTGTTGGGAAGAGAGTTGACTATGCGCTATGCGCAGCGCGCGCCCAGCTCTACTCCGGCCCCGCCCAGTACCGAGGCGGCGAAAATGGCAGACAGCAGCCTCGCCGCGGCGTCTTATTCCGTGGTCTCGCGCGAACAGATACTCAAGATCGTCGGCGTCGCCGATCTTGACCCGGAAAGCATGCGCGGTCCAGCTCGCGCCAAGGTGTTCCTGCCGTTGAAGCTGGCCGAGAGTCTTCATGTGATGCAGCCCACCGACCTGCGTGAGATGGCGCGAGCTGCGAGCGATCAACCGGTTTACTCCTCGATCAGCGCGCGGGTGAAAGATCCCGCGCAGGTTCAACTCGTCGAGGATGCCATCAAGAAAATGGGCTTCGGCACGTTTTCCATTCTCGACGCGAGTCGGGGTCTGCAGCAGGTTTTTCGGGTCTTGTACGCGTTTCTCGGAATTTTCGGCAGCCTGGCTTTGATCGTCGCGTCTATCGGCATCGTGAACACTCTGGTGATGGCGATCCTGGAGCGGCGTCGCGAGATCGGCATCATGAAGGCGATTGGCGCGAGCGATGGAGATGTGAAAAAACTCTTCTTCGCGGAGGCTGGCGCGATGGGGATTTTCGGCGGCGTCGTAGGTGTTGCGCTCGGCTGGGCCATCGGACAAGTGATCAACGTGGGGACCAACATCTATCTCAAGCGGCAGGGTTTTCCACCGGAACATTTCTGGTCGGTTCCGTGGTGGCTGGTGGTCTTTGCAATCATTTTCGCTTTTGTTGTTAGCCTGGTCTCCGGACTGTATCCCGCTGGACGCGCCGCCCGGCTCGATCCTGTACAGGCTCTGCGCTACGAGTAGACTGCACCGCATGACCCGCGCCTTCACACTTGCCTGCTTACTCTGCCTCATCGCAGGTCTATCCGCCGCGCAGAGTCGCATCGATTGCAACGCTCTGAACAGCCGCATTCTGAAACAGGTTGTTCACTACTGCGTTTATCTGCCCTCGGGTTACGATGCGGGCGCGGCGCAGCATCCCGCGCGGCGTTATCCGGTCCTGTATTTCCTGCACGGCCTGGGCGACAACGAGCGGACGCTTTTCAACAGCGGCGGCTGGACCCTGCTCGACGATCTTCGCAACCACCATAAGATGGGCGACTTCCTGATCGTTGCGCCGGAAGGGCGACGCAGCTTTTACGTCAACTCGGCCGACGGGTCGGTGCTCTACGGCGATTTCTTTCTGCAGGAGTTTCTCCCTCGGATCGAGCGTATATATCGCACTCTTCCCGGCCGCGCGGGGCGGGCGATCAGCGGAATTTCCATGGGTGGCTTTGGGGCGTTGCGTCTCGCATTTGCACATCCCGAGTTATTCTCGGCGGTGAGCGCACAGAGCGGCGCGTTGATCACCGAGTCACCGCAGGAGCTGGATCGGGCATTTCAGTCGGGCGCTCCTCTGGCTGGCGTGCTCGGAGCAGTCTTCGGCAATCCAATCAACGTGTCACACTGGAATGAGAACAACCCGCTTCTTCTGGCGAAGAAGCACTCGGACGCGCTGCGGAAGCTTTCAATCTACTTCAACTGTGGCCAGGATGATAACTACGGCTTCGAAAAAGGTGCTGCTGCGCTGCATGATGAATTGCAAAAAGAAGGCGTGGCCCACGAGTATCATCCATACCCAGGGGATCATAGCCTGACCTATTTTCTGTCGCACTTCGATGAAGTAATGGAATTTCATTCGAGGGCGTTCGGCCTGCTGCCGCCGGAGACCAAGTCGAAGGCGATTCCAAAGTGAAGGAACGGATGAGTCTCTGTACCGCTCGCTCGAAACAGGACCGAGTGCAGTAGCATTCGCCGTGCGGATTCTGATAACTTCAACGGTCGTTGTGGTACGGGTGATCCGTTCTGTCCAATTCTCCGACCGAACGTGGAAAAAACTAGAATGGCTACCGCGAATCGTGCTCTGAAATCGTCACAGGTGGTGAACATCGCGGATTTGCGCCGCCTTGCACAACGCCGCCTGCCCCGGCCGGTATTCGATTACCTGGACGGCGGCGCCGACGCTGAATTGACTTTGGCGGAGAACTGCCGCGTTTTCCGTGACGTTACATTTCGGCCGCGCAGCGCAGTGGCCGTCGGGGACTGCAGCTTGAAAACGCGCGTGCTCGGGCACGAGCTTTCATTCCCGGCCATGCTGGCTCCTGTGGGTTACAGTCGCCTGATGCATCCCGAAGGCGAAGTTGCCGCGGCCCGCGCGGCGGGCGAAGCCGGCACGGGATACATTCTCTCCACTATTTCCGCCCACAAAATGGAAGACGTGAAGGCGGCATCGCAAGGACCTGTCTGGTACCAGCTCTATCTACTGGGCGGACGCGAAGCGGCGGAAGGAGCGCTCGACCGTGCTCGCCGCGCCGGATTTTCGGCGCTGGTCATCACCGTAGACACGCCCGTAGCGGGCCTGCGCGAACGCGACCCGCGCAATGGGATGAAGGAACTGCTGGGCAGTTCGCCGTTCGCCAAGATTCCCTATTTGCCGGAGATTCTTAGTCATCCGGGATGGCTAGTTTCGTTTCTGCTGGATGGCGGCACCCCGCGGCTGGAGAACATTATCATTCCCGGCAAGGGACCGATGGCACTCCTCGACGTTGGTGCCGCTTTGGCGGACGCGACAGTAACCTGGGAAGACCTGAGCTGGATCCGCAAGTTGTGGTCTGGTCCCATCGTCGTCAAGGGTGTCCTGATCGGTGACGATGCGCGAAGAGCGGCAGATGAAGGCGCCGCGGCCGTCGTGGTATCGAACCATGGAGGCCGGCAGCTTGATTCCGTGTCTTCCACGCTGCGGGCGCTCCCGGAAGTCGTCGCCGCGGCGAATGGCCAGGTCGAGGTGCTGATGGATGGTGGAATACGCCGCGGCAGCGACATTGTAAAAGCAATTTGTCTTGGTGCCCGTGCGGTACTCACCGGGCGAGCTTACGCCTACGGGCTAGCCGCCGCCGGGAAACCTGGGGTCACGCGGGCCATCGAGATTTTGCGCTCCGACGTTGAGCGCACGCTCCGTCTGCTGGGCTGTCCTTCGGTTGCAGCCCTTGACCGGTCTTACATTGAAGTACCGCCGACCTGGCCAGCGCGGTGATGAATGAGGGCGAAGAATAACGGCAAAGCGGGTCGGGCTACCATCCTCTGTGGTAAAACTGAAGCAGCACCGGAGAGGTGGCCGAGTGGTTGATGGCTCCGGTCTTGAAAACCGGCGTACCCGAAAGGGTACCGGGGGTTCGAATCCCTCCCTCTCCGCCAGTCCTTTAGTTATCTGATACTTGCAAGCTGGTGATGCCTATCTGGTGATGCCTGTACTGAGTCCACGGAGTATACCTTTTTAGTTTGCCCGCCAAGGATCAGCGTATGGCCGAATGGGCGATATCGCTGAGTACGACGGGGTTTATCAGGTCTCCGACCATGGGCAGGTCCGCAACACCCATACCAGCAAGATCATGCAGCCCGCCAAAATGAAGAACGGGTGCCTCTAGCACGGGGCTCCTTTACGTTGCGCTGATTTCGCCAATCGACACTGGCGAAAATGGAGCGGCGGCGGCGGACAGGGATCGAGGTTGCGCGGCTACCGTGAGCGATCACGAACTTCCGGCGGCACGGTTGCGAGCAGAATGAGTTGTTTTCGACAGTCGATATGCCAGGAACGCAATCGTAGAAACGGAGAGGCGGGTTACTGAGCTAACCCGACGCGGCGCAACAAGTCCTGGAAGCGCGGGTCGCTGCGCAGGGGGTCGTAGAGGGGATCCACTTTGAGGCCGGTCAGCGCATTGGAATGGTGGGCGTAGGCTTTATCGAGCCAGAGGAAGGCTTGGTCCTTGTTGCTCATGCCGGTATAGGGCGCAACAAACACGATTGGATCCATCGGCTGGCGCCGGTTCAACTCTTGCAATTTCGCCATGTCAAATCCGGCCTGCGTCGCATGACCGGTGCGTGCTTCGATGTAGGTTAGTTCCGAGCAAGTCCACATATTGCATCGAGGGCGCGACTTTTCGAGGTCCGCCAAGGCCTCGGCGAACATTCCGTTTTGTTCGTAGGCTCGTACGATGAGGCCGCCGACCCGAGGGAAACTTGGATCCAGTTCACGCACAGTACGAAGCTTTTCCAGAGCACGGTCGTATTGACGCGAATAGAGCAGAATTGCGCCGTTGTCGGTCGCAATGATCAGGGAAAGTGGATCAAGCTGGCGCGCGCGCTCACTCTCGCGCAGCGCCTCGTCGAAACGGCCTAGCCACATCAGATGCTCGGCGTACCAGTGATGGGCTGTCGCGTAGTTGGGATTCAACTCGATGGCGCGTTGGTATTCTCTCTCCGCGGTTTGCCAGTCGTAGTCGTAATTCTGAACGATCAAAGCCAACGCGGTATGGGCTTCGGGCAGATCCCTATCGAGTTCCAGGGCGCGTAACGCCGCGGCCCGAGCCTTCGGCATGTATTCGATCGGTGAAACCGTGCTGTAGGGGGCTAAGAGGGCATAAGAATCGGCCAGGCCGGCGTAGGCGCGGGCATAATTCGGGTCTTTGGCAATCGCCTGCTGATAATAGTCAATGGCCCGCTCGAATCCTTCAAAGGTCCTCTTGTTCCAGAAGTATTGTCCCTGGAGGTAGAGATCATAAGCTTCATAGCTCTGAGGGGATGGGGGTTGCTGAGCCGGCTGGGCGAGTGGCTTGTGCTCCCAGAGAGCGACCTGAATCTCGTCCGAGACTTCGCGTGCGATCTCGCTTTGAAGCCCCAGAAGATGGCTCAATTCGCGGTCATACTGTCGCGCCCAGAGATGGGTCTGGTCTTTCAATTGAATGAGCTGAGCGGTGATTCGCACTCGGTCCGAATCTCGGCGAATGCTCCCCTCCAGCACATACTGGACGCCCAGTTCACGGCCGATCTGATCCAACGGTTCCTCGCTGTGCTTGTAGTGCATGACCGAGGTACGGGCAATGACGCCAAGATGCGCGGCATCGAGATTTCCCAGCTGGCTGATCATCTCCTCAGTCATACCGTCGCTGAAATACTCCTGCGCGGCATCTCCCGTGAGATTTTCGAAAGGGAGAACTGCCAGCATCAATCGACCGCTGGCGGGTCGGACTTGGGCCGAAAAGGAAGAGCGAAAAAACCAAATACCCGCGGCCGCGATCAGAAGAACGCCGCCAGCAAGCAGGACGGACCAGCGACGAATGCGAGACTTGGAAACCGCCGCCGGTGGAACTGATTCCGGCTCATCGCCGGCCGCCTTTAGCGGCGGACCAGCGGCCGGCTCGGGCGCGGACATATCCACCGCTGCGATGAATCGATATCCCCGACCTGTGATGGTTTGAATGAAACGCGGGCTATCCGAATCATCTCGGAGTACCCGCCGAATTTTGCGGATGGCGCCGTTAATACTGTTATCGGTATCAACGTTGACGTCCTTTCCCCAGATCCGGTCGGCAATCTCTTCCCGAGTAACCAACTGTCCTCTCTGTTCGATCAGGAACAGGAGGATTTCCATTGGAATACGCTCGAGTTTCAGGACGCGGCCTGAACGACGCAGCTCATACGCGGCCATGTCGAGTTCATAGCCCTCGGCAAGCCCGATTCTCTTCTGACTTGTTTCAGGTTCGGACGCCAACAGTGATTCTCCGTGGCGCAATTCTAGCGTAGTTTTTATTCTCGGGACCCATTACCGCCGGAAAGTCATGTGTTTTCTGTCGATTGGCGCGACATGGAAAATTAAGGAGGCCGACATGTGTCCTCTATTGATGCCGACGCCAGAATCCGGCACCGTGTGGAGGCCACTATGTCTTGCCCCTTCCATACGCCTGCTCCAAGTTCTCCTTCCACGACGCCCGTCTCGTTTGCAAGGTACCCCGACGAGTCCTGGCTCCTGGGGGGCGCCAGCGCGGTAGCCCGGAACGGCTTGAAATTCTTCGAGCTTTGTGAACAGACCGCGGGCGTCGTTCGGACGCGCTTTCTTGTGAAACGCGTTTACGTAATCACGGATCCGACAGCGATTGCCGATGTACTGGTAAACCATCCGAAGAGCTTCGTTAAGCCGTATCTGCTGCGGAGGATGAATATCTTGTTCGGCAATGGCCTGCTCACCTCCAGCGGAGAACACTGGGCGAACTACCGGCATCTGGTGCAGCCCGCCTTTGGCGCCGACTGCATGCCAGCGTTCCTCCGCCTGGTTCGCGAGAGCACTGAGGAGATGCTGGAGTCGTGGTGCCACGGAGAAAAGCGCGACGGAGACGTACGCGACGTTTATCCGGAGATTGTTGATTTGTGTATGAAAAACGTGGCACAGACCATGTTCGGCGTGTACGACGAAGAAATGGGAAGCATTGTTCGAGCGCTGGCGGCAACCTGTCACGATCTCACGCATGCGGTGCTCAACGTTGGCCAATTGCTGCCCTTCGGTGTTCCGAGGCAGTTGAAACGGCGTCTCGAAAGCGAACTCGGCGCCCTGAGTGACTACCTTGGCCGTCTAATCGATCAACGCATCAACCATCCACCGCGTCGTGACTTCCTCGGACTTCTGCTCTCCGGTGGTGGAGAGCACGGTCCGCCAGTGAGCCGGCAGGCGGTGATCGACGAGTCGGTCACGATGCTTCTTGCCGGCCACGAGACCACAGCATCGGCGCTGGCATGGAGTTTGTATCTCCTGGCACGTCATCCCGAACACGCCGACGTTCTGGCCGATGATCTAGCGGCTCACTTGCAGGGTGAGGCGCCCTCGATGAGTGATATCGAGAATCTGACTTCCCTGCGCGCGACCCTCGATGAAACTCTGCGTCTCTATCCGCCGACCCATCGGATCGGCCGGACCGTGACATCTCCGGTTGTAGTCGGTGGTCACGAAATTCCGGTGGGCGCCGACGTTCTGATTCCGCAGTGGGCGGTGCACCGCTCCGCGCGCTGGTATGATCGGCCGCTCGAGTTCCTACCTGAACGTTGGACGCCAGCTTTTCGTCGGTCTCTTCCGAAGTTCGCCTACTTCCCATTCAGCGGCGGACCGCGTATATGCGTTGGCACTCAGCTGGCCTACTCCGAGGTTGCAGTCATCCTCGGCATGTTGGCACAGCGTTTCCGATATTCGCTGTGCGACGAGAAGCCTCTTGCGCCCTACGAGGGATTGACCCTGCTCCCCGCGGGAGGTCACCTTCGATTGAAACTCAAACGCAGAAGCATGACCTCCACGGTTCCGAACGATGAAGCGAACAATGTTCCGAGCCATGCGGCGCAATTGGTCTATTCGTGAGTTTTCGTTCAACACTCGCACACCGGGCAAAAGGAGATCGGGAAGGATGAACAGCGCAACTGCGATGGATGACGCCACGATTGATCAAAGCACGATAGATCGAGACCATTCAATTCAAGGTATTTCACCCGACCGCTATCGCATAGACTGGATCACGAACCTGCCGTTTCTTGGTATGCACGCCGCTTGCCTCGGAGCCTTCTGGGTCGGAATTCCCTGGAAAGCGGTTGCGCTTTGCGCCGCACTTTACGTCATCCGCATGTTCGGTATTACGGCCGGATATCATCGATATTTCTCTCATCGCTCTTACCGCACCAGTCGTGCTTTCCAGTTCGTCCTGTCATGGATCGGTTGCTCCGCGCTGCAAAAGGGACCGCTTTGGTGGGCGGCGCTTCATCGCCATCATCACCGGCATTCCGATGAGAAAGAGGACGTCCATTCTCCGCTGCAAAGCGGTTTCTGGTGGTCGCACGTAGGTTGGATCATGAGTAATAAATACGAAACGGTTGATTTCGACATGATCAAAGACTTCAGTCAGTACCCGGAACTTCGCTGGCTCAACCGTTACTGGGCGGTTCCTGGACTACTGTTAGCTGCTGCGTGCTTTTTCTTCATGGGATGGATCGGCTTGGTCTGGGGATTTTTCATCAGCACCGTACTGCTGTATCACGGAACTTTTGTGACGAATTCTCTTTGCCACATGTTTGGAAGGATTCGCTACAAAACCGCAGACACCAGCCGCAACAGCTTCATCCTGGCGCTGGTCACATTAGGCGAAGGATGGCACAACAACCACCACTATTACTCGGCCTCGGCTCGTATGGGATTCTTCTGGTGGGAGGTCGACGTCTCTTATTACGCATTGCGCTGCTTATCCCTGGTTGGGCTCGTGTGGGATCTAAAGAAGCCAACGAACCGTCTTAAGAATGCGTGATCCGAGGCCGCGAATCGAAACACTTCTTCGCGGAACTCAAGTGAATAAAGGGAAACTGAGGCCGAAGATCAACTGCAGAGAAAGCTGGGCACTGGTGCCGTTTTAAGGGCACCAGTACCGAAAGCTGTTGCGCCGATTGGTAGAAGCGGCATGGGGACGCGCGATGTGCCCCGTGCTGCCAGGAAAGGGACGACTTCGGTTTAGCCGATCCAAACAAAAGCAGCAGTGCGAAGTTGACGGCTCTCCTTTCCGCCGACCTCACGCAAGGTCGTAGCGGTCCAGGTTCATTACCTTGCTCCACGCGGCCGCGAAGTCCTTCACAAACGCTCCCTTCGAGTCGTCCGACGCGTAGACTTCTGCGAGTGCTCGGAGCTGGGAGTTGGAACCGAAGAGGAGATCGACTCGGGTTCCGGTCCACTTGAGTTTGCCCGTCGCGCGATCCCGCCCCTCATATACCTCTTCGGATGCAGACGAGGGCTCCCACTTCGTATTCATGTCGAGCAGGTTGACGAAGAAATCATTGGTCAACGTTTCGGGCCGATTGGTGAAGACGCCGTGCTTTGCCTGCCCGAAGTTGGTATTCAGGGCGCGCATACCGCCGATCAGAACCGTCATCTCGGGGGCAGTCAGGGTCAGCAACTGGGCGCGATCCACAAGTAACTCCTCCGCCGACATTATCTGTCCGCTGCGGAGATAGTTTCGGAACCCGTCGGCGATCGGCTCCATTACGGCGAATGAATGTACATCGGTCTGCTTCTGCGAAGCATCCGTGCGCCCCGGCGAGAAGGGAATCTTCACTTTGTACCCGGCCTTTTTCGCAGCTTCCTCGACAGCCGCACAGCCGCCAAGAATGATCAGGTCGGCGAGCGAAACTTTCTTTGTTTTGCCCTTGTTCCCGTTGGACTTGTTCCCGTTGGATTGCGGTCCGTTGAATTCCTTTTGGATCGTCTCCAGCTTCTTGAGAACCTTCGCCAGCGCCGCAGGCTGGTTCACTTCCCAAGTCTTCTGCGGCTCGAGACGAATGCGCGCCCCGTTGGCCCCACCGCGCTTGTCGGAGCCGCGGAACGACGCCGCCGACGCCCAGGCAGTCGTGACCAGTTGGGAAATTGACAGTCCGGATGCAAGGATCTTCGCCTTGAGAGCAGCAATGTCCTTCTCCGCGATCAATTTATGATCGACTGCTGGAACAGGATCTTGCCAGATCAGGATTTCCTTCGGAACGAGCGGGCCAAGGTAACGCGAGATTGGCCCCATGTCGCGGTGCGTCAGCTTGAACCACGCCCGCGCAAAGGCGTCCGCGAATTGATCAGGATGCTCGTAGAAGCGCCGGGAAATTTTCTCGTACGCAGGGTCAAAGCGTAAGGCGAGGTCGGTGGTCAGCATCGAAGGCGGATGATGCTTGGATGGATCGTGCGCATCCGGCACCGTACCTTTGCCTGCGCCATTCTTCGGTGTCCACTGATGCGCGCCAGCGGGACTCTTCGTGAGTTCCCATTCGTAGTTGAACAGGTTGGTGAAGAAGTTGTTGCTCCACTTGGTGGGCGTCGTGGTCCAAATGACCTCCAGGCCGCTGCCGATAGTGTCCCCACCACAGCCTTTGCCGAATTTATTCTTCCAGCCGAGGCCTTGCTCCTCAATGGGGGCACCTTCCGGCTCTGCACCCACATATTGCGCGGGAACGGCAGCCCCGTGCGTTTTGCCGAAGGTGTGTCCACCGGCAATGAGAGCGACCGTTTCCGCGTCGTTCATCGCCATGCGGGCAAAAGTCTCGCGAATATCGTGTGCCGCAGCGATTGGATCCGGCTTTCCATTGGGCCCTTCCGGATTCACGTAGATGAGACCCATTTGCACTGCGCCGAGAGGATTCTCCAGGTCACGATCCCCGGAGTAGCGCTCGTCCGCCAGCCAGGTGCCCTCAGGCCCCCAATAAATTTCCTCTTCGGGCTCCCAGACGTCCGGGCGCCCGCCGCCGAATCCGAACGTCTTGAAGCCCATCGAATCGAGGGCGACGTTGCCGGCGAGAATCATAAGGTCGGCCCACGAAATTTTCCGTCCATACTTTTGCTTGATCGGCCAGAGCAACCGCCGCGCCTTGTCGAGGTTCACGTTGTCAGGCCAGCTGTTGAGCGGACCGAAGCGCTGCTGACCCGATCCGGCTCCGCCGCGGCCGTCGCCGATGCGGTAGGTACCCGCGCTGTGCCATGCCATCCGAATGAAGAGTGGCCCATAGTGGCCGAAGTCTGCCGGCCACCACTCCTGGGAGTCCGTCATCAAGGCATGCAGGTCCTTGATCACAGCATTCAGATCGAGCGTCTTGAACTCCTCCGCGTAGTTGAACTCCTTACCCATCGGATCGGACAGCGGTGAATGCTGATGCAGGACCTTCAGGCTCACCTGATTCGGCCACCAATCGACATTCGCGTGGGATTGGCGAACGCCGTGCGCGAATGGGCACTTCGATTCGGTTGCGCTACTTGTTTCCTTAGCTTCGGGGACAACGCTCCCCGATGAAGTCGCGAGTGTATTTTCCATATGTTTTCATCCTTCGATTCTTGATTGCGTACTGCCTGAAAGAATTACGTTTTGGCACTGCAGCGGCGGCAGAGGCCAAAGACCTCGACCAAGGGCTGCGTCAGATCAAAGCCATCCGGCAGATGCCGGGATAGCCGCTTGAAATCGATAAATTCACCCTCAATGTCCTGCACCGATTTGCAGCGCGAACAGACCAGGTGATGATGAGGTTCGAGATTGCCGTCCACGCGCAACGTGGACGCGTGAGGAGTCACCTCTCGCAGCAATCCACACTCGATAAAAAGCCGCAGATTGTTGTAGATCGTAGCGAGAGAAATGGATGGAATGCGGCGCCGGACCGCGGCGTAAATGTCTTCTGGAGAATAGTGTCCGTGGGCAGCTATGACGGCCTCGTAGACCACCTGACGCTGGTGCGTGACCGCCAAACCGTGCTTTGCGGCCAGCTCACGGAACTGCTCATGGGTAAGGCGCATGATTATCGGATGAGAATTATTATAAAACTACCCCGAGTGGTGTCAACCGAAATCTTTCCTATGACCGCGAAGACGGCGGTCGGCCGCAAGCCAAGATTGGGTCAGCCTACCGCGACCGGATGGCGCTGAAGCGCGGATCCGAACACCTGCTATTTTTTCTTTGAAACGGAACAGCCACCCTCCTCACTATTCGGTATGAGTGGAAAAGGTCGCGCTGTCCGGCGACTGGGTTGTATCCACCGAGATCCCGAAACGGAAGACCCTTGGCGACCGGGGGGAAGCAATGGGTCCTTCAGATCGCTGGAGCCGCAATGGGGAAGCGGTTCCGGCGGTCTTCGGGTATTTTGAAGCCAAGGGCCTGACTGTCTCGACTCTCCGCAGCCTCTCTTGAACCGCAACGTCCTGACTGATGCGACCCAACTGCCGCCGACAATCTGGAGCACACGTTTGCGGCGCCTCGCATGTGAAAGGCGGATCAAGGCAAGCTCAGATCAGATTCGGAAACCGGAAGAGGCGGGCGCAGCCGTCGAGGGGCAAACTTCAGCGAAAGATATTCAAAGCAAGAACAATCACGGTCGGAGCGGTTTGATGGGCCACTGCGATCAGATCTTGCAACCTCTCTCGCGACCAACGCACAAGCATTATTCCCCCTGAAGTATCCCTTTGAGAACCGGAAGTCCCCCACCCGGTTAGATGGGGGACCCGGTTTTTCGCGGTCCAGATTCGCCGTAGCGAATGCGCCAGAGTTGTCTTCACGCCCCCTCCATGGCGTCGGAATCGTCAAGGTGACCGATTTCACGGCGGGCGCGTTTCAGGCGCACCAGCGCCGTGTCGATACTGATCCCGAGAATGACCGCGATCTCTGCCAGCGTGTGTCCTTGAATCTCTTTCAACAGAAATACGTCCCGGTAAGTCTTTCGAAGTCCGAAAGCGCGCAGCAGCGTGCGTTGGAAAGCGCCGGGCTGCTCCATGCGTGAGTCAGCCTTACGGACTTTCTGCGGAGAATTGCACGTCATGACATGACCCTCGAAACGGAACTGCAATCCGCTCGGAGGGAATAGTGCCGCGACCAGACTTTTCGTTACAGGCCGCATTACCCGCTGCATTTTCTTCCAGTTGAAGTGCTAAACTAGCTGCCACTCCAGCATCCCCGGGGCCAGTTTCTTGCAACTCCAATCTTTTGACGAATCCTACGTCGAGCGTCTTCGTGCAGGAGACTTTCGGACGCAGGAGCATTTCGTGGCCTATTTCAGCGAGCTGATCCAGCTCAAGCTGCGTTCCCGCCTGCATTCTCCGCAAGCCATAGAAGACGTGCGCCAGGAGACATTCAGCCGTGTATTTGCCGCGCTGCACACTGGAAAGCTTCGCCAACCCGATCGCCTCGGCGCATTCGTGAACTCGATGTGTAACAACGTGCTGCTGGAGCACTACCGCGCCTCCTCGCGCGACAGCTCGCTGGAAGACGAAGAGCAGAAAGACTTTCCCGCCGTCACCGTGGATGTGCTGGGAGCCATCGCCGCTAAGCAGATGGGCGAGAAGATCCGCGAGATCCTGGAAGATATGCCGGAACGCGACCGTCGGCTGCTGCGGGAAGTTTTTCTCGAAGAACGGGATAAAGATGAAGTCTGCCGCGATTTCGGAGTCGACCGCGACTATCTGCGGGTCCTGCTACATCGCGCGAAGCAGTCCTTTAAGTCATTGTATTTAAAAAACATGGCGACTCGCCCGCCGGGGGTGGTGACAGCCGGAAAGGCCTGAAACGCTTTGCCGCCACAACTCACTACTGTTATGAGGGAAACCGACCATGGATCACGATGAGGCGCTCCGGCAGAAAGCCACAGAACGGTATCTTCTGGACGAGCTCGATCCTGAGCTGAAGGATCAGTTCGAAGAGCACCTCTTCGACTGCCAGGATTGCGCGCTGGATGTGCGCGCGGCAGCCATGTTCGTGGAACAGAGCAAAGTTGTACTCGCGGAACCGGCCGTAACGTCTCCGGTGCGGAAGCCCGCTCTAGCGCCTGCGAGATCAGGATGGGCCTGGTTCCGTCCCGCATTTGCCGTGCCAGTTCTGGCCGTGCTGCTAGTGGTCGTCGGCTACCAGAACCTGGTGACCTATCCCCATCTGCTGCAGGCTCTGAACCAGCCGCAAGTCGCGCCTTGGGCCTCGATTAACGTCAGCACACGCGGTTCGGCCGCTACCGCGGTCAAACTGCACCCGGGAGAAGGTTTCAACCTGCTCGTCAGCATTCCGCCCGATGCGGCTTATTCCGCCTACACTTTCGAGTTGCATAACCCCGCGGGACAGCTAGAATGGTCGCGCACGATTCCGGCCTCCTCGCTGGACGACACGCCCTCGATCTTCGTACCCGGAGCCGGTTTGGAACAGGGAACGTACGTGTTAGCGGTGAGGGGCGTTGCCACCAGTGGCCAGAATCCAGGTCTCGAGAATCATTCGATTGAAGTGCAAATTCAGAAGTGATCTCGACCAAGAAGGCCTAAGTAAAGTCAGCTCGACGGAGTCAGCTCAAACCAGCGGAGCGAAAAACAATGGCGTTACGAGCGTTAGTATCTTCCGAGGCTGTGCACGAATACCACGCAGACGCTTATGTGCTGAGCGCCGATCTGCAGCAGCCGGTGCAAAGCAAGATTGAACAGCAAGGCCTGGTCAACCTGCCCCCGGACGGCACCTACACCTATCAGCCTGTGCCAGCGTTCAACATCAGGGGCGTGCTTTCTTATCGGTCCGGCTATACGCAGGTTGCGGGCCACCGCAGCCCCAAGGGCCACGGCTTCACCACGCTGGCGACTTCGGTGGTGGAAGATCTCAATGTCCTCGACGTGGTCACTGCCGATCGCGTGGTCGGGCAGATTTCCACCGAACATCCCGTCGATGGCCAGGTGCCGTCGGTCACGTTCCTGGGAACGCGCTTCGTGAACCTGCGCATCGGCGGCCACAGGGTCGAAATCGATCAGGACATTCACATCCTCGGCCCCAAGCCCGCCAAGGACAAATCGTATTTCGAGGACTCCGGCGTGCTCTCCCGGATGTCGCAGCAGTACACCAATATTCGTAAAGCCAAGAATCTTCCCGACTGGGCCGACAAGGAATTCCGCTGGGATAAAGGCGCGGTTCAGCGCGATGGCACAGCAGCGTGCTCGCTGGTGAATAGAGTGAGCGGCGCTCCGGGCGCATCGTTCGGCCACGTGATCGATGTCCCGCATTTTGGAAAAATCTACCTGGGCGAGTTGAGCGTGGATCGCGTAGTTGCGAAGAAAGGCTCGCTCGATAAGGACCTTTACACCTTCCACCTGAAGATGATCCGCCTGGAAATGGGCTGCATCGGCACGGGGAACACGACGGTCGTGGCGATGGATTCGAACGGTCAGGGCAGCGGAGGCGGACCGCACAAGTAATCGAGTTCGGGCTGTGATTTTTTCGTTCTCGGTCGTTTGTATCCTCTACTCATTTCCTTTCCGCGCTCCTGCGGAGCTACACTTCTGTCTACGACTGCACCCTTGCGTCTCCTCGAATACGAGGGGGCTGTAGGCGGCCAAGGTAGCCAGTGCCGGTTCGATCCCAAACCTCAGCGTTCCTGTTGCTCGCAATCGCCCTCGTCATATCGTCTTGTTCCCGCCGGCTCGACCCGGATGCAGCTTTTGATCATGCCTGGCAAACGTTTCAAGATGGCGACCTGGTTCGTGCGCAAGAGGAAGCGTCCAAGGGCCACGACGAGTTCCGTTCAACCAGTAGCGACTGGGCTTGGAAATTCACGATCCTCGAGGCCAGAATTCTCCATAGCAGAGGAATGTACGATGAGGCACTGAAGCTCCTGGCTTCCGAGTCTGCTCCCACGCCGCAGGGAGAACTAGCAATAAAAAAGCTGTGGGTGCAGGGTCTCCTCCATTCTTCGTTGCACGATTTCCAACAATCTGAGCGGGAACTCGGAGACGCGGAACGGCTATGCGTGGGCCAGGACTACATCACCTGTGAAGATGTGGCTACTGCGCGGGGAACTCTAGAGATGGAACGTGGGCGCTACGCTGACGCCCAGATCTTCTTCGCCAACGTCCTATCTCGGTCGCGGGCGAGCCATGATCAGCTCGGCGAAGCTAGCGCACTCTTGGACTTGAGTTATTCCGCCGACGAGCAGACTCACTTCGACGAGGCCCTTGACTGGGCCAATGCCGCACGCGGAATTGCCACGGCCCAAAACCTTGGGAGCGTTGCACAAAAGGCCTTGGGGAATATGGGGTGGGCATACTACAAGCTCGGCGACCTCGAAAAGGCCGAAAGCATGTTCGTTGACGCGGGCAACCAAGCCAAGAAGCTCGGCATGGTGAGCAGCGAATCCGGTTGGCTCGCCGACCTAGGTTACGTCTTTATGGATGGCAGCAATTTCGACGCTGCGGATCGATCCTTTCGACAATCGCTTGATCTGGCGCGCACAATCAAGAGCCGGGAAGACACTATTAACGCTCTGATCGCCCTCGCCTTCCTCTCCGAACAAACCAACAAGCTCGACGACGCCAGCCGCTACGCCGATGAAGCCCTTAACATGGCCCGGACCGACGGCAACAAGCGTGACGAAACGTATCCGCGGCTGGTGCAGGGGCGCGTCGCTGAGCAGCAGCACGATCCTGCTGCGGCCGAGGCGGCCTTTCACGAAGTGGAGCAATCGCCGGACGCGCCCGTTTTTCTGAAGTGGGAGTCGGAGCGCTCGCTCGGCCGGCTCTACGAAGACGAGAAGCAGGTTGACGCAGCCGGCCGCGAATATCGGGCCGCGTTGAGCACGTTCGAGGCGGCCCGCTCTAAACTTCAGCATGAGAATTCGCGGCTGCCGTTTCTCACCAACGCCACGCACATCTACGACGACTATATTCACTTTCTCGTGAATCAGGGAAAGACGGCCGAGGCCCTGCAAGTCGCAGAATACAGCCGCGCGCGCACCCTCAACGAAGGGCTGGGGCTACTCAAGACCGGACCGTGGAAGAACGGGCTGGCCACAAACGAAGCCTCATTTCATCCCGATCCGCTCAATGCCCCGCAAGTTGCCCAGAAAGTCGGCGGCAGCGTCTTTTTCTATTGGCTGGGAGAAAAACAATCGTATCTCTGGGCCATTACACCGCAGAAAACCGCGCTGTTTTCGTTGCCGCCAGCATCTGAAATCGACGCCATGGTTCAGCGCTATCGAAAAGCGCTGCTCGGTCCACTCGATCCGCTGGTAACCTTCAATGCGGATGGCGTCGCGCTTTACCGCGCGCTGGTGGCTCCGGCCGCGTCGTTACTAAAGAAGGACGCCAACCTGTTCATCATTCCCGATGGTAGCCTGAACACGCTCAACTTCGAGACCCTGCTCGTTCCCGGCCCATCGCCGCACTATTGGATTGAAGATGTCACGATCGCCGACGCGAGTTCCCTGCGCATGTTGGCCGCGTCGCACACGGCGAATCGGCACACCGGCGGCCTGCTTCTGCTGGGTAACGCGATCGCGCCCAACCCGGACTATCCTGAACTGCGAAAAGCCGCTGCGGAAATGGAGATCGTCGAAAAGCACTTCGCGCCTGCGCAGGAAATAACATTTGCACGCGAGCAAGCGACGCCGGCCGCGTACCTCACTGGCAAGCCGGAGCAGTTTTCCTACATCCACTTCGTGGCGCATGGAACCGCCAGCCGCACCAACCCGCTAGACTCCGCCATCGTCCTCTCAAAGGCCGGCGCTGAAGACGATTCTTTCAAGCTCTACGCCCGCGAAATCATTGATCACCCGCTGCGCGCCGAGTTGGTTACGATTTCCACCTGCTACGGAGCCGGATCCCGCGCCTATTCCGGCGAAGGATTGGTAGGACTTTCCTGGGCTTTTCTTCGTGCAGGAGCACACAACGTGATCGGAGCACTGTGGGAAGTGAGCGACGTCTCAACGCCAGGCCTGATGGACGAACTGTACAGCTCGATGAAAAAAGGAAATCGTCCTGAAGCCGCTCTTCGCGCCGCGAAACTCTCTTTGCTGCATTCGGGCGGCACTTTCAGCAGGCCGTTCTATTGGGCGCCATTCCAGCTCTACACCGGATCGTAGAGCGCAGTCTCTAGGCCGTGGCCAGATAGATGTATCGCAAAACGAATAGGATCGTCAGAATCCAGATGAGCGCGTTGATTTCGCGAATCTTCCCCGAGGCAATCTTCACGACGGTATAAGAAATTAGCCCGAGGCTGAGACCGGTCGCGATGCTGAAGGTAAGCGGTGTGGCCAGCATGGTGATAAATGCAGGAACGGCCTCGCTGAAATCCTTCCACGCGATCTGCGCGATCGATTGCGTCATCAGAACGCCCACCAGAATCAGCGCGGGAGCCGTCGCATAAGCTGGAATGGCTGCAGCCAGCGGCGAGCAGAACGTGGCCAGCAGGAAGAGAGCAGCGACCGCGACATTGCTCAGCCCAGTGCGCGCACCGGCGGCAACTCCGGCGGCGCTCTCGATGTAACTCGTGACGGTGGACGTTCCGGTCAACGCGCCTACGACGGTTCCGACTCCATCGGCAACCAGAATTCGGCCCGCCCGCGGAATTTTGCCGTCCTTCACGAAGCCACCCTGTTCGCACACCCCCACGAGTGTGCCCACGTTGTCGAAGAGATCGACAAACAAAAACGCGAACAGGATTTCGAGAAAGCCAAGATGGCTGGCGCCGCGAAAATCCAGCTGCAGAAAAGTGGAAGAAGGGTGCGGCATGGCAAAAATCGCCGTCGGCAAATGCGTGATCCCGCGGAGAACTCCGAGGGCCGCGGTACCGAAGATACCGACCAGGATCGCGCCGTGGAGTTTGCGCGACATCAGGACCAGCGTGAGCGCGAGGCCAAAGCAAGCGGTCTGCACGTCTTTGTCGGAGAAGTGCCCGAGGCCAACGTAGGTGTCCGGATTCGCAACGACGAGCTTTGCGTTGCGCAGTCCCACAAACGCGATGAACATGCCGATTCCCGCCGCGGTCGAGTGCTTCAGGCAGTCGGGCATGCCGTTTACGATCTGCTCGCGAACCCGCGTCACCGTCAGCACAAGAAACAAAACGCCGGAGCAGAACACAACCGCGAGCGCCGTACGCCACGGAACATGCATCGCGATGCATACCGAGTACGCGAAGTAGGCGTTTAGCGACATTCCCGGCGCCAGCGCGATTGGATAGTTGGCGTACAGTCCCATGACCAGCGTGGCCACCGCCGCCGAGGCACAGGTCGCGAAGACCACTCCATCCTTCGGCATTCCTGCCAGAGCGAGAATCTGCGGGTTCACGACGATGATGTAGGCCATCGTGACGAAGGTGGTGAGTCCGCCCAGCATCTCCTGCTTGACGGAGGTCTGGTTCTCGGTGAGTTTGAAAAAGCGATCGATCAATCGTCCTCCATGAAACATGGGATAGGCGGATCGGACTTAGTACTCGATTTTGTTGGGCTTGTTTTCCCAGGCACGAAACGCCGCCAGCGCTTCTTCGCGCATCATCTGGATCATCGGAATCTTGCGCTGCGAGTGCGGCTGTGCGATCTCGCGATAGATCAGCGAATCGTCGAATCCGATCTTCGACGCGTCGGCATCAGCATTGCCAAAGTAAACTCGGGAGAGGCGGGCCCAGTAGATCGCGCCCAGGCACATGGGGCAAGGCTCGCACGAAGTGTAAATCTCGCAGCCTTCCAGATCGAAAACGCCAAGTTTCTTACAGGCGGCGCGAATCGCTAGCACTTCCGCGTGCGCGGTCGGATCGTTCGTCGCGGTAACCTGATTTGCGGCTTCGGCAACAATGGCGCCGTCTTTCACCACGACCGCCCCGAAAGGCCCGCCGCGTCCCGAGAGCACGTTGTCAATCGATAGCTGGATGGCGCGCGCCATGAAAGGATTGTCCATGTGTTGTTGCCTATGCGTAATCGTCCGGAGTTGTTGACTCTGCCAACCCCCGCACCCGCAAATCAGTCGACATGGACTCTGATGGTGCCCTGCACGGCCCGCTTTTGAGATGCGAGTATAAGCCGGAATCCGGAATTTCGTAAAATGTTCTTTTCAGTTGTCGGCCGTAAGCCGCTAGCTGCGGATCAATTCAAGGAGTTAGCACCTTGCGTTTGCAGGCCTTCGTCGCTCGCCGTGTCGTCACTGCTGAGGGAATCCGCCCCGCAGCCATCCTTGTTGAGGGAGGGCGGATCGAGGCCGTCGTTTCTCCGAATCAAATTTCCGATCGCTACGAAATCCACGACTTCGGCGAGCTGGCGATCCTCCCCGGACTCGTCGACTCGCACCTGCACATCAACGATCCCGGTCGCGCCGACTGGGAGGGTTTTGAAACCGCGACTCGGGCTGCGGCGGCTGGAGGTTACACGCTCCTCGTCGATATGCCTTTGAATTGTCTTCCTGCGACCACAACCGTCGCTGCTCTGGAAGCCAAGCGTGCAGCTGCGCACGGAAAATGCCGTGTCGATTGGGCGGCGTGGGGCGGGGTCGTTCACAACAATCAGAACGACATCGAGGCGCTCGCGTCTGCGGGAGTGCGGGGCTTCAAGTGTTTTCTGATTGACGCCGGCATCGATGGTTTCACGATGGTTACGGAAGAACAGTTGCGCTCGGCCCTGCCACATGTGGCTCACACCGGCCTGCCGCTGCTGGTGCACGCGGAACTCTCCCAACCGATTGATCGTGCCACCGGCGTGCTGGCCAACGCCGACTGGAGCGACTACTCCACTTATCTTCGGTCGCGGCCAGATGAGGCGGAACTGGCCGCCATCCGGCTGATGCTGTCGCTGTGCCGCGAGTACCAGTTTCGCCTGCACATCGTGCATCTCGCAACCAGCGAGGCGCTCGCGGAACTGGCTGCAGCACGCGCGCAGGGATTGTCAGTGAGCGTCGAGACCTGTCCGCACTATTTGCACCTGTCGGCCGAGACGATTCCCAGAGGGGCGACACTGAACAAATGCGCGCCACCGATTCGCAGCGGCGAAAATCGCGAGCGCCTGTGGCAGGCTCTTAAAGAGGGAACAATTGAGTTAGTAGTCACCGACCATTCACCTTGCCCTCCAGCGATGAAGGGGCTCGATGCGGGCAATTTTCGGACAGCCTGGGGCGGTATTCCCAGCCTTTCCGTAGCGCTGCCGGTGATGTGGACTGAAGCCAGCAAGCGGGGATTTACTTTGGTCGATTTGGCGCAATGGATGTCCGCGGCCCCCGCTCGACTGGCCGGTTGCGACGCCCACAAAGGCCGAATTGCCGCCGGATACGATGCTGATTTTGTTGTGTTCGATCCTGACCTAGAATTTGTCGTAACCGCAGACAAGCTGCACTACCGGCACACGGTTTCCCCATACATGGGGGAAACTCTTCGCGGGGTGGTGCAGGCCACCTACCTGCGGGGAAGCCTCGTTTTCGAGGAGGGAAAGTTCCCGGGCGAGCCGGCGGGACGCGAATACGGCAAGAATTCAAGACATTGATCCAGGTCATAACCTTTTTCTATTCCGCTCGGCGACACCTCCGCGCAATAGCGCCCCGCTCTGGCATACACTATCCCATCTGCGAATCCGGTTGGCGGAATGACTGGAAATGAAGAGCGATGAATACTGAACGCATCGTCGGCAATTCGGTTCCGCGCAAGGAAGGGCGCGACAAGGTAACCGGACGGTCGCAGTACGTCGACGACATGGTTCTGCCGAATATGCTCTTCGGCGCGACGGTTCGCAGCCAGATTCCCCGCGGCCAAATCAGGAAGATTTCCTACGGTCCCGGGGTCGCCTGGGATGAATTCGTAATTGTGTCCGCGAAAGATATTTCCGGCAAAAACTGCATTGCGTTGATCGGAGACGATCAACCTTGCCTGGCGAGTGAATTCGTGAATCATCCCGAGGAACCGATTCTGTTGCTGGCTCATCCCGATCGTCACGTTCTGCGCAAAGCGGTTGAGTCGGTTGTGATCGAATGCGATCCCCTGCCTGCCATCTTCACGATTGAAGAAAGCGAGCGCCGCTCCCAAGTTATTTGGGGCGAAGACAACATCTTCAAGACCTACCTGATCGAGAAAGGTGCACTCGAGGGCGTTTGGGAAAAGGCCGACTACATCGTGGAAGGCCAGTACTCGACCGGCGCACAGGAGCAGCTGTACATCGAAAACAACGGCATGATCGCGGTCTTCGACGCTGCGCAGGGCATCACTGTTTGGGGATCGCTGCAGTGCCCTTATTACATTCACAAAGCGCTGATGGCACTGTGCAACTTGCCTGCCGAAAGAGTTCGCGTAGTGCAGATGGAGACGGGGGGCGCGTTCGGCGGCAAAGAAGAGTATCCGTCGATGATCGCCGGGCATGCTGCGTTGCTCGCGATGAAATCGGGAAGACCGGTGAAGATTATTTATGACCGGCTGGAAGACATGGCGGCGACTACGAAGCGGCATCCCTCGCGCACGCGCCACCGCACGGCAGTCAGCCGCGATGGGAAAATTCTAGGCGGAGAAATCGACTTCACCATCGACGGCGGAGCGTATCTTACCTTGTCGCCGGTGGTTCTTTCTCGCGGAGTCATTCACGCCGGCGGACCGTACTACTGGCCGAGCGTTCGCATCCGCGGAAAGGCGGTCGCCACGAACGCGCCGCCGCATGGGGCATTCCGCGGCTTCGGCGCTCCGCAATCTCTGTTTGCCATGGAGCGGCACATGGACCGCATCGCGCAAACCGTCGGTCTCTCCCCGGTTGAGATTCGCCGTCGAAACTTTCTTCAGCCCGGTCAGGCTACGATCACCGAACAAGTAATCCGCGAACCGATCGATCTCGGGAAGTTGCTTGACCGTGCCCTGGAAGTTTCTGACTATCAGGGGAAGAAACGGCGCTTCGCCAGCGAGAATCTACGTGGCGCAACCAGAAAGGGCGTGGGCATTGCTGCGTTTCTGCATGGCGCAGGATTCACTGGATCGGGCGAGCGCTATCTGAGTTCGGTGGTCGGCGTGGAAGGCTGCGCCGACGGCAGTGTTCGGGTGCTGGTGTCGAGCACCGAATTTGGCCAGGGCACGAAGACCGTTCTCAGTCAGATCGCGGCTGAGGCCCTCCGTTTGCCTTACGCCCAGGTCTGCATGGCCCAGCCGGACACACTCGAGGTGCCCAACAGCGGCCCTACGGTTGCATCCCGAACGGTCATGGTGGTGGGGAAGTTGGTGCAGTCCGCGGCGCTGGGAATCGCGCAGACTTTGACGTCCTCGAACCTGCTTCGTGAAAAATATTCCGCCGACGAATTTCGCGCCGCGTGCAAGAAGTATGTCGCGGAGCACGGCCAGTTCATTTCCTGGTCGAAGTACGAAGCACCGGCGGGCATTTTCTGGGACGATCAAAAGTATCGCGGAGAGGCCTACGCCACTTTCGCCTGGGCAGTTTACATCGCGGAAGTCTCAGTCGACCTGGCAACTTATAGCGTCTCGGTTGACGACTTCGTCGCACTGCAGGAAGTTGGTAAGGTCCTGCACCCGCTGCTGGCGCGGGGCCAGATCATTGGCGGCGTGGCCCAGGGAATTGGCTTCAGCCTTTACGAAAAAGTCGTTTGGCAAAATGGACGCATGCAGAATGGGCAAATGACGAATTACATTATGCCGACTTCGAGCGACCTGCCGCCTATTCGCGTGTTCTTCGAAGAGTTGGGCAACATCTATGGAGCGTACGGCGCGAAAGGCATCGGCGAGCTTCCCATGGATGGCCCGGCTCCGGCGATCATCAATGCTGTAGAAGACGCGCTGGGCGTTCATCTCGATTTCGTTCCAGTCCTGCCCGAAGACATTATGGATGCGATGGAAAAGAATGGGGACACGGCAATGCAAATGGTTGGCTCCGCGAGCGGGGTTCGATGAGCGACTCTCGCGAGTACCCGGGCAAGACCGAGATTGCATTCACGGTGAACGGAGAACCGAGGGCGGTACGAGCTTACCCGATGGAGCGTTTACTCGACGTGTTGCGGCTGAATCTCGGCTTGACTGGCGCGAAAGAAGGTTGCGGAGAAGGCGAGTGCGGTTCGTGTTCGGTTCTGATGGACGGCGTGCTCGTCAACAGCTGCCTGGTCCCCGTTCTCCAGGCTGCGGGCGCGAGCATTGTAACGATCGAAGGACTCGCGACGGGAGAAACGCTTCACATCTTACAGGAAGCGTTCCTCGCGTGCGGCGGCGCGCAGTGCGGCATTTGCACGCCGGGCATGATCCTCGCGTCGTTTCATTTATTGAATCGTAAGCCTCACCCCACGACCGCGGAAATCCGGGAAGGTCTTTCCGGCAACCTCTGCCGGTGCACCGGCTACAGCCAGATTCTTGAATCGGTGGCGGAGGCGGCGCGCCGCGCAGCAGAGGCAACCGCATGAGATCGAATCCCTCCGAGTACGAAATGGTCGCCCCCGGCAGCTTGCAGGCGATCGTTTCGCTGCTGGCCAAGGAACCGGGCTCGTGGCTTCCCATTGCCGGCGGCACCGACGTGATGGTGCAATATGCCGCCGGGAAACTCCCAGCGCACAAGCTGGTCAGCATTTGGAATCTTCCGGAACTGCGCCGCATTGAGGTTACGGATAGCGAGATTCGAGTCGGCGCCGGATGCACGTACACCGACCTGCGCACCCACGGGGTCGTCGGAACTGAGTTTCCTCTGGTGGCTTCAGCCGCGCGCTGGACCGGCGGAATCGCGAATCAGAATCGAGGAACGATCGGCGGTAACATCGTGAACGCATCTCCGGCGGCAGATTCATTGCCCGCGCTACTTGTGTACGAGGCGGAAATAGTTTTGCTTTCAATCCGGGGCGAGCGTCGCATACCTTACGTTACGTTTCATACCGGATACAAAAAGACTCTGCTCGCGCCGGACGAATTGATTCAGACCGTTTGCCTCCGGCGACGTTATTCGACGTACTTCAGCCATGCCCGCAAGGTCGGAGCGCGCAACGCGCAGGCCATCTCGAAGGTATTCATCGCCGGGTTGGGCCGCATGGTTGATGGTGTAGTTGAGGACGTTCGCATCGCCATGGGAAGTGTTGCGCCCGTTCCGCTTCGCCTGACAGCAACAGAGCAAATCGTAAGAGGGCGGCCAATTGATTCTGACCTCTTGCACTTGGCGAGGAAGACCGCGATGGCCGAGGTGCGCCCGATTGACGATATTCGATCGACCGCCAGATACCGCGCGATGGTCGCGGGCAATCTCGTGGTTGAGTTCCTGAATCGCCTGAATTCTGAACAGTCGGGAGAGAGTGTTGGAGCAAAAGATATTCTGGCGCGGTGGAATCTCCTTCCTGTCGACGAGGCTGCGAGATCGATCCAACCCTGTTGCGGGTCGAAGGCTTGGGCGCAGGAGATGGTGGCCCGAAGGCCGATCGTCGACGAAGCCGCACTGCTGGCGTCGGCGAGCAACGTGTGGAAAAGTCTGCCACGATCGGACTGGATGGAAGCGTTCCGCGCTCATCCGCGAATCGGGGAATCGCGCGCATCTCAACCCTCGCCGGCGCAGTCTGCAAACTGGTCCGCACAGGAGCAACAAAACGTAACCGACTCCGAGGCTGCGGTGAAAAATGCCCTGGCCGACGCGAACCAGGAATACGAGCGGCGGTTCGGCCATATTTTCATCGTGTGCGCCGCGGGTAAGTTCGCGCCGGAGATTCTGCAAATTCTTCGCCGCCGCCTCAACAACGACGCGGAAGCTGAACTGCATGAAGCCGCCGAGCAGCAGCGCCAGATCACAGAAATTCGACTGAAAAAATGGTCCCAGGGATGAAACGTATTTCGACCCACATTCTCGACCTGGTGCAGGGCAAGCCCGCCGCGGATGTTCCCGTGCGCCTGGAGAAACAGAACAGCGCCGGAAATTGGCGCTTGTTAACTTCGACTCGTACCGATGAACAAGGCCGCTGCCAGCAATTGCTTCCTGACGGCGAAGATCTCTCATCTGGCATCTATCGCATGACGTTTGACACGGCGAGTTATTTCGCAGCGCAGAAGATCGATGCACTGTACCCTGTGGTCGAAGTTACGTTTCAAGTACGGGAAGGCGATTCGCATTTTCACATTCCGCTGCTGTTGAGCCCGAACGGCTATACGACTTACCGCGGAGGCTGAGCGGCCAACGTTTTGCCCTATGGAATCAAGATGGAGTCAACAAGGTGACCTCGTCAATCCGCGAATGGCTGAATCTGCTGGTGCGATGGATCCACGTGTTTGGGGCGATCATGTGGGTCGGCCAGACTTACTATTTCACTTGGCTTGACGGCCAATTTAACAAGCTCGCGAAAACCGCGGCCGCCGACGGCACGACTCCGACCATCTGGATGGTCCACAGCGGTGGCTTCTATACCGTCGACAAGCAGAAGGCGCTCAAAGTCGGCCCAGAGCAGGTTCGCTGGTTTCGCTGGGAAGCGCTGGTCACGTGGCTGAGCGGAGTCGCGCTCCTTTTTCTTGTCTACTATTCGAGTAGCGGGCTCATCGATCCCGATGTTGCCGACATCTCGCAGATTCGCGGAATCTCGATCGGACTGGCCGTGCTGTTAGTGAGTTGGCTGATCTACGATCTCGCGTTGCGCTCGCCGCTGGGCCGGTCGGAAGTTGCATTCGGTGCATTCGCCGTCTTACTAGTTGCCGTTCTCGCATGGGGATTAACCCACGTTTTCAGCGCGCGCGCGGCCTACATTCATCTTGGAGCGGTGTTCGGAACCATTATGACCGCCAACGTCTGGTTCCGGATTCTTCCTTCGCAGCGCAAAATGATCGCGGCCGCGGCCGCTGGCGCGAAGTTTGATTCCGCGCTCGGCGCTCAAGCTAAACTCCGCTCCAAACACAATACTTTCCTCGCGGTTCCGGTTGTCTTTATCATGATCAGCAACCACTTTCCCGTCGCAACCTACGGGAACACGTACGGTTGGGAGATCCTGGTTGCGCTCGTTCTTCTCGGCTGGGCCGCGGCGAAGGTCGTACGGGAGTCCTGAACTTCCATGCGGGCAAAAGTCATTGTGACCAGAAGTCGAATCCTGTGCAGATGACCGGAACCACAACTCGCGCCGCAGACGTCATCGCTCGATGCCAGCGCTTGGCCGCGTTTTCCGAAGACTCAAACGGCACGCGGCGGACCTTTCTGTCCGCTCCCATGCGTGATTGCCATCGTGAGATTACGCAGTGGCTGGAGCCGCTAGGTATTCGGCCGTGGGTCGATGCCGCCGGGAATCTGCGTGCAGTCTATCCAGGCACACAGCCGGACGCTCCCCGCCTCCTGATCGGTTCACACCTGGATACCGTTCCGAATGCGGGCGCCTATGACGGCGTCCTCGGAGTGTTGCTTGCTGTTGCGTTGCTGGAAGAGTTACGTGGACGGAGGCTTCCTTTCGGGATCGAAGTGCTTGGCTTTTCAGAAGAGGAAGGAGTTCGCTTCGGTACGCCGTTCATCGGCAGCCGGGCTCTGGTAGGGAGGCTCGACGCGCAACTCCTCGCGGCTCGCGATGCGCGCGGCATCTCCGTTCGAACAGCGACCGAGGAATTTGGACTAAATCCCGCCGAACTTTCGCAAGCAGAATTGCAAGACGAAACGCTGGGCTACCTTGAATTTCACATCGAGCAGGGACCAGTCCTGGAGCAATTGAATCAACCCCTGTCGGCGGTCGAAGCCATCGCGGGGCAGAGTCGATTGGAGTTCACGTTCCTGGGTCGCGCTAACCATGCCGGCACAACGCCGATGGATCTTCGATGCGACGCGCTCGCGGGCGCAGCCGAGTGGATCGGCGCCGTGGAACGCATCGCGCAAGACACGTCCGAATTGTCGGCGACTGTCGGAAATATTAAAGTCAAGCCCGCCGCGACAAACGTGATCTCCGCGGAGGCGTGGCTGACGCTCGACATTCGTCATCGCTCGGACGAGATTCGCAGCCGCGCCGTGGCGGATCTCATTGGCCAGGCTCATGCAATTGCGGCGCGACGCGGTTTATCGGTAAGAGAGACCACGACGATGAGCCAGGACGCAGTGGCGCTGGACCCGTTCCTCGTTGGCGAGATCGAGCGGGCAATCGCCCAGACGGGATGCAGGCCTCATCGCATGGTGAGCGGCGCGGGACACGATGCCATGATCCTCGCGGAAAAAGTCCCTAGCGCGATGATTTTTCTGCGCTCTCCGGGCGGGATCAGTCACGACCCCGCGGAATCGGTCGCACAGGAAGACGTCGAGAGGGCGATAGCGTGCGGAGTGCATTTGCTCGATCAACTTGCTTCTTCGCCCGAGTTTTATAAAAGGAAAAACCGTGCATAACCTTGGCCGAACCCGCAGCTCGCAACAACCAAATCATCTGCTATTGACGCCGGACACTTTTGTGCGCACCGCCCTGCCGGGGATGAAAGCCTGCTCGGCCATTCTGCACGTCGGTCCGGCGCTGGGAGCAAACTTCACGCAGTACACGGCTGAGTTCGAAACTGGCGGAGAACTCGGCGGTACATCTATGCAGCGTTTCATTTATGTGATCGAAGGCGTCGTGAAAGTGGAAGTCGACGGCGAGTCGAGCCAACTGGGTGCGCGCGGCTACGCATACTTCCCCGAAGGATTGCATCATCGAGTCACTGCCACGAAGGTGAGCCGCGTCGCCGTCATCGAAAAACGCTACCAGGCTCTCGATTCCGCCAAGCCGCCGCGATTAATTATCTCGAACGAAGATGCCGTTTCGTCGCACCCGCTGGGGGACGATCCCGACTTGCAGGTCAAATGTCTGCTTCCCGACGAAATAAGTTTCGACTTCGCGGTCAACACGATGGTCTACCAGCCGGGCGCTGCGCTGAGCATGGTCGAGATGCACGTGATGGAGCACGGACTCATCATGCTCGAAGGCGGAGGAATCTACCGGCTCGGCGATGCGTGGTATCCCGTCACTGCGGGAGATTTCATCTGGATGGGGCCCTGGTGTCCGCAGTGGTTCGGAGCAATCGGCAAAACACCCGCGAAATACCTGATCTACAAAGACTGGAACCGGCATCCGCTGGGCCCGCAACCATGAATTTTGCGATCGATCGCGAGCGCCTGCTGTCCGAAATCGAAGCGCTCGCTTCTATCTCCGATGCGGAGGCTCCGGCTGTCACTAGAATCGTCTTCAGCAAGAAGGACCTCGAGGCTCGCGCCTGGCTGAAGGCACGCTGCGAAGACGCCGGACTCGCCGTTCGCTACGACGCGATTGGAAACACGTTCGTCCGCTGGCAAGGTTCCGACTCCGCAGCACCGGTAGTCGGCACAGGTTCGCACATCGATGCAATTCCGAACGCCGGCAAATATGACGGTGTGGTTGGCGTGCTCGGCGGACTGGAAGCGATTCGCGCGCTGCAGCGTACGGGGTTCCATCCCAAGAATTCGATTGAGCTGGTGATTCTCACTTCGGAAGAGCCGACGCGCTTTGGCATTGGATGTCTCGGAAGCCGCTTGCTCTCCGGAACACTCTCGCCCGACGCGGCAAGAAAACTGACCGACAAAGAAGGCTCGACCGTTGACCAGGTTCGTCACGCCGCGGGTTTTGCCGGCGAACTCGAAGAAGTGAAGCTGTCGAACAGTTACTTCAAGGGATGGATCGAACTGCATATCGAGCAGGGACCGCGGCTCGAGCGCGAACATATTCCATTGGGAATTGTGACGAAGATTGCCGCGCCCGCTAGCGTTCGCGTGTTCATCGAGGGCGCGGGCGGACACGCGGGCGGAGTCCTCATGCCCGACCGCCGCGACGCTCTCTGCGCGGCAGCCGAAATAATTCTGGCGATCGAGAATGCCGCGCTAGCAAGCGGAGCCATCGACACCGTAGCAACAGTCGGCATGTGCGAGGTTTTTCCTGGCGCCGTCAACAGCATCCCGAGCCAAGTTCGTCTCAGTGTCGACATTCGCGATACCGACCTCGCCCGCCGCGACGCCGTGATGCAGGCCTTGAGTTCAGCCTGCGAGTCCGCATCGGCGAAAAGGCGGGTTTCGATTCGAACTGAACTGTTGAACGCAGACGCTCCCGGAGACTGTGCGCCGCTCGTGATCAACGCGCTTTCTCAATCCTGCAAAAAACACGGGGCGAGTTTCTTGTCGATGGTCAGCCGTGCCTATCACGATTCGCTTTTCATCGGGCGGATCGCCCCCGTCGCAATGTTGTTTATCCCCTGCCGCAACGGATACAGCCATCGTCCCGATGAGTACGCATCTCCAGACGATATTGCCCGTGGCACTCTCGTGCTCGCCGAGACTCTGGCGCTACTCTCTGCGTGAGACCCTGCGATTACGGTTCGTGAGGAATCACAGATTCCCGCTCCGCCCAGTGCTCCACGATATCTCGCACAACTTTGTCTCCCACGATCTGGGCCGCTTCCAGCGCAGGCATGTAAGCCGAGTAGTTTCCGGAAACCATTTCCTGCAGACTTTCGGCAACGGGAACGCCCGGTGCTTCCCGGTCGTAGTTACTGACGGTTCGCAGAACCAGCACTCGCCGCAGATCCACGCGACCAGCCTGACTCAAAAACGTAAGAGCCTGCAGCGTGCCTGAATCCTCCATGGCGGCGACCATGTAGTTTCCTTTGCCGCCGGTGTAGTAGCGGGTCCAGGCGTTGGCCCATTCGTCCATCATCGAACCGTGCCAGAACGTGCCCGCAGAGAGCGTGTCGCCCCTCGCGACGAACGGCGGCTTGAGCGCATTCGGAAAGCCTGCGAACCGCGCCCGTGACTTGCGCAAAGAGTCGGAGTCGGGGAGCGGCACATCATGTGTGAGATGAAATGCCCAGCTCACGAGCTGTGGATTCAGGGCGTACATCTCGCCGTAGTTATCGTCGGCCGGCTGTTCGTAGGGTGTGCCCTTTCGCAGTGGAAGGTAGCCGGTCGGCCAGTTCGCGGGAATCTGTCGCGCATCGATTTCAAACGCCAAATCGCCATCGACAACGCGATCGGCCCAAACCGCCGACCCGACCGAAACGTCCGCCGGATCTCCGCCGCCAATGCCTGCAACAATCCAGTACGCCTTCGAGAGATCGAAACGCGGGTCCAGTCCCACCGCCATGACTGACGCCGCGGCCTTCGCCGTTCCGACTCCGGTGACCATGCCGAGTACTCCGTCCTTGTTCAGGCGCACGTGGTGATAACCCGAAGGCAAAGGGAGAATCTGGTCAAGGTGCTCGCGCTCCACCCAAAGCTGAAATTCTCCAGGCGTGTCGCCGGTGTCTTCGCCGCGCTCAAACATGGTGACCATGACAACTTTGATCCGAATCGGTGCAGCCACCGGAGCGGCCTGGGCGAACAGATAGCCGGAGCCGAACACCGACACCACGAGCATGAAAGCTAAACATCTGGCAAAGAACATGAGATCTCCGTGTGCCACGCATTCAGCGGGAGGCTTTGGTCTCACTCGATTCGCGGATTCTGGCGTAGCCAGGCTTGATGATCGAGTAGATGAAATCAATGCGCCGATCATAGGGCAGGAAAGCGCTCTTCATGGCATTGATGGTGATCTTCTCAAAATCCTCCATGCCCAGGCCAAACGTCTCCGCAGCGGCTTCAAATTCCTGCGTCATGGTGGTATGGCTCATCAACCTGTTGTCCGTGTTCAAGGTAACGCGGAATTTTTCCTTATAGAGAATTTTGAAGGGATGCTCGGCCAGGCTGGGCGTGGCTCCTGTGTGCACGTTGCTCAGCAGGCATATTTCCAGGGGAATGCGTTTGTCGAGGACGTATTGCGCCAGATCGCCCAGCTTCACCGCTTTACCGTCCACTACGGCAATGTCGTCGATCAGGCGCGTTCCGTGCCCGATGCGGTGCGCCCCGCAATACTGAATCGCCTGCCAGATCGATTCCTTCCCGTAGCCCTCGCCGGCGTGAATCGTGATGTTGAAGTTCTCACGCTGAATGTAATGAAAGGCATCGACATGCTTCTTTGGCGGATAACCGCCTTCTTCGCCCGCCAGATCGAAGCCGACCACTCCGCGTGCGCGAAAATCGACGGCCAGTTCCGCCATTTCGAGCGAGGTATTCATATTGCGCATCGCGCAAATGATCAATCCGGAGGCAATCCCGAAATCTTTTCTTCCTCGTTCCAGTCCCTTCAGCACTGCCGAAACAATCTGCTGGTGTGTCAAACCCTTCTGCGTATGAAACACCGGCGCAAAGCGAGTCTCGAAATAAACAATTCCGTCACGACTCAGGTCTTCCGCCTGTTCATACGCCACGCGTTGCAAAGCATCTTCGGTCTGCATCACTGCGATCGTGTGCCGGAAACCCTCCAGATACTTCGCCAGGCTCCCCTGATTCGCACCGCGGAAGAACCAATCGGAAAGCGCCTGGGGATCATTCGTTGGAAGATCGGCGTACCCTGCGTCTCTCGCCAACTCGATAATCGTTTGCGGGCGCAGCACACCATCCAGATGCTCGTGCAAGAGAACCTTGGGAAGACTCTTCAGCAATCCTTTATCAAGGTTCATGGATGGAATCTCTCATCAGCTCGACGATGCAGAGCGCGTGAAAACGTTGCAAGATAATACACCACCCCCAGATTCTGGCTCTCGTTGGCTGGGAACTTGTCGAACGTGAGTCTGCCCGCGCGCGTTCGTGAGTTTGACGATGGATGTGAAAGGGACAGTGTTCTCGACGCTCCGTCCGGCTCGCGGCGGAGGACAGGGCGAGGGCGGAAGCATTGGGTCGGGGCGCAGGATTTTTGGATTGCGCTTGAGTGCCGGCGAGCCATACTTCCAGGGACCATGGACCATGCGTCCTCGCGCCAATGTATTCCCAAGCAGCGCCTCTCTTTACGGCAGACGCAGCTCAACGGCCGATTCGATCCCACGCGTATGGCAGGAACTTAATTGTCGAACGTCTCGAGCTTAGGCCGCTGTTTTTACAGAAGTCGGCTCCGAAACTCTTTGTTCTAATCGTTTCCGGATGCGGCGAACTTCCATGAAGATGAGCGCAGTCATAGTACAAATCAGGCTGCCTAACATCACCATAAGTGGATCCATGGATGGCGGGCTCCCCTCCCGCTTCTATTGTCGTTGTTGGTTTCCTTCCCATCTCTACCCACACCGCCCGTACGCCAACTCAATTCCCGCGAACCTGTAGCGTCCCGACGCCAGACTTGAACGACCCCGACACGCGGGGACGACGTCTGCGTTCCCAGACCCCGCGCAGCGCCCCAGCTATTGAATCGAGCTGGCTGCGCTGGAAAAAACATTGTTTGCGTTTGAGCCGATGAGCCTGATCGTGCCCACCACAAGCACCAGAATCACCGCCAGCATGACGGCATACTCGGCGATATCCTGCCCCTGATCATCCGACCACAACCTCCAAAGATGCTGTATCACTTGAGACTCCTTTCATAATCCGAAGACGTAGAGTGTACGCGGTTCCCTCGTACTCGGCCACCAAGTATTTGGAATGCCCCGTAATTTGAGACCTCATGATACTTCCACCACTTCCCGATTGCGAGTGTGAAGCTTGGTCATAAACCGGAACTTTTTTGAGCTCGAATTTTTTCAGCCCAACCGCACGCGGGGCCGCTAGCAGCTGCATGTCATTGTAAAGATGATATTTAGCCGGCAGTCGCAGCGGATTGCAACGGTGTTGCAAGAATTATCAGTCTTGACACCAATCAAGTTCAGTAGGAAGCTATGGCTGCGGCATTGTGTAGGGCCCCCCAAGCTTTCCCCCTGCGAAAGATTTGTGCGAGGAGAAGTATGAAGATTAAAGAAGTAATGCGCAGGACGTGTTTCGTGGCGGTATTGGCTCTTCTGTGCTTCGTGCCAGGGAGTTTCGCCCAAAGCAGACTGACGAAGCCTTTAATCACGGCGTCGATGACAAGCAGTGTTGGCACGTTCATTTACAACCCCATTGATTGGGGTAATCGCAACAAGAAGAAGGTGGCCGCGCCTGAGGGTGGCAGCGCCAGTCTGTATCTGCTTCTGGCTGGGCTTTCCTGCTGCGCCGCTATGGTTGTTCGATCCCGCCGGGCGACTGGGTCGGTCTAGATCACTCTTCAACGAATCTCAAACGGCTTGCCTTAACCAGGCGAGCCGTTTCACTTTTTGGTCTGCACTTCTTGGCCCGGTTTTCCTCGCTCGACAGGATGATCTTCTCCGCCGCGCACAAGCCCCACGGACTCTTGACCAATGCTCGCTGCAAATATCAGTCGCGTGAACTCCGCTGCGTCTGATTACCCACAAGGGCGGACGTTTCCGAACGTGGCGCAGGCTCGGCGACGGACGGCACTACCTGTTTCAGTTTTGAAAGCCACACGCTTGCTTTCTGTTTGGCTTCATCAATCTGCTGCGCGGTCATCGTCTTTGTAATGGAGGCCCGCGCCTGGAACGCACGTTCGGTGGCGACCAGGTACCACATGTAGGCGTTGACGAGATCCTGCGGCTCGTTGCCCCGCGCCAGATACAGCTGGGCTAACGCAAGCTGAGCGGCCGGCAGACCGGACTCCGCCGCTTTCTTGAGCAGCTCCGATTCCTCCTGACCGTTGTGGTTCCCCTTGGCGGATCCTAAGAGCGCTTGCCCGGCGCCGGTTTGGCTCAGAGTCATGAACAGCAGCTCAACCCGGCTGGAAACACCAACTTTGTCGAAGATTCGGAAGAGATAATTCTTGATCGTGTGTTGACTTAGTTTCAGGCGCTCGGCAATCTCCCGGTTGGTCAGCCCCTCCGCGATGCAGCGTACCACCTGCAGCTCCCGCTCGGAAAGCAGCTTCATCCCGTTGGCATTCACGGCCCGGACCGTCGGAGAGCTGGCCAGCGCTTCCACTGCAACCCGTAGAGCCTGACTGTTGGCCCAGATCTGCCCCTCATGTACGCATCGCACACACTTACTAAGCTGCTCGATCGGCTCACTCTTTCCAAATACCCCTCGGGCGCCGGCGCGAAACGCCTTCAACACCGCTTCGTCCTTTGACGAATCCGGCAGCAACACCGATCGAGTGGGAAGATGCAGCGCACGGAGCTCGAGCAGGACCTCGACTCCTCGCGACGGCTGCTCGTCCAGATTCGAGTTGATGACTAAAACGTCGATGCCTTGCGCCGTTACCGCAGCGGCCAGGCCCGACGATTCGGCCTCGAAAGGAATCACTTCCAGGAGCGGGTCGAGTTTCAGCGCTTCGGCAAGCAGGGAGGTGTGGATGCGCGAGCTGTCCGCCACAAGGACTCGGATTGTACTTTCCCCCGTGGCCCGGCGATGACCGGTCATTGGCACCCTCTGCTAAGGAATGAAGTAGGTTTCAATCGGCAGTCCGAATGTGGGGGAGACAGGACGACGGGACTGTTCCGGTAGATGATATCCAGCTTGCCATGTCCGGCGCAAGGCTTCTTTCCATTCACAGTCGCAAGCCCGAGACACTAGTTGCATAATTCTGCATAGATCGTCTGGAAATCGGGCAGACGACGTCACCCGTCCAGTCCCCATCCCGAATCAAATGCAAGATAAACTATTTGTAATCAACTTGATAGAACATCACTTGCAGAAAGTTAGGTCCGAGGACGGCGCCGCTTCGTGCCCAGCCATAGAGAATATCGACTCTAGTCCTAGTTTCTCCTAACGGTGGTTCGTTGTACCCCCAGCGATAGAGAAATATTGCGCTGAGAGCGTGTACCTCTTGCAGCAACCTGCGATGCCCACTAGTTTAGACAACAGTTGAGCGAAGGATTTTAAGACCGTCCACTCCCCCGTGGTCCTCGCAAGTCAAGAACTCAAGAGATGCTCGAAGGTGCCATTGACAGGTAGTTGTCGCCTGATAGTATGTCGATGAGTTTACTTGTGAATCGCCCAACATGTTTTCCTGCGGCGGTGTTTCCAGTCGCGCGGTAGAGCTGCAACGTTGCATACACCTGATTCACTATCTGTGCGTGCACTTGCAATCGATGCTTTAGGCCCTGCCAGCGCTCGTTAGAAGCGCCAACTCAGAGTCAATGAATCGACATCGAAATATGCAATAAAGCCGTTGGCACCTAGCAAGAAGTAATTCCCTCCCCCTGGATCTGTCTCGTACTCCCCTGAGATCTCCTTGTCCGAGATCGCAGCAATACACACCTGTAGTGCTTTTTGGGGTCTCCAGCAATGGGACTCAGAGGGCGAAGCTATGGCCACCAGCAGCATCCTCGAGCAATCCTCCGATCCGGCCGTCAGCGTAGCCGGGGAAGCGCTGAATTGGTACGCGCTCCATACCCGCTCGCGGCACGAAAGGCTCGTAGCGCTGCGACTGGCAGAACTTGGCGTCGAGACGTTCTTGCCTACCGTAACCGAAGTGCATCGCTGGAGCGACCGTAAGAAATCGGTGGAACTGCCGCTGTTCAGCTGTTACGTGTTCGCCAGGTTCCTACCCCAGCGTTCGGACCGTTTGCACGTGCTCCGAGTTGGCGGAGTACTCGGCTTGGTTGGCAGCCAGGGTGAAGGGAGCCCGATTCCCAACGAACAAATCGATACCGTTCGTACCTTGGTGGCAGGGTCCGTGCCCTGGTCTCCCTATCCCTTCCTTCAGATCGGGCAGCGCGTAAGAATCCGCGGCGGAGCCCTCGAAGGCATGGAAGGGATATTGGTCTCCCGCAATGGAAACCACACTCTTGTGATCTCCGTTGATGCAATCCAAAGGTCGCTCTGTGTTCGCGTAGAGGGCTACCAGGTCGAAGCCATCTAGGCCACGTGAAAGCTTAGGAAGTCCCTGCCATTCTCTTTCCTCGTTCGAAAGGAACCACTCGCCTTGTCAGACAACATGACTGAAACCGCACGCCTGCTGGTTGTTAGCCGGGAGCCAGCCGTTCTCCGTCCGCTGTGGTCCCTCGCGGACTCCCACGCGTGGCATGTGGAAAGTGCGGTAAGCGCATGGGACGCCATGGAGCGCGTGCAATCCGGCGTCGCCCCGCACTTGCTCCTGCTCGATTTGCCCCGCGGCGACGGCGATACCCTGCACATCCTCCGCTGGCTGCATCGCTTGCGTCCAGATCTTCCTGTCATCGTGCTGTGCTTCCCAGAAGATGCAGAAAAGAAGAGGGAGGCGACGCGCCTTGGAGCTCAAGAGGTTCTGGTTCGGCCCTTCGATGACGCCAAACTTGAATCCGCCATCGGCCGCTATCTCGTCTCTGCGGAAGACGATCCCGCCGAAATCGACAGTCAGGACATCGAGCAACTTGGTCCGGAGACTTTTTTCGTCAGCGCCGGCCCGACCACCCAAAAACTTCGGGCGCAGGCCGAACTCCTGGCCGAAGCCGACGTTCCCGTCCTCATTCTTGGGGAGAACGGCGCCGGCAAAGACACCGTCGCCCGCCTGATTCACAAGCTTTCGGTCCGCTCCGGCTTCAAGTTCCTTAAAGTAAATTGCGCAGACATGCCCGCCGAACTGCTAGAGGCCGAGCTCTTCGGAAACGAGGCGGTCGCCACCGGACGCGGGACGCCGGGGAAACTCGAGCGCGCCGAAAAAGGCACGATCTACCTCGATGAGATTACCGAAATGCCGTTTGCCCTTCAGACCCGGCTGATGCAGGTCCTGCAGGACAAACTGCTGGTCCGGGCAGGCAACGACAAAGCAGCTTCCGTCGATGTCCGCATCCTCGCCTCCACCAGCGCCAACGTCGAACGCGCTCTGGCCGAGAAGAAACTGCGCGAGGACTTGTACTATCGTCTCAGCGCCTTTACCGTGCAGGTAGCCCCGCTGCGTCAGCGCAAAAGCGAGGTCGCCGTGCTTCTGCGGCACCTGATGCATAAGTTGGCGAAACACTACGTGCTTCCGCCCCGCGAGTTCTCGTTCTCGGTTCTCGATGCCTGCCAGCGCTATTCCTGGCCGGGAAACCTGAGAGAGATGGAAGCTTTCGTGAAACGCTATCTGGTGGCCGGAAACGACGAATCCGCCTTCGGTGAACTTGAGGCCTCATTTGCCGGCATTTCAGACAGGAATTCCGCCGACCCCCAAGTGGCAGATTCTCACCCGGGCATGAGCGACGCCGAGGAGGATTCTTCCGGACCGCGCTCCCTGAAATCGTTGATCCAGAGTGTCAAAGGCGAAGCGGAGAGAAACGCGATCGGAACCGCCCTGCAGAAAACAGGATGGAACCGCAAAGCTGCCGCGCGGCTGCTGCAGGTCAGCTATCGCACTCTGCTGTACAAGATCGAGCAATATCACATGACCGCCTCCGAGCCCGTGCTCGCGCCTTTCCCGGGAGACAAGCTCTACTTCCAGAGCGTCGCGGCCAAGAGCAACGGAAAGGAGTAGGAATGACAATGAACGGCTGCAACATGTGGATGAGACGACTGGTCGTCGCTTTGATTTGCGTCCTCCTGTCCGGAGTGCTCGGAGCCCAAACAACTTCCGCGAACACACCCGCACAGACCGCTGCGCCGGCTCAAGCTACGGCGCCTGTTCCCGCTACGGATCCTTCTGCTGCAAAGGCGCACGACGATAGTTTCGTAATCGGCAATGACGACGTGCTCGCGATCAACGTGTGGAAAGAGCCGGACATCTCGTCAAAATCAGTTCCAGTGCGATCGGACGGCAAAATTTCACTGCCGCTGGTGGGCGAAGTGCAGGCCGCTGGGCTGACTCCGCTGAAGTTGGAGCAGCAGATCGCCAGCAAGCTGCAGAACTACATTTCGCAGCCGGAAGTTTCGGTGATGGTACAGCAGATCAACAGCCAGAAGTACAACGTTCTCGGCCAGGTGGCGCATCCGGGAACGTTCGTGATCGCGAATTCACCCACGGTGCTAGATGCGATTGCGCTGGCCGGCGGCTTCCGCGATTTCGCGAAACAGAAATCGATTTACGTGTTGCGGCAAAACCCCGACGGAACTCAGGCCCGGCTCCCCTTCAACTACAAGGAAGTGATCAAGGGCAAGAATCCGGAGCAGAACGTAAAACTTCAGCCGCGTGACACCATCGTCGTACCCTGAGTCGTTCTGATTCGTTTTCTGAACATGAAATTGCTTCACTCAATTTGTGTTGGGTTGTTGTTGCTGCCGGCCGCCGCCCTCTGGTCGCAGGACGACAACACGCCGAAACCACACGCACCCGTGAACGTCATCGACTACACCGCGGACACGAGCGAGGATCGCATGGTGACTCCACCGCCGGTGAGCGGCCAGTCGTATCCGGTCGCACCCGTGTCGCAGGAGCGCTCCAACTATCTGCGCGGCGGCGTCACCTTCTTGACCGCGTATAGCGACAACGTTCTGGGAACAACCGGTTCCACAGGAGCGCCGGTGAGCGATGTGAGTTATTCCGTATGGCCAACCATCGCGCTGGACGAAACCACGACGCGGCTGCACTGGACTTTAAACTACGCTCCAGGATTTACGTTCTACCAGCGCACCAGCAGCCGGAATGAAGCCGACCAGAACGCTTCGATCAACTTCCAATACCGCTTAAGCCCGCACGTGACGTTCAGCGCGACCGACGGCTTCCAAAAATCTTCGAACGTCTTCAACCAGCCGGATTTGGCATCCGCCGGGGCCGTCTCCGGTGGCGCGCCGGGTTCTGGTCCCTTAGTGATTGCTCCCATCGCCGATCAGTTGCAGAACATCGGGAATGTGGACATCACCTACCAGTTCGCCAGGAACGAAATGATCGGCGCCGGCGGAACCTTCACGAACCTGCACTATCCGGATCCGACCCAGGTGCCGGGCTTGTTCGATTCGGAGTCACAGGGTGGCTCGGCGTTCTACGCTTATCGCGTGTCGAAGGCGAACTATCTCGGCGTCAGCTACGAGTATGAGAGACTCTTGTCATTTCCCGCTCCTAATCAGAACGAGACTCAAACCCACGCCATTCTTGGTTTCTACACGCTCTCGCCGTCGAAGAGGTTTTCCATCTCAATGTTCGGCGGCCCGCAATATCTGGAGATCGGCCCGCAGTTCTCGGTCGGCGGCACCACTCCAGTACCGGGGTCAAACAGCTGGAAGCCAGCTGGTGGAGCAAGCATAAGCTGGCAGGGACAAGTCACCAGCGTGGCGGTCGGTTACTCGCACATGGTTTCGAGTGGAGGGGGCCTGATCGGGGCGGCCCAATCGGACTACGCGAGCGCCTCCTTCCGTCAACAAGTGACCCGATCCTTGGGTGGGTCGTTATCCGGCGGATACAGCAACAGCACAATCATCGGCGGTTTACCTCAAACCATAGCCGGCAGCACCAACGGTCACAGCGTTTCTGGAACCGCCGCTCTGCAGCAACAGTTCGGCCAACACCTGAACATGCAACTCGGCTACACCCGGCTTCATCAGAATTACAACGTGGCTGCCATCTCCGCGGCGCCCGACACGAATCGCGAATTTGTTTCCGTGTCCTATCAATTTTCCCGACCGCTGGGCAGATAATTTTCACAGGTAATTTTATGGTTGACGATCTCGAAGAGAGTAGTTCCGAAGGCCTCGACCTTCAGCATTATCTGGGTGTGGTGCGCCGTCGCCATTTGCACTTCCTGATCCCGCTGTTCCTGGGCTGGGCAGTAGTGTGGGGCGCGAGCTGGGTGCTGCCGCCGAAGTACCAGTCCAGCACGCTGATTCTGGTGGAACAGCCCACCATGCCCAAGGACTACGTCACCCCCAACGTGAATGACGACCTGCAGGACCGGCTGCAGAGCATCACCCAGCAGATTCTCAGCCGCACCCGCCTGCTGCACATCATCGAGCAGTTAAGCCTTTACGCCGCCGACCGCGGCCTGCGGTCTCCCGACCTGAAGGTCGACCGCATGCGCCGGGACATCGAAATCGAGCTGGTGCGGGACGCACACAACCAGATCACGGCATTCAACGTCTACTTCACTTCGCGTGACCCCAAAATCGCTCAGGAGGTCACGAGCGAACTGACGAACCTGTTTATCAACGAGAACCTCGAAGTTCGGCAGCAACAGTCGGAAGACACCACCCAGTTTCTCGAAACCCAACTGGAAACCGCTCGGAAGACCCTGTCTGATCAGGAAGACAGAATCCGTCAGTTCCAGGCGCAGCATGTCGGGGAAATGCCCGGACAACTCGCCAGCAACCTGCAAATTCTGACCGGGCTGCAGTCCCAACTACAGAACGAAGAGGACTCTCTCAATAGCGCCCGGCAGCAACACGTCTATCTGCAAACCCTGGCGGATCAGTACCGCACACTCCAGACCGCGCCGAAGGGTGCGGACGGCACCACCAGCGTCGGACTCCCGGCTCTCGACCAGCAACTGGAGAAACTTAAATCGCAGCTTGCCGATCTGCGGTCGCGCTACACCGATCGCCATCCCGATGTTCGCAAGGTGCTCGAGCAGATCGCCGAAACTGAGAAAATGCGCGATCAACTTCTCGCCAGCTTAAAGACGAAAAATGCCGACCCCGCAACCGGGACCGATGCTGCGAACCAGAGTACCGACCCCGCGCAAGCCTCAATGCTCGCTCCGATTCAAAGCCAGCTGCGATCCAATCAGCTTGAAATCACCAACCGAGAACACGCCATCGCGGCGCTGAAGACGAAAGTGGACGACTACCAGGCGCGCCTGAATCAGGAACCGGTCCGCGAGCAACAGCTCGCCGACCTCACCCGCGGCTACGACCAATCCAAAGCCAACTACGACGATCTGCTGAAGAAAAAGAACGAGTCGAAGATGGCTACCAGCATGGAACTGCTGCAACAAGGCGAACGGTTCCGCATGATCGATCCGCCGAGTTTTCCCGAAAGACCGGTATTTCCCAATCGCCTGAAGTTCTGTGGAATGGGTCTGGGCATCGGTCTGGCTCTGGGCGTGGTCATCGCCGGGGCGTTTGAGTTTTTGGATGGCCGGATGTACGACGTGAAGGAAATCCGCAAGCTGCTGCCCGCGGAAGTGATCGGTGAAATTCCGGCGATTGTCAGCGCGTCCGACGCTCAGGCCGCCAACCGGAAGATATGGATCGGCTGGGCGACTGCGGTCGTCGTGTTTGGTACGATATTGCTGGGATCGGCTTTCAGCTATTTGCGCGGCTAAACTCCGTCCATGTATAAGCGCTTCTACAATCTGCAGCGGAACCCCTTCGAGATCACGCCCGATCCCTCGTTTCTGTTCGCCACCAAGAAACACAACGAAGCGCTGGCGGCTTTGTACTACGGGGTGAAGCGGCGCAAAGGTTTCGTGGTCATGACCGGCGAAGTGGGCACAGGCAAGACCCTGCTGGTTCGTTGCCTGCTGCAGGTTCTGCATCGCGCCAATGTTGCGTATGCTTACGTTTTTAATCCGCGTCTGAGTCCGATGGAGTTCCTGCAGTACATCGCAGGCGACTTCCGGCTTTCCACCGCGGGCAAGTCGAAGAGCGACCTTCTGCTCGATCTGAGCAGCTTCGTGATTTCACGTCACCAGAAAAACCTGACGACGGTCCTGGTGGTCGACGAAGCGCACCATCTTTCGGCGGACGTCCTCGAAGAAGTCCGGCTCCTGACCAACCTCGAAACTCCGCAGGAAAAGCTGCTGCAGATCCTGCTGATCGGGCAACAGGAACTCGACGAGAAACTCGACTCCACCGATCTGCGGCAGTTGAAGCAGCGCATCGCACTGCGGTCGCATCTGGCCTCGCTGAGCCTGGAAGAGACTCAGGGCTACATTTATTGCCGTCTGCAATTGGCCGGCAATACGAATCCGGCGCAAGTATTTCCCCTGGAGACAATCCTGGAAATCCACCGGCAATCGCAGGGCTTGCCCCGACTGATCAACACGCTCTGCGAAAACGCACTGATCCACGGATACGCAAAACAGGCGCGAAGCATCGCTCCCGAAGTGATCGAGGAGATCGCCGCCGACTTCCGCTTGAATATCGAGCACACCTCGACGGCCGAGCACTTAGTCCAGGGCGGTGAGCGTTCCGGAGAAATTGAACGGGCGGCGAGAACTCTTCTGGATCTGTATACGTCCTTGCGCAATGCGCAGGACGGCGGGGCCGATTTGAGAATGGCAGTGGGCGCGGGAGGGCGCAAGAATGAGCCGTATATTTGACGCACTCCAAAGATCGGGAGCAGAGCAGTCGGGCGTCGAATACCCCGACATGGTCTCGGTCGCCACCGAGGTTTTCGAAGCGCCGCGCCGTCCGACCTCCGCCGACCAGGCGGTCGCAGACCAAGCTGTCGCAGAACATGTGCGATCGTTTCAGGAGATCGCCCTCCAGGATTTCGCCGTGCAGGAGCCGCCGGTTGAGACTCCCGCGGTTCAGGCCCCTTTCGTTCCACAATCGGTGCAGGCTCCGGTGGCTCCGACCGAAGCTCCGGCTCCGGAACCATTACTCCAGCTTCCGGTCGAGTTTCCGGCGCTCGAAGTAGCCGTCACGCCGGCCAGCCGGCTTGTGTATTTCACCGAGCCTGACAGCCTGGCCGCAGAAAAATTTCGCTTTCTGGGCGTCCGCTTGCGGCAGATGCAGCAGACCCGCCCGCTGAAGAAAGTTCTCGTGACCAGCACGATTCCGGAAGAAGGCAAGAGCCTGGTGTCCGCCAACTTGGCGGGAGTGCTCGCCCGGCGAAAACAGCGAGTGCTTCTGATCGAAGGCGATATGCGCCGTCCTACCCTGGCCGCTCAGTTTGGCCTGGGAAAGCTGGCTGGTCTGGCCGAGTGGCTGCAGAGCGGCCAGCAGTCGCTATCGAACATCTACCGCCTCGGCGGCCCCGGCTTGTGGATCATGCCGGCCGGAAATCCCCCGGCGAATCCCTTGGAACTGATGCAATCGGGAAGGCTGTCGCAATTGATGAAGCAGCTCTCCACCCTGTTCGATTGGATTGTCGTGGACTCTCCGCCTTTGCTTCCCCTGGCCGACACCACCGTTTGGGCCCGGCTCACGGATGGCACACTGTTGGTAGCGCGGGAAGGAAAGTCGCAGAAAAAACAGCTGCAGCGCGGTCTGGAAGCTCTGAAGACTTCCGATCTGCTGGGAGTCGTACTCAACGGCTGCACGCATTCGGATCACGAGAACTACTACCAGCGCTATGCGCCGGGCACGAAATAACCCAACCACATTCCCCCAGGCAAATCGAATACACCAAGTCGTCATACTGAATTTCGTCAATCCCTAATAGTTTCAGCTTTCACCCCCCAAGCTGAGACACAGTTCCGCCCCAGTTTCAACCCACGGAATCGATCGAATCAGAAGCGTCGAATCAGAAACTAGGAGATGAAGTCGTGAACTTGCAACGCTCACTCGACAGGGTAGGGATGGGTCCTTTTGCCGCCAAGACCGCATCATCGGGAGATCGAAGTATTCTCAACGAAGAAACGTTTCAGCGGATGATCGCTCTCGAAAGGCGCAGGACCGAACGGTCGCGCAAGCCCTTCCTCCTCATGTTGCTGGACATGGGAGGGCAGCAACCGCGCGAGACCAATACTGCGATCCTGGGTAAGATACTGGCAGCGCTCTCGATGTCCACACGGGACACGGACTTAGCGGGCTGGTACAAGAACAACTGCGTGCTCGGAGTCATGTTCACCGAAATCGGACTTGACGATCGGGACTCGATCGTAAGCACGATGATGGGCAGGCTCAGCACCACGCTGCGCACCGACCTCAGCTTCGAACAGTTCAACCAGATCAGCGTCTCTTTTCACGTGTTTCCCGAGGAATGGAATCACGACGATCCGAAAGATCCGGGCAATCGCGTGTTTTATCCTGATCTTTCCAAGCGAGCCGACGGCATGCGTGCGGCGAACGGCCTGAAGCGCGTAATGGATGTCGCAGGCAGCGCCCTGGCTCTGGTGCTATTCGCTCCTCTTTTCCTGGGTATCGCAGTCGCCATCAAGCTGACCTCCAAGGGGCCAGTCTTCTTTCGCCAGCGGCGAGTGGGCCAGCACGGCGTTCCCTTTGTTTTCCTGAAATTCCGTTCGATGTTCACCGGCAACGATGCCAGTACCCACAAAGAGTACGTCCAGAAACTCATTGCCGGAAAAGCGGAACGCCACCCCTCCAATGGCGCCAGCGGCGGAGTCTTCAAACTGACCAAGGATCCGAGGATCACGCAGGTCGGCGCTTTCCTGCGCCGCACCAGTCTCGACGAGCTGCCGCAGTTCATTAACGTACTGCGCGGCGAAATGTCGTTGGTTGGGCCGCGTCCCCCTGTCCCCTATGAAGTGGAAGCCTACGATTTCTGGCACCGCCGCCGGTTGCTGGAAGCCAAGCCGGGGATTACCGGCCTCTGGCAGGTCAGCGGACGCAGCCGCGTGACTTTCGACGAGATGGTCCGGCTCGATCTTCGCTATGCGCGCACCTGGTCGCCCTGGGCCGACGTCAAGATCCTGGTTCGGACGCCAGTCGCTGTGGTCTTTGGCGACGGCGCGCACTAAACCCAAACTCGTGAATCCCCCAGTTCGACTCCCCCCGTGTGACAAATACTCCATGACAAATACTTCTCTCAAAAGCCAGAATTCGCACAAGCAAGGGTCGGTGGCAGAAGCCGTGGTCCGATTTGGAGTCATCGGTTATGGGTACTGGGGGCCGAACGTGGTTCGGAATCTGGACCGCCTCGATGAAGCCGAATTGGTCGCGGTGTGCGACAAGAGTCCCGCCGCGCGCCGGAAAGTGGCAAAAGCGTTCCCGAGTGCACGCGTGACCGACGATGCGACGGAATTAATCTCCTCGCCCGACATCGACGCCATCGCGGTTGTGACCCCGGTTTGGACGCACTATGAACTGGCGAAAGCGGCTCTGGAAAACGGCAAGCATGTGTTCGTAGAGAAGCCGTTTACCAGCAATGCCGCGCAGGCGCAGGAACTGATTGAACTGGCGGCGCGCAAGAACCTGAAAATTATGGTGGACCACACCTTCCTGTTCACCGGCGCGGTCACCAAGATCAAGCAGCTATTGGACGAAGGCGCCCTGGGCAAGCTCTACTATTACGATTCCACGCGGGTGAATCTGGGCCTGTTTCAGCACGACGTCAACGTCGTGTGGGATTTGGCTCCGCACGATCTCTCGATCATCGACCACCTGATCCACCAGACGCCCGAGGCCATCTCCGCCACCGGTCAGACCCATCTCAACGGCCACGAAGACGTGGCGTTTATCACTATCTATTTCCCCGACAAAGTCATCGCCCACATCAACGTGAATTGGCTATCGCCCGTGAAAGTGCGGACCACGCTGATCGGCGGCGAGAAGAAAATGCTGGTGTGGAACGACCTTGAGGCCGACGAGAAAATCAAGATTTACGACAAGGGCGTGAACGTCACCAGCCGCGAAGGGCTCTATAGCCTGCTGGTGAATTACCGCTCGGGCGACATGTGGGCGCCGCAGATCGAACAAGTCGAAGCCCTGACCCGCGAACTGGCCTACTTTGTGCAATGCATCGCCAAAGACGAAGCCCCCATCAACGACGGCGAGGCTGGACTGCGCGTCGTCCGTATGCTGGAAGCGGCCAACGACTCCATCGCCAAACGGGGAAGTCTGGTCTACCTCTAACTCCGCCCGATTCGTTTCCTCCTGAATCCTCGGTTTGCCAGTGCCTGTGGGATCGAAACTCAGGCGTGCCATGCCCGGTACTCTTGCCGCGGTTCTGATCCAACCGCCGCAGTGTTCGGAAAAAGTTGCTTCGGAAAGAATTGGAACAACCGTGAAACCTGCGATTTTGTTGGCGACAACTTCCTCCTGGTATCCGACCGCGCGGCTGGCCATGGCCTTGGCCGCCGCCGGATGCGAGGTGGACGCGGTCTGTCCCGCGGCCCATCCCCTGCGCCGCACGGGAGCTTTTCGTCGCGCTTATGTTTACCGGGGTTTGGCGCCGTTGCTTTCGTTTACACGCGCCATCGCGAGCACCCAGCCGGATCTCATCGTCTCCGGGGACGACCTGGCCACACGGCACCTCCACAGCCTCCATGCCCGGGAACTGCAGGACGGGAAGGCCAGCTCTCCAATGTGCGCCTTGATCGAGCGTTCGCTCGGCGCGCCGGAAAGTTTTCCGCTCGTCGACGCGCGAGCGGCGCTTATCGACCTAGCCCAGCAAGAAGGCTTGCGCGTGCCGCCTACGCAGGTGATCCGAAATACCGGCGAGCTCAAGAAATGGGTCGACCAAATGGGCTTGCCCGCGGTCCTCAAAGCGAACGGAACTTCGGGCGGCAATGGGGTGAGAATCGTCCGCACGAGGGCTGAGGCTGATCTCGCTTTCGAACAACTGCAAGCCCCGCCGCTGCTAGCACGGGCTGCAAAGCGGGCGCTGGTCGACCACGATAAAACCCTGGTTTGGCCCTCGCTTCTGAGGCAGAAACGAGTCGTGAATGCGCAGGCGTTCGTGGACGGACGCGAAGCTACGAGCGCCGTCGTTTGCTGGAAAGGCTCAATCCTGGCCAGCCTGCATTTTGAGGTGGTTAACAAAACTGGCGCCGCCGGACACGCTACGGTCGTGCGCTTGATCGAGCACCCGGAGATGGCGACTGCCGCGGAAGTCATGGTCCGCCGCCTTCAGCTTTCCGGTCTTTACGGATTCGACTTCATGTTGGAGGCCGGAACGGAAAACGCGCACCTCATCGAGATCAATCCCCGATCGACACAGGTCGGACATTTGAGTCTGGGTCCGGGCCGCGATCTTCCCGCTGCCCTGTATGCCGTGTTGTCCGAGAAAGCCTTGCAACCGGCGCCAAAAGTGACCGATAAAGACACGATTGCACTATTTCCTCAGGAGTGGATTCGAGATCCGCAGAGCGCATTCCTGCAATCCGCATTTCACGACGTGCCCTGGAACGAGCCCGAATTGATTCGCGATTGCGTCAGCAGCCGCCGCAAGCAGAGCGCCTGGTACTCCCGGTCGCCACGCAAACGAGTAGCTTCGGCGGTGGCATCGCCCAAGGTCGCTGCTCCCGCGGCCAGTCGCGCGGCTCAAGCTGAATCGGGAAACAGATAAGTATCGCCATGTCCAGCGTGAGAATGCCTAACGTGAAAAAGCCTGACCCAATCAAGCCTTTGCGCATCGTGAAGTTCGGGGGGACGTCTGTCGGGGACGCGACCCGCATCCGGAACGTGGTCGAGATCATTCGCGAGTCAGCCCGCGACAGCGATCTGGTGGTGGTGGTGTCTGCCATGAGCGGCGTGACCAATAAATTGATTGAAGCCGCGACAAAGTCCGAGGCAGATAATCGCGATGCGGCGAAAGCGATCTTCGAGGAGCTCCGCCGCCGGCACGACGCCGTCGCCGGAGCCCTGATCCACTCGATTCCTCTGTGCGACCGGATTCATTGTGAACTGGAACAAATTTTTCAGGAGGGCGAACGGCTATGCCAGGGCACGGCGCTGCTCCGCGAGTTGACTCCGCGCGTCCGCGATGCGATCTCCAGCCTGGGTGAACGCCTCTCGGCGCCGTTGGTCGCTGCCGCGCTCGCCGAATGTGGAGTGAGCAGCGAAGCCGTCGCGGCAACCGAACTCGTGGTCACCGATTCCTCCCACGGCGCCGCCGAGCCGTTGATGGCCGCTACGCGCGAGCGCTGCGAAGCTCGCCTTCGTCCTCTGCTTCGGCAGGGCATTATTCCGGTCGTTACGGGCTTCATCGGCGCAACGATCGAAGGCGCGCTGACCACCCTAGGCCGTGGCGGCTCCGATTATTCGGCGACCATCCTGGGTGCGGCGCTCGATGCGGACGATGTGATCATCTGGACGGACGTCGACGGGTTGATGACCGCCGATCCGCGGTTGGTGCCGGATGCGGCTACGATCCCGGAAATTTCCTATCGCGAGGCCGCAGAGCTGGCGCACTTTGGCGCCAAGGTTTTGCATCCGAAAACGATCAGTGCCGTGCATGCATGTGGAATCCCTCTTTGGGTTCGCAACACGTTCTCTCCCGACCTGCCGGGAACACGGATCACACCGAACGGCCCTTCGGAGCGTGCCGGCGTAAAGGGACTCGCGGCAATCAGCGATGTCGCACTGATCACCGTCGGCGGCCCTGGAATTGTCGGTGTGTCCGACGTGCTGGGCCGCACTCTGGCAACTGTCGCGGCGATTCGCGCTAATGTGCTGCTGATCTCGCAATCTTCTTCGCAAAACGATATCTGCCTGGTGGTCGCGTCATCCGCCGCGCAGCGTACGGTGGAAGCCCTGCACCGCGAGTTCGCCCAGCCTCTTGCTCAGGAAGATCTGGCCCGTGAAAAAGTCGAGCCCATTTCGCTCGACCCAACCGTCGCGATTGTCACCCTGGTAGGTAAGAACATGCGCAGGTCCGACACGGTTGGCCGCACCTTCTCGGCGCTGGGTCGGGAGAACGTCAGTGTTGTCGCGATCGCGCACGGTGCTTCCGAGTGCAACCTCTCTTTCGTCGTCGCCGAGCGAGACGTGAAGGCCGCGCTCGAAGCAACGCACCGCGAATTCCAGCTCGGGATGCTCGACGCTCCGGCGCTTCCGGTGAAGAGCGTGAGCGTTGATCCAGCCGCGTGGCAATTCGAATCCGGCCAGCGCACCGCGAACGCCGATTGAACGGCAATTCCCTGTTGATGACGAACAAAGAGATGACAACTCCGATCGATCAGCCCGTGAACCTTCATCTGAGCATCGCGCCCGACGTGAAACTGGGCCGCGATGTGAAGCTGTCCAAGTTCATTAATCTTTACGGCTGCGAAATTGGCGATGAAACCAAGATCGGCGCCTTCGTCGAGATCCAGAAGAACGCCAGCGTCGGCAAGCGCTGCAAAATCTCAAGCCACACGTTCGTCTGCGAAGGCGTCACCATTGAGGACAACGTCTTCATCGGACACGGCGTGATGTTTATCAACGACAGCTACCCGCGGGCGACCGCCGCCGGCGGCAACCTGCAGACCGAAGCCGACTGGAAAGTAGAACGCACCGTCATCAAAAAAGGCGCGTCGATCGGCTCCGGAGCCACCATCCTCTCCAACCTCAGCATCGGTGAAAACGCGATTGTCGGTGCCGGCAGCGTGGTCACCAAAGACGTTCCCGCCAACAGCATTGTGGCGGGCAATCCGGCGAAATTCTTGCGTTATATCGAACCAACCGTGGAGGTCACTAAGTGAGCGTTTCTCATACTGCGAATAACAGCATTCCTTTTCTCGATCTCGTCACCCCTCACATTGAACTGGAGCAAGAACTGACTGAAGTTTTCCACAAGGCAATCCGGACCGCCGGCTTCATCGGTGGCCCCATGGTGGAAGAGTTTGAAAAAGCATTCGCTGCGTTTTGCGGCACCGATTATTCCGTTGCCATCAGCAGCGGCACCGACGCCCTGCGGTTTGCCCTGATGGCATGTGGAGTGAAGTCCGGCGATGTCGTGGTTACCGTCCCTCACACATTCATCGCCACCACGGAAGCCATTTCGCAGGCCGGCGCGTTGCCTGAGTTCGTGGACATCGATGAGCAGACGTACAACATGGATCCCGCAAAGCTCGTCGAATATCTGGAACAACAGTGCACGGTCGACGAGTCCGGCAAGCTGATCAGCAAACGCAGCGGCCGCCCGGTCACCGCCGTGGTTCCCGTCCATCTGTACGGGCAGATGGCTGACATGGATGCGATTTTGGAGCTTGCCGATCGCTACCGCTTGGTCGTGATCGAAGACGCCTGCCAAGCCCACGGTGCGGAATATTTCTCGCGCAAGCATAACCGCTGGATGAAGGCTGGATCAATGGGCCGAGCCGCCGCGTTCAGCTTCTATCCCGGGAAGAATCTGGGCGCATGCGGCGAAGCGGGCGCGGCGACAACCAATGACACCGCCATCGCCAAGCACATGAAGATGCTGCGCGATCATGGCCAGGCGACAAAGTACTATCACGATGTCGAAGGCTACAACGGCCGCCTCGACTCGATCCAAGCCGGCCTGTTGCGTGTAAAGTTGTCGCATCTTGCCAAATGGAACACGCAGCGTCGCGAACACGCGGCGACGTACCAGCGGCTGCTCAAGTCCGTTGACGGTGCAGTGGTGGCACCCTCGGAACCCTCGTGGTCGCGCGCCGTCTATCACCTGTACGTGGTCCGCACCGACGATCGCGAAGGCCTGATGGATCATCTCAAAAAGGCCGGCATCGGCACCGGAATTCACTATCCGATTCCGCTGCACCTCCAGAAAGCCTACGCAACCATGCAGTACAGCGCTGGAGACTTCCCCGTGACCGAAAAGGCCGCGGCGGAAATCGTTTCCCTGCCCATGTTCCCGCAGCTGAAGGCAGAGCAGCAGGCCCGCGTAGTCGAAGAAATCGTGGCCTTCACCTCGATGACAACGCGCAAGCAGGTCGAGCACGATGCGGCGGTTCTCAGCACCGCGACGCGCAGAGCCTAGCGGCTCTTGATCGGGCTTCTGGATAGTTCAGACACAAGCATGGCAACGCTTCCGACCTATATCCTGATCACGCCGGCGCGAAACGAAGCGCAGTACATCGAACTGACGCTGCAATCGATGGCTGCGCAGACCTACCGCCCGCTGAAGTGGATTATCGTCAGCGACGGTTCCACCGACGGCACCGACGATCTAGTGCGCAAGTACGCTGCGGACAATCCTTGGATCGAACTACTTCGCATGCCGGAGCGAGCGGAACGACACTTCGCAGGGAAAGTCCATGCCTTCAACGCCGGCTATGCCCGGGCGAAGGAGTTCAATCCGGAGATCATCGGCAACCTTGACGGCGACGTCTCGATCGAGCCTGACCACTTCCAGTACCTGTTGAGCAACTTTGCGGAGAATCCAGAACTCGGCGTCGGCGGATCGCCGTTCCGCGAAGGATCGCTGCAGTACGACTACCGGTTTTCGAACATCGAAAATGTCTGGGGCGGCTGCCAACTGTTCCGGCGAGAATGCTTCGACGCGATCGGCGGATACACTCCCGTCAAAGGCGGCGGCATCGACCATATCGCGGTCGTTTCCGCGAGAGTGAAGGGTTGGAAGACCAGGACTTTTCCCGACAAGGTATGCATTCATCATCGGGCGATGAATACCGCCGGGCAGGGCGTACTGAAGGCCAAGTTCAAACTCGGAGCGAAGGACTACTCGTTCGGGAATCATCCTCTGTGGGAGGCGTTCCGAACGTTCTATCAAATGAAGAACCGGCCCTTCGTTCTGGGCGGTCTGGCCCTGGGTGCGGGCTATTTCTGGTCGATGGTTCGGCGGGCGAAGATATCAGTTCCCCGCGAAGTGGTCGATTTCACTCATCGCGAGCAGCTGCAGCGGTTGAAAAAGTTTGTTGGCAGGTCTCAGAGCACATCCCCTGCATCTTTCGTTGCAAAACCAAGAACAACTCGATCGCCTTTATAAGAGAAACTTTTTTGAGCGGAGACAACATGTATATCGTGGATCGAACTGCAAGGTTTGTGCGCGGGTTTCTACTAAGCTACGGCCCGTCGAATATCAAGAAGCACTTCTGGGATAAGGAATACTCTGAAGAAAAGTGGGCCTTCGCCTACAACACGATGGGGGACTGCGTATACGCCCACCTGGAACGGCATACGGCGAACGCGGATATCCTGGATATCGGCTGCGGCTCAGGCAACACCGCCACGGAAATGGCCAACACGTATCGCAGCTACTTGGGTGTGGATATTTCGGAAGCGGCCCTGGCCAAGGCGCGCCGGCGCAGCCAGGAGTGCGGACGAGGAGAGAAGAACAAGTTTGAATGCGGCGACTTCCTGGCCTACGTTCCCACCGGCAAGTATGAAGTAATCCTGTTCCGCGAGTCGATGTACCACGTCCCTCTCGGAAAGGTGAAGGAGACTCTGGACCGCTACTCAGCGTATTTGAAAGACGGCGGCGTCTTCGTCGTCCGGTTATTCGCCTCCAGCGGAGACATTGCCGATGGCAAAGGACAAACAGCGTCCGGCCGCAATGCTCAGGATCATGGAGACCGAATTCGATGTGCTTGAGAAAGCCCGCTACGACGTTCCGGGGCGGCCGACCGTAATGGTTTTTCGGCCGAAGCCTCGCGGAAGAACTAGGTCGGTTCTGACATCCATCATGGAACCTCTACTAGACTTGGACAGCACCCAGAAAAACAAGAACTCGCAGAAGAAATGAACTGGCAGCATGGGCAATGGCAAAGCCAAATTTCCGTCAGCGGGAAAGACATCAACGTCCGGGGAGGAATCGCCCGCGTCGAAGCCGAGGAATGGGGAATCGGAACTCGGAGAATCCCAGGAATGCGTTCAGGTCTTGACAGCAGCGGCTCCCGATCTCCGCGCAGATATCTTGAGTTTTGCCCAGAAGTTGCCGGCGATTCGCCCCAAGTATGAATATCCCGTTGAATGGGAGAGCATCGTCGCTGATTCGCCTCAACACATTCAAGGAATGGTGGGAAGGTCTGCCGCAGGAAACGCGCAAGAACGTCCGCCGGGCGCAAAAAGCGGTGTGGTTGTTCAAGTCAGGGCGCTCGACGATGATCTGATCCGTGATCTCCAGGTTCTAACAACGATTCGCCAGTACGGCAGGGTAAAGTCTTCACTCACTTCGGCAAGACTTTGGACCAGGTTAAGAGAGACCAGCAGGCCTTTCTAGACCGAAGCGACTACATCTGCGCCTACCATGAGAAGGAATTGATCGGAGTTGTGAAGTTGATCTACCGCGGAGATGTGGCTTCCATCTTGACATTTCTCCGAAGACAATCACCATGACAAAAGGCCGGCCAACGCGATCTGGCGAAGGCGGTCGAACTCTGCGAGCAAAAGAAAATCCATCACCTGACCTTTGGTAAATTCAATTACGGAAACAAACAAGCGCCATACTCCTTGCGGAATTCAAGATTCGAAATGGTTTTGAGGAAATACTGGTACCGCGCTATTACGTCCCTTGACCGTGAAAGGTGCGATCAGTGTCAGGCTGAAGCTCCATCGCGGTCTTCGGGACTCCTGCCACGGCGTCATACGTTTCTGGTGAACACGCGCGCCAAGCTGTATTCCTTTAAACATGAGCCGGTGTAGCTCAATGTCAGAGCCGTCGCATTGCGGCAGATGGGCGTTCAACTCCCCCCGCCGGCTCCAATTTCTAAGTTCCCTTCACGCACAGCCTTTCGGATTTGAATCGAACCTAATGCCAGGGATTTTCGGACTCATCACCACCAAGCCCCGCGAATGGGCCGAGCCGCAGTTGTTGCGCATGCTCAAAGTACTCCGCCACGAATCTTTTTATGTGACGGGAACCTGGATTGACGAGGCGGCGGGAATCTACGTCGGATGGACGGCGCGCGAGAATTCTTTCTCCGACGGAATGCCAGTCCAGAACGAGCGCGGCGACGTCACCCTCGTATTTTCGGGCGAAGAGTACCCGGAACCGGAGACCCTTCAGAGCCTCAAGCAGCGAGGTCATCAGTTCAAGGCCGGCCCATCGTATCTGGTGCATCTTTATGAAGACGATCCGTCGTTCCCCAGAAGCCTGAACGGGCGATTTCAAGGGCTGGTATCGGACCGCACTCGCGGAATAGCGACGCTTTTCAACGACCGCTACTCCATGCATCGCCTCTATTATCACGAGGCGGATAACAAAGAGGCGTTCTATTTCGCTGTCGAGGCCAAAGCGATCCTGGCCGTCCGTCCCGAACTACGGCGGACCGATCCTCGCAGCCTCGGAGAATTCGTCGCGTGCGGATGCGTGCTCGAGAATCGGACGCTGTTCGAGGGCATCCACGTACTGCCTGCTGCGTCGGCCTGGACGTTTCGGGCCGGCGCTTCGAGGCCAAGAAAGCATACTTCGAGGCGCGCGAGTGGGAGCAACAAGAGCTTCTCGATCCCGAGTCTTATCACCAGGAGATCCGGGAAATTTTTTCGCGCCGCTTCCCTCGATACCTTAACGGCCGCGAGCAGATCGGAGTATCGCTCACCGGAGGGCTCGACACCCGGACGGTGATGGCCTGGCAGAGATTCCCGCCACAATCTCTACCCTGCTATACGTATGGTGGCATCGATCGAGATTGCCGCGACGTGGTGATGGCGCGACGGATTGCCAAGGAATGTCAGCAGCCCCACCAGGTGATTCACGTCGGCGAAGAGTTTTTTGCGCGATTCGCTCACTATGCGGAACGCAGCGTGTACCTCACCGATGCCGGTGTAGAGGTGAATCGCGCTCCCGACCTGTATCTGAGCGAGAGAGCTCGCGAGATCGCGCCGGTCCGAATGACGGGACTCTACGGGGACGAAATACAGCGCCCCCAGACTCGGGCGTTCAAGCCGGTGAACCCGGCTGCGGGACTGTTTAGTCCGAGTCTGCTGCCCCAAGTCGCGGCTGCGCGCCAGACTTACGCAAACTGATTCAAGGACACCCCACCACATTTGCCGCATTTTGCCAGGCGCCTTGGCACCACTACGGCATTCTGTCGCTGGAGCAGACTCAACTGGCGGTGCGAACGCCATTCCTCGATAACGACTTCGTGCGCACAGCGTTTCGTGCGCCGCAATCGGTAACGGCGAACAACGATGTTCGCGTACGCCTCATCGGCGACGGCAGCGCGGCGATGCAGCGGATTCGCACCGATCGCGGTTTCGGCGGGAAGCCAGGCTTAGTAAGCTGGGTCGACCGCAATTACCAGGAATTCACATTCAAAGCCGAATATGCCTACGATTACGGCATGCCCCAGTGGCTCGCCGGGATCGATCATTTCTTCTCGCCGTTGAAGCTGGAGCGTCTGTTTCTGGGCAGACACAAGGTGTACCACTACCGCGTCTGGTACCGCGACGTCTCTGGCCAACTACGTCAAAGAAATGTTGCTCGACTCGCGCACACTGTCACGCCCGTATCTGGAGCGGACGGCGTCGAAGCCATCGTCGCCGGCCATCTCAAGGGCAACCGCAACTACACCACCGAGATTCACCGGCTGCTCTCGCTGGAACTGATCCATCGGCTGTTCCTGGAACTAGTAATTAATCGTCCGAACTCGAGAAATCTTAGTCACTAACATGCTCACCGAAACTGCACCTCTAGCGGTCCGCTTCCGAACGAAGCCTCGTGACAAACCACTCCAAGGCCCCGACCCACGTATACCGGCGCTGGATTTCACCAAAGGCGCCCTCGTTCTAATCATGGTCCTCTATCATTGGATGAATTACTTCCTAAATCTAAGCTGGGACTTACTAAAGTACCTGCACTTCTTGACCCCGTCTTTCATCTTCATCACTGGGTTCATGGTCTCCAACGTTTATCTCTCGAAGTATGCTGCAGCCGACCCCCGCCTTTCGAAGAGATTGTTCACGAGAGGGCTTAAGCTCCTGGCAATATTCCTCGTCCTGAACCTGGCTCGAATTTTTGTCCCCGTATTTGGCAATGGCGCGGTGGTGCGGAGTCCGCTCGATCCTTAGGAGCGCCTTCGCCGTTTTCGTATCCGGGAATGTCCCCGTTGCGGGTGGCAAGCTCGTTGCCTTCCCTATTTTGGTGCCCATCAGTTATTTGCTCATGTTCTCGGGAGCATTGATGCTCCCATACAGATTTTATAAACACACGTTCCATGTCGTCTGTGTGCTCCTTTTATTGTCCATCTGGATATTAGGACTGACCGGCGCGCAGAGCCCAAACCTTGAATGCATCGCAATCGGAATGCTGGGCGTGCTCATCGGATTCGTACCTATCAAGTGATTGGCGATTTCGTACGACACAATACGCTCTTGTGTTCGCCTACCTGTGTTATACGATTGCGATAACGATATGGGATGTTCCATTTCCACTTCTGATCGTTGGCGTGTCCCTCAGCCTGATGATCATTTATCTGGTGGGAGCGAGCGGTAGTGAATCAGGCGCAATAGGAAGTGAGGTTATTCTGCTTGGGAAATACTCGTTGCTTGGGTATATATCCCAAATCGCGATCCTTCAGATCCTCAGCGTCGCCTTCCGCCACCTCAATCTCGGAGTTGCGACGTTGGGTCTGTCCTTCTTTGCAGCCTTCGCTCTCACCGTAGCGAGTGTAGAGGTCGTTGATCGCGCGAGAGCGAGAACGGCGATCATGGACAGGTTGTACAAAGCGGTCTTCGCTTGAGATCACCTATCGGCGAATGAATCGGTGCGTTCCAAGGAGCATTGAATGGGCGCTTCGCTCGCCCTCCTGATCTGTAGTGCCGGCGTCGCAGGGCTTTTTTTCCTTGACCAGGATAAGTCTGTTCGAACCTCCAAGGCCCTCTGGCTGCCCGTCATATGGCTTTGGATAGCGGGGTCGAGATCGGTCTCCGCATGGTTCGGGACAGGGGGCGAACGTCCGCGGGCGATCTTGCCTCAACCCTTGACGGGAGTCCGATGGACGCGGCCATTTTTGAGGCCCTGATCGTTGCCGGTTCATAGTACTGTTCCAGCGGAGAAATAGGACAATTGCACTCCTCAAAGGGAGCGGCCCCGTACTTATATATTTCCTATATTGCCTGATTAGCACCGTGTGGTCGCCCTTCCATGGACCCGCTTTTAAGCGTTGGATTAAGGATGTCGGAGACTTGGTCATGGTGCTCGTCATCGTGACTGATGCCCAGCCCATTGCGGCGCTCCGGCGGCTCTACTCCCGGGTCGGCTTTATTTTATTTCCCTTTTCTGTCGTGTTGATCCGATATACCGATCTCGGCCGTGGATACGATCCTGACGGAACCCTGAACACAGGTGTAACAACAAACAAGAACTCGCTCGGCCTCATCGTGTTCCTTGTTTCGCTTGGCGCGCTATGGCACGTGCGCGCGTTGTTCCTGGATAAGAAAGCTCCCAATCGCGGTCGGCGCTTGGTGGCCCAGAGTACCCTACTTATCTTCGGCATTGTGCTTCTTGGAATGGCCCACTGTGCCACCGCGGTTGCCTGCTTCGTTCTTGGCGGCGGGCTCATGCTTACGACCGGTTTACGAAGCATCAGAAACGCCCCGGCAGGGTGCATGCGCTCTGCTTGGGAATCATTCTTGCTGGGGGGCTGACCCTGCTCTTCGGGGGCGAGTCAATGGTCACGAGTGCGCTGGGCAGGGGAATCGAACCTCACGGGGGCGGCCGATATCTGGAAGGCCTCGATTGCTGCGGCCGATAATCCGATATTTGGCACAGGCTTCGAAAGCTTCTGGAAGCGAACGTGAAGAAAGTCGCCGCGGGCCTCCCTGGCTATTGGGAGATCGATAATCTCGTCTCTGCGCACAACGGCTATATCGAAGTCTACTTGGATCTGGGCTGGATGGGCGTGTGCCTGATCGCGCTAATTCTAATCAGCGGTTATCGGCGGGGAGAAGGCTTTTAAGCGCGATCCCCAATTTGGCAGCTTGATCCTAGCCTACATAGTAACGAGCGCCTTCTACAGCATAACCGAGGTAGGTTTCAGGGTACTGGCCCCGTCTTGGATCTTTCTGTTACTAGCCGTGGTGAGTGCGAATGGGGTTGCCGCTCGGTCTATTCGGCGGGGGGCCGTGCGCAAAGGATTCTTGCTTCGCGTGGCGGCGCAGAGAGCGGAACGCCCGCCGACGATGAACTCATTTCGGAGACGGAGACCTTTTACACCGTCCGACGTGGATTGACGTGAGCGGGTCGCAAGCAAACATTCTCGCTGGGGCTTTTCCGGATGCTCGAAAGGGGCAAAGATTGCAAACTGGTACGAAACGTGTTTCGGCCGCCCGTAAATTGGTTTCGGGCTCCGTACTTCGGGTCGTAAGCCTGGTCGCATCAGCGATATGCTCCTTCGTCCTGATGCCGTTTGTTGTTCATCACCTGGGAGACAGGCTCTATGGATTCTGGTCGTTGGCCTCCGTCTTTATTGGGTATTACAGCCTGCTTGATCTCGGCCTCTCAAGCGCCGTATCGCAATTTGTGTGCGTAGCGATCGGACGAAACGACTTCAGAGAATGCCGCGCTGTTTTCAACACGGCTCTCCGAATTCAATCGATACTCGGCGGCGTAGCATTGGTCGCGACCTTTGCGATAGCGGCGGCCACTCCTTTGTTCACCCACGTCGCGGCCGATGCACATTTATTCCGAGAGGTCGTAATTATCTTAGGTGTCAGTACTGCATTCAGCTTTCCTACTAAAGTATATGGCGGCGTGCTGGATGCGCAGTTCCGGTTCGACATCAACGCAAGTCTGGCGATTCTAGGATCGCTCTTGCGTACCGGACTCGTCATTTTGGCAATCCTGGCCGGCGGCGGACTACTGGCATTGGCTTGGATGACACTCCTTGCCTCTTTGCCGGTAGCCGCGCTGCAGATATGGCTTGGGAAGCGCGAAGCCCATTGGGCCAGAATTGAAACCAAATTTGACGCTAGCAGAATACGGAGTCTTTTTTCCTACAGTATCTATTCGTTCTTAAGCTATTTAGCAGATATCGTGCGATTCCAAGTGGATCCACTGGTCATATCGGGACTAATAGGATTAGGAGCGGTAACGCATTATAGGGTAGCAAGCGTATTTTCGCAGCAATACTTTCTGCAAGTGTTGGTTTTATCCGTAGGAATCCTCGGGCCTGTTCTCAGCCGTCTTCATGGCACGGGGGATCGAGTTCAAATAGAAGCAATATTCTTCTTTGGAACAAAGCTCTCTTGCTGTATCTCCTCATTTATTTGCTTCGCCCTCATCGGCTGGGGAAGGCCTTTTATCACTCGTTGGATGGGGCCAAACTATTCGGATGCATACTGGCCACTCGTGATACTTGCCTTGTCAGTATTACTCGACGTTTGCCAAAGGAGCTCGGTTGACCTCCTGTACGCTTCATTCAATCATCGGTTTTACACATATCTGAACTGGACTGAAGGCATTCTCAATCTTGGGTTCAGCCTGGTGCTAGCCCGTGCGCTCGGGATTGTCGGCGTCGCGATGGGCACCCTGATTGCCGCGTTCCTTGTCAGAGTAATCGTGCAGCCTTGGTGGGTGTGCAAAGTGAGCAAGCTTCATTACGCCCACTATATGCGTTTTTGGGTACGGACTATGGTCCATTCTATTTTCTTGACGGGTATTGCCATAGCCGTCTCGGCTTGGGGGCTGCGCCCAAGCTATCCATTGCTGATTGGCTCGGCGATTCTTGCTTCAACTGTATATGCAGGCGGATCTTGGCTGTTCATATTGAATCCGGACGAGAGAGCGAAGTTACTGGCGGCTATCGCAAATAGGCGACAATATAGCGTTGCATCTGCTGCGGGTATCGCCGCGCTTTAGCGAAGGACAATCTGGGAATATTTTTGCTCCGACAACCACCTGATAATCGTCAAGTCAGGTGTTGCTAGGAGTGATTCTAATGTTTCTGGCCCAAACCATGCGAGTAGACTGAATATTATCTGGTCTCTTGACTATGGTTCCACCGACGGCACTGCCTGAGGCCATACGCAAGGCGCCACGGACGAAGTGTTTTCGTATTTACGCAAAAAAATGCGGGAGTCTCTGCGGCGTGTGTCCGGCGCGATCCGTGAAGCTCATGGAGAGGAGCGGGCTGGCGTCCCTGGACAGTGATGATGAGTGGTTACCATCGAAGATCGAGTGCCAGGTCGATGCGCTGAAATCGTCGTGCAGACGTACTCGGACTGGCGCTTTACGGACGGTACATTTGACTCGACGGGATTGGTGATACGTCATTCTTCCGCTTTCCAAGATGCTCAGTTCTGACGTTATGGTGCTCTTCGGGTCCTTCGAGGAGCGCGTTGCCGAGTACTCTTGCTTGGTCCCACGAGCCCTCTCGAAGAAGGCAGAGTGATCTTGGTTTTGAAGTCATTGCTTCTTGAGGAAGATCAAAGGCTTTCTATGTAGAACAAAAGAAGGAGATAGAATCAGGACAATGGGAGATTTATATGTTTCTTCTTTTTATTCTTACCTTTAAGACGGGACTTCTGCTTTACGTGTTGGACCAGATCCACTGGTGCTTATCTATATAGTACTGGGTTGCACGAGAACGCACTCTCTGGCCAAGTGGATTTGAAACACGGAATGATCGAAAATATGACGACCTCCGAAGAGTGCATACTCGCGGGCGGTCAATGCCGGAGATCATCGCAACGAAGACTACAAGAAATCGATACGAGAATCGCCCCCGGTCAACCGCCACGAGTCTCTCTGAAAGTAGCATCCGTGGCTCTTCAAGCTTGGAGCGGCTCTCTCGGTGAGATTGCTCTGCTCCGAGAGCCTCGAAGGAAAGCTATGCCTCCGTAGTATTCAATCCGACTTCCCGTACATATTAGAAAGGTCAGCCCGGCGGAATCCAGGCTTCATTACGAGCGGCAACGCCCAAAGGCGTTCGGCAACACGAGGGGCGAGGCTTCTGAGCAGCGGTATGCTCATATGCTCCATAAAGTTCGAGAACGAGTCAATATTAGTCGAAAGGACTGCTGAGGGAAAACCTTTAAAGTTCTCCCGAGAAACAACTTCAGGCGATGCGCCTCTCAAGCTGTGTTCGACAGAGAGTCTTTTACAAGGAGAATTCATGAGTCGGTTACGTATTTTGGTGTTGGGGCCGGACTGTGATCCGGAGCAAGTCAGCATTCCTTATGTCACCTATTCTCATGCGGCAGCGCTCGCCCAACTCCATGACGTCACCTTGGTTGTCGGATCGCCAGTTGAGGACACTGTGCGCCGCGCAAAGGCGCCGTTTCGCGCCATCGAGGTGGTCCGGATGCCACTGGCTCGAACGCATCCATGCCTGGGGTTTTCGCACGGATCTTCAAATACAACTTTGACACTCAGGCGGTGACCGCTTTCGGATATCCGTTTTCTCTTGCCTTTGAATGGTACGCCTGGCGGCAGTTGCGGCGCCGCATCTTTGCGGGCGAGTTCGATGTCGTTCTGCGCCTCCTGCCGATGACACCAGTGTTGCCGAGTCCTTTCGCTTTCTTCCTGCGCAAGGGGCCTATACCCTTCGTGATCGGGCCGCTCAATGGCGGTTTGCCCTGGCCGCCCGGTTTCAGCCAGCTCGAAAACCAGAAGGAATGGATCTCCAACTTGAGGAATCTGTACCGATATCTGCCTTTTGCTCGCTCCACCTATCGCCACGCGGCAGCGATCATAGCCGCTTCCTCCCAAACGTATGCCGAGTTTGCCGCGTATCGCGACAAGCTGTTTTTTGTCCCGGAGCCCGGCATCGCTCGCTCCCTGTGTTTCGGCGACTCGCGCAGTCCGGAGCCCGGCGCCAAGCTTGAGCTGATTTTCGTTGGCGGCTTGGTTCCCCGGAAGGCTTGTGATCTCGCTTTGCGCGCGGCTGCTCCCCTTTTGCGAAGCGATTTGGCCCGCTTCACCGTGATCGGCGATGGCCCGGAGCGGAACCGCCTCGAGCAGCTTGTGAAATCCCTTGGGATCGAGAAGGCTGTTTCCTTCTGTGGCTGGCTCAGCCATGCGGAAGTCCTCAGGCGCTTGCGATCTGCTGATGTGTTGGTGTTTCCATCCCTTCGCGACAACGGTGCAGGCGTGGTCTTCGAAGCTCTCGCCAGCGGCGCCGTTCCCGTGGTCGCGGACTTCGGCGGGCCCGGAGATATCGTTCATCCGGAGGTGGGGTACAAGGTGCCTCTTACCAATGAGAGCGAAATCGTGTCGCAGATGGAAAAGATTCTGACCGAACTCGCGCACAATCGGGATCTTCTTGAATCGCTTGCGACAGCAAGGCATGTCCTATGCGCGGGAACGCCTGACTTGGGATGCGAAAGCGCAGGACACTACCCGGTCCTGAATTGGGTCTTGCGGCGGGGTCCGAAGCCAGATCTTCTGCCGCCGAAGGCGTTAGTCTGCAGGTACTGGGTTCGCTCACTGCGAGAGAGTACCGCGCCAAAGGCCTGGAGTCTGCGAAAACTGCGCGTAAGCGGAAGTCGGGTAAGAGTGATCATGCAAACGAGTAGCGTTGCCGCGAGTCTCCTCCGATGAGGTTGAGTTCCGGAAGCCGACCGTACCCAATTCACAGTTGGGTATCGAAATTGGTTTGCTGACCGGATGCCAGGACAGGCCTTATGCGTTTCGAGCTGGCGATGGCACTGGTCTCGAAAGGCGTACACCTCGACATAATTGGCAGCGACGAAATCGACAGCCCTGAGCTGCATACGACCCCAAATTTGCGTTTTCTCGACTTTCGCGGCAGCCAGAAAAACCATGCCAATTTCGTCGACAAGCTGTGGAAACTGCTTGTCTATTATGCCAAGCTGATGCGTTACGCCGCGCACTCCAAACCGAAGACGTTCCACATTTTGTGGAACAACAAGATCGAGGTTTTCGATCGCACGATACTGATGATGTATTACAAAGTATTGGGGAAAAAGATCGCTCTCACCGCGCACAACGTGAATCAAGCGAGACGGGACGCGAGAGACTCTTGGCTCAATCGCGCCACGCTCAAGACCCAGTACCGCCTTTGCGATCACATGTTCGTTCATACGCAAAAGATGAAAGACGAGCTTTGCCAGGATTTTGACGTGGCGGAAAAGGCGGTTACCGTGATCCGCCATCCGGTTAATAACGGCTTTCCGATACCGAACTCACGCCGGCCGAGGCAAAGCGGCGGCTGGGTCTCAGGGACGACGAAAAGGCGGTCCTTTTTTTCGGCCGAATCCGTCCCTATAAGGGGATCGAGTACCTGCTCGAGGCCTTCCGCCTGCTCTCGCCGACCAGCAGGCGAATTACCGGTTAATCGTCGCGGGAGAACCGAAGAAAGGATCCGAAGGGTACCCGGACGAAATCCGCCAATCCGTTAAAAAAGATTTCCGAACCAGGTGGGGTGATCCTGAGGATCCAATTCATTCCCGACGACGAAATGGAAGCGTACCTCAAGGCGGCAGACGTTCTGGTTCTTCCCTGTAAGGGGATATTCCAGAGCGGCATGTTTTCCTGGCTTACAGTTTCGGCTTACCGGTCGTCGCAACCGATGTGGATCGTTTCGAGAGGAAATTGTCGAGAGGGCCGCACGGATTTCTCTCCCAGCCGGGCGATCCGGCGGAAATGGCTAGGGCCCTCGAGACTTACTTAACGACAGGTCTCTACAGGAATCTGAAGATTCGCCGCAAGGAATTAAAGGACTACGCGAACGCCCACCACTCGTGGCAGGCCGTCGCCAGCTGACCTGGAACGATATGCCAAAATGTTGGGGAGGAACCCGTCATGAAACCCCTGATATCGATCCTCATTCCTGCGTACAACGCAGAGGCATGGATAGCCGACACCCTTCGTTCCGCGATCGCACAGACCTGGGAGCGCAAGGAAATCATCGTGGTCGACGATAGTTCGACCGATAGCACGCTGGCCGTCGCGCGCCAATTTGAATCCGACCAGTTACGCGTCGTAACTCATAAGAATCAAGGCGCATCCGCCACCCGCAACAAGGCCTATTCGTTGTGCAAGGGAGATACATCCAATTCTCGATGCCGACGATCTAATAGCACCGGAATGCAAGCCAGATGGAGGCTTTGGGGCATCGCCCTACCAAGCGACGCTCCTGTCGGGCAGCCTCGGGAACATTCATGTACAGCTATTATCGGACCGAGTTCACCCCGAGCTTATCTGTGGTGCGACCTGTCTCCCGCGCGAATGGCCTGATCCGCAAACGGGAGCTCGATCTATATATGAGACCGCCGCCTGGCGATTAGTTGCGAACTGGCGGAGGCGGCGGGGCCCTTGGGATATAGATTGTTAGGCGACAACGACGGCGAGTATTTCTGTCGCGTTCTGCTGGCGAGCAAAGGAGTTCGTTTGTGCAAGAGCAAAGGTCTACTATTGCTCCTCCGGTCATAGCAATTTGAGCTACATCGGCCATTCCGAGAAAATGGTGGCTCAGTGGCGCCGATGCACCTGCATATTCGTTACATCCGACCTCTTGAGGACAGCCCAAGGGTACGACAGGCCTGCCTGACCTATCTTCAAAACTGGTTGGTCTTCTTCTATCCTGACCGGCCATACCTAGTGAACAAATCGAGGAAATGGCTATCAGCCTGGGCGGAACTCTGCACCCTCCTCCGCTCTCTGGAAATATCCGTGGATCCAACTCTTTTTGGACGGCGGCAAGCGAAATGCTCTTAGGTGGTTTTGCCGCGCCTCAAGTGGGAATTGATCCGACGATGGGAGAAGACCATGTTCCGAATCGAAGGGCGCAACTCGAGCGGAGCTTTCCTAGGGGATTCTATTTAGCTGAACGCGGTCGGACGAAACCTGACGAGACAAGTCCTAGAAACGAATACAGGGGTAACGATGGAGTCCGCTAAGGTGAAGATTCAAGAAGCGCCGCGCCGCTCCAGCCTGTACCATCGGGCCAGGGCATCAGTCGTCCATGAACTCTATTGGAGGGATAGCTGGAAGCGCTGGATTCTTGCTAGACATTAGCAGCTCACTTCTTTATTGTAGTTCCTCCGCCCGGAAATGCCCACCCGGGGGACTCGATCTTCGACATCTCGGCGTAAAACGAGGGCTTTAAAGATGAGACCTGTTCCTAAGGTTAGGACAACGTATGTACCCGGCTATAGTAACCTGATTATACTTATTAGTTAATCTTGCGGGGGACAATTCCAAGTTTCATACTGGTTCGAAGACCTATCGTAATCGTGGGCCAAGCGGTCAGCGATGACAATACGCAGAGGGCAACGATGTGGATGGACGGGCCTGTATTTCGGCGGTGAATACGCTGAGTCAGTAAGTGGGCCACCGGCGCTAAACGCGTGAACAAGGCACGGCATGCGCACGGGCATGCAGGGCTGGACTTCGGCGCAACAAAGTAACGTCGTCGAAACAACGACAGTCGAGAAATGGGCCTGACCTCCTGCCTACATGGGTTCCGATATTCATCAAAATCGACGTTCAAGGATACGCAATCAAGAACTGATACGGGGCCTTCATCGTCCCGTCCCTCACCCAGCATCCTCGTCCCAGATGCTCAGGTTGCCCTAGTTTCTTCAGGTTGAGAAGGATTGCAGTGTGTCGGGCGTCTCGGGTGTCTTGGACTTGCAGGGAAAGTTCAACTACGCGGTGGGACTGCGAACAAGGCTCGGCGTTGGATCGCGGGCGGAGGCAGAGAACGATCCTCGGGCGTTCTCGGACAAATGGATCTAAGAGCACGATCGAAGCGTTCTGGAGGGGGCCAGCCACCTAGAGTGATCGACGACCCGAGTCGGGGTCTGGAACCAGGCCGACCCGGGCATTGCGCCCGTGATAAGTACCAAAAATGGGGAGAGGTGGTGAATAACTGGCGAAATTAACTACAGGCTCCAGACCGGAACATGTCCGATTGGAGAAAATCGGCATCAGGTGTCCACACTGCAAAACGTTTCCTCTAGACGTTTGCGAGTTGTCGCCAGACGGCCATGGCCGAAGGGGCACAGGGTAATGTTCCTCTGGAGGCTCGGCATAGTGCACCCTCTGTGTCTGGCGCCCATGGATCGTGCCTCGCGGCCCTCCCCTCAGCGAAACAAAACTCCGTCGTGGTAGGCCAGAGGTAAATGAGACTCACCCTTCTTCTCTTATCCTCCTCCTTTCTCTCTACCCTAATTTTATCTTCCACACTTTCGTACGGCCAATCCTGGTCCGGAGCAATTCCATCGTCCAGCTCGGTGCTATTGAATGGGGGGGCTGGCCTCCCTGGAACCTTCCCGGGACGGGGAGACCTCGCCGAACCCGTGGACTCTCATCTTGACGCGAACACAGTGCGGAGCGACCTTTACTCCATCAGGATCGGGGCAGGATGATGAGCCTGAAATCGCCTCAGCAATTCGGTCTGGCAGCGTGGTACATTACGTTCTACTCGGTCCCGGCACGTTCCGCAATCAATTCCAAAGTTGGCACTGGATGGTGCACTGAATGTTAGCCTTCGGTGGAAGTGGTAGCACAGGGCACCAAACTGCAGATTGGGACCGGCGGGCTCGATCACGTTGGAGGAGATGCTTACGGGACAGGGACATGCACCCGCCACACTTGGGCTCCAACTATCGCAAGGCACGACATCCATCACATGTTCGGGCAGTCAACCGCTCGACTGGAACTGTCGGGGAATTCTTGCGCAGTGTGACACCGGGGCATGAGCGGATCGTCCTGTTCAACTGGGGAGGGAAGCAGACTACGGGAGCGCGGGCCGGTTTGTGGAGCAGCAAGAACCATCTGGAAGTACCAGAGCGCCAGCGGGAGGACGCGAACACTAAACAATAAGCGCCTCTCATCTCCGCTAAAAGTGGTAGCTGTACGTACACGGGGACAATAGCCCTGGCCTCTACACGGCCAATTTGGGCCTATAATCTCTTGAGCCGAAGTCCCACACTGGAACAATCCCCCAGACATGCTCCATCGGCATTGCGCTTCTAGGATCGACCGTGGATTTCACAGCAGGCTCCGCCGCGAACCATGGCGCATCTTCATCTCAACTATGCCCTGACGCCACCTTGGATCAAGGGAATCCGCTTCGTCTGTACGGATGCGCTCTAGTTCTTGTCCGACTATTTGGAGAATCCGCTCAACTCGCTGTCCATGAATATATCTGTTTCACCGACCAACCCACCTTCAGGAACCAATGGGACAGGCTCAGGACTTCCGGCGCAACCGGGTCATCATTCCGCGGGCCTTTTCCTGAACAACTTCATTCAGGGAGGCGGGATTACCTCTATGGAGATTCAGGGCTGGGATTCAGGGAACGTATATGCTTTCAATTACGCGCGCGATAACGTGACAACGCAAGTCTACAACGGTGATGCAGAACATTCAGCCTCGCCAAACTTTGAACTTAAAGAGGGCAATCAGTACGCATTCTCGGATGATGACTATACATGGGGAACGCATAATTTCGACACGTGGTTTCGTAATTACTTCTCTTGCAACGATCTTCCGTATGCAGGACTTCCTGCCCCAAAAGGCATCATCATCGACAACTACGCGAGATTCGAGAATGCAGTCGGCAATGCTGTAGGAGGAACTGGTTGCACAGCTTACCAGGGATACGGCGAAGCGCTGTATGAATTTGGATTCGGCGCCGTTGATCCGCTCGCATTAAGCACGTCGATGCGATGGGGTAACTATTCTCTGCTTACCGGAGCGGTGCGTTGGTGCGGCAATTCTAGTGATCCAGGGTGGTCTACAATATGTTCCGGCATTTCGGAGGTCCCATCAAGCCTAGCGAGTCCAAACTCTTCTTACTCGAATCCCGTACCCGATAGCACGACGCTTCCTGCTTCGTTTTTTATGGACAACATGACAGCTCATCCGAATGGAGGGACCGGACTTTCGTGGTGGAAAGTCTGCACAACATGGACGATTTTTCCGACCTCTTGTTCGATGAGCCGGACTCAGCCCTTCCCGCCGATCGGGCCTGATGTGACGGGCGGGAACAATATCAACGGCTACGCTTACGATGTCCCGGCAGCTGTAGCTTATAAGAATCTGCCCATTGACACGAATTATCAGCAACCCTATACGATCACAGCATCCCGTTGGTCGAATGGGACGGAGACCCTTACCGTTTCAGGATTGCCCAATCCGGCCAACCATCTTATGGGCGGGTTTCAACTGAGCGGCGTTAACTCGGCTTGTGTTCCTGGGAGCGGCAGTGTTTCCTACACGGGGCGCTCTGATGGCGAAATCCTGATGACGGGATCGAGCACAACGACCGTCAGCTACGCCCTGGCGTCGAATCCTGGTACAAGCTGCACGGGCACGATGAAGTGGCCCGACATACGCCAGTTCGATGAGCGCGTTTACCAAAACGATTCTGTGACAAGCGGGAACGTGAACCCCCCAACGGGCCTTTCGGCCGTCGTACAGTGAAGTCGGTCGCGTCACGAAGCGTCCGAACGATCAAAAGCTTAAGGACCAGTGAACTGAGAGCCTGCCACGCTGGCGCGACTGCGTGAGAGCCACCCGGAACAAGACTGCGCTGGTGACGGGCGTGACCGGATTCATCGGGTCTCACCTCGTAAACTTTCTCCGGTCCAGGGGATGGCATGCGGTCGCCACGTATCGCACGGCGGAACATCCGCCTCTCATTCAGGAATTCGAAATCGCCAAACTTACGTTTCGTCCAGTGTGACCTGCGCAACGGCCAGCGCGACAGGAGCTTTTCCAGGGAGTCGAGTCAGCCAGTCTTTCATCTCGGGCGCAGAGTTTGCCGACGGTATCGTGGGCAGATCCGGTTTCGACCTTTGAGTCGAACATTCTGGGATCACTGCACCTGTTTCAAACGCTTCGTCAGGTGAAACGTCCTCCCGTGGTGGTTTCGGCTTGCTCGAGCGCCGAATACGGGAACGTGCGGCCGTCGGATGTGCCTGTCAAGGAAGAACATCCGCTCCGGCCTTTGCATCCGTACGGCATCAGCAAGGTGTGCCTGGACCTGCTGGCGCGCGAGTATTCTCTCGACTACAAGATTCCGGCGGTCAACATCCGACTCTTCAATACCACGGGGCCGGGAAAAACGAACGACGCACCGTCCGACTTTGTGCGGCAGTTGGTCCGCGTCAAGAAGGGCCTGCAGCCGGCAGTCATCGAGATTGGCAATCCCAAGCCGCGCCGTGCATTTCTCGACGTGAGTGACACCGTACGCGGCTTTTACCTTGCTGCCATAAAGGGCAAGCGCGGCGAGGCTTACAATCTGTGCGCTGCCAGGACTTACGAAATCGGGCAAGTGCTGCGAATCGCGATCCGGCTGTCGGGAGTGAAAGTGCAAGTCAAGCCCTCCAGTCAGTTGATGCGGCCCTCGGACGAGAAAATCATCTTCGGCAGCACGCGGAAGATTCCGCAGGGATACGGGCTGGAAGCCGCAGAAGACGATCGATCAGACGCTGGCTTCCATGTTCGACTATTGGGAGCGGGCCACATAGGCACCGGTCCATGCCAGACTGTTCGTGGCGAGAAATGAAGATTGCCCATCCAGTGACAACCACTGACACGAAGGCCGTGCTGCTCGTAGGCGGTCTGGGGACGCGCTTGCGCACTGTGGTGCCTTCGGCGCCGAAGCCGATGGCTCCGGTGGGCGATCGTCCGTTTCTCGAATTGCTCATTCGGCAGTTGGAAAGTCAGGGAATACGAAATCTGGTCCTGTGCACCGGGTATCTGGCGGATCAGATTGAACGTGAGTTCGGGGATGGCAGCGACCTAGGCGTCGCGATCGAGTATTCGAAGGAACCGCAGCCGCTCGGAACCGGTGGGGCGCTCAAGTTCGCCGAGAGGTTCCTCCACGGAGTCCCTGATTTTGTTGTGATGAACGGCGATTCCTTCGTGGAACTTGATTTGCGTCAGCTCATGCAGTTTCATCGTACCCACGGTGGAGTGGCGACGATGGCGGTCGTGCCCGTCGAAAATGCCGGCCGCTATGGAACGGTTCACGTGGACTCCAACAACCGGGTCACGGAGTTCATGGAGAAGACTGGCGCCGATTCTCCCGGCCTGATCAATGCAGGCGTCTACATCTTCAGCCCTGCAATTTTGGAATATATTCCGGATGGACCGGTGAGTCTGGAGAAGGAAGTCTTTCCGAGGCTGCTCGATCGTGGCGTGTATGCGGCGAGAGAGCAAGGCGTGTTCATCGACATTGGCACCCCGGCGGATTACGCGCAAGGCGCAGCAACTGTTCGACCGCCTGCGGCGCGCGACCACACACAACAGCCGGTCCTGATGGCGGACACACAATCCAGATTCCAACCGATCTAGCATAGAGTTCCAAATAGAGATCTAGGGAGAGTCGATGAAATCCGCAGGACATTTCGAAGCGCAAGTCAGGCAGTCGATCGAGGCATCCATCGCGATGAAGCAAGAGCTGCTGGCGGACGCGAAGCTGGTGGCCACGGTGAGCCGCGTCACGGAAATCATGATCGATGCTTTTCGCGCCGGGAACAAAGTACTGTTGTTTGGCAACGGCGGCAGTGCGGCGGACGCGCAGCATATCGCGGCCGAGTTCGTCGGGCGCTTCGCGTTTGATCGTCCGGCTTTGCCGGCTCTGGCGCTTTCTGTGAACACTTCTTGCGTGACCGCGATTGGCAACGACTACGGCTTCGATCTGGTGTTCTCGCGGCAGATTGAGGCTCTGGCTCACCGCGGCGATGTGGCTATCGGGATTTCGACCAGCGGAAATTCGCCGAACGTGCTGCGAGCGATGGCGACTGCGAAGAAAATGGGGCTGCATACGGTGGGATTGACCGGTTCCGCCGGAAGCAAACTGGCCGACGCCGTGGACCATTGCATTTGCGCGCCGTCCGACGAAACGCCACGCATCCAGGAATGTCATATCTTGGTTGGGCACATCATTGCGGAACTTGTGGAGCAGACGATATTTCATGAAGAAAGCAGCATTTCTCGATCGCGACGGAGTGCTCAACCGCAAGGCGCCTGAAGGCCAGTATGTGACGCGGTGGGAAGAGATGGAGTTTCTTCCCGGGGTGAGCGAGGCGGTCCGTTCGCTCAATCAGGCCGGATACTTTGTGGTGGTGGTGAGCAATCAGCGTTGCGTCGCTAAGGGGCTGATCACGGCTGCCGAACTGGAATCTATGCACGCACGGATGCGAGATGAGTTTGCAGCCGCTGGCGCGAGGATCGACGCGATCTACTACTGTCCTCACGATTTTGAGCCGCCGTGCAGTTGCCGGAAGCCGAAACCAGGGATGCTGTTGGAGGCCGCCCGGGTGCACGAACTCGATCTGGCCGAGTCGTGGATGATTGGCGATTCCGCGCATGATGTTGAAGCTGGCAGGAGTGCGGGATGCAGAACAGTGCGGCTAATTGAGGGTGACGAATCATCCGCGGGCAACGCTGATGTGGTGGCATCGTCCCTCCCTGACGCTGTTCATAGAATTCTAGAAATCCAAACAGGTCGCCCCGCGACGAGCGCGGTTCGTGTCTGGTGCGTTGAGTCTTCATTATTTGGATCGCACGTCCTGGCATGACTGCCCGCCATTGGTTTCGATTATAGGGAAGGCCAATAAATGGTAATTACAAGTACTCCACTTCGTGTTTCGTTTTTCGGCGGCGGCACCGACTATCCCGTGTGGTACCGGGAGCACGGCGGTTCGGTGCTGGCGACGACTATCGACAAGTCCTGCTTCATTACATGCCGATGGCTGCCGCCTTTTTTTGAGTACCACAGCCGGATTTCCTACTCGAAGGTGGAGAACGTCAGCGTAAATTCTGCGATTGAGCATTCTTCGGTGCGCGGATGTCTGCAGCATCTAGGAATCAGCGAAGGCGTAGAAGTGCATCATATTGCCGATCTTCCCTCTAGGACGGGTTTGGGACAAGCTCGGCCTTCACCGTAGGACTTCTGCTTGGCCTGTACGCGTTGCGGAACCAGATGCGGGACAAGCATTCCCTGGCGATGGAAGCGATCAGAGTCGAGCAGGACATCCTGAAGGAGGCCGTGGGAGCGCAAGATCAGGTCGCGCTGCATATGGAGGATTGAACCGGATTAACTTTGGCCGTGACGGATCAATCGAGGTGAAGCGGATACTGACCTCGCAGGACCGGATGGCCGAACTCGAGAACCACATGGCGCTGTACTTCACCGGGTTCGCCCGGACGGCCTCGGAAATCGCGCAAGAACAGCTCAGGTTGACGCCGCAGCGAACGCGCGAATTGCAAACGATGCAGAGCCTGGTGGATGAAGCGGAGGCAGATCGTTACCAATCCAGCCCGCCCACTCAGCGAGTTTGGCCGGCTTCTGCACGAGAGCTGGAAAATCAAGCGAAGCCTGACGCAGAAAATCAGCAACCCTACGCTCGACGAGATTTACGAAGCCGGGCTGAGCGCGGGAGCATTGGGAGGTAAACTCCTAGGCGCGGGTGGCGGCGGGTTCATGGCATTCTTCGTCCCGCCCGAGCGGCGCGAAGCCGTGCGCGAGCGGTTGAAAAAGCTTTTGTGCATTCCGTTTGGGTTCTCGACCAGGGGAAGTCATGTAGTCGTATACGAACCGGAAGACCAATACGATCAGGCTCTGGCGCATGAACGCAACGCGATCTATGGACACGCGGCCCAGAGCGAAACCGCGAGCGAGGTTGCGGCGCCGCGAACATGACCGGTGGTTCGCGCTTCCTTCCCCCATTGTGGCCATTGACTCGAGGTTTCGGATATGCGATACCTCTCATCAGTACACTTCCCCCGAAGGCTTTCCCCTAAAAGCGCCAAGAACCGAGGCGGCCCGGAATGCAGCCTCTCGCTCTGCAATCTACTCCTCGGAGAGGCAGTCGCACGGAGATCCCGGGGTTAAGTACTGGATGAATGATCCTTTTCTAGAGTATTTCAAATGCCCAGAGCATTACGCCCGCTTCGAACGAAGCGGGCCTCTCTCGGACACGAGTGGATATTTCCGCTTTGGGCAGAGGAACGTCTGTTATGGCAGGTTCGCTGGGACGCGGAACGGTTCCGATGCCTATACCTCGCCTGAAGTTGTTCCCAGCATCGAAGGCGGGACGGTCAGCCTTCCCTTCGATCTCAAGGAGGTTGTCGACAATCTGCGGTTCGAGCGCTATCCGTCCTCGGCGCGAAACGAAGAGTCGATGGTGAACTCGCTGCTCGCGGCCGCGTATTACTGTGTCCGTCCGGTCATGCCCGTGGGCGTCAGGAAGTACCTGCAAAGGGTCCGACTCAAAGGATGGCAGCGCATTCTTTTCCCACACTGGCCGGTTGACCGCACCGTGGACGACCTGTTTGAGCTGCTGATGGTTTTATCACTCAAATCGCAAAACGTGGAGCGTATCCCGTTCATGTGGTTCTGGCCGGACGGTGCCTCGAGCGCGGCGATCATGACTCATGATGTGGAGACGGCTGAGGGTAGAGACGTGTGCGGCACATTGATGGATATCGATGACGCTTACGGGATCAAGGCTAGCTTCCAAGTAGTGCCGGAACAGCGATATGACGTGCCGCCTGCTTTTCTGGACTCGATCACCAAGCGCGGGTTTGAAATTGCCGTCCACGATCTGAACCATGACGGGCGATTGTTTAAGAGTCGCGAATATTTTGCCGAAAGGGTTGCCAAGATTAATGCCTACGGCCGCAAGTGGGGAACCGATGGGTTTCGTGCCGCGGTTTTATACCGCCGGCAGGAATGGTTCCACGATCTGGAGTTTTCCTACGATATGTCGGTGCCCAATGTGGCGCATCTTGATCCCCAGCGCGGAGGGTGCTGTACGGTGATGCCGTACTTTGTCGGCAACTTGCTCGAGATTCCGGTGACTGCGACGCAGGATTACACCCTGTTTCACATCCTTCAGGACTACGGAACCGACCTGTGGAAAACCCAGATTGAGCTCATTATGGAAAAGCATGGTCTTCTGAGCTTCATCGTTCATCCCGACTATGCTACGACTGGCCCCGAGCGGAAGGTCTTTGAGGGGTTGCTTTCCCATTTAGCCGAGCTGCGACAGGAGCGAGGAGTGTGGATCTCGACTCCGGGCGCGGTGAACCGGTGGTGGAGACAGCGGGCACAGATGAGAATTGTAGAGGACGAAGACGGCGTGCGTATCGAAGGGAGCGGCAGCGAGCGCGCCCGGATCGGCTATGCCAGTGTCGTCGATGGACGTCTGGCTCTCACCGTCGAGCAGGCGGCTGCGCATCGGCGAGTTTGAAGCTCCGTCAGACTCCGATGGATTCGTTGTACACGATTTTTCCAATAGCAGACCTACGACGTCACTCCCACTCCGCAGATTACAATCTCCAAGTCTGATAACCGTAGGGAAAGGTACGCAACTTGAGAGTCAGCATTTTCGGTTTGGGTTATGTCGGTGCGGTTTCGGCGGGATGCCTCGCCGATGATGGACACGAAGTCATCGGTGTCGACCCGGTCCCGACGAAGGTCGACCTGATCAACAGCGGGCGATCTCCCATCATTGAAGCGGAGATCAGCGAAATCATTGCGGCGACAGCAAAACCGGTCGGCTGCGCGCCACCAGCGATCCGGTCGAGGCAATCAGCAACACGGAACTGTCTTTCGTCTGCGTCGGCACGCCGAGCCAGCCCAACGGCAATCTCGACCTGCGGTACATTCGCCGGATTTGCGAGCAGATCGGGCAGGTGCTCAAGACCAAGGCGGCGCGCCACACCGTCGTGATCCGCAGCACCATCTTGCCGGGAACGATGCACAAGATCGTGATTCCCACCCTGGAGGAGTTTTCCGGGAAGAAGGCTGGGGTCGATTTCGGTGTCTGCAACAACCCTGAGTTTCTGCGCGAAGGCTCGGCGGTGAAGGATTTCCGTTGTCCGCCGAAGACGGTCATCGGCGAAATGGATCAAGCCAGCGGCGACATTCTGGCGGCGCTCTACGAAAAACTCGATGCGCCGCTGATCCGGACGGATCTGGAAACTGCGGAGATGGTCAAGTACGTCGATAACAGCTGGCACGCGCTCAAGATCGGCTTCGCCAACGAGATCGGCAATCTCTGCAAGTCACTGGGCATCGATGCGCACGAGGTCATGAAGATCTTCTGCCAGGATCGAAAGCTCAATATTTCTCCCGCCTATCTGTTGCCCGGCTTTGCCTTCGGAGGTTCGTGTTTGCCCAAGGATCTGCGCGCGCTTTCTTATCAGGCCAAAATGCACGATTTGCAATTGCCGATTCTCACCTCCATTCTGCCCAGCAACGAAATGCAGATCGCCCGGGGCTTGCAGCTCATCATGGAAAAGGGCACACGCGAGTGGGCATCCTGGGCTTCAGCTTCAAGGCGGGAACCGACGATCTGCGAGAGAGCCCCGTGATCGAAATCATCGAGCGCCTGATCGGCAAAGGCTACGACTTGCGCATCTATGACAAGAACGTGAACATCGCCAGCCTGGTCGGCGCGAACCGGGATTTCATCCTCAACCGCATTCCGCATATCTCGAAGCTGATGGTCGGCAGACATTGATGCGGTGCTGAATCACGCGCAGACCATCGTGATCGGCAACAAGGACCCGGAATTTATGGGATGGTGCCGGAGCGCTTGCGCGAGGGCCAAGTACTCGTGGATTTCGTGCGGATCATGGAAGGAAGGAGTAAGAATGGCAAGTATGATGGCATCTGCTGGTGAGAAGCGCGAGACAAGGGCTCGGACACTGCGGCAAAGGCGACGATCTACAGGTCCATCGGGCGGCTCTCGCACTGGCTGGAAGAGAATGACTATCGCGGCTACGACACGTTCGACGGCCTGAATGCCCGATTTTGCGGCCACTTACTTTCGAAACCAAGTTCTTGCGCACTGTGCTCCAGCAGGGCGTGAGACGGTTTCCCATCAATTTGCGTCCGCTGCTGGGGGTTCGAAGGAGCCACTCCACCAAGGGCATGGGCTTTCTGGCGCGGGGCTTCATCCGTCTGCACGAGGCCACTGGCGATCAGATTGGCGAGACAAAGCCGAGTTTGCTCTGCAGTGGCTGATCGAGAACCAATCCCAGGGTTACAGCGGAGCTTGCTGGGGAAATCATTTCGATTACCAATCGCGGGGCTTTTACCTGCCCAAGGGCGTGCCGACGATCGTGTGGACCTCGCTGATCGGTCACGCGTTTCTGGACGGCATACGATCATTTTCAGAAAGAACGCTATCTGCGAGTTGCGGTCAGCGCGTGCGAGCACATTCTGCGCGATCTCGACACTATGCCCGATGGCGAGGGCATTTGCATCAGCTATATTCCGACCACGAACAGCCAGGTTCACAACGCCAACACTCTGGGCGCCAGTTTGCTGGCGCGCACCTATTCGCTACACGCGGCAACGAGTCCTACCGCGAATTGGCGCAGAAGGCGATGCAATACACGGCCCAACACCAGAGGCCGGATTATCCTGGTACTACGGCGAGAAGGCGAACCTGCACTGGGTCGACAACTTTCATACGGCCTATGTGCTGGATTGCTTCAAGCACTACGGCGAGAGCACCGGCGATGATCGCTTCGACCAGACATGATGAACGGATACGAGTACTGGAAGAAGACGTTCTTCCTGCCGGATGGAACACCGAGATACTACAACCACAAAACACTGCCCATCGATATCCAGTGCTGTTCACAGGCAATCGACACGCTTGTTTTCTTCCACGATCGCGATCCGGAGAGCCTGCCACTGGCGCTGAAGGTCGCGCAATGGACGATCGCCAACATGCAGGACCGCACCGGGTATTTCTACTACCGCCGATATTCGCCGTGGCTGGTCAACAAAACCCCCACGCTGCACTGGGGGCAGGCGACGATGCTCTGCGCGCTAGCCGGACTCTATCAGCTGTTATAGAACGAGGAAGAAGATCTGTCAGTGAAGAAGAAAATTCTTATCATTGTTGAAAACCACCTGTTCCTTTCGACACGCGCGTGTGGAAGGAAGCCTTATCCCTGCATGAGGCCGGATACGAAGTCACTGTGTTGTGCCCCGCGGACAAGGGTCAGAGCAGGGATACGAAATCATCGACGGAGTTCACATCTATCGGCACCCGATACCCGAGGAAGGGAACAGCCCCCTGGGGTACCTGTGGGAATACAGTTGTGCGCTGTTTTGGGAGTTTTGGTACGCGTGGTGGATATACCTGCGGCACGGATTTCATGTGATTCAGGGCTGCAATCCTCCGGACGATATTTTCCTGATTGCCCTGCCCTTTAAACTGTTTGGCGTCAAGTACATCTTCGATCACCACGATGCGAATCCCGAGCTGTACTTCTCGAAGTACGGCAAACAAGGGCTTTTTACAAGACACAGGTTTTGTTGGAGAAGCTGACTTACCGATTCAGTGATGTGGTGATGGCCACCAACGCCAGTTACAAGATCTGGCCGTGACACGGGGCCATGTAGCCCCGACAACGTCTTCGTTGTTCGCAACGGGCCCGACCTGGAGACGTTCAAAGCAGTTCCTCCGAATCCGCGTTGAAATATGGCAAGCCTATCTGGTCGGATACGTCGGCAACATGAGCGATCAGGAGGGCCTGGATATTCTCATCGATGTGGCGATGCACATCAAAAACTTGGGGCGACGGATATTCATTTCACTTGCGTGGGCGGAGGCCCTGCGCTAGCCAGTCTGCGCAAAATGGTCCAGACAAGGATCTTGAGGACATGGTGAATTTCACTGGAAGGATTCCCGACGAGCAGTTACTGGAGATTCTCTCCACCGCGGATGTTTGCGTCAACCCGGACAGACCTTGCGAGATGAACGATATTTCCACGATGATCAAAATCATGGAATATATGGCTCTGGGAAAGCCGATCGTTCAATTCGATCTGAAGGAGGGGAGATTCAGCGCGCAGGACGCATCGCTATACGTGGATACCCAGAACCAGGTGGCGATTTTGCCGCCAAGATCTTTGGCTGCTCGACCATCCCGAGGAAAGAGCGGAAAATGGGTGAGTTCGGGCGCAGACGGGTCGAGAAGGAGCTTGCATGGGAGTACTCCGTGCCGAATTTGCTTGCAGCGTACGAGAGAGCCTTCGAAAAAGAACTGGGGCTCAACGCGAGATTGTGCACGAACGTTAAATCGGACCCCTTAATCGAAAGGAAAGCTACCCGAACGAGCCATTGCCGACAGACACCTGGCAGATAGACACTAAAGCCATGAGCTGTCTGGGGGCCCTGGCGAACGATAAGCACATTGCTCATCCGCGATAATGACAACGGCAATCGGCTGCTCAGCTATTGTGGACGTGAGACCAGAGCTTTTGAATTCCTATATTGCTGATCCGATCGCCTGATCCCCGCTGGGCTGAGCTAATCGACCCCACGCGCGGGCCACGGTATTTCATAGCCCCGGATGGCTGCTGGCATTGCGCCACACCTACGGCTACGAGCCGGTCGTGCTCACTACCAGTTCTCCGTCGGAAACGCTGACGAATGGCATCGTCTTCTGCCGCATCAGAAGCTGGTTTACCGGAAGTCGATTGGTGTCCCTGCCTTTCTCCGACCACTGTGAACCTCTAGTCCAAGCGGAGGATCCCGGCGAGATGGCGAATCGCCCGGATTCTGATCAATGGAGGTATGTTGAACTCCGCCCGGTGAAGGCCGCATCTGAAGCAGGGATGGCACGGAGCGCTTTTCGCGAGGCTGAGAAGTTCTGGCTCCATCGCCTGGACCTTTCTGCCACAGCGGAAGATATTTTCCGTCGCTTCCACAACGACTGCGTCCGCCGAAAGATTCGCAAGGCGGAAAAAGAACATGTCGTCTACGAGGAAGGCAATAACGCCGCGCTCCTCGATAGTTTTTACCAGCTCCTGTTAAGAACCCGACGCCGGCATCGATTGCCTCCCCAGCCAAAGGCGTGGTTTCAAAACCTGAGCCGGTTCCTGGGCGACAACATTAAGATTCGCGTAGCTTCGAAAAACGGGCAGCCGATCGCCAGCATTCTCACCTTCAGCTACAAGAACAAGCTGATGTACAAATACGGATGTTCGGACGAGCGCTACCACAAGTTCGGCGGCATTCAACTCCTGCTTTGGAGGGCGATTCAGGAAGCCAAGGAGAAGAACTATTCCGAGTTCGACTTGGGGCGCTGCGAATGGGAAAACACTGGCCTCCGTATTTTCAAGGACCGCTGGGGCGCGACCCGCTCGCCGTTGACCTACTGGCGATACCGCCCGGGCAGGTATTCCGCCGATCATGACCACCGATTCGCGCGCAAACTTCTTCGTCTGTGTCCCCCTCGCCTGCTGCAGGCGGCCGGTTGATCGTTTTACCGGCACATTGGCTAGACCGGCTGGGATGCCATAGCCCGCCATGGATTTCAAGTGTTCGGCAAATCCCCAATATTGATTCGAGGTGCGTACTCGTGAACGGAAATAGTGTGGTTTCGAGTTCTGTGCGAACTGGTCGAGGACCGGCTTCTGCGCTCTGTGATGTGGCGGTCATCGGGGCCGGCCCGTACGGCCTCTCCGCAGCAGCTCATCTCAAAGCCAAGGGCATCTCCGCTTGCGTCTTTGGTGAACCAATGGAGTTTTGGGCTCACAAGATGCCCGAAGGGATGCTGCTGCGATCGCCCCGCGTTGCCTCCAATCTGTCCGATCCTGATCGTGCTTTCACGCTGGAAGCTTATGAGGCTGCGTCGAAGAAAGAGCCTTGCGCGCCAGTTCCTCTGGATACTTTCGTGGAATATGGTCGCTGGTTCCGGCACCAGCTGGGTTCAGACCTCGATCAAAGAACGGTTCTGCGCGTCGGTCGCGACTCTCCGGGCTTCCGCCTTACGTTGCAAGATGGAGAAGAGATTCGCGTGAAGCATGTAGTGGTCGCCGCCGGGATCGGCCCGTTCAAGAAAAAGCCGGAGGTATTCCAAAACCTCTCTCCACAACAAGTAATTCACTGCTACGAAGGCCGGGATGTCCGCCGATTTGCGGGAAAGAGAGTGGCAGTGATCGGCGCTGGACAGAGCGCGCTAGAGTCAGCGGCGCTCCTGCACGAAGCGAAAGCCCAGGTGGAAGTGATTGCGCGCCAGTCGCACTTGCGCTGGATTGGCCAGCATTCGTGGTTGCACCATATGGGGCCGATTTCATCGATGCTTTACTCGTCGCACGATGTGGGCCCGCTTGGGATCAGCCGTCTGGTGGCATATCCCAAGCTAGTATCTTATGTTCCGCTCACGCTCCGGGACCGGATCCGGACTCGGGCGGTGCGAGCTGCAGGATCTAGGTGGCTTCCGGACCGGCTGGCAGCGGTTAAGATCACGACCGGACCAGCGTGTCGCAAGCCACGGCGTTGGGCGACGAACTTGTTCTTAAACTGGATGATGGCAGCGAGCGTCACGTGGATCATGTATACCTTGGGACCGGTTACCGCGTGGACATAACAAAATACGACTTTCTTCCTCAGGAACTTACGCAGGATATCAAGCAATTCGATGGCTATCCCAAACTGACCGCGGGCTTCCGGTGTTCCGTGCCTGGACTACACTTCATTGGCGCTACTGCCGCCCGGAGCTTCGGCCCTCTTCTGTATTTCGTCGCCGGTACGGAATTCGCGTCCGGGGAACTGATCTCGCAACTCTCGAGGAGTCTCCGATAGCTTCGCGAGCTATAAAACCGTTGCCCGCAGAGACTCCAACGAATCGCGTTGGAGCCGTTGTTATTGGGGGCGAACATCCAGGACTCGGCATCGCGCGGAGTTTGGGACGGAGAGGAATTCCCGTCTGCGTCATCGATGACCAGCATTCCGTCTCGCAATTCTCCAAATACGTCTCCCGGGTTGTACGGGTAAAGGATTTGCGGCAGGAGGGGAGTACCGTCGAGACCGTGATGGAAGTGGGCCAGCGCTATGGGCTGAAGGGATGGGTTTTATTCCCGACTCGCGACGAAACGGTAGCCGCATTCTCGCGTCACCGGGACCGGCTTGCTGAGTTTTTTCGAGTGACCACACCGGGCTGGAACACAGTGCGATGGGCATGGGATAAGAAGAACACCTACGATCGCGCCGCCGAGTTGGGGATTCCGGTTCCGCACACGTTTAACCCCAGAACGGAGGCAGAACTTGCGAACTTGTACGCTCGCCTGCCCATGGCTCTCAAACCTGCGGTCAAAGAAAACTTCTTCTATGCCACGGGAGCCAAAGCATGGCGCGCCGAGACGCCCGATCAACTGCTTGATGTGTTCCGCAGGGCGATTCGGCAGATTGCTCCGGAAGAGATTCTGATCCAGGAGATCATTCCGGGAGACGGCCAGCAACAATACTCCTACTGTGCGTTTTTTCGCGATGGTGAAGCGCACAGCAGTCTGGTGGCCAGGCGAATACGCCAGCACCCCAGAGAATTTGGCCGGGCAGCGACCTACGTCGAAACTTTGGAATCGTCGGAGGTGCCGGAAGTTGAAGAACTTTCGCTGCGTTTTCTCAAGGCGATCGATTACTACGGCCTGGTCGAGCTCGAGTTCAAAAGGGACCCCCGGGACGGCAGGTTTAAACTTCTCGATGTGAACGCCCGCACCTGGGGATTCCACAGCATCGGTGCACCGGCAGGCGTCGACTTTCCTTATTTGCTGTTTGCCGATCAGATGGGAGAAAAGGTCGAGCGTGGCCAGGCGAAAGGAAAAGTAGGCTGGCTCCGGCTGGTCACCGATCTGCCCACTGCGGCTGCGGACCTGCTCACCGGCCACACGGGCATGGGCGCCTATCTGCAATCGCTTAAACGCACTCGCGTCGAATCTATCTTCGCATCGGATGACCCGTTGCCTTCGATTGCTGAGGTGATCCTGCTGCCTTATCTTGTGATGAAGAAGTACTTCTCGAAGTCGACTCTCAGCCCGCGATCCCAACAGCTCATGAATCTGAAGCCGTGGAATCACCGGTTTCGAAGTCAAGCTGAATGGAAATCCGGGCGATGCTGTTGCGGGCGATCTGCGCCTGCGTCCTCGCGGGCATCCTGGTCGCGGGTCTGTGGCCATTTCATGCTCCGCGGAATAATGTCAGCTGGGTGAGCGATGGAAACGGTCTTCGTTTTGGCAAGCACGGCAGCATCGTGAGCGCAAGCCCGCTGCAGACTCATGCGAAACCTGGGGTTAACGGTTGCAGCCTGGAGATTTGGCTGCAAGCGAAGTGGGTCGAGGGCATGATTCTGGCGTTCTACTGGCCGGAGCATCGAGTGGTCCCGTTTTCCATACGTCAATTTCAAGAAGGGCTGGTGTTCGAAAACAACAGCCCGGGCAATTCCAAAGAACCCGCGATCTATGTCGCCGATGTGTTTCACGGCCCCAAACCAGCCTTTGTTACGATCACCTCGAGTGCAGCGGGTGTTGCAGTTTACGTCGATGGAACGCTTGTCAGGAGAGATCCGAACTTTTCCGTTCTCAACCGCGACCTAACCGGGCAGCTCGTGATCGGCGGCAGCCCGTCAACGCCCTACAACTGGTCCGGGACCGTGAAAGGCCTCGCAATTTACGATCGCGAGCTTCCGGCCGCAGAGGTATCACAGAGTTCTCTGGACTGGACGAACAGCGGCCACCCTGACTCGGCGAAGAGCGAAGGCCCGGTTGCGCGTTTTCTCTTTGACGAAGGAAAAGGGAATGTCGTTCACAATGAGATCGATCCGGCGACCAACCTTCTCATCCCCGAGCGCTTCTTCGTTCTGCACGAAAAGTTCCTGGAACGTCCGTGGAACGAATTCCGTGCGAAATGGAGCTACCTGAAGGATATCGCCGTCAATGTGGTGGGCTTCATGCCTCTAGGCTTCTTTTTTTACGCTTATTTCTCCCAAGTGCTGAAGTTTGAGCGTGCGGCGTCGGTCACCATCGCCTTGGGATTTGCAGTGAGTCTGACCATTGAAGTACTGCAGGCGTTTCTACCGACCCGAGACTCAGGCATGACCGATCTCTTTACCAACACGCTCGGAACTGCCATCGGAGTAATGGCGTTCCGGAATAGGATCGTTCAGATCGCCCTGGCCGTGGCTGGGTTTTGTACCGAGAAATCGGCCGTCTACGGACGCCAGGGAGTCAATTGACTCACGAGTGCCGTTCGTTTCCTATACCACGATGGACGCGACCATGGCAGTCGACGCAGAGTGTGATCAGGTTCTCTTCGGAATCATCTCCGGATTGGCTGCGAAACTCCTTGTGGTGTACTTCGAGATTCGCAGGCGTGCCGCATGCCTGGCAGCGCCAGCCATCGCGTCCCAGCACCTGTTGACGGAGGTTCTCGTAAGAGACGGGATCAAGCCGTACACGTTTGGATTTCGGGATCGCCGAGCGCATTATGCCGTCTCACCGACGTTTCCGAGAAACGCCTGCTTTTGCTCTTCGGACAGGAAGCTGAAGAATCTCGTCATCGAGAACAGCAGCAGTTCCGGGTTCTCGTTATCAAGGCTGGCCCCGGCTAGAAAGTCCGCGCAGATCATTTCCAGACAATAGCCTCGTGATCGATTCGAGCCCAGCATCAGCGCGGCGGTCTCGATCGCCTGTTCCACGACGTCGATCTGGCTCTTGTAGAGTTTGAGGAAAATGATTTCGAAGGGCTCGCTGTCCTTGCCGGTCAGCGCCCTCTCCACCTCGAGCTTAAACTGATCCTTGGGGAGCTCACGGGCTTTGTGCAACCAGGTTGCACAATCGAAGCCCTTTCCCTCCCTGCGGGCCAGTTTCGCGAGTTCGACGCCTTTGGTCCATCCGATTTCCTTCAGGGCTTTGCGGGCCTGCGGCGGAATATTCTCGTGAATCGACATCAGATAATACGCTTTCCTTCTCGATTCCGGGAATCGTCGAGCAAGAAAGTCATCGAACGATGCCAGCTTCTCGATGCGCCAATACTGTCCGGCGCGAACCTCGCAGAGGTAGCGTCCGAGCTCGACAAAGCGGAGGTCGCGTTCCACTTCCCTCTTGCCGTTCCCATGACAGGATCTCGTCAATCTTCGTGAGTACGAACAGCGCCCGACGACGATTCAGTCTTGGCAGCACCGGCGGATTCTCAGTATGCAAGCTCGTCAAGCCAATCAAGGTTTTCTGCTCCGGGGCGGCGCACAAGAGAGGTTTCAGCCAAGCCCTGCTTCCCCAGGCAGAGCCCGACATAGGGACAGTTACTGCAGGGGTTTTGTGGGAACCGAATCCCGCTGTGCGGCAAGAACTGCGCTGACTCGATTCGCCTGATCGTGTCTTCCGCCAGCAGGCCAAACTCGCGCCGCTGATCGTCGCTGATCGTGGTACGCAGATATTGAACTTCGACCAGGCGCTTGCGTACGAATACGATCTGGGCAACTTCAGAGATTCCCGTCATCCAGGAGTAACAGACCAGTTGCGGATCCAGCGACAGCAGCCCCTCGGGTTCTTCCGGATAACGGCTTGAACTGGTCTTCCACTCGAGCAGGCAGCGCGTGCCGTCTAGTTTTCCGATGGCATCAATATAGGCGACAAAGTCGTTTTTTTCACCGACTGCGCCGGGTGACCTTGATCTGCAGATTGCGTTGTGGCTGGCGGACCTGGATACGATCGTCTTGGCAGAAGCGGGTCAAAAGCATGATGCCCTGCCGCAACATCCGATCCCAGGAGTCGCCGTTGGAGTAATGCAGATTTTGCGACCGGCAGGCAGACCACTCGTCGAACAGGACTGCTCCTGGATCTTCCCGGTGGAAAACTGCCCCCAAGGCTCGTTCGAAGGCGCGCCCGAAGAGCATCGCTGCGCGAGTGTCCTTCTCCTTCCAGCCGTCGAGATAGCGATGCCGATATCGCCGCGGGCACGTCAGGTATTGACTGATCTGAGTGTAGCTGTAGGTCATAGGCCACCTGGGGATTGTCCAGATTTGCCGGGGAAAGTTCGTTCCAACGGTCTGCGGGGGCGAAGCCGTCCAGCCGGATCAGGGAAGTGGCGTTAAAAACGATGTGGCTGATCTTGACCACACCCTTGAGACCGACGAGTTGCGTTTCATCCACCTCATCGCGGCCGAGCAGTTCGGTGTCGTAGCCGAAGTCGCGCAGGAACCAGTTCAGCTTCCACAGCGCTTTCGGATTGCAATAGAGCCGGCTCGAAAGTATGTGGCCGGAAAACCGTGTGGGCTCAAGAATGTCGAGATTGAGCGTGTAATTAGGCTTCTGCGCCTGTCGTCGAAAAGAGACTCGTTGTACCCGAACCAGAAATACTCCGTCGGGGATCTGGTCGGTGGCACAGCGGTCGGCGGCCTGGAGTCCAGGGATCTGGCGTTTCATGCGGCACCTTCTTTCTGGGCGGGATAGCTGTTGAGTTGGCAAAGTAGGGCGTTCCGGTCCTTCTCGGCCCAGTCCGCCAGGTGCTTAACGAAGTTCTCCACCTGTTCGCGGTTGGCGTCGCGCAGAGTCTTCACGCCGCAGAAGTCAGTCGCGTAGGCCTTCACCAGGTTGGGATCGAGCTGATGCTGGCGAATGATTTGGCACAGTTGATCGCGGACGGTACGGCTGCCATTTCCATTCGTCGGTTGCGGAGGTAACTTCCTTGACTCCGGAGATGCCGAAGGCGGCTCGCCGCGAGACCCGATCTCCTCGACCGAGCAGATGCCGATCCCGTAGGCTTTGCGTAGAGCGCGGTTGACGGCGCGCGTCTCGGCGACGCGCATTTCCGCACCTCGAACGAGGAAAGAAACATTGGAGGGATCGGCGTCGCCATAGCCGACAAATCCTGGAGACTTTTGAGATTTATAGACGGTTGCCTTGAACACATATCGACGATTGAGCGCGTCCGAGAATTCCGGGATGGGTTGAACCTGAATTCCGCTGCAGCGTCGTCGAGCTGCTAAACGAATCAGACCGGTATGTGTCACATACCAGCCGTTTTCGAGCAGAAGCAGATCTCCGCCGACGATTGAAAATTTGTAGCACTCGCTTAGCTGACGTAGAGTCTGAACCGCGGAGGAGTTCATTTGTGTCGACCACTTGCGTCTAGCAGCAGACAGATTAGTTTTCGAAAGGTCGCGCTTCAGTCGCACGGGAGTCTCCTTCATGAAGTCATCCAAATGGATGACAAAAGGATGACATAATGCACCTAAGGAGTCAACAGGGTTTTGTGCGGATCTCCCGATTACGGGGATGCTAAGATGGCGCGAATGAAGAAAGATACTCGTCTGACTTTCAGAGTCAGTTCCGGCTTAAAGAGGGACGTCGAAGCGATCGCGACTCGCGAGGGTCAGAGTGTCGCTCGGATTTGCGAGGCTTTCATTATGGCGGGATCGGACACATACAAGAAACAAGGCACTAAATCCCTGCGCCGGATGCTCGGGCAGTTGGGCACGAAAACGGCTGACTGATTTTGGTTCTTCTATCAAGACCCAGCGAACGACCCACTCCTAGCACGGAACCAGGATGGCGGCCTTCTGCTCGGTACATCTCACACGGCGGACCTAATTGTTAACCTGCTTAAATTCAGTTGGTTACCAAAGTAACGTTGACATTTTTCTGTTGCAGATTGCAAAAGATGATCTAAGATTTAGCAAGAGGTTGGGTTCGAAAAACTGTGGCTGAGAACTACAAATCCCGTTGTCAAGGCTTAAACAAGAGCGGACAGCCCTGCGGTGCGGCCGCAACCGCTGGCGGCCTCTGCTTCTTTCATGCGAATCCCAAGAAGGCCTCGGAACTTGGCCGACTCGGAGGCATGCGGAATCGCCACGTTGTCGCCGGCGGCGCGCGATCCGGATCCGCAGCTGGCGTTGGACAATGCTCGGGTCATCCGCGACAGGCTGACCAAATTGATCACGGATCTAGACGCAGGTAAGGTTGCGGCTCATATCTCCCACCTTCTGCCGCCCATGTTGAGCCTACAGCTGCGCGCGATCGAAACGGTGGCAAAACTGGAAGACCGGGTTCGGGCGACCCCCGCTTCGCGCCCGGCAATTAGACGGCACAACGCTGACGAGACCGGCAAGCGGGCCGAGGAAGGCACACACTCCAAGGTGCTGGAACAGTCAAGCGCGCTGGCTCGGATCGGTAGTTCGTCGCACAAACCAGTTGATGCCTATCGCGGTTCCGAGCGTCAGCAACCAGGCTCCACCGGAGTTTCGATGATCGAGGGTTTGCGGAGGATCGCGTGAACCGGACAATGTGGGGCACGAAGACCGGTTTTTCGGCGTCCCGAGTCCTGAGCCAGCTTAGGCATTAACCCATCCAGCCTGGTCGATGGCTGCTCGCTCAATAAATCATAGCTTCGGACCGCTGAAGCGGTGATCGCCCGGCAAGGCATCTTAGCCGTCCGCGCTTTTCGAACTGTCGCGGTTTCTTCCCCCTCAAATTCTGACATCACTAATCAACCAAAACCTAGGGGACATAATGCAAATGCAAGCAGCAGACATCGAGAAGGAGATTCGTACATTTATTACAGAGCACTTTCTCTATGGCCGGAGCGAAGCACTCAATGACGATGCACCGCTGATGGGCAATGTCATCGACTCGACGGGGGTGATTGAACTGATTTCGTTCGTCCAGGAGCGTTTTTCCATCTCAATCGACGATGAGGAAGTGATGGCGGACAACTTCGGCTCGGTCAAGAGTATCGTGGCGTTTGTTGAAAAGAAGCTTCGCGGCAAAGGGTAGGCCTGACCACCGCGCGAGGTTTTGGGAGGAATCTGAGCACCGGAATGCACCCGAGTCTCCGCTCATTGTCTTCCACTCAGGACGGTCCGGTAAGGTCATCGCCCAGAATCCCAGACTTCGGCCTCGCGGCCCCTGGACGGATGCATGTTGCTGATTCTGCGGAGCTTATTGGTGCGTCTTGCCACTCGGGATTTCTTGCTCTTAGGCCCGGCTCCAGCTCTTCTTTGGTTCGCTTTGCGACCAAAAAGTGATATGATCACTTAGTTATTCCCCCTGATTTTCCCCCTTCGAATTTTGCCGCTGTTGTCACCTCATTGAAAAAAGGGGCTTCTCATCTGGCTATGCTAAATACTGCGATTATTGGCGCTGGTCCCTATGGGCTTTCTATTGCTGCGCACTTCCGGGGTCGCGGAATCCCTTTCCGGATCTTCGGGCGTCCGATGGATAGCTGGCGGGCCCACATGCCGAAGGGTATGTTGCTCAAGTCGGACGGTTTTGCCTCCAACATCTCCGACCCGAACGATGAATTTACCCTGGGAAAGTTCTGTTCCCAGGAAGGAATCGAGTACTCCGACACCGGAATTCCGGTCAAGCTCGATACCTTTACGAAATACGGACTGGCCTTCCGGGAACGGATGGTGCCCGAGCTTGAAGACAAGCAGGTCGTCAGCATTGAGCGCTCGGCGGATGGATATCTGCTGCAACTCGACAACGGCGAGCGGTTCAGCGCTTGCAATGTCGTGCTCGCGGTGGGCATTACCCACTTCGATTATGTTCCAGAAAATCTGGCGAATCTGCCCTCTGAATTTCTGTCGCACAGTTCCCGGCATCACGACGTTGAGCAGTTCCGAGGCCGGGAAGTGATCGTGATTGGTGGCGGTTCTTCGGCGCTGGACTGGGCGGCGTTGCTGTACGAGGCCGGCGCAAATGTGCAACTGGTCGCGCGTCAGGCAGCCTTGAAGTTTCACGGCAAGCTTACCGGCAACGAGCGCTCTTTGTGGGAACGCATTCAGCGTCCGCAAACTGGCCTTGGTCCGGGTTGGCGCTCGAGCTTCTATGCGAATGCGCCCGCGGCTTTCCATCGCCTGCCGGACAACCTTCGCCTGGAAATTGTCAAGAAAACTCTGGGGCCGTCCGGTGGGTGGTTCGTCAAGGATACAGTGATGAATCACGTGCCCAAGCTACTGGGACACAGCGTGCAAGGTGCCGACGTGAAAGACGGAAAAATCCATCTCAAAGTGCAGGCGCAAGACGGCACGCAACGTGAGCTTCGCGCTGATCACGTCATCGCTGCTACCGGTTACCGGGTTGATCTGGAACGGTTGACGTTCGTTAGTTCGCCAATCCGTTCGAAGATCGCTACCCTGGGTGGAACTCCGGCGCTGTCCTCGACGTGTGAGTCATCGATCCCTGGCCTTTATTTCGTTGGAATTGCGGCGGCGAACAGCTTCGGCCCGGTAATGCGATTCGCGTTCGGCGCTGACTTCGCGGCTCGCACTGTGACCAAAGCCCTGGGCAAGTCCCTTTCGCGGAAGGCCGAGCTGGTTCCGGTTGGAAGTGCGGTAACGGCAAAGTGAATGGTCTAGACGATTTGAAAATGGCCGCCGTAGGTTTCGGTGGCCCTTTTCATTCGCTGTGATCCACTGAAACTCATGAAGCGAGAGACCATCGCCATACACGCCGGCTACGACGGCGACCCCACGACCAAAGCCGTGGCCGTGCCGATCTACCAGACGGTCGCGTTCGAGTTCGACAGCGCCGAGCACGGAGCTGCGTTGTTCAACCTGGAGGTCGAGGGCAACATTTACACGCGGATCGGGAACCCGACCAACGCAGTTCTCGAGAAACGTGTTGCCGCTCTGGAAGGTGGAGTGGACGGGCTCAGCGTAAGCTCGGGGATGGCTGCGATTGAGTATGCCCTCATCAATATTGCCGAAGCGGGAAATAATATCGTTTCCCTGCCGCAGCTGTATGGCGCCTCCTACACGCTTCTGGCGCACATTTTCCCGAAGCGGGGAATCGCTGGGCGTTTCGCCGCGACCGACCGCCCTGAGGATGTGGAGAAGCTGATCGACGAGAACACCCGCGCGGTGTACTGCGAGAGTGTCGGCAATCCAGCCGGAAACGTCGCCGACATCGAGGGACTGGCCAAAGTCGCGCATAAGCACGGTGTGCCGCTGGTGGTCGATAACACCGTCGCTACGCCGATTTTGCTGCGGCCCATCGAATACGGCGCCGACGTAGTCGTGCACTCCATGACCAAATTCATTGGTGGAGGCGGCACCAGCATCGGCGGAATGATTGTCGATGGCGGGAAGTTCCCCTGGCGGCAGTATCCGAAGAAATTTTACATGTTCAACCAGCCGGAGATCGCTTATCACGGCGTAGTGTACATCGACCATTTCGGAGACTCGGCCTTTGTCGCCCGCTGCCGCACCGTCTGTCAGCGAAACACTGGGGCCACGCTGTCGCCTTTCAACGGCTTCTTGTTCTTGCAGGGAATTCAGACTCTGGCTCTCCGCGTGGAACGTCATGTAGAGAATGCGCGCAAGGTCGCGGAGTTTCTGCGTGCTCATCCCATGGTCGATTGGGTGAATTATGTTGGCTTCCCCGACAATCCGCTCTATCCCATGGCGCATCGATATCTGGGTACCAACTTCTGCTCACTGCTCACTTTTGGCGTAAAAGGCGGCTACGAAGGGGGCAGGAAGTGCTTCAATGCTTTCCAGTTGTTCAAGCGAATGGTGAACATGGGTGATGCGAAATCGCTGTCGTGTCATCCGGCGTCGACAACGCACAGGCAGCTAACATCCGAGGAACAAGCGAGGGTCGGAGTCACTCCGGAGATGATTCGACTCAGCGTGGGGATCGAGCACATCGACGACATTCTCGAAGATCTTGGTCAGGCGTTGGAAAAAGCGGCAAACTGAAGTGCGAGCTGAGAACTGGTACCGGCGTAGGGGGATGAGATGCCACTGATCATCGAAGGTGGGCGAATTCCGGGTGGTTGGGCGGAGAAGACAAGGTCGCGCCCAGCGGTTTCGATGGACAGTCGTGCCAGGCATTCGGCGGGCGTTCGCCTCGGTCTCATCAATAACATGCCGGACCCCGCACTTGAAGATACCGAGCTGCAGTTTTTCGAACTCCTGGACATTGCCTCGGACGACTTTCCCGTCTTACTCAGGCTTTATTCGCTGACCGGCGTTCCCCGGACGGATCGTGGGCTGCGCCATCTGAACAGTTTTTATTTTGGATTGGACGATCTCTGGAATGACCAACTTGATGGTGTGATCGTCACCGGCACCGAACCGCGCCAGCCCAACCTGCGGGATGAACCATACTGGAGCACCTTGGGGAACGTTCTGGACTGGGCCGAGCACAACACGGTTTCGACCGTTCTGTCGTGTCTGGCGGCTCACGCCGGTGTTCTTCACAGCGATGGAATTGAGAGGCGCCCTCTCCCAGACAAGCAGTTCGGCGTCTTCGAGTCGGACAAAGCCTGCCAGCACGAACTCACGGCAAACGTCTCGAGAGGGATTCGGTTTCCGCATTCCCGGTGGAACGAAGTGCGAGAGGACTCGCTGACCTCTTGTGGTTATGCCGTTCTGACAAAATCAGCCCTGGCCGGCGTCGATTTATTTGTGAAGCAAAAAAAGAAAAGCCTGTTTGTCCATTTTCAGGGTCATCCGGAGTACGGCGCGCCGACCCTGTTCAAGGAATACCGGAGAGACATACGGAGATTCCTCGGGCACGAACGAGAAACATATCCGACGATGCCGCACGGATATTTCGACGTGGCGGCCGCCAAGATTCTAACGGAGTTTCAAAATACGGCTCTTGCCCAACAGCATCCCGAGCAGTTGGCGTTCTTCCCTGAAACCCTTGTGGAGACGCTGCAGAACACATGGCAATCCTCGGCCACGCGCATCTACCGGAACTGGCTGCAGTATGTGATGGCGAAAAAAGCTGAGGCATCGCGGTTCGCGGCCATCAGCGATTGCTATGGTCCGGGCCAGCGAAAAGGCTCCGCGGTATTATAGCTACGAAGTTGATTCCCTCTTCCCTCGCAATGACTGCTTCGGCGTCGATTATTCAAGAACAGGCTTCTGAGATTTTGCGGCTGCTCCCTGCGCGCATCAGTGACGTCATCGCGCCATGGGCGGAGACGTCTCCAGACAGGCCGGCGCTCGTCGAGGCCTCCGGCACTTGGACATACCGACAACTCGCTTCCGCAATTTCCGAAACCCAGAGCGCGCTTGGGAAGTGGGGCGTGCGTCCCGGCGATCGCGTCATGGTCGTGGGCGAGAACTGCCGGGAGTTCATAGCGCTATTATTGGCCTCGGCAGCCATGGACGCATGGCCAGTGCTGGTGAATGCAAATCTGTCGGCACGCGAGATCGACGAGATCCGCGAACACTGCGGTCCTCGCCGTGTTTTCTACACCACCAGCGTTTCGCCTCATGCCGCCGAACACGCAATTCGTCACGGAGCGGCGGTCGAATCGATTGAAGGCTTGGGATCGATCGGCATCGGTAGCCTAAATGAGAGTGTGAAACCAGAAGCTGTCGACGCGAGCATCCCGGATCGTGTAGCTGCGTTAATCTACACGTCCGGCACCACCGGTCTTCCCAAGGGCGTCATGTTGAGCCACCGCAATCTGTTATTTCTTGCAGCCGGATCGGCGAAGATCAGGAGTCTCACGCCTGACGACCGCTTCAGCGGCATTCTCCCGATGTCCCACGCGGTAGGCCTATCCGTGGTGCTTCTGGGTTCCCTCTTCAGTGGCGCGACGCTTTACGTGTCGGCTCGTTTCGATCCCATGAACGCTCGGCTGACTCTGGAGAGAGAGCGATTAACAGTAATTCTTGGCACGCCCGCCACGTATAACCAGTTCTTGCAATACGCGAAATTCAGAAATCTACAGTCGCTGAAGTTTCCCACGTTAAGAATCATCGCCTCCTCCGGCGCACAACTCCACGCATCGACCAAATCGGGGACGGAGAACCTCTTCGGCATGCCACTGCATAACGGCTATGGCGTGACGGAATGCTCGCCCACCATCGCTCAAACCCGCGTGGAGTCTCCTCGCAGCGATACTTCGATCGGACCACCGTTCCCCGGCGTTGAAGTAAAGTTGGTTGGACCAGATCGCAAACCCGTGCCCGAGGGAGAAGCCGGTGAACTCTGGGTACGCGGACCGAATGTGATGAAAGGCTATTATCGCAACCCTGCGGAAACAGCCGCCGCCATCGACGACGAAGGATGGTTCAACACTCGAGACCTCGCCCGCATGGAAGACGGAAACCTTTTCATCGTTGGCCGAACCAGAGACTTGATCGTTCGCCGCGGCTTCAACGTCTATCCGGCCGAAGTCGAAGCGGTGTTGAACGCCCATCCCGGTGTCGCGCAGTCCGGAGTGATTGGCCGGGCAGTGGATGGAGACGAGGAAGTTGTCGCCTTCATCCAGCTTTTGCCGAACACGGCTCTGGCGGCCACAGATCTCGCGGAATATGCGGCGAAGCATCTCGCTCCGTACAAGCGGCCGTCGCAGATTCTCTTCGTTCAGAACATGCCGCTCACCCCGACGGGGAAGGTGGTCAAGGCTGAGCTCGCAAAAATGCTCGCGAGCAGCCTCGCGCAACTCTGAGGGATTAGTCTTAAGTCATAATTCGAATCTTTGACTCGGCGACGGGGCAGCGGTTTGAGCATGAAGCTATATGCAGGCAAGCGAATGAGTGAGAACCCAGTCCGGGGATTGATCAACAGGATCCTCCAACTCTTGACGATGTTCATGCCGGGGGGCGAGGGCCTGCGTGTATGGCTCAACCGTTGGCGCGGAGTACGCATCGGAAAACGCGTCTTTATTAGCTACAACGTGGTTCTCGAAACAGGCTTTCCACATCTGATCACAATCGGCGATGACGTGTTCATTGGAATTGGTGCGATTGTAATCGCGCACTTCCAGGACCACCTGAATAGCTCGTTCCGTGGCGTGCGGATTGGCAGCCGCGCTTTCATTGGACCGGGTGTGATTATTCTTCCGGACGTGGAGATTGGTGAGGGTGCCGTGGTTACCGCAGGCAGCGTCGTAACCAGATCGGTTCCGGCGATGACGATGGTGCAGGGCAATCCAGCAGTTCCCATCGCCCAGTGTGGTGTGCCGCTGTGGCCAGACACTCCTCTGAAGGAATTTTCTAGTCGGCTGAGACCGATCTCCCGTAAGAGGTCCTAGAAAGAGGACTTCGGCGAGGAGCATCAGATTGATTCAGGATGGCTCATACGTCGTTGCCGCCAGAATCTGTATCCGAAAGAGAGAATTCGTCGAAATATCTGCCTGACGACCAGCGCGAACCAAGCCGATCTTCCGATCGAGCCGTGGCCGGCTGCCTTCCACGTCAACCAGAGCAATTGCAGACGCTCCCGCTGCGTCACATGAATCTTCATTCCCTTCGAGGCGATGCTGTCATAAGCCTTCGCTTCCAGCCCAGCTGACCGAATATCCTTCCGCAGGCACCCCAAAAAAGACATCGGGATAAAATGTTCCACGATTGCATCGGGAACAAAGAGCGGTAGCTCGCCCGCTTGCATCAGGTTGGCCAGCAGAAGAGTGTCCTCACCTCTGAGCGCCACAGGATCGAACACTCCGGCCTCGACGTGCGCCCGGCTTCGTCGAATGGCGAATCCAGCAGTATTCAAATATCGAATGCGGCGGTCTGGCTGAAGAGTGTGCTCTTGAAAAATCAGGAGTCTCAGTTCTTCCGCGCGACCGACCAGGCTGGAGCAATTGCCGACGAGCCGAAGTTGAAAGCAACCGTCCTGGGGTGAGCGAGCGATCGTTTCACTCAGGGCCGCCAGGCATTTCGACTGCAGTCTGCTGTCAGCGTCCACGAACAGCAACACCTCTCCCTTGGAACTCAACGCCCCGCGATTTCTAGCGGATGGAATCCCGGTGTGGGCCTGTTGGATGAGGGTTAATGGATAGGAATTGGCCGAGTTGCGAACAGACTCTGGGGCAGCTTCCGTGCTGCCGTCGTCAACGATGATGACTTCGAAACTGGGAGCGTTCGTTTGCCGAGCCAGCGATTGCAGACATCCATCCGCCACGGCCCAGTCGTTGTAGACGGCAATAATAATGCTGAACAATGGTGCCTGACTTGAAGCCTTGCCGTCTCCGTCCTGGACCATGCGAGTTCTTCCGCTCTCCTGAAAGGACTACGGAATGTAGAGTTTCACACTTAGGGATGAAATTGCACGCCATGGGTGATGACTTTGGTCACGGAGTTTAAGAACGATCAGGAATGTAAAGACCCGATTCGCTGGTCCTGTTTTAGTTCAAAGGGGCGATACTCAACGACGGGACACCCCTGATTCCGCCTCCGCCAATTTCGTCCATGGATAACTCCAGCGACTTAGCGACGCGAGTCGGCAGAGTGCCGCCCAACAGCTGCCGGGCAAGCCGTAGATTCTCTCGTAGTGGATGACGAGTCTTGGGCTTGCGGATATTCATGAAAGCCTCTAATTTCATCATAGTGATAACATATGATAACATTCGATCTGGTGCGATTCAAGAAAATTATGGTTGTTCCTTGGTTTCCGTCGAAGCTATAGTCTTTCTCGTGACGACGAAGAAGGGTTTCTTGGCATTCCGAGTTTCACCCGATCTGAAGAACGAGATTCAGGCAATCGCAGACAGCGAAGCTAGGAGCATTTCGCAGGTTTGCGAACTTCTCTTGGCCGGGGGCGTCCAGG